>NZ_JAUSUJ010000003.1 GCF_030813915.1 Rhodoplanes tepidamans
TCACCCGGATCGTCGACGGCCACCCCAACAGCCGCATCGACGACCTGCTGCCCTGGGCCTACGCCCCGCCGCAAGCCCTCAAAGCCGTGGCCTGAAAACGACGCTTACACTTCAGCTCGAAATTCGGCTCGCTTTCGAAGACAAGATAGATGCCAAGACCGGCATCAATGCCTTGCGCTCTTTGCTCTTCGGTGCGCTGCCGGGCCTGCGGCTCGATCTCCGCAAGCTCCTGAATCAGGTAGCCTGCGTGGGCGGCGCGCTCGCGGGGCGGCAGGGCCATGCGTTCGCGCGGCCCGGTTCTGGGACTAGTGAATCGTCTGCTTTCAGACTGCCGCGGAACGATGAGATGCGGATGCGATGGCACACCGTCCTCCAAGCATTAATCAGTTTGTCCCCTTATGAGGCACCGCAGATTTGCGGTCACGGATGGCGCTCATGAGTTCCGGATGTGTCACCAGTTGACGATCATGTACGATGGCGTCCTTGATCGCTTCCTCGCAGGCGCGGGCAATATCGGCGAAGCTCAGCCCTTGTGCGGCAGCCGCTGCCTTCGCCCACTGTATTTTTTCGGTCCGAAAACCGGAGAGCTTCGCGCGCAATGCCAGCGCGATCCTGGCCTTGTCGGGGAGATCGTATTCGATGACATCGTCAAACCGACGAAACAGCGCCCGGTCCAGGATTTCGGCGTGGTTGGTCGCGGCAACGACGAGACTATCGGAATCGTCCTGCTCGACCATCTGCAGGAAGCTGTTCACGATGCGGCGGACCTCGCCGACGTCGTTGCCAAGCCCGCGAGCCGACCCGATGCTGTCGAATTCGTCGAACAGATAAACGCCGCGCGTCTGACTCAATGCCTCGAAGATCAGTCGCAGCTTGGCGGCAGTCTCGCCCATGAACTTAGTGATCAACGCATCAAGCCGGACGACGAACAGCGGGAGGCCGAGATCTCCGGCGAGAGCTGCGGCTGTCAGCGTCTTGCCGGTTCCCGGCGTGCCGATCAACAGGAGCTTCCGCCGCGGTGAAAGTCCTCGACTGCGTATGATCCGCACTGCCTTGTGTTCGCGAATGACACGTTCGAGTTTGCGTCGGGTGCCCTCGCTTAGGACCATGTCCGAAAGCTTGGTCGGCGGGTAGGTGACGGTCAGAAGTTCCGCCACCTCCCCGCGAGGGCGCGCCAAAGGAATGGGTCCCCTAGAGGGGCCGGAATGGGCGCGGGATTTCGCCTTGTCGATGAGGGCACGAAGTTCTTCAGCGAGCTTGCCGTGGCCGAGACGTGCTTCATGCGCCGCGATCTGCATCGCGATTGAATAGAACTGCGCCTCATCCCCCTCGGAAAGCGACGCAATCAATGCTTTGACCTGATCGGCGCTGGGCATGGGCTTACGGCTGCGCTCCGGTTGAATTTACAACGCACACCGGCCAAGGGTAGTTTAAATCGCTCAGCAGGCATTTTTCGCTGATACACTTATAGATTCGGCTGTATACCGGCGATACTCCCGCCAAGCGATGGGAAGAGCAACCGGCCCCCGCGGCGACGCTCGTGCCAATCATCGCCCCGTGAGCCTCCAGGAGCACCGTCGCCTCTAACTCGCGCGCCGTTCGGCGGGCCATCCGCCATTGAAATAGGGTCGGAACACGCACGACCAAAGCACAACCAAGGCGTTTAAGAAAGAGACGTCACATTGCCCTTGGGTGCCCATGAGAGAGGCATCCGGCCGGCGGGAGCATCCCAGACGGGATCATCCGGATCCGGTGGAGGAGTTCAGCCGCGAGATGCTTCTTGCCGCCAACGTATACCGCGGCCCTGCGAACGGGTGCGACCGGCAGGAAGGTGCTGGTAAGCGCGTGGTACAGCTGGGTGGACTCGAACCACCGACCTCCTGATCCACAGTCAGGCGCTCTAACCAACTGAGCTACAGCTGCACAGGCCGGAGACGCGGCTCCGGCGGGCGCGCGGAACCTAGGCGGAGACGATTTTTTTTGCAAGCCGGCAGACGGGCCGGCCGGGTCTGCGCCGGGCCGGCGCGGACCGCGGCTTCGGCCGGGCGTCTTCGGGGACCGCGCCTCGGGCGCCGCGGCGCATGCCAGCGGCGGCAATCTCCGACCTCCGCCGTCCGTCATGGCCGGGCTCGACCCGGCCATCCACGTCTTTGTCGTCGAACGGCTCTCGAGACGTGGATGCCCGGCACGAGGCCGGGCACGAGGAGTCGGCATCAGCGGCCATTGGTATTACCGTATTCGGCTGATCAGTTCGGTGGTCATTCCGGGGCGGCGCACAGCGCCGAACCCGGAATCCAGCCGAGAACTCCGAGATTGTCGCTGGATTCCGGGTTCGCGGCTTCGCCGCGCCCCGGAATGACGGCGAACGGATCACCCGGAAGCAGCATCAGGCGGCGCGGCTGGCGGCCGGGGTGGCGGCGGCGCGGGCCCGGGCGGCGTTGACGGCGTCGACCGAGCGGGAGATCGCCTGCCACAGGCCGACGATCTCGGCGGCGGCCGCCGAGGCCGGGTCGACCTCCGGGGCGCTGGCCCCGGCGGCGAGCGACAGGGCGAAGCCGGCGCGCTGGGTGATCTGCCCGGACCACACCGGAATCCCCTGCTTGTCGAGATGATTGCGGGCATAGGCGACGACCGGCGACTCCTTGTCGTCGCGGCGCGCCGGGGCGGCGTTCATCACCACCGCATAGGGCTTGTTGCGCTCCTGGGCGGTCTTCACGGTCTCGCGCACCGCGTGCAGGTCGAACAGGCCGGGCCGGGCCGGGATCACCACCAGGGTGGAGGCGCGGATCGCCTCGGAGACCACCACCCACATGGTCGGCGGGGTGTCGATGAACACCCAGTCGTAGCCCTCCAGCATGGCCACCGCGAGCAGGCCGTCGACGCCGCGGGCGGCGCTCTTGACGATCGGCTTGCCGTCCGGCCGCAGCGACTGCCAGAGCGTCAGCGAGCCCTGCGGATCGGCATCGATGAGAAGACAGCGGTGACCCGCGAGATGGGCCGTCGCCGCGAGGTGCGCGGTGAGCGTGCTCTTCCCCGCGCCGCCCTTGCGAGACGCAAAGGTAATGACGTTCATGGGTGTCTCCTCGGCTGCCCTGCACCGAGCCTGGGGCGAACATGGTTAACAGCCGGTAAATGACTGAGGAGCGTCGATTTTTCCGGCCGTTCACGGGGCCGGGATTCGGTCGGCGGCGTCAGCGGCTTCGCCGGATTCGCCACAGATTCGTCACGATTTCCAAATTCTTGCCGCAATTGCGAAAGGCGCCGTTAACGATCGGCGCGGCCGGCGCGGCGCGGTCGATTCGGGCGGCGATCCCGGCGGCGAGCCGTGGCCGCGGCGGCGCGGCGTGATTCGGCTCAGCGGGCCGGGGCGGCCGGCGCCGGGCCGGCGAGGCCCTTCAGGGCGACCAGCAGGTTGTCCGTGGACAGCGGGGCGAAGCGGAAGACGACCGCGTGGCGGCCGGCCGGCACGGCGACGCCGCGGAACAGCGGCGCGACCGGCCCGATCGGCGCCGGCGCCCCGTCCAGCTCCGCCACCCAGCCCGGATAGAGGAGATCGTGCAGCACCAGCGTGGCCGGGCCGTCGGCCTCCACCGCGACCGCGACCCGGTCGGGCCGCCAGGCGGTGATCCGGGCGGCGCCGGCGGGCCGGACCTCGGCGCGCGGCCGGGCGCCCGGCAGCCGGTAGACCCAGGCCCGCGGGCCTTCCAACAGCGGCTCGGCGGCCGGCAGGTGCGGCTGCCCCGGCAGGGTGGCGAGGGGCGCCCCGAGCACCAGCAGGCCGAGCCCGATCTCCCGCGCCAGCGGCGAATCGAAGCCGGCGAAGCTCTCGGGGAAGCGGCGGAAGCCGAACCGCCAGTTCTCCTCGGCCGGCGCGACCAGCCGGTCGTAGGCGCCGAGCCGCACCGGGTTGTAGCCGTTGACCGCCTCCCAGCCGCGCACCATCGCGAGGTTCTGCCAGGCGCCGCCGAGCCCGACGACCTCGACGCGCGGGCGATCGCCGGCCGCATGCGCGGCGGCCAACGCACGGTCGACCACGGCGATCACGGCCGCGTCGGCGCCGGCCGGCGCCTCCAGCGCCGCGTAGGCCTCGCGCGGCTCGGCGTTCAGGCGGAACGCGGCGTTCCAGCCGAGCAGCTCGGCGGCCGCGATCGCCGTCACCACCGCGGCGGCGAGATCGCGTCTGCCGGCGCGGGCGCCGAGCGCCAGCACGGTCGCGGCGGCGAGCACGACGGCGAAGGCCGGCCCGAGCGCGGCGAGCGCATGCCCGGCATGGCCGGAGGCCTGCGCGAACCTCACCGCCACGGCCGCGAGGCCGGCGAGCGCCGCGACCGCGACCGCACCGGCGATCCAGGGCCGGCGCGGCAGCCCGTCCCGCACATAGGCGGCGAGCAGCGCGCCGCTCAGCATCGCCAGGGCCAGGGTGAGCACGAAGCTGCCGTCGACCGGCCGGCGGAACAGGTCGACCCCCGGCACGTGGGCGAAGGCGAGAGCGAAGACCGGCGTGAAGCGGCCGAGCATGTAGAGGAGCGCCAGCGCCGCGGCGGCGCTCCACAGCCGGGCGCCGCGCGCCAGCACTCCGCCGCCGCCGAGGCCGAGCCAGGCGAGAAGCAGCATCGGAACGCCACCGACGAACAGGTAGTTGAAGGAGTCGTCGGTGTTGAAGAGATCGGGCGAGGCCGTCCCGCCCGGACCGTAATACGCGCCGTGCGAGCCGAGCACGTCGGCCGCGAAGAGCGTCGCCAGATTGGCCGGGTGCAGCGAGCCGGCGAGCGCATCGGCGAGCGTCACCACGGGCCGGTTGGACAGCGCGGCGAGCTGCAGGGTCAGCAGCATCGGCACGGCGGCGACCGCGACCGCGGTGACGGCCATCGTCGCGAGCACGCCGAGGCGCGTGCGCAGACGGGCGAGCGGCCGCGGCGCCGGCGCCAGCATCGCCACGGCCGCGGCGGCGACCACGGCGCAGAGCAGCAGCGCCGCCTGGTTGCGGCCGAGCACCAGCAGGGCCGCGGCGACCCCGGCCGCGAGCGCGGCGAGATACGAGCGGCGGTCGAGCGCGAGGGAGATCAGCAGCAGCGCGACCGGCGCCTGCGCGTAGCTGAGGATCATGCCGGTGTGCTGCAGCCGTCCCGCCGCGGCACCGCCGAGTATGAACACGGCCGCGGCGAGCACGCAGGCCGCGGCCGGCCAGCCGCGCCGCCGGCCGAGCGCCGCGAGCGCCAGCCCGCCGGCGAGCAGATGCGCCGAGACGAGGAGATCGAAGGCGCGCAGCGACGGCGCCGGATCGACCAGCGCGACGGCGACGAACACGGGCGACCACACCAGCGACTGCGGATCCGCGACGCTCGGCAGCCCGCCATAGGTGTAGGGATTCCAGAACGGCGTTCCGCCCGCCGCCAGCGCGCCGGCGAGGAACCGGAAGAAGGCGTAGACTTGGTTCTTGGAGTCCCACGGCACCACGGTGCCGACCGCGATGGTGCGGGCGACCGCGAGCGACCAGACCGCGGCGACGGCGAAGACGATCGCGGGACCACCCGCCGGCGCCGGCGCGGCGAGCTCGGGACGCGGCCCGGACGGCCGGGCGGATGCTGTCGTCATGGCCGCCGCATTCCCCTCGCCCGCCGCACGCGGCCCGCCGGTCTCCGGCCCGCGGGCCGGAGACGATCGCCGGGCGCTCGGCCGCGTCCGATTGCTGCTACACTCGCCGGACATCATGTCGCAGCGATTCACCTCACGATGGTTTTTATATCCCGATGGGACGTTTCGGACGGAATTGAGGTGTCGGCCATGAGACATTCGATCCGCTCGTGGGCCGCCACGATCCCGGTTGCCGACGCGATTCCGGCTCCGCCCGCAACCCGGGCGGAGGCGTGATGCGGCTCGCGCTGATCGCGCTGCTTCCGCTGCTCGGCGCGATGCTGCCGCCGCTGGCGTCGCGCGCCGGCCGCGACGCCGTCACGGCGGTCGCCGCCCTGGTGACGCTGACCGCGCTGGCGCTGCTCGCCACCAGCGCGCCTGCCGTGTTGCGCGGCGAGATCGTGCAGGACGGCACCGCCTGGGTGCCGCAGCTCGGCCTCTCGTTCAGCTTCTTTCTCGACGGGCTCGGCCTGTTCTTCGCCGCGCTGATCCTCGTCATCGGCCTGCTGGTGATCGTCTACGCGCGCTCCTATCTGGGCCGCGACGAGCCGGTCGGCCGCTTCTTCGCCTATCTGCTGCTGTTCCAGGGCGCGATGCTGGGCATCGTGATCAGCGACAACGTGCTGCTGCTGGTCGTGTTCTGGGAGCTGACCAGCCTCTCCTCCTTCCTGCTGATCGGCTGGTGGCATCAGGCGCCCGAGGGCCGCCAGGGCGCCCGCATGGCGCTGGTGGTGACCGGCGGCGGCGGGCTGCTGCTGATGGCCGGCATGCTGCTGCTCGGCCACGCCGCGGGCTCCTACGAACTCTCCGAGATCCTGCTGCGCGGCGACGTGGTGCGCGCCTCGCCGCTCTACCTGCCGATCCTGCTGCTCGTGCTCGGCGGCGCCTTCACCAAGTCGGCCCAGGTCCCGTTCCATTTCTGGCTGCCGCACGCGATGGCGGCGCCGACGCCGGTCTCCACCTACCTGCACTCGGCCACCATGGTGAAGGCCGGCGTGTTCCTGCTGGCGCGGCTGTGGCCGGTGCTCGCCGGCACCGAGGCGTGGTTCCTGATCGTCACCGCGACCGGGCTCGTCACCATGCTGGTCGGCGCCTGGATCGCGCTGTTCAAGACCGACCTCAAGGCGATCCTCGCCTACTCGACGGTCAGCCATCTCGGCCTGATGACCATGCTGCTCGGCTTCGGCACGCCGATCGCCGCGGTCGCCTGCGTGTTCCACGTCCTCAACCACGCGACCTTCAAGGCGGCGCTGTTCATGGGCGCCGGCATCGTCGACCACGAGACCGGGACGCGCGACATCCGCCGGCTCGGCGGCCTCGCCGGGCTGATGCCGATCACCGCGACCCTGACCCTGATCGCCGCCGCCGCCATGGCCGGCGTGCCGCTGTTCAACGGCTTCCTCTCCAAGGAGATGATGCTGGAGGCGGCGTGGCACACGCGCTACGCGGATCTCGCCTGGCCGGTGCCGCTGCTCGCCACCCTCGCCGCGCTGCTGTCGGTCGCCTACTCGGCGCGCTACGCGATCGGCGTGTTCCTCGGCCGCCCGCGCGCCGCGCTCGCGCATCACCCGCACGATCCGCCGGCCGGGATGTGGCTGCCGGTCGCCGTGCTGCTGGTGCCGGTGCTGCTGATCGGGGTCGCGCCGGCGCTGTTCGCCGGCGACGTCGTCGCGCTCGCCGGCCAGGCGACCATCGGGACGGCGGCGCTGCCCGGCTATCATCTCGCGCTGTGGCACGGGGTGACGCCGGCCCTGATCATGAGCGTCGCCGCCTTCGCGGGCGCCGCCCTCCTCTATGCCGGGCTCGGCCCGCTGACGCGGCTGCACGCGCGCCTCGACCGGCCGGACGCCAAGGCGGCGTTCGACGCCGTGGTGGCCGCCGTCGTGCGGGCGTGCCGGACGACGACGCGGCGCCTGCACACCGAATCGCTGCCGCGCTATCTCGCGATCATCACGGGCGTCGTGGTGCTGGTCGGCGCCGCCGGCTTCTTCGGCGGCACCCATGCGGCGGGCGGGCGCGCGACGCTGCCGGTGTCGCTGCCCGCCGTCGTCGCCTTCGTGCTGCTGGCGACCACCAGCCTCGCCGTGCCGGCCGTGCACGGGATGCGGCTCCTCACGCTGGTGCTGGTCAGCGTGGTGGGCCTGGTCGTCTCGCTCGCCTTCCTGCAGTTCTCGGCGCCCGATCTCGCCCTCACCCAGATCACGGTCGAGGTGGTGGCCACCATCCTGCTGCTGCTCGCCCTCAACCTGCTGCCGAAGCGCACGCCCTCCGAGACGGGTACCGCGCGGACGGCGGGCGCGGCGCCCACCGTCCGCATGCTGCGCGACGGCGCCATCGCCGGCGCCGCCGGGCTCGGTGTCGCGGCGCTCGCCTATGCCGTGATGACGCGGGACTTCACCCCGATCTCGGACTATCACCTCGCCCAGTCGAAGCCGGGCGGCGGCGGCACCAATGTCGTCAACGTCATCCTGGTCGACTTCCGCGGCTTCGACACCTTCGGCGAGATCATCGTGCTGTCGATCGCGGCGCTCGCCATCGTGGCGCTGCTCGACAACGCCCTGAGGGGCGCCGCGGCGCGCCGGCTCGACACGCTGAAGCGCGCCGTCGAGGCCGCCGACCCGCACCCGACCGTGCTGGTCGTCGTCGCCCGCGCCCTGCTGCCGCTGGCGCTGACGGTCGGCATCTACATCTTCTTCCGCGGCCACAACCTCCCGGGCGGCGGCTTCATCGCCGGCCTGGTGGTCGCGATCGCGCTGATGATGCAGTACATGGCGGCCGGCTTCGACTGGACGGCGGCGCGCCGGCGGTTCGACGCGCATGCGCTGATCGGCGCCGGCGTGCTGGTCGCCGGCCTCACCGGGCTCGGGGCGCTCGCCTTCGGCCGGCCGTTCCTGACCAGCTCCTACGGCTACTTTCACGTCCCGCTGATCGGCGAGATCGAGCTCGCCACCGCGATGCTGTTCGACACCGGCGTGTTCCTGGCCGTGGTCGGCACCGTGGTGCTGTCGCTCGCCCGCATCTCGCTGGTCGAGCGCCGCGCCGAGCGGGGACCGCCGTCGCGCAGCGCGGCCGTGCCGGGTCCGGACCGCGCCACCGCGTCGCGGCCGGCGGCGGCCGCCGCGCCCGTCGGCAGGGAGGCCTGACCATGGAGCTCCTGGTCGCCGCGTCCATCGGCATCCTCACCGCGGTCGGCGTCTGGCTGCTGCTGCGCCTGCACAGCTTCCCGGTGATCGTCGGCACGATCTTCCTGTCCTACGCCGTGAACCTGTTCCTTTTCGCCATGGGCCGGCTGGCGATCGATCAGCCGCCGATCGTCGACCCGGCCGTCACGGCCTACACGGACCCGCTGCCGCAGGCGCTGGTGCTCACCGCCATCGTGATCTCGTTCGGCATGACGGCGCTGATCGTCGTGCTGGCGCTGCGCGCCTTCCTCGAGACCGGCACCGACCGGGTCGACGGCGGCCGCGACGAGCCGCCCACCGTCGCCGACCGCGCGGGAGAACGGCTGTGACCCCGCCCCTGCCCTCGCCCGCCACCGCCGCGATCGTGCTGCCGATCGTCCTGCCGGCGCTCACCGCCGCCGTGATGGTGCTCGCGTTCCGGCACCGGCGCGCCGTGCAGCGCATCCTCTCGGTCGGCGCCGCCGCGGCCCTGCTCGCGGTCGCGATCGGCCTGTACGCCGTCGCCCGCGACGGCGACGTCGCCCCCTATTATCTCGGCCACTGGCCGGCGCCGTTCGGCATCGTGCTGGTGCTCGACCGGCTGTCCGCCACCATGCTGGTGCTGACCGCGGCGCTCGGCCTCGCGGTGGCGATCCATTCGCTCGGCGGCTGGGACGCGCGCGGGCGCCACTTCCATCCGCTCCTCCAGTTCCAGCTGATGGGGCTGAACGGCGCCTTCCTGACCGGCGACGTGTTCAACCTGTTCGTCTTCTTCGAGGGGATGCTGATCGCCTCCTACGGCCTGATGCTGCACGGCGGCGGCCCCCGCCGCCTGACCGCCGGCCTCTCCTACGTCGCCATCAATCTCACCGGCTCGACCCTGTTCCTGTTCGCGGTCGGGCTGATCTACGCCGTCACCGGCACCCTCAACATGGCGGATCTGGCCGCCCGGGTGGCGACCGTCGCGCCCGGCGACGAGGCGCTGCTGCGCACCGGGGCGCTGCTGCTGCTCGTGGTGTTCGGCCTCAAGGCGGCGCTGGTGCCGCTGCACTGGTGGCTGCCCGGCGCCTACGGGGCGGCGGCCGGCCCGGTGGCGGCGCTGTTCATGATCATGACCAAGGTCGGCGCCTATTCGATCCTGCGCGTCTACGTGCTGGTGTTCGGCGCCGATGCCGGCGCGGTCGCCGGGCTCGCGGCGCCCTACGTGCTGCCGGCCGCGCTGGCGACGCTGGTGGTCGGCGCCGCCGGGGTGCTGGCCAGCCGGACGCTGGCGGCGCTCGCCTGCTTCGCCGTGGTGTGGTCGATGGGGTCGCTGCTGGTCGCCTTCGGCCTGTTCGACCACGCCGGCGTCGCCGCCGGACTCTACTATCTGGTCCACTCGACCGTCGCCGGGGCCGCCCTGTTCCTGCTGGTCGACGTCCTGTCGCCGCTGCGCGGCCGCGCCGCCGACCGCATCGTGCCGACGCCGCCGCTGCCGTCGGCCGCGCTCTTCTCCGGGCTGTTCTTCGTCGCGGCGATCGCGGTCGCCGGCCTGCCGCCGCTGTCCGGCTTCCTCGGCAAGCTCCTGGTGCTCGACGCCACCGGCGCGGCCCCCGGCGCGGCGATCGTCTGGACCGTGCTGCTGGGCACCAGCCTGGTCGTCATCCTCGGCTTCGCCCGCGCCGGCAGCACGGTGTTCTGGAAGACGCGGCCTGCACCGGCGGCGGCCGCCGGCCCCGCCGCCGCGGCGCGGCCGCGCGGCGGACCCGTGGCGGTGTGCGCGGCGCTGCTCGCCGCGACCGCGGCGCTCGCCCTGTTCGCCGGCCCGGTGACGGCGGAGCTCGACGCCACGGCACGCCAGGTGTTCGACACCGCCGCCTATCGGCGCGCCGTGCTGCCGCCCCAGGCCGCCGCGGCGGCGCCCGGCGCGGCGGCAGCGGAGGCGACGCCATGAGATCGCGCGTCCTCCCGCATCCGATCCTCAGCGTCGTCGTCGCCGTCGTGTGGGTGGCGCTCGCCAACGACCTGTCGGCCGCCAGCCTGGTGTTCGGCATCGTGCTCGGCATCGGCGTGCCGCTGTTCACGGCCTGCTACTGGCCGGAGCGGCCGATCGTGAAGCGGCCGCTGGTGATGCTCGAATACGCCGCCGTGGTCGCCTGGGACATCGTGGTGTCCAACATCGAGGTGGCGCGGTTGATCCTGTTCCGGCGCGGGTCGACGCTGCGCTCGCTGTTCGTCACCGTGCCGCTCGAGCTGACGACGCCAGAGGCCGTGACGGTGCTGACCGGCACCATCACGATGACGCCCGGCACCGTGTCGGCCGACCTCTCGGCCGACGGCCGCAGCGTCCTGGTGCACTGCCTCGACGCCGGCGACCCGGACGCGGTGGTGCGGCAGATCAAGACCCGCTACGAGCGGCGGCTGAAGGAGATCTTCGAATGACCGGAATGATCGAGGCGGCCTGCATGGTCGCCGTGGTGGCGATCAGCGTCGCGGCGCTCCTCAACCTCTACCGGCTCGCGGTCGGCCCCGACGTGCTCGACCGCATCCTGGCGCTCGACACCCTGGTGGTGAACGCCATCGCGCTGATCGTGGTGATCGGGGTGTGGTACGGCACCGCGATCTATTTCGAGGCGGCGCTGCTGTTCGCCATGGTCGGCTTTCTCACCACCGTGGCGTTCTGCAAGTACCTGCTGCGCGGCAACGTGATCGAGTGAACGCCATGGCGCTCGCGTCCGAAATCCTGGTCACGGTGCTGATCCTGGTCGGCACCTTCTTCCTGTTCGTCGGCTCGCTCGGGCTCGCCAAGCTGCCCGACCTGATGCGGCGCCTGCACGCGCCCACCAAGGCGACGACGCTCGGCATCGGCGCCCTGCTGATCGCCTCGATGCTGTGGTTCGACCTCGTGCACGACGCGCTGTCGTTCCACGAGGTGCTGATCGCCCTGTTCCTGTTCATGACGGCGCCGGTGTCGGCCCACGTGATCGCCAAGGCGCACATCCTCCGCGACGCGCCGACCCGGGCGACGCTGCCGCCGGCACAGACCTCCGGCTGGGCGACGCTCGAGCCGCACCCGGCCGATCCGCGCGAGCGCTGATCAGGGCGCGGCGCGGGTCAGCGCCGCGGCGAGCCGGTCGAGCGCCTCGGCCAGCATCGGCCCGCCGCAGACCGTCAGCATCTCCGGCACGACGATCCGCCGCTCGGGCGGATAGAGGCGCTGCAGCGCCGGATGCAGCAGGAAGGCCTGACCCTGGTCCTCGGCGGTCTCCTGCGCCGAGGCGACCAGCACGAGATCGGGCTTCGTCGCGACGATCTCCTCCAGCGAGGCGAAGCCGCCGGTCGCGATGCCGAGCTCGGAGGCGGCGTTGACGAGCCCGGCGGCGGCGAGCAGCGAGCTGGTCAGGCTGTCGGCGCCCGGCACCCAGCCGCGCCGCGACACCGCGAGCACGCGCAGGCCGCTGCGCGACGCGGCGGCGCGCAGCCGCGCCAGCGCCGCGTCGATGGCGGCGATGTGCGCCACGGCCCGTTCGGGATGTCCGACCAGCGCGCCCATGCGGGCGATCTGCTGCTTCGCCTCGTCGATCGAGCGGACGATGTCGAAGTCGGCGAGCGGCAGGCCGCGCCGCGCCAGCAGCTCGCGCGTCGCCCGCCGCTCGAAGCGGCCGGCGACGACGAGGTCCGGCTTCAGCATCATGGCGTCCTCGGCCCCGCCCGACAGCACCGGGAAGCGTTCCGCCTGCGCCGCCGTCCACGACAGCACCGGATCACGCGCGAACGGGCTGAGGCCGACGATCTGCTCCGGATCGGCGAGCGCGAGCAGGAGCTGGTCCGTGCACAGGTTGAGCGAGGCGATCCGCTTCGGCGCCTCGGCGGCGGCGGGAGCGAGCGACGCGACGACTGCGGCAGCCGCCGTGACGGCAGCGAGCAACAAGGGCCTGCAACCGCGGAAAAACCGCAGGCCCCCCACCCCCGACCCCTCCCCGCCATTCGCTGGCGCGAATGGGAGGAGGGGAGCGGAAACGCCGGACGCGAAGACGGAGGGAGCCGAAGCGCCGTGCCCGGACCGATCGGGGTCAGAGCCCCCCTCTCCTCCCCTCCCCCCGCTCGCGAAGCGAGTGGCGGGGAGGGGTCGGGGGTGGGGGGCAAGCCACGAACTCGATCGCCCGCGACGCATGACCCCGCCCCACACGCCGCCCCTCACACCGCCGACCATGGCACGATCACGGGCTGGTCGGCCGTTCCGCCGCGAAAGGCCGTGATGCGGAACACGTCGGCGAGCGGCCCGGGCCCGAGCGCCTCCTCGGGGGGCCCGTCCATCACCAGGCGGCCGGCGGCGAGCACCAGCACGCGGTCGGCGAAGCGCGCCGCGAGGCCGAGATCGTGGGTCACCACGATCACCACGGCGCCGGCCCGGGCGGCCCGCTGCAGCAGGCCCAGCACCTCGATCTGATAATAGGGGTCGAGCGAGGCGACCGGCTCGTCGGCGAGCACCACGGGTGCCTCGACGGCCAGCATGCGGGCGAGCGCGACGCGGCTCTTCTCGCCGCCCGACAGCGCCGTCACCGGCCGCTCGGCGAGCGGCTCCAGGTCGGCGACCCGCATGGCGCGCTCCACCGCCTCGGCGTCGGCGCGCGACAGGCGCGCCGGATCGACGGCGCCGTGCGGATAGCGGCCGAGCGCGACCACGTCGCGCACCGGCAGCGGCCAGTGCACGAGGTGCCCCTGCGGCAGATAGGCGAATGTCCGGGCCTTCTCACGCGCCCCGAGCGCCGCCACGGACGCGCCGCCGACGGTCAGCCCGCCGCGCGACGGCAGCAGCCCGGCGAGGGCGCGCAGCAGCGTGGTCTTGCCGGCGCCGTTCGGGCCGACCAGGGCGATCAGGCTGCCGCGCGAGGCCGAGAAGGACACGTCGGCGACGACCTCGCGGCGGTCCACCGCGACCGAGAGCCCGTCGGCGACCAGATAGGGCGCGCTCATGACACCCCTCCGCCGAGGGAGCGGCGCTCGCGCACGATCAGGTACAGGAAGAACGGCACGCCGATCAGCGCGGTCAGCACGCCGACCCGCACGCTGTTGGTGGAGGGCAGCAGCCGCACCGCGATGTCGGCGGCGAGCAGCAGCGCGGCACCGGCGAGCGCGCTCGGCACCAGCAGCCGGCCCGGGTCGTATCCGACCAGCGGCCGCACCAGATGCGGGCCGACGAGGCCGATGAAGCCGATGGTGCCCGACACGGCGACCGAGCCGCCGACCCCGAGGGCGACGCCGAGGATCACCAGGAGACGCAGCCGCGCCACGTCGACGCCGAGGCTCGAGGCGGTCTCCTCGCCCAGGCTCAGCACCCGGAAGGCGTGGCGTTGCGACAGCAGGATGGCGCCGCCGAGGAGGACGAAGGGCAGCGCCAGCGCCACGTGGCGCATGCTGCGGTCCTCCAGCGAGCCCAGCAGCCAGAACGAGATCTCCAGCGCCGCGAACGGGTTCGAGGCGAGATTCATGGTCAGCGCCGTGCCGGCCCCGGCGAGCGCCGACAGCGCCATGCCGGCGAGGATCAGGATCAGGAGGCCGGCGTTGCGGCCGGCCACCACCAGGAGCGCGAACACCGACAGGAAGGCCGCGACGATGGCGGCGAGCGGCAGCGCGAAGGAGAGCACGTCGGCGAGGCCGGTGGCGATCACCAGCACGGCCCCGAAGGCCGCCGCCTGCGGCGCGCCGAACAGCTCCGGCGCGGCGAGCGGGTTGCGCAGCAGCCCCTGCAGGGCGGCGCCTGCGAGCCCCAGCACGGCCCCGACCGCGGCGCCGAGGATCGCCCGCGGCAGCCGGATCTCCTGGACGATGATGCGGGTCTCCTCGGTGCCGCCGCCGAACAGCGCGGCCGCCACCGCGTCGGGCGACAGCCGCACCGAGCCGAGGCCGAGCGAGAGCAGGATCAGCAGCGCGACCAGGCTGCCGAGCAGGACCAGCACGGTGGTGCCGGCCGGGCGCGCCGCCACGGCACCAGCTGCCCGGGTGGCGCCGGCGGTGCGTGCCGCATCGGAAAGCTTCAAGGGTGTCCCTCCGTCGACCCGCCGTCGAACGAGCGCTGCTGTCGCCGGCCGGTCTCCTGGCTCGCGGATCAGATCCCGTCCGCCTTCCCGGCCCGGGGCCAGTGGCATGTGGACGAGGAGCTCCGCTCACAGTTGCGGGGGCAGCCGCGGTTTTCGGGTTCCCGTCGACCCGGGAGAGGCCCTTACCGCGTTCCCGTTTCACCTCCGAGAGGGAGGCACCGGCGACAGGTCGGTTAAACCACAGCGGTTTTCGCCGCACAAGGACGGGGGAACCGGGCATGCCGGCACCCGTGACCGCGGAGAGGTGCCGGTGTATGTCGCCGGCGGGAGCGCCGCGAGGTGGCGGCGCCGGGGAGCCCGATGCTGGACCTGTCCGACCGCCTGATCGTCCTCGTGCTCGCCGCCGCCCTGGAGGCGTGGGCCGGCTATCCGGACGCGCTGTTCCAAAGGATCGGCCATCCGGTGTCGTGGCTCGGCGCCCTGATCGCGGCGCTCGACCGCGGGCTGAACCGGCCGGCCTGGCCCGAGGCCGCGCGCCGGACCGCCGGGGTGGCGACGGTCGCGGTGCTGCTCGGCGTGAGCGTCGCGGCCGGGCTCGCGCTCGACGGCGCCGCCCAGGCGGCGCGGCCGCTCGGGCTGGTCGTGTCGATCGCCGCCGTGGCGGTGCTGATCGCGGCCGGCAGCCTCGACCGCCACGTCGGCGCCGTCGCCCGCGCTCTCGATGCCGAGGGGCTGGACAGCGCCCGTCGGGAGGTGGCCAAGATCGTCGGCCGCGATCCGGCGACGCTCGACGAGGCGGCGGTGTGCCGCGCCGCGATCGAGAGCCTGGCGGAGAACGCCTCGGACGGCGTGACGGCGCCGGCCTTCTGGTTCCTGGCTCTCGGCCTGCCCGGCATGCTGGCCTACAAGGCGGTCAACACGGCCGACTCGATGATCGGCCACCGGACGGCGCGGCACGGCGCCTTCGGCTGGGCCGCGGCGCGGCTCGACGACCTCGTCAACCTGCCGGCCTCGCGGCTCACCGGCCTGATGCTGGTCGCCGCCGCCGCCGTGGTGCCGGGCGCCTCGGCCCGCGGCGCCTGGACGGCGATGCGGCGCGACGCCGGGAAGCACACGTCGCCCAATGCCGGCTGGCCCGAGGCCGCGATGGCGGGCGCGCTGGGCCTGCGGCTCGCCGGCCCGCGCATCTATGCCGGCACCCGGGTCGAAGCCGCCTGGATGGGCGACGGCCGCGCCGACGCCACGGCCGCCGACGTGCATCGCGCCATCCTGCTGTACCGGGTGGCGTTCGGCGGAACCGCGGCGCTGGTGGGCGCGACCGCCGTGATGGCGATGTGATCAGGTCGCGAAGCGCCCGTTACCCTCTCTCTCGACGACCAGCTTGGGCACACATCTTTTCACGCGGGCATCCCGGGCGTGCACGGGCCGCGGTGCGGTCGGTCTCCGACCTTGCCGCATGCACGGCGAGGCTCCCTCTCCCGGGCGGGGAGAGGGCTGGGGTGAGGGGGAGCCGGCGCCGATGAATCCATTGTGAGGTGAGCACCCCCTCACCCGGAGCTCGCGCTCAAGCGCGAGCCCCGACCTCTCCCCGCTGGGGAGAGGTGAACCGAGGGCGCCGCCTTGCCGTCACGCGGCCCTCGCGCTTGCCCGCTCGTGCGCCGCCGCGACGTCGGCCTCCAGGCCGAAGGCGCGGGCGGCGTTGGTCGAGACCATCCGGCGGATCTGCGCGTCGTCGTAGCCGAGATCGAGGCACAGGCGGATGCCGCGGCGGACCCCTTCCACCGGGCTGAACACGCCGACCTGGCCGAGATCGGAGCACAGGATGGTGCGCTCGACGCCGGCGGCGTCGATCTGCGCCTTCAGGTCCTCGGCCGTGCGGGTTTTGAACTTCGAGCCATCGAGGAACATGCACAGCGAGTGCTCGACATAGGCGCCCATGGCGGCGATGCCGCGCACGTCGTCGAGCGACGCCTGGACGATGTCCTCCGGATGCGTGAACACGAGCGTCTTCACGCCGCGTCGCTTCGCCTCCTCGAACAGCACCCAGGTCTCGCGGACGTGCAGATGGCCGCTGGCGAGCGCCAGGCCGGTCCTGGCGACCACGTCGAGGATCTCCTTGGCGTCGTCGCGCACGACGCCGTTCTCGGTGACCGGCACGGCGGCGGCGGCCCGCATCTTCTGGGTCGAGGCCGGATGCGCCCAGCTCGACGACTTCTCCCATTCGAGATGATGCGCCGCCGCCAGCGTCGGCATGAACACGATCCGGCCGCCCATCGCGGCGGTGTGCTCGACGGCCCACGGGTTGAGACCGCCGACCACGTTGTTGAGCACGATCGCCGAGTAGACCTTCGTGGTCAGCTCGGGAAAGTTCGCGGCGATCAGGGCGGCGGTCGTCACACCCGAATAGTCGTGGTCCTTGGTGATCACCGCGGCGAAGCCGGCCGCCGACGCCTCGCGGGCGAGCGCGACGTGATCGAGCCCGCGCGGCGCGATCGACGGGCCGGAATGGACGTGCGGATCGATCGCGCCGATCAGCAGGTCCTCGACGCGTCGGGCGCGGGCGTCTTCGGTATCGTTCGTCGTCATTGATTGACGTTCCTGTTTCGTCATACGCATCGGGTCCGACGCTGACATGGATGGCACCTGCGTGCCGTGGAATCAACATTCACGATGGAGCCGGCGTTCCCGGCGACCACCGGCGCCGGCCCCATGTTCCGGACTACGAACCAAGAGGGTCCGTTCCGGTCGCGGTGCCGGCGGTCAGGCCGGCACCGCGTTGCGCTTGGCGACCGCCTGGGCGATCGCCGCACCGATGCCGAGGGCGGCGAGGCAGACGGTCGGCACCAGCATGGCGGCGACCGCTGACCCGCCGAGCTTGGCGGCCCACGGCATCAGGTTCTGGGCCGCGAAGCCGCCGAAGTTGCCGAGGGTCGAGATCGCCCCGATGCCGGCGGCGGCGCGGGCGCCCGAGAGGAAGCGCGACGGCAGCGACCAGAAGCAGGGCAGCAGCAGCGAGATGCACGGCGTGCCGATGGTGAGCGCGACGAACCGCATCCAGTTCGCCGGCACGACGGTGCTGGCGAAGAAGGCGGCGACGCCGACCAGCGACAAGGTCGCCATGCCGACCAGCACGGTGCGGTGCTGCTTCAGCCGGCCCGGCAGGACGACCAGCATGCCGACCGTCACGGCCCACGGCACGGCGCTGAGCAGGCCGTTCTGCGTGCCGGTGGCGCCGAACGCCTTCACCACGGTCGGCAGCCAGTAGATGACGCCGTACAGCGAGGTGAGGATCAGGGTGTAGACGCCCGAGAGGAACAGCACCCGCGGGTCCCACAGCACCTGCCAGATGCCGCCGTGGTCGTGCTTGGCCGCGCCGTCGCGCTGGATCGAATCGGCGAGCCAGCTCTTCTCGGACGGCGACAGGAACGTCGCCTCGGCCGGCGAATCCGGCAGCGTGAAGAAGATCACGAGGCCCATGATCACGGCCGGCATGCCGGTGACGATGAACACCCACTGCCAGCCGGCGAGCCCGAGCGAGCCGTCGAGATCGAGCAGCGGGCCGGAGAGCAGCGAGCCGAACATGTTGCCGAAGGCGCTGCCGAGCGTGACGATGCCCATCACGCGGACCCGGTACGCCTGCGGGAACCACAGCGTGGTGAAGAAGATGATGCCCGGATAGGCGCCCGCCTCGGCGACGCCGAGCATGAAGCGCAGCACCGTGAACATCGTCTCGGACGTCGTCCACGCCATCCACACCGTCACCACGCCCCAGCTCAGCAGGATGCGCGAGATCCACTTGCGGGCGCCGAAGCGGTGGACGGCGAGCGTGCTCGGAATCTCGAACACCAGATAGCCGATGAAGAACAGCGACGCGGCGAGGCCGAAGGCCTGCTCGGAGATGCCGAGGTCGCGGATCATCTGCAGCTTGGCGAAGCCGACATTGGCGCGGTCGATCACCGCGGTCAGGTAGGCCAGCATCACCAGCGGCATCACGCGCCACATGACGCGCCGCATCACCTCCTGCTGGTCGCTCGGCGACAGCATGCTCATCACGGTTGTCTCCTTGTTCTTGCGACGACGCGGCTCGGGTCGCGCGCCGTCGGACGGCCGCGGACGCGAGGCGTCGCGGCGCTCGTGGGCGGAAGGGCGCGGGCGGTGTCCGCGCGCGGTGTCGCAGGGGGGGTCTGGAAGGCGGGCGGGCGGAGGCCGCCGCGTCAGCGCGGGACGTAGTTGCGCCAGTTGTCCTGACGGAGCGGCATCTGCGCGAAGCTCTTGCGGCTGTCGGCGGCGCGGCCGATCAGCTCCGCCGCCGTCACGCCCTTGCGGGCGAGATAGGCCTCGAGCTCGGCGAGCGAGTCCGACAGCAGCTCGAAGCCGCGTAGCATCACGGGAGACGACATCTCCACGGCCGAGGCGCCGGCCAGCATCATGCGGGCGACGTCGAGCCCGCTCTGGGCGCCGTTGGTGCCGATCAGCGGCTTGTCGACGCCGAGGCGGCCGCGCGACAGCGCCAGCCACTGGCAGGTGAGCGGCAGGTTCCAGGGGCCGCCGACGCCCAGCGTGGTGCCGAGCATCGGCGCGAAGGTCTCGACGTCGGGGATCAGGCCGAGCGAGCGACCCGCCATCACCACGGCCTCGCCGCCGGCCGCGAAGGCGGCCGCGGCGAGCTCGGGCACGCGCTCGCTCTGGCCCGTGATCTTGATCCACAGCGGGATCGTCACGGCGGCCCGCACGGCGGTGACGATCGTGCCGATGCGGGCCGGATCGAGCTCGGTCGAGACAGCCCCCTTGGCGGCCTGGCTGGCATAAGGCGTGCCGATGTTCAGCTCGAGCACCCGGATGCCGGCCTCTTCCACCTGCCGGGCCATGGCGACGGCGTGGTCGAGCTCGGCCAGGATCAGGCTCGCGACCGCGTAGGAGTCGTGATCCTTCGCCTCGCGGTCGAGCATCGCGGTCTGCGCGAGCCACTCGTCGAAGGACTGCGGCGACAGGCCCGACCGGCAGGCCACGAAGGCGTGCGCCGGGGCGTCCTTGTTCCAGGGGATCGGGGTCCAGCGGTCGTCCAGCACCATGTACTCGGCGCACTGGAGCTGATGACGCGCCGCCTGCGACTCGTTGGTGGACTTCACCACCACGGCGCCGACGCCGGCCCGCAGGGCGCGTCGCACGCCCTCCGCCTCGATCAGGTGCTCGGCCGATCCGGCGATCAGCGGGTTCTTGAGCGTCACTCGCCCGACCGACGTTCTCAGAGCGTCCGACATGCTGCCTCCACCCGGTCCTCTCACTTCGACCACATCGGCGCGACGCGCAAGACGACAGCGCCGGCCTCGGGTCGATCACCCCGCGCCACGGCGCGCAGACCGTACCGCCCGTGTTCGCGATTACGAAACTCTTGAATCATCTTAGCGCCGGCACGGGGCCCGCAAAAATACGCATGGATACCGATATACCCATATTTGTATGGAAGACATTGACACAAGCGCGGTCGCAGTCTCAAATCAGTCCGTCCAACTTGTTCCGCGATCGCGAACACACTCGAAAGAGACCTCGTCGTGACCCCTGCTGCCCCGCTGCCGGCCCGCGCTCCGGCCCGTCCGCATCCCGCCGCCTTCCGGACCCGGCTCGCGGCCGGCGAGCGGCTTCTCGGCACCTTCATCAAGACGCCGACCGGCCACGCCATCGAGATTCTCGGCGGTCTCGGCTTCGACTTCGCCGTCGTCGACGAGGAGCACGCGCCGTTCGACCGCGCCGCCGTCGACCAGGCCGTGACGTCCGCCCGGGCGGCCGGCATCGCCGCGCTGGTACGGGTCGCGACGGCGACGCCGTCGAACCTGATGTCGGTGCTGGACTGCGGCGCCGTCGGCGTGCTGGTGCCGCACGTGGCGAGCGCCGCGCAGGCCCGCGCCGTCGCGGCGGCGTGCCGCTACCGCGGCGGTCGGCGCGGCTTCTCCAACTCGCCGCGCGCCGGCGACTACGGCGGCCTCGCGATGTGGGCGCATGTCGATCGCTGCGACGCGATCACCACCGTGGTGGCCCAGATCGAGGACCCGGAGGCGCTGGACGAGGTCGAGGCGATCGCCAGGGTGGAGGGGATCGACGCCCTGTTCGTCGGCCGCGGCGACCTCTCCGTTGCGATGGGTGCAACGGGCTCCGAGGCCCCGGAGGTGCGCGCCGCGGCGGAGCGGATCACCGCCGCCGCCAGGGCGGCCGGCAAGCCCGTGATGGTGTTCACCGGCGGCGCCGCGGACGCCGCCGCGATGCGGGCGATCGGCGCGACCGCCTTCGTGGTGTCGTCGGATCAGGGCCTGCTGCGGCAGGCGGCGGCCCGCGTGCTCGACGATTTTGCTAACATCGGATGACGTGCTCCGGAGCACGCGAGGAGGACGAGATGAACGCAGCCCAACGGCCGGCGACCCATGCACGGCTCTACGAGACCGCGCCCGACGCGACCGACGCCGACGGGACGCGGCACTGGATCACGCGCGCCGCCAATTTCTGCGTCGTGGTGAGCGACGCACCGGCCGGCGCCGTGCTGAGCCGCACCGGCCAGGCCGACGAGCACATGCTGCTGCTGCCGCCCGGCACGGCCGCGACCGTCGAGGCCGGCGGCGAGACGATCGCCGCGGCGGGCGACAGCCTGACCATCCTGCCGCCGGGCGACAGCCGCGTCACGGTGACGGCGCCGGGCCGGATCGCACGGATCCTCTCGAGCACCGCGACCGACCTGCTGGCGCTCGCGAGCAACGCGGCGACCTACGCCGACGGCGCACCCGAGGTGGCGCCGCTCGCCGCCTGGCCGACGCCGCCCGGCGGCTTCCGGCTGCGGCACTACCGGCTGGCGGAGCTGCCGAGCCCGGATCCGGGGCCGCTGAAGATGCGGGTGTTCCAGTCGTGCAACCTGATGGTCAACGTGTTCGAGCGCTGGCCGGCGCCGCGCGACATCCGCCGGCTGAGCCCGCACTCGCACGACGACTTCGAGCAGGTGTCGCTCGGGCTCGCGGGTGCCTTCGAGCATCACCTGCGCTACCCCTGGACCGCCGACAAGACGGTCTGGCGGGAGGACGAGCACGTCCACTACGCGGCGAGCCCGAACGTGCTGGTGATCCCGGCACGGGTGATCCACACCACCCACAATGTCGGGCCGGAGCCGGCCTGGCTGATCGACGTGTTCGGCCCGCCGCGGCTCGACTTCGCCTCGAAGCCGGGCTTCGTCGTCAACGCCGGCGACTATCCGCTGCCCGCCAAGGCGGCGTGAAGCGCCGCGTGACCAAGTCGGCCTGAGGACCGCGTGACCGGGGCGGCGTGACTGCCGTTCCGGCGGCCCGCCCTCAGCCGGCGGTGCGGCCGCGGGCGGCGCGCTGGTCCCGCCACCACGCCTCCACGGCGTCGAGGTCGGGCGGCAGCAGCAGCGCGAGGTCGCCGGCGAACTCCGCCCACGCCGCCTCGGCCTTGGGGGTCACCACGCAGACGACCGGCACGTTGGCCGCGACGGCGGCCTGGAACGCCGCGGTGAGGCCGCCGCGCTCCGCCTCCTGGCCGCCGAAGCGGCTGAGGATGACGAGATCGACGCCGGCGGCGATCTGCCGCTCGATCCCGGCGCAGGCGCGCGCCAGGCCCGAGGTGTCGAGACTGCAGGCCTCCGAGCCGGGGCCGAGATCCTGGTGGATCTCGATCACCTCGCCGGTGGCGAGGTCGCGCAGCGCCCCGCCGCAGCCGCACGCCTCGTGGCCGTGACCGCCATGGCCGTGACCATGGCCGTGGCCGTGCGGGCCGCCGCGCCGCGTGCCGTCCGGCGCCGGGGCGACGACGAGCCCGGCGACCACGACGCCCTCGGCCATGCGGGCCCGGGCGAAGGCGGTCAGCACGTCGGAGGCGCCGGTGCCCGGCCCGCCCCGGATCGCCCCGATCGGCGGCGCCGCGTCGGCGGGATCGACGATCCGGTCGCGCGCGGCGACGTCGGCCTGCATCACCATGGACATGGGCATGGACATGGGCACCATCCTCGCGCCGGGCGCGATCCTGTGTCGGAATGGACACAGGATACCATCGGCGCCCCGCTGCACAACCCGCGAGCCTGCCCAAGTTTGCGCCACCGCAAGCAAGCCGGACGATCGCGGCCGCTGCGCCTGCCCGGTTCGCCATCCGGCGCGACGGGGCGAGCGGCGGCGACACGTGATCAGCTCGGCGCCGCCGGAGCGGGCGCCCGGACCCGGACACGACAGGACGGAGGGATTTCGAAGCCGGCCGAACGCTGGCTGGGGCGCCTGGATTCGAACCAGGGAATGGCGGAATCAAAATCCGCTGCCTTACCACTTGGCTACGCCCCAATGGCGGCGGGTTTTCGCGGGCGGACCATACGTGCACGGCCGGCCGGGATCAACAGAGCCGGGACGGCGCCCCGTGGAGAAGTCGGCCGCCGCGCCCGCGGCCTCCCGCGGCCGGCGCCCGCCCGGTCACCGCGGCGGGCGGCCCGGCCGGGCCGCCCGCCGCCGCCCTTCGCCCAAGATTCTTTTGACACCGGGCCGTCGCGGACGCGATATGGTTGAATTCCCACAGCCGATACATCCGATGACGACCCTGTACATCACGCATCCGGCCGCCCTCGAGCACATTCCGCCCCTCGGCCACCCCGAGCGGCCCGACCGGATCCGTGTGGTGGACCGGGTGCTCGAGCAGGAGGCGTTCCAGTCGCTCGCCCGCGACCAGGCACCGGTCTGCGCGATCGACCGCATCGCGCTGTGCCACACCCAGGACTACATCGACGCCATCCGCGAGGCGGCGCCGACCGAGGGGATGGTGCAGCTCGACTCCGACACCTCGATGTCGCCCGGCACCTACGAGGCGGCGCTGCGCGCCGTCGGCGGCGCCGTGCTGGCGGTCGACGAGGTGATGACCGGCCGGGTCGCCAACGCGTTCTGCGCCATGCGGCCGCCCGGCCACCACGCCGAGATCACCCAGCCGATGGGGTTCTGCTTCTTCAACAACGCGGCGATCGCGGCGCGCCACGCGCGCGACCGGCACGGCGCCGAGCGGGTCGCCGTCATCGACTTCGACGTCCACCACGGCAACGGCACCCAGGACATCCTGTGGGCCGACCGCAACGTGATGTACTGCTCGACCCACGAGATGCCGCTCTATCCCGGCACCGGGGCGATCTCGGAGCGCGGCGAGCACGGCACCATCGTCAACGCGCCGCTGCGCGCCGGCGACGGCGGCGACGAGTTCCAGGAGGCGTTCGAGAGCGTGATCATCCCGCGCCTGCTCGCCTTCCGGCCGGACCTGCTGGTGCTGTCCGCCGGCTTCGACGCCCACATGCGCGACCCGCTCGCCAACATCAACCTGCTGGAGCCCGACTACACCTGGGTCACCAAGCGGATGATGGACGTCGCCGACACCTGCTGCGGCGGCCGCGTGGTGTCGCTGCTGGAGGGCGGCTACGACCTGCAGGGGCTGGGCCGCTCGGTCGCCGTCCACGTCACGGCTCTGATGCGCGGTTGAGCCGCCCCGCGCCGGCCCGGGCGACGCTACCGCAAATTCGACGCAACTCTCCGGCAGGCGAGACGAGGGACTGGAGTTCGACGGGGCGAGTGGCGTGACGGCAGCAACGACAGGGTGCGACAGGCGCGCGGCCGGGACCGCGCAGGCATCGCCCGGCCGCTCCGCCCGCCACGCGACCGCGCTGGCGTGCGGCCTCGGCCTCGGCCTGGTCCTCTCCGGGTGCAGCCTGAGCGGCCCGTTCTTCGACGATTCCTACGACAAGAGCCAGTTGCTCTCGCCCGAGCCGGTGCCGGCCTATCGCAAGCTGATCGCCGGCGCCATGAAGAGCCTGAAGACGCCGATCGACCCGGTCGGCCTCGCGATCTCGGAGCCGCGCTGGATCGAGCGGATCGGCGGGCCGGCCTGGATCGTCTGCCTGAAGTCGGACCCCAAGGCGCTCCACGCCGTCTACTACGCCTTCTTCATCCAGAAGGAGGCCGTGGTCGACACCCGTACCGCGATCGGCACCGACCGCTGCGTGCACCAGGAGTTTTCGCCCTTCGACCTCGCCGGGCAGCACTGAGCCGGTGCACCGCCGACGCTCGGGCGTCGTGACGCTGGTGCCACGTGGTCACGCGTCGTGACGCTGGCGCCACGTGGTCACGTGTCGTGGCGCTGGCGCCACCAGGCGACGAAGCGCACCACGCCCTCGGCGATCGGGGTCGCCGGGCGGAAGCCGACCGCCGCCGTCAGGGCGTCGACGTCGGCGCAGGTCTCCGGCACGTCGCCGGGCTGCATCGGCAGCATCTCGCGCACCGCCGCGCGGCCGAGCGCCTGCTCGATCAGCGCCACCACCTCGGGCACCGCCACCGGGCTGTTGTTGCCGATGTTGTAGACCCGCCAGGGCGCCCGGCTCGACGCCGGATCGGGCGCCGCGCCCGACCACGCCGGATCGCCCTGCGGCACGTGGTCGACCAGCCGCACCACCGCCTCGGTGACGTCGTCCACATAGGTGAAGTCGCGCCGCATGTCGCCGTGGTTGAACAGCCGCACCGGCCGGCCGCGGACGATCGCCTCGGTGAACAGCCACATCGCCATGTCGGGCCGTCCCCACGGCCCGTAGACGGTGAAGAAGCGCAGGCCGGTCGCCGGCAGGCCGAACAGATGGCTGTAGGCGTGCGCCATCAGCTCGTTCGCCTTCTTGGTGGCGCCGTACAGGCTGAGCGGGTGGTCGACGTTCTGGCCGGTGGCGAACGGCACCGTCGTGTTGGCGCCGTAGACCGAGGAGGACGAGGCGTAGAGGAGATGCCGGCAGCCGTTGTGCCGGCACCCCTCGAGCACGGCCAGGAAGCCGGCGAGATTCGCATCGAGATAGGCGAAGGGCTCGACCAGCGAATGGCGCACGCCGGCCTGCGCGGCGAGATGGATCACCACCGGGAATTTTTCACGCGCGAACAGGGCGGCGACGCCGGCGCGGTCGGCGAGGTCGAGGCGCTCCAGCCGGAAGCCGTCGAACCGCTCCAGCGCCTCGGCCCGGGCCTGCTTGAGGGCCGGGTCGTAATAGCTGTTGAAGTTGTCGAGCCCCACCACCCGGCGGCCCTGCTGCAGCAGGCGGCCCGCCACGTGGAAGCCGATGAACCCGGCCGCGCCGGTGACGAGGATCGGGTCGTGATCGGACATGGCTCCCCGCACGCACGCCGCGCCCGCCCTCGCGGCGGCGCGGCCGCCGCGCGCCGTCATGGCGGCACGGCCCGGCAGGTCATGCCAATGGCAGCCGGTCTTGTCCAGCACGGCCGCCGCAGGCGGAGCGGGACGGCGCTCTGCATCCGCTCTGCATCGCCCCGAGCGACCCCGGCGCGTCGCGTCCGAAGGCCGCGCCGGCTCAGCGCTTCAGCACCTCGGGATTGACGCAGGTGGTGGGCGCCTCGCCGGTCAGCACGCGGGTGATGTTCTCCACCGCGATGCGGCCCATGTTGAGCCGCGTCTCGGTGGTGCCGGAGGCGACGTGCGGGACGACGATCACGTTGTCGAGGCCGAGCAGCTCCGGCTCGACCATCGGCTCGTTCTCGAACACGTCGAGGCCGGCGCCCCAGATCACCTTGTCCTTGAGGGCGCGTGCCAGCGCCTTCTCGTCGACCACGGGTCCGCGCGCCGCGTTGATCAGCACCGCGGTCGGCTTCATCGCCGCGAGCTCCTTCTCGCCGATGTAATGGCGAGTCTCCGGCAGCAGCGGCACGTGCAGCGTGAGGAAGTCGGACTCCGCGAGCAGCGTCTCCTTGTCGACGAAGCGGGCGCCGATCGCAGCTTCGAGCTCGGGGTCGCGCCGCACGTCGTTGTAGATCACCTTCATGCCGAAGGCGGCGCCCTTGCGGGCGACGTTCTTGCCGATGCGGCCGAGACCGGCGACGCCGAGCGTCCTGCCGTCGACGTCGAGGCCGATGAAGAACAGCGGCGCCCAGCCGGTCCACTTGCCGTCGCGCACGTACTTGTCGGCCTCGACGATGCGGCGCGCGGTGGCGAGCAGCAGCGTGAAGGCGAGCGTCGCGGTGGCGTCGTCGAGCACGCCCGGCGTGTTGGTGAGGACGACGCCGCGCCGGGTCGCCGCGGCGACGTCGAAATTGTTGTAGCCGACCGCGAAGTTGGCGACGACCTTGCACTGCGGCCCGGCGGCGTCGAGCACCTCGCCGTCGATCGTGTCGGTGAGCATCGACAGGATCGCGTCGCGGCCCTTCACCTTGGCGAGCAACTCGGCGCGCGTCAGCGGGCGGTCCTCGGCGTTGACCTCGACCTCGAAATGCTCGCGCAGGCGATCGAGATTCTCCTGCGGCACCATGCGGGTCACGAGGACGTTCGGCCTGGCCATGGGGTCACCTTCCGTGTGTTTTCTCGGGTTCTGGTCTCGGGTGATCGGGGGTCAGGGAGAGGTCAGATGTCGTCGGCCGCCACCCGGCGGGCGAGGCCCTGCACGATGGCGTGGTCCTCGGCCGAGGCGAGGCCGCTGACCCCGATGCCGCCGACGACGGCGCCGGCGCCGCTCTTGAGCACGGCGCCGCCCAGCAGCGCGGTGAGCCGCGCGTCGCAGAAGTCGCGCGCCTGCACCTCCTCGCGCTTCAGCCGGGCGTGGAACGCGTCGGTGTCCACGCCCATGCGGGCCGCCGTGTAGGCCTTGTCCTGGGCGATCTGGATGCTGCGCGGCGGCGCCCCGTCGGCCCGCGCGAAGGCGAGCAGGTTGCCGACGCCGTCGCAGACGGCGACGCAGACCGGCTTGCCGTAGTCGGCCTTGGCCGCGGCCAGCGCGGCGGCGACGAGCGCCTGGGCGGTGTCGAGCGTGATCGTGTCCATGGCGGGTCCTCGGCGGTGGGTGGACGCGGCGGCCGGGCGGGACGAATCGAGAGCGGAGGCGGCCGCGTGCAGGGGCGCGACCATGCACCAGAACGGCGGCGCCCGGAACCACCGCCGGCGGCGGGCCGCCATGCCGCTGGCCTATCGGGATTATCCCGAACCGGAGGGCCCTGCCCGGCCGGCCGCGACCGTCCCGCGGCGCCGGGTCACAGCACCTCGCTGCGATAGCCGAGCCGCTTGGTGTCCTCGCCCCAGTCGATCGTCGGGACCGAGCGGACCTCGACCGCGATGCTCTCGCCGGCGTGGCGGGCCACCACGGCGCGCAGACCGTCGGACTCGGCGGGCGTCAGCGGGGCGGCGCGGGCGATCTCCACCACCATGCGGTCGGGCGCCGTCTGGCGGATGCGGAACTCGTCGAACGCGGCGACGCGCGTGAGCTCGTAGGACTTCATGTAGAAGGTCTGCACCCGGCCGTCCGGACGCTTCACCAGCCCCTTGCCGCGGCCGTGGATGTGCGAGAGCGTCGGCCCGTCGTGGCCGCACGGGCAGCGGTCGGCGAGCTGCGCCACGTCGCCGACGTCGTAGCGGACGAACGGCGTCGCGTAGGAATGCAGATGCGTCACCAGCACGCGGCCGAGCCGCGCGCCGTCGACCTCCACCGCCCCGTCGCGGCCGATCTCGACGATCACGTTGCTGGAGGCGACGTGATAGTGGCCGGGACGATGCGGGCACTCCATGCCGATCGGCCCGACCTCCTCGCTCGAATAGGTCGCGCGGATCGGAATTCCGACCGCCTCGAACTCGCGCCGCAGCGCCGGGTCGACCGGCTCGGCGAGCGTGACGATCATGGCGGTCCCGGCGCGCTTCAGCGTCTCCGGCGTCATCTCGCCGAGCAGCGTCTCGACGGCGCGCGGCGGCGTCACCATGTAGCCGATCGGATCGGACTCGAGCTCCTTGCGCAGCCGCTTCAGGTCCGGGTGGAAGTAGGCGATGTGCTTGTTGCGGCCGGAGCGGATCATCGGCGAGAGGTCGCCCAGCCAGGTGTCCGACATCTCGACCGTGAAGCCCTGCGGGGCGGCGACGGGCAGCGAGGTGATGCGGGTGCGGTTGAGCGTCGGGTCGCGGCCCTCGATGAAGTACTGGGCGAGCGAGCGCATCCGGTTGTAGCGGACGTTCATGTCCGAGATGAAGAACTTCACCGGGGTGCCGGACGAGCCCGAGGTCGAGTGCGGCTGCACCGCGATCCCGTCGCGCGGGCCGAGCAGCGCGCCCTCGGTCGCGACCTGATGCAGCACGTCGGGGCGCGACAGCACCGGCAGGGCGGCGAGCTTCGCGTCGCCGGGCCTGCCGGCGCCGAGGCGGGCGCGCCAGAACGGCGAGCGCTGGGCCGCGTGGGCCAAGAGGTTCTGCATCTGCACCTTCTGCCAGTGCTCGCGCGCGCGGCGGTTGCCGGTCTCGATCATGGCGAGCTCGACGAGGCCGCCGAAGGCGCCGATGGCGGCGGGCTCGCAGAACGCCATCGGGGCCGTGGCGAAGCCGCGGTTGCCGAGCGGGAAACCGGAGAAGTCGAAACGCATCGGGGCGCTCTCGTCGGATGGACCGGCGGCGTTCGCCGAGGGCGCGAAAGGTGGCGGGCCGGGAGCGGGCGGTCAACCGCGGGCGCCCGGCCCGGACAGAAAAGCCCCAGGCGGGCGGTGCGCGCCTGGGGCTCGGGAGCCTGGGGCTCGGGGGGGCGGCTCGGAACGGTCCGGCGTGCCGGATCAGCCGCCGAACTTGTAGTTGATGCCGATCTTGCCGACGTGCATGTCGGCGCTGCCCGAGAAGGTGTAGCCGGACAGGCAGCCGCCGGGGCTGCAGTAGGTCAGATCCATCGAGTCGCTGCCGAAGTTCAGGTAGTTGTACTCGGCCTTGACGGTCCAGTTGTTGGTCAGCGCGTATTCGACGCCGAGGCCGAGCAGGAGCCCGTTCAGCATCGTGTCGCCGCTGTAGCTGCTGGTGAAGCCGCCGCTGGAATAGGTGGACGTGAAGTCGAACTGGCCCCACACCCAGCCGATCTTGCCGTAGGCGAGGACGCGGTCGAAGGCGACGCCGATGCGGGCCGCGACGTCGAAATTGTACTTGTTCTTCGTCTCGGTGCTGTAGAGGCCGCCGATGTAGCCGTAGTCGAAGGTCTGCTTCACGCCGGACCAGTAGCCCTCGCCCTCGAGGCCGAGGACGAACATGCCCATCTGGTAGTTGCAGCCGAGCTGGCCGCCGGCGACCGCGCCGACGCCGTTGTCGTTGTTGCCGAAGTAGCCACCGCCCTCGAAGTCCGCGAAGGAGCTGTTCATCGACGCACCGCCGACATGCGCGCCGATGTAGCAGCCGGTCCAGCTGAACGCCGGGACGGGGGGCGCCATCGGGCGCGCCTTGTAGGCCAGATCGGCGGCCGAAGCCGCACCCGACAGCGCCAGCAGCGCCGCGGACGAGACAAGAGCCGAGGAGAGAAGCTTCGCCTTCATTGGTGTCCCCAACATTTTCCTTCGATGGTGCCACCATGCCTTGTTCGTGGTCCGCGGTGGTTGCAGGAACGTCACAAGCTGCACAATCTGAGAGCGCACCGGACCGCCGGCACCCTGGACGGTGGAGAATTTTACGTTGAATCACATACACTTAATTCGATAAACAGGCCGAATGGGGGATAAGCCAGAACGGCGAGACGGATCGACTTAGTTGGATCGGGTGGCAGAGATGTCACACCAGGAGGCCCGAAACCGCCGCCCGCGCAGGGGCTTGCGGGCGGGGCGAGGACCCGGGACGGCCGTCCGGACGCGGACCCGGCCGCGCGGATGGCCGGACGGACGGCCGGGACGGACGCGGCGGCGGACGTCCGCCGGCCTTCCGTCCCGGCGCCCGGAGGCCCGGCCGGTCAGTTGGCGTAGACGGCGAGCGGCAGGATGGTCATCGCGCCCATGAGCGCGAGGGCGGTCCGATCCAGGAGGCTGGCTTCACGGAAGAAGGACATCGGCATCTCCCCTTCAAGGTTGAAGCCGGGTTTACGGCGCACTTCCGGTTGTGGATCACCCGGCCGCCGGCGCGGCAGCCCGCCGCAGCGGCGCGCACGGCGCACGATCTCGGCGGGGCGCCGGAGACCGGGGACGACGGTGAGAGTCAGTGCTGGAGGCCGCTGAGATCAGATACGTTCGACACCAATGGCGCTGATGCCGACTCGTCATGCCCGGCCTTGTGCCGGGCATGACGACATACGGCAGCGCCGCGCCGAAGGACGCGGATGGCCGGGACGACAAGCCCGGCCATGACGGACGGAGGGCTCGGAGATTGCCGCCGCTGGCATGAAGCTCGCCCGGCCCTGCCGGTGGCAGGCGCCTGCGGCAGCGGGCCGACGAAGCGGTCGAACGATCGGATTTTTCGAAGGATCAAGGCCTTAAAGGCCGATGGCGCTCCCTAGGGGACTCGAACCCCTGTTTTCGCCGTGAGAGGGCGACGTCCTGGGCCGCTAGACGAAGGGAGCGTGGGGCGTGACATAGCCGCGTTCGCGGGCGAGCGCAAGCGGGTCCGCTGCGGCGATCGTTCGCCGCATGGCGCCCCTGCGCCGGCCCGCGCCGCGGGCGGCGGCGGCCTCAGTCGGTCTGGCGGGCCTGGCCGAGGTCGCCCAGCACGCGGGCGTCGGCGTCGCGGCGGCGGCCGTCGCCGGTCGGATCCGGGCGCTCGTCGGTGAAGCCGCCGGGGCCGAAATCGGTGGCCTTCCGGGGCGCCGCGCCCGCGCCGGGCTCCGCGCTCTCGTGAGGCTTCTTGCCCGCACCGGCCGCGGTGCGGTCGTGGCTGCCCGCGGCGTCGCCGTCCCGCTCGGACGCGTCGCGCTTCAGATCGTCGCGGGCGTCCGCGACGGATCGCGGCGGTGTCGGCGTGTCGGTCATCGCGGCCTCCGTGCCCGCACAGCCGGGCGTCCCGGGCCAACCCGCGCCGCGGCCGGCCGGTTCCGCGGCTCCCGGCGCTGCCGCCGGACCGCCGGACCGGCCGCTCGGAACGGCCGCTCAGGGCTCGGTGGCGAAGCGCAGGCGGCCGGCGGGCCTGAGGGTCTGGGCGTCGAAGGCGTGAATCTCGAGACCGGCGGGCGATTCGACCGTGACGACGATTCGCTCCCCCGCGACCCCGGTCGCGACGATCCGGCTCCCCTTGGGAAGCTGGGCCGTCACCTCGATCGCGGCGCTTCCCCCGCTCCGGGAAACGCGGTAGCCCACGACGCCGAGCACCACGGCGATGCCCAGGAAGGTGGCGACGCCGGAGAGGGCCATCAGAAACTTGACGCGCGCCATGAAGCGCGCCTGTTCGGGATCGAGCGGCTTGTCGTCGGGCGCCGGAGCGGCGCCGGGGCCGGTGTCGCGGGGGGAGTGCGGAGAGGTCATGACCGAAGGGGATCGCCGGATCGAGACGGTCGTCGTCGCGCCTGCCGAGGCCGGCGAACGGCTCGACCGTGTGCTCGCCGCCCGCCTCGCCGACTACTCGCGCTCCCGGCTCAAGAGCCTGATTCTGGGCGGACACGTCGCGATCGGCGAGCGCACAGTCCGCGATCCCGGCCAGCGCGTCAATGCGAACGAGCGCGTCCACGTCACGGTGCCGCCGCCGGAGCCGCCGGAGCCGCAGCCGGAGCCGATGGCGCTCGACGTGGTGTTCGAGGACGACGAGCTGCTGATCATCGACAAGCCGGCCGGCCTCGTCGTGCATCCGGCCGCCGGCCACTGGAGCGGCACCCTGGTCAACGCGCTGGTCGCCCATTGCGGCGACAGCCTGTCCGGCATCGGCGGGGTGGCGCGGCCGGGCATCGTCCACCGGCTCGACAAGGACACCACGGGCCTGATGGTGGTCGCCAAGACCGACCGGGCGCACCGCTCGCTGTCGCGCCAGTTCGCCGACCACGGCCGCACCGGGCCGCTGGAGCGCGGCTATCTCGCCTTCGTCTGGGGCGTGCCGGACCGGCCGCGCGGCACGGTCGACAAGCCGATCGGCCGCCACCCGCAGTCGCGCGACAAGATGGCCATCCGGGCCGACGGCCGCGAGGCCGTCACCCACTGGGAGCTGGTGGAGAAGTACCGCGGAAAGTCCGGCGAGCCGGTGGCGGCGCTGCTCGCCTGCCGGCTGGAGACCGGCCGCACCCACCAGATCCGCGTGCATCTCGCCTCGATCGGCCACCCGCTGATCGGCGATCCGGTGTACGGGCCGGGCTTCCGCACCAAGGCGGCGCTGCTGCCCGCCGAGGCGCAGACCCTGCTCGACGGGCTTGGCAGACAGGCCCTGCATGCCTATCTGCTGGGGGTGCAGCATCCCAAGACCAAGAAGCACCTGGTGTACCGCGCCCCCTTGCCGTCCGACCTGGCTCACCTACATAAGGTGCTGGGTGGGGGAACTATCGACCTCGCACGGCGTTGATGCCGAGTGCGCCGGATCGTGCGCGCCGCGAGTTGGGACTGTACCGACCAGCCGAGCCAGACGACCGAACCGGGACGGGCCCGGGCCACGGCATCGAACGCACGACGCAAGTCGCGCGACAACGAGCCGGTGACCATGTCCGTCACCATCGCGCGGCCGCCAAGGGCCCGGTAACCAAAACGGTGCGATACCAACGCGGTACGTCGATTGGTCACAGGGTCGTCACGTCACAGTGACGGCCCGGCTTGTTTCTTCGAACGACCCACCCGTGTATGCTGCGTTGCGCGATCGGCGAAAGCCGACGCGCGCAGCAGGGCGTCGTCGGCTCCTGGAGCGGCGGCGCCGGACCGCCCGCCGCGACACGGGGGCAACAACATGGAGGGCGCTATCGATGGCCCAATCCGCTTCCATGCCGGTGATCAACGCCGAATCCGGCCTCGCCCGCTATCTCGACGAGATCCGCCGGTTCCCGATGTTGGAGCCGCAGCAGGAATACATGCTGGCCAAGCGCTGGCGCGAGCACGGTGATCGCGACGCCGCCCAGCAGCTGGTCACCAGCCATCTCCGCCTCGTCGCCAAGATCGCCATGGGGTATCGCGGCTACGGCCTGCCGATCTCCGAGGTGATCTCGGAAGGCAATGTCGGCCTCATGCAGGCCGTGAAGCGGTTCGAGCCCGAGAAGGGCTTCCGCCTCGCGACCTATGCGATGTGGTGGATCAAGGCGGCGATCCAGGAGTACATCCTGCGCTCGTGGTCGCTCGTGAAGATGGGCACCACGGCCAACCAGAAGAAGCTGTTCTTCAACCTGCGCAAGGCCAAGAGCAAGATCTCCGCCCTCGAGGAGGGCGATCTGCGGCCCGACCAGGTGGCGATCATCGCCAAGCGCCTCGGCGTCGGCGAGCAGGACGTCATCGACATGAACCGCCGGCTCGGCGGCGACGCCTCGCTCAACGCGCCGATCCGCGACGACGGCGATTCGGGCGAGTGGCAGGACTGGCTGGTCGACGACAGCGAGAGCCAGGAGACCCGGCTCGCCGAATCCGAGGAGCTCGACAACCGCCGCAAGGCGCTGGCCGAGGCCATGGAGGTCCTCAACGACCGCGAGCGGCGCATCTTCCAGGCGCGCCGGCTCGCCGACGACCCGGTGACGCTCGAGGAGCTCGCCGAGGAGTTCGGCGTGTCGCGCGAGCGCGTGCGGCAGATCGAGGTGCGGGCCTTCGAGAAGGTGCAGAAGGCGGTGCGCAACCGCATCGCCGCCATGGAGAGCCCGGCCGCCGCCCGCGAGGCGATGGCCGCCGCGGCGCACTGATCGCGGCGCGGACGTCTCGACAGTGATGCGAAAGGCGCGGCTCCGGCCGCGCCTTTTTTGTCGTGCCAGCCTCGTGGCCGGCGGCCGCGCCCGGCGGGCGCCCCGCCCTACTCGCCCCAGGCCGCGAAGGCCTCGGCGAAGGCGCGCTCGCCCGGGGTGCCCTTCTCGATCGCCATGATGGCGCGGCGGTTGTTGCCGTAGACGATCGGCACGTCGAACCACGCCCGCTCCTTGAGCAGCTGGACGTTGCGCTGCTGGTCGGAATCGCTCGACGACAGGCCGATCAGGAAGAAGTTGTTGGTCACCTTGACGGCGAGGCCGGCGAGCGGGACGCCGCGCGTCTGCTCGGCCTGCTTCATCAGGATGCCGGGGATGTTGGAGATGCCGCCGTTGGGCATGTCGGGCGGCAGCGTGAACATGATCTCGATGGTGTGGCTCGCCGGCAGCGAGCGGTCGGCGTTCCGCCGCAGCGAGAAGCGCACCGAGGTGTTGCGCTCGGGAATCTCGATGTCGGCCCGCACCACCGTGTCGGGCGCCTGGCCGGGCGCCGCGACGATCGTCTCGGTGCGCCACACCGCGGTGCCGACCGAGCGCTTGCCGCCCGGATCGGCCGGGTCCTCCTCGTAGAGGACGACGCGCTGGGCCACGGCCGGGGCGTCTCCCTGGGGCCGCGCCGCCGTGCCGGTGCCCGGCTGGGCGCCGACCCGGTCGGTGATCTTGCCGCTGCGCGGCTCGCCGGCCGGCGCCGGGGACGGCGCGGTGGCGACCGGCTGCGACGGCGCGAGCAGGCCGGAGAGGCTCGGCCACATCCACCAGCCCAGCCCGGCGATCACCAGCACGGCGAGCAGGGCGAGCGCCGACTTCAGCAGCCGGCCGCCGATCGGGGTCTTGATCGGACCGCCGATCTCGTCCTCGGCGCGCGGCGGCAGCGTCTCGGGCTGCAGCGGGAACGGGCGGCCGCCGGACTCGCGGTAGTCGTGGTCGTCGATATAGGGGCGGACGCCGTGGCGGCCGGCGAAGTCGGCGTCGCCCGGGTCCGGCCGGCCCGGCTCGGGACGGCCCGCCTCGGGGCGGCCCGGCGGCGGGCGGCCCGGATCGGTGCCGCGCGGCCCCTCGGCCTCGCGGCCGGCCGGCGGCCGGCGCGAAAAGTCGCGCGAGAACGGCGGGTTCTCGCGGGTGAGCGGGGGCACGTCGCGGCCCGGCGGCGGCCGGCGCAGCGGCGGCCGCAGGCCCTCGGGCTCGACATGCGGCTCGATGCGGGTGCCGTCGCGGGTCGGCGCCGTGGCGGCGAACACCTCGCGCGCCGTCTTCGAGGCGCTGGCGGTCGCCTCGCCCAGGCTCTCGGCCTCGGCGACGACGTCGCGAAATCCCTTGAGGCCGCGGTCGGAGAGCGGGGCGCGATCGGCCGGCGCGCCGCCCGGCCGGCGCGGCCGCGCCTCGGGCCCCGCCTCGGCCGGCGGCTCGCGCCGCGTCTCGCCGCCCTCCGGCGCCCCCGGCGGCCCCGGAGGGGGCGCGCCCGGACCGGACGGGCCGGGACTCGACGGGCCAAGACTCGACGGGCCAGGACTCGACGGGCCAGGACTCGACGGGCCGAGACTCGACGGGCCGAGACTCGACGCGCCAGGAGAGGACGGACCAGGAGACGGGTCCGGCCCGGCGGCCGCACCCGGCGCAGCGGCCGTGGCCGTCGCCGGCCCCGGTGCGGGCTGGCCCGGCACCGCCGGCCTGTCCGGACCTCCGAGCCCGGCGCCGGCGGAGGGCCGCTCGTGACGCTCGAACCGGTCGCTTCGCTCGGGCCGCTCCGGGCGGTCGGGGCGCTCGAAGCGCTCGCTCCGTGCGCCGAGGCCCGGCCGGTCGCCGAGGCCCGGCCGCTCCGGCCGTTCGGGACGCTCCGGCCGGTCCGGGCGTTCGGCCCGGTCCGGGCGTTCGGCCCGCTCGGGCCGCTCGCCCCCGGCCCCGCTGCCGCCGCGCGCCGCCGCCTCGGCCCGCGTCTTGCGGGCCGAATCGGCCTCGACCTTGCGGATCGCCTCCTCGAGGGCCAGCCGTTCGCGGGTGATCTCCGACTCGCCGAGCGGCGGCGACACCCCGCGCAACTGCGTGACGAGCGCGTTGCGCGCCCGCTCGTAGAGGGTGCGCCGCGCTTCCCCGGTGTTCTTCTCGAGGCCCGCGACCGCCTTGGCGATCAGTGGATAGTAATCGGCCATCAGGTCCAGCTGTGTTCCCGGTTCCTCGCCCCCGAGGCTCGGCTCGCGTCGGCGCCCAATCGAGCGCCCGATTCGGCGCCTGGGTCAGCTTTCGAAGGGATTGTGCACCAGGATAGTGTCATCGCGCTCCGGGCTCGTCGAGAGCAGAGCGACCGGGCATCCCACCAATTCCTCGATCCAGCGCACATACTTGATCGCCTGGGCCGGCAGCTCGGCCCAGGAGCGGGCGTTCGCCGTCTTGTCCTTCCAGCCGGGAATCGTCTCGTAGACCGGCTCGACCCGCGCCTGCGCGTGCTCGCTCGCCGGAAGATAATCGATGCTGCGCCCGTCCAGGCGGTATCCGGTGCACACCTGGATCTCGTCGAGCCCGTCCAGAATGTCGAGCTTCGTCAGTGCCAGCCCGTGGATGCCGGAGGTGCGCACCGTCTGCCGCACCAGCACGGCGTCGAACCAGCCGCAGCGCCGCCGGCGGCCCGTGACGGTGCCGAACTCGTGGCCGCGGTCGCCGATCAGCCGGCCGATCTCGTTGTCCTGCTCGGTCGGGAACGGGCCGGCGCCGACCCGCGTCGTGTAGGCCTTGCAGATGCCGAGCACGTAGCCGACCGCCGACGGGCCGAGCCCCGAGCCGGTCGCCGCCTGGCCCGCCACCGTGTTGGACGAGGTGACGAACGGATAGGTGCCGTGGTCGATGTCGAGCAGCGCGCCCTGGGCGCCCTCGAACAGGATCCGCTTGCCCTCGCGCCGCACCTGGTCGAGCAGCACCCACACCGAATCCATGTAGGGCAGCACCTTCGGCGCGACGGCGGCGAGCTCGTCGAAGATCGCCTTCGGCTCGTACTCCGGCAGGCCGAGGCCGCGCCGCAGCGCGTTGTGGTGCACCAGGAGCCGCTCGATCTTGGGCGGCAGCGAGTCGAGGTCGGCCAGATCCATCAGGCGAATCGCGCGGCGCCCCACCTTGTCCTCGTAGGCCGGGCCGATGCCGCGCTTGGTGGTGCCGAGCCGCGTCTGGGCGCTCGCCGCCGCCTCGCGGTTGGCGTCGAGCTCCTGGTGCAGCGACAGGATCAGCGAGGTGTTCTCGGCGATCCGCAGCGTCTCGGGCGAGAGGCCGACGCCCTGCCCGTTCAGCCGGTCGATCTCCTCGACCAGCGCGCGCGGGTCCAGCACCACGCCGTTGCCGATCACCGACAGCTTTCCGCGCACCACGCCCGACGGCAACAGCGACATCTTGTAGGTGGTGCCGTCGATGACGAGCGTGTGGCCGGCATTGTGGCCGCCCTGGAACCGCACCACGACGTCCGCCTGCTCGGAGAGCCAGTCGACGATCTTGCCCTTGCCTTCGTCGCCCCACTGGGAACCGACGACCACGACGTTCGCCATGTCAGCCTTCTGTCTCGGTGTGCTCGGGCCGCGCGAATTTTTTCAAAGATCGCGGCGGCCGCGGCGTGTGTCCTCGCCCGGCGGAGACCGGGCCGTGTCCAGCCGAGCCCGACCGGCAGGCCGGCCGTGCTCGCAAGAAAACGCGCGGGGAGCCGACGGAGCCGGCTGTCGCGGGAGGGCCGGGCCCCCTCCGGCCGAATTCTCTAGAAGAATCCAGCCGCCGGCGCGAGTCCGAACCGCCGTGCCGCGGTGTAGCGCGCCGCGGCGGGGAGGTCGAGGGGGCGGCGCGGGGGGCGGCGCGGCGGCAAACGAAACCACTCGTTGCAGAATTCCTCACTTCGAAGCAACTTGTAGGATGGGTGGAGCCGCAGGCAATACCCATCCTACGGGCTGGCTACATTTCTTGGCGACAGAACGGGCGCAAAAAATGAAATTGACGAACATCAAAGTCGAGCGATTCAAAAGACTTGAATCAGTCAATTTCGACGTTGCCGGAGTCAATATTCTTGTTGGGGGAAACAACTCCGGCAAAAGCACAATTATCCAAGCGATCCATTTTGCGTTTACACTCTTCCAGTCATTAACAATCTCAAACAAGTGGCCTGCCAAAGAAAAGACATCACTTACGATTAGCCCAACCGAACTGATCTATATTCCCTCCGAGGACGCATATTCTCTGGGACACGGCGGACGTCTGCTAGAGGACGCCGACAAAGCAATTATAGTTGGATTTACATTCGACAACGGAGAGCGGATCAATCTAACAATACGAAAAGGTCGAATTACAAATCTTTTAGTAGCACCAGACAATATTGAATTCGCAAAATCCATCTCGAAACTAGATTTACCATATTCTATTTTTTCGCCAGGATTGGCAGGCGTCTCCAAAACAGAAAACTATGTGTCGGACGGAGTATTGCTCCGCGCCTTAGCCAGGGGAGATGCCAATATCGTCCTGAGGAACATCCTTTATCGTCTTAGGCAAAAACCGGAGTGGGAGCTTTTCGAAGCCGATTTATCCCTTATATTTCCAGCGATTCGCTTAGATGTTCAGTTCAATCAATCGATTGATCAATATGTCACAATAAACGTCATCGAAGGAGTGAAACGGGTTCCGTTAGATCTCGCAGGAACCGGCCTCCTCCAAACAGTCCAAATTCTATCGTATTTCCACTTATTCGCGCCGAAGCTTATTATTTTGGACGAACCAGACTCTCACCTGCACCCAAATAATCAACGCCTACTCTGCTCACTTCTATCGTCACTGTCGATTGATCGCGACGTGCAAGTGGTGGTTACAACCCACTCTAGGCACGTCATCGACACGATGTATAATGACGCCCGTGTCCTCTGGGTTCGAGACGGAGCTGTCGTAGCAGCCTCGCCCGACGACCAAGTAGATATTTTGCTGGAATTAGGAGCGCTCGATGTTCGAGAGAACATCTCAAAGGGAAAATATAGAGCTATTATCTTGACAGAGGACCGCATCACGAACCTACTTGGGATACTAGCACGAAATTCCGGATTTAGCCTTGATGAAACTGCCATACTCCCCTATAATGGTGTCACGTCTGCACATCTTCTCAAGCCGCTCGTTAAGCAAATTAAGGATGTGTCTAACGCATCGATAATCGTTCATAGAGATCGCGATTTTTTAGAGGATGCCGAAGCAAAGGAGTGGGAGAAAGAAATTATTAAGATTGGGGCAGATCCATTTGTCACGGCCGAGATAGATGTTGAGGGATACTTCTGCACCAAGTCTTATATCAAACTAATTGCCGAACCTCATGGCATCGACGTGGATTTAGTATCTAAAGCAATTGTTGATGGTGAAAAAGATGAGATTGTATCAAGCTACATAAACGGACGAGTCGATTTAGCCAGAAAATCAGGCACAGTTGGGCAACTAAATTACGGCAAGCTGGGCGTAGAAGGCGCGAAAGCGGCAGAACGAAGCCCATTTGAGATGATGAAGGGAAAGCGCCGCCTTGCTAAGCTGAGAAAAGTAATGCACGAAGCTCATCAAGTTCGCTTCGAGATCATGAAAGACTCGACCCACCCTACCGATTCGACCCTTGAGACCCTTGCGAAAAAGATTTTCGGGAAGCAAGCGTAGCCCGGGCTCTTCGTAGCCTGGATTGAGCGCAGCCCGTAGGATGGGTGGAGCCGAAGGCGATACCCATCACTTTCCCTGCAACGCCGCTCGATGGGTATCGCTTCGCTCCACCCATCGTACGAGAAATCCGGGGTTCGTCACGTCCGGGCCTGCGCCGAAGATCCCGGGTTTCGCTGCGCTCGAGCCGGGCTACGGGGCTGCGGCCATCCTCACGCCGCTGCGGCCAGGACCGTGTCGGGATCGTCGGCGGCGACGATGGTGGCGGTGCGCGACAGCACCGCGAGGTGCGGGGTCGCGGCCTTGTCGCCGAGGACGGCGATGCGGCCGGGGGCGTTGTCGCCGAGGTCGCGGATATCGAGGAATTTCGTCACCGCGCTGCCGACCGCCACCGCGTGCGGCGGCACCAGCTCGAACAGGGCGAGGCGGCCGGCCCGCTCGACCACGGCGTCGAACGTCCAGTCCTCCGAGGCGCCGCGGACCACCCGGCTGCGCGCGACCATGGCCGCCCCGAACAGCGTGTCGAGCCGATCCAAGAACATCGCCCGATGATCGGCGTGCGGCACGCTCGCGAGCTGCAGCGCCGTGCGCTCGACCGCGACCTTGGCCGCGTTGGCCACCGCGATCACGGCGAGCGGCAGGTCGGGCTGGGCGACGTCGAGATCGAACATCATGTCGCGGTCGAAGCGGACGCCGTGGTGCTCCGCGATCTCGGGCGCGATGCGGGCGAACGTCCGCTCGCCGCCGAGGAGGCCTGCCTCGCGACGTGCGGCCCCGGCATCGGTGACCAGAAACCCGTCGCGCCGGCGCGAGATCTCGACGCCGACCATGCCGCCGCCCGGATAGAGCAGCGGCGTCGACACGCGCGCCGTTTCGTCCCGGATCGACACGCGCACGATCGCGCGCGCCACCTCGGCGGCGATGTCGGCGATCCGGAGCGTGGCGATCCCCATGGTCAGATCAGGCTCTCCCAGCTGTCCGGCGGCGGGATGTCGACGAGACCGGCGATGCGGAACTCGGCCTCGACGGTGCGCAGAAAATCCCGAAAGCTTCGTAGATCACCAGGAACCGGCATCGCAACAGGCAGGTTCCGGGCCGGCTCGAAGGCGACGGCCCCGAGCGCGGCATTGTCTGCGAAGCGATGGACATGGTGCCCCTCGATCATGGAGGGCACGTGGCGCCAGCGCGGCAGCCGCTTGCGCAGTGTATTGGCGTGCGGATCGGCCGGCCAGGCGTCGATTCGGGCGATGGTCACGAAGGACCGACCGCCGGCCACCTCCAGTGTCGCCGTGACGTCCGCCTCCCGCCTATGGGCCCACGCCACGATGCGGAGACGGGCCCCTTCGAGGCCAAGACCATTCTTCTCGGCGAGCGGAGCGATCAGGTCGATCGTATCGGCCGCAGCCGAATAAAGATCCTCTCGCCGGCTCCCGCCGCGCGGAGGCCCAGACCGCGGCGGCGGATCGCGCCATGTCGGCCACGTCAAAAGAGTTTTCTCGGTTTCGGCGATGTGCCGCCACGCCTCCGGAACGCCGTGATCCCCGGCCCGTCGCCCTCCCATGTCGCTCCTCCGCCACAATCATGGCGTGTCTCGAAACGAGGATCAACAACCCGGTAGCGACGAGGGCCGAAGGGCCGGACATGGATGCGCAGGCGTTCGACAGCGTGTGGGATGCCCTGGAGGACACGGCGGCCGAGGCGGCCAACATGCGGGCCCGCTCGGCGCTGATGATCGCGCTGCGCACCCGCATCGAGTCCTGGGGTGAAAGCCAGGCCGAGGCGGCGCGGCGGCTGGGGGTGACGCAGCCGCGGCTGAACGATCTGTTGCGCGGACGGGTGGACAAGTTCAGCCTCGACGCGCTGGTCAATCTCGCCGGCCCGGCGGGCTTTTCGGTGCGCATCGAGATCGACGACGCGGCGTGAAGGCCGCGACCGTAGAGCGGGTCACGCGCTGCGCGCCGACCCGCCCTCCGAACGCCCGCGCGCACGGTCCAGGTCGATTTTCCGCTGCACGACACGTTGCCGCCCCGGCCGGGGCCACATGGTTCGAGGCTCGCTGCGCTCGCACCTCGGCATGAGGTGGGACGTGGTCGGATGGTGGGAGTCACGGTGGCAGAGCCCGCAGGATGGGGGAGCCAGAGGCGATATCCATCCCTTCCCGGCAACGCCGCAGGATGGGGGAGCCAGAGGCGATATCCATCCCTTCCCGGCAACGCCGCAGGATGGGGGAGCCGTCGGCTCCACCCATTCTATGGCAAGGTCGCATCCGTGACCCGGCTCTCGCTGCAGTCGGGCCGGGCTGCGGCGGCCCGGGCCGCGCGGCTCGGTCGGCTGCGCGGCGTCTTCGGTCGAAAATCCGCAGAGGCTCTACGGCTTCGATCCGGTCTGACCCCGGCCGGCCGTCGCCCCGCCGGCGATGGTCCCGTGGACCCGGAGGGACCTCGAACCAGGCGACCGCGCCGCGCGCGCAGACCGTGCGCGGCGGTCGGTCGCCGGTGGCCCCTGCGGCGCTGCATCGCTCCTGCGGCTCCGGCCGTCCACCGCACGGCCGACGGCCGAGGTGTGCCGCACCGTCAGCGCTTCTTGAACGCCGGATAATACTGGTCGCACGCCAGGTGCATCTGGCGTTCCAGGCGCTTTCGCTTCTCCGGCGACATCCCGGCGCCGACCCGGGCGAGGCAGCGCTTGAACTCCGGATTGACGTCCTTGAGGAAGCCGAAGTCGCCCGGTGCCGCCGTGGCCGGCGCCACGGCGAGAGACCCGAGACCGACGGCGGCAATGACCGCCACGAGGGTGAGGCGAGAGCTGATCATCGTCGGAAGCCCTTTGTCTCCGGCCGCCCCATGCAGCCGACCCGCAGGACTGTGCCGGACTCCGGGCCGCAGGAATGTGATGTACCTCGCACACCGCCGGATGCAGGCGGATCGGGCGCGACGCGCCGCCATCCGCCGTTCGGCTCCCGGCGGGTCACGCGGGGCGCCCCGATCCGCCCTGCGACCTCGAGGTGGTCTTCGCGTTGCGTGCGGAGCGACACCATCCCGGCGGCCACGCGCCCGGCGTCCAACAACGTGATGCCTTCCATCAGCCCGAAGACCCGCGAGCTGCCGCCCGAGGCGATCGCGGAGCTGGCCAGGACCTTCACCGTGAAGGTCACCTGCAACTCGCGTGACCGCACGATCGCCGCGCTCTGCAGCGGCGACGGCGCCTGGATCAGCGGACAGACGATGATGCCGCTCGACAGGGCGAACTGCTCGACGAATCGCGACTTCAGCCCGGCCGCGCAGATCCCCTTGGTATCGCCGATCTCGAAGCCGATGAAGCTGCCGTCCACAGCCCGCGGTCGGAGCGGATCCTCAGGTCGTATTTTCCCTTCGGCTGGACCGATCTCCAGGCCGGGTGGGTGAACGCGATACAGGCTTCGTTGTCGTCGCCCTCGAAGCCGTACCAATTCGTCAGGCCCGGTAGTCCCACGGCGCCGCGACGAAGCCGTAGCCCTGTCGGGCGCGTTCGACATGGCCGAAGCCCGGGAAGTCCAGATGCATGCCCGCGACCATGATCCGGTCCGCCGCCGCCATGTCCAGCACCCTGGCCCGCGTCGCCGCCGCGGCGGCCTTGTCGGCATCGAGCGCGAAGGCCCAGTCGGGGTGGGCGAACTGATAGGCGGGGGCGATCAGCAGATCCCCCCAGATCAGCAGGCTCTCCCGGCCGCTGTCCACCCGCAGCCCCATGTGCCCGGGCGTATGGCCCGGCATCGCCACCGTCGTCAGGCCCGGCGCCACCTCGGCGCCCGGCGCGATCAGCGTCTTCGCCGCGTCGTAGGGGGCGATCATCGCCCGCGAGATGTCGAAGCCGACCTGCACCTCCCGGGGCGACGCCGCGTAGACCGCCGCATCGAAGGTGAAGGCCCAGTCGACCGCGGACGCGATCACCTGCGCCCGGGCCAGCCGCGCCATGCCGCTCCGCGGGTCGGTCATGCCGCCGACGTGATCGGGGTGCGGATGGGTCAGGACCACCGTGTCGACCCGATCGGCGGCGAGTCCGGCCGCCGCCAGCGCCGCATGCCATCGGCCGAGCGTCGGCGCCAGGCCGGCCGGCGACCCGGTGTCCACGGCGATCACCCGATCGCCCGTGCGGATCACGTAGCCGTTGATCCCCAGCGTCAGCGCCGCCGGGTCGTGGCGCCGGTGCGCCAGGGTCGCCGCGGCACTGGCCGCGGTCTCGTCGTACCCGAGCAGCATCCCGGTCGGGCGCTGCAACGCCCCGTCCATCAGCGCGATCACCTCGATCTCGCCCACCCTGCGGCGCTGCACCTGCGGCGTCTGCGCCTGCGGCGCCTCGACCGGGCCGGCGGCCGCCGCCTCCCCCGCGTCGCCGACGCGCAGCAGCGCGGGACCCGCCAGGGCGGCCGGCGCCAGGATCGCGCCGCGCGTGAAAATCCGTCTGGAAACCGTCATCGGCCGATCCTTCCGTCGCACCCGTTGTCCGGATCGATAAGTAGAGCTAATGACCGAAATCCGGTATCCACGGACGGCTTATGGCCGGCACAGGCAGGGCTTATGGACACCATCGCCGCCATCCGGTCGCTGGTCGCCGCCTGCGACACCGGCTCCCTGTCCGGCGCCGCCCGCCGTCTCGGCATCAGCCAGCCCGCGGTCAGCCAGCAGATCGCCGCATGGGAGCAGTCGCTGGGGCTGGTCCTGCTCGTGCGGGGCCGCGACGGCATTCGCCCGACCGAGGCGGGCCGCCTCGCCGCGAGCCACGGCGCCGAGGTGCTGGCCCGCCTGTCGCAGATGCAGGATGCGCTGGCCGCCCTGCAGGCCGTGCCCGAAGGCCGCCTGGGCCTCTCCTGCGCGCTGCTGATGGCGCAGAGCGTGCTGGTTCCGGTGCTGGCCGATCTGCGCCGCAGCCATCCGAAGCTGAAGATCGATCTGCACGCCGGCGACGAGCCGGTCGATCTGGCCGAGGCCGGGCTCGATCTGGCGATCCAGGCCGCCACCGGCGGGGCCGGCAGCGGCACGGTGCGCAAGCTGGCCGAGGTCGAGCTGTGCCTCGTCGCGTCGCGCCTCTATCTCGACCGGGTCGGCCGGCCCGGAACGCTCGACGACCTGCGTCGCCTCGATTACGTCCAGTACAGGGACGATCCGGACGAGACCACGATCGTGTTCGCCGACGGAGACACGGCCCCGGTCACCCTCGCCTTCGCGGCCCAGATGCCCCACCTGCTGCTGCACGCCGTGCAGAACCACCTCGGATTCGCCAAGGCGCCGCGCTTTCTGGTGGCCGACCTCCTGGCGCGGGGTGAGGTCGAGATCATCCTGCCCGAGCGCCGGCTCGCCCCGAAGCTGCTCTACCTGATCCGCGCCCCCGGCCTCGCCGCGAGCCGCCGGGTCGGCCTGTTCGTGGATCGCGTCGTCGACGAGCTGGCCCGCACGCCGCACATCCGCCTCGCCCCCGACCTGCGGCCGTCGACGACGACCTGAGGCCCCCGCCGACACGGCGCGAGCCCGGACCTCTCTTGACTATATTCCTATCCCGCGCTACACCCTCTCCTGTCCTGCCCGTCGAGGGGCGTCGACCGGTGACGTCGGGCGACGGGGCAGGCCGGCGACGTGCGGTCGCGGCGGGTTCGGGGCACCGGAGCCGCAGAGCGCCGCACCAAGGGCGGGATCGGACCCGCCGGAAAAGCCGGGCGCCGGAGCCACGGAGCAACAATCCGCCGGCGCACGTGGCGCCCCGCGGGCCTCGGCCTCGTCAGCCGGGCTCCCGGGCGGCTCGGGAGTGCGCCGCCGGGCATCAGGGTCGTCACAGACCCCACGGACCCGGGGCGACCGCAGAGCGCGACGCCGGACCGCCGCCGTCGTGGTTGCGGCCGCTCGTGATTACGAGCCCGAGACCGACAAGACGCCACACGCGGAGCGCCGGGAGGCGTGCGCATCGAGGCTTCGATGCGCGCCGCGCCTTCCACCGAAGGCGCAACGACCACGGACGCGCCTCTCGGCGCTCCGCGCCCCTCGGTTCGCCGGGGGACAGGTCATGGGCAACACCCGGGCGCGAACAACGCGCCGCGGGAGAGACGGGGCGTGCGCCATGGTGCGGAGCCTGCATCGCCCCGTAGATGGGGTAACGGGCCGGCGGACCGCGGACCGCGATCCGCCCCGGCGCGCGGCGCCGCCGGTCGGCCGCCGCTCAGCGCATCTCCATCGCGGCGAAGGCGGGCGCCGCCGCCGCCGCCGCCGCCGCGGTGCCGACATTCTCCCAGCATTCGGGGGCGCAGTAGTGATGGCCGCGGGTGTCGAAGAAGCGCGGCGCCCAGACCGGGCGGCCGCAGGTGCGGCAGGTGGTATCGGCGGTGCGCTGGACGCGGATCTCGTCGTGTCGCATGGGTCCCCTCCTTCCCGTTCTTCCCCAGGTCTCGTTCGTTCGGCGTGGCCAGACGCCACGCGGCACCGACGCCCCCGGTTCCCGGATCGTTGATTGCGCCCGGGATGGACAGATCATGACACAAAACTGTCGCCATGCGACAATCAAATTACCTGAACACCCGCTTCACCGTTCCTGAAATTGCGCGACCGTGCTCTACGCACCACAGCCTGTGGCCGGAGCGTCGCAGTCGTCCGGAGCCGGGCCGGCGCGGCGCGGCGGCGGGCGCCGCGACCGCGACCGCGAGGCGGCGCCTCATCCCCGGCCGCCGAAGGCCGCGAGCGCGGCGGCGAGCTCCGGATGGGCGGCGGCACGACGCGCCACCGGCACGCCGGCCGCGATGGCGTCCCAGGCCTGGCGCAGGCTCTTCGCCCCCGCCGCCGGCCCCCCGGGGTGGCCGAACACGCCGCGGCCCGGCACGAAGCCGAAATCGACTCCGCCGACCTTGCCGTACACCCGCTCGAGGGTCGCGGCCGAATCGCTGCCGCCCGGCACCGGCAGGCTCGGGAGAATGCTCCCCATCGGCTCCAGGCAGGCGCGGATGCAGTCGAGAACCTCGGCCTCGGGCGTCATCATGCGCGGGCCGAAGCCCGGCATGATCACGGCGTCGAAGCCGGCGAGGCGCTGCAGCCGCGTCAGCACGCGCGAATGGACCCCGTACCACGGCAGCCGGGCGAAGGACGCGACGAAGGGGAAATGCGCGATCAGCGGCACGGTCGCGTGCCCGCGCAGCATCCGCACCGCCGAGAGGCCGACCGGCATGGCGTTGACCAGCAACGCGCCGGCGCCGTTGGCCACCGCGAGATCGTGCAGCGGGATCAGCCGGTCGACCTCGTCGGTGATGTTGGCGAGATAGATCTTGGGCTCGCCGGTTTCTTCGGCGGCCCGCCGCGCCGCCGCGCCGAGCAGCGCGGCGCGCGCCGCGAGCGGGCACCACGGCGCGTCGGCCAACATCTCGTCGTCCTTGGCGATGTCGAGGCCGCCGGCCATCGCCTGGTAGCCGATCTCCGCGAAGGGCTCCGGCGGCAGGCCGATATTGGGCTTGATGACGCCGAAGAAGATCGGCCGGCCGAACGCGTTCAGCCGCTCGCGCAGCCCCGCGATACCGAAGCGCGGGCCCTGGAAGGCGGCCAGGAACGACGCCGGGAAGCGGATGTCGAGGAGCCGGATCAGCGGGATCCCCGGCACGAAGAACACGCCCTCGCCGCACACGGCGGAGAGCAGATTCGGGAGGCGCGGGCCGAAGTTTCCGTGCGGATGGGCGAGCGTGACCCGCACCGCGTGCACGGTCCCGGCCGCGGCGCCGTCCACCGGGATGCTGAACTCCTTCCGCGGCGCCGCGTCGATCTCCAAGACCCTGGCGGCGAAGCGGGGGCGAAAATCCTCGTCGACGCCGACCCGGCGCCACTGCGCCGTCGACTGCTCGCTGCACAGATGCGCCGCCGCCTCGCGCGGATCGCCGGCGCATTCGAAGGCGAAGTCGAGCTCGATGTAGGATTCGGGATCGAGATCCTGCCGCCGCGCGAAGAAGCCGGCGATGTCGTCAGCGTTCACTCATGCCCCCAAAAACTGCAGCTCGATGGTGCGGCGCTCGCGCGGGCCGTCGAGCTCGACGAAGAAGATCGACTGCCATTCGCCGAGCACCAGCGCGCCGTCGGCGACCGGGATGGTCTCGGAGGAGTTCATGAAAAGGCCGAGCAGATGCGAATGGGCGTTGTCGCGGCCGTCGACCGTGTCGAGATTGTGCAGATAGTCGCCGTCGCGCGGCACCAGCCGCTTCAGGAACGTCACCATGTCGCGCTGCAGCCGCTCCTCGCGCTCGTTGACGTTCAGGCGCGCCGTGGTGTGCAGCGTGACGAGCGTGAGCAGGCCGTCGGTCACGCCGGCGGTCGCGAGCCAGTCGCGGACCCGTTCGGTGACGTCGACGATCTCGATCGGCGCGGCGGTGGCGAGCGCGATGCTGTGCTGGAGAAGTTTCATGCGGCAATTCCATGCGGCCCGCGCGGGCCGGACGGCCGGCCGCGAGCCCGAAACCGGGCGCGATCCGCCGCCCGGCCTCTCTGTATCGCGCGCGGGCCGGCGAGGCAAACCGGCCGCCGCCGCTCAGCCGGCCTTCAGCACGCTCACCAGCACGGCGGCGAAGATCGCGCTGGTGATGACGCCCGAGATGCTGGCGCCGAGCGCGTGCGGCAGGATGATGGCGTTGCGGTTCGCCTCGGTGACCACCTTCTGGGCCACCTTGGCGGTGGTCGGCACGCAGGAGACGGCGGCGATGCCGATCACCGGATTGTACTTGCCGCCCGACAGCCAGTAGAGCACGTAGCCGCCCAGGATGCCGCCGATCGCCGACACGGTGAGGGCGACGATGCCGAGCACCAGCAGGATCAGCACCTTGGGATTCAGGATGGTGCTCGCCTCGCACAGCACCCCGAGCACCAGGCCGAGGAAGAAGGTGGCGCCGTAGAGGATCTGGTTGGAGAACAGGTCGTAGAAGTAGCTGAGCCCGCTCTCCCGCACGATGACGCCGAGGAACAGCGAGAGGAACAGCGGCGCCGCCACGGGGAACAGCAGCGACAGCAGCAGGCAGGCGACCACGGCGAACACCATCTTCTCGCTCGCCGAGATCGACCGGGTGGTGTCGGGCGGCATCGGGATGGCGCGCAGCCGCTTCGGCACCATCAGCTTGATGAGATAGGGATAGCCGCCGTAGGTGAGGCCGAGATAGAGATAGCCGACCACCGTGATCGGCACGAACAGCTCGGGCGCCAGGATCAGCGACGTGAACAGCACCATCGGGCCGTCGGCGCCGCCGATGGTCGCGGTGGCGGCCGCCTGCTTGTCGATCAGCCCCATCAGCACGCCGAGCGGAAAGGCGACCAGCGTGCCGAGCTCGCCGCACACGGCCAGGAACATCGACCGGAACGGCCGCTGCATCACGTAGCCGACGTCGAGCAGCGTGCCGATGCCGAGAAAGACCAGGCAGGCGATGAGGCCGTTGGAGAAGGCGAAGGTGTAGATCGGCTGCAGCCAGTCGATCTGCAGCTGGGTCATCACCTCCTCGGTCCCGGAGGCGAGCGGATCGAGGAACAGCGTGCCGGTCTTGCCGCTGGGCAGGAACAGCACGCCGGCATTGGCGGTCGCCATGCCGAGGCCCATCGGGATCATCAGCAGCGCCTCGAGCACGCCGCGCTGGCCGAGATAGATCAGCAGCACCCCGAGGCCCATCAGGGCGATCCGCCCGATCAGGATGGTCGGCTCCGACTGCACGAGCGTGGCGACGCCCTGGAACAGGTCGAGAAACTGGAAGTCGGGCATGCCGATGCGCTCTTCTGGTGGGAGATGATCGCGGCCGCGATCAGCGGCCGTACGGGCTGTGCCCGCCGTGATGCCGCGACCGGACCTCGGTGATCCAGTTGGCGCTGCGCTTCTGCTCCGCCAGATAGACGATGCGATGCGGCGTCGTGGTCGCCTGCGCGGCCGCGGCGATGACGGCGGCGATGACGGCGGAATCGTCGCGCACCGGCTTCACCGGCACGGTCAGCTCCGGCGCGACGAGCGGCGCCTTCGGCTGCGTGCGGGCGAGCAGATGCACGATGCCGCGGATGATCAGCGCGCAGAGGCCCGCCAGAACCACCATCAGGGCGAACGAGAACACGCCCTTGCTGACCGCCGACAGGACGGCTTGCGACATGACCATGCTCCATTGCTGGCCGCGCGCACGGATGCGCATGCGCAGATGCGCCGGATCGCGGAACGTCGGGCCCCGGCCCGTCCGCCGTCGCGACTCGATCCGACTGTGCGATGGGCCGAGTGTGCGATGCGCAACGGCGCCGGGCAACCGTTTTCCGGGGAGGCCGCCATGCGCCGAATCGACGCCTGAAAACACCGTCGCCGCGGCGGCCGGCAGCCGCCGCGGCGATCGGGACTCTCCGTGCGCGCGCTTCGGCGCCCGGACGACCGACGTCAGTGCGCGGCGGCGCCGGCCGCGCCGAACCCGGTCTGGGCCCGGACGTACTGGTCCTCGAAGGCCTTCTTCTCGGCCGTCGCTATCCGGCTGCGGTCGAGCAGGGAGACCACCACGGTGACCAGGAAGGCGAGCGGCATCGAGAACAGTGCCGGCTGGTCGTAGGGCACGATCGGCGTGGCGAAGCCGAGCACCTGCACCCAGACCAGCTTTGACAGCACCACCAGGACGACGGCGCAGACGAGGCCGGCATAACCGCCGGCGACCGCGCCGCGCGTGGTGAGCCCGCGCCAGTACATCGACAGGATCAGCACCGGGAAATTGGCCGAGGCGGCGATGCCGAAGGCGAGGCCGACCATGAAGGCGACGTTCATGCGCTCGAACAGGATGCCGAGCGTGATGGCGACGATGCCGAGGCCGATGGTGGCGAATTTCGAGATGCGCAGCTCCGCCGTCTCGGTGGCCTTGCCCTTCATGATCACGCGCGAGTAGAGGTCGTGGCTGATCGCCGACGCCCCGGCGAGCGCCAGCCCCGACACCACCGCCAGGATGGTGGCGAATGCGACGGCGGCGAGGAAGCCGAGCAGCAGATCGCCGCCGACCGCACTGGCGAGATGCATCACCACCATGTTGCCGCCGCCGATGATCTTGCCGCCGATCTGGCCGCCCTCGAAGAAGGCGGGGTTGGTGCCGACGATGACGATGGCGGCGAGCCCCATCAGGAAGATGACGTTGAAGAAGTAGCCGACGAAGGCGGAGGCGTAGAGCACCGACTTCCGCGCCGCCTTGGCGTCCGACACGGTGAAGAACCGCATCAGGATGTGCGGCAGGCCGGCGGTGCCGAACATCAGGCCGATGCCGAGCGACACGGCGTTGACCGGATCGGCGAGCAGCGCCCCGGGCTGGAACAGCTTGAAGCCGAGCTTGTGGACGGCGGTCGCCTCGGTCACCAGGGTCGAGTAGCTGAAGCCGAACTGGCTCAGCGCCAGCAGCATCGCGAAGGTGCCGCCGGCGAGCAGCATGCAGGCCTTGATGATCTGCACCCAGGTGGTGGCGATCATGCCGCCGAAGGTGACGTAGATCATCATCAGGCCGCCGACGATGAACAGCGCGACGACGTAGTCGAGCCCGAACAGGAGCTTGATCAGCTGCCCGGCGCCGACCATCTGGGCGACCAGGTAGAAGCACACGACGGTGAGCGACGACACCGCCGCCATGGTGCGCACCCGGCCCTGGTCGAGCCGGTAAGAGGTGATGTCGGCGAAGGTGTAGCGACCGAGATTGCGCAGACGCTCGGCCATCAGGAACAGGATGATGGGCCAGCCGACGAAGAAGGCGATCATGTAGATGTAGCCGTCGTAGCCGGTCGTGTAGACCATGGCGGTCAGGCCCAGCAGGGTCGCGGCCGACATGTAGTCGCCGGCGATGGCGAGCCCGTTCTGCAGGCCCGTGATGCCGCCGCCCGCCGTGTAGAAATGCGCTGCCGAGCGGGTGCGCTTGGCGGCCCAGTAGGTGATGCCGAGCGTCAGCGCCACGAAGGCGATGAACATCGCGATGGCGTGCCAGTTGGTCGCCTGCCGGGCGGCGTCGCCGAGCGCGGGACCGGCGGCGAGCGCCGGACCGGCGAGGACGGCCGCCGGCGCCGCGACGGCAGCCGCGGCGAGAGAGCGGATCGTGCGGGTCATCGGCGTGCTCCTCCCGAGGCTTCGCGGGCGCGTTCGCGCAGGGCCGCGACGGCCGCCTCGGCGGCCACGGCCTCCCTGGTCGCCGCCGCCTCGGCGGCGACGGCATCCTCCACCACCTCGTTGGTGAGAGCATCGTAGTCGGTGTTGGCCTTGCGCACATAGAGCGCGGTGAGCAGCCAGAACAGCACGAACTGGAAGAGGCCGGCGGCGATGCCGACCGACAGGGTCGATCCTTCCGCGACCCGGCTGCCGATCACGCCCGGCGCGAACGCGATGGTCAGCACCAGGGCGTAGAACAGGACGAAGACGATCGCCGCCAGAGTCCAGGCGAGGCGGCCACGCCGGTGCACGAGCTGCACGAACTTGGGATTGGCGCGGATGCGCGCGTAAACGGCCTCACTCATGGCGGTTCTCACTCATGGAGGTGTTACTCACGGCGGTCTCACTCATGGAGGTCTCACTCATGACGTTTCCCCTCTGGCGCCGTCGATCGTGCTCGAACGCCGCCTGCGACCGCGACGGAGTCGCGGCCGGCAGTCGTCTGGCTCTCGGAGTGGCGCAGCGGCGCGACCTGATCACGTCGCCGGGGGTCCGCCCCGAAGATGTCGTTTCGGCAGTGGACAGGACCGCGCGGCGGCCCTGCGACCGGCTGTTCCGCCGGCAGTTCGGCAGTGAGCACGTCGACAAGCAATGGTTGCGATCCGACCAGATCCCGGCGGGCTCGGCTTTGCGTTTTGTCATGGAGAGGCAGCGGCGCCGCACGACTTTCGCAGGGGGCCGACGCCACGTGTTCCGATCATCGAGACAAGCGGGCCCGCGGGCCGTCCCGACCACCGGCCGCGCGATCCGTGGCGACACAAAAAAAGCGGGCCCGCAGAGCGGGCCCGCCGTCGTCCGTGAAGCTCCCGGGACTGATCAGAACCGCAGGGCGCGGGCCTGCTGGACGTTCTGGATCTTGCCGACCTTCTCCAGCAACGCGTCCGGCACCTCGCCGTCGACCTCGACCAGCGCGATGGCGTTGCCGCCCGGCGCGTCGCGGCCGAGCGCGAAGGTCGCGATGTTGATGCCGGCCTCGCCGAGCAGCGAGGCGAAGCGGCCGATGAAGCCCGGCGCGTCGTCATTGGTGACATAGAGCATCGACTTGCCGAACTCGGCGTCGACCCGGATGCCCTTGATGTTGACGATGCGTGGCCGGCCGTCGGCGAACACGGTGCCGCTGACCGAGCGGGTGCGCCGCTCGGTCTCGACCGTCACGGTGATCAGGCTCTCGAAGTCGCCTTCGTGCTCGCGGGTCACCTCCTCGACCACGATGCCGCGCTCCTTGGCCATCACGGGCGCCGAGACGAAGTTCACGTCCTGCAGCATCGGGCGCAGGAGCCCGGCGATCGCCGCCGAGGTCAGCGCCTTGGTGTTCATCTTGGCGACCTCGCCCTCGTAGACGAGCTGCACCTTGGTGAGACCCGTCTCGGTGAGCTGGCCGGCGAAGGACCCGAGCTTCTCGGCGAGCTCGACCATCGGCTTGAGGCGCGGCGCCTCCTCGGCCGTGATGGAGGGAAAGTTCACCGCATTGGAGATGGCGCCCTGAAGGAGGTAGTCCGACATCTGCTCGGCGACCTGCAGGGCGACGTTCTCCTGCGCCTCGGTGGTGGAGGCGCCGAGATGCGGCGTGCAGATCACGTGCGGATGGCCGAACAGCACGTTCGCGGTCGCCGGCTCCTCCGTGAACACGTCGAAGGCGGCGCCCGCCACCTGGCCCGAATCGAGCGCCGCCCGCAGCGCCGCCTCGTCGACCAGCCCGCCGCGCGCGCAGTTGACGATCCGGACGCCCTTCTTCATCGACGCGATCGCCTCGGCCGAGATGATGTTCTTCGTCTTCTCGGTGAGCGGCGTGTGCAGCGTGATGAAGTCGGCGCGGCGGAACAGCTCGGGCAGCTCGACCTTCTCGACGCCGAGCGCGACCGCCCGCTCCGGCGACAGGAACGGATCGAAGGCGATCACCTTCATCTTGAGGCCGTGGGCCCGGTCGGCGACGATCGAGCCGATGTTGCCGCAGCCGATCACGCCGAGCGTCTTGCCGGTGATCTCGACGCCCATGAAGCGGTTCTTCTCCCACTTGCCGGCCTGGGTCGAGGCGTCGGCCTGGGGAATCTCGCGCGCCAGCGCCAGCATCATGGTGATGGCGTGCTCGGCCGTGGTGATCGAGTTGCCGAAGGGCGTGTTCATCACGATGATGCCCTTGGCGGTCGCGGCCGGGATGTCGACATTGTCGACGCCGATGCCGGCGCGGCCGATCACCTTCAGGTTCTTCGCCTGCTCGATGATCTTCGGCGTCACCTTGGTGGCCGAGCGGATGGCGAGGCCGTCGTAGTCGCCGATGATGGCGGCGAGCTTCTCCTTGTCCTTGCCGAGAGCCGGCTGGAAGTCGACCTCGATGCCGCGATCCTTGAAGATCTGCACGGCGGCGGGAGACAGCGCGTCGGAAATGAGAACGCGGGGAGCCATGGTGGTGTTCCTGTGTGATCCGTCGTCCTGAGGTGCGAGCGAAGCGAGCCTCGAAGGATGGACGGCCTCTGTCCGTCGGCGACGGACTGCAATGTCGGTTTGACGAAGCGCCTCGGAGTCCGAGGCCGGGCCCGTCGCCCGTCGAGGGCCGCCTCCGGCGGCCACCTCAGGGTGGCGGCTCGACGCTGTGAAAAAGGCTCACGCCGCCTTGGCGAGCGCCGCCTTGGTCTTCGCGAAGGCCCAGTCGAGCCAGGCGGTCAGGGCGACGACGTCGTCGCGCTCCACGGTGGCGCCGCACCAGATTCGCAGGCCCGGAGGGGCGTCGCGATAGGCGCCGAGGTCGTAGCCGACGCCCTCCTTCTCGACCGCCGAGGCGAGCGACTTCGCGAAGGCCGCCTGCGCATCGGCCGGAAGCGCCGTGATCTCCGGGTCCACCACCTTCAGGCACACCGAGGTGTTGGAGCGGATCGCCGGATCGGTGGCGAGGAAGTCGACCCACGGGGTCTTCGCCACCCAGTCGGCGATGGCGCCGGCATTGGCGTTCGCCCGCGCCATCAGGGCGTCGAGGCCGCCGATCGACACGGCCCAGTCGAGGGCGTCGAGATAGTCCTCGACGCACAGCATCGACGGCGTGTTGATGGTCTCGCCCTTGAAGATGCCCTCGTTGAGCTTGCCGCCCGAGGTCATGCGGAAGATCTTCGGCAGCGGCCAGGCCGGCTTGTGGGTCACCAGGCGCTCGACCGCGCGCGGCGACAGGATCAGCATGCCGTGCGCCGCCTCGCCGCCCAGCACCTTCTGCCACGAGAAGGTGACGACATCGAGCTTCGGCCAGTCGAGCGGCTGCGCAAACGCGGCCGAGGTGGCGTCGCAGATCGCGAGGCCCTCGCGGTCGGCGGCGATCCAGTCGCCGTTCGGGACGCGCACGCCCGAGGTGGTGCCGTTCCAGGTGAAGACGACGTCGGTCGACCAGTCGACCTTGGAGAGGTCCGGAATCTCGCCGTAGCCGGCCGTCATCGTGGTGACGTTCTGCAGCTTGAGCTGCTTCACCACGTCGGTGACCCAGCCCTCGCCGAACGATTCCCAGGCCAGCATGGTGACGGGACGGGCGCCGAGCAGTGACCACAGCGCCATCTCGACGGCGCCGGTGTCGGAGGCCGGCACGATGCCGATGCGATAGTCGGCCGGCACCTTCAGCACGGTGCGGGTCAGCTCGATGGCGCGCTCGAGCTTCGCCTTGCCGATCTTGGCACGGTGCGAGCGGCCGAGCGGTGCGTCTGCCAGATTTTGGAGGGACCAGCCGGGGCGCTTGGCGCAGGGGCCGGACGAGAAATTGGGCACGCGCGGACGCGCGGCGGGAGCGTCTGTCATGGTGTCTACCCTTTCAGATAGGCGCCCCTCGGTGGGGAGGGGTGTCCCGCCGCCGGCAATATGAGAGACGACCGCGGGAGTCAACCCTCGGTCGCCCTCTTTTCGCGAATTATTGGTGTGATGGTGCCGCCGCGTCGCCCGGGCAAGGCCGTCCGGCCCCACCCTCGCGGCGACGTGATCACGACCGGCCGCAGTCTCAGAACTTGAAGCCGAGGCCGCCCCGCACCGTGTTGACCGTCACCTTCATGCCTTGGAAATCGCCGAAATAGACATACTCGTACTCGGCGCGCAGGAACACGTTGGCCATCAGGGCCACGTCGATGCCGGCGCCCGCCGAGTAGCCGAAGCCCCAGGCGCCGGAGCGGTTGTCGGAGCGGGTCTCGGCGTAGGCCGGGGTCCAGCCGGTGAAGCCGGAATCGGTGGGACTGACCGTCGACGTGTAGCCGGCGACCGTCGCCGATCGCGTGACGTCGGCGCGGCCGGCCGCGACGCCGATGAAGGCGTAGGGCATGAACCACGAGGCGGCCCAGCCGCCGCGCAGCCGCAGGGTGGCGATGTCGGTGAGATCGACGCCGGCCGTGCTGGTCAGGTCGACGAGATGATAGACGCTGTCGGACAGCAGGTTGTAGCGCCCCATCGAATCGGCCGCCGTGGCCTTCAGGCCCACCCGCGTGTAGTTGAACTCGAGGCCGAGCACGGCATCGTCCCACTGCGCGTTGTAGCCGATGAAGCCGCCCCAGCCGGTGCCGGTCATGCCGTTGTTCGACGGCAGCGTCGTCCAGCTCGACACCCCCATCTCCGCCTCCTCGATGGTGTTGCGGAGCATGTAGGAGACCAGGTCGCCGGTGCCCTGCGAGAAGTCGGACTTGCCCGACGAGTAGCTCGCCTGTCCACCGACATAGACGCCCTGCCAGCGGAAATAGACCGGCTCGCTCGGCATCAGGCCCTGGGAGCCGCGCAGGAACGGCATGTCGGCGGCGTGGGCCGGGCCGAGACTGGCGAGACCGACGAGGAAAAGGCCGCACAGGCCGGCGATACGCATGGGACTGATCCTCTGATCCTGACGGGCGCAACGCCCGCGACCACAACCGATCATCGGGCATTAACCTTAATGTCGGGTTACCCGATCGCGGCGAAAGCACACGAAACCGTTAAAAGCGCAGGCGCGAAAGTTGACAAAAACCATCGGCGGAAATGAAAACGGCGCGGAGAAACGCTCCGCGCCGCTTGTCTTCGCCGGTGCCGATACGCGAGACCTGAAGCCGGCCCGGCGGAAGAGGGTTCGAGAGGCTCGCCCCGGGGGGATCAGCCCTTGCGCATCAGCGGCGGCGCGTAGACCGGCTCCGGCGCGTTCAGCATCCAGCGCACGCCGAGCTTGATGTCGTGCGACGTGATGTTGTTGAACTGCTCGGGATTCACCAGGGCGTTGACGCCCGTGTAGGTGACGAGGTCGCCCGAGACGGCGTCGCCGAGATCGAGGTAGCGGTAGGCGAGCTCGACCGTGAAGCCGGGGGTCACCTTGTAGGCGAGACCGGCGTGCAGGGCCCAGGCGAAGTTCCACTTGCCGGTGTCGGCCGCGTAGGCGACGCCCTGGTTCGGGGTGTTCACGTCGACGAAGTTGCTGATCCGGTTGTAGGACGCGCCGATGCCGGCGCCGACGAACGGCGTCACGCACCACCAGGTGCCGAGATCGACGTACATGTTGGCCATCGCCAGCCACTCGGACTTGGTCGCCGAGTACTCGTCGGTGCCGGTCACGGCGCCGTTGAACGAGACGACCTGCAGGCCGTGGAAAGTGGCGCCCGCCCGGTACTCGCCGGTCACGTCGAAGCGCAGCCAGTTGTTGTACTGATAGCCGATGCCGATGCCGAAGAACGGCGCCGCGTCGAAGGAGGCGTGCGGGGTCGTCACCGAGGTCCCCGGCGCCGACTCGAGCACGTTGTAGATCTCCTTGACCTTCTGGTTGCTGAACCCGATGTCGCCGCGCAGGTACCAGCCCGAGAAGTCCTGGACGACGGGCATCGGGGGCGGGGCGAGGGGGAGATCGGCGGCACCGGCTGCGGTCAGGGAGAGGAGCACGGCCGACCCCGCGACTGCGAACATTTTCACGCTTGCCATGACTTCGTCCTTCCGTGTGGCAGGGCGCGAGGGACGCGACCCAACTGTTTACTCACTGGCAGGGCGATCATGGCAACCAAGGGTTAAAGGCAACTTAACCCTAAAACTTAACCCTAACATCCGCTTGATCTTATTGGTTGACGGAATGTTAATCCGACCGGTCGCGACAGAAAGGATTTACGGAGGATTAACGCCGGGCCGGCACGCCGCGAAAACCCAGCCGCGGAGCGCCCGGTCGCCGACACAGGGTTAACGAGACGTCAACGGCGGGCGCCGCGCGGGGGGATGGTGTCGCCCGCGCCAGGCAGGAGGCGAGCATCCCGGCCGGAGCGGACGCACCCGCGGCCACGTCCGTGTCCCGGACGCGACGTAGCGCGCCTCGTCCGGGGCTCTGATACGACGAACATTTCGGGATCGGGCCCGCGCGATCCGTCGGAGGGACGGTGCTTCGGCCGGCGCCGCGGCCTCGCGGCGCCCGGCCGGAGGCGTCAGCCCGCCGAGACCTCGGAGATGGCGCCGACGATGTCGTCGACCACCGCCTCGACCAGGTCCGGGTCGTCGCCCTCGCCGGTGACGCGGATCACCGGCTCGGTGCCGGAGGGCCGCACGATCAGCCGGCCGTGGCCGTTGAGGCGGCTCTCGGCGGCGGCGATCGCACCCAGCACCTTGGCGTGCTCGGTCGGCCGTCCGGCCGTCCCCTTGGCGTAGCGGACGTTCTTGGTCACCTGCGGCAGCGGCTCGAAGCGGCGGCACACCTTCGACATCGGCTGATCGAGCTTCTTGAGCACCGCCAGCACCTGCAGCGCGGCGACGAAGCCGTCGCCCGTGGTCGCGTAGTCGGACAGGATGATGTGGCCGGAGGGCTCGCCGCCGACATTGTAGCCCTGCTCGCGCATCTGCTCGAGCACGTAGCGGTCGCCGACCGCGGTGCGCACCAGCGACAGGCCCTTCGCCGCGAGATGCCGCTCGAGCCCGAGATTGCTCATCACGGTGGCGACGATGCCGGGCTTCGACAGCCGCCCGTCCTCCAGCCAGCTCTCGGCGATGACGGCGAGCAGCTGGTCGCCGTCGATCAGATGGCCCTGCTCGTCGATCATCACGACGCGGTCGGCGTCGCCGTCGAGCGCGATGCCGATGTCGGCGCGCAGCTCGCGCACCTTTGCGCGCAATGCCTGAGGCGACGTCGAGCCGCATTCGCGGTTGATGTTGAGGCCGTCGGGCTCGACCCCGATCGAGATCACCTCGGCGCCGAGCTCCCACAGCGCCTCCGGCACCACCCGGTAGGCGGCGCCGTTGGCGCAGTCGACGACGACGCGCAGCCCGTCGAGCGACATGGCGCGCGGCAGCGTGCGCTTGGCGAACTCGATGTAGCGGTCGTGCACGCCCTCGATGCGCTTGGCGCGGCCGAGCGCCGCCGACTTGGCGAACTTCTTCGTCAGGTCGGCGTCGATCATCCGCTCGATCTCGAGCTCGTCGTCGTCCGACAGCTTGAAGCCGTCCGGGCCGAACAGCTTGATGCCGTTGTCGTCGAACGGGTTGTGCGAGGCCGAGATCATCACGCCGAGATCGGCCCGCATCGAGCGGGTCAGCATGGCGACGGCCGGGGTCGGCATCGGGCCGAGCAGCAGCACGTCGAAGCCGACCGAGGTGAAGCCCGCCACCATGGCGGTCTCGATCATGTAGCCGGACAGCCGGGTATCCTTGCCGATGACGACGCGATGGCGATGCTCGCCGCGCCGGAACACCAGCCCGGTGGCCTGCCCCACCCGCAACGCCAGATCCGCCGTGATGACGCCGTTGGCGCGCCCGCGGATGCCGTCGGTGCCGAAATATTTCCGAGTCATGAGCCCCCTCGGTCGTAGAGTCGGACGGCCGCGCGGAGAACGCGCGGCCGGGTCGGGGGCATCTTAGGGCTTCGGGAGCGCCCGCGCTTTAAGAAAATTGTCTTATCGTGAACGGGCGAAGGCCCACGGACGCGGCGCGCGGGCCGCCCGAAGCGGCGCCTGGGCCATCGTGCCCAGCCCGCGTCGTACCGTGCCGGCGGTGCAATGCGGCCGGGGTCGGTGCAGGCGGGCGCCGGACGCCGCGGCCCCGGGTCCCGGTTCGCGTCTGCGGCGCGCCCGGGCCCCGAAGCTCCGTCAGTCCGCGTCCTTGTCGGCCGGGCTCGGCGAGGGCTGGGAGATCGACACCGGGTCGGAGCCCGGGAAGCTCTCCTCCAGCGCCTCGTCGAGCTTCCTGTCCATCGCCTCCTTCGACGTCCCGGTCGGCAGCTTCTCGCGGCGCTCCGGATCGGTGACGTGCTTGTCGGCAGTCTTCTTGTCGTCGGGGTGCGCCATCGGGGACTCCTCGGGTTCGGGCGTGACGAGACTGCCCGCAGGCACCACCCGCAGGCGCAGTCTCGGCGGGTCAACGCCGGAGCCCTGTCATGGTTTCATGGTGCGGTGTCGGCCCGTGCGCCGCAGGAAGCGGCCACCAGCCGGCGACCGCGACGGATCACGGTTCGCCGACCAGGATCACGTGCAGGCGGCGCGGGCCGTGGGCGCCGAGGATCAGGGTCTGCTCGATGTCGGCGGTGCGCGACGGCCCGGTGATCAGGTGCACGTTGCGTGGCAGGCCTCCGGGACCGCCGCCCTGCCCCCATGTGTCGCGCAGGCGCGACAGCACGGTCTCGAGATCGCCCGCCACGGTCGCGGCGTCGACCACGACGAGATGATGGTCGGGCAGGAAGTTCAGCGTCGTCGGGTTGTCGGGGCCGGACAGCAGCACCAGGGTGCCGGTCTCGGCGACGGCGGCGACCGCGTGCGAGACGCCGACCAGGTCGTCGCCCGCCGAGGCGCCGACCGCGACGGCGAGCGACGGCTCCCGCTCCCACGGCATCGCCCCGAGCCGCGGGTCGGCCCCGCGCCGCACCGCCGGCGGCAGGCCGTCGGCCCGCAAATAGGCGGCGACGGCCGCCGGCACGTCCTCCGCGGTGGCGACCCGCGCCACCGTGCCGGCGACGAGCTCGACGCGCTTCTGGAACAGCGCCAGCCGCGCCGCCGGGAGAAGCTGGCCGCGCGCCGGGATCACGCCGCACGGATGGTCGGCGAGCCGGTCGGCGACGATCTTGCGGCGCGACGGCTCCTCACCGGTGACGGCGAGCGCCCGGCGGATCGCCCCGAGCACCTGATCGCGCGCGCTCACGGCCGCGCCTCCGGCCCGCGCGGGCGTTCGGGCTCGCCGACGGCGACGGGTCGCGGCCGGCCGGAGGGCCGGTCCGCCGCCGGCGCGGGGGCGGCGCGCGGCTCGGCGACCAGCGGCTCGCTGCCGCGGCCGTGCGGATTGCCGGACGGCACGGTCCTCGGCCGCGGCCGCTCGGGACCCGAGGCGGCGCGCTGCCGCCACTGCTGCTGGAAGGTCGCGCCCTGCGGGGCGGCGAGGTCGCGCGTCGCCGTGAAGCCGCCGGCCAAGGGCAGCCAGGCGAAGCGTCCCCGCACCCGGCCGAGCCGCGCCAGCAGCCGCGTGCCGAGGCCGGTGACGCCGCGATAGAGCCACGGCCGTGCGGCGAGAAATCCCCAGGCGGCGAGCGCGGCGCGCGACACCGGCGAGGGCAGGTGCTGCGCGAAGGCGCGGTCGCGCCAGAAGCGCATCAGCCGCGGCAGCGGGATTCGCACCGGGCACACCTCCTCGCAGCGGCCGCAGAAGGTCGAGGCCTCGGGCAGCGCCCCGGCGCGGTCGACGCCGATCAGGCTCGGCGTCAGCACCGCGCCCATCGGGCCCGGATAGACGAAGCCGTAGGCGTGGCCGCCGACCGCGTGATAGACCGGGCAGTGGTTCAGGCAGGCGCCGCAGCGGATGCAGCGGAGCATGTCGCGGAACTCGCCCGCCAGCATGGCCGAGCGGCCGTTGTCGACGATCACCACGTGATACTCGTGCGGGCCGTCGGGATCGGCGGCGCGGCGCGGGCCGGTGGTGATCGTGGTGTAGACCGACATCTCCTGCGCGGTCGCCGAGCGCGCCAGCACGCGCACCAGCTGCGCCATGTCCTCGAGCGTCGGCACCAGCTTCTCGATCGAGGCGAGCACGATGTGGACGCGCGGCAGCGTGCAGGTGAGGTCGCCGTTGCCCTCGTTGGTGACGATCACCGAGGAGCCGGTCTCGGCGACCAGGAAGTTCGCTCCCGTGATGCCGACATCGGCGGACAGGAACGTCCTGCGCAGCGTCGCGCGGGCCTCGTTCAGCAGCGCGGCCGCGCTGTCGAGGTCGCGATCCTTCGGCAGGTCCGCGTGGACGCGGCGGAAATCGGCGGCGACCTGATGCCGGTTCAGATGCACGGCCGGCATGATGATGTGCGACGGCATCTCGCCGCGAATCTGAATGATGTACTCGCCGAGATCGGTCTCGACCGGCACGATGCCGTGCTGCTCGAGATGCTCGTTGATCCCGATCTCCTCGCCCACCATCGACTTGCCCTTGCTGACGGTGCGGGCCCCGGCGGCGCGACAGATGTCGAGCACGATGCGGTTGGCGTCGGCGGCGGTCGGCGCGTAGTGCACCTGTCCGCCCTGCTCCGTGACGCGCGCCTCCCAGGCCTCCAGATAGAGGTCGAGATGCGCCAGCGTGTGAGCCTTGATGTCGCGGGCGGAGTCGCGCAGCGCCTCGAACTCCGGCAGCGCGTCGACGACGGCGCGGCGGCGCGCCGGGAAGTTGGTCTCGACGAAGGCGAGCGCCCCCTGCAGGGCCGGATCGGCGAGCGCGTGCCGCGCATTGTCGGCGAACGTGTCCGAGGTGGCGGCGCGCGTCACGGCTTCGCCTCCGTCGGCGTCGGCACGGCGGGCGGCGCGGTGCCGATCGCCGGCGCGTCGACGGCGCCGGCCAGCACCTCGGCGACGTGCCGCACCGTGACGCCGCTGCCGTCGCGCGAGAGCTTGCCGGCGATGTTGAGCAGACAGCCGAGATCGCCGGCGAGCAGCAGGTCGGCGCCGGTGGCCGTCACGGCGGTCGCCTTCTTGCCGACCATGCGGTCCGAGATCTCGGGATACTTGACGCAGAAGGTGCCGCCGAAGCCGCAGCAGACGTCGGTGTCGGCGAGCTCGATCAGGTCGAGCCCCTCGACGCTGGCCAGCAGCTTCCGCGGCTGGAGCCTGACGCCGAGCTCGCGGAGGCTGGAGCAGGAATCATGATAGGTCGCACGGCCGGAGAAGCGTGACGCGACCCCGGTCACGCCGCAGACGTCGACCAGGAACTGGGTCAGCTCGAAGGTCTTGTCGGCGACCGCGTCGGCGCGCGGCTGCCAGGCCGGGTCGCCCTGGAAGATCTCCGGATAGTGCAGCCGGACCTGGCCGGCGCAGGAGCCGGACGGCACCACCACGTAGTCGAACGGCTCGAAGACGGCGATCACCTGCTCGGCGATCCGCCGCGCCGTCCGGCGGTCGCCGGCGTTGAACGCCGGCTGGCCGCAGCAGGTCTGCGACGGCACCGCGACGGCGCAGCCGGCGTCCTCCAGCAGGCGCGCGGCCGCGAAGCCGACCGAGGGGCGGACGAGGTCGACCAGGCAGGTGACCAGAAGGCCGACGCGTTTCGACACGGCCATGCTGCCGGGCTCCTCCGGGCGACGCCGTGCGGGCGGCGCGGTGTCCGGTCAGGATGGCGGAAAGCCCGCACCGCCGCAACGCCGGCCCGGGCCCGCCTCGGTTCCCCCGCGCGACCGGCGCGGCGCCTCAGTTCATGCCCGAGGCCGAGGTCGGCTCGATCGCGATCGACAGGCGCTGCTCGCCCGGCTGGCGGTACGGGTAGGTGTCGACGCCGAGGTACTTCTTGGCCAGCGAATCGATGTGGGCGTCGGCGCCGTCCTCGGTGACGCTGCGCACCGTCCCGCGGATCTGCAGGTAGCGGTAGGGATTGTCGGGATCGACGATGGCGAGCGCCACCGGCTTGCCGGGCGTCAGCGTCCTGGCCTTGACGCGGCCCTTGGCGGTGTTCACCCGCACCATCCCGTCCGTGTAGTCGAACCACACCGACGTGACCTGAGGCGAACCGTCGGCCATCACGGTGGCGATGCTGGCGAAGGCCTTCTTGTCCTGCAGCAGGTCGAGATAGGCGTCCGGAGGCGTGACCATCGAGAACTCCCGGGTTGTCGCCGGCCCCTGCCGGCCGGAGGTATATAGGATCGCGCACGCCGCCCGACAGGTCCACCGGTGGTCCGGTCGCCGCCCTTTCCCCGCCACGCTCGCCGGCCCATATTGCGGCCATGTCCGAGCCCCCCAAGCCGCCTGCCGGCAAGCCCCCCTCGAAGCCCGCCGGCCGTTCTCCCAGGCCGAGCAAGGATCCGGCCCGCCCGACCCGGGCGAAGGCCTCGCGCGAGACGCTGCCGCCGATCGCCCCGGCGCTGGAATCGCTGCTCAATCCCGGCATCGCCCGCGGCGAGGCGGGGATCGGCTCGCAGACCGGCCTCGACCGGCCGGCCGGGCGGGGGGCCGGCCCCGAGCGCAAGCGCGCCCCGGGCGCCCGGGTCGACGCGCCGGCGCAAAAGTCCGGGCTGCAGCCGCCCTCCGACAATTCGCGCGACCGCCGCGCCGATTTCTCCGCCGCGCATCTGGCCCGGCAATCGGCCGGCGGGCGCCGTCCGACGCCGCTGCAGCAGACCGAGGAGCCCGGCCGCCTCGGCTTCGGCGAGGCGCCGCAGGCGGCCTATCTCGACGCCGAAGAGCTGCGCGAGGCCTCCCCGGAGCTCGCCCGCGCGCTCGGGCTGACCGGGGATGATGCGGAGATCGCCGGCACGGCCCCCGGGACTCCCCCCCTCCCCGGCCCTCCCCCACGAGGGAGGAGGGAGCAGGCCGAGCCGGACGCCGGTGCCGCGGCAGACAAGCCCACCCGCCGCCGGCCCGCGCGCCCCGCGCTGTCCGAGCTCGGCACCACGGCCACGGCGGAGTCGCTGGAGCGACTGCTGCGCGAGGGGCGACCGGAACTCGCCGAGCAGGCGTGGACGCCGCACCGGCCGCCGCGGCCGGAGAAGAGCGAGGGCGGCGTCCGCCTGGTGGTCAAGTCCGACTTCGAGCCCAAGGGCGACCAGCCGACCGCCATCGCCGAGCTGGTCGAGGGCATCGGCCGCCACGACCGCACCCAGGTGCTGCTCGGCGTCACCGGCTCCGGCAAGACCTTCACGATGGCCAAGGTGATCGAGGCGACGCAGCGCCCGGCCATCATCCTGGCGCCCAACAAGACGCTGGCGGCTCAGCTCTACGGCGAGTTCAAGAGCTTCTTTCCGGACAACGCGGTCGAGTACTTCGTCAGCTACTACGACTACTATCAGCCCGAGGCCTACGTCCCGCGCACCGACACCTATATCGAGAAGGAATCGTCGATCAACGACCAGATCGACCGGATGCGCCACTCGGCGACGCGCGCGCTCCTGGAGCGCGACGACGTCGTGATCGTCGCCTCGGTGTCCTGCATCTACGGCATCGGCTCGGTCGAGACCTACTCGGCCATGACGTTCACGCTGAAGCGCGGCGACCGCATCGACCAGCGCCGGCTGATCGGCGATCTCGTCGCCCTGCACTACAAGCGCACGCCGGACTTTTCCCGCGGCACCTTCCGGGTGCGCGGCGACACCGTCGACGTGTTCCCGGCCCACTACGAGGATCGCGCCTGGCGCATCAACCTGTTCGGCGACGAGGTGGAGAGCATCGAGGAGTTCGACCCGCTCACCGGCCACAAGACCGACGAGCTGTCCTTCGTGAAGATCTACGCCAACTCGCATTACGTGACGCCGCGCCCGACGCTGCTGCAGGCGATCGACGGCATCAAGAAGGAGCTGCGCTGGCGGCTCGCCCAGCTCACCGACGCCGGGCGCCTGCTGGAGGCGCAGCGGCTGGAGCAGCGCACGCTGTTCGACCTGGAGATGATGGAGGCGACCGGCAGCTGCGCCGGCATCGAGAACTATTCGCGCTATCTCACCGGCCGAAAGCCCGGCGAGCCGCCGCCGACCCTGTTCGAATACGTCCCGGACAACGCCCTCGTCTTCGTCGACGAGAGTCACGTCACCATTCCGCAGATCGGCGGCATGTACCGGGGCGACTTCCGGCGCAAGGCGACGCTCGCCGAGTACGGATTCCGCCTGCCCTCCTGCATGGACAACCGGCCGCTGCGCTTCGAGGAATGGGACGCCATGCGGCCGCAGACGGTCGCGGTGTCCGCCACGCCGGGCGGCTGGGAGATGGAGGAATCCGGCGGCGTGTTCGCCGAGCAGGTGATCCGCCCGACCGGCCTGATCGACCCGCCCGTCGAGGTGCGGCCCGCCCGCACCCAGGTCGACGATCTGGTCGGCGAGGTGCGCCAGGTCGCGGCGCAAGGCTACCGGTCGCTCGTCACGGTGCTGACCAAGCGCATGGCCGAGGACCTGACCGAGTATCTGCACGAGCAGGGCCTGCGGGTGCGCTACATGCACTCCGACATCGACACCATCGAGCGCATCGAGATCATTCGCGATCTTCGCCTCGGCGCTTTCGATGTGCTCGTGGGCATCAACCTGCTGCGCGAAGGCCTCGATATTCCGGAATGTGCCCTGGTGGCGATCCTGGACGCCGACAAGGAAGGGTTCCTGCGCAGCGAGACGTCGCTGATCCAGACCATCGGCCGCGCCGCGCGAAACGTCGACGGCAAGGTGCTGCTCTATGCCGACCACGTCACCGGCTCGATGGAGCGGGCGATGGCTGAAACAAATCGGCGGCGCGAGAAGCAGCAGGCCTACAACACCGAGCACGGCATCACGCCCGAGAGCGTCAAGAAGGGCATCGCCGACATTCTCGACAGCCCGTACGAGCGCGATCACGTGCTGGTCGCGACCGGCCGCGGCGACGGCCTGTCGGCCGCCGGCGGCTTCGAGGACGCGGCGACCATCGGGCACAATTTCGAGGCCGTCATCGCCGACCTCGAGGTCCGCATGCGCGAGGCCGCGGCCGACCTGAACTTCGAGGAGGCCGCCCGCCTGCGCGACGAGGTCAAGCGCCTGCGCGCCACCGAGCTCGCCGTGACGGACGATCCCACGGCGAAGGTGGTGGACCTCGCCAAGGCCCGGGCCGCCGCCGGACCGGCCCGCGCCCGCCCGCACAAGCCGGATCTCGACGAGATGGGCATCGCCCTCTGGCACGAGCGCGGCGTGCATCGCCCGGACGCCAAGGGCCGGAATGACGGTGGCCGCGACGCGAAACGCCCGCGAAAGCCGACGCTCGACGAGATGGGGCCGGGCGTCGAGGCGATCCCGTTCGGGCGCGAGAGGCCCGAGGGCGACCGGTCGGGCGACAAGCCCGCCGGGCCCCGCTCGACGATGGGCCGCCCGGGTCAGCGCGGCGGGTTCAAGCCGAAGCGGCGGTGACGGAGAGGACACACCACTGTTGCTATTCCATGAAGTGGAACAGCATGCCGGGTCATGATCCGCTCGTTCAGGGATGCAGCGACGGCGCCGCTTTTCGCCGACCAGGATGTCCCGCGGTTCCGCGCCATCGAGCGGCAGGCGCGTCGGAAACTGCTTCTGCTGGATGCCGTCGGCTCGCTGGCCGAGTTGCGGATCCCGCCCGGAAATCGGCTGGAAGCACTGAAAGGCGACCGCGCCGGCCAGCACTCGATCCGGATCAACGAGCAGTGGCGGATCTGCTTCATCCGGCGCGACGGCGGCGCCGACGAGGTCGAAATCGTGGACTATCATCGAGGGTCGAGGTGCCTCATGACCAAGAAGCCGCTTCCCCCCATCCCACCCGGCGAGATCCTCCTGGAGGAATACATGAAGCCGAACGGGATCAGTCAGAATCGCCTCGCCCGTGACATCGATCTCGGGCCGGCCCGGGTGAACGACATCGTGCATGGCCGCTCCGCCATCACGGCGCCGATCGCCCTGCGCCTCGCAAAGTATTTCGGCACCACGCCGGAACTGTGGATGAACCTGCAGGCCGGCTACGAGCTGCGTCGGGCGCGCGCCGAGGGCTGGCCGAAGATCGAGCGGCGTGTTCGGGTGCTGGCGGCGGAGTGACCTCCCCGGTTCTTTTCCGCCCCGCGTCCCTTCACCGGCACCAGATCGATGACCAGCCCTGTGCCCCGGCGCCGCGGCGTGGTTTTCCACTGTCCGGGCCGATGGGCTCAAGCAACCGCCTTCGAGGCGGGCGACCGCGGTCCGGGTCGTCTTCAACCGCCGCGCCGCCTCCGCCGGGGTCAGCCCGGCGGGTGCGCGCCCGCAGAAGCGCGCCGGCGGCAAACCGAAGGCGGCAGCGCCGCGCGCCCGGTGCGTGACCAGACGCGCGGCGAACCCCGCTACGCCGCGACCTCGATCGTGTCGCTGCGATTGTCGACCATCACGGGCGACAGCAGCCACTCGATCTTCGGGGGCTTGCCGTACTTCTCGGTGACGAACGCCGTCCACGTGTCCGTGTAGAGCGCCTCGGCCGCGGCCCGGCTCTCCCACACATAGACTCCGCCGGCCCGGCGTCCGTCCTCGCTGAGCCAGTAGTTCTTGCGCAACAGGCCCGGCAGGCCGCGATACTTGGGCGCCGTGGACTGGAAGGTCGTGGTGATCTCGGCGAGTGTCGTCGGCTGCGGCAGCTCGAACGTCACGATGGTCACGATCATGGAAGTCTCGCTTGTTGAACCTCGGGCGTCACACCCGAGGTTCGACCATAGCCCGGATCGGCCTGCCGTGATCAATCCGTCAGGATTCGATCTGGCGCCCGCCCTCACCGCACCGTCAGCACGGCGAGCGCGAGCAGCGAGACCATGGCGAGCTGGGTGAGGATGTGGCGGAAGGCGAGCGGGTCGAGGCGCAGGCGCTCGAGGCGCTCGGCCAGCGGCAGGCTGACGTCGAAGCAGATGTGGCCGATGCCGGCGGGATGAAGGCGCGGCCAGCGCGGGCCCGCCCAGGCTTCGAGGGCGGCCGAGAAGATCACGTACAGCACCGAAAAGACGATCGGCCCGACCGGGCCCTCGGAGAACGAGCCCCAGCCCAGCAGCCGGGTCAGCAGCACGATCGAGGCGGCCATCGGCAGGCCGGAGACGAGCGCGTGGAGCGCGAAGCCGGCGAGACGGTGCGACAGCGGGCTGACGGCGGCATCGGGCGTCATGGCGGCCTCCAGGGGGTTGCGGGAACGGCCTCGCGCGACCCACGCGGCGGACGAGGCCGCGTGCATGAGGGCATGGCGGTCTCGACCGTTCCGTGCGCCCCCTCACACGGCGCATGCGGCGTGCACGGTTCATAAAGACGCCGCGAAGCCGGACAACAAGACCCCATGGGTTCAGCGCGTCCTTTCTGCCGACACGATTTTCCGCCCTCTTCGCCCGTCGCTGCCGAAACCGGCTCCGACGCACCGTCTCGCCGGCACCTTCATACCGCGCGCGCGCCGTGCCGACGTGCGAGGGTGAGCCGGGACCTTTCCGTGCCCCGGCGACGCCGCGACCGGGCCGCGAGAAGCGTCCCTCCGGAGTCCGCCGCTGCGGCCCGCCGCAGACGGAACCCCAGGAAAGAGTCGTCCGTTGACGTCTTTCGGCGGAACCGAACGGGCCCGGCGTCGTTCGCATGAACGGTACTCACGCGCCGCGCCCTGGGCGCGACCGGGCCGCCCGCGGCGCCTCGGCCCGTCTGCGGCCCATCCACCCTCGAGGAGCGAACCATGACGGTCAGGCGCGAGAGCCGGAAGGGCCCCACGGAGGCCGACGCACCCGTGGTGGCGGCCGCCCTGGCCCGGCAGGAGGCCGAGACCGCGCCGGACGCCGACCGCGAAGCGCTCCGCGAGCTCCTCGCCGCCCTGCAGGCGATGCGGGGCGGCGACTTCTCGGTGCGCATGCGCGGCGACCATCTCGGCCTCGCCGGCAAGATCGCCGACGCGTTCAACGACATCGTCGCCACCAACGAGCGCATGGCCCAGGAGCTCGCCCGCGTCGGCGAGGCGGTGGGCCGCAAGGGCCGCACCCGGCATCGCGTCCGCTTCAGCCCGGCGGTCGGCGCCTGGGCCGACATGGAGACCTCGGTCAACGGCCTGATCGACGACCTCCTGTGGCCGACCAAGGAGGTGACCCGCGCGGTCGCCGCGGTGGCGCAGGGCGATCTCCTGAAGACGGTGCGGCTCGAGGTGGACGGCCGGCCGCTGGAGGGCGAGTTCCTGGAGTCCGCCACCATCGTCAACACGATGATCAAGCAGCTCGGCGTGTTCACGTCGGAGGTGACGCGCGTCGCCCGCGAGGTCGGCACCGAGGGCAAGCTCGGCGGCCAGGCGCAGGTGCGCGAGGTCTCGGGCGTGTGGAAGGACCTCACCGAGAACGTCAACTCGATGGCGTCCAACCTCACGGCGCAGGTGCGCAACATCGCCGAGGTGACGATCGCGGTGGCGAACGGCGATCTCTCCAAGAAGATCACCGTGGACGTACGCGGCGAGATCCTCCTGCTCAAGGAGGCGATCAACACCATGGTCGACCAGCTGCGCAGCTTCGCCTCCGAGGTGACGCGGGTGGCGCGCGAGGTCGGCACCGACGGCAAGCTCGGCGGCCAGGCGACCGTGCCGGGCGTCGCCGGCACCTGGAAGGATCTGACCGACTCGGTGAACGCCATGTGCGGCAACCTCACCGACCAGGTGCGCAACATCGCCGAGGTGACCACCGCGGTGGCGCGCGGCGACCTCTCGCGCAAGATCACGGTCGACGTGCGCGGCGAGATCCTGGAGCTGAAGGACACCATCAACACCATGGTGGACCAGCTCAACGGCTTCGCCTCGGAGGTGACGCGCGTCGCCCGCGAGGTCGGCACCGAGGGCAAGCTCGGCGGCCAGGCGGCCGTGCCGGGCGTCGCCGGCACCTGGAAGGATCTGACCGACTCGGTCAACTTCATGGCGTCGAACCTGACCGCGCAGGTGCGCAACATCGCCGAGGTGGCGACCGCCATCGCGGGCGGCGATCTCGGCAAAAAGATCACCGTGACGGTGTCGGGCGAGATCCTGCAGCTCAAGGAGACCATCAACACGATGGTCGACCGGCTCAACGCCTTCGCGGGCGAGGTGACGCGCGTGGCGCGCGAGGTCGGCACCGAGGGCGAGCTCGGCGGCCAGGCCGTGGTGCCGGGCGTCGCCGGCATCTGGAAGGATCTCACCGACTCGGTGAACGCCATGTGCGGCAACCTCACCGACCAGGTGCGCAACATCGCCCAGGTCACCACGGCGGTGGCGCGCGGCGACCTCTCCCGCAAGATCACGGTCGACGTACGGGGCGAGATCCTGGAGCTGAAGGACACCATCAACACCATGGTGGACCAGCTCAACGGCTTCGCCTCGGAAGTGACGCGCGTCGCCCGCGAGGTCGGCACCGAAGGCAAGCTCGGCGGCCAGGCGACCGTGCCGGGCGTCGCCGGCACCTGGAAGGACCTCACCGACTCGGTCAACTCGATGGCGTCGAACCTGACGGCGCAGGTCCGCAACATCGCCGAGGTGGCGACCGCGGTCGCCAAGGGCGACCTCTCCAAGAAGATCACCGTGGACGTGCGGGGCGAGATCCTGGAGCTGAAGGACACGCTCAACACCATGGTGGACCAGCTCAACGGCTTCGCCTCGGAGGTGACGCGCGTCGCCCGCGAGGTCGGCACCGACGGCAAGCTCGGCGGCCAGGCCGAGGTACGCGGCGTCGCCGGCACCTGGAAGGACCTCACCGACTCGGTGAACTCCATGGCCGGCAACCTCACCGCGCAGGTGCGCAACATCGCCGAGGTGGCGACCGCGATCGCCTCGGGCGACCTGTCGCGCAAGATCACCGTGGACGTGCGCGGCGAGATCCTGGAGCTGAAGGAGACCCTCAACACGATGGTCGACCAGCTCAACCGCTTCGCCAACGAGGTGACGCGCGTCGCCCGCGAGGTCGGCACCGAGGGGCGGCTCGGCGGCCAGGCCAACGTGCCGGGCGTCGCCGGCACCTGGAAGGACCTCACCGACAACGTGAACCTGCTCGCCGCCAACCTCACCACCCAGGTCCGCAACATCGCCGAGGTGACGACCGCGGTCGCGCGGGGCGACCTGTCGCGAAAGATCACCGTCGACGTGAAGGGCGAGATTCTCGAGCTGAAGAACACCATCAACACCATGGTGGACCAGCTCAACGCCTTCGCGGCCGAGGTGACGCGCGTCGCCCGCGAGGTCGGCACCGAGGGCAAGCTCGGCGGCCAGGCCGGCGTTCCCGGCGTCGCCGGCACCTGGAAGGACCTCACCGACAACGTCAACTTCATGGCGTCGAACCTGACCGCCCAGGTCCGCAACATCGCCGAGGTGGCGACCGCCATCGCGGGCGGCGACCTCTCCAAGAAGATCACGGTCGACGTGCGCGGCGAGATCCTGCTCCTCAAGGAGACGCTCAACACCATGGTGGAGCAGCTGCGCAGCTTCGCCTCCGAGGTGACGCGCGTCGCCCACGAGGTCGGCGTGGAAGGACGGCTCGGCGGCCAGGCCGTGGTGCCGGGCGCCGCCGGCACCTGGAAGGACCTCACCGGCAACGTGAACCTGCTCGCCGCCAACCTGACCAACCAGGTGCGCGCCATCGCCGAGGTGGCCACCGCGGTGACCAAGGGCGATCTCACCCGTTCGATCCAGGTGGAGGCGCGCGGCGAAGTGGCGCAGCTGAAAGACAACATCAACACCATGATCGACAACCTGCGCCTCACCACCGAGCGCAACACCGAGCAGGACTGGCTGAAGACGAACCTCGCCCGCTTCACCAACATGCTGCAGGGCCAGCGCGACCTCGGAACGGTGGGCCGCCTGCTGCTCGACGAGCTGACCCCGCTGGTCGGCGCCCAGCAGGGCGTGATCTATCAGATGGAGGTCGACGCGGCGCCGCGGCTGCGGCTGCTCTCCGCCTATGCCGACAGTCTCGACGAAGGTCACAAGCCCATCCTGGTGCCGGGCGAGGGGCTCGCCGGCCAGTGCGCCGTCGACAAGCGCCGCCAGCTCGTCACCGAGATCCCGCCCGACGCGCCGCCGATCGTCTCCTCGCTGTTCAAGGCGACGCCGCGCAACATCGTCGTGCTGCCGGTGCTGTTCGAGAACCAGGTCAAGGCGGTGATCGAGCTCGCCTCGATCGGCAACTTCAAGCCGCTGCAGATCGCCTTCCTGGAGCAGCTCACAGCCAGCATCGGCATCGTGCTCAACTCGATCGAGGCGACCATGCAGACGGAGGGCCTGCTGCAGCAGTCGCAGCAGCTCGCCGCCGAGCTGCAGGCGCAGCAGCGCGAGCTGCAGCAGACCAACGAGCAGCTCGAGCAGAAGGCCCAGCAGCTCGCCGAGCGCAACGTCGAGGTGGAGCGCAAGAACCAGGAGATCGAGCACGCCCGCCGCGCGCTGGAGGAGCAAGCGGCCGAGCTGGCGCTGACCTCGAAGTACAAGTCCGAGTTCCTCGCCAACATGTCGCACGAGCTGCGCACGCCGCTGAACTCGATCCTGATCCTCGGCCAGCAGCTCGCCGACAATCCCGACCGCAACCTCTCCGACCGGCAGGTCGAGTTCGCCCGCACCATCCACGGCGCCGGCACCGACCTGCTCAACCTGATCAGCGACATCCTCGACCTCTCCAAGATCGAGTCCGGCACCGTCACGGTGGAGGCCGAGGAGCTTCTGTTCTCCGACCTGCTCGACGCGGTGGCGCGGCCGTTCCGGCACGAGGCGGAGACCCGCCAGCTCGACTTCTCGGTCGACGCCGACGCGGCGCTCGGCCGCAGCATCGTCACCGATCCGAAGCGGCTCCAGCAGGTGCTGAAGAACCTGCTCTCCAACGCCTTCAAGTTCACCGAGCGCGGCTCCGTGCGGCTCGGCGTGACGCGGGCGACCTCTGGCTGGACGCCGACCCACCCGGTGCTCTCCCGCGCCGCGAGCGTGGTCGCCTTCGAGGTGTCGGATACCGGCATCGGCATTCCGACCGACAAGCAGAAGATCGTGTTCGAGGCGTTCCAGCAGGCCGACGCGTCCACCAGCCGCCGGTTCGGCGGCACCGGCCTCGGCCTCGCCATCAGCCGCGAGCTCGCAGCACTGCTCGGCGGCGAGATCCAGCTCCACTCGACGCCCGGCACCGGCAGCACCTTCGTGCTCTACCTGCCGTCGCGCTACACCGGGCCGTCGACGGCGCTGCGGCCCGCGGCCGCGCTGCCGCCCCGCCGCCCGCCCCAGCCGGCCGGCGGCGTGTCGCCGTTCGCCCTGGAGGGCCGGACCGGCGACGCCCCGGCCGAGCCGGCTTCGGTGGTCGAGACGATCCGGGACGACCGGCAGGCGATCGCGCCCGGCGACTTCGTGCTGCTGATCGTCGAGGACGACGCGGCCTATGCCGGCGTCATCGCCGACCTCGCCCACCGTCGCGGCTTCAAGGTGCTGATCGCCACGCGCGGCGCCGACGTGCCGGAGCTCGCGCGCCGGCACCAGCCCTCCGCCATCTCGCTCGACGTGCACCTCCCCGACATGCTCGGCTGGAGCGTGCTCGGCCGGCTCAAGCAGGATCCGCTGACCCGCCACATCCCGGTGCAGGTGGTCACGGTCGACGAGGACCGCCAGCACGGGCTCGCCCGCGGCGCCTTCGCCTATATCCGCAAGCCGACGACCACCGAGGGGATCGGCGCGGCGCTGGAGCGGATCGAGGCCTATGCCAGGCCACGCCGCAAGCGGCTGCTGATCGTCGACGACGACCGGGCGGCCCGCACCGCGATCGCCGCGCTGCTCGGCGACGACGACATCGAGATCGCCGCCGCCGAGACCGGTGCCGAGGCGCTCGCCCTGCTGCGCCACGACCCGCACGACTGCGTGGTGCTCGACCTGCGGCTTCCCGACACCAGCGGCTTCGACGTGCTGGAGGCGATGCGCGACGACCCGGCGCTCGCCGAGGTGCCGGTCGTCGTCTACACGGGCCGGGCGCTCGGCGCCGAGGAGCACGCGAGGCTGCGCACGCTCGCCCGCAGCATCGTGGTGAAGGGCGTCGAATCGCCCGAGCGGCTGCTCGACGAGACGGCACTGGTGCTGCACCGCCAGGTCTCCCGCATGAGCCCGGAGAAGCGCCGCATGCTCGAACGGCTGCACGAGTCCGACGACCTGCTGGTCGGCCGCACCGTGCTGCTGGTCGACGACGACGCCCGCAACATCTTCGCCCTGTCGAGCGTGCTGGAGCGCCGCGGCATGCGGGTGCTCACCGCGACGACCGGGCGCGAGGCGATCGACTTCATCGAGGCGACGCCGGACCTCGCCCTCGTGCTGATGGACATCATGATGCCCGAGATGGACGGCTACGAGACCATGGAGACGATCCGGCGCGATCCGCGCTTCGGCCGCCTGCCGATCATCGCCCTCACCGCCAAGGCCATGAAGGGCGACCGCGAGAAGTGCCTGGAGGCCGGCGCGTCCGACTATCTGGCGAAGCCGGTGAACACCGAGCAGCTCCTCTCGGCGCTGCGCATGTGGCTCCACCGCTGAGGCGCACTCGATCATGCGTGAGACCGACCGCCGCGACACGGACAGGCACGAACCGGTGGACATCCTGCTGGTCGACGACCAGCCGGCCAAGCTGATGAGCTACGAGGTGATCCTGCGCGAGCTGGGCGAGCGGCTGATCACCGCCACCTCGGCCCGCGACGCGCTGCGCCACCTCTTGCGCACCGACGTCGCCGTCGTGCTGGTCGACGTGTGCATGCCCGAGCTCGACGGCTTCGAGCTCGCCCGCATGATCCGCGACCACCCGCGGTTCGAGCAGACCGCCATCATCTTCATCTCGGCCGTGCACCTGTCCGACGAGGACCGGGTGCGCGGATACGAGATGGGCGCCGTCGACTACGTGCCCGTGCCGGTCATTCCGGAGGTGCTGCGGGCGAAGGTCAGGGTCTTCGTCGACCTGTTCCGCAAGACGCGGCAGCTCGAGGCGCTGGCGCGCGATCTCGAGCAGCGGGTGGCCGAGCGCACCGCCGCGCTCGAAGCTTCCACCGAGCGGCTGCGCGAGAGCGAGCGGCGGCGGAGCGTCGCGCTCGCCGCCGGCCAGATGGGCGCGTGGGACTGGGACGTGCGCACCGGCGACTGCGTGTGGGACCCCGGCCAGTACCGCATCTTCGGGGTCGATCCCGACAGCTTCCGGCCGACCTTCGAGGTCATCCGGCCGATGATCGTGGCGGAAGACCTGGAACGAATCCGCGGCATCCTGCGGTCCGAAGGCGAGCGCCAGACCTTCCAGGTCGAGGCCCGCATCGTGCGGCCCGACGGCGAGCAGCGCTGGTGCATCTGCGCCGCCGCCGTGACGCCCGACGAGCGCGGCCGCCCGGCCCGGGTGAGCGGCGTGACGATCGACATCACCGACCGCAAGCTCGCCGAGGAGCGCCAGCTCCTGCTCGCCCGCGAGGTCGACCATCGCGCCCGCAACGCGCTCGCCATCGTGCAGGCGATCGTCCGGCTCACCACGGCGCGCGATCCGCAGGCCTACATGGCGGCCGTCGAGGGCCGCATCCGGGCGCTCGCCCAGGCGCACACCCTGCTCTCCGAGTCGCGCTGGCAGGGGGCCGACGTGCGCCGGCTCGTCGACGAGGAGCTGGAGGCCTATCGGCGCGGCGGCCCGCGGGTCGCCACCGACGGGCCGACCGTCTCGCTGCCGCCCGACCGCGCCCAGGTGCTGGCACTCGCCCTGCACGAGCTCGCTACCAACTCGGTGAAGTACGGCGCCCTGTCGGTCGAGACCGGCGCGCTCGACGTCGCCTGGCGGTTCGACGGCGAACGCGTGATCCTGCGCTGGACCGAGACCGGCGGCCCGCCGGTGCGCAAGCCCGAATCGCGCGGCTTCGGCACCAAGATCCTGGAGGCCAGCATCAACCAGCAGATCGCCGGCCGGGTGACGCTCGACTGGCGGCCGACCGGGCTCGCCTGCACGCTGGAGATCCCGTGCGGCGCACGGCCCAAGTCGGCGCTGCCGCCCGACGACGCCGCGCACGCCCAGGACGTCGACGCCGGCGAGGCCCCCGCCGCGCCGCAGGCGACCCGCATCCCCGCGCGGAAGACGGCGACCGCGCACGGGGCGTGACGGCGGCGGGCGGCATGCGTCCATGACCTGGCGGGGCGCATTGCCATGGCATGCGCATTGCGCTGGCATGCGCATTGCTCTGGCATGCGCATTGCTCTGGCATGCGCATTGCAGAAGCCTGCGCACCCGCCCTCGATTTCACAGGCCGACAATGAAGAACCGCCTCCTCGTCCGCGACGTGCTCGTGCTCGACGCCGTCTCGGCGCCCGCCCGGAGAGACGTGCTGGTCGAAGGACCGCGGATCGCCGCGGTGCGGGATCCCTCCGCCACCGTCGAGCCCGGCACGACGACGATCGACGGACGCGACAGGCTGCTGGTCCCGGGCCTCGTCAACGCCCACACGCACTCGCCCCTCAACGTGCTGAAGGGGACGGGCGACGTGCTGAGCCATCCGGCCTTCATGTGGCTCAACCAGGCCGACACGGCGGGGCGCACGGCCGACGAGATCCGGCTCTCCGCCCTGCTCGGCTGCATCGAGCATCTGAAGAGCGGCACCACGGCGGTGGTGGATCATTTTCCCGAGCAGGGCTTCCTCTCCGGCGACGTCGATGCCGTGGTGGAGGCCTATGCGATGTCGGGGCTGCGCGCCCTGGTGGCGCTGCGCGTGTTCGACGAGCCCTACACGGACATCGACCCGCCCGGCGGCCTGCCGGCCTCCGTCACGGGCAATCCGCTCGCGCCGCCGCCGCTCGCCGACTGCCTGGCGCTGATCGAGGACGCGATCGCCCGCCACGACGGCGCGGCCGACGGCCGCATCCGCCTGTGCCCGGCGCCGTCCAACCCCAGCCGCTGCAGCGACGCGCTGCTCGAAGCGGTGCGCGACATCGGCGTCGCCCACGACACCGCCGTGCACATGCATCTGCTGGAGACCCGGATCCAGGCCGAGATCGCGCAGACGCGCTACGGCACCACCATGGTGGCGCATCTGGAGCGGCTCGGCCTCGTCACCGACCGGCTCTCCTGCGCCCACACGATCTGGATCGGCGACGACGACATCGCCCGCATGGCGGCGGGCGGCGCCATCGCGGTCCACAATCCGGAGAGCAATCTCAAGCTCGGCGCCGGCATCGCGCCGGTCGCCCGCATGCTCGCGGCGGGCATGCGGGTGGCGCTCGGCTCCGACGGCGCCTCCACCAACGACAATCTCGACATGCACGAGGTGATGCGGCTCGCCGTCATGCTGCAGCGGCCGGGCGAGCCCGACCGCCGCCGCTGGCCGACCGCGGCGGACGCGCTGACCATGGCGACGCGATCGGGCGCCGCCGTGATGCGGGTGCCGGAGCTCGGGCGTATCGCGCCCGGCGCGCCGGCCGACTTCGTGCTGCACGATCTCGCGGCGCCGTTCTGGACGCCGCTCAACGACCCGCTGGCGCAGCTCGTGTTCGGCGCCTCGGGCGCGACGGTCGACACCGTGGTGGTGGACGGCCGCGTGCTGGTCGAGGGCGGGCGGATTCGCGCCTTCGATCCCGAGCCCGTCCTGCGCGAGGTGCGCGATCTCGTGAAGCACCTGCGCGCCCGCAACGTCGCGCTGCACGGCCTGGCCGCCGAGATCGCCGCGGCGCTGCCGTAGCCCGAGCCCTCTTTCCACCGAAGCGCCCCCGGCCTGCGCTCAGTCCCGGCCGCGGAGGTCTTCGATCGCTCTCTCCGTCATGGCCGGACATGCCGAGCGCCATCAGACCGCTGCGCCACCGTCTCGAGGTGACGGCGGAGGATCGGCCGCCGCGAACGCGGCGGCCAGCGCCGCCGACGAGGAGACGAAGCCGAACACCTGCTCGATCAGCACGAGCGCCGCCTCGGCGCAGAAGGCCGGCGCGTGCGTGCCGGTCGCGTCAGCGAGCAGCACGGCGTCATAGCCGGCGTGGCAGGCGTCCATCACGGTCGCCAGCACGCAGCGGTCGAGATTGATGCCGGCGACCAGCAGGGTCGTCACGTCGAGGTTGCGCAGCACGCTGTCGAGCTCGTTGTCGAAGAAGCCGGTGTAGCGGTGCTTCTCCACCTGGAGGTCGGTGTCCGCGACGGTCAGCTCCGGCACGATGGCAGCGCCCCAGCTGCCGCGCTCCAGCACCGGACCGCGGCCGTTCCTCACCCGTTGCTCGTAGCCCGGATCGCCGGACGAGGGCCGCGCCTTCCTGCGGTGCGAGGGATGGATCTCCAGGAGATCGGGCCGCGTGCCCCAGTTGACCCAGATCACCGGAAGCCCCTCGCGCCGCGCCAGCGCCGTGGCGCGATCGATGACCGGACACAGCGCCTTCGCCCAGCTGCCGTCGATGCCGCGCGCCGCGAACCAGCCGTCGTCGCTCAGGAAGTCGTTCTGCATGTCGACGACGACGAGCGCGGTGCGCGACGCGTCGATGGCGACCGGCCGCCCCTTCGCCTCCAGCACGATGCGGCGCTCCGGCCGGCGCGGGCGGATCAGATCCATCGGTTCGGTCATGCGGGCCTCACGCGGCGGGGTCGTGATCCGGGTTCAGCAATGCGTGTGCCATCTTCTCCATGGGCGCCGCATGCGGTTTCGCCTCCCGCCGGTAGCGCAGCGGACTGTCCTCGGTCCGAGGCCCCGGCCGCGGGTCCGCGTCCCGGACTCGGTGGCCCCGGCGCCCGCGCCTGGATTTTCGAAATTCTGCCTTTTTGCGTACAAAGATGCACTTTGCCTACGACACTGCCTAATTTGTCGGCATGGCGCGCGGCGCGGCACGGCCTGGCATGCAAAGTGTGCTGGCCCGGGGCTTGCTGAGGGCACGGCGGAGGATCCGCCATGGACCAGCCCGACATCCGCACCATCGCCCAGGCCGTGCAGGGCCGGCTCTCGACCGACATCCTGTTCGGCCGGCTGAAGCCCGACGACCGGCTGCGGCTGGAGCCCTTGTGCGAGGCCTATGCGGTCGGCATGAGCCCGATTCGCGAGGCGCTGGCGCAGCTGGTCGGGCGCGGCCTCGTCATCCAGGACGGCCAGCGCGGCTTCCGCGTCGCGCCGATCTCGCGCCGCGACCTCGACGACATCGCGGCAACCCGCATCCGGCTCGAGGGCATGGCGCTGCGCGACGCCATCGCGCATGGCGACGACGCCTGGGAGGCGCGGATTCTCGCCGCCCATCACCGCCTGGCGCGACGCCCGCGCACCCCCGACAAGCTGGTCGACGAGGACTGGGAGACGCTGCATCGCGGCTTCCATCTCGCCCTGATCGACGCCTGCGGCTCGCCCCTCCTGCTCGCCTTCTGTCACGACCTGCACGACCGCTTCGACCGCTACCGGCGCATCGCCGTGCAGGCGGCCGGCCGCCACCCGCGGATCACCGGCAGCGCCCACGCCGCGATCGTCGAGGCGGCGCTCGCCCGCGACGCCGACCGCGCCGCGACGCTGCTCGACCGCCACATCGCCGAGGCGGCGGCCGACATCGCCCGCATGGGCGCCCCGCGTTTTCCGGATGCCGAAGCGGCGCGGCCGGCGCGTGGCACGTCGCTTGCTGAGACGCCCGCACGTTCCCCCGCGCGCCGCCGGGTCACCCGGGACGCCCGCCCGCGCCCATCCAGCCAGAAAGGAAGACCGCGATGACCTCAGACGAGCGCTCGCTCAGCCGGCGCAGGCTCTTGGAGATCGGCGGCGGCGCCGCCGCGTCGGCCGCGATGCTGTCGCTCGGCGGGCTCGGCGGCGCATCGCGCGCCTTCGCGGCCGAGACGGCGGTGTCGTTCCAGCTCTCGTGGATCAAGAGCATCCAGTACGGCGGCTACTTCGCCGGCATCGACCAGGGCATCTACAAGAAGGCCGGTATCGACCCGACCTTCGTGTCGGGCGGCCCCAACATCGACCCGGTCGCCAACGTGGCGAGCGGCCGCTCGCAGATCGGCGACCGGCCGATCGGCCCGCTCATCGTCGCGCGCGAGAAGGGCATCCCGATCAAGGTGATCGGCACGGTGTTCCAGAAGAGCCCGTACAGCATCATCAGCCTCGCCAAGACGCCGATCACCGACGTCAAGCAGCTCGCCGGCAAGACCATCGCGACCGCGACCTCCGGCCGGCCCATGATGCTCTATCTGATCAAGGAGGCCGGCCTCGACCCGTCCTCGGTCAATCTGGTGCCGTCCGCGCCCGATCCGTCGGCGCTCGTCTCCGGCCAGATCGACGGCTACGCCGGCTACTCCACCAACCAGGGCGTGATGCTGAAGACGCGCGGCATCGACATCGTGACGCTCAACGCCCACGACCTCGGCCTGCCCGAGACCACCGGCACCATCTACGCCCGCGAGGACTTCCTGAAGGACAACCGCGAGCTCGTGGTGAAATTCCTGCGCGCCTCGGCGGAGTCGTGGCGCTGGGCGCTCGCCAATCCGGAGGCCACCGCCAAGCTGATGGTGGAGAAGTACGGCAATCCGGGCCTCGTCTACGACGCGCAGCTCGCCGAGATCAAGGAGAGCAAAGCGTTCATCGAGGCCGGCCCGGCGGCGACCAAGGGCCTCCTGACGCTCGACATGGATCTGTTCGGCAAGATCATCGCGCTCTATCGCAGCGTCGGCCTCGTGAAGGGCGACATGAAGGCGACGGATCTGTGCGATCCGAGCTTCGCCGAAGCGGCCGCCAAGGCCTGACGAAGGGACGGACGCAGCAGTGTCGCGAAATATCAAGGTCGAGCAGGTCACGATGGTGTTCGAAGGGCGCGGCCAGCCGGTCGTCGCCCTCGACAAGGTCGACCTGCACGTTCCGGCCGGCAGCTTCGGCTCGATCATCGGGCCGAGCGGCTGCGGAAAGTCGACGCTGCTGCGTCTCGTCGCCGACGTGATGCAGCCCTTCGCGGGAACCGTCACGCTGTCCGGCGACTCGCCGCGAACCGCGCGCCACGAGCACGCGATCGGCTTCGTGTTCCAGAGCCCGACGCTGCTGCCGTGGCGCACCGTGCGGCAGAACGTCGAGCTGCCGCTCGACGTCGTCGGCCGCAAGAGCACGCGTCGCTCCAGCAAGACGCCCGACGAGCTTATCGAGCTCGTCGGCCTCAAGGGCTTCGAGCGGGCCCTGCCGCACGAGCTGTCGGGCGGCATGCAGCAGCGCGTCGCCATCGCCCGCTCGCTGGTGCTGCAGCCCGACATCCTGCTGCTCGACGAGCCGTTCGGCGCGCTCGACGAGATCACCCGCCAGCGCATGAACCTCGAGCTCTTGCGCATCTGGGCCGAGTCCGGCACCACGGCGCTGCTGGTCACCCACTCGATCGCCGAGGCCGTGTTCATGTCCGACCACGTCCACGTGATGAGCGCGCGCCCGGGCCGCATCGCCGGCGTCGTCGACGTGCCGCTGCCGCGCCCGCGCAGCCTCGACATGATGCGCACGCCGGCGTTCTACGACTGCGTCAACGAGGTGCGCGACGGCCTGTTCGGCCGCGAGAGCGAGCCGGCCCGCGCCGGCGAGCCGGTCGAGGCCTATTGATGGACGCCGCCGCGACCCTGCGCCGGACGGCGGCCGCTTCGTGGCGCCCGCTCCTCACCGTGACGGTGCTGCTCGGCGCCGCCGAGGCGGCGCAGCGCGCCGGCCTGCTCCCGGTGTTCATCCCGTCGCCCAGCCAGGTCATCGCCGAGGCGATCCGGGATCCGCGGCTGATCACCGAGAATGTCGGCCAGACGGCGCTGCGCGCCGCCATCGGCTACGCGATCTCCGCCTCGATCGCCATCACGGCCGCCTCGCTCGCCGTGCTGGTGCGGCCGCTCTACGGCCCGGTCTACAATCTCGGCGTCACGCTGCACTCGATCCCGATCATCGCGCTGGCGCCGCTGCTCGCCACCTGGATCGGCACCGGCTCGCAGCTGCAGATCGCCATCGCCGCCCTGACCAGCCAGTTCGCCATGCTGGTCGGCACCATCCAGGGCCTGCGCGCCGCCGACGCTCGCCAGCGCGAGATGCTGCACGTGCTCTCGGCGACGCGGCTGCAGATGCTGCGCTATCTGCTGGTGCCGAGCGCCCTGCCCTATCTGTTCGCCGGGCTGAAGATCGCGGCGCCCTCCGCCGTGCTCGGCGCCATCACGGCCGAGTGGGCGGGTGCCGACCGCGGCGTCGGGGCGATGATGCTCTACGCCTTGTTCGCCTACGACACGCCGAAGGTCTGGCTCTCGGTGGTGCTCACCTGCCTCCTGGCGGCGAGCGGCTACGCCGTGTGGGCCGCGATCGAGCGGTTCGCCATCTATTGGGAGCCGGCCACCGAGCTGGCGGACCAGCCATGAGCGACGCGACCGTCTCCCTCGACAGGCCCAGCCCGGCGCTCCGCGCGGGGCGGAACCTCGCCCTGGTCGTCCTCACCGTCGGCGTCCTCGTGCTGGCCTGGCAGCTGATCGTCGTCGGCCTGAAGATCCCGCCCTATCTGGTGCCGCCGCCCGGACCGGTGGCGCAGGCCTTCGTCGCCAATATCGGCGTGATCGGGACGCAGACCGCCTTCACCCTGACCGCTGCGGCGCTCGGCCTCGCGGTCAGCACCGTGCTCGCCACCGGCATCGCGCTCGCCTTCTCGATGAGCCGCAACCTCGCCCAGGCCTCGCTGCCGGTGGTGATCGCCTTCCGCTCGACCCCGGTGGCCGCGGTGGCGCCGCTCGCGATGCTGTTCCTCGGCCGCGGCATCAGCACCAGCATGGCCGTGGTGACCATCGTCTCGTTCTTCCCGCTGCTGGTGAACCTGATGCGCGGGCTCGCCGGCGCCGACCGCAACGCCGCCGAGCTGATGCACGTCTACGGCGCCAGCCGCTGGCAGCAGATGCGCTACGTGCGCATCCCCTACGCGCTGCCCTTCCTGTTCACCGGCATGCGCATCGCCGCGTCGAGCGCCATCCTCGGCGCCATGCTGTCGGAGTGGATCACCGGCTCCAAGGGGCTCGGCAACCTGATCCTCGATTCCGGCGAGATGCGCGAGACCGAACTCCTCTGGGCTGCGGTCGTCACCTCGGTTACCATCGCCATGTCGGTCTTCTGGCTCACCTCGGCCGGCGAGAAGCGCTTCGTCCATTGGCGGGCCTGAGCCCGTCCCATCCCCTCGGCGGGCCCGCGCCCGCCGGCTCCCACGAGACTGCATCATGAGGCTTCTGTCCGAACGGGACATCGAGCGCCTGATCGATCCCGCCGCCGCGATCGCGGCCTCCGACGAGGCGTATCGCCGCCAGTCGGCCGGCGAGATGCCGGCGCCCGGCCGGCTCGACGTCCTGCGCTCCGATCCGAAGGGCGGCGCCCTGGTGCTGGCCGGCCACTCCTTCGACCGCCGCTTCGTGGTGAAGACCAACATCCACGCCTATGCGGGCGACGCCGGGCTGTCGCGCACCGCGTCGAGCGGCCTCGTCCTGTGGGACGGCGTCGCCTGCGTGCCGCTCGCCCACATGGCGACCTCGTCGTTCAACGACCACCGCACCGCCGCCGGCTTCGCCGCGGCGGCGCGCCTGCTGGCACCCGCGGCGCCGCACACGCTCGCCGTGTTCGGGGCCGGCAAGATCGCGCCCGCCACGGTGCTGTATCTCGCGACGGTGCGGCGCTTCGCTCGCGTCGTGATCGTCGGCCGCAACGCCGAGCGGGCCCGCGGCCTCGCCGCCCAGCTCGCCGGCCGGCCGGAGCTCGACGGCACCGACATCACGGTGGAGACCGACGCGGCGCGCGCCGCCTCGGACGCCGACGTGATCGCCACCGTCACCACGGCCGAGACGCCGATCTTTCCGGGCGACGCGGTGCGGCCCGGCACCTTCGTGATCCTCGGCGGCGGCAACCGCCCGGCCCATCGCGAGGTCGACGACGGATTCATGCGCCGCGCCCGCGTGTTCATGGACCACTTCGACGGCGCGACGACCCGGGCCGGCGACCTCGCGCTGACGCTCGCCAGCGGCGTGCTGCGCCGGGAGCAGATCGCGGGCGAAATCGGGACGTTCCTCGCCGCGGGTGCGGTGCCGCCGGTGCCTCCCGGGCTCGACATCACGGTGTTCAAGTCGATCGGCATCGCGGCCCAGGACGTGATCACGGCCGGCATGGTCTACGACCGCGCCGTCCGCGAGGGCATCGGCCTCGAGTTCGACATGCGCGACGGCGCCGTGGTTCCGGTCGCGCCGGCGACCGAGCCCCAGACCGAACCGACAGCATGATCACGCTGATCCGCGACGCGACGATCCTGACGCTCGATGCGTCCGACGCGATTCATCGGCGCGGCCACGTGCTGGTGCGCGACGGCATCATCACGGCGGTGGGCGACGGCGACTATGCGGGCGCCGAGCGTCCCGACACCACCATCGACGGGACGAACCGCCTCGTCGCGCCGGGGCTGATCAACGCCCACACGCATTCGCAGTCGAGCACCATGGCGGGCTTCGGCGACCGGCTGAGCCATCCCGCCTTCATGTGGCTGACCCAGGCGCACACCTCGCGCCGCACCGCCGACGAGATCCGCCTCGCCGTGCTGCTCACCGCCTGGGGCATGATGGCGAGCGGCAGCACCGCCGCGATCGACCACTTTCCGGGCCAGCGCTTCACCGCGGCCGACATGGACGCCGTGCTCGCCGCCTGGGAGGAGACCGGCCTGCGCGCCGCGCTCGGCATGCGCTTCTTCGACGGCGCCTTCGCCGACATCTTTCCCGAGGCACCGCTGCCGGAGGATCTGAAGGCCCGCATCGCGCAGGTGGAAATCCTGAAGCCCCAGGGCGTCGACGAGCTGCGCGACCTGATGGGCGACACCATCGCACACTGGCACGGCCGCGCCGGCCGGCTCTCGGTGTTCCCGGCGCCGTCCAATCCCGACCGCTGCACAGACGCGGCACTGCTCCTCTGCGCCGAGCTCGCCGAGAAGCACGACACCGGAATCCACACGCATCTGCTGGAGACCAGGAAGCAGGCCCGCCTCGCCGCGGACAAATACGGCGAGACCGCGGTGCGCCACCTGGAGACGCTCGGCGTGCTGTCGCCGCGCTGGTCCTGCGCGCATGCGATCTGGCTCGACGACGCCGACATCGAGCTGATGGCGCAGCGCGGCGTCGTCGCCGTGCTGAACCCGGAGAGCAACGCGCGGCTCGGCACCGGCCTCGCCCGCGCACCCGAGATGCTGCGGGCGGGCGTGACGCTCGCGCTCGGCACCGACGGGGCGAGCGCCAACGACAACATGGTGCTGCACGAGGCGATGCGGGCGGTCGCGACCAGCCACCGCGCGGCGGAGCCGGACCGCAGCCGCTGGATCACGGCGCGCGACGTCCTCCGCATGGCGACCGCGGGCGGCGCCGCGGCGCTGCGTCGGCCGGGCCTGGGCGCGATCGCTCCCGGGGCGCCGGCCGATCTCGTGCTCTACCGGCTCGACACGCCATGGTGGACGCCGCTCAACGATCCGGTCGCCCAGCTGGTGTTCGCCGAGACCGGAGCGGCCGTGGACACCGTGATGGTCGACGGCCGGATCGTGCTCGACCACGGCCGTGTCACCACCTTCGACACCGACGCCCTGGTGCGCGAGGTGCGGGACATGGCGGCCTCGCTGCGGGTCCGCAACGCCGATCTGTTCGGGGTCGCGACCGCCATCGCGGAGATCGTGCCGTGACCGAGACAGAGGGGCGGCGTCCCGTCGACCTGGTGATCTCGGGCGGCCTCGTCGTCTCGCCCGAGACGACGATCGCAGCCGCCATCGCCGTCGACCACGGCCGCATCGTCGCGATCGGCACGGCCGACGCCATGCCGCCGGCGCGCGAGACCATCGACGCGTCCGGGCTGCACGTCCTTCCCGGCGCCATCGACGTGCACGTGCATGTCCGCGAGCCGGGCTTCTCGCACAAGGAGACCTGGACGAGCGCGACGCAGGCCGCCGCGGTCGGCGGCGTCACCACCGTGTTCGACATGCCGAACACGAACCCGCCCACCGCGAGCGTCGCGGCGCTGGCGCAGAAGCACGCCATCGCGGCCCGCCAGGCGATCGTCGACTACGGGCTCTACGGGCTGATCGGCGAGCACAATCTCGATCAGCTCGGCGACATGGCGGCGGCCGGCGCGGCCAGCTTCAAGCTCTACATGGGCAGCGAGAACCCGCTGGTGCCCTGCCCGCCCGACGGCGCCATCGTCGAGGCCTTCGAGATTCTCGCGCGGCTCAGCATCCGCTGCACCGTGCACGCGGAGAACACGCCGCTGCTGACGTGGCGCGGCGAACGGCTGCGCGCCGCCGGCCGCACCGACGCGGCCGCCCACCTCGAGCAACACATCGACCTCGCCGCCGTCGAGGCGGTGAGCCGCACCGCCGTGTTCGCCGCGTGGACCGGCGCCAAGGTGCACATCGCCCACGAGAGCACGCGGCATTCGCTGCCGCACATCCGCTTCGCCAAGGCGCGCGGCGTCGACCTGACGGTCGAGACCTGCCCGCACTACCTGCTCCTCTCGACCGAGGACGGCGCGCGGCTGGGCGACACCTTCATGCGGGTGAAGCCGCCGGTGCGCGAGCCGGGCCATGCCGGGCCGCTGTGGGAGGCGCTGCTCGACGGCACCATCGACATCCTCTCGACCGACCACGCGCCGCACCTGAGATCCGAGAAGACGCGCGAGGTGATCTGGGACTGCGCGCCCGGCTTCCCGGGCGTCGAGACCTCGATGCCGCTGATGCTGACCGAGGTGTCGCGCGGGCGCCTGACGCTCGGCCGGTACGTGGGCATGGCGTGCGAGGCGCCGGCGCGGGCGTTCGGCCTGTGGCCGCGCAAGGGGACGCTGGCGATCGGCGCCGATGCCGACATCGTGCTGGTCGACATGGCGCGCAGCGGCCGGATCACGGCCGACGGGCTGCATTCGATCGGCAACGCCACGCCCTTCGAGGGATTCGCGGTGCAGGGCATGCCGGTGCGCACGCTGGTGCGCGGGCGAACCGTCGCCCTCGACGGGCGGCCGGTCGGCTCGCCGGGCTGGGGGCGCCCGGTGAGCGTGTCACGATCCTGATCAGACCCGCCGCGGCGGCGATCCGGCCGACTCCGGCTCCATCCCGGCCGCGACCCGGGCCTCCTGCCGCCGCCAGTAGCGGGCCCGCAGGCGCGGCGCCAGATACCACGCGATCGGCACGGCGACCACGAAGCTGATCACGATGTGCAGCGGCATCAGGGTCCGCGCGTCGGCGGCGAGCGGCGTCGACACGATCAGGATGGTGCCGATGCCGAACAGCACCGCCTGCACCATCATGTAGACCAGCCCCGTCACCAGGATCCGCGTGCGCATTCTGCAACTCCCTACCGTTGGATGGACAACGGCGGGTCGGCGCGCGGGTTCCTGGGCGGCATGGCGCGGCTCCCCCGCCCCATACCGCCCGCCGGGTCGTGGCGACGGTCAGCCGGCCTTTCTGAGCACCGCCGCGCCGCGCGAGGCGGCCTGCCGGTCGGCACGGCGCTCCGGGCCCTTGTAGTTCGGGTCGTCCTGCTTGCGGCGATCGAGCGGGCCGGTGCGCACGCTCATCAGGAAGTCGCGCACCGCGTCCTTCAGCTTGGCACCCTCGTAGGCCAGCATGGCGGACGAGGAGCGGACCTGCTCGGAGGCCGCCTCGGTGGCGTTGGCGCCGCGGCTCACCTCGACGATGGTGCGCGCCACCTCGCCGGTGCCGATCGACGCCTGCTGGATGTTGCGGGCGACCTCGTGGGTCGCGGCCCCCTGCTCCTCGACGGCCGCCGCGATGGCCGAGGCGATCTCGGCGATGCGGGCGATGGTCGCGACGATCTCCTTGATCGCACCGACCGAATCCTGGGTCGCCATCTGCATGTCGGCGATCTGGGTGGAGATGTCGCCGGTCGCCTTGGCGGTCTGGGCGGCGAGCGCCTTGACCTCCTGGGCGACCACCGCGAAGCCCTTCCCGGCCTCGCCGGCCCTCGCCGCCTCGATGGTGGCGTTGAGCGCGAGCAGGTTGGTCTGCTCGGCGATCGCCGTGATCAGCTTGACCACGTCGCCGATCCGGCCGGCGGCGTGCGAGAGCTGGCCGATCCGCGTGTCGGTCTTCTCGGCCTGCCGCACCGCCTCGCCGGCGATGCGGGTCGACTCGGTCACCTGGCGGCTGATCTCGTTGACCGAGGCCGCCATCTCCTGCCCGCCCGCCGACACCGACTGCACGTTGGCGGAGGCCTGCTCGGAGGCGGCGGCGACCGTGGTCGAGAGGTCGCGCGTCGTCTGCGCCGTGCGGGTGAGCGAGGTCGCCGCCGCCTCGAGCTCGCTCGAGGCCGCCGAGACGGTGCCGATGATCTCGCTCACCGCCGCCTCGAAGTCGTCGGCGATCTTGTGGACGGCGGCCTGCCGCTCGCCGGCCGCCCGCTTCTCGGCCTCGACCTGCTCGTCGCGCAGACGCGCCATCTCGAGGCCGTTCGCCTTGAACACGCCGGCGCTGCGCGCCATCATGCCGACCTCGTCCCGGCGGCCGAGCCCCTCGATCTCGACGTCGTACTCGCCGTGGGCGAGCCGCTCCATCGTCCCGGCGAGCCGCCGCAGCGGCTGCACGACGCCGCGCTGGATCAGCATCACGCACAGCGCCAGCACCACCGCCAAAGCGACCGCGGCGGCCGTCACGGTGGTCACGATCGTCCGGTCCGTCGCGGCGGATTCCTCCGCCGAGGTCGCCTGCATGGCCTTGTCGGACTCGACCGTGACGGTGCGCAGGATCTCGCGCATCGGGTCGAGCTGCCGAGCCACCTCGTGGGTGAGCCGCATGGCCTCGTCGCGCCGGCCGTCCAGCATGGCGCGCTCGAGCTGGGCGAACACGCCGATCGCCGCCTCCGCCAGGCGTCTGGCGTCGTCGAGCCGGCGGCTCATCTCGGGCAGCAGGCGTCGGGTCTCCTCGAGCCGGGAGAGGAACTCCTTGTTGTTGGCGGCGACGTCGCGGATCACCGCCGCGATCTCGGCCGGGTCCGTCTGCGCCACCAGCCGCCAGGTGAGGCGGCCGAAATTGTAGCCCGAGATGTTGGTGCGCAGGCTCGACCGGATGCCGACCGCCTTCTGTCCGACCAGTTCGGTGTAGCGTGTGTCGATCTCCCGCATCTGGCCGGTCGCGTACCAGACCGTGCCGGCGAAGATGACGGCGAGCAGGCCGATGCAGGCCAGGACTTTCCAGAGAATTCGCACGTCGGACAGTTTCATGATGACCTCGGCACATGGACAACGTCGCGGATCGGGGACGCGCGGAGAGGTCGGCCGGCGATGGGTCATCCATGCGCCGCACCCGAGGGTCCGCTGATCCGTTCTGCAGTACGTCCATTGGTTGCGCCGGGCGCCTAACAAACTCTTAAAATCCGCGATCGGCACAACATATAGTGCGAATACGTACGAGAAGTCGCACAATATGGAGGCACCATGATGCCTCGCTCACGGCATGCCGCCTGAGCGGTGCTGGCCGCTCGGGGCGCGGGGGCCGTGTCGCGGCGGGACGCGGCCGGCGAGGCGCGCCGGACCGGCCGCGGGGAACCTCGCCCGCGCGGCTCTGTTGGTCCGACGACCGCCGGGCGCTCCGCTCGGCCGAGGACCCGCGCGAGGAGGACCGCATGAGCGATGTGAGCAAGGACCGGCAGGACGCCGACAAGGTGTGGGGCCTCATGGAGAAGGTCGGCATCTGCATGCTGGCGACGCGCGACGGCGCCGAGATCCGGGCCCGGCCGATGGGCGCCTATGTGCGCCGCGAGGAGAACGCGATCCTGTTCCTCACCGACATCCGTCGCCACAAGGACGACGAGATCGCCCGCGATCCGCATGTCTGCCTCGCCTTCGCGGATTCGCGCGGCCAGACCTATGTCTCGCTCACCGGCCGCGCCGCCGTCTCCTACGATCTCGCCAAGATCAAGGAGCTGTGGTCGACGCCGGCCAAGGCCTGGTGGGACGGCCCGCAAGATCCCAACATCCGCATCCTCACCGTCACGCCGAACGACGCCGAGTACTGGGACTCGCCCGGCACCGTGGTGAGCTACGTGAAGATGGCCGCCGCCGCCGTGACCAACACGCGGCCGGCCCTCGGCGACAACAGGAAGGTGGCGATGTAGGCGGCGTCGCCGCCTGATCGTGATTCACGTCCGGCGGAAACATAACGATTCGGAGCAGAAACGCGGCGGCCGCAATTTCGGCCGCCGCTGCCGTTTGGAATGGGGGGGCAGCGCGGCGTTCCACCGCCGTCCCGGCGCGCCCGCGCCGTCCACCTCCGAACGGGTCCGATGAATCTTCTCTATCTGCCGATCCACGAGGTCCTCGAGTTCGACGATCTGCGGCTCTTCAAAGCGCTCGGGCACACGGCGTTCAGCACCGGTCCGTTCGGCCGGCCCGGCTTCGCCTCGGCGCTGCGCGGCGCGGAGCACGACCTGGGCTCGCCCGAGCATCACGACGCCTTCGTCCGGCAGCCGCCGGCCTTTCACGGCGGCATCCCGATCCTCGCGCCGGCCTTTCTCGATCGCTTCGACGTGATCGTCGCCAACCAGGATCCACGCTTCGTCACGCACAACGCCGCCGCCCTGGCGGGTCGCCACGTGATCTGGCGGACGGTCGGCCAGGCGCGACGCCTCACCGAGCGGAGCGTGTGGAAGGCGGGACGTGATCTGTTCGTCGTGCGCTGCTCGAACCGCGAGGCGCAGATGCCCGGGTTTCTGCCGACCGACGCCGTCGTGCCGTTCGCCAAGCATCCGGCCGACCACGGCCCGTGGGCGGGCGCCGGCGGTCGCATCCTCACCTTCTTCAACACCATCGGGCGCGGCGACGCGATCCCCGGCGATGCCGACTACGCGGCCATCGTCGCCGGCTTCGACGCGGATCTGTACGGCCCGGGCAATGACGGGCTGTCGGCCGCGCGCGGCTTCGCGCCGCCGGACCTGCAGGCCGCGCTGTTCCGGCGCTGCGGCGCCTATCTCTACGTCCACAGCGAGCTCGCCTGCTACACGCTGAACCTCATCGAGGCGCTGATGTCGGGCGTGCCGGTCGTCGCTCCCTCGGCCCGCTTCGTGGCGCGGCGCGCCCGCGACGCCAACTGGCATGCGCGGCGCTACGAGGTGCCCGAGATCCTCGCCGGCGGCGCCGGCCTCCTCTACGACTCGGTCGAGGAGGCCCGGCTGCAGCTGCGCGCCGTGCTCGACGGGACGATCGACATCGCCGCGATGTCGGCGCGCGCCCGCGCCCGGGCGGTCGCGCTGTTCTCGGCCGACCGGATCGCCCCGCTATGGGCGGAGACGCTCGCCCGCGCCGTCGCCGCTCCGCCGTTCCGTGCCGGCGGCCACGCCACCGTGCTCGGCCTGCGGGCGCGGCATCTGTGGCAGCGCGTCCGCCGCCTGCCGGGGCTCCCGGCCTCGCTGCCCGGCCTCACGGGGCGAGTCGATAGCCAACACCAGGCTCGGTGACGACGAACTCGGGCGCCCCGGCGTCGTCGCCGAGCTTGTCGCGGATGTGGCCGATCGCGATCCGCAGATAATGCGTGTCCTGCACATGCGCCGGCCCCCACACCGCGGTGAGCAGCTGCTTGTGGGTGACCAGCCGGCCGGCATGGCGGGCGAGCAGCGCCAGCACGTCGAACTCCTTGCGGGTCAGCTTCACCTCGGCGCCGGCGACCGTCACGACGCGGCGCGCGAGATCGATCCGCAGCCGGCCCGCCTGCAGCACGGGACTGTCGCCTGCCCCGGCCCGCCGGCTGCGCAGCAGCGCCCGCAGCCGCGCCATCAGCTCGCCGGTGGCGAACGGCTTGGTCACGTAGTCGTCGGCGCCGGCGTCGAGCGCGGCGATCTTCTCGGCCTCGGCGTCGCGCACCGACAGCACCAGGATCGGCACCTGAGACCATTCCCGGATGGCGGCGACCACGGCCTTGCCGTCCATGTCGGGCAGGCCGAGATCGAGCAGCACGAGATCCGGCGCCGTGGTCGCGGCGAGCTCGATGCCGGTGCGGCCGCGATCCGCCTCGGCCACGGCGAACCCGCCGCTCGGCAGCGCGATCCTGAGGAAGCGGCGGATCGCCACCTCGTCCTCGATCACCAGCACCCGTGCGGCGACCGCCTCGGTCATGGAAAGTCTCCCGTGTCGGTCTCGGGCAGCGCGGCGGGCAGGATCAGCTCGATCGCGGTGCCGCGCCCGTCCTCGCCGGGCCGGGCCTTCACCTCGCCACCGTGCGCCTCGACGAGTCCGCGCACGATGGCGAGCCCGAGCCCGGTGCCGGCCGGCTGGCCGTCGCCCTGGCGCACCCGATAGAACAGGTCGAACACCCGCTCGCTATCCTCGGGCGGAATCCCGGGTCCGCGGTCGGCGATGGTGAGAGTCACGATCGCGCCGTTGGTCGTCGCGGCGATCCGCACCGGCGTGCCGGGCGGGGCGTATTTGGCGGCGTTCTCCAGGACGTTGATGACGGCCTGGCCGATCAGCACCGGATCGACGTCGACATGGATGTCGCGCGGCACGTCGACCTCGACCGGATGACCGGCGAGCGGACGGGCGAGATCGGCCCGCGCCCGGCCGACGATCTCGCGCAGCGCGACCGGCGCCCGCCGCAGCGTCAGCGCCCCGTAGCCGAGACGCGTCATGTCGAGCAGATTCTGGACGAAGCGATCGAGCCGCCGCGCCTCGTCGAGCGCGGTGGCGAGCAGCTCGCGCCGGTCCTCCGGGTCCAGGCTGCCGTCGTCGTCGGCGAGACCGGTGAGGGCGCCGATGACGCTGACCAGCGGCGTGCGCAGGTCGTGGCTCACCGAGTTGAGGAGCGCGGCGCGCAGCTTCTCGCTTTCCGCCTCGAGGCGCGAGGCCTCGAGGTCGGCGGTCAGCTTCAGCCGCTCGACCGCGACCGCCACCTGGTCCTCGACGGCGGTGAGCAGCCGCCGCGTCTCGGGATCGAGGGTCTGCGAGCGGTCGCGGAACCAGACGCCCACCACGCCGATCACGTTCTTCGCCGTGGCGAGCGGCACGAACAGCCAGGGCGCGGTGGGCAGCGTGTCGGTGCCGGCGCCGGCCGGCTCGTTGCGGGTGAAGGCCCACTGGGCCGCCATCTCGTCGCGCGGATCGAGGCTCTCCTCGATCGAGGGATGGCCCTGTACCTGCTCCAGCCGGCCGTCCGGATCCGGCATCAGGATCAGCGAGCGGCAGTTCAGCGTCGTGGCGATGTGGGCGGCGGCCGCCCACAGCACGTCGTCGGCCTTGGTGGCGGACGCGATCTTGCGGGCGAAATCGTAGAGCGTCTCGGTCCGCCGCTGCGAGGCCCGCATGCTCTCCACCTGCATCTTCAGCCGGCTCGCCAGCGTGCCGGTGAAGACGGCGCTGACCAGGAAGACCAGCAGCGCCGCGATCGCCTCCTCCTGCTCGACCGCGAAGGTGAAGTAGGGCCGGGTGAAGAAGAAGTTGTAGGCCAGGAATCCCGCCACGGCGCCGATCAGCGCGCCGGCGAGGCCGTGCCGCATGCCGATCAGCAGGACGCCGAACAGATAGACGACCGCGAGGGAGCCGAGCGGCACCAGCCGCCACAGCGGCCAGGCGACCGCGGTCGCGATGGTGATCACGGCGGCGGTCTCGAACGCCGCCTGCCCCCAGGCCCGCCAGCGCCGGGCCAGCACGGCGGCCACCGCCGGCTTGCGCCGGCGCGCCTCGCTCTTCGGCGTGACCACGGTCACCTCGAAGTCGCCCGCGCCGTCGATCAGCCGCCGGAACACCGGCTCGCGGAACCAGCGGGCGACCACGCCCCAGCCCGCGGTGCGCGGACGGCCGATCACCAGCCGGGTCACGTTGCGCTTGCGCGCATAGGCGAGCAGCTCCGCGGCGACGTCCGACTCGGCGTGCAGCTGCACGGCCTCGCCGCCGAGCGTCTCGGCCAGCCGCAGGGCCGCGCGCAGGTTCTCGCGCGCCTCGCCGCCCAGGCTCTCGTGGCGCGGGGTCAGCACCGTCACGGCGATCCACGGGATGCGGGCGCGGTCGGCCATGCGGCGGGCTGCCCGGACCAGGGTCTTCGCGGTCGGCGCGTCGCTCAGGCAGACCAGAAGCCGGTCCTGGGTCGGCCACGGCCCGCGCACGCCGTGCGAGCGCATCCAGGCGAGGACGTCGGCGTCGACCCGGCTCGCCGCGGTGCGCAGCGCCAGCTCGCGCAGCGCGGTCAGGTTGCCCTTGGAGAAGAAGTTGTCGAGCGCCAGCCCGGCCTGATCGGGCACGTAGACCTTGCCCTCCTTCAGCCGCTCGGCCAGCGCCTCCGGGGTGAGGTCGATCAGCTCGATGTCGTCGGCGCGCGCCAGCACGTCGTCCGGCACGGTCTCCTGCACGCGCACGCCGGTGATGCTGGCGACGACGTCGTTGAGGCTCTCGACGTGCTGAATGTTGACCGTGGTGACCACGTCGATGCCGGCGTCCAGCACCTCCATGATGTCCTGCCAGCGCTTGGCGTGGCGGCTGCCGGGCACGTTGGTGTGGGCGAACTCGTCGATCAGGGCGAGCTGCGGGCGGCGCGCCAGCAGCGCGTCGAGATCGAGCTCGGCGATCAACCGGCCCTTGTAGGGCAGCTCGCGGCGCGGCAGCTGCTCGAGCCCCTCGAGCAGCGCCGCGGTCTCGGGCCGGCCATGGGTCTCGACCAGCGCCACCACGACCTCGACGCCCGCCGTCCGGCGGGCGCGCGCCTCCTCCAGCATCGCGTAGGTCTTGCCGACCCCGGGCGCTGCACCGAGGAAGACCTTGAGCCGGCCGCGCCCGGCCTTGCGGGCCTCGGCCAGCAGGGCGTCGGGATCGGGGCGGTCGGGCTCGGGGCTCATCGGGTCCGGCGTCTCATCGCGTCAGCGCATCGAGCGCGAGGTTGAGGGCGAGCACGTTGACGCGCGGCTCGCCGAGCACGCCGAAGGTCCGGTCCTCGACATGGCGCTCCACCAGGCCGCGCACGGCGGCTTCCGGCAGCCCGCGCGCCGCGGCGACCCGCGCCACCTGGACGAGCGCGCCCTGCGGCGAGACGTGCGGATCGAGGCCGGAGGCAGAGGCGGTGACGAGGTCGGCCGGCGCCGGCGTGACGCCGAGCGCCGCGGCGCGGGCGGCGACCGCCTCCTTCAGGGCCGTCGCGCTCGGCGCGAGATTTGACCCCGACGACGCGGCGGCGTTGTAGGGCGCCTCGACCGTCTTGGCCGGATCGGCCGGATCCGGCGCCGTCGTGGCCGAAGGACGGCCGTGGAAGTACCGGTCCGCGCCGAAGGCCTGGCCGATCAGCGCGGAGCCGACCACGGCGCCGTCGCGCACGACCAGGCTGCCGCCGGCCTGCGCCGGCGCCAGGATCCGCGCGAGGCCGGTGACGGCGAGCGGATAGGCGACGCCGGTCAGCAGCGTGAAGAGAGCCAGCAGCACGAGCGCCGGACGGAGAATCGAGAGCATGGCGTCCTCTCAGGCGAGATGCAGGAGATCGACGACCAGGTCGATCAGCTTGATGCCGACGAACGGCGCCACCAGCCCGCCCAATCCGTAGACCACGAGGTTGCGGGACAGCAAGGCCGACGCCGAGGCGGGGGTGTAGCGGACGCCCTTCAGGGCGATCGGGATCAGCGCGACGATGACCAGGGCGTTGAACACGATGGCCGACAGGATCGCCGACTGCGGCGAGCCGAGCCCCATCACGTCGAGCACCGCGAGCCCCGGATAGGCGGCGACGAACAGGGCCGGCAGGATGGCGAAGTACTTGGCGACGTCGTTGGCGATCGAGAAGGTGGTCAGGGCGCCGCGCGAGATCAGCAGCTGCTTGCCGACCATGACGATCTCGATCAGCTTGGTCGGATCGCTGTCGAGGTCGATCAGGTTGCCGGCCTCCTTGGCGGCCGGCGTGCCGGAGTTCATGGCGACGCCGACATCGGCCTGGGCGAGCGCCGGGGCGTCGTTGGAGCCGTCGCCGCACATGGCGACGAGGCGCCCCTCCGCCTGCTCGGCGCGGATCAGCGCGAGCTTCTTCTCCGGCGTCGCCTCGGCCAGGAAGTCGTCCACGCCGGCCTCCGCCGCGATCGCCGCCGCGGTGAGCGGATTGTCGCCCGTGATCATCACGGTGCGGATGCCCATCCGGCGCAGCTCGGCGAAGCGGGCCCGGATGCCGGGCTTCACCACGTCCTTCAGGTGCACGACGCCGAGCACCCGGCCGTTGCGCGCCACCGCGAGCGGCGTGCCGCCGGCGCTGGCGATGCGGTGCACGGCGGCGTCGAGCGTCGGATCGATCCGCCGCACGGCCTGCGCCACCACGGCGTCCACGGCACCCTTGCGCACCACGGTGCCGTCGGCGAGATCGGCCCCCGACATGCGGGTCTGCGCCGTGAACGGCACGAAGGTGGCGCTCGACCGCACGGTGCCGTCCTGGAACCGGAAGCGTCGCATCGCGAGGTCGACGATCGACTTGCCTTCCGGCGTCTCGTCGGCGAGCGAGGCGAGCCATGCCGCCTCGGCGACCTCGCGCTCGGCGACGCCCGGCGCCGGCACGAAGGCGTCCGCCATGCGGTTGCCGAACGTGATGGTTCCGGTCTTGTCGAGCAGCAGCACGTCGATGTCGCCCGCCGCCTCGACGGCGCGCCCGGACTTCGCCACCACGTTCGCCTTGATCAGCCGGTCCATGCCGGCGATGCCGATCGCCGACAGGAGCCCACCGATCGTGGTCGGGATCAGGGTGACGAACAGCGCCACCAGATAGACGACCGGAATCGTGGTGCCGGACCAGCCGGCGAAGAACGGCAGCGTGACGACCACCAGCAGGAACACCAGCGTCAGCCCGGCGAGCAGGATGTCGAGCGCGATCTCGTTGGGGGTCTTCTGCCGCTTGGCGCCCTCGACCAGCCCGATCATGCGATCGAGGAAGGTCTGGCCCGGCTTCGCCGTCACCCGGACGACCAGCCAGTCGGACACCAGCCGCGTGCCGCCCGTCACCGACGAGCGGTCGCCGCCGGCCTCGCGGATCACCGGCGCGCTCTCGCCCGTGATGGCGCTCTCGTCGACCGAGGCGATGCCCTCGACCACCTCGCCGTCGGTCGGCACGGTGTCGCCGGCCTCGACCACGATCAGCTCGCCGGGCTCGAGGCGGTCGAGATCCTTGCCCTCCCACAGGTCGCGCTTGCCCTCCATGATCAGCACCTTGGCCCGCGCCGTGCGGCGGGTGGCGCGGAACGAGTCGGCCCGGGCCTTGCCGCGGCCTTCGGCGACGGCTTCGGCGAAGTTGGCGAACAGCACGGTGATCCACAGCCAGATCGCGATCTGCAGACCGATCCTGAAGGTCGGGCCGCCGGACAGCCCCTCGCGCACGACCAGCACGGTGGCGAGCATCGAGACGACGGCCGTGGTGAAGATCACCGGGTTGCGCACCAGGCTGCGCGGATCGAGCTTCTTGAAGGCCTGCAACGCAGCCGGACCGAGGATGCCCGGGGCGAAGAGCGAGATGTCGGCAGGGGGGTGCTTGCTCATGGATGTGTCTCTCAGAACGTCTGCCCGGCCAGGATGGAGACCTGCTCGGCGATCGGCCCGAGTGCCAGCACGGGCAGGAAGGTGAGCGCGCCGACGATCAGGATCGTCGCGATCAGGAGCCCGACGAACAGCGGGCCGTGGGTCGGGAAGGTGCCGGCGGATTCGGGCGTCGTCCGTTTGCCGGCGAGCGAGCCGGCGATGGCGAGGATCGGCACGATGGTGCCGAACCGTCCGAGCAGCATGGCGAGACCGAGCCAGGTGTCGTGCCACGGGACGTTCGCGTTGAAGCCGGCGAAGGCCGAGCCGTTGTTGCCGGTCGCCGACGAGTAGGCGTAGAGCAGCTCGGAGAGCCCGTGAGGCCCGGCGTCCTGGATCGAGGTCTGGGCGTCGCCGGTGGCGACGGCGAGGGCGGCGAGGACGAGCACGCCGATCGGCATGATCAGCAGCGTCAGCGCGGCGAGCTTCACCTCGCGGGCCTCGATCTTCTTGCCGAGATACTCGGGCGTGCGCCCGACCATCAGGCCGGCCAGGAAGACGGTGAGGATCACGAACAGCAGCATGCCGGTGAGGCCGACGCCGACGCCGCCGAACACCACCTCCCCGAGCTGCATCTGCAGCATCGCCACGAGCCCGCCGATCGGGGTCAGCGAGTCGTGCATGGCGTTGACGGAGCCGTTGGAGGCCGCCGTGGTGAGGGCCGCCCACAGCGCCGAGCCGACGACGCCGAAGCGGACCTCCTTGCCCTCCATGCTGCCGGCGCCCGCCTCGACCACGCCCGCCTGCAGCGGATTGCCGATCTGCTCGGCGCCGTAGAGGATCGCGATCGCGACGACCAGCATGACCCCCATGGCGGCGAACAGGGCACGGCCCTGGCGGCGGTCGCCGACCATGCGGCCGAAGGTGACGCAGAACGCCGCCGGGACGACGAGGATGGCCAGCATCTCGAGGAGATTCGAGAGCGCCGACGGGTTCTCGAACGGATGCGCCGAGTTGACGTTGAAGAAGCCGCCGCCGTTGGTGCCGAGCTGCTTGATGGCGATCTGGCTCGCCACCGGGCCGAGCGCGATCGTCTGCTGCGCCCCCTCCAGCGTCGTCGCCGTCGCCGAGGCGTCGAGCGTCTGCGGCACGCCGAGCCACACCAGCACCAGCGCGAGCAGGATCGAGGCCGGCAGCAGCACGTAGAGGATGGCGCGGACGAGGTCGGTCCAGAAGCTGCCGATCGCGCGTGCCTGGCGCGAGGCGAGGCCTCGCGCCACGGCGGCGGCGACCGCCATGCCGCTCGCCGCCGAGACGAAGTTCTGGGTCGTCAGCCCGGCCATCTGCGAGAGGTTCGACAGCGTCGTCTCGCCGCCGTAGCTCTGCCAGTTGGTGTTGGTGACGAACGACAGCGCCGTGTTGAACGCGAGGTGCGGCGCCACGCCGTCGAAGCCCTGCGGGTTCAGCGGCAACAGATCCTGGAAGCGCAGCACCAGGTAGAGCACCACGAAGCCCGCGGCGTTGAAGGCGAGGAGCGACAGCGCGTAGGCCGTCCAGTGCTGCTCGTGCTTGCGCGGCACGCCGGCCGGCGCCAGCACGGCGCGCTCGACCGCGCCCAGGAGCGCGATCTCGCCGGTGAACACCTTGGCCATGTAGAGGCCGAGGGGCACCGCGAGCGCCGTGAGCAGGACCAGATAGAGGCCGATCTGGATCAGGTCGGAGATGAGCGTGGGGGACATGAGCGGCTCTCAGAAGCGCTCGGGGCGCAGCAGCGCCGCGACCAGGTAGACGGCGAGGCCGGCCGCGGCGGTCAGCCCGAGGACGATGTCGAAGATCGCCATGGCCGCCTCACAGCCGCTCGGCGGCGAGCACGGCGAGGCCGAACAGGCCGAAGCCGGCCAGGCCTCCGACCAGGAACAGGATGTCGAGCACGGGGGGCTCCCTTGCGAGAATGGATCGCGACAGGGAGAAAGCTAGGATCGGAGGGCGTAAAGCCGCGATGCCGAAGGCGGGCGGCCGGCGTAAAGCCGGCGTAAAGACTCGGCGGCGGGGCCCCGGCCCCGGCGGCTCACGCCACCGTGCGCAGCGCCGGATCCGTCGCCAGCTCGGTCTTCAGCACCTTGCCGATGCCGGAGCGCGGCAGCTGCGGCCGCACCGAGACGCCGGCCAGCCGCTGCATGCGGCCGAGCCGGGCATTGGCCCACTCCCGCAGCGTGCCGCCGTCGATCTTCCGGCCGGGATGGGGCACCACGAAGGCGAACGGCGTCTCGCCCCATTCCCTGCTGGCCGCCCCGACGACGGCGGCCTCGGCGACGTCCGGATGCTCCAGCAGCACCGCCTCGAGATCGCCCGGATAGATGTTGAACCCGCCCGAGATGATCAGGTCCTTCTTGCGGCCCTGCAGGGTGAGGAAGCCGTCCGGGTCGAACGCGCCGAGATCGCCGGAGCGGAAGAAGGCCGTGCCGTCCGGCGCCTGCCAGGCGAGCGCCGCGTCGGCGTCGGGCCGGCGCCAGTAGCCGGTCATCATGAAGGGCGAGCGTCCGACCACCTCGCCGGTCGCGCCGCGCGGGACCTCGCGGCCGTCCTCGTCGATCACACGGATGTCGTTGCCCGGCGCCGGCCGGCCGACCGTGTGCAGCTTGTCGGGGTGGCGGGCCGCGTCGAGGATGAGCGTCACGCCGCCCTCGGTCAGGCCGTACACCTCGACGAACCGCCCCGGCCAGCGGGCCAGGATGTCGCGCTTCAGGGCGACCGGCATGGGCGCGCTGGTGCACTGCTTCACCCTGAAGGCCGACAGGTTGTGCGCGGCGAAGCTCTCGTGCGCGAGCAGGCGCTGGTACTGCACCGGGACCAGCATGGTGTGGGTGGCGCGAAAGGCCTCGGCCAGCGCGAGATAGCGCGCGACGTCGAACTTCGGCATCAGCACCACGTGGCCGCCGTGGAAGAGGCTCGCCAGCAGCGGCATCAGGGTGGTGTTGGAGTAGAGCGGCGTCGCCAGCAGCATCACGCTGTCCGGCCCGATGTCGAACACGCCGCGCCCCGCCTGGCTGTTCCGCATGCCATGCGAATGCACGATGCCCTTCGGGCGGCCGGTGGTGCCGGAGCTGTAGATGATGTTGAAGCCCGCCTCCGGTGCCACCGCCGCGGGACGCATGATCGGCTCCCCGCCGTCGAGGAAGGCCTCGAAGCCAGCCTGCGCCGGACCCGCACCGCCGACGAAGACCAGCGGCGCGTCGCTCGCGCCCGCGACGGCCTCCGCCCCCGCCGGATCGGCGACGATCAGCGCCGGGGCGCAATCGTCGATCAGTCGCGCCAGATCCGTGCGCAGCAGCGATGTCGGCAGCGGCACCGCGATGCAGCCGGCCGCGACGCTGCCCAGATAGGCGACGACCGCCTCGGCGCTGTTGGCGGCATGAATGGCGATCCGCTCGCCCTCGGCGACGCCGGCGCGCCGGACCCCGCCGACGAACCGGGCGATGCGCTCCGCGAGCTCCTGCCACGACAGGTGCTTGTCCCCGGCCGTCAGCGCCGAAGCATCGGGCGACGAGACGGCGCGGGCGAACAGCCGGTCCAGGATGGTGTCGGTGCCGCTCATGCGCCGGCCCTCATGCATTCGTGATCAGCAGGATGTGCTCGGCCGCCACGGCCGGCTTGTCGGCGCCCTCGACCTCGAAGGTCTGGCGGGTGACGATGCGGGCCCCCATGGCGTGCGGCGCGACCGAGACCAGCGACAGCGCCAGCCGCACCCGGGCGTCCACCGGGATCGGCGAGACGAACCGCACCTTGTCGTAGCCGTAGTTGAGCCCCTTGCCGCGCCGGCGGATCGCATAGATCTGCCGCTGCAGGGCGGGCCCGAGGGAGAGGACCAGGAGCCCGTGAGCGATCGTCCGGCCGTCCGGCATCTCGGCGGCGGCGCGTGCGACGTCCACGTGGATCCAGTGGTCGTCCCCGGTCAGCGCCGCGAAGCCGGAGAGCATCGCCTGATCGACCGTCGTCCAGTCGGAGCGGCCCAGATCCTGTCCCTCGTACGCCTTCAGATCCAGCGGCGTCTCGACCGTGATCATGATCGGGTCCGCTCCGGCGCGATGGCGCGCGCCCGCACCTGGCCGAGGGCGTAATACGTCATCACGACCTCGTCGCGCTGGTTCAGCACCGTCACCCGGGTGCGGATGGTGCCGCGATCCGGCTTGGAGGCGGAGCGGCGCACCTCGACGATCTCGCGGGTGGTGCGGAGCGCGTCGCCGGGCCGCACCACCTGCCGCCAGCGCAGCTCGTCGATCCCGATGCCGACGATCGGCGTGTCGCCGTGGCCGCCGGCTTCGAGGAACAGCCGCATCGACAGCGCGGCGATCTGCCAGCCGCTGGCGATGAGGCCGCCGAACGGCCCGGCCCGGGCGACGGCGGGATCGACATGGAACGGCTGCGGATCGTTCGCCCGGGCATAGGCGATCATCTCCTGCTCGCCGAGCACGACCGATCCGCTCTGCCAGATCTCGCCTTCGCGAAAGTCCTCGAGGTATTTCGGCATCGCCCTTCCCGCTCGGGCGCCCGGGGACGGGCGCCGCTCCATGTCCGTCGCCTGCGATCGGCCCCGCGCGCCTCACATCGAGATCTTGGCGTCCTTGACCACCGGGCCCCACTTCTCGAGCTCGGACGAGATGAACGCCTTCAGCTCGGCCGGGGTGCCGCCGACCGCCTGCATGCTGAGCTGGGCGAGCGCGTCCTGGCCCTTCGGGCTCTTCAGGAACGCGTTGGTGGCGGCGTTGAGCTTGTCGATGATCTCGGCGGGCGTGCCGGCCGGGGCCGCGAGCGCATACCAGGCGGTGGCCTCGAACCCCTTCACGCCGGCGTCCTGCACGGTCGGCACGTCGGGCAGATCGCGCGACCGTTCGGTCGTCGTGACGGCGAGGGCGCGGACGCGCCCGTCCTTCACCAGCGGCACGTAGGAGGGCATGAAGTCCATGGCGAGGTCGACCTGGTCGCCGAGCAGGTCGTTGACCACCGGCGCGGTGCCGCGATACGGCACGTTGGTCATGGTGATCCCGAGAGCCTTCTGCAGCAGCACCGAGGTGATGTGGCCCAGCGTTCCGCTGCCCGGAACGCCGACGTTGAGCTTGCCGGGATTGGCCGTCGCGTAGGCCTTCAGCTCCGCGAGGGTCTTGACCGGCAGCGACGCCTTCGCCGCGACGATCAGGGGCGACTTGGCGATCAGCACGATCGGCGCAAAGGCCTGCTCCGGATCGAACGGCAGGCTCTTGTACATCAGCTTGTTGTTGGCGAGCGGCCCGGGCGTGCCGAACATGATCGTGTAGCCGTCGGGCGGCGCCTTGGCGACCATCCCGGCGGCGATGTTGCCGCCCGCGCCGGCGCGATTGTCGACGACGACCTGCTGGCCGAGCCGCTCGCCGAGATCCTGCGCCAGCGCCCGGGCCAGCAGGTCGGTGCCGCCGCCGGCGGCGAACGGCATGATCAGGGTGATGGGGCGAGACGGCCAGGACTGGGCCTGGGCATGAGCCTGACCGGAGACGATCGACGGCCCCGCCCACAGGCCGGCCGCGGCCAGGACGAGAGCCATCCGTCGTGTGAAACGAGCTTGCATGACATCCTCCCTTGTCCCGCGGCGGAACGGCGCGGGTTTGTTTTGCGAACCTTAGCCGACCGGGCCACCGCCGGCCTGCCTTTGTGTCCGTATTTCACCCTACGAAATGAAGCGCATTCGCCCGGCGGCGCGCGACGCGGATCCGCTAGCGTCGCGGACCAGGATAGAACAACCACGCCACGAGAGTCTGGGAGGACCGGGAATGACCGGCATCGACGTTCCTGCGCTGGCGATTCCGACCGTCGCGCTGGTCACGGGCGGCAGCAGCGGCATCGGCCGGGCGACGGCGGCGCGCCTCGCCGCCCTCGGCTCCGCCGTGGTGGTCGGCTACAACAGCCGCGGCGCGGCGGCGGACGAGGTGGTCGCGGGCCTCGCCGGCAGCGGGCATCTCGCATTGCGCATCGCCATCGACGATCCGGCCTCGATCGCCGCGGCGGTCGCCGCCGTCGAGGACCGCCACGGCCGGCTCGACGCGCTGGTGAACTGCGGCGGCGCGACCACGCCGGTGCCGGCCGCCGATCTCGACGGGCTGACCGACGCGATCTTCGACCGCACCGTCACGATCAATCTGCGCGGACCGTTCGCGATGGTGCGGGCCTTCCGGCCGCTGCTGGAGCGCGGCCGCGGCGCCGCCGTCGTCAACATCTCCTCGATCGCGGCCCGAACCGGGATCGGCAGCAGCCTCGCCTATGTCGCCGCGAAGGCCGGGGTCGACGCGCTCACGGTCGGGCTCGCCAAGGTGCTGGCGCCGCGCATCCGCGTCTTCTCGGTCTCGCCCGCCGGCGTCGACACGGACTTCGTCGCCGGCCGCACCCGCGAGCAGCTGCAGAAGACGGCCGAACGGCTGCCGCTCGCCCACGTCACCACGCCCGACGACGTCGCGCGCGCCGTGATCGCCTGCCTTGTCCACCTGACCAGTGCGACCGGCATCGTCGTGCCGGTGGACGAGGGCCGGCATCTGTGATGCCGCACCAGCCAGCGAGCCCAACGAGAAAACGAGGACGCGGGGAGGAGATCATGGACCATCTGACGTTCTACATCGACGGCGCCTGGGTGGATCCGGCCGTGCCGGCCACGCTCGGCGTGGCGAACCCGGCGACCGAGGAGATCGTCGCGCAGATCAGTCTCGGCTCCCGCGACGACGTCGACCGGGCTGCGCGGGCGGCGCGCCGTGCCTTCGCCACCTGGTCGGAGACGCCGGTCGACCACCGCCTCGCCGTTCTTCGCGCCGTCATCGCCGGCTTCCGCGCGCGGCTGCCGGAGCTCGCCCGGACGATGACGCTCGAGATGGGCGCCCCGATCACCTTCGCGACCGAGCGGCAGGCGACCGTGGCGCTGTTCCATTTCGAGGAGGCCGAGCGCGTGCTCGCGACCTACCGGTTCGAGGAGCCGATGGGCGCCGGCACCGTGCGGCGCGAGCCGATCGGCGTCTGCGGCCTGATCACGCCGTGGAACTGGCCGCTCAACCAGGTCGCGTCCAAGGTCGCGCCGGCGCTGGCGACCGGCTGCACCGTGGTGCTGAAGCCGAGCGAGATCGCGCCGCTCAGCGCCCTGCTGTTCGCCGAGATCCTGCACGACGCCGGCGTGCCGGCGGGCGTGTTCAATCTGGTCAACGGCGACGGGCCGACGGTCGGCGAGACGATCGCCTCGCACCCGGAGATCGACATGGTGTCGTTCACCGGCTCGACGGCGGCCGGCGTGCGGGTGGCGAAGCTCGCCGCCGACACGGTGAAGCGCGTCGCCCAGGAGCTCGGCGGCAAGTCCGCCAACATCATCCTGGCCGATGCCGACCTGCGCGCCGCCGTGATCGCCGGCGTCCATGCCTGTAACACCAATGCCGGCCAGAACTGCCAGTCGCCGACCCGCATGCTGATCCCGCGCGCGGCGCGCGAGGCGGCGTTCGCGGCGGCGCGCGACGCGATCGACACCATCCGGCTCGGTGACCCGCTCGATCCGGCGACCACCATGGGGCCGCTGGTGAGCCGGGCCCAGTACGACAAGGTGCAGGATCTGATCCAGTCCGGCATCGACGAGGGGGCGACGCTGGTCGCCGGCGGTCCCGGCCGGCCGGCCGGGCTGAACCGCGGCCATTACGTCCGCCCCACCGTGTTCGGCGACGTGACGCCGCAGATGCGCATCGCGCGGGAGGAGATCTTCGGCCCCGTCCTGTCGATCATCGGCTACGACAGCGAGGACGAGGCGATCGCCATCGCCAACGACACGCCGTTCGGCCTCGCCGGCTTCGTGCAGTCGAAGGACCGCGCGCGGGCCCGAACGGTCGCCGAGCGCATCCGGGCCGGCCGCGTCTACATCAACGGCGCCGCCTTCGACCGCAGCCTGCCGTTCGGCGGCTACAAGCAGTCCGGCAACGGCCGCGAGTTCGGCGTGTTCGGCTTCGAGGAGTACCTGGAGGTGAAGGCGATCCTGGGGTGAAGGGGCCTGTCCGCCGCCTTGCACGGCTCCAGACGAATGCGTTCGTCCGATCGGAGATCGGCAGCCGCCGCGCGATGGTGTATGTCGGCGGCCGGTGACGGCCGCATGCCGCGCAGGCGGCGGTCGCGCCGCAACCAGGAGGCGCCCCCGAATGCCCGACGTGATCACCCGGCCTGTCGTGGTCTCCGTGCATCGCAGCGCGGCGCACGCCTTCAGCAAGGCGGCGAGCCACGCCGTCCAGCTGATCGCGGGACTCGGCGTCGAGGGCGACGCGCATGCCGGCCCGCACGACCAGCACGTCTATCACATCCGGAAGTTCGGCAAGGTTCCGAACCTGCGCCAGGTGCACCTGATCCAGACCGAGACGCTGGACGAGCTGCGCGGCAGGGGCCACGTCGTCCGGCCCGGCGAGCTCGGCGAGAACATCGCCACCCGCGATCTCGACCTGCTGGCGCTGCCGACCGGCACCCGGCTCGCCCTCGGCCCCGAGGCCGTGATCGAGCTGACCGGCCTGCGGAACCCGTGCGTCCAGATCGACCGGTTCCAGCCCGGCCTGATGAGCCAGCTCGTCGCGCGCACGGCCGCAGGCGTCGTGCGCAAATGCGGCGTGATGAGCATCGTGGTCCGGGGCGGCGAGGTGAAGCCCGGCGACCCGATCACCGTCACGCTCCCGCCCCTGCCGCACACCCCGCTGACCTACGTCCCGCCGGTGCCGGCGGGGGCGTGAGGGGGCACCTCGCGGGACGAGCCCAGACCTGCCATTGCAGGCTCGGGCTGCCGTTGCGATCGACAATTGTCCAGGAACCGCGGCCTCTCGCATAATCCGGCTAGCCCGACCAGTCTCCCGCGCCTGTGACAGCACCATCACATGCGCGTCATCGCGCGTCGCTGGTCCAATTCTGCATATCGCTGCGGGCCGGTCGTAGTAGCTTCGAAGAGGTACTGCGATGCACTTGGCTGGCTCACGAGGTGCTTCATGGTTTCCCGCAGAGACACGATGCTGGGCGGACTTTCACTTCTCGCCGCGAGCGCGACGGGCCACCCGGCCCTGTCCTTCGACGGGCCGTTGCGCGACCTGATCTACGGCGCCGAGGAGTTCAAGATCGCGTCGGACGCCTATGTGTTCGGCTACCCGCTCGTGACGATGGAGATGACGCGGCGGGTGATGACCAACGTGGCCGCGCCGGAGGGCACGCGCGCGCCGATGGGCCGGGTCGTCAAGCTGCGGCAGTACCCGGACGCGAGCTTCCGCGACGTCACGGCGCCGAACGCCGACACGCTCTACACCACGGCGTGGATCGATGTCGGCGACGAGCCGTGGGTGGTCGAGGTGCCCGACATGAAGGGGCGCTACTTCCTGCTGCCGTTCCTCAGCGGCTGGACCGACGTGTTCGCGGTGCCCGGCACCCGAACCACCGGGACGCAGGCACAGGCCTATCTGATCACCGGCCCGAACTGGTCGGGACCGGTCCCGACCGGGCTCACCCAGCTGAAGTCGCCGACCAGCGTCGTCTGGATGCTCGGGCGCATCTACTGCACCGGCACGCCGGAAGACTACGCCGCCGTGCACGCCCTGCAGGACCAGTTCAGGCTGTATCCGCTGTCGGTGCGCGGCAAGAGCTGGGAGGCTCCGGCCGGCAAGGTCGACCCGGCGATCGACATGACGACTCCGGTCCGCGACCAGGTGAACCGCATGACCGCGGTCGAGTACTTCACGCTGCTGGCCGACCTGATGAAGCGCAATCCGCCATCCGCCAAGGACGCTCCGGCGATGGAGCACTTCCGCCGGATCGGCCTCGTCGCCGGGCAGCCGTTCGATCCGAACACCGTCGATCATCGCTGGGACAGGCGGCTGCCGGAGCTGTCGTTCGACCGCATCATGCTGCACTTCAAGTTCAGCGGCGGCGACGTCTCCGACGTCAACGGCTGGGGCTTCACCCTGAAGACCGGCACCTACGGCACCGACTACCTGCAGCGGGCCCTCGTCACGGCGATCGGGCTCGGTGCCAACCGGCCGCAGGACGCCGTGTACCCGACCTCGCTCAAGGACGCCCACGGCAAGGCCTACGAGGGGTCGAACAAGTACGTCCTCCGCTTCGCCAAGGGCGAGCTGCCGCCGGCCAAGGGGTTCTGGTCGTTGACCATGTACGACGACAAGTATTTCTTCGTCGCGAACCCGATCAACCGCTACTCGATGAGCATGCGGACGAACCCCAGGCTCGAGCCGGACGGATCGCTGATCGTCTACGTCCAGGCCGAGAGCCCCGGGCCGGACAAGGAGGCGAACTGGCTGCCGGCACCGAAGGGCAAGTTCTACCTCATGCTGCGGCTCTACTGGCCGGACGAGAACGCCCCGTCGATCCTGGACGGCTCCTGGATCATCCCGGCCGTGACGAAGGCGAGCTGACCGCGCGCGCAGCCCCGCCCCGAAATCCATGCTCCCGGTTTCGATGGGCCCCAGCAGGGCGGGGGCTTCCCGGAACGACAGGGGCTATGGATCCCGGGCTCGGCGCGGAGCCTGTGCTCGGGCGGCGCGAAGCGCCGACCCGAGTGCGCCGCCCCGGGATGACGGGCTGGGACCCCGGCGACCAGCGACAGCCTCCGCTGTCGAGAGCGGACGCGATCGTCATTCGTTCGAGAAATCAGCGGTTCTGCTGGTGCTGCCGGACAGGATTGAACTGTCGACCTCTCCCTTACCAAGGGAGTGCTCTACCACTGAGCTACGGCAGCATCAGGCTCGCGCGGTCCGTGCGACGCACCGGGCGGGAACGGCGGTTCCATGCCACAAGGGCCGGGGGGGCGCAAGGGCGAGGCGGGGATTTCGGAGGCCGACCCGGCGGGCCGGGGGTATGATCGCGGCGGGCAGGACCATCGCCATGACCGATTCGTTTTCGTTTCGATCCCCGACAGCCGTCGCCGTCACGCTCGCCCTCGCCTGGACGGCCCTGCTGACCCTCGTTTTCGCGCCCGGGCCGGCGGCGCCGGCGGCCGGCCTGGAGGAGCCGCCGATGGTCTCGGCCGCCGCCGTGCTGGGCGAGCGGGCGCACGGGCCCAACTACCGGGTCGAGGACACGGTGCGGAGCGACGGCTTCCTGCAGGTGTTCGGGCTGGAGACGCCGTTCGGCCGCTACCGGGTGGAAGGCCGCGACATGCTGGAGATGCGGCTGCGCGAGCTCGCCGCCCTCGCCACGCTGGAGCGGATGAACCGCTCGAGCGTGTTCGTCGAATCGGCGGCACGCGCCGCGATGAAGCCGATCGGCCTCGCCACCGGGCTGATTCGCGACCCGGCCGGTACGCTCGACCGCACCATGACCGGGGTCGGCGAGGTGTTCACCCGCATGGGCTCCACCCTCTCCAACATCGGCCACAGCCCGGACCGGCCGGCGGCGAGCGCGCTCGGCATCGCCGCGGCGAAGCGCGAGATCGCCTGGCGGCTCGGCGTCGACCCCTACACCGACTTCACGCCGCTGTCGGACGCCATGACCCAGGTGGCACGGGTGACGGCGCTCGGCAACCTGTCGGTCGGCGCGGCCTTCTCGGCCATCCCGGGCGCCGCCGGCACCGCCGTCTCGGCCGGCAAGGCGACGGCCGATCTGGGCCTGATGGTGCGCGACAAGACCCCGGCGGAGCTGCGTGACGCCAACCGGGCGAGGCTCGCCGCCATGAGGATCTCGGCGGAGGCGACCGCCGCCTTCCTCGACACCACCGTGTTCACGCCGGCCGACCAGACCGCCATCGTCGCGGCGCTGGCCCGGCTCGACGGCGTCGGCGGCCGCGAGCTGTTCGTCGCCCGCGCCGCCCAGGCGCCGAGCCGCGAGCTCGCCTGGTTCATGCGCAAGCGCATCGAGATGATCGCGGCCCATCACGAGACGGTCGAGCGGCTCGCCGACTTCGTCGACGTGCGCGACTTCCCGCTCAACCGCAGCCGTGGTGGCAAGCTGGTGGCGATCATGATTTGCGACGTGCTGGCCTGGACCGGGCCGGCCAACGACCTCGTCGCGGTCATCGACCAGGACGTGAAGCAGCGCCGGCTCGGCAGCGGCGTCGAGCTGCGGCTGTCCGGCACGGTGACGCCGCTCGCCGGCCGGTCGCTGCGCGAGCACGGCTGGACCGTGGTCGAGCGCGCCCCGCACTGAGCCGTCCGGCGGTGATTCGGACGGCCCGGGCCCCCTGCGGCCGCGTTGCGCCGGTCCGGCCGGCATGCTCTAAGGCCGCCATGGCGGGGACCGGAAAGGATCGGGAACGCGACGCGCGGGAGCAGCGCCTGTCCGCCGCGTTGCGCGAGAATCTCAAGCGCCGCAAGGCCCAGTCGCGGGCCCGCAGCGGCGCCGGACCGACCGGCTCGCAGGCGCCCGGCGCGCCGGCCGACCCGCCCGGGACCCACGATTCCGCCGGAATCGTCACTGACAAGCAATCCGGCACGGACGGATAGACACGCCGGCGGCAGGATGCCGCGGGCCGGCCCGGGGTGGGCAGAGGGGGCAGCATGGACCGGATTCGCATCGTGGGCGGCAGGCCGCTGATCGGGCGGATTCCGATCTCGGGCGCCAAGAACGCCACCCTGCCGCTGATGATCGCGAGCCTGCTGACCGACGAGCCGCTGGTGCTGGAGAACGTGCCGCGCCTCGCCGACGTCGCGCTGCTCCAGCGCATCCTCGGCAATCACGGCGTCGACGTGATGGTCGGCGGCAAGCGGCCCGGCGACGGCGAGTACGACGGCCAGACCCTGCACATCTCGGCCAAGCGCATCGTCGACACCACGGCGCCCTACGACCTCGTCTCGCGCATGCGCGCGAGCTTCTGGGTGATCGCGCCGCTGGTCGCCCGCATGGGCGAGGCCAAGGTGTCGCTGCCGGGCGGCTGCGCCATCGGCACCCGGCCCGTGGACCTTCTCCTGATGGCGCTGCGCAATCTCGGAGCCGACATCGAGATCGACGGCGGCTACGTGCTGGCCCGCGCCCCGCACGGGCTGAAGGGCGGCGAGGTGGTGTTCCCCAAGGTGACGGTCGGTGGCACCCACACGGCCCTGATGGCGGCCGTGCTGGCGCGCGGCAGCTCGGTCATCGAGAACGCCGCGCAGGAGCCCGAGATCGTCGACGTCGCCGACTGCCTGATCAAGATGGGCGCCCGCATCAAGGGCGCCGGCACGTCGCGCATCGAGATCGAGGGCGTGGCCCGGCTCGACGGCACCCGCCACCGCGTCCTCGCCGACCGCATCGAGACCGGCACCTATGCGATGGCCGTGGCGATGACGGGCGGCGACGTGATGCTGGAGGGCGCGCGGCCCGAGCTCCTGCAGGCCGCGCTCGACGTGCTGGTCGAGGCCGGCGCCGAGATCGCCGCCACCAACGAGGGCATAAGGGTGAGGCGCAACGGCGCCGGCATCGCCCCGGTGGACGTCACCACGGCGCCCTTCCCGGGCTTCCCGACCGATCTGCAGGCGCAGCTGATGGCGCTGATGACCCGCGCCAAGGGCACCTCGCACATCACCGAGACGATCTTCGAGAACCGCTTCATGCACGTGCAGGAGCTCGCCCGGTTCGGCGCCGACATCCGGCTCGACGGCGAGACCGCCACCATCGCCGGCGTGCCGCGCCTCAAGGGCGCGCCCGTGATGGCGACCGATCTGCGCGCCTCGGTGTCGCTGGTCATCGCGGCGCTCGCCGCCGAGGGCGAGACGCAGGTCAACCGCGTCTATCACCTCGACCGCGGCTTCGAGCGGCTGGAGAACAAGCTCGTCGCCTGCGGCGCCGAGATCGAGCGCATCAGCGCGTAGCAGGTCGTTGAGCGATACGCCTGGTCATTCCGGAAGCCGCGAAGCGGCTGTCCGGAATCCATAGCCCCGGTCGGAATTGTTGCGGAAAGTCCGGGGATTGGGTTCCGGCCTCCGACCGGAGCCTGTGCCCGGACGGCACGAAGCGCCGATCCGGGTGGCCGGCCCGGGAACGATGGAAGCCGCGCTGTGCGAACGCTCCTCGGCACGAGGCGCGACGACGGCTGGACTCCTCGCCGCGGGAACGAATGCCGCGGCGCGGCATTGCCTCTCGAACATCCATGACGCTCGCGAGGTTGCCATGCCTGTCCGGATGCCACGTCCTTTGCTGTTCGCGGTCGCCGGCGCGCTGATCGCCGCGCCCGCCCTGATGGTCGCGCCCGCCATCGCCCAGGAGTCGCCGCCGCCGCTGCCCGCCGCGCCGTCGACCGGCGGCATCGGCACCGTGCCGGCGCAGCCGCGGCCGCTCACCGAGGAGCAGAAGGTGGCGATCGTCCAGGCGGTGCGTCAGAATCGTCGCGACGTGAAGGTGCCGCCCGGGGTGCAGCCGCAGGTCGGCGCCGAGCTGCCCGCCTCGATGGAGCTGCTCATGCTCCCGGACCGGGCGCTCGCCGACATCCCGGAGGCGAAGCCCTACCGATACACCGTCGTCGAGGACCGCGTCGTGCTGGTCGACCCGACCAACATGCGGGTCGTCGAGGTGCTGGCGAAGTAGCCGTCCCGGTCACCGGCCCTCGCGGGCCTTCAGCAGCCGTCCGGCGGCGGTGGGCAGCACGTCGAGATAGGGGCCCATGAAGAACGTCTCGCCGGCCCCGTCGCCGTAGGACGCGTCCCAGGCGTCGATCATCTCGCGCACGGTCGTCGCGCAGGCCGGCATCGAATCGACGATCAGCTCGCCGAGGCCCGCCGGGTCGGCGCTCGCCTGCCGGGAGCGCGGATCGGCCGCGATGGCGCGGACGATGCAGTCGGTGGTGGCGTCGACCCGCCCCTGCAGCGCGGCGCGCCCGGATCCGGCCGCACGCCCCGGATCGAGCGGCGCGGTCGCGACCGTCACGGCGAGCGAGGCCGCGAGCAGCGGCGCGGCGAACAGCGGTGCCATGATCATCGGCAGCCCCCTTTTTGCCCGGCGGCACCCGCCCCGGCGGCGCGCCGACGCGCGTCGCGAAGCAAGCGCTGCGCCATGCGGCGCGATGGACCGGAGCGATTCCCCCGCCGGATCTTATTCGAAACAGGGTTAACGGCGCATCAAGACGTGCGGCGGCCGCATGGCGGCGGGCGGCGGCGCGCCGCGGCAGGAACCGGCCCGAAAGGGCGGCGTTGAACCCCGGATCATACCCCCGAGGAGTTCCCCATGCGCCGATGCCTGCCCGTCCTGATGCTCGCGGCCGCCCTCGCGATCGTCGGCCCGGAGAGCGCGCCGGCGCAGACGCCGGCCCAGGACACCCAGAACCCGGGCGCGGCACCGCGCGTCACCTTCACGGACGCCCAGCGCCACACGATCTATCAGAGCGTCAGCCGCACCCAGAAGAACCACGCGGCGCCGACCGGCTTCCGCGTGTCGATCGGCGCGACGCTGCCGCCCGGCGTCGATCTGGCGCCGATGCCCGACACGCTGGTGACGCTGATGCCCGAGGCGAAGCCGTTCGCGGTGGCGATGGTGGAGAAGCAGGTCGTGCTGGTCGAGCCGGAGTCGCGCCGCGTCGCGGTGGTGATCACGGCGAACGAGTGAGGACGCGCGATGGCGAAGCGAAGCGACACCGAAACGGCGGCCGGTCCTGATCACGACCCCAAGCGCGATCCCGCTCCGCCCGGCAACACCGAGAAGGATCCGAGCGACTGGGTGTCGGGCGGCGAGCCGATGACGGGCGCTCAGGCGTCCTATCTGAAGACGCTGTCCGAGCAGGCACACGATCCCGCCGCCTTCGCTCCCGACCTCACCAAGGCCGAGGCCTCGCAGCGGATCGACGCGCTGAAGGAGAAGCTGTCGCTGGACAAGTCGCGCGGGTGAGACACCGCGCCGGGCGCCGCCGGCGGCCCGCCCGGCCCCTGCCCGTAAACGTCGATGCCCGGCACGAGGCCGGGCATGACGCAGTCGGGCGTCGTGCCCGACGCCCACATCCGATGATCTGATCACGTCACGGCGGGCCTGCCCGCCGCTCACGCCGTCTTGGTGTCGTCCACGCTGCTGTCGACGTGCGTCTTCCACTTCGACATGCTCTCCGCGATGATGCGGGTCGAGGCCATGGCGGCCTGGTTGAGCTGGGCGTAGCCGGCGAGCTCGCGCTGCACGCGCTCGCCCTCGCTGGCGATGTAGTCGCGCAGCGTCTGCAGCTCGCCGATCAGGTTCTCGATCTCGGCCAGCGAGGTGCCGGCGACACGCTGCACCAGCGTCGAGATGTTGCTCGCGGCGAACTCGCCCGAGCCCGTGTCGGGCCGCCGCACCGGCGTGAAGTCGCGCCGCACGAACTCGCGGATCTCGCCCTCGAACGAGGTGGCGGCAGCCTCGACGTCGTCGTTCGGCTGCAGCGGCGCCTGGGTGGTGATGGTCATGCTTCCCCGTACTCCTGCGTTGGAACTGGTCCCCGCGGCGCATCCGGACCGGCCCCCGACCCGCCTCGCGGCGGGCCCCCTCGGGGCGCCGGCGTGACGACACGCCATCCCCCGATTAGCTCAGCGCAATTTGACGTGGTCGCGGCCTCAATTGGGCTTTCTCTGCCGCGCCGCCGCCGAATCTTCGTCGCAATTCACGGATCCGAAGCGCCTCACGCAGCCGTGTGGCGGTACGCCGGAACGGCACCTCCGGGCCGGCGTTGGGCTGTACCGTCCGCAGGTCGGAGAAGCTCGATGACCGCAACCCGCATGCTCGCCGTCGGCGTGGCGCTCCTGTCCGGAACCGCCCTCGCCCAGGCCCAGACCGTCATCTCGCGCGAGATCACCAACGAGCCGGTGGAGACGCTGATCACCCGGGGGCCGGAGGGCATCACGGTGACGCGCCGGCCGCTGCAGACCATGGCGCCGCCCGTGGTCTCGACCGTGCCCGTGTTCCCGACCTGGGGGCCGTCCGGCGAAGCCTATGGGCAGGGCTGGGCCCCGGCGCCCGGCTGGACGCCCGGCTACGCGCCGCCTCCGGCCTATGCGGCGCCGCCCCCGCCGGCCGGCGGGGTGATGGTCCGGCCCTATGCCGAACCGGCCCCGCCGGAGGCCGCGGCGCCCCGCACCGTGGTGATCGAGGAGTCGGTCGACGATCCGGTGCCGCCGGTGCGCACCGTGCGGCGCGGCACCCCGCCCATCATGGCCCGCGCCGTGGAGCCGGAACCGACCCGCACCGCCCGCACCCGCACGGCGACGCGACGGGTCACCAGCGAGCCGATGGCGCTCGCGCCGACCCAGCGCAGCGTCATCTACCGGACGCTGGGCCAGCAGTCCTCCTACGACCCGGCGACCCTCGAGCGGGTGACGCCGACCTATGCGCAGCAGACCTATGCGCAGCCGTCCTGGGGCCAGTCCTGGGGCACCGGCTGGCAGCCCGGCTACGCCGGATACGCCGCAGCGCCGGCGCCCCGCACCGTGACCTACACGGTCGGCTCGGTCGTCCCCGAGACGGTCGCGCTGGCGCCGGTGCCGCGCCGGATCGTGGCCCAGGTGCCGCAGACCCGCGGCTACCAGTACACGGTGGTGAACGGCCGGGTCCTGCTGGTCGAGCCCGCGAGCGGCACCGTGGTGGCCGACGTCGTGCGCTGACGGCGGCACCGCCTCGCCCGTCGCGGCGGCGCCCGGCGCTGCCGCGGCGCCACGCCTTCACTCCCTCCGCCCCTTCGAACGCACGAGCCGGACACCCCCGATGACCATCCGCCACACCACCACGCTTCCCGGCACGCCGCAGCGCGTGCGCCGCATGACCGACGCCGAGGTCAACGCGGCGATCGACCGCCAGATCGAACGCAACGTGCTGTTCTACGCCGAGCATCCCGACGAGATCCCGATCCGGCTGCGGGCTCTCGATGCCGAGTGGGACGTCGAGCGCGCCCTGCAGGCGAACGCCGCGGCGATCGGGCTCGCCGGCTCGCTCCTGGCGCTGACGCGCGGCGGCGGCTGGTTCGCCCTCCCGGCCGTGGTCGGCGGGTTCCTGCTGCAGCACGCCACCCAGGGCTGGTGCCCGCCGCTGCCGGTGATGCGGCGGATGGGCTTCCGCACGGCGCGCGAGATCGACGTCGAGCGCAACGCCCTCAAGGCGCTGCGCGGCGACTATGCCGACCTTCCGAAGGCCGGGGATTCGGGGGCGCGGGCGCGCGCCGCCCTGCAGGCGGCCCGCTCCGGGCCGTTCGCGTCGGCGTCCGCCCCGGCGAGCGGGGGCATGGGCGCGGGCCCCGGTGCGGCGGCGGGCACCCGGTCGACCGCGTCGCCGCCGACCGTGCCGAAGCCGGCCTGACCCGACGCGCAGGCGCCCGGCGGCGCCGCGACGAGGCGGCGCCGGGAGACCGACGGTTCTCCTGCTGCTCTACTGCTGCTGCGGATAGCCGAACAGGATCTCGGCGACCGACGGCTTGACGCCCTTGACGGCGGCGTCGGTGGAGACGAACTCCTTGCCGGCCGCCTGCGCCTTGGCCGCGTCGGTCGCCTTGGCGTCCGGCACCAGCCGGATGCCCACCTTGCAGCCGCCCGGCAGCGCGTCGAGCGCGCCACCCTGCCAGTCCACCACCGAGCCGCCGTTGTCCTGGTCGAAGCCGGAGAGCTTGAACGGCTTTCCGTTGATCTTCTCGAGCTGGGCGAGCCCGAGGCCGAGCTTCAGCCCCTTCGGGCCGGTCCAGGCCGACTGGCCGGTGATGACGATGAGGGCGATGTCGCTGCGCGCCGCCTCGTTCTGCCACAGCACCTCGAGACGGCGCTTCGGCTCGGTCGGGAACAGCACCGAGGCGTTGAGCTTGCTGCCCTCCGGTCCGTCGACCTCGGTGAAGTCGACGTTCTTGGCATCGAACGCGGTGGCGAGCGCGAGATGTGTGGAGCTCTTGGCGAACACGCCCGAGCAGGCGATCGCCTTGGGCGCGCCGGCGGCCGGCTTTGCCCCGGCGCGGGCGGCGGCGCGGGGAGCGGCGGCCGGCGCGGCGGCGGGATCGCCCTCGGCGGCCGGCGCCGGCTTCGGTTTCGGCTTGCGGGCCGGGCGGGGCTTGGCGGCCGGCTCGGACGCCGGGGCCCCGGTCGCCTCCGGAGCGCGCTGCTCCATCTGCTGGGTGGGCGCCGGCCAGCGGTCCTGGACCTGGGCCTGCGATTCCGGCTGCGACGGCCAGGGCGACTGGGCCCGTGCCGGGACGCAGACGGCGACGACGAGGCTCGCGGCGAGAAGACCAGCCACCCGGAGGCCGAGGGCGGACGGGCCGGCGACGAGCGGCAGACGGAACGGACGGTGGGTCATGGCGAGCCTCGATACTCGGATACGATTTCGATTCGATGATAGCGGCTTTCGGCGCCAGTGGCGCCCGATCGCGGCGGATTTCCACTCCGTCGCCTGCGGAGCAGGCCCGCGAGTCCGGGCGTTCCGGCGCGGACGAATCAGTGAAGCGGACGGCGCAGCAGCGCGAACAGCGGCGGCGCCAGCGCGACGAACACCACCAGCGGCGCGAACAGGTCGCCCTCCGCCACCGCACCGGCCGAGAAGGCGTCGACCACGGCACGCAACGGCTTGCCGCTCGCCAGCACCAGCGCGGCCTCGGCCCCGAGGGTGAGGACCAGCCACATCGTCCCGATCGCGAAGGCGACGCCGAAGCCGGGCCGCGCCGCGCGCACGAACAGGGCGATGGCGGTCACCATCGCCAGGATGCCGGTCACCCCCGAGACGGGAAGCGCGTCGGGCCCGAGCAGGCGCACCAGCACCAGCTCGCGAAGCGCCCCGTTCGCGAAGGCGATCGCGAACAGGAGGAGCCAGAACAGCGCGGCGTTTCTGAGCTGCGGAAGCAACGATTCCGACGGCATCGGCGCCTCCCAAAAGGAGGATGGGCAATCGCCCACTGTCATCGCCTCCTGTCTTAGCCGTTGTCGCCGCAGGTGTCATCGGGTCGCGGGCGGCCGAGGCGGGCCACCGGAACGCCGTCGACGGCCGACCGTTACCCCTGCGAGTCCCGGCGAGGCGGCGGGCGGTGGCGGCTTCGGACCGCCCCGCCGGCGATCGCCGACATCACCGAGGTCGCAGGCGGTCCGATGGTTCTTTCCGCAGCCTTCGTGGGGGCGGCGGCCGCCCTGCCGGCGGTCGCCGGACCGGGCGAATCATCGGCCGTCGCGGGCGTCTTGGGCAGCTGGTCCGGATACGGTCTGGCGATGCTCGGGGGCGCCCTCATCGCCGCCGAGCTGGTGCTGCCGACGCTCGGCGTGCTGGGCTTCGGCGGCTTCGTCCTGCTGGCCGCCGGCCTGCTGCTCGTCTTCGACGGGCCGGCCGTGACGGCCGGGCTGACCGGTCCGGTCCTGGCCGGGCTCGCCGCCGTGCTCGCGGTGTATGCGCTGCTGGCGGCCGTCGTCGCCCGGCGGGCGTATCGCCACCGCGTCGTCACCGGCGACCGGGCCCTGGTCGGCAGCGAAGGCACGGTGATCACCTGGACCGACCGCGCGGGCGAGGTCCGGATCCACGGCGAAGTCTGGCAGGCGCGGGCGCACGGCTCCCTCGCCCCCGGGTCGCTGGCCCCGGGCCGCACCGTGCGGATCGTCGCCCGGCACGGGCTCACGCTGCGGGTCGCGCCCGCCCCCGATCCGCTCGCGCAAGGAGATCCGCCATGACCGTGTTCGCGTCCGCCCTTCCCTGGCTGCTGATCGCCGCGCTGGCGGTCGGTCTCGCCGTCGCCGCGGTGCGCGTCCTGCGGGAGTACGAGCGCGCCGTGGTGTTCACGCTCGGCCGCTTCTCCGGCGTGAAGGGGCCGGGGCTGATCATCCTGGTCCCGCTCGTGCAGCAGATGGTGCGGGTCGACCTGCGCACCCTCGTGCTCGACGTCCCGACCCAGGACGTGATCTCGCGCGACAACGTCTCGGTGAAGGTCAACGCCGTCGTCTATTTCCGCGTCGTCGACGCCGACAAGGCGGTGATCCAGGTCGAGAACTTCATGATGGCGACGAGCCAGCTGGCGCAGACGACGCTGCGCTCGGTGCTCGGCAAGCACGAGCTCGACGAGATGCTGGCCGAGCGCGACAAACTCAACCGCGACATCCAGGTGATCCTCGACAGCCAGACCGACGCCTGGGGCATCAAGGTCGCCAATGTCGAGATCAAGCACGTCGACATCGACGAGAGCATGATCCGCGCCATCGCCCGCCAGGCCGAGGCGGAGCGCTACCGCCGCGCCCGCATCATCGGCGCCGAGGCCGAGCAGCAGGCGGCCGAGAAGCTGGTCGAGGCCGGCGAGATGCTGGCCCGCACGCCGCAGTCGATGCAGCTGCGCTTCCTCTCCACCCTGCAGGACATCGCCGGCGAGAAGAACTCGACCATCGTGTTCCCGGTCCCGATCGATCTCATCCAGTCGCTGACCTCCCGGCTGGCGCCGGCCGAGGAGAAGCCGGCCGCCCCCCCGCTGCCGCGCGTGTGATATTCACGGCAGCCGCGGCGGGCCGACCGCCTCGCACGATCCCCGCACGACCGCCGCCCCTGGCGGCGGCCGACGTCGGCGCGCTATGTAACGGAACGCGGCGTGACCGCCGCGAGTCGTGTGCCGCTGGACCGAACGAACGATGGCCGCCGATCGCACCGCCGCCGCCGATCTCGCCGCCTTCGCGGCCGGCCGCCGCTTCGCCACCGTGCTGGCCGACCCGCCCTGGCAGTTCGTCAACCGCACCGGCAAGATGGCGCCGGAGCACCGGCGGCTGTCGCGCTACGGCACGCTGACGCTGGCCGAGATCGAGGCGCTGCCGGTCGCGGCGCTCGCCGCCGAGCCGGCCCATCTCTATCTGTGGGTGCCCAACGCGCTGCTGCCCGAAGGGCTCGCCGTGATGCGGGCCTGGGGCTTCACCTACAAGTCCAACATCGTCTGGCACAAGGTGAGGAAGGACGGCGGCCCGGACGGGCGCGGGGTGGGGTTCTACTTCCGCAACGTCACCGAGCTGATCCTGTTCGGGGTGCGGGGCAGGAACGCCCGCACCCGCGAGGCCGGCCGCCGCCAGGTGAACTTCCTCGCCACCCGCAAGCGCGAGCACTCGCGAAAGCCAGACGAGCAGTACGCCCTGATCGAGGCGTGCTCGCCGGGGCCCTATCTCGAGCTGTTCGCCCGCGGCACCCGGCCCGGCTGGAGCACCTGGGGCAACCAGGCCGACGACGCCTACGCGCCGACCTGGGCGACCTACGCGAACCACTCCCGCGCCGGACTGGCCGCCGAGTAAGCCACGGGGTGGTGGTCGTCATTCCGGGGCGCGGCGAAGCCGCGAGCCCGGACTCCAGCGACGAAACTCTGCAGGGGGCAGGATTCCGGGTTCGCGGGTTTCGCGCGCCCCGGAATGACCAGCGAAGCAATCACCCGGACACTTCGTCGCTCACGCGGCCGCGACCGCCGCGTCGCCGGCCGTCTCCAGGTTCTGCCGCAGCCGCGGATCGAGGTTCAGGCGTGCCGCGAGGTCGTCGAGCCAGGCGCGCTCGGCCGGCGTGTCGGCGTCGATCGCCACATAGGCGGCGAGATAGACCTCGGCGCCCTCCTCCGGGGTGCGCGCATCGGCGGCGAGCGAGGCCGGCGTGTCGGGCCGGGCGATCAGCGCCTCCAGGACCTGCCGCTCGTCCGGCGTGAGCGCGCTCGCCTCGACCCGGTCGATCAGCCGCGCGCGCTCGGCCTCGTCGATGCGGCCGTCCGCCAGGGCGGCGCCGATCATGGCGCGCAGCAGGAGCAGGGTCGTCTGCGCCGCATCGGCCTCGCTGCCGCCGGCCGCACCGGCCGGTGCGGCGCCGCCCGCCGCTCCTCCGGTGCCCTGGCCGAGCATCTGCCCGAGCATGTCGCCGACGCCCTGCGGCAGCACCGGCCGGCCGGCGCGATAGTCCTGATACGCCTTGTAGGCGAGGCCGCCCAGCACGGCGGCGGCGCCGACCTGCAGGGCCGTGCCGGCGTATTTCCGCGCGTGCTTGGAGCCGAGGAGGACGCCGGCCAGGCCCCCGGCGAGACCGCCGGCGCCGAGCGTCCCGGCATGGCGGCCGAGCAGGTCGCCGAGTCCGCCCCCGCCCGCGCCGCCGCGGCCGGCCCCGCCGCCGGCGAGCCCGCCCAGCCCACCCAGCCCGCCGAGCCCGCCCAGCCGGCCGGCGAGGCTCGCGAGGTCGAAGGGCGCGCCGCCCCCGCCGCGGTCGAGCGTCGAGGGCGGCAGGCTGCGCCCGCGGGTGAGGAAGCCGGTCTCCCGGCTGGTCGCCGGGGCCGGCGCACCGGGCGCGGCATCGCCGGCCAGCACGGCGGTCAGGATCTTGTTCACGTCGATCATGGTCGGTCCTTCGGTCTTGCAGGAGCACCGCCCGGCGGAGCGGGCGGCGCGGGGGTCAGCCCTCGCGGGGCAGCGACGGGAGCTCGGCCGATCGCGCCACCGGCGCGCCCGGCGCGGCGGGGGCGCGCTTCTCCTCGAACAAAGGTCCGAGCAGCGTGGTGCGCGGCGCGGCGCGCTCCGGATCGGCGGCGGCCGGCTCGCGGCGCGTCCGGACGATCGAGTAGATCACGCCGCCGGCCAGCAGGGTCGCGGTGACGCCGAGCGACACCAGGGGATCGACCTTGCCGACGATCTGGTTCCAGAAAATCTTCGCGCCGATGAACACCAGCACCAGCGACAGCGCGTATTTCAGGTAGCGGAAGCGGTGCACCGAGGCGGCGAGCGCGAAGTAGAGGGCGCGCAGGCCGAGGATCGCGAAGATGTTGGACGTGTAGACGATGTAGGGGTCGGTCGTGATGGCGAAGATCGCCGGCACGCTGTCGACCGCGAACACGAGATCGGCGAACTCGATCAGCACCAGGGCGACGAACAGCGGCGTCGCGTGGAGGAGCGCCGGACCGCCCTCCGCCGCCGCCCGGCGGACGAAGAACGCCTCGCCGTGCAGCTCGCGGGTGACCCGCAGGCGGCGGTGCATCCACCGCATCACCCGGTTGTCGACCCAGGCGGAGGGGTTCTCCGCCACCACCATCATCTTGATGCCGGTGGCGATCAGGATCGCGCCGAACAGGAACAGCACCCAGGCGAAGGACGACACGATCGCGGTGCCGAGCCCGATCATCACGGCGCGCAGCACGATGACGCCGAGAATGCCGTAGAACAGCACCCGGTGCTGCAGATGCGGCGGCACCGCGAGCGTCGCGAAGATCAGCGAGATGACGAAGACGTTGTCGAGCGCCAGCGTCTTCTCGACGAAGAACCCGGTGAGCCAGGCGACGCCGGCCTCGCGGCCCATGCCGGACCACACCCAGGCGCCGAAGACGAGCGCGATCAGGATGTAGGCGGCGGAGAGCGCGAGGCTCTCGCCGGCCCGGATCTCGCGCGCCTTGCGGTGCAGGACGCCGAGATCGAGCACCAGGAGCGTGGTGACGATGCCGAGAAACACCAGCCAGGCCCAGGCGGGCTTGCCGAGCACGTCGGCCGTCAACCCGGCCGAGACCATGACGTCGTGAAGACCGACTCCGGACAGGAGCTCCATCGCAATCCTCCAGATGTCGCTCCGGCCGCATCGGAATCGATGCGAAATGAGCGGCAGGTGAAAGATCCGACATCGCGGCGTCGACGCCGCCAGAGGGGCCCGGATCGGTGACCCTGACGATATAGGGACGCGGCGGCCGTCATCCAGCAGAACCGGACCGGCGCCGGTCGCGCCAAAGCGCCGCAGCCCGGCCGTCCGGACGACCCGCGCCGCCGGCCGGAGGCCCGGGCCCGCGGCGCGGGCCGGCGCCGGGGAGCACCCCACCGGTCGACCGGCCCACGCGCCGTCGACCGGTTCGGGACCACGCACGTGATCGTGTCGGCCGGCGGCCCCGCTCCACGTGATTCTTCGGATGGCAGGACGGGCGAGTTGCGTCTTTGGTCTCATTGCGCCGCATGGTCGCCGTGACTATCGTGCCGCACAAATCAGAGCCGCGACAAACAGGCGGCCGACAATGGAGCGGGAGGCTCTAACCAAGGGGGACGCCGTGAGTACGCCGTCGTACGACACGATCAAGAAAGATCCGCAGTTCCAGGAACTCGTCACCAAGCGCGCACGCTTCGCGTGGACGCTGACGCTGACGATGCTGGTCATCTATTTCGGCTTCATCTTCGTCATCGCCTTCGCGCCGGGCGTGCTCGCCATCAAGATCGGCACCGGCGTGACCACGGTCGGCATCCCGATCGGTCTCGGCGTCATCGTCTCGGCCTTCCTGTTGACCGGCATCTACGTGCGCCGGGCCAACTCCGAGTTCGACGACATCACCACGAACATCGTCGGGAGGCAGAAGTGATGCGCGCGCTCCGCACCACGGCCGCCACCCTCACGGCGGTCCTCGCGCTCGCGGCGCTCGGTGGCGCGGCGCTCGCCGCCGGCCCGATCGAAGGCGGCGGCAAGCAGGCCCTGAACCTCCCCGCCATCCTGATGTTCTTCGCCTTCGTGGCGGCGACCCTCGGGATCACGTACTGGGCGGCGCGGCGCACCCGCTCGGCCGCCGACTTCTACGCCGCCGGCGGCGGCATCACGGCCGGCCAGAACGGCCTCGCGATCGCCGGCGACTACATGTCGGCCGCCTCGTTCCTCGGGATTTCCGGCCTCGTCTTCGCCTCCGGCTTCGACGGGCTGATCTACTCGGTCGGCTGGCTCGTCGGCTGGCCCGTGATCCTGTTCCTGATCGCCGAGCGGCTGCGCAATCTCGGCAAGTACACGTTCGCCGACGTGGTGTCGTTCCGCATGGAGCAGACCCAGATCCGCAGCCTGTCGGCGATCGGCACCCTCACCGTGGTGGCGTTCTACCTTATCGCCCAGATGGTCGGCGCCGGCAAGCTGATCGAGCTCCTGTTCGGCCTGCCCTATCTCTACGCCGTCATCTCGGTCGGCGCCCTGATGATCATCTACGTCGCCTTCGGCGGCATGGTGGCGACCACCTGGGTGCAGATCATCAAGGCCTGCCTGCTGCTCGGCGGCGCCACCTTCATGGCCCTGATGGTGCTGATCACGTTCGGCTTCTCGCCCGAGGCCCTGTTCCAGAAGGCGGTCGAGACGCACCCCAGGGGCGCCTCGATCATGGCGCCCGGCAACCTCGTGTCGGATCCGGTCTCGGCGCTGTCGCTCGGCCTCGCCCTGATGTTCGGCACCGCCGGCCTGCCCCACATCCTGATGCGCTTCTTCACCGTGTCGGACGCCAAGGCGGCCCGCAAGTCGGTGTTCTACGCGACCGGCTTCATCGGCTACTTCTACATCCTGACCTTCATCATCGGCTTCGGCGCCATCACGTTCCTGATGAACGACCCGAGCTTCTACAAGGTCGGGGCGGACGGCGCCTACAACAAGGTCACGGCCCTGCTGGGCGGGACCAACATGGCGGCGATCCATCTCTCCAACGCGGTCGGCGGCTCGCTCTTCCTCGGCTTCATCTCGGCCGTCGCCTTCGCCACCATCCTGGCCGTGGTCGCCGGCCTGACCCTCGCCGGCGCCTCGGCGGTCAGCCACGACCTCTACGCCTCGGTGATCGCCAAGGGCCGCGTCTCCGAGGACCGCGAGGTCAGGGTGTCGAAGATCACGGCCGTGGTGATCGGCATCGTCGCCATCGTGCTCGGCTACATCTTCGAGAACCAGAACGTCGCCTTCATGGTCGGCCTCGCCTTCGCGGTGGCGGCGAGCTGCAACTTCCCGGTCCTGCTGATGTCGATCCTGTGGGGCGGCACCACGACGCGCGGCGTGCTGTTCGGCGGCCTGCTCGGCCTGATCAGCTCGGTGTCGCTGGTCGTGCTCAGCCCCGCCGTCTGGGTGAAGACCTTCGGCTTCGCCTCGGCGCCGTTCCCCTACGACAACCCGGCGCTGTTCTCGATGACCATCGCGTTCGCCGGCATCTGGCTGTTCTCCAAGCTGGACGGGTCCAAGCGCGGCGCCATCGACAAGGCCGGCTTCGAGTCGCAGTACGTGCGTTCGGAGACCGGCATCGGCGCCACCAAGGCGGTGTCGCACTAGACGACCGGCCGGTCCGCCGCGGGCGGGCCGGCCACTTCCTCCGGCGGCCGACCCGACCGGATCGGCCGTCCCCGCCTCGGGTCCCGCCGCGACGCCCCCGCGCGATCCAGGACCGGCCGTCTCGGATCCGTGTGGTCGGAAGATCCATGTCGCAGGCCTTCGACGCCCAGAACCCACCCTTCGACCGGCTCAGCCACGACGAGATCGGCACCCTGAGGGCGGCGATCGACATCGGCTACTTCCCGCCCGGCGACACGATCATCCCGGCCGGGCAGCGCTCCGAGCGCCTGCACGTCGTCATCAAGGGCCGGGTCGAGGAGCGCGACGGCGAGACGGTCGAGTCGAGCCTCGGACCGAAGGACACGTTCGACGCACGCTCGCTGGTGCACGGGCCCGCCGGCACCACCTTCGTGGCCGCCGAGGAGACGCTCTGCTACCTGCTGCCCAAGGCGGTGGTGCAGGATCTGATCTCCCGCAATCCCGGCTTCGCCGCCTTCTTCTATTCGGAGATCTCGCGAAAGCTGCGATCCTACGACCGGCGCGACCGCGAGGGCGTCGACTCGGCGCTGCGCGCCCATGTGCGCGAGGTGCGCTACCACGGGGCGATCTTCGTCGACGGCGCGACCAGCCTGCACGACGCCGGCCAGCTCATGCAGGAGCGCAACAACAACACCCTGTTCGTGCGCGACGGCGAGCGCACCGGCATCGTCACCGGCGCCAACCTGGCCAAGGCCTTCGTGGTCGACCGCAAGCCGCTGGACGCGCCGGTGCGCGAGGTCTGCCACTTCGACGTCGTCTCGATCGACATCGACGACTTCGTGTTCGCCGCCGTCATCGCGATGACCCGCAACAACAAGCGCCGCCTCGCCATCCGGTCCGGCGGCGCCTATGTCGGCGTGCTGGAGGACATCGACATCCTCGGGCTGGTCGCCGGCAACCCGCAGCTGATCCCCGGCCAGATCGAGCAGGCCAAGCTGCCGGCGGACCTGAAGTCCTGCGCGCTCGACATCCAGAGCCAGGTCGAGCGGCTGCACCGCCAGGGCGCCCGCGTCGAGGTGATCGCCGAGATCACCTCGGACCTCAACCGCCGGCTGTTCGCGAAGCTGTTCGACATGGTGGCGCCGCCCTCGATCCGCGAGCACGGCTGCCTCCTGGTGATGGGCTCGGAGGGCCGCGGCGAGCAGACGGTGCGCACCGACCAGGACAACGGCCTGCTGCTCGCGCAGCCGGTGCCGGAGGCGGATCTGCAGGCGTTCCGCGCCGCCTTCTCGGGCGCGCTGGAGAGCTTCGGCTTTCCGCCCTGCCCCGGCGACGTGATGGTGAAGAACCCGCGCTGGTCACAGCCGATCGACGACTTCCTCGTGCAGATCGAAGGCTGGATCCGCTCCCCCGCCGAGGACGGGCCGATGAATCTCGGCATCTTCTTCGACGCCGTCTCGGTGACGGGCCATGCCGAGCTGCTCGACCGCACCAAGACCGTGATGGTCGAGATGATGCGCGGCGAGACCGCGTATCTCGCCCGCTTCGCCCGCGCCATCGACCTGTTCGCCGGGGCGAGCGCCGGCATGCTCACCGCCTTCATGGCCTCGGTCGGGGTGGGCTCGGACGAGATCGACGTGAAGAAGTCCGGCACCTTCCCGATCGTCCACGGCGTGCGCACGCTGGCGATCGACCAGGGCATCCGCGAGGTGTCGACGGCGCGGCGCATCGAGGCGCTGGCCGAGGCCGGCCTGTTCGGCGCCGATCTCGGCCGCGAGCTCGCCAGCGCGCTGTCCTACTTCATGGAGATCCGGCTGCGCTCGCAGCTCTCCGCCATCGCCACCGGCCGGCGCGAGCGCGAATCGATCGTCAAGCTCGGCGAGCTGACGACCCGCGACCGCGACCTGCTGCGCGACGCCCTGCGGGTCGTCAAGCGCTTCCGCGAGATCGTCCGCAACCGCTACCATCTGAGCGTGTTCTGATGCGCTCCGAGCTCCTCCGCCGCAGCCGCGCCCTGTTCGACCGCATCCTGCTGGCCGACAACGCCTACGCGTTCCTGTTCGACCAGGACGACTCGGGCGAGGTGGTGTCGTTCGACTGCGAGACGTCGGGCTTCAACATCCTGGCCGACGACGTGATCAGCATCGCGGCGATCAAGATCCGCGGCAACACCATCCTGACCAGCGAGACGTTCCGGGCGCTGGTCCGCCCCGGCGCCGCCATGGAGGTGTCGGCCATCAAGGTGCACCAGCTGCGCGAGACCGACGTCAAGCAGGGGCGCACCATCCGCGAGGTGATGCCCGAGTTCCTGCGCTTCATCGGCAGCCGGCCGCTGGTCGGCTACTGGGTGTCGTTCGACGTCCGGATGATCAACAAGTACCTGTTCGGCATGCTCAACATCAACCTGCCGAACCGCCAGATCGACGTCTCCGAGCTGTATTACGAGCGCAAATACGGCAAGGCGCCGCCCGGCACCGAGATCGACCTGCGCTACGCGGCCATCGCGGCCGACCTCGGGCTGACCATGCTGCCCCAGCACGACGCCTTCAACGACGCCCTGACGGCGGCGCAGATGTACGTGATCCTCAAGGACATGCAGCGCCGCGGCGCCCGCATCCCGCGCCAGCGCTCGACGCCGCTCACGGGTGACTTTTCGGTGTGAAGGCTCCTTTTCACCTCTCCCCGGCGGGAAGAGGTCGGTTCCCGCGCGACAGCGCGAGATCCGGGTGAGGGGGTGTCGAGGCCTCCATCGGCTCCGTAAACCCTCGCCCCGGTCGCGTGCAGAGCACGAGCCCGGCCATGACGGCCTCGGGACAGCCCCGCCCCGATGCTATAACGCCCTCCCGCCCAGGAGTGCGCCATGCCCGAATCCGAGACCGCCACCTCCGACGCCGTCCCGCCGCTCGTCTCGGCCGAGTGGCTCGCCGCCCGCCTGGGTGATCCGGCGCTGCGGCTGATCGACATCCGCTCGGTGGTCGACGGCGGCGGCCGCGCCGCGTATCTGACGGCCCACATTCCCGGCGCCGTGCACTCCGACTATGTCGAGGACGGCTGGCGCGCCACGCGCGGCATGGCGACCGGCTTGCTGCCGGAGCCCGAGGCACTCGCCGCGCTGCTGGGCGGCCTCGGCCTCGGGCCGGACCAGACCGCGGTCGTGATCTCGGCCGGCACCTCCGCCGGCGACTTCGCCGCCGCCGCGCGCGTCTACTGGACGCTGCGGATGGCCGGCCACCGGCGCATCACGATCCTGGACGGCGGCATGGCGGCGTGGAGCGCCGATCCGTCCCGTCCGGTGGTCGGCGGGCCCAGCCGACGCCCCGAGGCAGCCCCCTACCCGGTCGCGGTCGCGCCGGCAGCGCGGGCGGAGATCCAGCGGGTGGTGCGGGCGCTGGCGACCGACGACGCCGTGCTGCTCGACACCCGGGCGCTCGCCTTCTTCGAGGGGCGATCGAAGAGCCCGCAGGCGCGGGTCCCGGGCCGGCTGCCCGGAGCCTTCCTGCTCGACCACACCACGGCCTGGGACGCCGCGACCGGCCGGCTGAAGGACAGGGACGCGCTGGCGGCGCTGGTCGCTCCCCTGCCGGCCGCCCCGGTCATCGCCTACTGCAACACCGGCCACCAGGCGGCGACCCCGTGGTTCGTGCTGGCGGAACTCCTCGGGCGGCCCGACGTGTCGCTCTACGACGGCTCGATGTCGGAATGGACCGAGGAGCCGTCGCGCCCGGTCGCCACCGGCCCGGACGAGCGCCGGCGCGGGTGAGCCTTCCCGGTCGGTCCGGGGCACGGGCCTCAGGCCCGCGCGCCCGGACTCCGGCGGCGAGCACCGGGCGCGTGGCTGACGCTTGGCCGGAGTCCGGCTCCGCTGCTGCACAGCGGCCCGGAACGACGAGGCCGTCACGCCGCGGCGGTGCCGTCGCGGCGAGCGAAGGCGGCGGCGAGCTCGCGCTGCAGGGCGTCGATGTCGAACGGCTTGCGCAGCACCGGGAAGCCGTCGCACGCCACCTCGCCGGCGCGGTCGCTGAAGCCGGTCATCAGCACGATCGGCAGCGACGGCTGCAGGGTGCGCAGCTCGCGCGCGAGATCGAACCCGCTCATGCCGCCCGGCATCAGGATGTCCGAGAGCACGAGATCGACGCCGTGCCCGTCGGCGAGCGCGGCCAGCGCCTCGCGCGGCGACGCGGCGAAGGCGGCCTCGTAGCCGAGCTGGTCGAGATAGGACCGGCAGACGTCCGCGACCGAGAGGTTGTCCTCGACCACCAGCACGGTCTTGCGGCCGGCCGGTGCGGCCGCCGGCTCGGGCCGCGGCTCCGCCGCCACCGGCTCGAACGGCACCCGCGGCAGCCACAGCGTCACCGTGGTGCCGGCGCCGACCCGGCTGTCGATGCGCACGTCGCCGCCGGCCTGGCGGGCGAAGCCGTAGACCTGGCTCAGCCCGAGGCCGGTCCCCTTGGCGGTCTCCTTGGTGGTGAAGAACGGCTCGAACACGCGCGGCAGAACGTCGTCCGGAATGCCGCTCCCGGTGTCGGTGAACGACAGCGCCACGAAGGCGCCTTCGAGGCCGCCGTCGCCGGCCTCGTCGAGGACCGCGTCCCGCACCCGCACGACGAGCCGCCCGCCGTTCGGCATGGCGTCGCGGGCGTTGACGCAGATGTTGAGCACCGCCACCTCGAACTCGCCCGGGTCGACCTTCACCGGACAGGCGCGATCCGGCACGTCGATCGTCACCTCGACGTCGTCGGCGAGCGAGCGGCGGACCAGCTCCGAGAGCTCCGGCATGCGCTGGGACAGGTCGATGCCCTGCGGGCTCAGCGCCTGCTGGCGGGAGAACGACAGGAGCTGGCGGGTGAGCGTCTCGCCGCGCTTGGCCGCGGTCGTGATCATCTCGACGAGCCGGCTCTCCTTCTCGCCCTGGACGATGCGGCGCAGACGGTCGGCGCTGCCGGAGATCACCATCAGGAGGTTGTTGAAGTCGTGCGCCACCCCGCCGGTCAGCCGGCCGACCGCCTCGAGGCGCTGGGCGTGGCGCAGCGCCGTCTCGGCCGCCTCGCGGCGCACCGCCTCGGCATAGAGGCCGGCGGTCCGCTGGTGGGCCACCCACAGCACCCAGAGCAGCAGGAGCGTCGCCGGCAGGCCGAAGACGAGGTGGCCGAGCAGCCCGCGGAGCCACTCGTCGCGGATCGTCGCGGTGTCGATCGAGGCGATCACGTAGATCGGGAAGCCCTCGACGCGACGATAGCCGACCCGCCGCTCGACGCCGTCGAGCCGCGACACGCCGGTGTAGAGGCCGCGCTCGGGCCGACGGGCGATCTCGCCGAAGAACAGCGCCGACGGCGGCAGCTTGTCGGTGGAGGACGGCCCGCCCGGCCAGCGGGCCAGGAACGCGCCGTCCTCGCGCATCAGCGCGAACACCTCGCCCGGCCCGCGGGCGATCTCCCGGTAGAACTTCTGGAAGTCGTCGGGCAGCATCGACACGCTGGCGACGCCCTGCAGGCCGCCGTCCGGGCCGTTCAGGCGGCGGCTCATGCTGAAGAAGGACGGCCCTTCGATCAGCCGCGGCACGAACACGCTGCTCACATACGTGCCGATGTCGCGGTCGACCAGGGCGCGGAAGAAGTCGCGGTCGGCGAGCGACGCGCCGCGCGGCGCCGGGACGAAATAGCTGTTGGCGAGGGCGAGGCCGTCGCGGCCGATGACCCAGATCGACTGCACCTGCGGCAGGAGGTCGGCGACCCGCTTGAGCCGGCGGTGCATCTCGGGCTCGCGCGCCGCGATCTCCTCGGACGTCTCCCCCTCCACCGACTCGACGATCTCGTCGAGGACGAGATTGCCGGTGGTGAGCACCTTCAGGGCGTGCTCGTGCAGCACGTCGAGCGAGCGGGCGAGGCGGTCGTCGGTGATCGCGTCGGCCGAATGCCAGGACACCCAGGCCACGTAGGCGAACAGGGCGGCGGGCACCAGCACGGCTCCGATCATCAGCGCACGGAGCAGACGAAGCGTCCCGCGCCGTGCGCTCACCATCAGTCCGGATCTCCTGGTCTCGTGGCGTCGCGCGCCACGCGTGTCGGCGGCGGGGCTCGATCGATGCGACAAAAGCGTGTCGCACCAACGCAAAGGCGGGGCGAAGGTTCCGCAGGGCCGCCCTGCGGCCTCGGCAGAGGCCGCAACGGCGTCGCCGCCGCGCGGGCCCGGGGGGGGGGCGCCGCGGCCGGCGACGGGGCGCTGGTCCGGTCAGTCGGCGGTGGCGGCCCGCGGCACGGCGCCGGCCGCCACCGCGTCGCCCTTGTCGGGCGCGCGCAGCAGGCCGCCGGCCAGATCCTGGAGGGTCGGCCGCTTGAGCGCCGAGAACGGCAGCGGCCGCGTCACGTCGATCGCCGCGAGGCCGAGCCGGGCGGTGAGCAGGCCGTTGAGCACGCCCTCGCCGAGCTTGGCCGAGACCTTGGCGGCGAGCCCCTGCCCGATCATCTGCTGGACGACGCCGTCGCCGACCGAGAGGCCGCCCGTGAGGGCGAGATGGGTGACGACGTGCCGCATCAGCCGGATCATGCCGAGCGCGCCCGGCCGGCCGCCGTAGAGCAGCGCCAGCTTGCGCACCAGGCCGAGCGCCGTGACCAGCACGAACAGCATGTCGATGGCGGCCCGCGGGCTCACCGCGGTGACCACCGAGACGCGCTTGGCCGCGTTGGTGACCAGCCGCGAGGCCTCCTCGTCGAGGGAGGCGAGCAGCTCGCGCTCGGCGAGCTGGACGACGTCGCGGCCGTCGATGATCTCGTTGAGGTGGAACTGGACCCGCATGCGGGCGCTCGCCAGCGCCGGCATGCCGCGGGTGACGGCGAGCAGCTCGGACACGGCGGCGCGGCCGGTGGCGCGGTCGTCGGTCTCGATCGCCGCCGCGGCACGGTCGCGCACCTGGTCGATCGCCTTCAGGCGCAGCAGGCCCGCCGCCTCGCGGCCGGCGATCACCACGAAGGCCACGGCGGCGGCGGCGGCCAGCACGAAGCCCAGCGTGCCGAGCCAGCCGGAGCGACCGTACAGGTCGGCGACCAGGTCGATCACCGACAGGGCCATGCCGAGCACCACGAGGCCGCCGGCGGAGCCCCAGAACAGGAGCCCCCACGGCACCTGGCGGCCGACCGCGCTGCCGGCCGGCGCGTCCTGCCCGGCGACCACGGTCGTCGCGGCGGCCGAGACCACGGCGGACGGCACCGTGGCCGGCGTCTCGGCCTCGGGCGGCACCACGACGCCGGCGACCGCGACCGGACGCCGCGGGACCTCGCGCACCGCCTCGCGCGCCATCGCGCGGCGCGGCGGATCGGCGGCCGGGGCCGGCCCGATCAGCACGTTGGGATCGTCGACACTGAACGCGGCGGGACGGCGGGATTCGGCGGGGCTGCTCATTGAAATCGATCTCCGATGAGAAACTGCAGCACGCGGTCCAGGCGGATATGGGGCAGAGTCGGCAGTCCGTCCACCGTACGCTCGATCCGCGGCGGCCGGAAGCGCAGGAACCGGAACTCGGCATCCTCCGGCGAGCCGGCGGTGAGGCCGTGGTAGCCGGTGCGGCCGAGATCGAACACCCGCTCGGGGTCGGCCGGCAGGTCGCCCGGGAACAGGGCGATCTCGCGCTCGCCGTCGAACACGTGGCCGGCGGCACGCTCGCCCGCCTGCGGCACGCCGACGATCGCCGGCAGTTCGTCGCCGTTGGAGCGCACCCGCGCCTCGCGGGTGGCCCGCACGGCGGCGAGCGCCACCACGTCGGTCTCGGCACCGGCATAGTGGGCGCGGCTCGCCGCCCGCTCGATCATGCGGTGGAGGATCGCCTCCAGCCGGTCGTGGCTGACCTGGTTGAGGTGGTCGGCCTTGGTGGCGGCGAACAGGACCTTGTCGACCCTGGGGCTGATCAGGCTCGACAGCAGCGTCCGCCGGCCGACCTGGAAGCAGTCGAGGATCGCGGCGAGCGCGAACTCCAGGTCGCGCACCGCGGCCGGCCCGGCGTTCAGGGCGGCGAGCACGTCGACCAGCACGATCTGCCGGTCCAGCCGGGCGAAGTGGTCGCGGAAGAACGGCTTCACCACGATATCCTTGTAGGCATCGTAGCGCCGTTTCATCATCGCCCACAGCGAGCCCTCGTGCGGCCCAGCCTCGGCCGGCAGGGCGAGCGGCGCGAAGGTGAGGGCCGGCGAGCCGGCGAGGTCGCCGGGCAGCAGGAAGCGGCCGGGGGGCAGCAGGCTGAGCGCCCAGCGCTCGTCGCGGCAGCTGCGCAGATACTCGGTGTAGAGCTGCGCCGCCGTGATGGCCGCCTGCTCGTCGGCCGGCGCGTCGGGGTCGAGGGTGGCGTTGAAGGCGTGCCAGGAGGCTGCCAGCATGGCCCGCGGCCCGCTGCGCGACAGCGCCAGGCTCTCCTTGGCCCACTGCTCGTAGGTCTTGTCGAGCAGCGGCAGATCGAGCAGCCACTCGCCCGGATAGTCGACGATGTCGAGCGTCAGGGTCTTGGCCTGGCCGTCCTTGCCCTTGTACTCGATGACGATCCGCAGCTCGCTGATCTGGCGCGTCGATTCAGGCCAGAGCCGGTCGCCGACCAGGGCCCGGACATGGGTCTCGTACTCGAAGCGCGGCACCGCGTCGTCCGGCTGCGGCGCCAGATAGGCGCGCAGGACGGCGTCGTCGGCGAGCGGCGTGAACACCGGAAAGCGGCCGCCGCGGGCGAGCCCGTGCACCAGCGCGGTGATGAAGACGGTCTTGCCGGCCCGCGACAGGCCCGTCACCCCGATCCGGACCGTGGGCCGGACCAGATTCTCGCCGAAGTCGGCGATCGCCCGTGCGGCGAGGCGTGCCCGCTCGACCAGATCCGATACGAATGGAGCCATGTTGACAACGACTTAAGCAATACCTCGGCGCCCCGCCGGCGCCCGCACACCCATAGTCCGCCGGGGCCGCCGCCACAAGCGGCAACCGCCGGTCACATCCCACCGCAGCGCCGCACGGGCCGGCCGCCCACCAAAAAGGCGCGCATGGACTTTCAAGATCGTTGATCTCCGTCTAGGACAATTCCAAACCGATGCTGTTGAGGTGCGCCGTGCCCCGGCGTCCGACCGGGACCGACCCCCCGCCCTGCCCCCGAAGGGAGCCCGAATCCGATGCGCGTTCGCCGTTCGCCCATTGATAAACGTCAAGGCAGCATGACAGCAGTCGTTGTCAACTCCTCACACCACGTGTTATTCTCGCGGCCTTCCGACCGAGATCGGGGAGTTTAAATCAATGGGATACAACACTTATTTCGTCGACGCCCTGAATCGCCTGCACGAGGAGCGTCGTTATCGGGTGTTCGCCCATCTCGAGCGGCTGGCCGGTCGTTTCCCCCGCGCCATCCACCATACCCCGGACGGTCCGCGCGACGTCATCGTGTGGTGCTCCAACGATTATCTCGGCATGGGCCAGCACCCGAAGGTGGTCGGCGCCATGGTCGAGACGGCGACCCGGATGGGCACCGGCGCCGGCGGCACGCGCAACATCGCCGGCAACAACCACCCGCTGGTTCTGCTCGAGCAGGAGCTCGCGGACCTGCACGGCAAGGAGGCCGGCCTCGTCTTCACGTCCGGCTACGTCTCCAACGACGCCGGCATCTCGACGATCGCCAAGCTGCTGCCGAACTGCCTGATCCTGTCGGACGCGCTCAACCACAACTCGATGATCACCGGCGTGCGCAACGCCGGCACCGACAAGGTGGTGTGGCGCCACAACGACGTCGAGCACCTCGAGGATCTGCTGAAGAAGGCCGGCAAGGAGCGGGCCAAGCTGATCGTCTTCGAGGGCCTCTACTCGATGGACGGCGACGTCTCCCCGATCGGCAAGATCTGCGACCTCGCCGAGAAGTACAACGCGATGACCTATATCGACGAGGTCCACGCGGTCGGCATGTACGGGGCGCGCGGCGGCGGCCAGGCCGAGCAGCAGGGTGAGATGGGCCGCATCGACGTGATCGAGGCGACGCTCGCCAAGGCGTTCGGCTGCCTCGGCGGCTACATCGCCGGCAGCCATGCGCTGGTCGACGCGGTCCGCTCCTATGCGCCGGGCTTCATCTTCACCACCGCGCTGCCGCCGGCCGTCTGCGCCGCCGCGACCGCCGCGATCCGCCACCTCAAGGATTCGACCTGGGAGCGCGAGCGCCACCAGGAGCGTGCCGCCAAGGTGAAGGCCGTGCTCTCGGCCGCCGGCCTGCCGGTGATGCCGACCGACACCCACATCGTGCCCGTGATGGTGTGCGACGCCGACAAGTGCAAGCAGGCGACCGACATCCTGCTCGAGGAGCACGGCATCTACATCCAGCCGATCAACTATCCGACGGTGCCGAAGGGCACCGAGCGGCTGCGCATCACGCCCTCGCCGTATCACGAAGACGCGCTGGTGCACGCGCTGGCCGAGGCCCTGGTCGACGTGTGGGAGCGGCTCGAGCTCCCGCGCAAGCCGTTCAACGCCATCGCGGCCGAGTAGCTCCGCCGGCCGGGGCGCCGTCTTCGCGGCGCCCCGCAGGCGGGTCGACCTCGGCGGTCTCGGACGCTACGCTTTCGACCTGGACGACCTTGCGCGGGCCCCGGCCCGCGCATTTTCGTTCGTCCGGACGCCGGCACGTCCAGCGCTTGGCGCATCCCTCCGGAGTGCTCGTCATGTCGATCGAATCCCGCCTGCAAGAGCTCGGGCTGGTGCTGCCGCAGCCGCCGCGGCTGCCGCCCGGCACGGTGCTGCCGTTCGCGCCGGTGCGCGTCGTCGGCCGCCGGGCCGCCATCTCGGGCCACGGGCCGCTGCTTCCGGACGGCAGCTTCTTCGCGCCGCCGGGCCGGGTCGGCGACGGCGTCACCCTCGATCAGGCCCGCGAGGCGGCGCGGCTCACCGGGCTCGCCATCCTGGCGAGCCTGCAGCGCGAGCTCGGCAGCCTCGACCGCGTCACCACCTGGGTGCGGGCGTTCGGGATGGTGACGACCGCTCCGGGCTTCCAGGCGATGCCGGCGGTGATCAACGGCTTCTCCGACCTGATCCTCGCCGTCTGGGGTCCCGAGCGCGGCCAGCACGCCCGCTCGGCGATCGGCGTCGCCGAGCTGCCGTTCGGAATCGCGGTCGAGATCGAGGCCGAGGTGGAGATCGACTGAGGCGCGATCCGGCTGATCACCTCGGTGGCCACTGCGGGGCGGCGTAGTCGGGTCGGCGCTTCGCGCCGCCCGAGCTCAGGCTCCGCGCCGAACCCGGAACGACGGCGAACCGACCGGCCGGAATCGGCATGAGCAGCCGGCTCACCGCGGCGGCGGCGCCTTCGCCTTCTGCCGCCCGGGCGACGGCGGCAGCTTGTCGTCGTCCTGGATGGCACGCCAGGCGGCGCCGTCGAGGTCGTCGTACTGACCGGACTTCAGCGACCACAGGAAGGCGGCGAGGCCGGCGAGGCCGAGCAGCAGCGCGAGCGGCACCAGATAGACCAGGACTTCCATGGCGCGTCTCCCGAAGGCTGCGGCGGCGCCGGGCGCCGGGGCGGCGGCGCCCGGGTCCGGCCTTCGCTCTCAGGGGGTCATATGGGGCGGGCGGCGGCCGGCGCAAAGTCCGCATCGGCGGCGGCCCGACGCGGCCGCGCCCGCAGGGCGTTGAGGATCACCAGCATCGAGGAGCCCGACATCGCGACCGCCGCGACCAGCGGGGTCGCGTAGCCGATGATCGCGATCGGCACGGCGACGGCGTTGTAGACGACGGCCAGCCACAGGTTCTCGGTCATGATCCGGCGGGCGCGGCGCGTCACCGCGAGCGCCGTCGCCACCGGCTGCAGCCGGTCGCCGAGGAACACCGCGTCGGACGCCGACTGGGTGAGGTGCGCGGCCGTGACGGGCGACAGCGACACGTCGGCCGCGGCGAGCGCCGGCGCGTCGTTGATGCCGTCGCCGACCATCAGCACCTTGCGGCCGGCGGCGCGCAGCGCCTCGACATGGGCGATCTTGTCGGCCGGCGTGGCGCCGGCCCGGACGGTCGACACCCCGAGCTGGCGCGCCACATGGGCCACGGCGGCCTCGCGGTCGCCGGAGAGGATCTCCACCGCGTAGCCCTTCGCCCGCAGGCCGGCCAGCACGGCGGTCGCGTCCTCACGCAGCCGCTGACGCACCGCGAACACGGCGGTCCGGGTGCCGTCCCGGAAGGCGATCACCGAGGCCTCCGGATCGGTGGCGGCGACCCGGGCGGCCTCCTGCTCGGCGCCGCACCAGGACGGCCGGCCGAGCAGGACCTCGCGGACGAGGCCGTCGTCGCCGTCCACGGTCGCGCTCACCCCCTGCCCCGGCTCCTCGCTGGCGCCGTCGAGCGGCGCGTTGGCACCGGCGGCGCGGGCGATGGCGGCGGCGAGCGGGTGCCGGCTGGTCAGCGCGAGCCGCCCGGCGAGCGCCAGCGTCTCCGGCGGGACGCGGCCGGCGTCGACCAGCTCGGGCTCGGGCAGCGTCAGGGTGCCGGTCTTGTCGAACACGATGGTGTCGACGCCGGCCAGCCGCTCGATGGCGTCGCCCGAGGACAGCAGCACGCCGCCGCGGAACAGCGCCCCCGACGCGACCACCTGGACGGCCGGAATGGCGAGGCCGAGGGCGCACGGGCAGGTGATGATCAGCACCGCCACGGCGGTGACGACGGCGAAGTGCCAGCCGGCGCCGAGCAGCAGCCAGCCGACCACCGTGGCGAGCGCCGTGAGGTGGACGACCGGCGCATAGAGCCGCGCCGCCCGCTCGGCGAGCCTCACATAATGCGAGCGCGCCTCGACGGCGCGGTCGAGGAGCCGCGTCACCTCGTCGAGCAGGGTGCCGCGGTCGGCGGCGCCGACCCGCACCCGGAGCGTGCCGTTGACGTTGAGGGTGCCGGCATAGACGAGCGTGCCGCGCTCGGCCGTCACGTGTGCGGTCTCGCCCGTGACGAGGCTCTGGTCGATCTCCGAGCGGCCGTCCTCGACCTCCCCGTCGACCGCGATGCGCTCGCCCGGCCGCACCAGCACGAGGTCGCCCGGCCGGATCGCCGCGACCGGCACCTCGCTGATCTCGTCGGCGGAGACGAACTTGGTCGCCGTCTCGGCCTTGAGCGCGGCGAGGTTCGCCGCCACGGCGCGGGTGCGGCGGCGCATGTTCTGGTCGAGCCAGCGGCCCGCCAGCAGGAAGGCGAGCAGCATGACGGCCGAATCGAAATAGGCGTGCTCGGCGTGATGCAGGGTCTCGAACACCGACAGTCCGAGCGCCAGCAACACGCCGAGCGTGATCGGCACGTCCATGTTGAGGCGGCCGGCCATCAGGGCGCGGGTCGCCGAGCGGAAGAAGGGCTGGCCCGCATAGGCGACGGCCGGCAGCGCGATCAGGGCGGAGAGCCAGTGGAAGAAGTCGCGCTGCTCCGGGGTGATGTCGGAGACGTTGCCGGACCACACCGAGACCGACAGCAGCATCACGTTCATGGCCGCGAAGGCGGCGACGCCGAGGCAGCGCAGCAGGAACCTGGCCTCCTGCTGCTCGTCCGCCTCCATCCGGCGCGAGTCGTAGGGATAGGCCTTGTAGCCGAGCGCGGCGAGGCGACCGACGATCGCGGTCGGATCGAGCCGCTCGGGCCCCTCGCCCTCCTCCCACTCGATGGCGACCCGGCCGCTGGTCAGGTTGGCGCGCGCCTGGGTGACGTGCGGCAGCGCCCCGAGCCCGCCCTCGATCTCGAACATGCAGGCCGCGCAGGTCATGCCCTCGACCGCGAGGTTCAGGCGCGCCCGGCCGTCGTCGAGCTTCTCGACGAAGTGCGAGAGATCCGGATGGGTGAGATCGGGGGTCTCGGTCATGTCGGTATGCCCTCAGAGCCCGTCACGCGGCACGGCGCTGCCCCTCTCCCCTCGCGGGAGAGGGTGGCTCGCCGCAAAGCGGCGAGACGGGTGAGGGGGCCCTCCACAGGCTCGGAGTTCGCGGAGAGCCCCCTCACCCGCCCTCGCGTTCCGCGAGGGCACCCTCTCCCACGGGGGGAGAGGGCTCGTCGGCGCGAGTGCCTCGCATGGAATCACGCCGAGCGGCCCCGATCAGGGCAGCACGACGCGGTTCTTCGACAGGTAGACGCGGTCGCCGCCGCGCTCCGCCTCGATCACCAGCTCCCACAGGCCGGCGGGGACGTTCTCGGCCTCGCCGCGATAGATCCCGATGCCGCGCTCGGCGATCTCGACCGGGCGGTCCTCGCGCCTGTCGGTCGGCCGCGCCAGCCGGGCCGTGACGGCGAGCCCGCTCACCGGCCGGTCGGTGGCGTCGCGCGCCTCGATGCGCACGCTCGCCTTGTCGCCGTTCCGCTCGACATGCGCGGCGACCTGCCACGCGCGCGACGCCTGCGCCTGCGCCGCGGTGATCTCGCCGTTGTAGGCGAGGCTGGCCCGGTAGGCGCTGTCGACCACGGTGCCCGGCAGCGTGTCGATGGCGAGCTTCATCATGATGCCGTTGACCCCGATGACCACGGCGAAGAAGGCGACGATGTAGATCGCGACCCGCCGTCCGGTCAGAGGCCGGCCGGCGGCCGGAGTCTCCGTCTCCATTCCAACGCTCCCTGTCGTGGCCGTCACGGGCCGAAGAAATGATCGCCGACCGTCGCCGTGTCGCCGGAGTCGACGTCGCGCACCGTGAACGTGATGGCGTTCGACTTCTCGATGCGGGCGGCGGGCGGCACCGTGACGAGCACGCGGACCTCGCGGGTCTGGTCGGGGCCGACCGCCACGATGGTGCGGCTCGCCGGCTCCTCGCCGATCACGTGCAGGGTCGGGATCGGCACCCCGGAGGCGGTGAGCTCAAGGGTGCGCAGATCCGAGCGCTTGTTGAGGAAACGGATCGTGTAGGCGTTGCGGATCGACCCGTCCGACAGGGCGACGAACAGGGGATTGCGATCGTGCAGCACGTTGATGTCGATCAGCGTGCGGGTGGAGAGCGTGTAGAGCATCACGGCGCCGACCAGCGCGATGACGCCGGTGTAGATGATGGTGCGGGCGCGGACGAAGCGGTAGATCGGCGCCTCCCCGGCGAGCCGACGCTCGATGTTGACGTCGTTGTCGTAGGCGATCAGGCCGGTCGGTCGGCCGACCTTGGCCATCACGGCGTCGCAGGCGTCGATGCACAGGCCGCACTGGATGCAGCCGAGCTGCGCCCCGTGCCGGATGTCGACGCCGGTCGGGCAGACGGCGACGCACTGCAGGCAGTCCACGCAGTCGCCGGCCTTCTGGCCGAGCGCCCGCAGGTCGGCCGCCTTCTTGATCGAGGTACGCGGCTCGCCGCGGTCGTAGCGATAGGTGACGTTGAGGGCCCACTCGTCGGTCAGGGCCGCCTGGATGCGCGGCCACGGGCACATGTAGATGCAGACCTGCTCGCGCATGTGGCCGGCGAGCGTGTAGGTCGTGAAGGTCAGGATGCCGATCGCCGCATAGGCGACCATGGGGGCCTGGAAGGTGGCGAGATCCTTCACCAGGGTCGGGGCGTCGGCGAAGTAGAGCACCCAGGCGCCGCCCGTCCACCAGGCGATCACCAGCCAGATGGAGTGCTTGAGGGCGAGCTCGCCGACGCGGCGCGCGGTCAGCCCTTCCTTCGCCTTCTTCATGCGCTCGCGGCGGTCGCCCTCGATCCAGCGCTCGACCGCGTAGAACAGGTCGGTCCAGACCGTCTGCGGGCAGGCGTAGCCGCACCAGACCCGGCCGGCGACGGCGTTCATCAGGAACAGCACCATCGCGGCGATCACCAGGAGGCCGGTGAAGTAGTACACCTCCTGGGGCCACAGCTCGATGAAGAAGAAGTAGAAGCGCCGGTTCGGCAGGTCGACCAGGACGGCCTGGCTGGGCGAGTTCGGGCCGCGATCCCACCGGACAAAGGGCAGCAGGTAGTAGATGCCGAGGAACACCGCCATCAGCACCCATTTGACGGTGCGGAAGCGGCCGTGGACGCTCTGCGGATAGTTCTTCTTGGCCGCCTCGTAGAGAGGGGCGTCGAGGGCGGCGACGGGCGGCTTGACGGGCATGTTCATGGGCGGGGGTACCATGTGCTCCGGAGGAGGGACCGCCCCGGCCCCGGGCCGGGACGGTCCATTCTTACGCCGCGGTCGTGACCGCGAGGTTGATTATTCTCAAACTTGAATACGTCAGCGGCCTCCGCCGAGCGTATGGACGTAGACGGCGAGCGCCTTGATGGTGACCGGGTCGAGCCGGTCGGCCCAGGCCGGCATCACGCCGCCGCGCGAGTTGGTGATGGTCTCGACCAGGCTCGCCTCGTCGCCGCCGTAGAGCCAGATGCGGTCGGTGAGGTTGGGCGCACCGAGCTCCTGGTTCCCCTTGGCGTCCTCGCCGTGGCAGACCGCGCAGTTGTCGGCGAACAGCTGCTTGCCGGCGGCGAGATCGACGCCCTGGCGGGTCGGCTGGCCGGACAGCGAGAGCACGTAGTTCGCCACCTGGACGATCTCGTCCTTCTTCAGGGTCCCGTCCTTGCCGAAGGCCGGCATCTGGTTCTCGCGCGCCTGGGCGTTTCCGGAGCGGATGCCGTACTGGATCGTCTGGTGGAGGGCGTCGAGCGTGCCGCCCCACAGCCAGTCGTCGTCGTTGAGGTTCGGGTACCCCTTCGAGCCGGTGGCGCCGGAGCCGTGGCAGGGGGCGCAGTTGTCGCCGAAGGCGGCCCGTCCCTGCGCCCGCGCGAAGGCGAGCAGCGCCTGGTCCTTCTCGATGTCGGCGAGGTCGGCCTTGGCGAGCAGCGCGGCCTTCTCGCCGCGCAGCGCCTGGAGCGCCGCCATGTCGGCCGCGACGTTCGCCCGCGACGAGTAGCCGAGCAGGCCGGACGTGTAGCTGGAGACCAGCGGCCAGGCCGGATAGGCGACCATGTACAGGGCGGCCCAGATGCAGCAGGCGTAGAAGGTCCACAGCCACCAGCGCGGCAGCGGCGTGTTCAGCTCCTTGATGCCGTCCCACTCGTGCCCGGTCGTCGCGGTGCCGGTGACGGCGTCGATCTCGTTCTTCGCCATGGTCTTCAGTCCTCCCGCAGAGGCAGCTTGGCCGCGTCGTCGAAGGCCGCGCCGTTGCGCGGCCACAGGGCATAGGCGAGCACCGCCAGGAACAGGGCGACGAAGATGGGCGTCCACCAGTTCGCGACGAAGGTGGTGATCAGCGACAGGCCGGGTTCGGGTCGCATGGTCCCTCTCAGCGCAGGTTTGCTTTGTCGTTGTAGAGCTTGAGGTCGACGAGCGTGCCCATCATCTGGAGATAGGCGACGAGGGCGTCCATCTCGGTGACGCGCGACGGGTTGCCGTCGTAGTCGCGCGCCGTGCTCTTCGGGTAACGCCCCTGGAGATCGGCGGCGCTGGGATCGTCGAGCGTCGCCTGGACCTTGGCGTCCTTGGCGGCGTTCTTGATCTGCTCTTCGCTGTAGGGAACCCCGACGGTCTGCAGCGCCTTCATGTGGGCGGCGAGCCCCTTGAGATCGAGATCGGCCTGCGCCAGGAACGGGTAGCCCGGCATCACCGACTGCGGCACCACGGCGCGCGGGTTCTTCAGATGCGCGACGTGCCACTCGTCCGAGTACTTGCCGCCCACCCGCGACAGGTCCGGCCCGGTGCGCTTGGAGCCCCACTGGAACGGGTGGTCGTACATCGACTCGGCGGCGAGCGAGTAGTGGCCGTAGCGCTCGACCTCGTCCCGCAGCGGCCGCACCTGCTGCGAATGGCAGGTGTAGCAGCCCTCGCGGATGTAGACGTTGCGTCCGGCGAGCTCGAGCGGGGTGTAGGGCCGCATGCCCTCCACCTTCTCGATGGTGCTCTTCAGGTAGAAGAGCGGCGCGATCTCGACGAGCCCGCCGATCGAGACGACCAGCAGGATGCCGATCAGGAGGAGGATCGAGTTCTTCTCGAGAATCTCGTGCTTGGCCATGAGCGACATGGTCGTTCCTCCCTTACTCGGCCGGCTGCATGGCGGGCCGCGCGACGGGGGCCGGTTCGCCCGACCGCACCGTCATCCAGACGTTCCAGGCCATGATCAGCGAGCCGATCACGAACAGGGCGCCGCCGAGCGCCCGGATGGCGTAGAACGGATGCATCGCCTCGACGGTCTCGATGAACGAGTACTCGAGGAAGCCGAGCGACGTGTAGGCGCGCCACATCAGGCCCTGCAGGATGCCGGACACCCACATCGCCGAGACGTAGAGCACGATGCCGATGGTGGCGATCCAGAAGTGCCAGTTGACGGCCTTGAGGCTGTAGAGCTGCTTCTTGTTCCACAGCCAAGGCACCAGGCAGTAGACGGCGCCGAACGAGACGAAGCCGACCCAGCCGAGCGCGCCGGAGTGGACGTGACCGACGGTCCAGTCGGTGTAGTGGCTGAGCGAGTTGACGGCCTTGATGGACATCATCGGCCCTTCGAAGGTCGACATGCCGTAGAAGGCGACCGACACGACCAGCATGCGCAGGACCGGGTCGGTGCGCAGCTTGTCCCAGGCGCCCGACAGGGTCATCAGGCCGTTGATCATGCCGCCCCAGGACGGCATCCACAGCATGATCGAGAAGGTCATGCCGAGCGTCTGCGTCCAGTCGGGCAGCGACGTGTAGTGGAGATGGTGCGGGCCGGCCCAGATGTAGAGGAAGATCAGGGCCCAGAAGTGCACGATCGACAGCCGGTAGGAGTAGACCGGCCGCTCCGCCCGCTTGGGCACGAAGTAGTACATGATGCCGAGGAAGCCGGCGGTCAGGAAGAAGCCCACCGCGTTGTGGCCGTACCACCACTGGAACATCGCGTCCTGCACGCCCGACCAGACGATGTAGGACTTCGACCCGAAGACCGAGACCGGCAGGGTCGGATTGTTGCCGAGGTGCAGCACCGCGATGGTGACGATGAAGGCGAGATAGAACCAGTTGGCGACGTAGATGTGCGGCTCTTTCCGCTTGATGATCGTCACCAGGTAGACGAGCAGATACACGACCCAGACGATGGTCAGCCACAGGTCGGCGTACCACTCCGGCTCGGCGTACTCCTTCGACTGGGTGACGCCGAGCAGATAGCCCGTGCCGGCGATGACGATGAAGAAGTTGTAGCCGAGCACCACGAACCACGGCGCCATGTGGCCGGCGAGCCGCGTCCGGCAGGTGCGCTGCACCACGTAGAAGGAGCTCGCGATCAGCACGTTGCCGCCGAAGGCGAAGATGACGGCCGAGGTGTGCAGCGGCCGCAGGCGCCCGAAGTTGAGGAACGGCAGATCGAAGTTCAGCACCGGATAGGCGAGCTCGAGCGCGATCCACAGGCCGACCGTGAAGCCGGCGACGCCCCAGAACACCGCCGCCGCCGTGGCGAACTTGATCGGGGCGTCGTTGTAGTTGGCCCGCCCGTCGTCGGTCTCCTGGCCGGGCAGTTCGGCCGGACGGTTGAAGTAGCCCCGGAAGATCATGAACACGGCCGCGACGCTCGCCGCCGCGGACAGATAGGCGTGAAACGCGAACGGCGCGTCCTGCGCCTTCGCGGCTCCGACGAGACAGAGCAACGTCGTCACGGCGAAGACGAACGCCAGTCCGCCTTCTCCGAAAGTCATGGTCTTGCGAACCGTCGATTGAGCCATGGATGGGGCCTTGGGTTGCGGCGTTACAAGGTCGGGCTGAACGAGGAGCGTGTCGGACTAGTCAGGATGCTCGGCACGCTCGCATTGATGAAAGTCAATCCTGGCGAGTGTCAGGGGCCGTTGATTGTCCAGATTACTTGACAACGGTATCGTCTCCCTTGCGTCTGCGCAGTCTCGCCACGTATCGGATCACCACCGGCAAGGAAAAGGACACTGCGAAGACCCGCGCGATGTGATGGGCGCCGACGAAGACCGGGTCGATATGCAAAGCCAGGGACAGCACCATCATCGCGTCGATGGCACCCGGCGAGAACGCGACGGTGAGATCGCCGACCCTCAGGCCGAGCAGCAGCGTGAGCGCCAGCACGAACACGGCCGAGACGCCGACGGCGACCGTGAACGATCCGAGCGCGGCGGCCAGATAGGACAGCACCAGCGTGACCGAGGTGCCGGCGAAGCGCGAGCCGCTGACCGCGCCGAGCCCGATCATGCCGGCGATCGTCACCCAGGCCGGCAGCGTCACGGTGACGAGACCGGTGCCGTGCAGCACCGCCGAGACCGTCATCGGGCCGATCATCAGGCCGCCCGGGAAGCCGATCCGCATCAAGAGCAGGCCGACCGCGATGGCGAGGACGACCAGGACGGCGAGCTCGGCCGGCGCGGCGAGCAGGCCGGAGGGCGGCGCCGCGAGTCCGGTCGGGCCGCCCTGCCCGAACGCCGCCAGCACCACCGGGACGCCGACCGTGAGGATGACGACCCGCATGGTCTGGACGATGGCGATGCCGCGCACGTCGCACTTCTCCTCGACCGCGTGGGCGAGCACCTGGGAGAGCGCACCGGGCACGCCGGCGAACAACGCCGTCATGGCGTCCCAGCCGTGCACCTTGCGGAGATAGAAGGTGGTGGCGACGGTCACGCATCCCATCGCCACCACGACGGCCGCGATGCTGATCGGCCAGGCGGCGATTCCGTGCAGCGAGGCCGGGCTGACGACCCCGCCGAGCGACAGGCCGACGATGACGAAGAAGCCGCGCGCGACCGCGCGTGGCACGCCGACCGGGCGACCGGCGAGCGCCGCGACCGCCGTGGTCACCATGGCGCCGGCGAGCCAGGCGGCGGGAATCTTGGCGAGATCGAACAGCACCGCGCCGACGGTGGCGATCACCAGGGTCTCGAAAAGATGGCGCGGGCTCGGGAGCGGCCGCTTGCTGCCCGGGTCTGGGCGCACACTGTCGTTCGAACGCGTCTGCATCGGGGGTCCTGCGTTGCGCGTTCTCTTAGAGCATTTTCAAACCGAACGGGACCCCGCTTCGTGAGAGAATTTTGAGCCGTCGCACCGGCCGTCCCGCGACCGGCCTCTCATGCACGACTCCGCATCTGTCTGCACCGCCACGTCGCGCGTCGCGTGCGCTCCTTCGCGTCACGCGGGCAAAAAAAAGCGCCGTACGAATCGTACGGCGCTTCGAGTTGAAGAGGATCGCCCGGGGAGGAGATGGACGATCGCTCCGAAACGGAGTGTCGCGATCAGCCGTCGCCGTGCGGCGAGACGCACGCGTGCCGGTGCACCCGTCAGTGCGCCCCGGTGAGCTGGCAGATGCGACAGACGTCGTGGACCCGCACCTCTTCCTGCTTGTCGATCGCGATGATGCCGCGACGACGCAGCTCCGAGAAGGCACGCGACACGGTCTCCAGCGTCAGGCCGAGATAGTCGGCGATCTCCTGGCGGGTCATGCCGAGGCGGACGACGGCGGAGTCGCCGCCACAGCGCGGCCCGGCGCAGTTGAAGCCGCCGCGGCCCGGCACGCAGTGCATGACGAAGGTGGCGACCCGCTCCAGCGCCGACTTGCGGCCGAGCAGGACGGCGTGCTCGTGCAGGGCGCAGAGCTGGGCGTGGACATGGGCGCTGAGACGGCGGAGCAGCTCGGGCGACTGCTCCACGGCGGCGCGCTCGTAGGCGATCACGTTGCAGGAGACCAGCGTCTCGGCCGAGCAGTCGTACACGGGAAGGGCCGAGAGGCCGAACACGTCGCCGGCGCTGAGCAGCTCGACCACCTGCCGACGACCGTCGGGGAGGAGCTTGTAGAGCATCACGGCGCCGTCGACGAGCTGATACATGCGATCGGCACGATCGCCCTCGCGGAAGATGTGGGCGTGCTGGCCCACCCGCTGGCGCTGCCCCTGGGGCTCCTCGTCACGACGATTGGACGTCTGGACGGGGGCTGGGCGATGAGAGGAAGGGAGTCGGCAGGGCGACTCGACCGCAACAGAAAAGGATCGCTGTGCGACGGCTGGCTTCATGGGGGTCCTCGCCGGACGAGCCGGGGGTTGAAACGCTCGGCAGCGCAATGAGACATTAGCGGAGGTGATCGCCGAGGCGTAATCTGGCATGAATGCTTACGGAGAAACCCTTATCCTAAAATGCTTTTAATTCCAGTGAGTTGAACGGGCACGTGCGGACCCCCGAAGAGCCGTTTCGGAGGCCTCGGAGAGGTCGATCGGGGTGGATTTCTGCCGTGCCTCGGTGATTGCATCGCAGCAATCGACTGTCAAGCGGGCTTTACGTTTCGACGGCGCCTCGGCGTTTTGAACTTTCGACCTACGAGCTTTTCCGGATCAGCCGCAGGCGCGCGAAGAACGCGGTTTTCCACACGCGCGAGACCGCCCGGAACGGCGGCGGCGGTGATCGCCGACCGGCCCGATCCCGAGGCACGTCATCGGCCGGGTGCCGGACGGGCGACGCGAGGCCGCCGCGCTCAGGCGCGCAGGCTGGCGAGCTGCTGCGTGATGGCGCCGTGCGACAGCGGCTTGCGGATGATGCTCATCTCGCCGAGCCCCGGGATGCCGCGAAGCTGCAGATCGATCGTGTTCTGCGACTGCCCCGACATGGCGACGATGCGGGGCGGGTCCTTGAGGCTGTTCAGCCACCGGATCAGCTCGGCGCCACTGATCCCGGGCAGGATCAGGTCGACGAAGACGATGTCCTTCCCGGACGGCGGCGCGCTGCGGAAGAAGTCCTCCGCATCGGCATGGCAAACGACCTCGAACCCCAGATGTTCCAACAGGATGGCGAGCGAGTCGCTCACCCCGGGATCATCCTCGACAACATACACGGCCATGGAGAGACCTGTCAGCTCGCAGCTCACGAGCTGCCCAGCCTCCAAGATCGGAGCACCTCGCCAACAGCTCAATTCGTATAAAACGCTAAGTGCTACTACTTATGAGCTGTCGGCCGGAGGATATGGGGAGGGGGTCGGGGAACGTTCAGGAGTTGCGGGGCGACTCCGAGAGAACGATGCGGACGAGGTCGGCGGCGTTCTTGGCGCCGAGCTTCTCCATGATTCGGGCCCGGTGCACCTCGATGGTGCGCGGGCTGATGCCGAGCTGGCGTCCGGCCTCCTTGTTGGAGGCGCCGGCGGCGATCAGGTTGAGCACCTCGCGCTCGCGCGCCGTGAGGAGGTCGCTGCCCGGGAACTGGGTGAGCGTCTCGCCGAGACCGGCACGGGCCTGGCGGCGGCTGGCCGCCTCGATCGCGTCGCGCACCCGGTTGACCACCGTCTCGGCATCGAACGGCTTCTCGATGAAGTCGAAGGCGCCGTTCTTGATCGCCTCGACGGCCATCGGGATGTCGCCCTGCCCCGAGATGATGAACACCGGCGCCGGATAGTTCTTGGCGTTCAGCTCCTTGAGGATGTCGAGCCCGGACCGCCCCGGCATGTGCACGTCGAGAATGATGCAGGCCGGCGCACGCGACCGCACGGCCGCCAGGAACGAATGCCCGTCCGCGAAGGTGGTGACGTGATAGCCTTCCAGGGTCAGCACGACCGAGAGGGCGTCGCGGACCGCGGGATCGTCGTCGATGATGTGGATCTCACCAGCCGCGGTGGCGTTCTGACCCATTGTGTCCGTCCTTGGTTTCTGACGTCGCGCCGGCGTTCGCCTCGTCCGGCAGCGGAAGGAGCAAGGTGAAGCAGGCTCCACGCCCTCGACCGCCCGGATCGACGATGAGATCGCCGCCGTGGGTCTGAGCGATAGATTTCGAAATAGCAAGGCCGAGTCCGAGCCCCTGGCTCTTGGACGACGAAAAAGCCTTGAACAATTCGGCGATGCCCTCCGGCGGGATGCCGGGGCCGCTGTCCAGCACGCTCATCGCCACCCCGTCGGGCCGCAGCGTGGTGGAGACCCGCACCACCTGGACGTCGCAACTCTTGATGGCTTCCAGGGCGTTGCGCACCAGGTTGACCACCACCTGCTGGATCTGCACCGGGTCGACCTGCACGCGCGGCAGGTCGACGCCGAGATCGCGCACGATGCGGGTGCCGGGCGGGCTGCCCAGGATGGTGAGCTCGAGCGCGTCCTCGATCATCGGATTGAGCTCGACCAGCTTGCGCACCGGGTCGCGCTTCTCGATGAACTGGCGCATCCGCTGGATGATGCTGCCGGCCCGCTCGGCCTCGTGCACGGCCTTCTCGAGGATCGTCATCACGCTGGCCGGGATGGCGTTGGCGGCGCCCTGCTTGGCGCAGGAGCGCTCGACCGCCTGCAGGTAGAGCATCAGGGCGGTCAGCGGCTGGTTGAGCTCGTGGGCGAGCGCCGCCCCCATCTCGTCGACGGCGGAGACCCGCGCCATCCGCACCAGGTTGGCCTGGAGCTGGGCGAGCCTCTGCTCGCTCTCGTTGCGGGCGCGGAGATCCCGCATGATGCCGATGAACTGCCGGCCCGCCGAGGTGACCGCCTCGCCGACCGAGAGGTGGACCGGGATCACCGTGCCGTCGCGGTGCTGCGCCATGACCTCGCGGCCGATGCCGATGATCTTGCGGCGACCGCTGGAGAGGTAGTTTCCGATGTAGCCGTCGTGCGCCCGCGCATGGTCGTTCGGCATGATGGCGTTGACGTTGCGGCCGAGCATCTCGACCGCCGTGTAGCCGAACAGGCGCTCGCACGCCTTGTTGTAGGTGAGCACGATCCCGCGTTCGTCGATGATGATGATTCCGTCGGCGGCGGTGTCGAGAACGCTGGCGAGCTGGGCGTCGGAAATCGCGGGGACCGTCCGTTGGCTGTTGCTCGCACTGCCACCGGGCGGGGCTTCGGCGCGATCGAAGGGTTTCATGGACATGCCGACCGGTCCTCGAATCCGCCCTCGGGGTGCGATAATCGTAAGTATTTATCCCATAAGTACGGCACCACCGCACGCGATTGCAACGAGAATTGATCTGGGCCCGTCCGTCGGCCGGGGCGGCGGTCGCGATGGACAAGCCCGGCCCGGTTGTGCTGACCTTCCCGGCGGGAGCGGCCGCCGCCACGTCCGGCCGCAGGAGCCGCCATGCCACACGGCTGGGTCGCAGTCGGGGTCGCGCTCGGCTATATCGGGATGCTGTTCCTGGTGGCGAGCTGGGGCGACCGGATCCGCGCCAGCGAGAGGCGCCGGCGGTCCCGGCTGATCTACCCGCTGTCGCTGGCGATCTACTGCACCTCGTGGACCTTCTTCGGCTCGGTCGGCCTCGCCTCGCGCTCCGGCTTCGACTTCCTCGCCATCTATGTCGGCCCGATCCTGGTGATCGGCCTCGCCTCGCCGCTGGTGACCCGCATCGTCCGGCTCGCCAAGGGCCAGAACATCACCTCGATCGCCGACTTCATCGCCGCCCGCCACGGCAAGAACCAGGCGGTCGCCGCCATCGTCGCGGTGATCGCCATCGCCGGCACGATCCCCTACATCGCCCTGCAGCTCAAGGCGGTGTCGTCCTCGCTCGGCACCATCCTGGCGGAGGTCGACCCGGAGAGCTGGAGCGCCCATGTCGTGCTCGGCGACATCGGCCTCGTGGTGGCGGTGTCGATGGCGCTGTTCGCCATCCTGTTCGGCACGCGCCACATCGACGCGACCGAGCACCAGGACGGCCTGATCCTCGCGGTGGCGACCGAATCGCTGGTCAAGCTCGTCGCTTTCCTGGCGGTCGGCGTGTTCGTCACCTACGGCATGTTCGGCGGCCCGGCGTCGCTGTTCGTGCGGGCCCTGGAGCGGCCCGAGGTCGCCCGCGTGCTCACCGGCGAGCAGAGCTTCTCGACCTTCGCCGCGATGACGCTCCTGGCCGCCTTCGCGATCCTGCTGCTGCCGCGCCAGTTCCACGTCGCCGTGGTGGAGAACAACAGCGAGGCCGAGGTCCGCCGCGCCGCCTGGCTGTTCCCGATCTATCTCGTGCTGATCAACCTGTTCGTCGTTCCGATCGCGCTCGCCGGCCTGCTCACCTTCCCGAACGGCACGGTCGACGGCGACATGTACGTCCTGGCGCTGCCGCTCGCCGCCGGGTCGCAGACCCTGGCGCTGGTCGCCTTCGTGGGCGGCCTGTCGGCGGCGACCGCCATGGTGATCGTCGAATCGGTGGCGCTCGCCATCATGGTGTCCAACGACCTCTTCGTCCCGCTGGTGCTGCGCCGGCGCGGCTCGCTCGGCAGCGCCAATGCCGGCGCCCTGCTGCTGCGGGTGCGTCGTTTCGCCATCCTCGGCATCCTGCTTCTCGCCTGGCTGTACCACCGCTCCGCCGGGCCGGCGCAGCTCGCCTCGATCGGGCTCCTGTCCTTCGCGGCGATCAGCCAGCTCGCGCCGGCCTTCTTCGGCGGCCTGTTCTGGCGGCGGGCGACGGCGCGCGGCGCGGTCGCCGGCATGGTGGTGGGCTTCTCGGCCTGGACCTGGACGCTGCTGCTGCCGAGCTTCGTCGACGCCGGGATGATCGACCGCAGCCTGCTGACCCACGGCCCGTTCGGCCTCGCCCTGCTGCGGCCGGAGGCGCTGCTCGGCCTCGACCTGCCGCCGCTGGTGCACGGCGTCGTCGTCAGCCTCGCCCTCAACCTGTTCGCCTATGTGACGGTGTCGCTGCGACGCGCCCCCTCGGCGATCGAGCGGCTGCAGGCCGACATCTTCGTGCCGTCGCGCCTGACCCCGACGACGCCGAGCTTCCGGCTGTGGCGCTCCGCCGTCACGGTCGGCGAGCTGACCGCGACCGTCGCCCGCTATCTCGGCGAGGAGCGCACCCGCACCGCCTTCGAGGCGTTCGCGGTGTCGCGCCGCATCACCCTCGACCCGAAGCACGAGGCCGACTTCCAGCTCCTCCAGCACGCCGAGCACCTGCTCGCCTCGGCGATCGGCGCCGCCTCGTCGCGGCTCGTCCTGTCGCTCCTGCTGCGCAAGCGGCTGATGTCGACCAAGGCGGCCCTCAAGCTGCTCGACGACGCCAACGCGGCGATCCACTACAACCGCGAGATCCTGCAGACCGCCCTCGACCACGTGCGCCAGGGCATCGCGGTGTTCTCCAAGGAGCTGGCGCTGGTCTGCTGGAACCGGCAGTTCGGCGAGCTGCTCGACCTGCCGCCGGCCCTGGTCCGGGTCGGCGCGACGCTCGACGACGTGCTGCGCTTCAACGCCGCCAAGGGCGCCTTCGGGCCCGGCGAGGTCGACCTGCTGGTGCGCGAGCGCGCCGCCCGCTACGCCACCAGCGCCGAGCCGTTCCTGGAGCGCTTCCCGGCCCGCGGCCTGATCATCGAGGTGCGGGTGAACCAGATGCCGGGCGGCGGCTTCGTGCTCACCTTCACCGACATAACCCCGAGCGTCGAGGCGGCCGAGGCGCTGGAGCGCGCCAACGACGAGCTGGAGCGGCGCGTGCGCGAGCGCACCGCCGAGCTCGAGCGCCTGAACGCCGAGCTCGCCGACGCCAAGGCGGCGGCCGAGAACGCCAACCTGTCGAAGACCCGCTTCCTGGCCGCGGCGAGCCACGACATCCTGCAGCCGCTCAACGCCGCGCGGCTCTACGTGACCAGCCTGGTCGAACGCCAGAGCGGCGGCGAGGAGGCGCGGCTCGCCGGCCATGTCGACGCCTCGCTCGAGGCCGTCGAGGAGATCCTCGGCGCGCTGCTCGACATCTCGCGCCTCGACACCGGCGTGCTGAAGACCGAGATCACCACCTTCGGGGTCGACGAGCTGTTCCGCCAGCTCGAGGTCGAGTTCGCTCCGCTCGCCCGCGAGAAGAACCTCGCCCTCGCCTTCGTGCACAGCCGGCTGGTGGTGCGCTCCGACCGCCGGCTGCTGCGCCGCCTGGTGCGCAATCTCGTCTCCAACGCCATCAAGTACACGGAGCACGGGCGCGTCCTGGTCGGCTGCCGGCGCTGCGGCAAGGACGTGCGCATCGACGTCTACGACACCGGCATCGGCATCGCGACGGCGAGCCAGCGCGCCATCTTCGAGGAGTTCCACCGGCTGGAGCGTGGCGCCCTGGTGGCGCGCGGCCTGGGCCTCGGCCTGTCGATCGTCGAACGCATCGCCCGGGTGCTCGACCACACCGTCGCGCTCACCTCGGAGGTCGGGCGCGGCTCGCACTTCTCGGTGACGCTGCCGCGCGCCGCGGTGGCGACGCCGGAGCCCGGCGAGCCGCCGGCGCTGCGCCCGCACGGCCATCTCGCCGGCTCGGTCGCGCTGTGCATCGACAACGAGCCGGCGATCCTGGACGGGATGGAGACGCTGCTGACCGGCTGGGGCTGCGAGGTCCTCAAGGCGCCGGACCTCGACCGCGCCGTCGCCGCGGTGGAGCGCACCGGCCGGCGGCCGACCGTGCTCCTGGTCGACTACCATCTCGACGTCGGCAACGGCATCGACACGATCGTGGCGCTGCGCCGCCGCTACGGCGAATCGCTGCCGGCCATCCTGCTCACCGCCGACCGCACCCGCGAGGTGCGCGACACCGCCCGCGAGCGCGACATCCGCATCCTCAACAAGCCGGTCCGCCCGGCCCCGCTGCGCGCCCAGCTCACCCAGTGGCAGGCCCTGCGGGTGGCGGCGGCGGAGTGAGGGGATTCGTGGCATCCGGCGTTTCGCTGTCGCCCGAAGCGAAGCCACTCGCCGCAGCCTGCTCTCTCCCCCCTTGTGGGGGAGGGACCGCAGGAACCGATCGCCCGACGGTTCGGCTCCTTCGCCTCAGTGCTGCGCGGCGGTGGCCGGCGGCCACTGGCCGATCTCGATCTTGGAGGCGGCGATGACGGCCTGGGTGCGGCTCTCGACCCCGAGCTTCTGCAGGATCGCCGAGACGTGCGCCTTGACGGTCGCCTCCGACACCGACAGCTCGTAGGCGATCTGCTTGTTGAGCAGCCCCTCCGACAGCATCATCAGGACCCGCACCTGCTGCGGCGTCAGCGTGGCGAAGCGGGCGAGCGCCGCCGAGGTCTCGGGATCCGCGGTGGCGTCGAGGTCGATGTCGGGCGGCGTCCACAGGCCGCCCTGCAGCACCGCCGTGATGCCCTGGCGCATGACGTCGACGCCGAGCGTCTTGGGAATGTAGCCGGCGGCGCCGAAATCCATGCAGCGGCGGATCACGCCGGGATCGTCGGTGGCCGACACCACCACGACCGGCACGCTCGGATACTGGGCCCGCAGATAGAGAAGGCCCGAAAAGCCGCGCACCCCGGGCATGGCGAGGTCGAGCAGAATCAGGTCGACGTCGCCGCCGCGATCGAGAATCTCGGAAATCTGCTCGAACGACCCGGCCTCGGCGATCTCGACCTTCTCGAACAGCCCCGCGACGGCCTCCCGCATGGCGCCACGGAAGAGAGGATGGTCGTCGGCGATCACCAGCCGGTAGAACGTGATGTCACTCAAGTCGAATCCTGCCCCTTGATTCGGGCGTGTCGTGCGCGGCCCGGCCGGGGATTCCGGCCCGCGGCCTCCGCCCGCTGGATGTAATCATAGGACAATTATAGCCGTAGCCCAATCGGGGCTTGTGCCGATCGTCAAGGTCCGTTGACGGCGGGTCCCGGACGGGGGGCGGGCTCCCCCGGAGACGGCCGCACCGCCGACCGGAGCGCGCGCCCGGTCAACCCGCCTCGCCCAGAAATTGCAGGACCACCTCGCGCCGGTGCGGCCGGGTCCGGTGCTCGGCCACGTAGATCCCCTGCCAGGTGCCGAGCGCGAGATCGCCGCCGACCACCGGGACGGCGAGCGACACCCCGGTCAGCAGGGTCTTCACATGGGCCGGCATGTCGTCCGGCCCCTCGGCGTCGTGGACCCAGCCGGCCTCGGCCGGGGCGAGCCGGTCGAGCGCCGTGACGAGGTCGACCCGGACGTCCGGGTCGGCGTTCTCCTGGATCGTCAGCGACGCCGAGGTGTGGCGCATGAACAGGAGGAGCGTGCCGTGCCGGCCGCCCGCCGCCGCGACGAAGCGCCGGGCCTCGTCGGTGATGTCGACGAAGCCGGTGCCGCGGGTCGCCACCGTCAGGGTGGCGGTGGCGACCGTGGCAGCCGCAGCGGTGCGGACCGGCGTCAGGGTTCCGGGCATGCGGCCGTCCTCCGGATCAGGTCTTGCCGAGGTCGCGCTGCAGGCTGTTCATCATCTCGATGAGCCGCCGCCAGGCCCGCTCCATGAAGTTGAGCGCCCGGTCGAGCTCGGCGTCGCCGCTGCGCCCCTGATCGGACGGCGGCACCGCCGCCTCCGGCTTGACGCCGCCCGGCAGCGGCAGGCCGCGGTCGAGCAGCGCCTTCTTGAGGGCGACGTTCTCGGCCTGGAGCCGGCTGATCTCGGCCTCGTAGGCGGTGCGGTCGTCGGGCGCCGACAGGCAGGCCCAGCCAGACGACTTCAGGCTGCACAGCGACACCTGGCCGGTGCGCAGGTCGAGCCGGGCGAAGCCCTCGTCGGTCCTGTGATAGCTGAACCGGTTGGTGTCGGCGTCGGGCGGCAGCGCGCCGCCGGCCGGCGGGCTCTGGCCGAAGGCGAAGGTCGCCGCGGCGACCAGCACGGGAGCGGCGAGCACGGCCGCCGCCAGGGGGCGTCGAATCATCGGGGGATCCTCGGAGTGTCTGCCATCGGGCCGTCGCCATGCGACGTCGCTCCGAGCTTAACGCCGATTGCGGCAAATCGGCACCCGCGACCGGCGCCGCGACCACGCCCGGTCCGCGCCGGATTTCGCGGCCGTGACACGGGTTTAGCGGTTTCGCTGCAGCGCCCAAAACGGGTTGTCGAATTCTTGACTCGCCCGAACGCGGTCAGTATGGTCCGCGCGGCTTTGGCGGGGGGCGGACGTCCGACCGGACGTCGTTGCGCGGGAGGCGACATCATGGCCCCGAACGCGCACGACAGGGACGACCGCCCGGCCGAGGAAGCCGATCTCTCCGCGAGGCTCCAGCGTCTCGGCGAAAAGCTCGACCAGCATCGGCCGAGCAAGGCGTCGAGCGATGCGTCGGCACCGCGATCGGGCACGCGCTTCGCGGGGTTCGCCCGCGGATTTCGACTCTCATCCGAGTTGGTGGCGGGTGTGCTCGTCGGCGCTGCGATCGGCTGGTCGCTCGACCATTGGCTCGGCATTGCGCCGTGGGGGATGATCGTGTTTCTGCTGGTCGGCTTCGTGGCCGGCGTGGTCAATGTGATGCGCGCCGCCGGCGTGATGCCGGAGCAGGATGCGCGCCGGCGCGACACCTGACGCGCGAATCGGAACGGCGGCGTTCGGCACCGTCCGGGGCGCGGCAGGCGGCAACAGAGGAAGGGGACCCGAGAGGTCATGGCTGATCCGATTCATCAGTTCGAGATCGTCAATCTCGCCCCCCTCGTGAAGATCGGTGCGACCGAGATCCAGCTCACCAACTCGGCCGTCTTCATGATGGTCGCGGTCGGCATCACGGCCTTTCTCATGATCGGCGCGACCGCCGGCCGCCAGCTCGTTCCCGGACGCCTGCAGTCGATGGCGGAGGTGACCTACGAGTTCGTCGCCGACATGATCCGCTCGACCGCCGGCGAGGAGGGGCTGCGCTTCTTTCCGCTGGTGTTCTCGCTGTTCACCTTCATCCTCTTCGCCAACATCGTCGGCATCGTGCCCTACACGTTCACGGTGACGAGCCACATCGTGGTGACGGCGACGCTGGCGCTGCTCGTCTTCTTCACGGTCATCGGCTACGGCCTCTATTCGCACGGCCTCGGCTTCTTCCGCCTGTTCGTGCCGCACGGCATTCCGGGCTACATCCTGCCCTTCGTGGTGCTGATCGAGATCGTGTCGTTCCTGTCGCGGCCCATCTCGCACAGCGTGCGTCTGTTCGCGAACATGCTGGCCGGCCACATCACGCTGAAGGTGTTCGCCGGCTTCGTCGCCGGACTGGGCGGTGCGCTCGGCCTGGTCGGCTGGGTCGGCGGCGTGCTGCCGCTCGCGATGGTGACGGCGCTGACCGCGCTCGAGCTCCTGGTCGCGTTCCTGCAAGCCTACGTCTTCACGCTTCTCACCTGCATCTATCTGAGCGACGCCCTGCATCCGGGCCACTGACGACCCCTCGATCTCCAATCCAGCACGAAAGAAGGAGCTTCCACATGGATCCGATCGCCGCCAAGTACATCGGCGCCGGCATCGCCTGCATCGGCATGGGTGGCGCCGCGCTCGGCGTCGGCCAGATTTTCGGCAGCTATCTGTCGGCCGCGCTGCGCAATCCGTCCGCCGCCCAGGGCCAGTTCGGCAACCTGATCTTCGGCTTCGCCATCACGGAAGCGCTCGGCATCTTCTCGCTGCTGATCGCGCTCCTGCTGCTGTTCGCCGTCTGACGCACCGCTTGCCGTGACCCGCGGACGCCCGGCGTCCGCGCGGCACGGGCGAGGTGTCGCGACGTTTCGACGGTCACGGTTCCGGCAGTCTCGACGTTCGACGGTCCGACGTTCGACAGTACCGACAGGGAGGGGCCGATGGCCCAGCCGACCCAGGCGACGACGGAGCACGCCCCGGCATCCGGGCACGGCGGCGGCTTTCCGCCCTTCAAGGCGGAGACCTACGCGTCCCAGCTGTTCTGGCTCGCGCTCTGCTTCGTCGTCCTCTACGCGATGGTGGCCAAGGTCGCCCTGCCCCGGATGGCCGGCATCCTGGCCGACCGGCGGGCCCGCATCGACGGCGACCTCGCCCAGGCGGTTCGCCTGAAGGGGGACGCCGACGCGGCGGTGGCGGCCTACGAGAAGGCGCTCGCCGACGCCCGCAACAATGCCCACGCGATCGCCGCCGAGACGCGCGACCGGCTCGCCGCCGAATCCGAGGCGCACCGCAAGGCCGTGGAGGCGGAGCTCGCCGCCAGGCTCGCGGCGGCCGAGACGTCGATCGCGGCGTCGAAGACCCAGGCGATGTCGAACGTGCGCGGCATCGCGGTCGACGCCGCCCAGGCGATCGTGACGCAGCTGATCGGCAAGGCGCCGAGCGAGGCCGCGGCGGCCGCCGCCGTCGACCACGTGCTCGAGCGCTGAGGACGCCGCCATGATCTACGAAGCCGAATTCTGGGTGGCCGTCGCCTTCGTGCTGCTCGTCCTCGCGCTCCTCAAGCTCGGGGCGCACAAGACGGTCACCGGAGCGCTCGACGACCGCACCCGCCGGGTCCAGGCGGAGCTCGACGAGGCGAGCCGGCTGCGCGCCGAAGCCGAGGCGCTGCTCGCCGAGTATCAGCGCCGCCGCCAGGCGGCCGAGCAGGAGGCCGCCCAGATCGTCGCCAACGCCAAGGCCGAGGGCGAGCGCCTGCAGGCCGAGGGCAAGGCGAAGGTCGAGGAGTTCGTGGCCCGCCGCACCAGGATGGCGGAGACCAAGATCGCCCAGGCCGAGGCGCAGGCCATCGCCGAGGTGAAGAGCGCCGCCGCGGACGCCGCGGTCGCCGCCGCCGAGATGCTGCTCACCGAGACCGTGAAGGGCAAGCTCGCCGGCAAGCTGGTCAGCGACGGCATCAAGGGCCTCGCCGCCAAGCTCAACTGATACCGCATTCGGCTGATCAGTTCGGTGGTCATTCGGGGGCGGCGCGCAGCGCCGCCCCCGGAATCCAGCCGAGAACTCCGAGATTGTCGCTGGATTCCGGGTTCGCGGCTTCGCCGCGCCCCGGAATGACGGCGAACGGATCGCTCGGAAGCAGTATGAGCCGGCCGAGAACGTCCTCCGAATCGAGACGCCCGCGGGATTCGCGGGCGTCTTTTTGCTTGCGGATCGCGGGCCGCGTGGGCGGCAGCGGCGAACGTCGCAGCGGCGAACGTCATCGCGTCGGCCCGGGCCGGCGCCATCGCGGCCGGCCGCTGGCCGGCCCCGAGCAGCCCGCGCGCCCCGGAGCGGCGAGAACGAGCGCGGCGAGAAAGAGAGCGCCTCGCGGCCTACCCCTGGCGCGGCTTGCGGGCGGGCTTCTTCTCCGGGACGGCGCCCTGGGGGTCGAAGCCGACATAGATGACGTAGCTGTCGAGCTCGGCCGGCGGCGGCACCGGGATCGCCATGTCCTCGGCGACGTGCGTGAACAGCACGTTCGGCTGTCCGGGCGGCACCGTGACGGGCAGCATGTAGAGCTTCGACCAGATGGTCTTGGGCTCGATGCCCTCCTTCACCAGGGCGTAGCGCAGCGGGATCCGGGTCTCGCCGGGGCTGCCGGCCGGCCCGAGGATCAACCGACCCTGCACGCCGACCTTGATGGCGAGCGTCCCCGCATTGACCGAGCACTGCCGCGCCGTGCGCCCGAAGGTCGCCTGATAGCGCAGCGCCATCGCCTGGTCGCTCCCGGGGGCGTTGAGCTGCAGCGTCCCGGCCCCCTGGCGGATGTCGACCGGCGGGCAGTCCACCTCGAGCGACGACAGCGTCGAGCCGGTTCCGGGCGCCTGCCCGCTTCCCTGGTCGACGGGCCGGCCGCCCCCCGCCGGAACCTCGTTGCCGACGCCGAACAGGTTCCGGAAGCGATCGGCGAAGCCGCCCGAGCTCGACGACCCCTGGCTCGGGGCCGGCTGGCCGCTGAAGAACTCGTCGGTCGACGAGCACGCCCCGACCAGCCCGGTGACCAGAAGGGCAGCGCCGAGGCATCCGAGTCGCCGCGCCGTGCCGATGCTGTTTCGCCCCACCATGTTGTCCCACCCGTAACGCTGTCAGGACCCGCCTTGTCGGGCCCAACCGTGGCGGACGCAAGGCACCCGGCCACGGGCCGGCCATGCCGGTCCGCCGCGGTCACCGCTGTGGATCGTCCTTCAGCCGGGCGTAGAGCAGGTGGTCCTGCCACAGCCCGTTGATGCAGAGATACTGGCGTGCGTAGCCCTCGCGCTCGAAGCCGCAGGACTCGAGGAGCCGCATCGAGGGCGTGTTGGTCGGGATGCAGGCCGCCTCCAGCCGGTGCAGCCGCAGCGCCGAGAAGGCGTAGGGGATCAGCGCCCGCACCGCCTCGGTCATGAAGCCGCGGCGCGCGAACGGCTCGCCCATCCAGTAGCCGATGCTGCCGGCCTGGGCGACGCCGCGCCGGACATTGGCCAGCGTCAGCCCGCCGACCAGCGCCCGGTCGGGGCTCCGGAAGATGAAGAAGGCGTAGGACTGATCGGCCCGCTGGTCCTCGGCGTAACGCTTCAGCCGGCGGCGGAAGGCGCCGCGGGTGAGGTCGTCCATCGGCCAGGTCGGCTCCCACGGCGTCAGGAACGCCCGGCTCCGCTCGCGCAGCGCCGCCCATTCCTCGAAATCGGACATCTGGGGCGGCCGCAGGACCACCCCCTTGCCCTCGATGGTTCCCGCCGGTTCGGCGAGACTCACGGTGCGGAAGAACGCCATGATCCGGGTCGCGGTCTCGAGCTCGCGATGGCCGGGGCCGGTGTCGGGCACCGGCGCGGTCACGCGGCCTTCAGGGCGAGACTTTCGGCGATCGCCGCCGCCGATTCAAGCCCGCCGGGGCCGAGGGCGGCGACAGCCGGGCGCGAACGGGCGAGCAGGGCCCGTCCGGCGGCCCGCGCGCTCTCCACCGTCACGGCGTCCACCCGCGCGACGATCTCCTCCACCGGCATCACCCGGTCGTGGATGATCATCTGGCGGGCGAGCTGCTCGGCCCGCGCGCCGGAGCTCTCCAGCGCCATCAGCAGGCCCGACTTCATCTGCGCCTTGGCGCGGGCGACCTCGGCCTCGGTGAGGCCGTGGGCGGCCGCCTCCATCTCGTCGACCACGACCCGCATCAGCTCCTTGGCGTCGGCGGCGTCGGTGCCGGCATAGAGCCCGAACAGGCCGGTGTCGGCATAGGGCGAGTGGAAGCAGTAGATCGAGTAGCACAGGCCGCGGGTCTCGCGGACCTCCTGGAACAGCCGCGACGACATCCCGCCGCCGAGCACGTTGGTGAACACCTGCAGGCTGTAGAGGGTCGGGTCGCGCTGCGGCACGCCTTCCAGCGCCAGCGCCAGATGGGCCTGCTCGAGGTCGCGGCGCTCGACATGGACGCCGCCGTGGAAATGCGCCGCCTCCGGCCGGCCCGGCGCCGGGCCGGCGAAGCCGCCGAACAGCCGGTCGACCTTCTCGACGATCGCCCGGTGGTTCACCGCCCCCGCCGCCGCCACCACGGTGCCGGGCCCGCGATAGTTGCGGCCCAGATAGTCACGCAGCATCGACGCATCGATCGACCGCACGGTCGCCGGGGTGCCGAGGATCGAGCGGCCGACCGGCTGGCCCGCATAGGCGGTCGCCTGCAGGAAGTCGAACACCAGGTCGTCGGGCGTGTCCTCGAGGGCGCCGATCTCCTGGATGATGACGTTCTTCTCGCGGACGATCTCGTTGTCGTCGAAGCGCGGGTGCGACAGGATGTCGGCCAGCACCTCGAGCGCCAGCGGCACGTCCTCGCGCAGCATGCGGGCGTAGTAGGCCGTCACCTCGACGCCGGTCGCGGCGTTGAGGTCGCCGCCCACAGCCTCGATCTCCTCGGCGATCTGGCGGGCGGTGCGGCTGTCCGTGCCCTTGAACGCCATGTGCTCGAGGAAGTGTGAGATGCCGTGCTCGTCCGGCCGCTCGTGGCGGCTGCCGCAGTTGACCCAGACGCCGAGGGACGCCGTCTCGAGATGCGGCATGTCGTCGGTGACGACGACCAGGCCGGACGGAAGACGCGACACCTCGACGGTCATGCGGCTGCTCCTGCGCCCGCGCTCGCCGCGCGGCTGTGGCTCTGGATGTAACGCGCGACGGCGGACTGGTCGGCCGGCAGCACGGTCGAATGCTCGGTGCGGCCGCCGAGATCGGCGAGCCAGTCCGGCAGCGCCGGGCGGATGCCGCAGGCGGCCTCGACGGCGTCCGGAAACTTGGCCGGATGGGCGGTCGAGAGCACGACCATCGGCACCGACGGGTCGCGCGGCTCCTTCTCGGCGACCGCCAGCGCGACCGCCGTGTGCGGATCGACCAGATAGCCGGCCTCGCGCCGCACCGTGCGGATGGTCGCGGCGACCTCCTCCTCGGCGGCGCGGTCGGCCGAGAACAGCGCCCGCATGGCGCCGAGCGAGCGGGCCGTGACCGAGAAGCTCTGGCTGCGGGCGAGCGACGCCATGGCGGCGCGCACCGGCTTGGGGTCGCGCTCGCACGCCTCGAACAGCAGCCGCTCGAAGTTCGACGACACCTGGATGTCCATCGAGGGCGAGGAGGTCGGCACCACGTCGCGCACCTGGTAGGTGCCGGTGGCCAGCGTCCGCGCGAGGATGTCGTTGACGTTGGTGGCGACCAGGAGCTTGTCGACCGGCAGGCCCATGCGGGCCGCCACATAGCCCGAGAACACGTCGCCGAAATTGCCGGTCGGCACCGTGAACGCCACCTTCCGGTGCGGCGCGCCGAGGGCGGCGGCGGCGGCGAAGTAATACACGACCTGGGCGACCAGGCGGGCGAAGTTGATCGAGTTGACGCCGGAGAGCCGCACCCCGTCGCGGAACGGGTGGTCGTTGAACAGGCCCTTCACGATCGCCTGGCAGTCGTCGAACGTGCCCTCGATGGCGAGCGCATGGACGTTGTCGGCGGCCGCCGTGGTCATCATCCGGCGCTGGACGTCGGAGATGCGCCCCTGCGGGAACAGCACGAACAGATCCGCCTGGGCCGAGCCGCGGAACGCCTCGACGGCGGCGCCGCCGGTGTCGCCCGAGGTCGCCACCACGATGGTGGAGCGCTCGCCGCGCGCCATGAGCGCGTGGTCCATCAGCCGCGACAGGACCTGCATGGCGAGGTCCTTGAAGGCGAGCGTCGGCCCGTGGAACAGCTCGAGCACGAAGGTCGACGGGGCCACCTGGACGAGCGGCACCACGGCCGGATGGCGGAAGCTGTCATAGGCCTCGCGGGCCATGCGGGCGAGGTCGGTCGCCGCGAGCTGGTCGCCGACGAACGGCATCACCACCTCGGCGAACACTTCCGCATAGGGACGGCCGGCGAAGCCCGCGATGGTCGCGGCGTCGAGCCCGGGCCACGTCTCGGGGACGTAGAGACCGCCGTCGCGGGCGAGCCCGGCCAGGGTCACGTCCATGAAGCCGAGCGGCGGCGCCTCGCCGCGGGTGGAGATGTACTGCACGCGTCCTCTCGCTGCCTTGGGGCCGCGCGCGGCCGCGCGCCGATCCCTCCTGCCGCCGCCGACGGAGCTGCCGGCCGGTCTACCAAATCTCTGGAAAGCTTGCCGTTCCGGGACTGGTGCCGAACCCGAAGCCCGGCGACCCGGCACACTAGTCGGAACCGCAGGGCCGCACAAGAAAGGCAAATGCGGACCCGCGCGGCCATTTCGGCCGCCCGTCCCCGGCCCGTCCGCCGGGGCCGAGCCCTGCACGATGGTGGGCCGAATCCGGTTAAGGTGGGACATGGCTTCCCTGCCCCGCGTGTTCACCATTCCGGCCGCCGTGCCGTTCTTGCCCACACTCGCCGCCGCCCTCCTGGAGGGCCGGCTGGTGCCGGGCTTTGCGCCCGCGGCCGACCCGCTGGCGCTCGCCGCGGTGACGCTCTACCTGCCGACCCGCCGGGCCTGCCGGACCGCCCGGGAGATCCTGTTCGAGGCGGCCGGGCGCGACGGCGCCGTGCTGCCCCGCATCGTCGCGCTCGGCGACATCGACGAGGACGAGCTCGCCTTCTCGGCCGCCGGACCGGCCGGGCCGGCCACCGAGGGAGGCGCCCTGCCCGAGGCGCTGGAGCTGCCGCCCGCCCTGCCCGGCCTGTCGCGGCGGCTGCTGCTCGCCCGGCTGGTCCTCGCCTGGGCCAGGAGCCTGCGGCCGAAGACGGCCGGGGAGGCGCCCGTGGTGGTCGACACCCCGGCGGCGGCGCTGGCCATGGCCGACCAGCTCGCGCGGCTGATCGACGACATGACGACGCGCGACGTGCCCTGGACGGCGCTCGACACGCTCGTGCCGGACGAGCACGACCGCTACTGGGGCCTGACCCTGGATTTCCTGCGGGTCGCCCGCGAGCACTGGCCGGCCGTGCTGGCCGAGCGCCAGACCATCGAGCCGGCCGCCCGCCGCGACCTCCTGATCCGGGCCGAGGCCGCCCGTGTGGCGGCGCGCGCCGAGGGGCCCGTGATCGTCGCCGGCTCGACCGGCTCGATGCCGGCGACGGCCCGCTTCATCGCCACGGTCGCCCGGCTGCCGCACGGCGCCGTGGTTCTGCCCGGCCTCGACACGGCGCTCGACGACGCCTCCTGGGACGCCATCGCCGGCCTCGCCGACGGCTCCGGCCTCGCCCCGGAGCCCGAATCGGGCCATCCGCAGTTCGCCCTGCACGGGCTCCTGGAGACGATCGGCCTGAGGCGCGGCGAGATCGTCGTGCTCGGCGCGAGTCCCCGGCACGACCGTGCCGCGCTGATGTCGGAGGCGCTGCGGCCGGCGCCGACCACGCATCTGTGGCAGCAGCGGCTGCTGGCCGAGGACTTCACCGGCGCCGTGCGGGACGGCCTGCCGGGCCTATCCGTGATCGAGGCCGCCAATGCCGAGGAGGAGGCGCTCGCCATCGCCGTGGTGCTGCGCGAGACGCTGGAGCATCCCGGCCGCACCGCGGCGCTGGCGACCCCCGACCGGGCGCTCGCCCGGCGGGTCGCCGCCGCGCTCGGCCGCTGGGGCGTGACGGTCTCGGACACCGGCGGCCAGCCGCTCGCCGACGCGCCGGCCGGCGTGTTCGCCCGCCTCGCCGCCGAGACGGCGCTGGACGACGTCGCTCCGGTGCCGCTGCTGGCGCTGCTCAAGCATCCGCTCGCCCGGCTCGGCCGCGACGCGCCGGAGCACGGCCGCGCCGTGGCGGCGCTGGAGCGCGCCGCGCTGCGCGGGCCCCGGCCTCGCCCCGGCACGGCCGGCCTCGCCCATGCGCTGGCGACGGTGTGCCGCGAGGTGGCGAAGCTGCAGGCCGGCGAGGAGTCGGCGATCCATCCGGCCGATCCGCGGGCCCGGCTGCAGCCGCACGAGCTCGCCGCCGCGACGGCCCTGGTCGAGCGGCTGACCGCGGCGCTGGCGCCGCTCGAAACGCTCGATTCGCGAAAGCCGCAGCCGCTGGCGGTCCTCGCCGCGGCGCACCGGCAGGTCGTCGAGGCGCTGTCCGACGGCGGCGGCGGCGTCGAGGCCTTCGCCGGTCCGGACGGCAACGCGCTCGCCGACACCTTCGAGGCGCTCGCCGACGAGGAGGCGGCCCAAGGCTTTCCGGTGGCGACCGAGGACTATGCCGAGCTGTTCCGCACCGCGGTCGCCGACCGCGTGGTGCGGCCGCCGCCGGTGCCGGGCGCCCGCCTGCACATTCTCGGCCTGCTCGAGGCCCGCCTCGTCACGGTCGACCGCTTCGTGCTGGGCGGCCTCGCCGAAGGGGTGTGGCCGCCGGCCGCCACCAGCGACCCCTGGCTCAGCCGCGGCATGCGCCACGCGCTGGGCCTCGACCTGCCGGAGCGGCGCATCGGCCTCTCGGCGCACGACTTCGCCCAGCTCGCCGGCTCCGCGCCCGAGGTGGTGCTGACGCGGCCCGGCAAGGTCGGCGGCGCCCCGGTCGCGGCCTCGCGGTTCCTGCAGCGGCTCGCCGCCGTGGCCGGGCCGGCCTGGACAGACGTGGTGCGAAGGGGCGAGGCCTGGCTCGATCTCGCGCGAAAACTCGACCGGCCGGAGGGGCCGCCGAAGCGGGTGCCGCGGCCGGAGCCGAGGCCGCCGCGCGACGCGCGCCCGGTGTCGCTCTCGGTCACCGAGATCGAGCACTGGCTGCGCGACCCGTACACGATCTACGCCAAGCACATTCTCGGGCTGGCGCCGCTCGACCCGGTCGACCTGCCGCCGGGCGTCAAGGACCGCGGCATCGCCATCCACGCGGCGATCGGCACCTTCTCGGCCCGCTACGCCGAGGCGCTCCCGGAGGACCCGCTCGCCGCGCTGCTGGAGATCGGCCGCAAGGAGTTCGACAAGCTGGACGACACGCCGGAGGCGCGGGCCTTCTGGTGGCCGCGCTTCACCGAGATCGCCCGCTGGTTCGTGCGCTTCGAGCGCGAGCGCCGGGCCGACGGCACCGCCGTCACGGCCGAGATCCGCGGCACCCTCGACATCCCGCTGCGCGACGGCCGGGCGTTCCGGCTGAAGACGCGGGCCGACCGCATCGAGCGCCGTTCCGACGGCAGCTTCGCGATCCTCGACTTCAAGACCGGCGCGCCGCCGACCTCGAAGCAGGTGCGGCTCGGCCTGTCGCCGCAGCTCACCCTGGAGGGCGCGATCCTGCGCGGCGGCGGCTTCGAGGGCCTGCCGGCCGGCGCCTCGCTCGCCGAGATCGCCTATGTGCGGCTGACCGGCGGCGACCCGGCCGGCGACTGCTGCCCGGTCGATCTCGAGACGCAGACGCCCGACGCCGCCGCCGACCGGGCGCTCGGAAAGCTGATCGCGCTGGTGAAGACGTTCGACGACGAGACCACGCCCTACCGCTCGCTGGTGCTCTCCATGTGGAAGAGCCGCTACGGCACCTACGACGACCTCGCCCGCGTCAAGGAATGGTCCACCGGAGAGGGGGGCGGGGAGTGAGCTTCAGTCCGATTCACGAGACCTCTCTCCTTCACGCTGAGGCGGCCGCGCACAACGCGGCCCTCGCAGGGCGACGGCCTGGGGCGTTCATCCTTCGAGGCTCGACCTGCGGTCGAGCCTCTCGGGATGACGGGCTCGAGTTTGCGCTCGCTGCAGCACGGGCTCGAGGAGAACCCCTGAATGCGCGACGTGGTCGTTCTCTCCTGACACGGAACCAAGCTCGAGCCCGCCCATGAGCCGCGCCAAGACGATTCCGGTCGACGTCACGCGGGTGCAGGCCGAGGCGGCGGATCCGGCGGTGTCGGCCTTCGTGTCGGCGAACGCCGGGTCGGGCAAGACCCACGTGCTGGCGCAGCGCGTGATCCGGCTGCTGCTGGCCGGCGTCGATCCGGCGAAGATCCTCTGCATCACCTTCACCAAGGCGGCGGCCGCCAACATGGCGGACCGCGTGTTCGGCCAGCTCGCCGGCTGGATTTCCCTGGACGACGCGGCGCTCGATCAGAAGCTGAGAAGCCTCGGCGTCGGCACCATCACGGCCGCCGACCGCGAGCAGGCGCGAAAACTGTTCGCGGCGGCGCTCGACACACCGGGCGGCCTGAAGGTGGAGACCATCCACGCCTTCTGCACGCGGCTGCTGCAGCGGTTTCCGTTCGAGGCCGGCGTGCCGGCGCATTTCGCCGTGCTCGACGACCGGGCGACCGACGAGCTCCTGGACCGCGCGACGCTCGCGGTGCTGCTCGACGCGACGACGGCGCGCGACACGCCGCTCGGCCGGGCGCTGGCGACCGCGCTCGGCGCCGCCGCCGACCAGACGCTGCGCGACCTCGTGCGCGAGGCGGTGTTCCGGCGGCACGCGCTGACGGCGTGGATCGACCGCCACGGCGGCCTGCCCGGCGCATTGGAAAACCTGTCGGCGTCGCTCGGCGTCGCGCCCGACGACACCGTCGAGGCGATCGACAAGGCGATCGTCGAGGGGCCGCTGCTGCCGTCCTCCGAATGGGCCGCGGTCGCCGAGGTCTGCCGGGCCGGCACCAAGACCGACCAGACCCAGTGCGCCCGCTTCACGGCCGCGGCGGCGGCGAGCGGCGCGGAGCGCATCGCGGCGTATCTCGACGTCTTCCTCACCGGCAAGCGGGAGCCGCGGAAATCCCTCGTCACCAAGGGCATCGCCACCCAGCACCCGGCGCTCGCCGCGCGGCTGCTCGACGAGCGCGACCGCATCGTCGCGCTGGTGGCGCGGCGCGACGCCGTGCGCTGCCGCGATCGCACCGCCGCGCTCGTGACCATCGCGGCCGCCGTGATCGCCCGCACCGTCGCCGAGAAGAACCGCCGCGGCTTCCTCGACTACGACGACCTGATCGACCGCACCCTCGACCTGCTCGGCAGGACCGCCCCGGGCTGGGTGCACTACAAGCTCGACCGCGCCATCGACCACGTGCTGATCGACGAGGCGCAGGACACCAGTCCGAAGCAGTGGGAGATCATCCGCCTCCTGGTCGCCGAGTTCACGGCCGGCGAAGGGGCCCGCCGCCTGCGCCGCACCGTCTTCGCGGTCGGCGACGAGAAGCAGTCGATCTTCTCGTTCCAGGGCGCGGTGCCGAAGGAGTTCGCCCGCATGCGGCGCCATTTCGAGACGGCGCATGCGGCGAGCGGGCTGACCTTCCTGAAGCGCGACTTCAAGTATTCGTTCCGCTCCGGCGCCAACATCCTGGGCGCCGTGGACGCGGTATTCGCGGCGCAGGAGATGTATGCGAGCGTCACCTCGGACGCCGACGGCATCCCGCCCCACATCGCCCTTCCCGACGCCGCCCCCGGCGTCGTCGAGCTGTGGCCGCTGACGCCGGCCGACCCGCGCGAGGAGACGGAGGGCTGGGCGGCGCCGTTCGACGAGACGGTCGAGACCAGCCCGCAGGTGAAGCTCGCCCGCAAGATCGCCCGGACGATCCGGGATCTGATCGACCGCGGCGCGCCGGCCGGGCACGAGAACCGGCCGCTGCGCGCCGGCGACGTGCTGGTGCTGGTGCGCCAGCGCGGCGCCATGTTCGAGGCGGTGATCCGGGCGCTCGGCGAGGCGCGGGTGCCGGTCGCCGGCGCCGACCGGCTGACGCTGACCGAGCACGTCGCGGTCGTCGACCTGATGGCGCTCGCCGACGCGATCCTGCTGCCCGCCGACGACCTCGCGCTGGCGATCGCGCTCAAGAGCCCGCTGTTCGGCTTCGACGACGACCTCCTGTTCCGGCTCGCCCACGGCCGCCGCGGCACGCTTCACGCCGCCCTGCAGGAGGCGGCCGGCGACGAGCCCGCCTTCGCCGCGGCGGCGGCCTGCTTCGCGCGCTGCACCGAGGCGGCGCGACGCTGCGGGCCGTTCGATTTCTACGCTTGGCTGCTCGGCGCCGAGGGCGGCCGGTCGAAGATCCTCGCCCGGCTCGGTCCCGAGGCGAACGACGCGATCGACGAGTTCCTGTCGCTCGCGCTCGACTACGAGCGGCGCGAGACGCCGTCGCTGCAGGGTTTCGTCGCCTGGCTGCGCGCCGCCGAGAGCGAGATCAAGCGCGACATGGAGATCATCCGCGACGAGGTGCGGGTGATGACCGTGCACGGCGCCAAGGGCCTGGAGGCGCCGCTGGTCTTTCTGGCCGACACGACGCAGCCGCCGTCCGGGCCGCGGCCGCCCCGGCTCCTGACGCTCGCCGCCGAGGGCCTCCCGCCCGGCACGCCGGGCGCCCCGGTGTGGGCCGGGCGCAAGGAGCAGGACCCGCCCGCCGTCGCCGCGGCGCGCGGCGCCGCCGCCCGCGAGGCCGAGGACGAGTACCGGCGCCTTCTCTACGTGGCGATGACCCGCGCCGCCCACCGGCTGATCGTCTGCGGCTGCGCCGGCGCGCGGAAGCCGCCCGAGGGCTGCTGGCACGACCTGATCAGGACGCAGCTGTCGGGGAAGCCGGGCGTCGTCGAGGAGATCGTCGACGGCCACGACGAGCCGGTCCGCATCTACCGCAAGGTCGAGGCACCGCCCGCGCCGGCGCCGGACCCGGCGCCGCGCGACGCGGACGTCCCGGCCGCGGCGCCCGAGCCGGCCTGGCTGCGCCGCCCGGTCGCCGGCGAGGCGCCGTCGCGCGCCACCGTGTCGCCGTCGCGCGCCCTCGACGACGGCCCGCGGACGACCGCGCCGCGCACGGCCGAATCCGAGACGGCCCGCAGGGCCGCCCGGCTGCGCGGCAGCCTCGCCCACCGGCTGCTGCAGTCGCTGCCCGAGATCGCGCCCGAGGAGCGGGCCGGGACCGCCCGCGCCGTGATGGCCCGCGCCGCCGGCGCGCTGCCCGAAGGGGTGCGCGAGGCGCTGCTGGCCGAGACCCTGGCGATCCTCCGGGACGCCCGCTTCGCGCCCCTGTTCGGCCCCGGCAGCCGGGCCGAGGTGCCGATCCTCGGCCGGCTCGTCCGGCGCGAGGGGCCGCCGCTCCTCGTCTCCGGGCAGGTCGACCGCCTCGCGGTGACGGACGCGGTCGTGCTGATCGCCGACTTCAAGACGAATCGCGGCGCCCCGCGCCGTCTCGCCGACGCCCCGGCCGACTATGTCGCGCAGCTCGGCCTCTATGCGGCGGTGCTCGGCCGGCTGTGGCCCGGGCGGCCGGTCCGCACCGCCCTGGTGTGGACCGAGACGCCTGATCTGATGGAAGTTTCGGAGGAGGCCCGGGCCGCCGCCCTGGCCCGGCTGGGGGTCGACCCGGCGGCGCCTTGACGCACCCGGGGCGCATTCATACGTTCAGGCCCGATCATCGAACCCAACGAGGTATGGCATGGGCGTGACCAAGGTTTCCGACCAGGACTTCGAGACCGAGGTGCTGAAGTCGGACAAGCCCGTCGTGGTGGACTTCTGGGCCGAGTGGTGCGGCCCCTGCCGCATGATCGCGCCCGCCCTCGAGGAGATCGCCGGCTCGCTCGCCGGCAAGGTGAAGATCGTCAAGCTCAACGTCGACGAGAATCCCAAGGTCGCGGCGCAGTACAACATCATGTCGATCCCGACCCTGATGCTGTTCAAGAACGGCGAGCTGTCCTCGCGCCAGGTCGGCGCGGCGCCCAAGGCGAAGCTCGAGCAGTGGATCACGGCCGCCGTCTGAGCGCGGTCGAACCGAACTCTTCCTTCCCGGAACCGATCACGGCCGGCGCCCGCGCCGGCCGTTTGGCGTCGCGCCGGCCGGGCGGCAGGGTTGTCGCCCCGTCCTCCGCGCCTATACTGCGGCCGCCGCGCACGACGCCGGATGTCGTTTCGCGCTGCAGCACGAGAGAGCCAGAAATGCCGGTCGATGTGATCGCCGACCCCGCGACCGAGGAGCAGATCATCCTGGTCGATGCCGACGACCGCCCGCTCGGCGTCGCCGGCAAGACCGAGGTGCACCGCCGCGGCCTGCCGCATCGCGCCATCTCGGTGCTGGTCCGCAACGCGCGCGGCGAGATCCTGATCCAGCGGCGCAACCCGGCCAAGTACCACTCGGGCGGGCTGTGGGCGAACACCTGCTGCAGCCATCCGCGGCCGGGCGAGTCGACGCTCGACGCGGCGCTGCGCCGGCTCCCCGAGGAGATGGGCTTCGCCTGCGATCTCGCGCCGATCTTCAAGACGCACTACCGCGCGACGCTCTCCAACGGCTTCATCGAGGACGAGCTGGTGCACGCCTTCGGGGGCACCTGGGAGGGACCGGTTGCGCCGGCGCCGGACGAGGTGAGCGAGTACGCCTGGGTGCCGTTCGACGCGCTCTGGGCCGACCAGCAGGCCAATCCCGACAACTACGCGGTCTGGTTCCGCCACTACCTGAACCGGCACCGCGACGACATCGCCGCCTGGCTCGCCCGCCCGGCGTGAGGCCTGCACCGCTGCGGGTGGCCGGACGGTTGCGCAACATGCGCCTCCGCCGGCAGCCTGTGTCGCATTCGTCTTCCCCGGCGGCCGTCCGCCGCCGCTCCCCTCCTCCGCGCCTTCCGTCTGCTGCCTCTCGCTCTCCCCGTGGCGACACCCCCGAGGCCGGCCCATGCGCACCGAGCTGATCACCATCCCGACCGACACGCTGCCGCTCGACGGCGCGTTCCACTGGCCCGACGACCGGCCGATCCGCGGCGCCGTGCTGCTGTTCCACGGCAACACGATGAACTTCTACACCGGGGCCCCGCGCTTCCTGCCGCCGGCGCTGACCCGGCTCGGCCTCGCCTGCCTCGCCTTCAACCGGCGCGGCCACGACATCCTCGCGATCCGCGACAGCCGCGCCGCGGAAGGCGCCGCCTTCCAGCTCACGCACGAGGCGATCGAGGACAACCGGCTCGCCGCCGCCTGGCTGGCCGACCGCGGCCACGACGCCCCGATCGTCATCGGCCACAGCAACGGCGGCATGCTGGCGGTGCCGCACGTGGTGGCGCATCCGAAGACGCCGTGCCTGGTGCTGCTGTCGGCGCATGCGGGCGGCAAGCAGAACGAGCGGGTGAGCCAGATCGGCCTGTTCGCCGGCGAGCGATTCGCCGAGATCAAGGCGCAGGCCGAGGCGCTGGTCGCCGCCGGCCGCGGCAAGGAGCTGATCCTCCTGCCGCACTGGTGGTACGTAACCTCGGCGGAAGCCTTCATCGACCGCATCACGGCGATGCCGTTCACGCTCGACCTGGCGCCGCAGATCACCTGCCCGGTTCTCTACGTCCGCGGCGACCGGGAGCCGGCCGCGCACTATCCGGCGGAGAAATTCCAGGCCCGCGCCGGCGGCCCGTGCGACGTCGAGATCGTTCCCGACTGCGATCACTTCTACAAGGGCCGCGAGGACGCCGTGGCGGCCCTCGTCGCCGCCTGGCTTTCGAAGCGGCTCGGACTGTCGGCGGAGTGATCCGGCGTCGCCCGCGTCACGCGACCGGCGCGATTCCGGGCGACGGAGCCGGCGTCGTCTCGCGCGCCGCGCGGGCCGGATCGGGCTCGTCGAGATACCACGGCATGCTCATCACCACGACGCGCGAGCCGCCATAGGCGACGAGGCCGGCGCGCATGCGCCGGGCCCGCAGCGTGTGCAGCGGATACTGCCACCAGTGCTGCTTCACCACCTCGGGCGTCAGCACCGCGATGCGGCGGCCCGGATCCCGGTCGGCGAGCCCGTCGATCAGCTGGAGCAGCGGCGCGTAGACGTGCCGGTAGGGCGTGCGCAGCGTCACGAGCCGCGGCGGCTCGCGACCGGCGGCGCGCGCCGGTGCCTCGACGTCGGTCGCCCAGGATTCGCGCAGCGACCGCTCCTTGTCCTCGGAGCCGGGGCCTTCGAGGGCGGCGAGGTGGACGGCGATCACGTCGGGCGAGATGGCGAGCGCGAAGGTGAGCGCCCGGTCGGAGAGGCGGCTCAGATCCTCGGTCGGGACCAACACGACCGGCGGCCTCAGGTCGGCGAGATCGAGCGGCGCCGGGCTGCTCAGCGCGCGATCGACCGCGGCGTAATAGCGCCGCACCGCGACCAGCAGCCCCATGAGGGCGGGCACGACGAGCAGCACGATCCACACGCCGGCCAGGAACCAGGCGACGATCGTGATCACCAGCGCGATCGCGGTCGCGAGCCCGCCGGCGACGTCGACGGCGAGGTTGAACGCCGCTCCCCGGCGGGCCGCCGCGCGCTCGCGCGCCACCCGCCTCCGCACCCGCAGGTCGTGCACCGCCATGCCGAGCTGGATGAGCAGGAAGACGGTGAGGGCCGCCGCCGCGAACAGCGGCACCAGGCGGTCGGTCACGCCCGCGAACAGGATCAGCAGCGCGCCTGCGCAGGCGGCGAGGAACAGCACCCCGACGGTCAGCACCAGGCGCCGGCCCAGCACGGCGAACGGCCGCGGCAGCCAGCCGTCCGCCGCCACCAGGCGGAAGAAGGCCGGCAGGCCGACGAAGCTCGTATGGGCGGAGAGCACCAGGACGCACAGCAGCGTGCCCATGCAGACGAAATAGAGAGCGCCCTGCCCGATCGTCGCCGCGGCGAGCTGCGCCAGCACGCTGCGATAGTCCGTGGCCGTCTGCGGCATCGCGACGATCCCGAAGGCCGGCACCAGGACGGCGAGCGCAACCAGAAAGACCGCCAGCACCACGACCACCATGGCGAGCGCACGCCGCGCCGTCCGCACGGCCGGATCCCGGAAGGTGTCGATGCTGTTGCCGACCGCCTCGATCCCGGTCATCGCGGTGCAGCCGACCGCATAGGCGAGCAGCACCACGGTCCACCCGCCGGCCTCGTCCGCGACGGGGGCCGGCGCGGGCGCGGCAGCCGGCGGCCCCACGAGCGCCAGCCCGACGCCGGCCGCGATCACCACGGCGAAGGCGGCCAGGAATCCGTAGACCGGCACCGCGAACAGGCGCCCGGCGTCGAGCGCCCCGCGCATATTGATCACGGTGAGGAGGGCCAGCACGGCCAGGCAGAGCGTCAGGCGGTAGGGCGCCAGCGCCGGCACCGCCGAGACGAGCGCCGCGACGCCGGCCGAGATGCCGACCGCGACGTTGAGCACGTAGTCGAGCATCAGCACGGCGGCGGCGAGCAGCCCGCCGGCAGGCCCCAGCGTGTCGCGGGCGATCGTGTAGGCGCCGCCGTTTCCCGGAAACGCTGCCAGCGCACGCCGGAAGGTCAGCCACAGCAGCAGCAGGACGAGCACCACGGCGCCCTGCACGGCCGCGAACACGGCGAGCCCCACGGCCCCGAGCGGCGCCAGCACCAGCAGCGCCGATTCCGGGCCATAGGCCGGCGACCCGAAGGCGCCGAGCCCGACCGTCGGGACCCCGGTGGCGAGGCCGACCTTGCGGCCCGCGTGCTCCTCGTTGGCGAGCGGCCGGCCGAGGAGGAGCGCAGGGAGGGAGGAAGGCGGCAATGGACAGGGGACCCCGTTTCGATCACCGTGGGAACGGCCGAGGCAGGCGCCCTGTTCCGCCGGGACGCCCGCGGCGGACGGGATCGGAGCGAGCCGGAATGATTACCAGCGGCAACCTGTTCGCCGGGGCGCAGGCGCGGCGGGCCGAGGAGCTGATCGCCACCCTGCTCGCCACCCCGGATCTCAAGATCGAGCGCATCGTCTCGCACGGCCAGGCGAGCCCCCCGGGCTTCTGGTACGATCAGGCCTGGGCCGAATGGGTGGTGCTGCTGACCGGATCGGCGACGCTGCGCTTCGAGGCCGAGCCGACGCCGCGGGCGCTCGCCCCCGGCGACTACGTCCACATTCCGGCGCATGTCCGCCACCGCGTCGAGGCGACCGACCCGGAGCACCCGACCGTCTGGCTCGCCGTGCATCACCGGTGATCTGATCGCTTCGGCAGCAGCCGACGCCGCTCAGTCCGGCGCAAGCGGGACTCCCGGAGCGGCACGTCGCAGCCCCCCGGGTCCCCGCCTTCGCGCTATGGCATGCACACATCGTGCGCTGCGCATGCCGACCGTCATGCGCGGGCCCGACCCGCGCGTCCATCACTCTTCGCGAACAGTCATGCACTCTTCGCGAACAGTCATGTTGCGCGAACAGTCCTGTTTTTCGAAGCGGGTGGATCGCCGCGTCAAGCCCGGCGACGACGCCGACAAAACGCGACGCGTTGAATTCGCCGGCGCTTCTGGGATGCGTGCATCCCATGGCGCCCTCGCGGGGACGAGCGGCGGGGCGAATCGCAGAAGACTGGGAGAACTCCCGGTACGAGGCTCGCGGCCCGCGACGAAGCGTCAGAACCACCGCTCCGACACCACCACGGTGTCGCCCGGACGCACCGGGGTGAGCATCGGGCCTTTCAGCCGGACCGGCCCCTGCGGAGTCGGCCGGGTGATCTCGATCTCGGTCCGGTAGGCCCGCGGCGTGAAGCCGCCGGCGATCGCCACCGCGGTCTCGGCCGACATGTGGGCGACGAACGGATACTGGCCCGGGAACGTCACCTCGCCGAGGATGAAGAACGGCCGATAGGCCTCGACCTCGACGGCGACGTGCGGCTCGCGGATGTAGCCGTCGCGCAGCCGGGCGGCGATGACCTTGGCCAGGTCCGCCGTGGTGCGCCCGCGCGCCGAGACGCCGCCGATCAGCGGCAGCGTGATGCGGCCGGAGGCATCCACCGCGTAGGTGTTGGTGAGACCGTCCTGCCCGTAGACCATGACACGCAGGCGGTCGCCGGAATCGAGCGTGTAGGGCGGATCCGGATCGTCCGCCTTCACCAGCGCCGCCGCGACGGCGGGGGACGGCCCGGAAATCCCACCGGTCACGTCGCCGGGCCCGCCATAGACCACGTTGTCGATCGACGGCGGAGGCGCCGGCGGGCCGGGCATCAGGAAGCGCGGCGTCGTCACGCAGCCGGACACCGCGAGAGCGGCGAGGATCACGACCAGGGTACGAACGTGCCGCATGGGAATCCGGACGGGTGATGAACTCTACTGTCCGGATTAACACCCCATTATCGTTAACAAAGCCTCACCGCACGCGGGTTTTCGACGCCTGCACGCTGCGGTTTCAGCGGGCCGTGCGGCGTGCGCGTCACGCCGCACGGCCCCGCCGCCCGGCCGCCGCTCAGGCCGCCGGCACTCCGGCGCCCACCGGGCAGCTCACGCCGGTGCCGCCGAGCCCGCAATAGCCGGCCGGATTCTTGGCGAGATACTGCTGGTGATAGTCCTCGGCGAAATAGAACGGCGGAGCGTCCACAATCTCCGTCGTGATCGTGCCGAAGCCGCGCGCCGAGAGCGCCGCCTGATACGCGTCGCGCGACGCCACCGCGGCGGCGCGCTGCGCCGGCGAGGTGACGTAGACGCCGGACCGGTACTGGGTGCCGACGTCGTTGCCCTGGCGCATGCCCTGGGTCGGGTCGTGGCTCTCCCAGAAGGTCTGCAGCAGGCGCCCGTAGGAAATCGTCGCCGGATCGAAGACCACCAGCACCACCTCGTTGTGGCCGGTGCGGCCGGAGCAGACCTCCTCGTAGGTCGGGTTCGGCGTGCCGCCGCCCGCATAGCCGACCGCGGTGACGTGGATCCCGTCGCCGAGCTGCCAGAACTTCCGCTCCGCCCCCCAGAAGCAGCCGAGGCCGAAGATCGCGGTCTCGAGCCCGTCCGGATACGGCCCCTTCAACGCGCGGCCGTTGACGAAGTGATGCGAGGCGGTCGGAATCGCCTGGGCACGGCCCGGCAGCATCTCGTCCGGGGACGGCATCTCGGCCTTCTTGCGGAACAGAAACATCGGGGGTCTCCTTCTCTGGCGGCCTCTGGCGGGCGGCGCCGGGCGCCCGGCCCGCCGGTCCGAGATATGGGGCGCCGGACGGCGCGGCGCAGGCCGGCCGCCGATCACATCTCGATCAGGTCCGGAACGCGACGGCGGTCAGCGGCGGGCGTAGCCGATCAGCGGCTTCTTCTTGCGGCCGAGCAGCACCAGGATCATGCCGATCACCCCGAGCACCAGCCAGGTCGGCGCGGTCAGGACCTTGAGCATCGCCGGATCCCACAGCCACGGGGAGTGGCGCTCCATCAGCGGCTGGAGCGCCTGCAGGCTGCCCGAATGGATGTCGTTCCAGGTCTCGCCGAACGGCTTGATCAGCACCACCCCGGCGGCGATCGACTTGGTGCCGTCGTAGATCAGGAAAATGAAGGCGGCGGCCAAAATCCACAGGCCGACAAACCGGAAGACGAAGCGGATCATGGGGAGAGGCCGCGCTGGGGGGAAGGATGTGGGAATCATAGCGTGCGCCGCAAACTTCCGACAGAGGGCCGTTGACGGCGCCGGGGCGCGCACTTATAAGCGTCGCTCACCCGGCGGCGCGAGGGCGTGCCGCGGCGGTTTTTGTGCGCCCCTTTCGAGCGTGGCGCCAAACCGGATCACGGGCAACGGACAACCGGACGGACTACGCCAGATGGCCAACACGACTTCCGCCAAGAAGGCCACCCGCAAGATCGCGCGCCGCACCGAGGTGAACAAGGCGCGGCGGTCGCGCATGCGGACCTTCGTCCGCAAGGTCGAGGACGCGCTGGCGAGCGGCGACAAGGCGGCGGCCACGGCGGCCCTCGCGGCGGCCCAGCCGGTGCTGATGCGGGCTGCCCAGAAGGGCGTCGTCCACAAGCGCAGCGCCAGCCGCAAGGTGGCTCGCCTCACCCATGCGCTGAGCAAGCTCGCCTGACGGCGACATCGCCTTTCTCCGACAGTTTTGCGAAGGCCGGGCTCGTCCCGGCCTTCGGCGTTTCGGGACGCCGATGACGGGCGGCCGGGCTCCCCGGCCCCCGACCCGGGTTCCCTGCCCCCCCGACCGTCCTGGCGCGACTCTCCCGCCGCGGCGCTCACGCCCCGGGCTGCGACAGCGAAAATCCGGTGCGGCCCCGGTCCAGCGCCTCCCGGCCGGCCGTCAAAAAAAGACGGTGACAGCCATGCCGCTGTCGCATTCCGGCCTTGAAGCGCTGCGGTGCTGTTGCGATGATCCGAACAGCGCCGCATGAGCCGCCGCTGCTGTCGACTGTCGTACTGACCGGATTTGAAACATCCGCCGAAGTCCGTACGGAGTAGCGCGGCGTTTTGTTGCCGGAACGCATCAATGTTGCCCTGGCGCAACAATCCCGTCGGAGAGTTAACGACGATCGGCCGCCTACGTAGTTTCTCGTATAGGCATGACGGTCCGCCCGGCTCTCGAAAAGCGCCGCCATTTCCGCGGGTTACCCTCTCTCAGCGCGCACGGATTTCGAAGTCCTAACAAGATGTTAACGTGAATGCGGCGGGGAGCGCTCTGCATTCGGGCCGCCGCCCCGCCGGAGGCTCTCCGGCCGGGCCGGTCGGGGACGGGTTTGGTTAACCCACCCGGTTTGTCACAAGACGATGAAATACCGCGCATGGACAGGCAGTTGCCATATGCAAGCGGATTCCTCGGTGGGTGGGTGGTAGCCTGCGGCTGTGCCGGCGTGGGGCTTCATCATACAGGCCATTGCGAGGCGGGGAGGGCCTGTGTATTGGTTGGGGACAGGCCCTGCCGATACGGCGGGTTCACTGAGAAGAGGTCGAGATCGTGAGTCAGAGGCGTCGCGTTCACACGGAAAGGCAGTGTCTTAAGTAACAACGTGAACGTGCCGGAGACTCGTACGGCGTATCGACCCGCCTTCTTGTACATGAAATAGCAGGACTGATCGACGCTCGCCGAAGCGATACTTTGGCGGACGCTCGGGAATTCTGTGGCTTCGAGGCCGAACTACAGACTTTAAGTCCAGGGGCGAACATGACTGAAATGTGGCACAATTCATTCGGCACCCGGTCGGTGTCGATCCCTTCCGCAAGCTCCGGCACCTCCGATCTCGCTCCGACGACTCCCCCGCCGGTGTCCCGCCTCAATGGCCCGTCCGCGGCAGGACGGGCGACGCTCTGGCCCCCCGGAAGCTGACGTCGCGGCGGACGTCCGCGCCCTCCCGACAGGAGGCGCTGCGGCGCCCACCCGATCCACCGCGTGTGAACGCGACGGAGTCCGCTCCGGGCGCGCGAGCACCCGACCGTCAGTTGTCCGCCCGGGGCGGAATGCGTGAGGCCATGTCGATGACGAACAACCAACAGGAACGCTGGACGCGGGTCAAAGGGCGTCTGCGGGCGGAGGTCGGGGAGGACATCTTCTCGAGCTGGTTCGCCCGGATGGAGCTCGAGAGCGTCGAGACCGAGACGGTGCGGCTGTCCGTGCCCACCCGCTTCCTGAAGAGCTGGATCCAGTCCCATTACGCTGAGCGGGTGCTGGCGTGCTGGCAGGGCGAGGAGCCGCTGGTCCGCCGCATCGACCTGTCGGTGCGCTCCGCCATGATGCGTCCGGCCGTCGCGGCGCCGCGCCCGGCCACCTCCGCGCCCGCGGTGGTGCGCAGCGAGACGGCGCCGGCCCATTTCGCGACCGCCTTCGGCGGCAGCGGCGGCTTCGCCAACGGCCACGCCGCGGCGCCTGCCGCCAGCCCCGACGCCATCGGCGGCTCGCCCCTCGATCCGCGGCTCACCTTCGACACCTTCGTGGTCGGCCGCTCGAACACCCTCGCCCATGCGGCGGCCAAGCAGCTCGCCAGCGCCCGCCGCGGCGACCCGGTGATGTTCAATCCGCTCTACGTCCACGCCTCGGTCGGTCTCGGCAAGACCCACCTGCTGCAGGCGATCGCCTGGGCCGGCAATGCCGGCGGCGAGCGCCGCGTGCTCTATCTGACGGCCGAGAAGTTCGTGTACGGCTTCGTCTCGTCGCTGCGCACCCAGACGACCCTGGCCTTCAAGGAGGTGCTGCGGGCGACCGACGTGCTGCTGATCGACGACCTGCAGTTCCTCCAGGGCAAGTCGACCTTCGCCGAGTTCTCCCACACCCTCAATGCCATGATCGATGCCGGCCGGCAGGTCGTGGTGGCGGCCGACCGCCCGCCCCTCGATCTGGAGAACCTCGACGACCGCGTCCGCTCGCGGCTCGCCGGCGGGCTCGTCGTCGAGATGGGGTCGTTCGGCGAGGATCTGCGGCTCGAGATCCTGCAGTCGCGGGTGGCGAGCGCCCGGTCGCACCACGCCGACTTCGACGTGCCGGCGCCGGTGCTCGCCTTCATCGCCCGGTCGGTCACCCACAACGGCCGCGACCTCGAAGGGGCGCTCAACCGCCTGCTCGCCCATTCGAAGCTGACCGGCCAGCCGATCACCATGGAGCTCGCCGAGCGCGAGATCCGCGACCTCGTGCGGCCGCAGGAGCCGCGCAAGGTGAAGATCGAGGAGATCCAGCGCATCGTCGCCCGCCGCTACAATGTCAGCCGCGGCGACCTGCTCTCCTCCCGGCGCACCGCCAACGTGGTGCGGCCGCGCCAGATCGCCATGTACCTGGCCAAGACCCTGACGCTGCGCTCGCTGCCGGAGATCGGGCGGCGGTTCGGCGGCCGCGACCACACCACCGTGCTGCACGCCGTCCGCAAGATCGAGGGCCTGGTCGGCGCCGATCTCGCGCTTGCCGAGGAGATCGAGGCGATCAAGCGCGAGCTGCAGGACTGACGCGGCCGGCGCGCGGCCCGGGCGGCACGACCGCCCGGGCCGGCCGGACCGGCGATCGAAACCACGTTACACTTCGACACAATGGGAATCGTGACCCGGCCGGCCGCACCGGAGTAGGGTCCCGCGCACGTGACGCCGGCGTCCCCGCCGGCGCACGCCGAGCGAGAGATTCCGATGCCGCCGACCGCGTCCGACCCCGTCAAAGCCTCGCCGCCGATCGTCGAGATCGGCAATGCCGGGCTCCTGGCGCGCGTCGACCCGGCCAATGCCGAGCTCCTGTGGACCAGCGAGGAGGACCTCGCCCGGCCGACGCCGGAGAACGTCCGCGAGTTCGGGCTGCGGGAGTTCTGGCAGCTGTGGCGGCGGGCGTGGCGCTACGAGATCGACACCATCGTGGTGCATCCGGCGACCCGCCATCCGCCCTGGCACTGGCGGCCGCTGCGCAGCGTGTTCCACTGGCCGCCGCGGCCCTGGGCCCGCCTCGTCCGCCTGTTCGGCATCCAGGCGATCCGGCTCCTGCCTCGCCGCATGATCGTGATCGTGGTCGACGGCGACGACATGCGCACCATCCCGTGCTGCAACGCCTTCCTGCTCGACCGCTGCACCTGGTACTTCAAGCGCGAGCTGCCGATCGACCGCTGGCAGGTGTTCCAGCGCACCTGCCATCCGGAGATGCCGTCGACGCGCTACCGCAACAAGCCGCGTAACCGCGCCCGGATCGAGAAGCTGCGGCCGTGGGCGATCGGGCTGCCGAGCGACGGCCCGGCGCTGCCCGAGATGGCGTTTCCGGACAAGACCATCGGCCTGTTCGTCGCGGTCGCCGCCAACTCCTCGACGGTGCGGGCCACCGGGCTCGAGGAGCTGCGGGCGCTGGCGGCGCGGCGCCGGGACGTGGTGATCGCCGACGCGCGCATGCTGCACGACGAGTTCATGCGCAGGATGGCATCCGCCTGGCTGACCTGGTCGCCCGAAGGCTTCGGCTGGGACTGCATCCGCCACTACGAGGCGGCCTCGGTCTACTCGGTCCCGGTGATCAACCAGCCGACGATCGTGCGCTTCGCCCCGCTGCTCGAGGGCGTCCACGCGCTCCACTACGACGCCGACCTGCCGGGCAGCCTCACGCGGGTGGTCGAGGAGGCGCTCGCCGACCCCGAGCGGCTGCGCCGCATCGCCACCGCGGCGCGCGCCCATATCGCCGCCCACCACCTCACCCCGTGGAGCCGGGTCGACCAGCTGCGCGCCTACCGGGCCGGCATCGAGACGCCACCGGGCGGCATCGCGCTGTGAGCCGCCGGGGCCCCCGAGGTGCCCCGAAAGCCTGGAATATTCCTGGGGTTCGCCGTCGTTACCCTTGCCGAATCCGCGCCGGCGCGGCACTTTCCCGTGTTCCGGCGCGCCCCGGCGCCCATCCGGGTCCCAGGTGAGCAGGCGGCCCGGCCCGGGGTCGTCCGGGCCACGAGCGTCTTCAGTCGTGTACGCGTATCCAGTCGAGCGCGCGTATCCAGTCGAGCGGGGTTCCGCATGAAGGTCACGGTCGAGCGATCCGAGCTCTTGCGATCGCTGTCGCATGTCCACCGCGTGGTCGAGCGGCGCAACACCATCCCGATCCTCGCCAACGTCCTGATCCGCGCCGACCGTTCGGAGCTGTCCTTCAAGGCGACCGACCTCGACCTCGAGATCATCGAGACGATCCCGGCCGAGGTGGCGTCGGGCGGCGTCACCACGGTGCCGGCGCACATGTTCTACGAGATCGTCCGCAAGCTGCCCGAGGGCACCCAGGTGACGCTCGACGCCACCGGCGACCGCGCCGTGCTGACGATCCGGGCCGGGCGCTCCAAGTTCACGCTGCAGACGCTGCCGGAGAGCGACTTCCCGGATCTCGCCGCCGGCGAGATGACGCACGCCTTCGCGATGCCGGCGTCCGACCTCAAGCGGCTGATCGACAAGACCCAGTTCGCCATCTCCACCGAGGAGACGCGCTACTATCTCAACGGCATCTACCTGCACGTCGCCGGCGAGGGGCCGGTCGCGACGCTGCGCGCCGTCGCGACCGACGGCCACCGCCTCGCCCAGGTCGAGTTCCCGGCCCCGGCCGGCACCGAGGGCATGCCGGGCGTCATCGTCCCGCGCAAGACGGTCGGCGAGGTGCACCGGCTGATCGAGGATCCCTCCGGCGAGGTGAAGATCGAGCTGTCGTCGACCAAGATCCGCTGCTCCATCGGCCCCGTGGTGCTCACCTCCAAGCTGATCGACGGCACCTTCCCGGACTACGGCCGGGTCATCCCGGCCGGCAACGACAAGCTCCTGGAGGTCGAGAAGCGCGACTTCGAGCAGGCGGTCGACCGCGTCTCGACGGTGTCGAGCGAGCGCGGCCGCGCCGTCAAGCTGTCGGTCTCGGGCGGCAAGCTGATCCTCTCGGTGACCAATCCGGACTCCGGCAGCGCCACCGAGGAGATCGAGGTCGCCTACGACGCCGACCCCATCGATATCGGCTTCAACTCGCGCTACCTGCTCGACATCGCGGCCCAGATCGAGGGCGACACAGCGGTCCTCAAGCTCGCCGACCCGGGCTCGCCGACCCTCATCCAGGACAAGGACGCCAAGGGCGCCCTCTACGTCCTGATGCCCATGCGGGTGTAACGCGGCCGTCGCGCGGCAATCTCCGAGTCGTCATGCCCGGCCTCGTGCCGGGCATCCACGTCTTCAAGAGCGTGGATGGCCGGGACGAGCCCGGCCATGACAGGTGAGAGACATGACCGTCGCCCCGCAGATCCTTCGCCTCAGCCTGACCGACTTCCGCAGCTGGCGGAGCGCGACCCTGCAGGTGGCGCGCCGGCTGGTCGTGCTCACCGGGCCGAACGGCGCCGGCAAGACCAACATCCTGGAGGCGATCTCCTTTCTCGGGCCCGGCCGCGGCCTGCGGCGGGCGACGCTCGACGCGGTGGCGCGCGAGGACGGGCCCGGCACCTGGGCCGTGGCGGCCGAGGTCGAGGGCGCGCAGGGGCTGGCGACGCTCGGCACCGGGCTCGCGACGCCGGCCGGCGGCGACGGCCCCCATGCGCGAAAATGCCGGATCGACCGCGAGCCGGTCGGCTCGGCCACCGCCTTCGCCGAGCATCTGCGGCTGGTCTGGCTGGTGCCGACCATGGACGGCCTGTTCCTCGGTCCCGCCGCGGAGCGCCGCCGCTTCCTCGACCGGCTGGTGCTCGCCGTCCATCCCGACCACGGCACCCGGGTGTCGGCGCTCGAACGCGCGCTGCGCGCCCGCAACCGGCTCCTGGAAAGCCCCTCGCCCGATCCCCACTGGCTCGAGGCGGCCGAGCACGAGACGGCCGAGCTCGCCGTCGCCGTCGCGGCCGCCCGGGCCGAGACCGTGCAGCGCCTCGCCGCCACGCTGTTCGAGCGCGGCGCCGGGCCGTTCCCCTCGGCCGGGTTGATCCTCGACGGCTGGATGGAGCAGGCGGCGCTCGACCGTCCGGCGATCGAGGTGGAGGACCAGTATCGCCGGGTGCTGCGTGAGAACCGCGGACGCGACGCCGCCGCCGGGCGCACCCTCGACGGCCCGCACCTCACCGACCTGCTCGTCAGCTTCGCGCCAAAGGGCATCGCCGCCCGCGACGCCTCGACGGGCGAGCAGAAGGCGCTGCTGATCTCGCTGGTGCTGGCCCATGCCGAGCTGGTCGCCACCATGACCGGCATCGCGCCGATCGTGCTGCTCGACGAGGTGGTGGCGCATCTGGATCCGGGCCGGCGCAGCGCGCTGTTCGATGCGCTCGGCGCGCTCGGCGCCCAGGTGTGGATGGCGGGCGCCGACCCGGCCGCCTTCGCCGGCGTCGCGACCGAGGCCGACGTCTTCGAGATCGCGCCCCAGCACGTCGCCCCGGCACGCTGAACCGCCGGTCTGCGACGGCGCGGCTGCGCGAATTCTTCGCCGGACGCGGTTTTTCAGGGCAGATACCGCGCTGCGGGCGGAGTCGCTGCAGCGCAACAACTGCAAATTAGTTGCATGAAAAATTCAGCTTCATAGGGTCTGCCGCGACGCATGCAACCGTCTCGCGGCGACGCATCCGGCGCCGCAGCGGCAGGACGCGCACCGGAGACCCCCATGAGCCTGCTCGAGACGCTCCGGCAGGAGCTGCCGGACTACGGCAAGGACATCAAGCTGAACCTCGGCTCGCTGCTCGGTGCAGGAGCCGTGCCGGAGCTGACCGCGGCGCAGCGCTGGGGCAGCGCCGTGGCCGCCGCCATTGCGGCCCGCCAGCCGCGCCTTCTGGCCGCCATCGCGGCGGAGGCCGCCGGCACCACCGATGCCGCGACCATCGAGGCGGCCCGCACCGCCGCCGCCCTGATGGCGATGACCAATGTCTACTACCGGGCCGTCCACATGGCGGGCGACGCCGAGCTCGCCCGGCTGCCGGCCGGCCTGCGCATGAACGCGCTGACCCGGCACGGCATCGCCCAGGCCGACTTCGAGCTGTTCGGCCTCGCCGCCTCGGCCGTGAAGGGCTGCGAGGGCTGTACCCGCGCCCATGTCGACGGCGCCCGCAAGCACGGCGTTCCCCTGCCCGCCATCCAGGCGGTGCTGCGCATCGCCGCCGTGGTGCACGCCGCCGCGACCGTGCTGGACGCCGCGACAGCCGCCGACACGCCGGCCGAGGGGGACGCGCGTCCCCTGGCGGTCGCCTGAGACCCCCGACCAACCTCCGAGGAATGTGACGACCATGCTGACGGTAGGCGACAAGCTCCCGGCCTTCGATCTCCAGGCCGTGGTGTCCACCGAGCCCGGCTCCGCCTTCACGCGGATCACCGACGCGAGCGAGGCGGGCAAGTGGAAGATCCTGTTCTTCTGGCCGAAGGACTTCACCTTCGTGTGCCCGACCGAGATCGCCGCCTTCGGCGCCCTGAACGGCGAGTTCGCCGACCGCGACGCGGTGATCTGGGGCGCCTCGACGGACAGCGAGTTCGTGCATCTCGCCTGGCGGCAGAACCACAAGGACCTGAAGGCCCTGCCCTTCCCGATGCTGTCCGACATCAAGCGCGAGCTGTCGGCCGCGCTCGGCATCCTGCATCCGGAGGAAGGCGTGTGCCTGCGCGCCACCTTCGTGGTCGACCCGCAGGGCATCATCCGCTTCGTCTCGGTCAACGACCTCTCGGTCGGCCGCAATCCGCAGGAGGTGCTGCGCGTGCTCGACGCCCTGCAGACCGACGAGCTGTGCCCCTGCAACTGGCAGAAGGGCGAGGAGGTCCTGAAGGTCGCCTGAGGCCGCCGAGGCCGGCCCCGCCCCGGCGCGGCCTCCCCGCACGCCCGAGACATCGGTGACGCCCGCCCGGCCGGAGAGGCCGCGGCGGGCGTTTCGTCGTGGTGCCGAAGCACCGTTCCGGCGTCGTCGACGGCGCCGCCGATTCGCGCCGGCGCGCTCCGTCCGCGGGGCCGTTCGCCGCGTCGCGGAATCGCTTGAATTTCCTTTGTCGAATAACCATTTACGGACGGGCACATTGTCCTGTACGCGTCCCGGCTTTCGTGCCACACCGGTGCGGCGAAGTCCCCCGTCCCAGAACCACCTCCGAAGCTCGTTGCATGGACGATCCCACTCCCTCGCGCCTCCCCGCCGACGGCTCCGACTACGGCGCCGAATCGATCAAGGTCCTCAAGGGCCTCGACGCCGTGCGCAAGCGGCCGGGGATGTATATCGGCGACACCGACGACGGCTCCGGCCTGCACCACATGGTGTACGAGGTCGTCGACAACGCCATCGACGAGGCGCTGGCCGGCTACGCCCGCGAGGTCTCGGTCGCCCTCAATCCGGACGGCTCGGTGACGGTGCGGGACGACGGCCGCGGCATCCCGACCGCGATCCACAAGGGCGAGGGCGTGTCGGCCGCCGAGGTCATCATGACCCAGCTCCACGCCGGCGGAAAATTCGACCAGAACTCCTACAAGGTCTCCGGCGGCCTGCACGGCGTCGGCGTCTCGGTCGTCAACGCGCTGTCGAGCTGGCTGAAGCTGCGCATCTGGCGCGACGGCCACGAGCATTTCATGGAGTTCCGCCACGGCGAGGCGGTGGCGCCGCTCGCCGTGGTCGGCGACGCCCAGGGCCAGCGCGGCACCGAGGTGACGTTCCTGGCCTCGACCGAAACCTTCACGATGACCGAGTTCGACTGGGCGACGCTGGAGCATCGCCTGCGCGAGCTCGCCTTCCTGAACTCCGGCGTGCGCATCGTGCTGTGCGACCGGCGCCACGCCGTCGAGCGGCGCGAGGAGATGCATTACGAGGGCGGCGTCGAGGCCTTCGTGCGCTTCATCGACCGCAACAAGAAGCCGCTGATCGCCGATCCGATCGTGATCAAGTCGGCGCGCGACGGCATCGAGGTCGAGTGCGCGCTGTGGTGGAACGACGGCTATCACGAAGCCGTGCTGTGCTTCACCAACAACATCCCGCAGCGTGACGGCGGCACCCATCTGGCCGGCTTCCGCGGCGCGCTGACGCGCCAGATCACCGGCTACGCGGAGTCCGGCGGCGTCTCCAAGAAGGAGAAGGTCGCGCTGACCGGCGACGACTGCCGCGAGGGTCTCACCGCGGTGCTCTCGGTGAAGGTGCCGGATCCGAAGTTCTCGTCGCAGACCAAGGACAAGCTGGTCTCCTCCGAGGTGCGTCCCGCCGTCGAGGGCGTGCTCAACGAGGCGCTGGCCGCCTGGCTCGAGGAGCATCCGAGCGAGGCCAAGACCGTCGTCGGAAAGGTGGTGGAAGCCGCCACGGCCCGCGAGGCTGCGCGAAAGGCGCGCGAGCTGACACGGCGCAAGGGCGCGCTCGACGTCGCCTCGCTGCCCGGAAAGCTGGCCGACTGCCAGGAACGCGATCCGGCGAAGTCCGAACTGTTCATCGTCGAGGGCGACTCGGCCGGCGGCTCCGCCAAGCAGGGCCGCAACCGCGAGTTCCAGGCCGTTCTCCCGTTGCGCGGCAAGATCCTCAACGTGGAGCGCGCCCGCATCGACAAGATGCTGTCGAGCCAGGAGATCGGCACGCTGATCACGGCGCTCGGCACCGGCATCTCCGAGGAGTTCACGGCCGACAAGCTGCGCTACCACAAGATCATCATCATGACGGACGCCGACGTCGACGGCGCCCACATCCGCACCCTGCTGCTGACCTTCTTCTACCGGCAGATGCGCGAGCTGATCGAGCGCGGCCACATCTTCATCGCGCAGCCGCCGCTCTACAAGGTGAACCGCGGCAAGTCGGAGCAGTACCTCAAGGACGAGCGGGCCCTGGAGGACTATCTGATCGCCACCGGCCTCGACGAGGCGGTGTTCCGCGCCCATTCGGGCGAGGACCGCGCCGGCCCCGACCTCAAGCTGCTGATCGACCAGGCCCGCACCGTGCGGGGCGTGCTGGCCGGCCTGCACAGCCGCTACCGGCGCGCCGTCGTCGAGCAGGCCGCCATCGCCGGCGTGCTCAACCCGGCGATCGCGCTCGACCGCGAAACCGCCGACCGCGCCGCCGCCTACATCGCCCGCCGCCTCGATGCGCTCGCCGACGAGACCGAGCGCGGCTGGGAAGGCCGCTTCGTCGAGGGCGACGGCTTCACGTTCGAGCGCACGGTGCGCGGCGTGAAGGAGGTCGCGGTGATCGACGGTGCGCTGCTCGGCTCGCTGGAGGCCAAGAAGCTCGACGACCTCGCGCCGCTCCTGCAGCAGGTCTATCCGCGACCCGGCGTGCTCCGCCGCAAGGGCGACGAGACGCCGATCCACGGACCGATCGACCTGATCGAGGCGGTCATCGCGGCCGGCCGCAAGGGCGTCGCGCTGCAGCGCTACAAGGGGCTGGGCGAGATGAACCCCGACCAGCTGTGGGAGACCACCCTCGACGTCAACGCCCGCTCGCTCCTCCAGGTGAAGATCAAGGAGGTCGACGAGGCCGAGGACATCTTCACCAAGCTGATGGGCGACGTCGTCGACCCGCGCCGCGAGTTCATCCAGGAGAACGCGCTGGCCGCCAGCGTGGACATCTGACGCGGACGCGGGGTGTCTTTGCGAGAGACGTAGGTGGGCAAAGGTGCGCCGAGAGGCGCGCCGTGCCCACGCGGTCCGATAGACCGGCAGCGCGACACCGCGTGGGCACGGCGCTACGCGCCTTTGCCCACCCTGTGGGTCGCTGCGGTTCGGATCTCCAGTCCGCCCGGCCGCGGCTCTGCTCAGCCACGATAGCCGGTGGACGAGAGCTCGGCGTCGATCGACACCAGCAGCGTCCGCAATTCGCCTGCGAGCGCGACTCGCTCCTCCGGAGAGATGTCGCGCTCGAGAAGGATGCCCAAGATGTCGGACGCTCGGTAGACGAGGTCCGCCAGCATCGCGTGCGGGTCGATGCGGTTGCCTGCGATCCAGGACTGGATCGCCTCGGTGGAAAGGCCGCCGAGGGGATGCCGCCACTCGGCGGCGTTCACGACATCCGTGGCCAGCTTTTCAAGATCGCGTGCTTGCATCGTCCTTCACCGTGGCGGTCGCCGAAGTCGTAGGGGCTTTGCCGCCTGTCCACAAAGGCGGGGCTTCCGGTTGCCCGCCGCTCGGACGGTGGCAGGAGCACCGGCCATGTCGAGGGATCCGGGCGGGAGCCGTCAAGGTTATCACAATTGGTATGCCACACCCGCCGCCACCCACCCGGCCCAGCGGCCGTGAGCGCACGTGACGATCTGCGCGAAGGACTCGCCGCCCGGCGCGGTCACGAGGGCGCCGACGAGGTCACGCCCGGAACTCGCCCCGGACTCGATCGTGCTCCGTCCGACGCCTGCTCGACGCCGTCCGCCCGAGATGCGTCCGTCGAACAATCCGCCGAGATCCCGCCAATCCCACGGAACTGCCCAACATCGTTGCCCGCCGAGGGGTCCGAGGACGTACGGGATTGCCCCGGCTGGTCGAGTTCGTCGACCCGGACCATGGTACCAACGATTTTTTGCGACGGCTGGCCTCGCGACGACCCGGCCATGCGCCGTGACGCGTCCGCAGGGCCTGCCCGCCCTTCTGATCCATTTCGAATATCGATGGCTGGGGAACAGTGATGTCGAAGATCAAGTATTACGGCGGCGAGACGATTCCGCTCGAGATGCACAAGGTGCGGATCGTCCAGAAGCTCGCCTTGCCGCCGATCGAGCGCCGCCTGGAGGTGATGACCAAGGCCGGCAACAACACCTTCCTGCTGCCCAACGAGGAGGTGTTCCTCGACATGCTGACGGATTCCGGCGTCAACGCCATGAGCGACCGCCAGCTCGCCGCCATGATGGTGGCCGACGACGCCTATGCGGGGAGCGCCACCTACACGCGGCTGGAGACGAAGCTGCGCGAGATCTTCGGCATGGAGTATTTCCTGCCCGCCCACCAGGGCCGCGCCTGCGAGCACATCCTCGCCAAGGTGCTGGTGACGCCGGGCTCCGTGGTGCCGATGAACTATCACTTCACCACCACCAAGGCGCACATCACGCTGCAGGGCGGCGTCGTCGAGGAGCTGGTGTCGGACGCCGGGCTCGAGGTGGTCAGCACCCTGCCGTTCAAGGGCGACATGGACATCGGCAAGCTGAAGGCCGTGATCGCCAGGTACGGCGCCGACAAGGTCGCCTTCGTGCGGGTCGAGTCCGGCACCAACCTGATCGGCGGCCAGCCGGTGTCGCTCGCCAATCTCGCCGAGGTCAGCGCGGTGTGCCGCGCGCACGGCATCGTGCTCGTGCTGGACGCCAGCCTGCTCGCCGACAACCTGCACTTCAACAAGACCCGCGAGGCCTCCTGCAGGGACCTGACGATCCGCGAGATCACCCGCAGGATCGCCGATCTGTGCGACATCATCTACTTCTCGGCGCGCAAGCTCGGCTGCGCGCGCGGCGGCGGCATCTGCATCCGCGACAAGGACCTGTATCTGCGGATGCGCGGCCTCGTGCCGCTCTTCGAGGGCTTCCTCACCTATGGCGGCATGTCGGTCCGCGAGATCGAGGCGATCACGGTCGGCCTCGAGGAGACCATGGACGAGGACATGATCGACCAGGGCCCGCAGTTCATCGCCTACATGGTGGACGAGCTGGAGCGGCGCGGCGTCCCGGTGATCACGCCCGCCGGCGGGCTGGGCTGCCACGTCGACGCCAAGCGCTTCGTCGACCACATCCCGCAGTCGCAGTATCCGGCCGGCGCGCTCGCCTCCGCCCTCTACATCGCCGGCGGCATCCGCGGCATGGAGCGCGGCACGCTCTCCGAGCAGCGCGAGCCGGACGGCCGCGAGGTCTTCTCCAACATGGAGCTGGTGCGCCTCGCGATGCCGCGCCGGGTGTTCACGCTGAGCCAGGTGAAGTACGCCGTGGACCGCCTGTCGTGGCTGCACGAGAACCGCCGGCTGGTCGAGGGCCTCGTCTTCGTCGAGGAGCCCGAGGTGCTGCGGTTCTTCTACGGGCTCCTGAAGCCAGTCTCCGACTGGCAGCAGCGTCTGGTGGCGAAGTTCCGCGCGGATTTCGGCGACAGCCTGTGACGCGGCGCAGCACCGGGCCTCGAAGGATTTTCGAGCGGGATGCTCTGATCCCGCCTCACCGCTCCACCCGCACCGCGACCTCGTTGCGGCGCAGGAACGGCAGGGTCCAGGGCGGATCGTAGAACTGGGCGGCCGGCGGGCCGACCGGCCTCCACGCCGTGGTCGCGAGGATGCGGTTCAGCAGCCGGGCCTGGTGCTGCACCGCCTCCGGCGCCGTGGACCCGGAGAACGTGATCACGGCGACCGTCTCGGCCGGGACGTCGACGATGGCGATGCCGGCGTCGTCCGGCACCGGGAGCGTGTCGCGGGTGAACGCGGCCGGCATGGTGAAGCGGATCGTCCAGCGCGGTCCGTCTCCGCCCGTCGGGGACTCGCCCGTCGGGGACTGGTCCGTCGCGGACTCGTCCGCGGCCGGACGCTGGACCACCGGCGCCGTCATGGCGATGCGCTCGGACCCGGCCCGATCAGCGGGCGCGACCGTCACGGGCGCCGTCATGGCGATCTTATCCCGCTTTCGATTGGCGCCGAAGATGAAGGCCGCGAGCCGACGGAAGCCGAGCGAGCGGGCTGCCGTCTCCTCGGCCGCGACCGTCACGTCGGCGGCGAGGCGCGGCGCGTAGCGGCGGATCTCCACCGCGTCGCCGATCCGCTCCAGCATCTCGAAGCGCGGCTCCTCGGTGCCGGAGCGGATCCCGACCACCCCGGCGGTGCCCTGCAGAATGGACGTCACGATCGACATGGCGGGCTCCCTCGACGCCGCAACCCGGACGGGCGGCGGCCCTGCCGTCGATTTGGGGTGGCACCCGGCCCGCCGGAAGACCCCCGCCGGACAGCCGCGGGCACGGGCGATGCCCGGACGCCAAGGCTCCCGCGCCGTTGGATCCCGCTTTTACCATTTGTTAACCATAAAATAGCAAATCGGATGGCCGCGTCGTTCGAGTCACCAGACCGGTCAGCCACGATCCCGTTCAACGCCGTCCCATTTCACGCCCCCATGAAGACCTTTTCCGACGATCTGCAGTCCCTCCACGCCGAAAGCCGGACCCTGCTGGCCCAGAGCCGCCACCTGCGCTCGCTCTGCGAGCAGGCCCGCGCGGAGGCCGCCGCGCTGCGCGCCCAGAGCCGCGCCGCCCGCACCGCCGGCCGGTCGCCGCACGACGCAGCCGGGGCGATGTCGCCGGCGCGTTGACGGCGTCTGGTTCCGGGCGGAGGCTGGTGCCGATCTTCGGTATCGTCGAGGCCGTCCGCATGAGCGATCCCGCCAGCTTCGTCGTCGTCACCGGCGGCCCCGGCTCGGGCAAGAGCACCCTGATCGACGCCCTGGAAGAGGCGGGCTTCGCCCGCTCGGTCGAGGCCGGCCGCGCCGTCATCCAGGACCAGGTGGCGATCGACGGCCCCGCCCTGCCCTGGCGCGACCCGGAGGCCTTCGCCGAGGCCATGCTGGCGCTGGAGATGCGCTCGCACCACGCGGCGCGGGCGATGCCCGGCCCGGTGGTGTTCGACCGCGGCGTCCCCGACGTGATCGGCTATCTGCGCATGCTCGGCCGCACGGTGCCACCCCACATGGACCGGGCGGCGCGGCATTTCCGTTACGCCCGGCTCGTCCTCGTCGCCCCGCCCTGGCCGGCGATCTTCACCCGCGACGCCGAACGGAAGCAGGACTTCGACGAGGCGGTGCGCACCTTCGAGGCCATGGTCGCGACATGGCGGGACTACGGCTACGAGCTCTGCATGCTGCCGCTCGCCCCGGTCGCCGAACGGGTCCGGTTCGTGCGCGGCGTCCTCGCGCGGCAGGGACCATTGGCCGACGGCGCCGCAAACGGCTAAGAACAGCCCCTCTCGCGGCCGGCCGTCGGCGCGAGCCCCGTCGACCGCCTGGACACGCCATGCCACAGACCGCCAAGGACCTCTCCGGCCGCGCCATCGTGACGATCATCGGCTCGGACCGCGTCGGCATCATCGCCGGCATCTCGGCCGTGATCGCCGAGGCCGGCGTCAACATCCTCGACATCAGCCAGTCGGTGATGCGCGACTTCTTCACCATGATCATGATGGTGGATCTCTCCGCCTCCGACGTCTCCTTCGACGATCTGCGCGAGCGGCTCTCCCGCAAGGGCGCCGAGCTGGCCGTCAAGGTCGAGATCGAGCGCGAGGAGATCTTCAAGGCGATGCACCGGGTGTGAGCCGCCGCCGCTGCGGCACCGTCATTCCGGGGCGCGCCGAAGACGCGGACCCGGAACCCAGAAGTCAATTCCGAGCATGTCGCTGGATTCCGGGTCCGATGCTTCGCATCGTCCCGGAATGACCGGCGAGCCGATCACGCCACCGACACGAGAGACGGTCCATGAAACACCTCGGCTTCTCGGGCGAAGAGATCCTCGAGACCATCGGCATGGTGCGGCAGGAGAAGCTCGACATCCGCACCGTCACCATCGGCATCAGCCTGTTCGACTGCGTCGCCGACGACTGCGCGACCCTGTGCGACAACATCCATGCCAAGGTGACGCGCATCGCCCGGGATCTCACGAAGACCAGCGCCGAGATCGCCCGCGAGTTCGGCATCCCGATCGTCAACAACCGCATCGCGGTGACGCCGGTGTCGCTGATCGCCGGCCGCTGCGGCCCCGACGAGATGATCCGGATCGCGCAGACGCTCGACCGCGCCGCCGACGACCTCGGCATCGACTTCATCGGCGGCTTCTCGGCCCATGTCGAGAAGGGCACGACCGCGATCGACAAGGCCCTGATCACGGCGCTGCCGGAGGCGCTGGCCGCGACGAAGCGCGTCTGCGCGTCGGTGAACGTCGGCTCGACCCGGGCCGGCCTCAACATGGACGCCATCGGCCTGATGGGCCGCACCGTGAAGGCCATCGCCGCGGCGACGGCGCAGAGCGAGTCGATCGGCTGCGCCAAGCTCGTGGTGTTCTGCAACGCGGTCGAGGACAACCCGTTCATGGCCGGCGCCTTCCACGGCGCCAGCGAATCGGACTGCGTCGTGAACGTCGGGGTCAGCGGGCCGGGCGTCGTGCTGCGCGCCGTCGAGGAGGCCGGCGACGTCGACTTCGGGGCGCTGACCGCGGTGATCCGGGGCACCGCCTTCAAGATCACCCGGGCCGGCGAGCTGGTCGGCCGCGCCGCCGCGGCCCGCCTCGGCATCCCGTTCGGCATCATCGACCTGTCGCTCGCGCCGACCCCGGCTGAGCGCGACAGCGTCGCCCGCATCCTCGAGGCGATCGGGCTCGAGGGCGTCGGCACCCACGGTTCGACGGCGGCGCTGGCGCTGCTCAACGACGCGGTGAAGAAGGGCGGCGCGATGGCGTCCAGCTATGTCGGCGGCCTGTCGGGCGCCTTCATCCCGCTCTCCGAGGACGCCGGCATGATCGAGGCGGCCGAGCGCGGCACCCTCACGATCGACAAGCTGGAGGCGATGACCTCGGTCTGCTCGGTCGGGCTCGACATGATCGCGGTGCCGGGCGACACGCCGGCCGAGACGCTGTCGGCCATCATGGCCGACGAGGCGGCGATCGGCATGATCAACCGCAAGACCACGGCGGTGCGCATCATCCCGGTGGCCGGCAAGCGCGTCGGCGACACGGTGAACTTCGGCGGCCTGCTCGGCCGCGCCCCGATCATCCCGGTGCACACCCAGTCGAGCGCCCGCTTCGTCGCCCGCGGCGGCCGCATCCCCTCGCCCCTGCAGGCGCTGATCAACTGAACGAGCGCCGACCTCCGTCCAGTGTCACACTCGGAGTTCGTCATGGCCGGGCTCGTCCCGGCCATCCACGCCTCCGAGTCTCGGAACGCCGCAAGGTCGTGGATGGCCGGCACGAGGCCGGCCATGACGCGCTTTCGGGCGTAGCGTCGCGCCACACCGACGCGCCGCATCGCCCTGTCGTCCCCCTGTCACGTCCGTCCGCTAGATCGAGCTTCGCGAACGATCGTCCAGATCGTTCGCAAGAACCGAACATCGGCCGGACGGGGGTTTCATGCTGCGGCTCGACCAGGCGACCGTCACCTACCCGAACGGCCTCACGGCCCTGCAGCCGACCTCGCTCGCCTTCCGGCCGGGCGAGTTCACGGTGCTGCTCGGCGCCTCGGGCGCCGGCAAGTCGACTCTGCTGCGCTGCCTCAACGGCCTCGTGACACCGACGGCCGGCGACGTGATCGCCGATGGCGTCGGCTCGATCGTCCACGACCGCCGCGCGCTGCGCCGCCACCGCCGGCGCACCGGCATGGTGTTCCAGCAGCACCACCTGATCGGCCGGCTGACCGCGCTCGACAACGTGCTGACCGGCCGCCTCGCCGCGCACGGCTTCGTCCGCTCGCTGTTCCCGCTGCCGCGCGCCGACCGGCGCCTCGCGCTCGCCGCGCTCGACCGCGTCGGCCTTCTCGACCGCGCCCTCGACCGCGCCGACCGGCTGTCCGGCGGCCAGCAGCAGCGCGTCGGCATCGCCCGCGCGATGGCCCAGGAGCCGGAGATCGTGCTGGCCGACGAGCCGGTGGCCAGCCTCGATCCCGGCAGCGCCGAGCGGGTGCTGTCGGACCTCCACCGCATCTGCCGCGAGGACGGCATCGCCGCGATCGTGAGCCTGCACCAGGTCGAGCTCGCCCGCCGCTTCGCCGACCGCGTGATCGCGCTGGCGCACGGCCGCGTCGTCCACGACGGACGGCCCGGCGAGGTCGGCCCCCGCGTGCTCGACGTCATCTACGACAGGCCGCCGCTGCCGCTCGTCGACGCCGCCGAGTGACGGACGCGCCGCGTCCGCCGCACCGACATCACAACGGAAGGACTCTCCCGATGGATCGCCGCAGCTTCCTCTCCGCCGCCCTGCTCGGGGCCGCCGGCCTCGCCGGCACGGCCTTCGCGACCCGCACCGCCCTCGCCCAGACCGCCGACCCGGCGAAGCTGCGCGTCGCGCTGCTGCCCGACGAGAACGCCTCGACCCTCATCCAGAACGCGCAGCCGCTGAAGGTCTATCTGGAAGGCCGTCTGAAGAAGGACATCGAGCTCGTCGTCACCACCGACTACTCGTCGATGATCGAGGCGATGCGGTTCGGCCGCATCGAGGTCGCCTATTTCGGCCCGCTCTCCTACGTGCTCGCCAAGCAGCGCGCGCCCGGCATCGAGCCCTTCGCGGTCGGCGTCTCCAAGGGCTCGCCGACCTACAAGGCCGTGGTGATCGCCAAGGCCGACGCCGGCGTGAAGAGCATCGCCGACATCCGCGGCAAGATGGTCGGCTACGGCGACGCCGCCTCGACCTCGAGCCACCTGATCCCGCGCGCCCTGCTGGCCCGCAACGGCCTGGTCGGCGAGCGCGACTACAAGTTCGTCCATCTCGGCGCCCACGACGCCGTCGCCCGCGCCGTGCAGGCCGGTCAGGTCCAGGCCGGCGGGCTGAGCCAGGAGATCTTCGCCGCGCTGGTCGCCCGCGGCACCATCGACGGCGCCCGGGTGACGGTGCTGGCCGAGAGCGATCCGATTCCGAACTATCCGATGGTGATGCAGGGCACGCTGGCGCCGGCCCTCAAGGACGCCATCCGGGCCGCCTTCCTGGAGCTGAAGGATCCCGCGATCCTCAAGACGTTCCGGGCCGAGGGCTTCGCCGCCACCGACGACCGCGCCTACGACATCCTGCGCGACACCGCCCAGGTGCTGAATCTCGACCTCTCGAAGGTGAAGGGATGAGCCTCGCCTACGACGCCATCCTGGCGCGCGACGGCGCGGCGCGGCTGCGCCGTGCCGCCATCGCCGCCGCGGTCGCCGCCGTCGTGATCACGGCGATGGCCGCGACCGGCCTGCTCGACCCGGCCCGCTTCGCCGACGCGTGGCCGGCCGTGGTCCAGCTCTCGCGCGAGATGTTCCCGCCGGACTTCGGCCGCTTCCCCGGCTGGCTGCGGCCGCTCGCCGACACGCTCGCCATGTCGATCGCCGGCACCGCGATCGCGGTCGGCCTGTCGCTGCCGCTCGCGCTCGCCGCCGCCGGCAACACGACGCCCAACCGCGCCGTCTATCACGTCGCCCGGCTGGTGCTGAATCTCCTGCGCTCGATTCCCGAGCTGATCATGGGCATCATCCTGGTGGCGATGGTCGGCTTCGGGGCGCTGCCCGGCGTGCTGGCGCTCGGCCTGCACTCCGTCGGCATGGTGGGCAAGTTCTTCGCCGAGAGCATCGAGCATGTCGACCCCAAGCCGGTCGAGGCGGCGCGCGCCGCCGGCGCGACGACGCCGCAGGTGGTCTGGCACGCCGTCGTCGCCCAGGTGATGCCGCAGCTCGCCGACACCACGATCTACCGCTGGGAATACAACTTCCGCGCCTCCACGGTGCTGGGCGCGGTCGGCGCCGGCGGCATCGGCTTCGAGCTGATCGCGGCGCTGCGGGTGCTCGACTACGCCCAGGTGTCGGCGATCCTGATCTGCATGCTGGCCTGCGTGACGCTGGTCGACGGCCTCGGCGCCGCGCTGCGGCGCGGGCTGAAGTGATCGGTCTTGCGTCGGAACCGGTCATTCCGGGACGCGCGGAGCGCGGACCCGGAATCCAGCCCCACGTTCGGACGATGTCGCTGGATTCCGGGTTCGCACCTGCGGTGCGCCCCGGAATGACCGAGCGAAAGCCTGCTCAGAATCGAGATTGAACGCTTATGTCGCTTCCGCGTGTCGTGATCACCAATCAGCCGTTCCCCGAGACGGTCGCGCTGCTCGCCCCCCATGCCCAGCTGGACGTCAACGGCTCGCCCGAGCCGTGGACGCCCGAGGAGGTGCGCGACCGCTGCCGTGAGGCGACCGGCCTGCTCGCCTTCATGACCGACCGCATCGACGCCGGTTTTCTCGACGCCTGCCCGTCGCTGCGGGTGATCGGCGCGGCGCTGAAGGGCTACGACAACATCGACGTCGCCGCCGCGGCGGCGCGCGGTGTCACCGTCACGATCGTTCCGGATCTCCTGACCGTGCCGACCGCCGAGCTCGCCATCGGCCTGATGCTGGCGCTCGGCCGCCACATCGTCGCCGGCGACCGCGACATCCGCCGGAACGGCTTCTCCGGCTGGCGCCCGCGCCTCTACGGTGCCGGGCTCGCCGGCGCGACGGTCGGGATCCTGGGCTTCGGCAAGGTCGGCCAGGCGATCGCGGCGCGGCTGGTCCCGTTCGGCTGCCGCCTGCTGGCGCACGACGCGTCCGTCACCACGATCGCGCCGCCGCTGGACGCCGCCGTGACGCTCGCCGGTCGCGACATGCTCCTTCGAGACTCCGATGTCGTCGTGCTGGCGCTGCCGCTCACCGCCGACACCCTGCACCTGATCGACGCCGCCGCGCTCGCCCGCATGAAGCCGTCGGCGCATCTCGTCAACCCGGCACGCGGCTCGCTGGTGGACGAGGCCGCCGTCGCCGACGCGCTCGCGGCGGGCCGGCTCGCCGGCTATGCGGCCGACGTGTTCGAATGCGAGGACTGGGCCCGCCGCGACCGGCCGGCCGCGATCGAGCCGCGCCTCGCCGCACCGGACGCGCCCACCGTGCTGACGCCCCACATCGGCTCCGCCGTGACGGAGCTGCGCCGGGAGATCGAACGCTCCGCCGCCGAGAGCATCCTCGACGTGCTGCAGGGCCGCCCGCCCGTGCACGCCGTCACGTTGCGTGAAACCATGCCATGCTGAACCTCGTCCATGTCCGCTCGTTCCTGGCCGTCATCGAGCACGCCGGCGTTCGCGCCGCGGCACGCCGCCTCGCGCTGTCGCCGTCGACCGTGCTGGCGCATCTCGATCTGCTCGAGGACGACCTGGCCGCGCCACTGGTCGACCGCGCCCGCGGCCGCGTCGCCCCGACCGCCCAGGGCCTCGCCTTCCTGCCGCTCGCCCGCGCGCTGATCACGACCGCCGAGGAGGCGCGCCGGCTGGTGCGCACCGCGCCGCTGCGAATCGCCGCCGCCAGCAATGTCGGGGTCTATCTGCTCAACGTGGTGCTGGCCGAGTTCCAACGGTCGGAGTCCTGCGCCGTCGACCTGTGGATCGGCCCCAATCGCGACGTGGCGGAGCGGCTGGTGCGCGGCCGCGCCGACCTCGCCATGATGGAGTGGTGGGACGGGCGCCCCGGTTTCCGGGCCCACACCTGGCGGCGCGAGCCGCTGGTCGTCATCGTGCCGCCGTCGCACGCGTGGGCGGCCCGCGAGAGCGTGACGACGGCGGATCTGCTCGCCGCGCCGCTGCTCGGCGGCGAGCCCGGCACCGGCACCGGCACGCTGCTGCGCGCGGCGCTCGGGCCGGCCGCCGACCGCATCGCCACCGTCGACGGCTTCGGCAGCACCGAGGCGGTGAAGCGCGCCGTGCGGGCCGGCCTCGGCGTGTCGATCGTGCTCGCCTCGTCGGTCGCCGACGAGGTGGCGGCCGGCCATCTGGTCGCCCTGCCGGTCGCCGACGCGGCGCTCGTCAAGGAGATCCGCCTCGTCGTGCCGGAGGCGCTGCCGCCCACCGCGGCGGCGGCCCGCTTCGCCACCCATGCCATCGGCCGGCCCTCGCGCGCCGAGGCCTGACCGTGCACGGTCGCCCGCGACGGTCGACAGACGGACGCGGCCCGGCTGCGCACGGCCGCCGACAAAAAACCCGACAGACTGCCGGGAACTCGGGCTCGACTCTTCACCGGGCCTTAAGCAAAATGCCTGAGCATTCTCGATCCTGGTCCGGGGATCGGCTCCCCGCCGAGGTCCGGACCGGCGAGCGTGGCCTGCGGGTCCGATGGTGACAGTCGCCCTGACTGTGCCGGGGCGCACCTGTCGTGAGCCATCGGGGACGTAGGAAGTCGGCCGGAGGCGGTTCTAGAACGCCACTGGCGGGCCGATCCACCGCCGACGAGGCGTTTCTCGTTGCGGGGGCTGTCGTCACTCCTTCCCGGAGCGTTGCGGCGGGACCCGGAACCAATCGCGAGATTGGCCTCCGGGTCATCGTGTGCGCGCTCCCGCGACGGCAGCCTCCGGCTCGAGACCTCGTTCCGACCCGGCGCACGATCGGCGACCGGAGGTCACGCAGCCACGGCGTCACAACGGCCCGGGGACGCGCGACAATCGCTCATGTTCAGCCCGCATCTCCGGGGGTTATCCGCCGCTGCCGTGCCGGCGGCTGCCGGGCTGACCTCCCCGCCTCACCGGCCCGGCAGCACCAGGAACTTCGGCTTCTGCGGCAGCGTCGTCTTCGCCAGCACGACCGAGGGCGTGTCGGAGAACTCCACCTCGTAGTCGGCCTTCACCCGCTCGAGGAAGCGGTCGAGCGTGTAGCGGCTGAAGTAGTGCATCGGGATCATCAGCGGCGCCTTGAGGGCGGCGATCACCTCGACCATGCCTTCGAGATCGAGCGTGTAGCTGCCGTCGACCGGCACCAGCACCACGTCGACGCGGCCGATCTCGGCGATCTGCTGGGGCGTCAGCGTGTGATGCAGGTGGCCGAGATGGGCGATGCACAGCGTGCCGACCTCGATGACGAAGATCGAGTTGCCGTGCCGCGTCGTGCCGCCGGCCCAGTCGCGGATGTTGGTGGCGACGCTGCGCACATGGACGTCCTGATACGAGACGTCGTGCCCGGCCGGCTTGCCGTCGTCGCGCCAGCCGTGCAGCACGAAGCGGATGCCGGGATCGGGCGACAGCGTGTAGTGGGTCGAGTGCGCCCGGTTCATGGTGGCGATGTCGGGCAGCACCGGCGGCTTGACGTAGTCGTTGTAGTCGGTGGCCACCCGCACCAGCCGCGGGCTCTCGATCAGGAAGGTGGAGTGGCCGACATAGGTGATGCGCGCCTGGTCGGGCGCGAGCGCGGCCGGCAGGAAGGCCGCCGGCCTGACCCGCGGCGACGTCCCGGACACGAGCCCCGGGCAGGTATCGAGCCGCTCGGGCGGAGCGGGCGCCGCCGGGGCGGCCGGCTGGGCGCCGGACGGCAGGACGGCGAAGGGCAGGATCAGCAGAGCGAGCAGGAGGGCGGGCGACCGGATCGGGGTCGCACGCCGGACGGGGGTCTCGGGCATGCGGGCTCCTTGGTGTCTGCACGCCAAGCATAACCCGTGCCCCGGGGCCGCCGGAAATCCCCCTCGTGCCCGCCTGACCACAACGTGATGGCCGAAACCGCGCGTCGCGGGCGAACGGCCGCGGGATCGCCCGCCGCGAACGCGGATCGGGCGGGCGCCTCGCGGCGGCCCGCCCGATCGAAACACACGGAAACGATTATCCTTCGGCTCGCCGGTCAGCGGGCGACGATGAGCCCGCGCGAGGTGACGACGATCCAGCGGCCGTCCTGCTTGCGGATGCTCTCGACCCGCAGGCCGTCGGGCAGCCGGTCGCCGGGCTCCACCTCGACATAGCCGTAGCGGCCCTCCAGCAGCGCGATGCCGCGGCGTACGTCGCGCACCACCCAGCCGTTGACCACCGGCGGCGCCGGCGGGCGCGGATCGCCGAGCGAGGCGGTCACGTCGGCCGAGGCCACGGCGAGCGGTGCGGCGGCCTGGGCGCTCGACGCCTGGACCGTGCTCGCTTGGCCGCCCTGGGCGGCAGCCGCCTGGGCCTGCAGGGTGCTCGGGGGGGCGCCGCTCCCCTGGGTCTGGCTCGCCGTCTGGCCGACCCGCTTCTCCAGCCGGTCGATCGCGTCGCCGAGCCTGGCGAGCTTCTGGGCGGGCTCCGCCTGGGCCCGCTCGGTGCGCTCCATCCGGTCGGTGAGCTTGGCGGTCTGGGTCTGCAGCGCCTTGGTCGAGTTCTCCAGGCTGGTGCGCAGCCCGGCGACGTCGCGCTGGAGATCGGCGACCGTCGCCCGCAGGGCGCCGTCGTCGGGCACCCGCACCACCGCCGGAGCGGCCGGCTCGGGGGCGAAGCTGGTGGCCGCGAAGGTGCCGGCGAGCGCCCCGAACGAGGTCGCCACCGCGATCACGGCCGCGACCTTCATGTAGGGCGGCAGCTGGAACGAGAAACGCCGGCGCGGCGTCTCGTCGATGTCGATCGTGTCGCCGGCGCGCCAGCCGTCGTGCTCGACCGCGGGCGCGGCCGGGATCGGCATGCTGCGACGCGGCCCGCGCGAGGGCCCTTCGAGGAACGCCTGACCGTGCCGGTCGTCGGCGCCGCCACGGCCGCCGCCCGATCCCGCCGCCGTCTCCGGCTCCGGACGCGGCAGGCGCGGCTGGCCCGGCGGCCGGGCCTGGGCCTGCGCCGAAGTGGGCCCGACCGCGGGCTCGCCGGCCGGGAAGGCCTCGTGGTTCGGGTCGATCGGATCGGAACCGATGGCCTCGGGGCCGAAGGAGGTCGGGCCGGTGTCCCGGCGGCCGAAGCCGCGCTCGCCCGTGTCGTGCTCGCCCATGGCGGGGGCTCCACTTCGAATCGCGTCGAACGGTTCAACCAACCGTTAACGATGCGCGCTTACCAAATCGTTACGGTTCTCCTCTTCGCAGGCGGCTTTGGCCGAATCGCGGCCCCGTCGTGGCGGACTGTGGCGCCCCGGCGGCAGGCTGCGGCATGCTGAAAACTCTCTTAAAGTTGGGGCCGTGTGGGTCACACGGTCAGACGGCGAGCCCGCTCTCGCCGGCGAGAGCGGCCAGCGAGACCCCGGGACGGGCGCCGAGATGCTGGATCACCTCGGCCGCGGCGAGCGCGCCGAGCCGCGCCGACTCCTCGTGCGAGCGGCCGCGGGCGAGCCCGACCAGGAAGCCCGCCGCGAACAGGTCGCCGGCGCCCGTGGTGTCGACCACCCGCTGCACCGGAACGGCCTTCACGGCGGCGGTCTCCTCGCGCGACACGACCAGGCAGCCCTGCTCGCTGCGGGTGACGGCGGCGAGCTTCACGTCGCTGCGGAGCTGCGCCAGCGCGGCGTCGAGATCGGCGGTCTGATAGAGACTGTGCAGCTCCGCCTCGTTGGCGAAGACGAGGTCGACCGTGCCGGAGCGCATCAGGTGCAGGAACTCGTCGCGCCAGCGGTCGACGCAGAAGGCGTCCGACAGCGTCAGCGCGACGATCCGGCCGGCCCCGTGGGCGATCTCGGCGGCCTTGAGGAACGCGTTCTTGGCGTTCTCCGGGTCCCACAGATAGCCTTCGAGATAGGTGATGGCGGCGCCCGCCACCGCGTCGACGTCGATGTCGATCGGATGCAGGTCCTGGGCGGCGCCCAGATAGGTGTTCATGGTGCGCTCGCCGTCCGGCGTGACCATGATGAAGCAGCGGGCGGTCGCCGGGCCGGCGGCGGCGGGCGGCGTGTCGAACGCCACCCTGGCGGCCCGGATGTCGTGGGTGAAGACGCCGCCGAGCCCGTCGTTCTTCACCTTGCCGACGAAGCAGGCGCGCGCCCCGAACCCGGCGATTCCGACGATCGTGTTGGCGGCCGAGCCGCCGGAGATCTCGACGGCCGGGCCCATCGCCGCGTAGACGGCCTCGGCGCGGTCCTCGTCGATCAGGGACATGCTGCCCTTGCGCATGCCGTGCGCGACCAGGAAGTCGTCCTCGGCATGGGCGATCACGTCGACGATGGCATTGCCGATTCCGAGCACGTCGTAGCGGGGTGCGGTCATCCGGTCACTCGCGATGGTCCGGTCCCCGCCGGCGCGCGCCGCGCTTGCCGGGGGCCCGTCGACCCTGCATAGGTCATGAAAACGCGCGTGCCCGGCCGGGCGCGTCGCGAAGCGGCGGCGCACTATACCGACGGGCCGCCTCGTTTCAACGCCAGCGCGCGGCACGGCCCGCGACGCCCCCGCCGCACGTCCGGAGCCCGGACCGCATGCTCGAACCCGACAGGGCAGGACCGGAGGGGACCGGTGCGACCGCCACGGGCGGGCTCGCCCGGAAGGTCGGCACGGTCGGCGCCGCGACGCTCGGCTCGCGCCTGCTCGCCTTCCTGCGCGATGCCGGCATCGCGGCCCTGCTCGGCGCCGGGCCGATGGCGGACGCCTATTTCGCCGCCCTGCAGGTGCCGAACCTGTTCCGCCGGCTGCTCGCCGAAGGCGCTCTGAACGGCGCCTTCGTGCCGCTGTGGCTGCGGCTGCGCGAGACGAAGGGACGGCACGCCGTCCGGGCCTTCGGAGAGGGCGCGCTCGGCGCGATGGCGGCCGGGCTCGGGCTCGCCACGCTTCTGCTGATCGCCGCGGCGCCCGCCGTCGTCCACGTGATCGCGCCGGGCTTCTCGGCCGACGGCGCGCGGTTCGATGCCGCCGTGTCGCTGGTGCGGCTGTCCGCCCCCTATGTGGCGATCGCCGGCTGCGTCGCCGTGCTGGGGGCGATCCTCAATGCCGAGGGCCGGGTGACGGCGGTCGCCTTCGGGCCGATCGTGTTCAACGGCGTGCTGATCGCGGCCGTCGCCGGCCTGCTGCTCGGCGGACCGGCCCTGACGGCCCAGGCCGGCGCCGTGCTGGCGATCGCCATCGTGGTCGCCGGCCTCGGCCAGACGGTGCTGATCGGAAGCGCCGCGCGGCGCCTCCCGGCGCATCCGCGGCGCCCCCGCCTCGCCGCCGACCCGGAGCTGCGCCGCCTGTTCGCGCTCGCCGGGCCCGGCCTGCTCGCCGGCGGCATCCCGCAGATCACCCTGATGGCCGGCGCCATGATCGCGTCGCCGTCGCCGGCCGCCGTGTCGTGGCTCTACTACGCCGACCGGCTCTACGAGTTTCCGCTCGGCGTCGTCTCGGTGGCGATCGCCGCCGTGATGGGGCCGGCGATCGCCGGCACGGTGCGGACCGGCACGGCCGCGCAGATCGCCGCCGCGCAGGGCCGCGCCATGGAGCTGGCGCTCGGCCTCGCCTTGCCGTCCATGGTCGGCTTCGTGCTGCTCGCCGAGCCGATCGCCCGCGCCCTGTTCGAGCGCGGCGCGTTCTCGGCGCACGACACCGCCATGGTGTCGGCGGCGCTCGCCGCCCTCGCTTCGGGCCTGCCCGGCCATGTCGCCGAAAAGGTTCTGGGTGCCATCTCGTTCGCCCGCGAGGACACCCGCACCCCGATGTGGACGGCGCTCGGCGGGCTCGCCGCGTCGAGCGCCGCGGCGCTCGCCCTCTTCCCGCATCACGGCCATGTCGGGGTCGCGGCCGGCATCGCGGCGGGCGGCTATGTCGCCCCGGCGCTGCTGGCGCTGGTGCTGGCCCGGCGCGGCTGGCTGCGCTTCGACCCGGCCGCCGCGACCCGCATTCCCCGCATCGTGCTGGCGGCCGTCGTCACCGGGATCGTGGTGCTCGCCGCCCGGACGCTCACCGACGCGGCCGGGATCCCCTCCGGGACGCTCGGCCGGTTCGCCGTGCTGCTCGCGCTGCTGGCAGCCGGCCTCGGCACCTATGTGGCGATGCTGGGGCTGCTGCGGATCGTCCGTCCGACCGAGATTGCCGCCGCGCTGCGCCGCGGTCCCCGCCGGCCCGCCTGACCGCATATATCCGGCCGGCCCCTTGCGCCCCCTGGCGGCGCGTGGCAAACCGCCGCCGCGATCCAGGCGTGGATCCGGAGGAGTGACCGATGGCGTTCAAGGAACTGGTGTTTTCCGGCGTCCAGCCGACCGGGAACCTGCATCTCGGCAACTATCTCGGCGCCATCGTCAACTTCGTGAAGCTGCAGTCGCGCTACGAGTGCATCTACTGCGTGGTCGACATGCACGCCATCACGGTGTGGCAGGAGCCGGCGGAGCTGCGGAAGAGCATCCGCGAGGTCGCCGCCGCCTTCATCGCCGCCGGCATCGACCCCAAGGCCCACATCGTGTTCAACCAGAGCCAGGTACCGGAGCACGCCGAGCTCGCCTGGGTGTTCAACTGCGTCGCCCGGCTCGGCTGGATGAACCGGATGACCCAGTTCAAGGAGAAGGCCGGCAAGGACCGCGAGAACGCCTCGCTCGGCCTCTATGCCTATCCGAGCCTGATGGCGGCCGACATCCTCGTCTATCGCGCCACCCACGTGCCGATCGGCGAGGACCAGAAGCAGCACCTCGAGCTGACCCGCGACATCGCCCAGAAGTTCAACAACGACTTCAAGGCGCAGATCGAGACGGCGGGCTTCGCCGACGGGCTGTTCTTCCCGATGGCCGAGCCGGTGATCACCGGTCCGGCGACCCGGGTGATGAGCCTGCGCGACGGCACCAAGAAGATGTCGAAGTCGGATCCTTCGGACTACTCGCGCATCAATCTCGCCGACGACGCCGACACCATCGCCCAGAAGATCAAGAAGGCGAAGACCGACCCGGAGCCGCTGCCGAGCGAGGAGAAGGGCCTGGAGGGCCGTCCGGAGGCCGACAATCTGGTCGGCATCTACGCGGCGCTCGCCGGCAGCACGCCCGCGCAGGTGCTGTCCGAGTACGGCGGCGGCCAGTTCTCCACCTTCAAGGGCGCGCTCATCGACCTCGCGGTGGACAAGCTCGGCCCGGTCGGCGCCGAGATGAAGCGGCTGACCAGCGACGTCACCTATATCGACGGGATTCTCGCCGACGGCAGCGCACGGGCCCGCGCGCTCGCCTCCGAGACGATGCGGCACGTCAAGCAGATCGTCGGCTTCGTCGGGCCGTAGGCACCGGCTGCCTGTCTGCCCGCCCCGGACCGACAGGCCGCGAAACCGGCAGGTGACCTTGGACGCCGATGGCCGGGGATACCCCCGGCCACGACGCGAGGCACGATCGGCGGCCGGCGCCGTCGGACCTACGCAGCTCTCACGGTGGCGAGGAAGGCGGCAACCTCCGTTCGCAACCGCTCACTGTCCCGCGCGAGCTGGCCCGCCGACGCCAGAACCTGATTCGAGGCGGCGCCCGTCTCCTCGGCGCCGCGACTCACCTCGGTGATGGTCGATGCCACCTGCGTCGTTCCCGTCGCGGCGTTCTGGACGTTGCGGGCGATTTCACCGGTCGCGGCGCCTTGCTCCTCGACCGCGGCGGCGATCACCGTGGCGATCTCGGCGATCTGACCGATGGTGCCGCCGATCTCCTTGATGGCGACGACCGACTCTTGCGTCGCCGATTGCATCTCGGCGATCTGGGACGAAATCTCGCCCGTCGCCTTCCCGGTCTGGGCGGCGAGCGCCTTGACCTCCTGGGCGACGACGGCGAACCCCTTGCCGGCTTCTCCGGCGCGCGCGGCCTCGATCGTGGCGTTCAGCGCCAGGAGATTGGTCTGTTCGGCGATCGCCGTGATCAGCTTGACCACGTCGCCGATCCGGGCTGCGGCCTGCGAGAGCTCATGGACACGGCCATCGGTCCGTTCCGCTCGGCGAACCGCTTCGCCGGCGATGCGGCTGGACTGCTGGACCTGACGGCTGATCTCGCCGACCGACGAGGTCATCTCGTCGGTCGCGGCAGCGACCGCCTGGACGTTGGCCGAGGCCTCTTCGGCGGCCGAACTCACCCGTGCCGACATCTGCTGGGTCGTATCGGCCGTCCGGGTGAGCGTCGTCGCCGTCGCCTCGAGTTCCGTCGCGGCCGACGACACGGTCCCGATGATCCCGCCCACCGCCTCCTCGAATTGGTCCGCGAGCCTCTGCATATCGATGCGGCGCCGAGCGGCCGCCCGTGTTTCGCTCGCCTTCTGCTCCGCCTCGAGCCGCTCCCGGTCGATGGCATTGGTCTTGAAGACCTGGACAGCCTCGGCCATGTCGCCGATCTCGTCGCGACGCCCCACGCCCGGGACGGCGACGTCGAGATTGCCGGTCGCCAGCGCCTTCATCGCGGTCGTCATGCTCGACAACGGACGGGTGATCGAGCGAGCGACCAGCCCGGACACGACCACCGTCGCGAGCAGCAGAAGCCCCGCGACCGTCAGCGACAGCCTGGCGGCGGACCAGGTCTGCGCCTCCAGGTCGTCGATATAGACGCCGGTCACCACCATCCAGTTCCACGGCATGTATCCGGTCGCGAAGGACAGCTTCGGCTGCGGCTTCTCCGCACCGGGTTTGGGCCATTGATACTCGACGAATCCGCTCCCGCTCCGCCGTACGGCTGCCGTCAACGCCGGGGTCAGCGGCTTCCCGGTCGCATCCTTCTGGTCGGAGAGGTCTTGTCCGATCAGCTCCGGCCTGATCGGATGCATCAACATCCGGTTCTGCAAATCGGCGATCCAGAAGTATTCGGAGCCGTCGTACCGAAGCGTGGAAATCCGTGCCTTGGCGGCCTTTTGGGCGTCTTCGTTCGTGATCTGGCCCCGCTGCGCCGTCGCGTGCTCCTCCTTGATGATCGACATGGCGAGTTCGGCGAGATGGCGCAGCTCGTTCTCCTTCTGTCGTTTCAGACCATCGGCGAGCTGCTGGGTTCCGACGCAAGTTATCCCAAGCAACCCAAGAAATCCGAGGACGATCAGCACGTAGATTTTACGGCTTATGTTCAGTCTCATTACAGCAGAAATCCTTAGCTAAACTTATAGCTGCAAGCACGAAAGGTGCCCACAACCAGAACTGCATGCGGCATCATAATACTGCACGCCCTTTCCTTAACGAGGCGTCTCGAATTCATGACACAGAGGTGTAAGTCGCACGAGACGACTGGAGCGCGGGGCGCACGACATCTTTTCCGGAACCGCACGAGATACCGGGGTCCCGGGCTCGCGCCCGACGGCGCGCGCGGGGCGACCCGTATCGTCGCGCCGCCTTGCCCGGGCCGGCCCTGCCGTGCCAGATTCGCGTCCGGAGATGGGCGGCGCCGGGACGCCGCCGGGACGAGCCATGAGCCGGAAGCGCCGCAGCTACGAGGCCGGGCACAGGCCCAAGTTCCTCGTGGTCATCGACGAGACGCCGGAATGCGACCGCGCGGTCTATTTCGCCGCCCGGCGCGCCGGCCGTACCGGTGCCGGGGTGATCATGCTGCGGGTCATCCCGACCGCCGACCGGGCGCCGCAGTGGCTCGGCGTCGCCGGCATCATGCAGGCCGAGCAGCACGAGGAGGCGGAGGCCATGCTGGCCCGCTTCGCGGCGCGCGCCAACGGCATCGCCGGCATCACGCCCGACCGGGTGATCCGCGAGGGCGATCCGACCGCCGAGATCACCCGGCTGATCGACGAGGACGAGGACATCGCCGTGCTGGTGCTGGCGGCCGGCGACGAGAAGGAAGGCCCCGGACCGCTCGTCACCGGCCTGACCAAGTCGGCCGGCTCGTTCCCGATCCCGATGGCGATCGTGCCCGGCCACCTCAGCGACGACGATCTCGACGCCATGACCTGAGGCCGCCGGGGCACCCGGCAGCACCCGACGAGGGCCCCGGCTGGGGCGGGCGCGGCCGGCGGGGCGACGGCGGACCGCGCCGGTGCTACGGTTGACGCCCGTCCCGTGAAGGGACATCTGTGGACCATGGACCACCCGCCGCGGCCTTGAACCGCGACCCGGAGAGGCACGATGTTCATCCAGACCGAATCGACCCCGAATCCCGCCACCCTGAAGTTCCTGCCCGGCCGCACCGTGCTGGACTACGGCACGCTCGAGTTCCGCAGCAAGGACGAGGCCGACGCCTCGCCGCTCGCGCAGCGCCTGTTCGACGTGCCGGGCGTCGCCGCCGTGTTCTTCGGCTCCGACTTCATCGCCGTCACCAAGACCGACACCGACTGGCAGCACATCAAGCCGGGCGTCCTGGGCGTGATCATGGAGCACTTCATGACCGACCAGCCGGTGATGCTCGACAGCGCCGGCGGCAAGGCGGACGACGAGTTCTACGACGAGAAGGACGCCGAGACGGTCGAGCTGATCAAGGACCTGATCGAGACCCGGGTGCGCCCGGCGGTCGCCAACGACGGCGGCGACATCACGTTCCGCGGCTTCGAGAACGGCATCGTCTATCTCGCCATGAAGGGCGCCTGCTCGGGCTGCCCCTCCTCCACGGCGACGCTGCGCCACGGCATCCAGAACCTGCTCCGCCACTTCGTCCCGGAGGTCGAGGAGGTCCGCCCGGTGTGAGCCGGACGGCCATCGCCGCGCGTTCGAGAGCGGGCTCCGGCGGGCCCGCTCTTTTTTTCAGAGCAGCGCCGTGAACTCCTCCACGCTCAGTCCGGCTTGTCGGATGACGGCGCGCATCGTTCCCGGCTTGAGGTCTCGGCCGGCATGGACCGGCACCGTCACGGTCCGGGTCGTCCGGCATGACCAGGACGTGATGACTGCCGACCACCCGGTCGACGACGAAGCCGCCGCGCACCGAGGCCTTCACGACCCGCTGTCCGGTCGCGGTCGGCAATCGGCCGGGGGTCATATCAGGCCGCCACGGTCACCCGCCTGATCTTCGGGTCTGCGTCGTCGGGGATCGTCAGGCCCTTGTCCCGACGATAGGCCAGGATCGCGCGGATCGCCTCCCCGGCATTGGCGAGCGCCTCGTCCTCGGTATCGCCTTCGGTGACCACCTCGGGCAGGGCCGGGACCGCTACGGTGAACCCGCCGTCCGGCTGCGGCTCGAGCACGACGGAGAAGCTGAAATCGGCCACGGGGCGCCTCCTGGGCTGCGCGCGGCATGGTAGCCGCAACGGGACCGATGAAAAAGCGGAGGCCGGGCCCGGACGCATCCCGTCCCCTCGTCCCTGCGTCACCGGTTTTGCTTGCACGGTCCGGCCCGGGACGGCACGCTGCCTGAAAATTCATCGCAGAGTCCTCCGGAGCCGTTCCGTCGTGCGTGTTCTCGCCATCGATACCGCCCTCGCGGCCTGCTCCGCGGCGGTCTTCGACCTCGATTACGGGGGGGTGCTGGCGCACGAATCGCAGCCGATGGAGCGCGGCCACGCCGAGGCGCTGATGCCGATGATCGCCCGCGTGATGAGCGAGGCGGACCTGGAGTTCACCGATCTCGACCGCATCGCCGTCACGCTCGGGCCGGGCAGCTTCACCGGGCTGCGCGTCGGGGTCGCGGCGGCGCGCGGCATCGCGCTGGCCGCCAGCAAGCCGGTGGTCGGGCTGACCACGCTCGCCTGCTTCGCCGCCCCGCACGTGGCGAGCGACGACCGCACGCCACTGCTCGCCGTCATCGACGCCCGCCACGAGCAGGTCTACATGCAGCTCGTCGGCGAAGGCGGCCGCGCCGTCATCGCGCCGCGCATCGCCAGCCTGCGCGAGGCGGCGCGCGTCGCCACCGCGGCCCCGACCCGCATCGTCGGCTCGGCCGCGAGCCTGGTGCACGCCGCCTGGATGACCGGCGCGCAGCCGCCGCTGTGCGTCGACACCACCCCGGCCCCCGACATCGACTGGGTGGCGCGGCTCGGCGCCGTCGCGGCCGACACCATGGCCTCGCCCAAGCCGCTCTACCTGCGCGCCCCCGACGCCCGGCCGCAGGACGCCGCCCGGGTGGCGCGCCGATGATCGAGCTGGTGCGCCGCTGGTGGAAAGGCGGCGACGCCCGCCTCGGCGAGGCGGAACCGGCCGACGCGGCGGCGCTCGCCGCCTTGCACGCCGCCTCGTTCCGCCGCGGCTGGAGCGAGGAGGAGTTCGAGCGCCTGCTCGCCGAGCGCAACGTCGTCGCCGACATGGCCGTGATGGGCGAGGAGGCGGCCGGGTTCGTCATGTCGCGCAAGGCCGTCGACGAGGCGGAGATCCTGTCGGTCGCGGTGGCGCCGGCGCGGCGCAACCGCGGCGTCGCCTCGCGCCTGCTCGCCGTGCATCTCGGCCGGCTGGCGAGCACCGGGGTCGAGCGGGTGTTCCTGGAGGTCGACAGGGACAACGTGCCGGCCCGCCGCCTCTACGATTCGGCCGGCTTCAGGGAGGTCGGCCAGCGCCCGGGCTACTACGACCGGGGGGGCGGCCCGGCCGCCGTCGCCCTGGTGCTCCGGCGCGATCTCGCCTGACGAGACGGGTACCGTCTTGACGCCGCTCGATGGACGATGCATCCGGCGGCTCCTATGATCCGGCCGCCCGGCAGGATCGAACGGCGGAGCGACGGGTGAGCGAGCAGGTCGTGACCAACATCGAGGCGATGTGCGTCTCCAAGGGGATGCGGATGACCGAGCAGCGACGGGTGATCGCCCGCGTTCTCGCCCGCTCCGACGACCATCCGGACGTCGAGGAGCTCTACCGCCGCTGCGCGCTGGTCGATCCGCACATCTCGATCTCGACCGTCTACCGCACCGTCAAGCTGTTCGAGGATGCCGGCATCATCGAGCGGCACGATTTCCGCGAAGGGCGCGCCCGCTACGAGCAGATCCGCGAGAGCCACCACGACCACCTGGTGAATCTCCGCACCGGCGAGGTGATCGAGTTCCAGTCGGAGGAGATCGAGCAGCTGCAGCGCGAGGTGGCGCGCCGGCTCGGCTACCGGCTGATCGACCACCGCCTCGAGCTCTACGCGGTGCCGCTGGACGACACGGGGTCCTGATGCTCCGCCTGGCCGTCACCGGGGCGGGATTCGCGCTGGCGACGGCGGCGCTGCTGCCGGTCCAGTGGGTCTCGGTGCGCTTCACCTGGCCGCTGCGGCGGCTGGTGCCGACCCTGTTCCACCGCATCGTCTGCCTGCTGTTCGGCGTGAGGGTGCGGGAGGTCGGCCGGCCGGCGGCGCAGCGGCCGCTGCTGATCGTCTCGAACCACGTCTCCTGGCTCGACATCGCGGTGATCACGTCGCGCCTGCCGGTGGTGTTCGTCGCCAAGTCCGAGATCGCCGCCTGGCCGCTGTTCGGCCTGTTCGCCAAGCTCCAGCGCTCCGTCTTCGTCGACCGCGCGCGGCGGCAGAAGACCCGCGAGGTCAATGCCGAGATCGCCGAGCGGCTGGCCGGCGGCGACCCCGTCGTGCTGTTCGGCGAGGGCACGTCGAGCGACGGCAACCGGGTGCTGCCGTTCCGCTCCGCCCTGATCGGCGCCGCCGGCGACGCCCTCGCCGAGGGCGGCGCGGTGACGATCCAGCCGCTGTCGATCGCCTATACGGGCTTCCAGGGCATTCCGATGGGCCGCCAGCACCGGCCGGTGGCCGCGTGGTACGGCGCCGCCGACCTCGTGCCCCACCTCCTCCATCTCGGCCGTCACGGCGGCATCGACGTGACGCTGACCTGGGGCGCCCCGGTGCGGCTCGGCACCGCCGCCGAGCGCAAGGCGGTCGCCCGAAGCCTCGAAACGAGCGTCCGCCGCCTCACCGCCGAGGCCCTGCGGGGCCGCGCCGGCGCCCGGCGGTGACGGCCAAGGTCACACGAATCCTGGAGATTTCTCGGATTCTCGGGCCCGGCCGAGCAGCCGGCATTCCATTTCGGGCCAAAACCCGCTAGACCGGGGTCGAAGCACACGAGCGCCGCGGGCCTGCGATCGAGGGTGACGCGTTCCGCCGTCCTGACCGGACGGACCGGTCGGAATCGATCCGCGGCGGATCGGGCGCCAAATCCCGCCGGCGCCAAATCCCGCCGGGGCGATGGCGTCGCGGCGATCGTGCACTACATGGAGGTCACGCATCGTGACCACGCCCGGGACGGCTGCAATGGCAGCGGCCACGGGCGGAACCAGGACGAGGACGGCCGCCGGCCGGGAGAAGACGTAGAAGCATGTCGAGCGTGACCCGCGGCCCGCGCAAGCTCTACGTGAAATCGTACGGCTGCCAGATGAACGTCTACGATTCCCAGCGCATGGCCGACGTGCTGGCGCGCGAGGGCTATGTCGAGACGTCGACCCCGGACGACGCCGACGTGCTGGTGCTCAACACCTGCCACATCCGCGAGAAGGCGGCCGAGAAGGTCTATTCCGAGCTCGGCCGGCTGCGCGTCCTCAAGCAGGACGCCGCCCGCGACGGCCGCAGGCTCACCGTGGCGGTGGCCGGGTGCGTCGCCCAGGCCGAGGGCGAGGAGATCATCCGCCGCGCCCCCGTGGTCGATCTCGTGGTCGGCCCGCAGAGCTACCACCGCCTGCCGGACCTGGTCGCCCGCGCCGCCGAGACCGGCCGGGTCGTCGACACCGAGTTCCCGGCCGAGGACAAGTTCGACCACCTCGCCGCCCCGAGCGCCGCGGCGACCCGGTCGCGCGGCGCCGCCGCCTTCGTCACCGTGCAGGAGGGCTGCGACAAGTTCTGCAGCTTCTGCGTGGTCCCCTACACACGCGGCGCCGAGTTCTCCCGCCCGGTCGCCAAGATCCTGGCCGAGGTCGAGGGCCTGGTCGCCGCCGGGGTGAAGGAAATCCGGCTGATCGGCCAGAACGTCAACGCCTGGCACGGCGACGGCCCGGACGGCCGCGCCTGGTCGCTCGCCCGCCTGCTGCACCGGCTCGCCGAGGTGCCGGGCGTCGCCCGGCTGCGCTACACGACGAGCCACCCGCGCGACATGGACGACGCCCTGATCGCCGCCCATCGCGACCTGCCCGCCCTGATGCCGCAGCTCCACTTGCCGGTGCAGTCGGGCTCGGACCGCGTGCTCGACGCCATGAACCGCCGGCACGACCGCGCCGAGTACCTGCGCGTGATCGAGCGGCTCAAGACGGCGCGGCCCGACATCGCCCTGTCGTCCGACTTCATCGTCGGCTTCCCGGGCGAGACCGAGGCGGAGTTCCGCGACACCCTCGCCCTCGTCGACGAGGTCGGCTTCGCCTCGGCCTACTCGTTCAAGTACTCGCCTCGTCCCGGCACTCCGGCGGCCGACAGCGACGACCAGGTGAGCGAGGCCGAGAAGGCCGACCGCCTCGCCCGGCTGCAGGCCCGCATCGACCACCACGCGGCCGCCTTCAACGCCGCGACGGTCGGGCGCACCGCCGCGGTGCTGTTCGAGAATCCGGGCCGCCACGACGGCCAGATGACGGGCAAGTCGCCGTGGATGCAGGCCGTGCAGGTGATGGCGCCGCCCTCGGTGAAGGGCGAGATCCACACCGTGCGGATCACCGGCACCGGCACCAACAGCCTGTACGGCGCGCTGGTGTCGCCGCTCCGGCACGACGTGCACGGCGGGCGGGACGCACCGGACGCGGCCATGCGCGTCGCCAGCGGAGGCCACTGAACCCGCCGTGCCGAGACGCAGCCCCGAGACGTCGTCGCTGATGTCGCCTCCCGTCGAGGAGGCCCAGATCGTGCTCGCCTTCGACGACAACCGTCTGGCGCTCGCGCTGTTCGGCCAGTACGGCCAGAACCTGGCGCTGATCGAGCGGCGGCTCGGCGTCACCGCCGACTCGCGCGGCAACCACGTCACGCTGGGCGGCCCGCGCGACGCCTGCGAGCAGGCGCGCCGCGTGCTCGAGACCCTCTACGAGCAGCTCCAGCGCGGCCACGATCTCGGCCAGGGCGACGTCGAGGGCGCGATCCGGCTCGCCATCGCGCAGGGCTCGCTGTTCGACTACGACGCGGCGACGCAGCGCGCGAGCTTCGAGGAGATCAATCTCCGCAAGCGCCTGGTGCGGGCCCGCACGCCGGCCCAGGACGCCTATATCCGGGCGCTGCGCAAGAACGCGCTGGTGTTCGGCGCCGGCCCGGCCGGCACCGGCAAGACCTGGCTCGCCGTCGCCCACGCGGTGGCGCTGTTCGAGCGCAAGGAGGTCGACCGCATCATCCTGTCGCGGCCGGCCGTCGAGGCCGGCGAGCGGCTGGGCTTCCTGCCCGGCGACATGAAGGAGAAGGTCGATCCCTATCTGCGGCCGATCTACGACGCGCTGTTCGACCTGATGGACGCCCGCATCGTCGAGCGCGCGCTGCAGACCGGCGAGATCGAGATCGCGCCGCTCGCCTTCATGCGCGGCCGGACGCTGGCCAACGCGGCCGTGATCCTGGACGAGGCGCAGAACACCACCTCGATGCAGATGAAGATGTTCCTCACCCGGCTCGGCGAAAACGCCCGGATGATCGTCACCGGCGACCCGAGCCAGGTGGATCTGCCGACCGGCCAGACGTCGGGCCTCGCCGAGGCGATGCGCCTGCTCGCCGACGTCGAGGGCATCGGCACCGCGATGTTCAGCCACGAGGACGTGGTGCGGCACGAGCTCGTCGCCCGCATCGTCGCGGCCTACGACCGCGCCGCGGCCGGCGAGCGCAACGGCGGGGCGGCGGCGCGGCCGGCCGCCCGCAGACGCGAGGACGGCGCATGACCCTGCCGGCTCCCCCGATCGCCCACACGGGCGCGACCGTCGAGCACGACGGCACCACCATCGACGTGGTGGTCGAATCGCCGCTGTGGGCCGCGGTGCCCGAGGCGGAGGCGCAGGTGCTGCGCGCCGTCGCGGCGGCGCTGCCGGCCGACCGCGGTCCGTGCGAGCTCGCCGTCGTGCTCGCCGACGACGCCACCGTGAAGACGCTGAACGGCCAGTATCGCGGCCGCGACGCGCCGACCAACGTCCTGTCCTTCCCGGCCGTCCCGGGTCCCGGCCCGACCGACACCGCGATGCCGACCCTGCTCGGCGACGTGGTGCTCGCCTACGAGACGGTGCGGGCCGAGGCGGAGCGCGACGGCAAGCCCTTCGCCCATCACCTCGGTCATCTGGTCGTCCACGGCGTGCTGCATCTTCTCGGCTACGACCACGAGACCGATTCCGACGCCGAAACCATGGAGGCCCGCGAGCGCGACGTGTTGGCGTCGCTCGCGATCCCCGATCCTTATGCCGGACGCGAATGCGCCTGACAGCAGCCATCATGCCCGACGAACCTCCCAGTCGAAGCGAACCGAACGAGCCGGCGGGCCAGTCCCGCGGCGCCGCGGCAGCCGACGGCTCCGCCGCGGCGGACGAGTTCCACAGCCCGGCCGTGCCGGCCCTGCGCGGCGAGGTGCTGCCGCGCGAGAACGGCGAAGGCTGGGTGCAGCGCATGCTGCGCGCCCTGTTCGGCTGGAAGCCCGGCTCGGTGCGCTCCGACATCGCCGTGCTGCTCGAGGGCACGACGCCGACCGACACCGGCTTCTCGGCCGAAGAGCGGACCATGCTCAAGAACATCCTCGGCCTGCGCGAGCGGCGCAGCGAGGACATCATGGTGCCGCGCGCCGACATCGTCGCGGTGCAGAAGGACATTTCGCTCGGCGAGCTCGTCAAGGTGTTCGAGAAGGCCGGCCACTCGCGCCTCGTCGTCTACGACGACACGCTCGACGATCCCGTCGGCATGGTGCACATCCGCGACCTCGTCGGCTTCATGGCGACGCGCGCCGCCACGCCGCCGCCGACCTCCAAGCGCAAGAAGCGCTTTCCGGCCGACCTGGATCTGCGCGCCATCGATCTCGCGATGCCGCTCGGCGAGGCCAATATCGTCCGCGACATCCTGTTCGTGCCGCCGTCGATGCCGGCCCTCGACCTGCTCGCCAAGATGCAGGCGACGCACGTCCATCTCGCCCTCGTCATCGACGAGTACGGCGGCACCGACGGCATCATCTCGATCGAGGATCTGGTCGAGCAGATCGTCGGCGACATCGAGGACGAGCACGACGAGCGCGAGGCGCGCAGCGTGGTGCGTCAGCCCGACGGCTCCTTCCTGGCCGACGCGCGGGCGCCGCTCGAGGACGTCGTCGCGATCGTCGGCGCCGAGTTCGACGTCGGCGACGCCGCCGAGGAGGTGGACACGCTCGGCGGCTATCTGGTGACGCGGGTCGGCCGCGTGCCGGTGCGCGGCGAGATCGTGCCCGGGCCGGAGCCGTTCGAGATCGAGGTGCTCGACGCCGATCCCCGCCGGGTCAAGAAGGTGAAGATCTCGCGCAGCAAGCAGCGCCGGGCCGGCCGCGACGCGAAGCGCGAGACCACGGCGGAGGCGCATGCCGCTCCGCCCGACGGCGCCGGACCGGCAGGACCCGAATCGCGACGCGGCGCGGCGTCGCCGTGACGGCCTCCGCCGTGACCCTCGCGCTCGCCCGGGTCGCGCAGCCGGTGGTTCTCGCCTGGGGACTCCGCCGCGCCCTGATCGCCGTCCTGGCCGGCGCCGCCTCGACGCTGGCGATGGCGCCGCTGCACGCCTGGCCCGCCCTGTTCCTCACCTTCCCGGTGATCGTCTGGCTGGTCGACGGCTCCGGCGCCGGCCGCTGGAACGGGCTCGGCGCCGCCGCGGCGGCGGGCTGGTGGTACGGCTTCGGCTACTTCCTGGCCGGTCTCTACTGGATCGGATCGGCCTTCCTGGTCGACGCCGACAAGTTCGGCTGGCTGCTCGCCCCGGCCGTGCTGGCGTTGCCCGCCGGACTGGCGCTGTTCATGGCGGCGGGCTTCGCGCTCGCCCGCCTCCTGTGGGCGCCGGGGGCGTTCCGGATCGTGACGCTGGCGGCGGCGCTGACCACCAGCGAGTGGCTGCGCGGTCACCTGCTCGGCGGCTTCCCGTGGAACGCCTTCGGCTACGCGCTCGCCGAGCCGCTGTCGCTGGCGCAGGGGTTCGCCTTGGTCGGCCTGTGGGGGATGACGTTCCTGGCCGTGCTGGTGTTCGCCGCCCCGGCCGCCCTCGCCGACGCCCCGGCCGACACGCCGCGCCCGGCCCTGCTGCCGGCGGTCGCCGGGGTGCTGCTGATCGCCCTCGGCCTGTTCGGCGCCGTGCGGCTGGCCGCCCTGCCGACCGCCACCGTGGACGGGGTGCGGCTGCGCCTGATGCAGCCCAACATCCAGCAGGACCAGCGCTTCAACTACGCCGCCAAGTCCGACGTGATGCGCCGCTATCTCGCGCTGTCGCAGCGGCCGGCCGGCGGCCATGGCCTCGCCGGCACCACCCATCTGATCTGGCCCGAGTCGGCGTTTCCGTTCTTCGTCGCCCGCGAGCCCGACGCGCTCGCCGCGATCGCCGACCTGCTGCCCGAAGGCACCGTGCTGATCACCGGGGCGGCGCGGCTCGCCGAATCGTCGCGGCCCGGCAACATCCAGGCCTACAACTCGGTCTACGTCTTCGACCACGACGGCACCATCCTGTCGATCTACGACAAGGTCCATCTGGTGCCGTTCGGCGAGTACGTGCCGCTGCGCGGCCTGTTGCAGCGGCTGGGGATCGAGCAGCTCGTGCGGGTGCCGGGCGGCTTCCTGCCCGGCGACCGGCTGCGCAGCCTGCAGACGCCCGGCGCTCCCGCCTTCGTGCCGCTGGTCTGCTACGAGGCGATCTTCCCGAACGCCGTGGTGCCGCGCGGCTCCCGCCCGGGCTGGCTCCTCAACGTGACCAACGACGCCTGGTTCGGGATCACGCCGGGGCCGTGGCAGCACCTGCTGCAGGCCCGCATGCGCGCCGTCGAGGAGGGACTGCCGCTGGTGCGGGCCGCCAACACCGGCATCTCGGCCGTCATCGACCCGGCCGGCCGCACGATCGCGCAGCTCGGCCTGGGCCGCGAGGGCATTCTCGATTCGGAGCTGCCGGCGGCGGTCGATCCGCCGCCTTATGCGCAGGTCGGCGATGCGCCGGTGACGGCCCTCGTTGTTCTCGTTCTGGTCGCATCCGGATGGCGACGCCGCGCCCGATCTGGCGAATCGCGCCGTTTATTACCGTAGGGTTGAGAGAGTCGCGTGCGGCGGCGCGACGAATTGTCGCGCTGACGATGGTATTTTGGTAGCGATTGCCACAACAATGCCGACAAAGAAGATGAACTTCGGCTGTCGACAGCCCTACCGTGTGCATAGCCGTTCTGCGCCGGGAGCGGCCAAAACCAGTACAATTACAGGTACCATCCTGCTGACACGGACGCCTCGGAGCGCTACATAGGACGGGCACAACCCGCGGCCACACGCTGTCCGAAATCCACGCTCCAGGCAAATTCTGCTCGGTCCTGCAATCGCTCGCCTGCAGAAGTCGTCGGATTGATCAAGCAAGTTACAGCATTGTTTATTAACTTGCATTGGTAAACCCTCTCAAACGAGGGTAGCATCTATTTTGTTCCAACTCTAAACGATTTCGACTCTGTTTGAACGGCGCTTGGAACAGCTATGCAATCCTGTGATTGCATCGAGAGAGAGATAGGACGAGAAGGTGGTCGGCGGGGACATGAGGAGAGACAGAAAATGATGGCCAAGAAGGCTCCGAACCCCATCGACAGACATGTCGGGAGCCGTGTTCGAATGCGTCGCATGATGTTGGGGATGAGCCAGGAGAAGCTCGGCGACGCGCTCAGCCTGACCTTCCAGCAGGTGCAGAAGTACGAGAAGGGCACCAACCGGATCGGCGCCAGCCGACTGCAGCAGATCGCTCATATCCTGCAGGTTCCGGTGGCGTTCTTCTTCGAAGGTGCCCCCGATCTCGGTGACGGTGGTCCGACCAACGGCCTCGCAGAGGCTCCGTCGCCGGCCTACATCTCCGACTTCCTGGCGACCTCGGACGGGCTCGCCCTGACCAAGGCCTTCATGCGCATCCGCGACGCCAAGCTGCGTCGGCGCATCGTCGATCTCGTCGAGCACATCGCGGGCGAGCCGGTCGAGAACGGCAACGGGAACGGCGCCGAGCATTGACCCTGGGGCGGCCTCCGACCCGCCCCCATCGCGAGACACGACCCAGGCGCGCCCCCGTGGCGCGCCGTTCGTGTTTTTCGGACCGGGCGGACCGTGCCGGCCCGCCCGCCCCGGACCGCGCGTCTGCCGGACGCGCGGACCCCCTCGCCTCTCCGAGCCGCCGCCAGACCGCTCCCCGAGCCGTCGTCGGCGCCGTCGCGCGGCTTTTCCCCGCCCCCGTGCATCTTGACCGGGCAGGGTGACGCTGCAAGAACAGGCGCCGAATTGTGGACGACGCGGAGGTCCGCGTCCCCGACTGGAGAGTCGAACGTGTCCCGCGCGAGCTATCTTTTCACCAGCGAGTCTGTTTCCGAAGGCCATCCCGACAAGGTTTGCGACCGCATCTCCGACGAGATCGTCGACCTTTTTTTCCGTGAAGGCCCGAAGGCCGGCATCGACCCGTGGGCAATCCGCGCCGCCTGCGAGACGCTCGCCACCACCAACAAGGTGGTGATCGCCGGCGAGACCCGCGGCCCCGCCTCGGTCGACAACGCGCAGATCGAAAGCGTCGTCCGCGCCGCCATCAAGGACATCGGCTACGAGCAGGAAGGCTTCCACTGGGAGACCTGCGACATCGAGATCCTGCTGCATCCGCAGTCGGCCGACATCGCCCAGGGCGTCGATGCGCTGCAGCCCGGCTCCAACAAGGAAGAGGGCGCCGGCGACCAGGGCATCATGTTCGGCTACGCCACCAGCGAGACGCCCGACCTGATGCCGGCGCCGCTGTTCTACGCCCACAAGATCCTGCGGCTGATCTCGGAAGCCCGCCACTCCGGCCGGGAGAAGGTGCTCGGCCCCGACTCCAAGAGCCAGGTCACGGTGCAGTACGAGAACGGCAAGCCGGTCGGCGTGCGCGAGATCGTGGTGTCGCATCAGCACCTGATCGCCGACATGACCTCGAGCCAGGTGCGCGAGCGGGTCGAGCCCTATGTGCGCCAAGCGCTGCCGGAGGGCTGGATCACCGACGGGACGATCTGGCACATCAACCCGACCGGCAAGTTCCACATCGGCGGTCCCGACGGCGACACCGGCCTGACCGGCCGCAAGATCATCGTCGACACCTATGGCGGCGCCGCGCCGCACGGCGGCGGTGCCTTCTCGGGCAAGGACCCGACCAAGGTCGACCGCTCGGCCGCCTATGCGGCCCGCTATCTGGCCAAGAACATCGTGGCGGCGGGGCTCGCCGACCGCTGCACCCTGCAGCTCGCCTACGCGATCGGCGTGGCGCGGCCGCTGTCGATCTACATCGACACGCACGGCACCGGGAAGGTGAGCGAGGCGCAGCTCGAGAAGGCGGTCGCCGAGGTGATGGACCTCACCCCGCGCGGCATCCGCAGGCATCTCGACCTCAACAAGCCGATCTATGCGCGCACCTCGTCCTACGGCCATTTCGGCCGGACGCCGGACGCCGAGGGCGGCTTCTCCTGGGAGAAGACCGACCTCGTCGACGCGATCAAGAGCGCCGTCGGCTGAGCCGACGCGGGCCGCACCTCACCGACCGGAAGCCGGCGGAGTGCTGCTTCGCCGGCTTCTTTCGTGTTCACCCCGACCCGTGATCGAGTCGTAGAATCGTCGAATTGTAGGGTGGGCAAAGGGGCGCCGAAGGCGGCCCGTGCCCACGCGGTCCGCGGCCGGCCAGGACCGCGTGGGCACGGCGCGTTCCGCGCCTTTGCCCACCCTACGCGGTCCGAGCCCATGGAGCCGCTTTCGTTGGACCCGAACCCGACGCCGGCCCGCGCCTTCTTCGGCCGCCGCAAGGGCCACACGCTGCGCCGGCACCACACCGATCTCCTCGACGCGCTGCTGCCCCGCCTCGCGCTCGACGTCTCGCGCCCCGCTCCGCCGCGGCTCGGCGATCTGTTCGATCCGCCGGCGCGAGAGGTGCGGCTGGAGATCGGCTTCGGCGGCGGCGAGCATCTCGCCGCGCAGGCGGCCGGCGCGCCGGAGACCGGCTTCATCGGCTGCGAGGGCTTCGTCAACGGCGTCGCCCAGCTCCTCGCCCATGTCGAGCCGGCCGGCCTCTCGAACATCCGCATCCATCACGGCGACGCCGCCGAGGTGCTGGCCTGGCTGCCGGAGGCGTCGCTCGCCCGGGTCGACCTGCTCTATCCCGACCCCTGGCGGAAGCGCCGGCACTGGAAGCGCCGCTTCGTCCAGGACGAGACCGTGGCGACGCTCGCCCGCCTCCTCGCCGACGGCGGAGAATTCCGCTTCGCCACCGACTGGGAGCACTACGCCGCCTGGACGCTGGAGCACCTGATGCGCTCGCCCGACTTCGAATGGACGGCCGAGCGCGCCGCCGACTGGCGCGAGCCCTGGGCCGGCTGGACCCGCACCCGCTACGAGGCCAAGGCGATCCGCGAGGGCCGCAGGCCCTGCTACCTGGTGTTCCGCCGCCGGCCGCGAGGGTGAAGGCGCGGTCCGACACCGAGAGCGTCCGTCGCGCGGCGCCCCTCCCTGTCCCTCCCCCGCTCGCGGGGGAGGGACAGGGAGGGGGAACGCCGCCACACCGCGAGGCGCCGACGACTCGGGCGGCTCACGCCCGCCGCGTCGCCCAGGCGAGCGCCTGCTCCAGTCGGTCGTTGCCCCAGAACAGTTCGCCGTCCGCGGTGACGAAGCTCGGGGCGCCGAAGACCCCGATCCGCTCGGCCTCCTCGGTCTCCTCGCGCAGCCGCGCCTTGGCGGCCGGGGTCGCGGCCTGCGCCAGCACGGGCTCGGGCGGGACACCGAGGCCGGACAGGAGGTCGGCGATCACGGCGGGATCGTCGATCGCCCGCCCCTCCCCCAGGCAGGCCCGGAACACGGCGACGCAGAACGCCTCGCCCCAGCCGGCCCCCTCGCCCGCCGCGCCCGCGGCCACGTCGAGGCCGACCAGCGCCACCCGGGCGGCCAGCACGCTGCTCGCCGGAAACACCGGCGGCCGCCGCAGCGGCAGGCCGAGATCGACGCAGATGCGCTCCAGGTCGCGCCACATGTAGCGGCCCTTGGCCGGATAGATGACGAAGGGCGAGGTATCCCAGCCCTGCCGCTTGAAGATCGGGCCGAGCAGGAACGGACGGAACCGCAGCCGCACCGCGGCCGCCCGGGCGAGCGGCCCGATCCGCACCAGGGCCGGATACGAATAGGTCGAGGCGAACTCGAACCAGACGTCCAGCGCGGGCCGCCGATCGTCGCCCGCCCCGATCCCCGCCTCCGTCATGCCTTCCTCCCGCTGTTCCAGGGGCACCAGGATCGCCGATCCGCCCGCCCCGGTCGACTCTCGGGCCGGGCGGTGCCGCTCCACCCCGGGGCGGCTGCGTTCGCCCCCTCTGCCGGTTCCTCTTGCGATATCGGCAGCCTTCGCTATATTCCGGCGTGTCTGAGGACACCTCATAACGGTCGGCTCGTCGATCGGTTCGTGAGAGTGGGGCCCGCCCGGGACCCGCTCTTTTTTGTTACTTGCGGCCGGCCCTGAAGCCGGCGCGCACCCCGGGCGAGCCTTCGAAAGGACCCACTGGGCGACACATGACGGAGACGACCGACAACGCCGAGACGGCGAAGGCCCCGGCCGACAGCGCGCTCGACGAGCCGCGGCTGATCGCCGAGACCGGCCTCGCCGCGCGGGTCGCCGCCATCGTCGTGCCGGTGCTGGAGCCGCTCGGCTACCGCCTGGTCCGGGTGAGGATCTCGGGGCTCGACGGCTGCACCGTGCAGGTGATGGCCGAGCGTCCCGACGGCACCATGCAGATCGAGGACTGCGAGACGGTGTCGCGCACCCTGTCGCCGGTGCTCGACGAGGTCGACCCGATCGACCGCGAGTACCGGCTGGAGATCTCCTCGCCCGGCATCGACCGGCCGCTGGTCCGGCTCTGCGACTTCGTCCGCGCCGCGGGCCATCTCGCCAAGATCGAGATGGCGGTTCCGGCCGCCGGCAAGAAGCGCTTCCGCGGGACGCTCGCCGGGGTGGACGGGCACACGGCCCGCCTCCATATCCAGGGCAGCGACGGCACGCCGCAGGAGGTGCTCCTGCCGATCGAGGACATGGCGGACGCCAAGCTCCTCCTCACCGACGCGCTGGTCGCCGACGCGCTGCGTCGCGGCAAGGCGGAAGAGAAAGAGGCGCGCCGGGAGCGGGCGGCGCGCCGCAAGGATCGCATCGAATCCCGCAAATCGACCCGAGGCAATTCGATTCACGACGGACGGACCGCGGCGCAAGAGCCGGCTCCCCCGCCTCCCGACGGAGACTGATCCATGGCTGTCGTCAGCGCCAACAAGCTCGAGCTTCTGCAGATCGCGGACGCCGTCGCGCGCGAGAAGTCGATCGACCGCAGCATCGTCATCCAGGCCATGGAGGATGCGATCGCCAAGGCGGCGCGCTCGCGCTACGGCAGCGAGACCGACGTCCATGCCGAGATCGATCCCAAGAAGGGCGAGCTGCGGCTGGCCCGCCACATGCTGGTGGTCGAGGCGGTGGAGAACCCCGCCAACCAGATCAGCCTCGAGGACGCCCGCAAGCACAATCCCGCCGCCCAGGTCGGCGACACCATCGCGGACACGCTGCCGCCGCTCGAATACGGGCGCATCGCCGCCCAGTCGGCCAAGCAGGTGATCGTGCAGAAGGTGCGCGAGGCCGAGCGCGACCGGCAGTACCAGGAGTACAAGGACCGCATCGGCGACATCGTCAACGGCATCGTCAAGCGGGTCGAGTACGGCAACGTCGTCGTCGATCTCGGCCGCGGCGAGGCGATCGTGCGGCGCGACGAGATGCTGCCGCGCGAAGTGTTCCGCAACGGGGACCGCATCCGCGCCTACATCTACGACGTCCGCCGCGAGCCGCGCGGGCCGCAGATCTTCCTGTCCCGCACCCATCCGCAGTTCATGGCCAAGCTGTTCACCCAGGAGGTGCCGGAGATCTACGACGGCATCGTCGAGGTGAAGGCGGTGGCCCGCGACCCCGGCTCCCGCGCCAAGATCGCCGTGATCTCGCGCGACTCCTCGGTCGACCCGGTCGGCGCCTGCGTCGGCATGCGCGGCTCGCGCGTGCAGGCCGTGGTGAACGAGCTGCAGGGCGAGAAGATCGACATCATCCCGTGGTCGCCCGACATCGCGACCTTCGTGGTCAACGCGCTCGCCCCCGCCGAGGTCGCCAAGGTGGTCCTCGACGAGGACAAGGAGCGCATCGCCGTGGTGGTGCCGGACCAGCAGCTGTCGCTCGCCATCGGCCGGCGCGGCCAGAACGTCCGCCTCGCCTCGCAGCTCACCGGCTGGGACATCGACATCCTCACCGAGCAGGAGGAGTCGGAGCGCCGCCAGGCCGATTTCGAGAAGCGCTCGAAGCTGTTCATGGAAGCCCTGAACGTCGACGAGGTGGTCGGCCAGCTGCTCGCCTCGGAAGGCTTCGGCTCGGTCGAGGATCTCGCGGTGGTCGACGAGAAGGAGATCGCCGGGATCGAGGGCTTCGACGAGGAGACGGCCCAGGAGCTGCAGACCCGCGCCCGCGAGTACCTCGCCCAGATCGAGGCCGAGTACGACGACAAGCGCCGCGCGCTCGGGGTCGAAGACGAGGTCCGCGAGGTGCCGGGCGTCACCGGCAAGATGCTGGTCGCCTTCGGCGAGAACGGCATCAAGACGGTCGAGGACCTGGCCGGCTGCGCCACCGACGACCTCGCCGGCTGGACCGAGCGCAAGGACGGCGAGACCAAGCGCGAGGCCGGCATTCTCGACGGCTTCGAGCTGTCCCGTGACGAGTGCGAGGCGATGATCATGCAGGCCCGCGTCAAGGCCGGCTGGATCAGCGAGGCGGACCTCGCCCGCCCGGCCGAGGACGGCGAGGACGGCGCCGAGGACGGCGAAGGCGAGGGCGAGGGCGAGGGCGAGGGCGCCGCGGCGCCGCAGGCCTGACCGGAGGACCACGATCGCGATGCTGGCCCGGATCGAGGTGGACGCGCCGTCCGGCGCGACCCAGGGCGCACCGGACGAGACCCTGCTGGACGGCGGCCCGAAGGGCGCCGCCGCCGGGCGGGAGCGTCTGTGCATCGCGACCCGCACGGTCCGCCCGATCGACGAGATGATCCGCTTCGTCGCCGGCCCGGACGGCCGCGTCGTGCCGGACGTCAAGCGCAAGCTGCCGGGCCGCGGCGCCTGGGTGACGGCGGCCCGCGGGCCGCTCGCCACGGCCGTGAAGCAGGGCGCGTTCAAGCGCGCCTTCAAGGGCAAGGCGACGGCCGAGGCCGGCCTGGTCGAGGCGACCGAGCGGCTGCTCGAGCGCGCCGTGCTCGACGCGCTGGCGATCGCCCACAAGGCCGGCGCCGTGGTGGCCGGCTACACCAAGGTCGAGGCGGCGCTCGCGGCCGGCACCCCGGTGGGGCTGGTCCGGGCCCGCGACGCGAGCCCCGACGGGGTCCGCAAGATCGACGCCGCCGCGGCGCGCCGTCCCAGAACGGACGCCATGCCGATTCCGGTGGTCGGTTCGTTCGAATCCGTCGATTTGGATTTGGCACTCGGACGGACAAATGTGATACATGCTGCCCTTCTGCCCGGGCGCGCGAGCGAGGCGGTCCTGGGGCGTTGGCGCATGCTCGAAATGTTCCGAACCGGCGTCCCCGATCCGCGGGGCGCCAGGCAGACGGCCGCAGACCCGGCCCGAGACTAGGATCGTAATGACTGATACCAAGAATCCCGGCGAGAAGACGTTGTCGGTCGCGCAGCCGAAGACCCTGACGCTCAAGCGTTCCGGGGTGGAGCAGGGCGTCGTGCGGCAGAGCTTCAGCCACGGCCGCACCAAGGCTGTCGTCGTGGAGAAGGTGAAGCGCCGCGCCCACGGTCCCGAGGGCAAGTCCGAGCCGCCGCCGCCGCCGGCCCCGAGCCATGCCCGTCCGCAGCAGCGCCCGCCGCAGGGCGGCGGCGCCGGCGGACAGCGCTCGTCCGGCTCCGGCGGGGGTCCGCGCCCGCAGGGCGGCGGGTCGCGCTCGTCCGGCGTGGTCCTGCGCACCCTCACCGAGGAGGAGCGCTCCGCCCGTGCCCTGGCGCTCGCCGACGCCCGGGTGCGCGAGGCCGAGGAGCGCAAGATCGCCGAGGAGGAGGCCCGCCGCCGCAAGGAGCGCGAGGCCGCCGAGCGCGCCGAGCGCGAGGCCGCCGAGGCCCGCAAGCGCGAAGAGGACGAGCGCCGCCGCGTCGAGGACGAGGCCAAGCGCAAGGCCGAGCAGGAGGCCAAGAAGCGCTTCGGTGACGACGAGGCCGCCAAGGCCGCCGCATCCGCCCCGGCCGCCAAGCCGGCGGCCCGGCCCGCGGGGGCGCCGACGACCCGGCCCGCCGGTACGCAGGCCCGCCCGGCCGGTGCCGCGACGCCCGCCGGTGCCGCCCCGTCGGTCAATGCCCGGACCGCCGTGCAGGAGCCCGACGAGGACGAGCGCCGGCCGGTCCGCCGCAGCGGCGCCGGTCCGGCCCGCCCGGTCCCGGCTCCCAAGCCGACCAAGACCACCACCCAGAAGAGCCGCGGCCGTCTGACCGTGGTCACGGCGCTCGACGCCGGCGAGGAGCGCGAGCGCTCGGTGGCCGCGTTCCGCCGTCGCGTCCAGCGCCTGAAGGGCCACGCGTCGAACGAGCCGAAGGAGAAGCTCGTGCGCGAGGTGACGATTCCGGAGGTGATCACCATCCAGGAGCTCGCCAACCGCATGGCCGAGCGCGCCGTGGACGTGATCAAGCTCCTGATGAAACAGGGCCAGATGGCGAAGATCACCGACACGATCGACGCCGACACGGCCCAGCTGATCGCCGAGGAGCTCGGCCACACGGTCAAGCGCGTGTCGGAGGCGGACGTCGAGGAAGGCCTGTTCGACGTCGCCGACGCGTCCGAGGACCTGGAGCCGCGGCCGCCGGTCGTCACCATCATGGGCCATGTCGACCACGGCAAGACGTCGCTGCTCGACGCCATCCGCCACGCCAACGTGGTGGCCGGCGAGGCCGGCGGCATCACCCAGCACATCGGCGCCTACCAGGTGACGGCGCCGTCCGGCGCCAAGATCACCTTCATCGACACGCCCGGCCACGCCGCCTTCACGGCGATGCGCGCCCGCGGCGCCAAGGTGACGGACGTCGTCGTGCTGGTGGTCGCGGCCGACGACGGCGTGATGCCGCAGACGGTCGAGGCGATCCAGCACGCCAAGGCCGCCAAGGTCCCGCTGATCGTCGCGATCAACAAGATCGACAAGCCCGACGCCAAGCCGGAGCGGGTCCGCACCGAGCTCCTGCAGCACGAGGTGCAGGTCGAGACCTTCGGCGGCGAGACCCTCGAGGTCGAGGTCTCGGCCAAGCAGAAGACCAATCTCGACAAGCTGCTCGACGTGATCGGGCTGCAGTCGGAAATCCTCGAGCTGAAGGCCAACCCGAACCGCCCGGCCGAGGGCACCGTGATCGAGGCCAAGCTCGACCGCGGCCGCGGCCCGGTGGCGACCGTGCTGGTCCAGCGCGGCACCCTCAAGGTCGGCGACATCGTCGTGGCCGGCGCCGAGTGGGGCCGCGTCCGCGCCCTCGTCTCCGACACCGGCAAGACGATCGACACGGCCGGCCCGTCGGTTCCGGTCGAGGTGCTCGGCTTCAACGGCACCCCGGAGGCGGGCGACCGCCTGGCGGTGGTCGAGAACGAGAGCCGCGCCCGCGAGGTGACGGACTACCGGGCCCGCCAGAAGCGCGAGAAGCAGGCGGCCCGCGCCAGCGGCATGCGCGGCTCGCTCGAGCAGATGATGAGCCAGCTGAAGACCTCGGGGCAGAAGGAATTCCCGCTGGTCATCAAGGGCGACGTGCAGGGCTCGATCGAGGCCATCGTCGGCGCCCTGGAGAAGCTCGGCACCGACGAGGTGGCGGCCCGCGTGCTGCTGTCCGGCGTCGGCGGCATCACCGAGTCCGACGTGACGCTCGCCGAGGCCTCGAACGCCGCGATCATCGGCTTCAACGTGCGTGCCCACAAGGAGGCGCGCGAGGCGGCCGAACGGCTCGGCATCGAGATCCGCTACTACAACATCATCTACGACCTCGTGGACGACGTGAAGAAGGCCATGTCCGGCCTGCTCGCGCCGACGACGCGGGAGACCATGCTGGGCAACGCCTCGATCCTGCAGGTCTTCAACATCACCAAGGTCGGCAAGGTGGCCGGCTGCCGGGTCACCGACGGCGTCGTCCAGCGCGGCGCCAATGTCCGCCTGATCCGCGACAACGTGGTGATCCACGAAGGCAAGCTCGGCCAGCTCAAGCACCTCAAGGACGACGTCCGCGAGGTCACGTCCGGCCACGAGTGCGGCATGTCGTTCGAGAACTACCAGGACATCCGGGTCGGCGACGTGATCGAGTGCTACCGGCTCGAGACGGTGCAGCGCTCGCTGTAGGTGGTTTCATCGAGGATCGGGCGTGCCCGGCCGATTTCGCCGGGCACGCCGTTTCCGTATCCAGCCCCGCCGACGACTCCCTCGCCTCCCCTCCCGGTTCGGGACCGTGGAGACCGACGGGGTCGGCGGAGCGCAGCCGGCGCAGGTTCGAATCCCGCGCCACCGGCAAGAAGATCATGGCCAAGCATCACCACAATCGTGACCAGGGCGCCGGCCCGTCGCAACGCGCGCTGCGCGCCGGCGAGCTGATCCGCCACGCGATCGCCGAGATTCTCCAGCGCGGCGACGTGCACGACCCCGTCCTCGAGACGCATCTGATCACCGTGCCCGAGGTGCGGATGAGCCCGGATCTGCGGCTCGCCACCATCTACGTCATGCCGCTCGGCGGCAGCGACGAGAAGGAAGTGCTCGCGGCGCTGGAGCGCAACAGGCGCTTCCTGCGCGGCGAGATCGCCCACCGGGTGAACCTCAAATTCGCGCCCGACATCCGCTTCCGCATCGACGACCGCTTCGCCGAGGCCGCCCGCATCGACGGCCTGCTGCGCTCGCCCGCCGTGAAGCGCGACCTGGACGGCGACGCCACGGACAACAAGACGAGCGACGACGAATGACGCCCTCCATCGCCGACGACGACATCCCGGGCGCGGACGCGCCGGCCGTTCAGGCCGCCGTGCCGACCGATGCTGCCGTGCCGACCGATGCCGCCCCGGCGGCCGGGGCCGGCACGCCGGGCGAGGCCCGGCCCCGGCGCGAGCGCGGCCCGCAGAAGAAGCGCGACAAGCGCGACGTCCACGGCTGGCTGGTGCTCGACAAGCCGGTCGGCATGACCTCGACCCATGCGGTGTCGATCGCCAAGCGGCTGTTCTCGGCCAAGCGCGCCGGCCACGCCGGCACGCTCGACCCGCTGGCGTCGGGCTGCCTGCCGATCGCACTCGGCGAGGCGACCAAGACGGTCATGTTCGTGATGGACGGCCGCAAGCGCTACGAGTTCACGGTGCGCTGGGGCGAGGAGCGGGATACCGACGACGCCGAGGGCCGGGTGGTGGCCGAGAGCGCCGACCGCCCCACCCCCGAGGCGATCCGGGCGGTGCTGCCGCAGTTCACCGGCACCATCGAGCAGGTGCCGCCGCGCTACTCGGCGATCAAGATCGAGGGCGAACGCGCCTACGACATCGCCCGCGACGGCGAGACGGTCGAGCTCAAGGCCCGGCCGGTCGAGATCCACACCCTGGAGCTGATCGCCACCCCGGACGCCGACCACGCCGTGTTCGCGGCCGAATGCGGCAAGGGCACCTATGTCCGGGCGATCGCCCGCGACATGGGCCGCCTGCTCGGCTGCCGCGGCCACGTCTCGGCGCTGCGCCGCACCGCCGTCGGCCCGTTCGCCCGAGAGGACATGATTCCTCTGGCGGATCTGCAGGCGGTGTGCGATAGAGCCGCAGTTGGCGAGGGCAGCCTCGCCGACGCACTTCTGCCTGTCTCGACCGCGCTGGACGACATCCCGGCGCTGGCCGTCAGTCGGGCGGATGCGGCCAGGCTCCAGCGGGGCCAGGCCGTTCTGGTGCGCGGGCGGGACGCCCCCATCGTCCGCGGCACGGTCTCCGTCACGGTCGCGGGCCAGCTTCTGGCCCTCGCCGACATGGACCGTGGCGAGATCGTCCCCAAGCGCGTGTTCAACCTCGCCGGCCTGCATGGCAGAGCCGGCCGAAAGCAGGGTGTTTGACCGATGTCGATCACGACGGGCCGCAAGGCCGAGCTGATCACCACGTACGGTACGAAGGCCGGCGACACGGGTTCGCCGGAGGTGCAGATCGCGATTCTGTCCGAGCGCATCACCAACCTGACCGAGCACTTCAAGACCCACACCAAGGACAACCATTCCCGGCGTGGCCTGCTGAAGCTCGTGTCGCAGCGTCGCCAGCTCCTCGACTATCTCAAGCGGACGGAAGAGGGCCGGTACAAGACCATCATCGAGAAGCTCGGCATCCGTCGCTGAGCGCGGCCTGCGGGCCGAGACCCGCTGGCGGGCACAGCCCGCACGGGCACGGCCCGCACGACGAGGCGGCACGGCGCAGATCGCCGTGCCGGAACGGCCGGTCCCGCGGCGGGACCGCGGACGACAGGCGGCCGAAAGGTCCGGAGCGCAGCGAATTCGGTCGGAGTGGCGCTCCGGCGGCGGGACACGACGGTCCAGGACCGGACGGGTCCGCGCGCCGCGCCGAACGCGGCGGCACGTCGCCGCCGACCGAGCCGGGCGAGATCGCCCGGCGAACGCTGGAGATCGCCATGGCAGGATCGCCGGACGCTGTCGCGGATCGCGCATGACGCGCGCGCGGCAGCCTCTCGCCGTCTTGCTCATGGCTGTCCGAGGCATCCCCCAAACCATGAGAGAAGACCAACATGTTCGACAAGCATAGCGTGGAGATCGACTGGGCCGGCCGCAAGCTCGTGCTGGAGACCGGCCGCATCGCCCGGCAGGCCGACGGCGCCGTGCTCGCCACCTACGGCGAGACCACGGTGCTCGCCACCGTGGTGGCCGAGAAGACCCCGCGTCCCGGCATCGACTTCATGCCGCTGACCGTCAACTACCAGGAGAAGACCTACGCAGCGGGCCGCATCCCCGGCGGCTTCTTCAAGCGCGAGGGCCGGCCGAGCGAGAAGGAGACGCTGACCTCCCGCCTGATCGACCGCCCGATCCGCCCGCTGTTCGCCGACGGCTGGCGCAACGACACGCAGGTCATCGTGACGACCATGTCGCACGACCTCGAGAACGATCCCGACATCGTCGCCATGGTGGCCGCCTCGGCCGCGCTGACCATCTCGGGCATTCCCTTCATGGGCCCGATCGGCGCCGCCCGGGTCAGCTTCATCAACGGCGAGTTCGTCCTCAACCCGCAGCTCGACGAGATGACCGAGAGCCAGCTCGATCTCGTCGTGGCCGGCACCCAGGACGCCGTGCTGATGGTCGAGTCCGAGGCCAAGGAGCTCCCCGAGGAGGTGATGCTCGGCGCCGTGATGTTCGGCCACCGTCACTTCCAGCCGGTCATCGAGGCGATCATCCAGCTCGCCGAGAAGTGCGCCAAGGAGCCGCGCGATCTCGTCACCGAGGACAACTCCGAGATCGAGAAGGAGATGCTCTCCGTCGTCGAGCAGGATCTGCGCGCCGCCTACGCGATCCCGCAGAAGCAGGAGCGCTACAAGGCCGTCGACGCCGCCAAGGCCAAGATGAAGGCGCACTTCTTCCCGGAGGGCGAGACGCCGCGCTGGGACGAGCTGCGCGTCAAGGGCGTCTTCAAGGAGCTCGAGGCCAAGATCGTCCGCTGGAACATCCTCGACACCGGCCGCCGCATCGACGGGCGTGACGTCAAGACCGTGCGTCCGATCGTGGCCGAGGTCGGCGTGCTGCCGCGCACCCACGGCTCGGCGCTGTTCACCCGCGGCGAGACGCAGGCGCTGGTCGTCGCGACGCTCGGCACCGGCGAGGACGAGCAGTTCATCGACGCGCTGGAGGGGACCTACAAGGAAACCTTCATGCTGCACTACAACTTCCCGCCCTTCTCGGTGGGCGAGACGGGCCGCATCGGTTCGCCGGGCCGCCGCGAGATCGGCCACGGCAAGCTCGCCTGGCGCGCCATCCGGCCGATGCTGCCGCTCAAGCACGAGTTCCCCTACACGATCCGCGTCGTCTCGGAGATCACCGAATCGAACGGCTCGTCCTCGATGGCGACCGTGTGCGGCACCTCGCTCGCGCTGATGGACGCCGGCGTGCCGCTGCGCGCGCCGACCGCCGGCATCGCCATGGGCCTGATCCTCGAGGGCGAGCGCTTCGCGGTGCTCTCCGACATCCTCGGCGACGAGGATCATCTCGGCGACATGGATTTCAAGGTGGCCGGCACCGAGAAGGGCGTCACCTCGCTGCAGATGGACATCAAGATCGCCGGCATCACCGAGGAGATCATGCGGGTCGCCCTCGCCCAGGCGAAGGAGGGCCGTCACCACATCCTCGGCGAGATGTCGAAGGCGCTGACCTCGGCCCGCGCCCAGCTCGGCGAGCACGCGCCGCGCATCGAGATGTTCTCGATCCCGGTCGACAAGATCCGCGAGGTGATCGGCTCGGGCGGCAAGGTGATCCGCGAGATCGTCGAGAAGACCGGCGCCAAGATCGACATCCAGGACGACGGCACCGTCAAGGTCGCCTCGGCCAACGGCGAGTCGATCCGCGCGGCCATCAACTGGATCAAGTCGATCGCCTCGGAGCCCGAGGTCGGCCAGATCTACGAGGGCACGGTCGTCAAGGTGATGGACTTCGGCGCCTTCGTGAACTTCTTCGGCTCCAAGGACGGCCTGGTGCACATCAGCCAGCTCGCCTCGCGCCGGGTCCAGAAGGTCAACGAGGTCGTCAAGGAAGGCGACAAGGTCAAGGTGAAGCTGCTCGGCTTCGACGAGCGCGGCAAGGTCCGCCTGTCGATGCGGGTGGTCGACCAGGAGACCGGCGAGGACCTCGAGGCCAAGCAGAAGGCCGACGGCACCGGCGAGCAGCCGCGCGAGGCCGGCGAGTAATCGCCGCCCGCGTCAGCGACCGACCGAATGCGACAGGGCGGCCCACGGGCCGCCCTGTTTGCTTTTGACCGACGAACTCGGCCCGGCGGCCCGGCACGGCGCGCAGGCCGAAACGTGCCCCTCACCCGAGCGCGTCGAGCAGGCTCTCGTCGCCGCGGCGTTGGTGCCAGCCGTCGAACCAGACGAGGTCGCGCAGCGGCAGACGTGGCAGCCAGCCGGCGGTCTCCAGCTCGGGCTTGTCGAAGAAGTGCGACACCCTGCCGATGCACAGATAGGCCACCGGCTGGATGCGCGGCGGAATGCCGAGGGCGGCGCGCAGGTCGTCGTAGCGCACGATGCTGACCCAGCCGACGCCGAGATTCTCCGCCCGCGCGGCCAGCCACAGGGTCTGCACGGCGCACACCGCGCTGTAGAGGTCCATCTCGGGCTGGTGGGTGCGGCCGATCACCACCGGGCCGGTGCGCTCGCGGTCGCAGGTGATGCACAGGCCGACCGGCGCCTCGAGGATCCCTTCGAGCTTCAGCCGGCGATAGGTCGCGGCGCGGCCGTCGTCGAACATGCCGGCCGCCTCGTCGTGCGCCGTCGCGAAGGCGGCGTGCACCCGCTTCTTCACCTCGGGATCGCGCACAACGACGAAGTCCCACGGCTGCATGAAGCCGACCGACGGGGCGTGGTGGGCGGCGTCGAGCAGGCGCGCCAGCACCTCGTCGGGAATCGGATCGGGCAGGAACTGGCCGCGCACGTCGCGCCGGGTGGCGATGCAGCGGTAGACGGCATCGCGCTCCTCGGACGAGAAGTCGGGGTTCTGCTGCAGGATGGCGTCCATCGCGTCCTCGTCGAAATCACCGCGCCGGAGGCGCCGGCCGGCCGTCCCCGGGGGGCCGGCATCATAGCGCGATTTCGTCCGCAGGCAGATGGGGCGGCGCATGGCCGCCCCACGGTCACCGGTCGCAGCGGTAGCGCGACAGCTTGTCCTCGTCGATGACGACGCCGGTGCCCGGCAGGTCGCGGATCTTCAGCTCGCCGTGCTCGATCCGCAGCGGCTCCGCCAGGAGATCGTCGCTCATGTCCAGGAAGTTCGACAGCTCGCCGGCCCGCTCGGCCGTGCCCTTGTAGGCGGCGCCGAACACCAGCGATGCCATCGTGCCGACCTGCCCGTCGATCTGGTTGCCGATGTAGTTCTCGATGCCCAGCGACTCGCACAGGAAGTGGACGCGCTGCGAGCCGGTGAAGCCGGTCCGCGCGGTCTTGATCGAGATCGCGGTCGCCGCGCCGTCGAGCAGCGCCCGCGCCGCCTCGGCCGGGCGCGACACCGATTCGTCGGCGTAGAACGGGATTTTCGTGCGGCCGACCAGCCAGCGGCGCCCGAGCACGTCGTCGGCCGGATTGAGCTCCTCGGCCATCAGCAGGTCGAGATCCTCCATGGCGCGCAGCGCCCGCGCCGCCTCGGCCGCGGTCCAGCCGCGGTTGCCGTCGATGTAGAGATCGACGGCGTCGCCGAAATGCGCCCGCATCGCCCGGCAGACCGCGACGTCGAGCGTCCAGGGACGGCGGCCGACCTTGATCTTGAAGGTCGTGATCCCGTAGGTCTCCTTGAACCGCTGCGCGATCTCGACCGTCCGCGCCGGGTCGTCGAAGCCCACCATGTGGCTGACCCGCATGCGGTCCGTGTAGCCACCGAGCAGCGCGGTCACGGGCCGTCCGAGCACCTTCCCGATGACGTCCCAGATCGCGATGTCGACCGCCCCCTTGGCGCAGGGGTTGCCCACCGTGCGGTCGAGCCGGGCGTGGATCTTCTCCCGGTCGAACACGTCGAGCCCGACGATCTGGGGCGCGAAGATCGTCTCGACCACGGCCCTGATGCCGTCCTGCGTCTCGCCGTAGGTGTAGGGCCGCGGCGGCGCCTCGGCATGGCCGACGACCCCGTCCTCGCCGTGGACGCGGATCAGCACATGGTCGGCCACGTGCGCCTCGCCCGAGGCGAACTTGAGCGGATGCGTGTACGGAATCGAGAACGGAATGGCTTCGACCTTGGTGATCTTCATGTGTCACTCTCGGAATATCGCGTCGCGCCGAGGAACAGCCCGTCCTGTTCGAGGGCGGTCAGGACCTGACGGACGAGCGCAGAACCGCTCTGCGGCAGCCAGGCGAGCGCGATGTCGATGTTTTCGGTCACGCCGAGGTCGACGAACCTGACCCCGGACCGCGTCAGGTTCTGGGCCGACCGCGGCACCAGCGCGACCCCGAGCCCCGCCGCGACCAGCCCGAGCAGCGTGCCCGTGTCGCCGACCTCGACGAGGCTGTTGGGGATGAAGCCGGCGCGCGCGCACTGCGTCAGCACCGCCTCGCGCACGACCGAGCCGGACGACTCCGGGAACGTCACGAACGCCTCGCTGCACAGATCCTCGACCCGGACCTGATCGCGCGCCGCCAGCGGATGGTCGGACGCGAGCACGAGGACGAGCGGATCCCGCCCGACCAGCCGATACGCCAGGCCGGCGAGGCGGACCGGCAGCCGCAGCAGCGCGAGATCGATCTCGCGCTCCCGCAGAGCCCGCTCCTGGGCCGAGGTGAACATGCCGGCCGTGATCTTGAGCCGGACGCCCGGCATCGTCCGCTCGACGATCCGCACGAGACGCGGCAGGAGCGTGTGGCTCACCGAGCCGACCGCGCCGAGCCGCAGGATGCCGTCCTTGCCGGCACCGAACTGCCGGACCTGCTCCTCCACGCGCGTGACCAGCGCGAGCAGCGACCGGCCCTCGGCCAGGAGCTCCTCGCCGGCCCGCGTGACCGACACGGACCGGGTGGTGCGGAACAGGAGCTCCGTCTTGAGCGAGTCCTCCAGCCGCCGCACGCGCTGCGACACCTGGGCGAGCGAGATGCCGAGGCGCTCCGCGGCGCGTCCGAAATGCCGTTCCTCCGCCACCGCGACGAAGGCCCGCAGGTCACCGAGATCCATGGCCATCACCCGAGCGTGCCGTGACGCGCGGCGGAACCCGTGCCGTCGGCACGCGCGCCGCCGCGCAGTCTCTCACGGTCGCGGCCCTCGACACGAGCCTCTCACTGGCTCGCGCGGATCCCGGCGGATTCGACCACCTGCTCCCACTTCTTGACCTCGCGCGCCGTGTGCGCCCCGAGCTCCTCCGCCGTCGAGGCGACGATCCTGCCGCTCACCTCGTCGAAGCGCTTCTTGAGATCCGGATCGGCGAGAACCTTGCGCAGATCGGCCGAGAGCTTCGCGGCGACGGCGGGCGGCGTCTTGGCGGTGACGTAGAGGGCCCACCAGTTGCTCATCTCGTAGCCCGGAAGGCCGCTCTCGGCGACGGTCGGCACGTCGGGGAGCTGGTCGATGCGGGCCTTGGTGGTCACCGCGATGGCGCGGACCTTGCCGCCCTGCACCTGCGGCAGCGCCGTCGAGGCGTTGTCGAACATCACGTCGATGCGTCCGGTGATCAGGTCGGTCAGGGCCGGGCTGCTGCCGCGATAAGGCACATGGGTGATGTCGACGCCGGCCTGCTGCTTGAACAGCTCGGCCGCCAGATGCAGCGACGAGCCGACCCCCGCCGACGCGTAGCTCGACGGGGTCTTCTTCGCATGGGCGAGCAGATCCTGGACGGTCTTGATGCTCCCGCTCGCCGGCACGATCACCACGTTGGGCGTCTCGAGCGCGAGCGTCAGCGGCGCGAGGTCCTTCAGCGGATCGAAGGGCAGCGACTTGAACAGCGCCACGTTGGCCGCGACCGCGACCGAGGCGAGCACCAGGGTGTGCCCGTCGGGCTGCGCCCGCACCGCGGCCGTGACCCCGAGATTGGAGCCCGCCCCCGGCATGTTCTCGACGATGATCGTCTTGCCGTACAGCGCGCCGAGCTTCTCGGCGATGGTGCGGCCGATGATGTCGGCGGCACCGCCGGCCGCGAACGGGACGATCAACCGCATCTGGCCGGACGGAAACTCCTGGGCCGAGGCGGCAGGCGATGCGACGACGATCGCGGCGGCGACGATCAGGGACAGGCGCTTGAGCAGAGTCATGAGGCACCCTCAGGCGTTGACGATCGAGGACAGGCGAGCGGCGGCACGTGGCGCCCCGGGGCCGCGTGGCGTTCCGGCCACGTGGCGTTCCGAGAGGACGAGACCCGCGCCGAAGCGGCGGTCCGACGGGCGGAGAATGACGTTCGGGGGGTCGTGCGCCGGTCGGCTCCGACCGAGGTCTCTATTTGACGCGGGACCGGCCTGTCAACGCATCTTCAGAGACAATACTTCGGGCATTCGATTGTCTCGAAGTCGTCGCGATTGTTGCCGATCCCTGAACAATGTCTTCTTCGATCCTGGACTTGTGCGAGGGCAACCGTCATTGAAACGATGCGTCGGAATTGCTAGCAGGCTCGGCGTCGACACCGGTCCTGTCGACACCACCCGCTCGCATGGGAGAAGGACGATGCTCTATCTGGTCCGCATGGACGTGACGCCGCCGCGCGACATGGATCCGGAGGCGTTCTCCCGCATCAAGGCGCGCGAGAAGGACTACGCGCTCGGCCTGCAGCGCGACGGCCGCTGGCGCCACATCTGGCGCGTCGTCGGCCAGTACAGCAACTATTCGATCTTCGACGTGGCGGGAAACGACGAGCTGCACCAGATCCTCCAGGACCTGCCGCTCTACCCCTACATGACGATCGAGGTGACGCCGCTCGCCACCCACCCGTCCGATCTCGCCGCCCAGTGATCGACGCCGACCCACCGCCCCGCGAAGACCGCGACACCGCCGACACCGGCGTCGCCCGCGAATCGTGATGGCCCGGGTGAGGGACCGGCCCGCCACGCGGCGCGCTGGCCGGCGGACGGCGCGCAGCCGCGGGGGGCCTCGGCGGGCCGGCCCGCTCACCCGAACCGAAAGGTCACGCAGGGAGGGTCGGAAGAAGAGATGCCGTCACGACGGGAGGATCAGTCGTGCGCCCGCACGGCGAGCGGGGTCGGATAGGGCTCGACGCGCAGCGACTCGTGGGCGAGCAGACCGACCTTCTGGCGCGGCGCCTGCTCGAGCTCTCCGGTGGCCGCCTTGCGCACCGCGTACTGCCACGCCGTGAGCTCGCCGCGGGTCTTCAGCGCCCGCGCCACCGCCCCGGCGTCGCGGCCGCCGAGCGCGTCGAGCTCGGCGTCGGTGAGGCCGATGACGATCTCGTCCTTGACGGTGACGATCTTGAACAGCGTGGTCATGGTGGTCTCGGTCAGCGTGGCCTGGGCGTGCAGCGTGCGGGTCTCGGTCGCGGAGGTCGCGGGGTCGGACCCGGCCTGGCCGAATGCGGCCGTGACCGGCGCCGCGGCGGCGGCGAGCGTGCCGGCGACGAGGCGCCGGCGGACGAGATCGGGCATGACTCCCCTCCGAAACGAACGGCGTCGCCGGCCGAAGATGCGGCGCGACGCCCCTGGCAATGACCACGCGAAAACGTGTCCCGGGCTTTTGGTCGCAGCCCCGGCCCCGGAGGTTCAGGACCACCGCCGATCGGCGATCACGCCGGCGCGATCAGCCGAGCACGGCGGGGATGCGCACCGTGCCGTCGGGGGCGGTGTCGAGCGGCACCACGCCGCGCACCGCGGTGAGCGGCAGCGGCCCGTAGAGATGCGGGAACAGCGCCCCGCCGCGCGACGGCTCGAAGCGCAGGGCGTTGCCGAGCGCCGCCGTCGCGACCGCGACGAGCAGGAGATCGCGCTGCCCGGAAAAATGCTTCCGCGCCGTCTCTGCGACCTGCCCGGCGGTGGAGAAGTGGATGAAGCCGTCGGCGAGGTCGACGGCCGCGCCCTTGAACACGCCGGTCGCCTCGGCCTCGCGCCACAGCCCGGCCGGGCAGATCTTGTACACGAGCTCTTCGGGCACGCTCATCCGCTTCTCCCTCGACGGTCCACCTCATAACGGCGCATCGCGCGCCGCTCCAGCATGGCGGCGGCATGGCCCGGCTGCGGCCGAGCGCCGCGCGGGCGGCGGCCCCGGCGGACCGAACCACTCCGCCGGTGCGGCGTTGATGCCCCGACGTGCTCTGCCGCCCGGCTCTCCCGGCCGGGCGCGCACGCGAACACCCCGGATCCGCCATGCGCCGCATTCTCGTCCTGCTCAACGCCCGTGCCGGCACCGTGGTCGACTGCGGGCCGGAGACGGTGACGGCGGCGCTCGCCGCCCTCGGCGAGGGCGGCCGCCAGATCGACGTCCACATGGTCGCCCCCAAGGCGATGCCGGCCGCGATCGCCGAAGGCGCCCGCGCCTCGCACGACGCGCTGGTGGTGGGCGGCGGCGACGGCTCGGTCAATCTCGCCGCCCGGGCGCTCGCCGGGACCTCCAAGGTCCTCGGCGTGCTGCCGTTCGGCACCATGAACCTGTTCGCCCGCGACCTGCGCATGCCGGCCGGCATCGACGCGGCCGTGGCGGCGCTGAAGACCGCCGCGCCGGCCGAGGTCGACCTCGCCACCCTCGACGGCCGGGCGTTCCACTCGCTCTCCGGCATCGGCTTCTTCAGCCAGATGGCGCGGGCCCGCGAGGAGACCCGCGGCCACCCGTTCGGCCGCCTGCTCGGCGTCGCCTGGGCGGCCGTGAAGGCGCTGCGGCGGACCGGCCGCTTCCGCTTCGCGGTGGCGCTCGACGGCCGGCGCGAGGTCGTCGACGCCTATGCGGTGCTGGTGACCAACAATCGCTTCGGCCCCGACTGGCGGCGGCAGCGCCTCGACGAGGGCCTGCTCGAGGTCCACATCGCCGAGGATGCGAGCACGCTCGGCCTCGCGCGCGCCGGCGCCGATCTCCTCACCGGCGGCTGGCGGGACAACCCCGGCATCCGCAGCATCACGGCCCGCGAGGTGACGATCGCCCATGTCCGCCGGCGCGCCTGGACGGCGACCGACGGCGAGCTCGTCCGCGCCCCGATGCCGCTGCACTACGGCGTCGCGCCGCGCGCCCTCACGGTGCTGATGGCGCCTCCCGAGGATCCGCCGACCCCGGCGGTGCGGGCGACCGCCGGCGCCGACGTGCCGGCGTGACCGGCGCGAACGCCTCTTGCCAGGCCTCCTTGCCCGGGCCTCCTGGCAAGCCCCCTGCCCGGTCCCGGACGCGGCGATGCCCGGCCGGATTCGGCATGGACGTCAAGGCGCCGCCGACGCGTGTCGCAATCCCGTCGCGTCGGCTTGCCATCCGTCCGGCGAGCCTCTATAACCGCCCCCGCTCGCCGATGCCCCCTGGGCATCGCGCTCTCGCGGGCACGCCCAGGTAGCTCAGTTGGTAGAGCACGTGACTGAAAATCACGGTGTCGGTGGTTCGATTCCGCCCCTGGGCACCATCTAACGTCCTGAAATCCGATCAAAAAATTCCGCACCGAGACGGTTGGCCAGCACGTTCCCGCTGGAGACACACCGGCGACGCGAGCTCTCGGCCGGAGGCCTTAGGCCCGGGAAGCTGATGCCAGCCGCCGAGATCGCCGGTCCGACGGCGGCCGCGACCGCGTCTCGGTGCGACCGAGGCGGCGCTCGGTCGTCTCGGCGTGGGATGTGTGTCTTTTTCATCGTCAGGAATCAAACGTCGGCATCTCTCCGCAGCGACTCCTGGTTCCCTTTCAGGCGAAGCTGTGGCCGCTGCCCGGGCGACGATGCGGTTCTCCATCCGACGATGGCAGTGCAGCGAGACGGCCGTGACGATCTTGCCGGCGAGGTCCACCGAGCCGAGCAGAGCTAGAGGGCGGCGGAGACTTCGTCCCTATCCTTTCGCGATCGGGCACGACAGTGTCATTCGCATCTCGGCCGTTCGGCCCCTTGCGGAGACTGTCCTCGGCTCGGAGAGAGCGTTCTCGATCGGGCCGCATCTGCGGCGCTGGGCCGGAAGGTCGATTGTCGCGCGATTTTGGTTGGCCGAACTCGATCGCCACGGCAGGCGGCGAAGCTCGTGCCGACCCGGCTGTGATCCGCGGCGAGCTCCATCACGAACCACACGGCTCCATTGACCGCACGACGTCAGACCTTCCGGCTATCAGGTCTGCCGGTGCCGTTCAGGACAGCGCGCGTCGTCGGGGCCGGTCCATGGGTGTCGAGACGATTTATCGCGAGAAGTGCCGCGAGGCGCTGCCGGGTAAGATTTACACGGCTCTTTATCGTTCCGATCGCGACCTCGCAAATCGTCGCGGCATCGGCGTACGAAAAGCCCGACGCGCCTACGAGGATCAGCGATTCCCGCTGATCGTAAGGCAGTTGCATCAGGCCGGCGCGAAACTCCACCAGCTCCATCTTGCCGTGCTGCTCGGGCGCTCTGTCATGACATGGGGACGCGGCGAGCGAGCGCCTGATACGGCACGGACGGAACTCTCAACTTACTCTACACAGCTGCGCGACATCGTCACCGGTTCGTGACAAGATCCGTCGATCGTCTGATCCGTCTCTCACGCTCTTCGAGCGACGACGCGCTTGTAATTCCCGGGTTCGATCTCCATTATGAGGATGTCCATCGATAGATGATCCGGCGAGGCGGATCGGAAGCTCATCGGGATCCGCGCCCGGACAGTCCTGCTGGAACGCAGTACGCCGATCGCCCGCGACGCAGGGCGGCGTTCCTTCGACGGAGGTGGTCCCGGCGATGAACGGCACCGTGAAGTGGTTCGACCCGCAGAAGGGTTACGGCTTCATCTCGGCGGACGGCGCCGAGATCGAGACCTTCGTTCACATCGATGCGATCGAGCGTGCCTGCCTCACCGGCTGCACGAAGGACAGAAGGTGACTTCGAGGTCGCCACCGATCCCGAGACCGGAAGGACCTGGGCTGAGAGGCTGACCGTCCTCGATTGAGGCGCTCGGTCGAGCCGGCAGCTGTGTCGGCGCTCGCACTCGTCCCGCCTCGTGCACCAACGTCTCGTGCACCAACGTCTCGTGCAAGGAACGATATCGCATCGTTCGATATCGCGCGTCGAAGAATTTGTGATCCGGCTCACGCCATCGCCGGACGCGGTGGCAGGCCTCCGTGTCCCGCAGACCAGCGACAACGTCCCGCGGCTTCACCCGAAGTCACGTCCCGCGTTGGCCTCCTCCTCGGAACCGGACATCCTTCCGTCTCCGACCGACCGAAGTCCCCGCGCGTCGATCCCGACCTGAAAGGCAGACATGACCATCCGTCTCTCTCGCGTGCTCGGAGCACGTCGCGGCGCCTCGCCATGGAACGACCCGGCGCCGGTGCGCGAGGAGCTGTTCGGCGTCGAGCGCCTCGAGCAGCATGCCGAGAGCCTCGCCGAGGCCCAGTCGGTCACCACGAGACCACCGCGGGTCCTGCCGCTTCGGACGCGCCTGGAGGCCGACGCCGCCGCTCTCCTCGCGGCCTACCGGGCGAGCGCGGCGGAACTCGCCTGCGGTCGCGGCATCGTCCCAGCGGCGGAGTGGCTGCTCGACAATTATCATCTCGTCGAGGATCAGATCCGAGAGATCCGCGACGACCTGCCGGCCGGCTACTATCGCCAGCTTCCGAAGCTCGCGACCGGCCCGTTCGCCGGCTATCCGCGCGTCTTCGGGCTCGCCTGGGCGTACACGGCACACACCGACAGCCATTTCGATCCGGAGACGCTGCGCCACTTCATCGTCGCCTATCAGCGGGTGCAGCCGCTGACCATCGGCGAGCTGTGGGCCGTCGCCATCACGCTGCGGATCGTCCTCGTCGAGAACCTGCGGCGCCTCTCCGATCAGATCACGGCCGGCCGCGCCGCGCGAGCCGACGCCGATGCGCTGGCCGACCGCCTGCTCGCCCCGGACGGCGCCCGCTCCGCCCTCGATTTTGACATCGCCGCGCGGTCGTCCGCGCCGCTGTCCGAGATCTTCGCCGCGCAGCTCGCCAAGCGGCTGAGGGACCAGGATCCGCAGACCACCCCGACCCTCGATTGGCTGGAGAAGCGTCTCGCACGCCAGGGCATCACCATCGACGACGCCGTGCGGCACGCCCAGCAGCGGCAGGGCGCGTCGAATGTCTCGGTGCGCAACGTCATCACCAGCATGCGGCGGATCTCCGATCTCGACTGGTCGGATCTGTTCGAGAGCGTCAGTCTCGTGGACGCGCGCCTGCGTGCGGCGAGTGATTTCGCCGCGATGGATTTCCCGACCCGCAACCTGTACCGAAGCGCGATCGAGCTCCTGGCGCGGGGGTCGGCCAGTACCGAGCTCGAGGTCACCGATCACGCGCTCGATGCGGCCCGCCGCAGCGGGCAGGATCCGGCCGATGGTGCCGACTCCATCGACAAGGAGCGGGCCGGCGATCCCGGGTACCATCTCATCGCCGAAGGCCGTCGCGCGCTCGAGCACGCCATCGGCTTCCGGCCGCCGGCGCGGCTGCGGATCAGCCGTTTCAACGTGCGGCTCGGGATCGGCGGCTATGTCGGCGCGATCGCTCTCGTCACAGCGGTCCTGCTGGCCGGAGTGGTCTGGATGCTGGCCTCCGTCGCCGGAGCGGGCCCCCTGCTTCTCCTCGCGCTGGTCGGCGTGCTGCCGGCGAGTTCCACCGCAGTCGCGCTCGTCGACCGCGCGATCACCTGGAACTTCGGCGCCGTGACGCTTCCGGGCCTCGGCCTGACCGACGGCATCCCGCCCTCGTCGCGGACGCTCGTCGTGATGCCGACGCTGTTGACCGGCGAAGCCGATCTCCTGGAGCAGGTCGAGCGGATGGAGGTCCATCACCTCGCCACCGGCGGCGATCTCACCTACGCGCTGCTGTCGGACGGCATCGATGCCGACAAGGAGGTCGTGGCGCGCGACGCCGTCCTGCTCGCCGCGACGGCCACCGCCATCGCGACGCTGAACCACCGGCACGGCCCCGGTCCGGACGGCGACCGCTTCCTGCTGCTGCATCGCCGCCGCGTCTACAATCCCGGCCAGGGCAAGTGGATGGGGTGGGAGCGCAAACGCGGCAAGTTGCACGAGCTGAACCGGCTGCTGCGCGGCGCGAACGACACCACTTTCATGCCGGTCGGCGGGAGAGCCCCGCACGTTCCCGCCGACGTGCGCTACGTCGTCACGCTCGATGCCGACACGCGGCTGCCGCGCGACGCGGCGCTGCGACTGATCGGGAAGATGGCGCATCCGCTCAACCGCCCGAAGTTCAGTGCCGCGGAGCAGCGCGTCGTCAACGGCTACGCCATCCTCCAGCCGCGCGTCACCCCGTCGCTGCCGGTCGGGCGCGAGGGCTCGCTCTACCAGCGGATCGTGTCCGGGCCGGGCGGGATCGATCCCTATGCGGCCGCGGTCTCCGACGTCTATCAGGATCTGTTCGGCGAGGGGTCCTACACGGGAAAGGGCATCTACGACGTCGACGCGTTCGAAGCCGCCCTCGAAGGCCGCGTGCCCGAGAACACCATGCTCAGCCACGATCTGTTCGAGGGCATCTTCGCGCGGGCCGGCCTCGCCTCCGACATCGAGGTGGTCGAGGACTTTCCATCGCGCTACGACGTCGCCGCCAAGCGCCAGCACCGCTGGGTGCGTGGCGACTGGCAGCTCCTCCCCTGGGTGTTCGGCCGGCGCACCGGATCGCGCGCCGTGCCGGCGGTCGGGCGCTGGAAGATGCTGGACAATCTCCGCCGCTCGCTGCTCGCGCCGTTCACGCTCGCCACGTTCGGAGCCGGCTGGCTGCTGCCGTGGTCCGCCGCCGCGACCGCGACGCTGATGCTCGTCGCCGCCGTCGCCGTGCCGGCCTTTCTGCCCACGGCCTTCGCGGTACTGCCGCGCCGGAGCGGCATCCGCATCCGCAACCATCTCCGCACGCTCGCCGACGATCTGCGGCTCGCCGGGCTGCAGACCGCCATGACGGTCGCGCTCCTCGCCGATCAGGCCTGGCGGGCGGGCGATGCGATCGTGCGGACGCTGGTCCGCCTGCTGACGACACGCCGGCATCTGCTCGAATGGACCACGGCGGCGCAGTCGACCGGCAAGCCGCACCTCGGGGTCCGCGGCTTCTATCGCGACATGGCGGGCGGCACCGCACTCGGGATCGCGGTCGCGGTCGGCGCCGTGGCGCTCGCGCCGTCGTCGTGGCCGGTGGCGCTGCCGTTCGGGCTCCTGTGGCTGGCGGCGCCGGCGCTGGCCCAACGGGTGAGCCGGTCGCCGAGCATCGCCGGACGACTCGCGGTCTCCGATCAGGACGCGCGGGCGCTGCGCCTCGTGGCGCGGCGGACCTGGCGGTTCTTCGAGACCTTCGTGACGCCGGACGACGGCATGCTGCCGCCGGACAATTTCCAGGAGGACCCGAGGCCGGTCGTCGCCCACCGCACCTCGCCGACCAACATGGGCCTCTATCTGCTCTCCGCCGTCTCGGCGCGCGACCTCGGCTGGGCCGGCACCAGCGAGACGGTCGAGCGCCTGGAGGCGACGCTCGGCGCGATGCGGGCGCTGCCGCGCTTCAGGGGGCACTTCTACAACTGGTACGGCACCCGCGACCGCCGGGTGCTGGAGCCCGCCTATGTCTCGTCGGTCGACAGCGGCAATCTCGCCGGCTACCTGCTCGCGCTCGCCAATGCCTGCGAGGAATGGGTCGATGCCGTCCAGGCGCCGGACGCGCGAAGCGGCATGCGCGATCACCTCCACCTGGCACGCGAGGCGGCCGGGTCGCTGCCCGCGGCGGCCAGCGAGGCCGGACGGCGGCTCGCCGCCGCACTCGACGATATCGACGTCCAGCTCGGGAGCGGGCAGACGATCGAGGCGGCGTCGCCGGCCCTGAAGCGGCTCGCCGAGAAGGCCGGCCGGATGGCCCGCGCGCTGGTGCCGGCCGCCGCGAGCGACGATGCTCCGGATCTGGTGTTCTGGATCGAGGCGCTGAGCCGGTCGGTGACAGAGCACGACCGTGACCGGGACCACGCCCGTCACGACCTCGGAGCCCGCTTGGCGGCGCTCGCCGACACGGCGCGCGCCATGGCGATGGCGATGGACTTCGCCTTCCTGGTCAATCCCGACCGCAAGCTCCTGTCGATCGGCTATTCGGTGGCCGATCGCCGGCTCGATCCGGGCTGCTACGACCTGCTCGCATCGGAGGCTCGGCTCGCGAGCCTGTTCGCCGTCGCCAAGGGCGACGTCCCGACCCGTCACTGGTTCCGGCTCGGCCGCACCGCGACGCCGCTCGGCAGCGGCTCGGCGCTCGTGTCCTGGTCGGGCTCGATGTTCGAGTATCTGATGCCGGCCCTGGTGATGCGGGCGCCGGCCGGCAGCCTGCTGGAGCAGACCAGCCGGCTGGTGGTGGCGCGCCAGCAGGCCTACGGGCGCTCGCTCGGCGTTCCATGGGGCATCTCGGAATCCGCCTACAACGCCCGCGACGCAGAATTCACCTATCAGTATTCAAACTTCGGCGTCCCCGGCCTCGGCCTGAAGCGCGGCCTTTCCGACGACGTGGTGATCGCGCCTTACGCGACGGGACTCGCGGCCATGGTGGATCCGCACGGCGCCTGCGACAACTATGCGCGGATCGCCACGATGGGCGGGCGCGGCCGCTACGGCTTCTACGAAGCCCTCGACTTCACCCCGGCGCGGCTGCCCGAGGGCGAGCGCGTCGCCGTCGTCCGCACCGTCATGGCCCATCACCAGGGCATGACCATCGTGGCGATCGCCAACACGGTCCAGGGCGGCCGCATGCGGGCCCGGTTCCACCGCGAGCCGATGATCCAGGCCAGCGAGCTGCTGCTCCAGGAGCGCATGCCGCGCGAGGTCGTGGTCGCGCGTCCGCGCGCCGAGGAGCTGAACACCGCGACGCTGCAGGCCGGCGCCGCTGTGCCGATGGTGCGCCGCGTGTCGGCGACGACCGGCCACGCCCCGATCACCCATCTCCTGTCGAACGGCCGTTACAGCGTGATGCTGACGGCCGCCGGCTCCGGCTACAGTCGCTGGCGCGACATCGCCGTCACCCGCTGGCGCGAGGACGCGACCCAGGACGACTGGGGCTCCTATATCGTCCTTCGCGATGTGCGCAGCGGGCGCGTCTGGTCGGCCGGCGTACAGCCGATCGGTGCAGCCGACAGCAGCGACGTCGTGTTCGGCGAGGATCACGCCGCGTTCGTCCGCCACGACGGCACGCTGACGACCGCCATGGAGGTGCTGGTCTCCGGCGAGCACGACGGCGAGGTCCGCCGCGTCACGCTGACCAACAACGGACGTCAGACGTGCGACATCGAGCTCACCTCTTATGCCGAGGTGGTGCTGACGACGCCAGCCGCCGACGCGGCGCATCCGGCCTTCGCCAAGCTGTTCGTCGAGACCGAGCACGTCGCCGAGCTCGGGGCGCTCGTCGCGACACGCCGCCCACGCGCGCACGGCGAGCCGCAGGTGTTCGCCGCGCACTTCGCCGTTGTGGAGGGCGAGATCGCCGCCGATCCGCAATACGAGACGGATCGGGCCCGCTTCGTCGGACGCGGCCGCACCGTCGCCACGGCGGCCGGGTTCCTCGACGGCCGGCCGTTGTCCAACACGGTCGGCACGGTCCTCGACCCGATCTTCGCGCAGCGGCGGCGCGTGGTGGTTCCGCCGGGACGGACCGTGCGGGTGGCGTTCTGGACCGTCGTCGCATCGTCGCGTGCCGAGCTGCTCGATCTCGTCGACACGCTGCACGACCGCAACGCTTACGACCGCGCCGGGACGCTCGCCTGGACGCAAGCCCAGGTCCAGCTCCGCCATCTCGGCATCGACGCCGAGGAAGCCGCGGACTTCCAGGATCTCGCGGCCCCGATCCTCTATGCCGACCGGCGCTTCCGGGCGGCCCCCGACGCGATCCTGCGCGGGGCCGGCTCGCAAACCGGCCTGTGGCCGCTCGCCATCTCGGGCGACCTGCCGATCGTGCTCCTGCGCATCGACGACGTCGAGGACATCGCCCAGGTCCGCCAGCTCCTGCGGGCGCACGAGTACTGGCGCATCAAGCGGCTCGCGGTCGATCTCGTCATCGTCAACGAGCACGCCTCGTCCTATCTGCAGGATCTCCAGGTCGCGATCGAGACCGCAGTGCGCAGCAGCCAGACCCGGCCGCGGCTCGGCGACGCGCTCGCGCAGGGGTCGGTCCACACGCTGCGTGCCGATCTGATGGGCGCCGAAGCGCGCGCCCTGCTCCAGTCGGTCGCCCGCGTCGTGCTGGTGGCGCGACGCGGGTCGATCGCCGCCCAGATCGCTCGATTGCCTGTGCCGCCGCGCCGGGCGCCGGCCGAGCCGAGGCGCAAGCCGTCGCTGCCGCCGCGGCATGTGCAAATCCGGATGCCCACGACCCTGGAGCTGTTCAACGGCCTCGGCGGCTTCGACCGGGACGGCCGCGAATACGTGATCGTGCTCGATGGCGGCCGGACGACTCCGGCGCCGTGGATCAACGTGATCGCCAACCCGGGCTTTGGCTTCCAGGTGGCGGCGGAGGGGACCGGCTTCACCTTCGCCGAGAACAGTCGCGAGAACCAGCTCACGCCGTGGTCGAACGATCCGGTCACCGACCCGGCCGGCGAGGCGATCTTCATCCGCGACGAGGAGACCGGGGATTTGTGGTGCCCGACGGCGCGGCCGATCGACGACGGCGGCACCTATCTGGCACGCCATGGCTGGGGCTACAGCCGGTTCGAGCATCGGGCCGACGGCATCGTGTCCGACCTCCTCCACTACGTGCCGATCATGGATCCGATCAAGATCTCGCGGTTGACGCTGCGAAACCTCTCGGGGCGGCCCCGCCGGCTCTCGGTCACCCGCTATGCCGAGTGGGTGCTGGGCGCCTCGCGGTCGGCGTCGGGGCCGTTCATCACCACCGAGCTCGACCGCGAGACCGGCGCCATCCTGGCCCGCAACCCGTGGAGCGTCGCGTTCGCCGGCCGTGTCGCCTTTGCCGACATGGCCGGCCGGCAGACCGCCTGGACGGCGGACCGGACCGAGTTCATCGGTCGCGACGGCTCGCTCGCGGCACCGGCCGCGCTCTCCGGACGGGGACCGCTGTCGCGCGCCACCGGCGCCGGCCTCGACCCCTGCGTCGCCCAGCAACGCGTCGTCGAGCTTGCGCCGGGCGAGACGGCCGAGATCCCGATGGTCCTCGGACAATGCCCCACGGCCGACGGCGCGCGGGCGTTGATCGTTCGTTATCGAACGGCCGATCTCGACGCGATGCTGGCGGAGGTGACGGCGGATTGGGAGACGCGGCTGCGGGCCGTGGAGGTGAAGACGCCCGACCGCGCCATGGACATCATGCTGAACGGCTGGTTGCTCTACCAGACCATCGCCTGCCGCATCCGGGCCCGCGCGGCCTTCTATCAGGCGAGCGGTGCCTACGGGTTTCGTGATCAGCTCCAGGACAGCATGGCGCTGACCTTCGCCGAGCCGGGCGCGATGCGCAGCCACCTCCTGCGCGTCGCGTCGCGGCAGTTCGTCGAAGGTGACGTCCAGCATTGGTGGCTGCCGACCTCGGGCCTCGGCGTGCGCACCCGCATCTCCGACGACCGGGCCTGGCTCGCCTTCGCCACCGCGACCTATGTGGCCTGGTCGCGCGACACCGGCGTGCTCGACGAGTCGGTGCCGTTCCTCGAGGGGCCGGCGCTCGCGCCCGGCCAGCACGACGCGCTGTTCCAGCCGACGATCGGCGACGCGCCGGCCACGCTCTTCGAGCACTGCGCCCGCGCACTCGATCAGAGCGTCGCCCTCACCGGGGCCCACGGCCTGCCGCTGATCGGCAGCGGCGACTGGAACGACGGCATGAACCGGGTCGGCCACGAGGGCCGCGGCGAGAGCGTATGGCTCGGCTGGCTCCTGGTGCGCACGATCGCGCTGTTCGCGCCGATCGCCAAGGACCGCGACGCCGACCGGACGCGACGCTGGACCGCGCATGCAGAGACGGTGCGCGCGGCGATCGAACGCGAGGCGTGGGACGGCGCCTGGTATCGCCGCGCCACGTTCGACGATGGGACCTGGCTCGGCTCACAGGACAGCGACGAATGCCGGATCGATTCCATCGCCCAGTCCTGGGCGGTGCTGTCGGGGGCCGCCGACCCGGCCCGGGCGGCGACCGCGATGGCGTCGCTGGACGAGCGTCTCCTGCGGCGTGGCGACGGCCTCGCGCTCCTGTTCACGCCGCCCTTCGACCGCACCTTGCACGATCCCGGCTACATCAAGGGCTACCCGCCGGGCCTGCGCGAGAACGGTGGCCAGTACAGCCACGCCGCCATGTGGGCGATCCTGGCCTTCGCGACGCTGCGCGACGGCGACAGGGCGGCCGGCCTGTTCGCCATGGTCAACCCGATCAACCATGCCCGCACGCCCGGCGCGGTCGCGCGCTACAGGATCGAGCCCTATGTGGTGGCAGGCGACGTCTACTCGGTCACGCCGCATGTCGGGCACGGCGGCTGGAGCTGGTACACGGGCGCCGCCGGCTGGATGTACCGGGCCGGCATCGAGGGTATTCTCGGGCTGCGCCGGGAAGGCGCGGAGCTCGTCGTAGACCCCTGTATCCCGGCCAGCTGGCCGGGCTTCGAGGCGCGGGTGAGCGTGGGGTCGACCGGTTACGACATTCGGGTCGAGACGGCGCCGCCCGGCACCCCCGCACAGGCTTGGCTCGACGGCGTCCCCATGCCGATCGCCGGCGTCGCGCGCGCCCCCCTGGACGGGCAGGCTCACATGCTGCGGATCGTGATCGCCGCCCGCGAAGCAACGCGCCACGGCCGCGCCGAAAGCCGGGCCGATGAAACGCGGGCGTCGCATCCGCCGCGCGCGCCGGCGCCACCGGGGGTGTCCGGAGCCGCAGGACCGTCGTGATCAGCCCGCAGTCGCCAGCCGCGACGCCACCGATGCGAGCAGAATGCCATCGGCGCGGTTGACGATGTCGTATCGCGGCCCGCCAGGCGCAGGAGGTCGTTCGACAGATCCTCGAGCGCCGCGCGGTGGTCGGCGATCCTGCGGGTTGTGGCGTTGTAGATCACCACGGCCGGGATCGCCGCGAACAGGCCGAGCGCGGTGGCGAGCAGTGCCCCGGCGATGCCGGGCGCCACCACGGCGAGATTGGTGGTCTGCGCCCGCGAGATGCCGATGAAGCTGTTCATGATGCCCCAGACGGTCCCGAACAGCCCGACGAACGGTGCCGTCGCCCCGATGGTGGCGAGCGAGCCGGCGCCGCGCCGCAGCCGTCGGATCGTCACGGCCACGCTCTGCGACAGGGCGAGGGCGATCCGGTCCTTCACACCATCCGACGGCAGCCCGTCGGACTGCGCGAGCTCCTCGGCCGCCGCCGCGGCCACCATGGCCGGGACGCCGCCGCGCGCCTCCAGCACCGCCGCCGTATCGGTGAAGCGCATCCCACCGGTCAGCGCGGCGCGTGCGCCGGCGACGCGCCGCCGCTCGCCGCCGAGCTCGGAGATCTCGGCGATCGCCACCGTCCAGGTCAGCACCGAGACGGCCGCGAGTCCCCCCATCACGATCTTCGCCACGATGTCGGCGGCCAGGAACATGCCCCATGGCGAGAGGTCGCGCGGCAGCGCCGCCAGCGTCGCCGGAGGGCCCTCCCCGCTCCCGGCGGGTGCGTTCACGCCTCCGGGGACTGGTCGTTCCGGATCACGTCGTTCCACGCCGTCGGACGCGGCCGGTTGCTCGGCTGCATCGCCCCTGGCAGGCAGGTCCTGCGCGACGCCCGGAGATCGTCCGAGCATCACGACCAGGCAGAGGAGCGTCGCCGCGATGCGGCCGCTGCGGCGAGTGAGGAGACGAGACAGCACGACCGGTCCCTGACGTGGCACGGCGGACGAGGCCGGGCATGGCGACCGCCGAAGACGGCACCGGACAGACGGGCCGGCACATCGCAGGGACTGGAGGCCGACCTGCGACCGCCGGCTCACAGGCTGCCGGAGGACCGGCAGCCTGCTTCGCGGGAGAAGACCGCCGGCGGCACCGACGCGGCGCCCGTCGCCGCGGCCGTCAGAACCGCACCGCCGCGCCGACGCCGACCACTGCCCCGCGCGACCACGCGCTGCCGCGGATCGCGGAGTTGCCGCTCAGGTTGATGAGCTGGGTCAGGATCAGGTACTGCTGATCGAGCAGGTTCTCGCCGAACACATAGGCCTCGCCGCCGCCCCAGTCGAAGCCCAGCCGCGCCGACACCAGATGGATGGCGTCGAGCTCGTTCTGATTGCCGGTGTCGTAGAAGCGTTCGGAGTAGTAGTTGTAGCCGACGCGGCCGTACACGGTCTGGCCGCCGATCCAGCCGCCGAAGCCGAGCTCGCTCGCCGGCGCCCGGTAGGCGACCGACGCCTTGACCGACCACGGCGGCACGTTCGGAACCTGGTTGCCGTCGGCGAGACCCGGCGTGGTCGCGGCGAGTCCCGCCGTGACGTTGTAGAGCCGCGCGTCGGTGTAGCCGACGCCGCCCGCCAGCGTCCAATACGGCGTCGCCTTCCAGGTCGCTTCGACCTCGAAGCCTTTGCTGGTCGTGTCGATGTTGACGTAGTAGGCGGTGAGGCCGCTCGGGTCGAGCTGCAGGATCTGCTCGTCCTTCACGTCGTTGTAGAACGCCGCGGCGTTGATCAGCAGCCGCCCGTCGAGCAGCGACGCCCGCCCGCCGGCCTCGTAGGTCATGCCCTTGGCCGGGTCGTAAGGCTCCCGCGCCACGCCCGCGTAGGTGAGCGAGAAGTACTCCCCGTAGCCGCCGGTCTTGTAGCTGCGCGCCGCGCTGGCATAGGTGGTGAGGTGGTTGTTCCATTCGTAGGAGAGCGCCGCCCGGCCGGTCCAGAACTTGTAGACGGTCTCGTCCTCCTCCGCGAAGTACGGCACGATGGGCAAGCCCCCGGCCATGACGAAGATCGGGTTGTTGGCGATCGTGCCGTCGGCGAAGTACTCGCTGGAGAACTCCTTCGTCTCGCGCGAGAGCCGGCCGCCCAGCGACAGCTTGAGGCGATCGACCAGCGGCTGCGTGACCTCGCCGAAGCCCGAGTAGCCGGTGGTCGTCAGATCGTAGGTGGTCAGGCCCGAGAACGACGGAAAGAAGTTCATCAGGTTCATGCTGCGGTCGATGTTCGCCGTGTCGCGATAGTAGGCGAGGCCGCCGATCCAGGTCGTCGTCGCGTTCTCGGGCGAGGTCAGCCGGACCTCCTGGGTGAACCTCGAGATCTCCCGCTCCGTGTTGGTGTAGTTGTAGCGGGGATCGGTGAGCGGCTGCCCGTACGTGGCGATGAGCATCTGGATCATGGGATCCAGGCCCTGCACGACCTGCTGGCCGAGGAGCATGTCGAAATTGTTGAAGTTCTGGACGTTGTCGAGCTTGCTGTAGGAGGTCTGCACGGTCAGCGTCGACCAGTCCATGGTGTACTCGAACTTCGAGTTGAGCACCGCGAGCTCGTTGTTGTCCTTGCCGAGATTGCGGGCCGCGAGCATGCCGAGCCCGGGCGCGTCCAGCATCGAGTAGACCGGAACCGCGTCGGCCTTCTCGTAGGTCGCGCTGACCAGCCAGCGGATGTCCGAGGTCGGCGTGAACAGGAACGACGCGCGTCCGGCCAGCACCTGGTCCTCGCCGAGATCGGACCCGGCGATGTTGGTGACATAGCCGCCGGCGCCGCTCTTGCGGAAGGCGAAGCGGGCCGCCAGCTTGTCCTGCACCAGCGTGCCGCCCACCGCGCCCTCGATCCGGTGGGTGGAGTCGGTGCCGTACTCGGCGCGGATGTAGCCGCTCGTCGCGAAGGCCGGCTCGACCGGGACGACGCTGATCGCGCCGCCCATGGTGTTGCGGCCGAACAGCACGTTCTGCGGCCCCTTCAGCACCTCGACGCGCTCGACGTCGAAGATCGCCGAGTTGGCGGCGCCGACCGGCAGCGGCACGCCGTCGACGAAGGTGATGACGGAGCTGTCGTCCGGGCTGAGCGCACCGCCGATCGGGCCGACGCCGCGGATCGTGATGGTGTTGTTGATCCGGTCGCCGGAGCTGGTCACCCCGACGCCCGGAACGTCCCGCAGGGCCTCGAGCGTGTCGAGGGCGCGCTTCTCCTCGAGCTGCTCGCCGCTCTGCACGTCGACCGAGAACGGGATCTCCCACAGCTTCTCGTCGCGGCGGCGCGAGGTGACGACGAGCTCGTCGAGCTGCACCGCGCCCGCGGTCTCGGCCGTCTGGGCGAGCGCGCGGTGGACGGCGACGTCGACGACCGGCATCAGGATCGTGCTGCCGAGCAGCGCCGCGATCGAGCCGGTGAGCAGTCCGCGCCCAGGCCTGCGCCCGTCGGCCCGACGGATCGCGGCGTCGCGAGTCGTGATGATCATGTGTCTGTCCTCTCGAACTGCGGCGCGCGGACAGTCTCCCGCGCTCCGCGACGGCCTGGGACGAGCGACCGCAGCGACCGGATTGTTCTCGCCGGCGCCGCCGGCGTTCTCCGAGCATGCTCGCACCGTCCCGCCACACGGACAGGACAGGACCGGCCGGCGTCCCCTGAGCCCCACAGCACCGGCGGTCCGGCAACTCTAGGCACAGCCGAGGAATCATGACGCGGTGGATGGTGCGCCGAATCGTGGAAATGTGCGCCGACACACGTCGGAGCCACCGATCAGAACGCTTCGAAACTGATCACGTCGCGGCCGGCGTCGCCTCGCCGTCGCCCGCGGCTGTCGACAGGCGCCACGCGGCGGCCCGCTGCTCGGCCGCCCAGAAGCGCGCATAGACGCCGCCGGCGGCGACGAGTTCCGCATGCGTGCCGGTCCCGACGACGCGGCCGTCGTCGACGACGACGATGCGGTCCGCCGCCGCGGCGATCGACAGGCGATGCGTGACGATCAGCACGGTGCGGCCGGCGAAGCGGCGCGCCAGCGCGCGGCGGACCAGGGCCTCGGTGTCGGCGTCGAGCGACGAGGTCGCCTCGTCGAGCAGCACGATCGGCGCCTCGGCCAGCACGGCGCGGGCGATCGCCACGCGCTGGCGCTCGCCCCCCGACAGCGTGCCGCCGGCCTCGCCGACGACCGTGTCCCAGCCGGCCGCCAGATTCGCCACCACCTCGTCGAGGCCGACGTCGCGGGCGAGCGCCTCGAGCTCGGCGTCGGTCGCGCCGGGCCGTCCCAGCCTCACGTTCTCGGCGAGCGAGCGGTCGAACAGGAACGGCTCCTGCTCGACGAAGGTGACCAGCCGGGCGAGGTCGTCGGGCGGGATGCGGCGGATGTCGACGCCGCCGATCTCGACCGTCCCGGCGACCGGATCGCGATGGCGGGCGACGAGGCCGAGGATCGAGCTCTTGCCGGCGCCGCTCGGGCCGACGATCGCCGTCACGCGCCCGGCCGGCGCCGCGAAGGAGAGGCCGGACAAGGCGGTCGCGTCCCGTCCCTCGTAGGTCAGCGCGACGTCCCGGAAGGTGATGTCGAACCGCTCCGGCGTCGCGGCCGGGGCCGCCCGCGGCAGCACCGGCTCGGCCAGGAAGGCGTCGACCTCGCGGGCGGCGCCCTCGCCGAGCCGCAGGAAGGCGAGATAGGCCGAGGCGCGCGCCAGCGCCCGGTTGGCGCCGAGCGCCAGCACGCCGGCGCAGGCGACGAGCGCCAGACCGCCGGGCGCCGCCCCGCCGGGCACGTCCGCCGCGGACGCCAACGCGAGAGCGACCCCGAGGATCACGGCGACGTCGGTCACCACGGCGCCCGATCGCACCGCTCCGGAGACCATCAGGCTCTGCGCCGTCAGGATGTCGCGGACGCGCCCGACCGCCGTGGCGAGCGCCGCCTCGCGCGAAGCCCGCGCGCCCTGCGCCCGGATGGTGGCGAGCCCCTGCACGTGCTCCTCGATCCGCCGCGCCGCGTCGGTGGTCGCCGGCGCGAGCTGCGCGAGGGCGCCGCCGATCAGGCGGTCGCTCCACAGGCTGGTCGCGGCGTGCAGCGCGACGCCGGCGACCGCTGCGAGGCCGACCGGCACGCTCAACACCGCGGCCAGCGCGACCAGGGCCGCCGCCGTCCCGGCGCAGGCTGCGAGTTCCCCGGCCGCGAAGCTGACGGCGATCTCGACCTTGCGGACCTGGTCGGTGGCGACCAGGCCGAGCCGTGCCGAAGACCAGCGCGAGAAGGTGCCGAGCGGCACGTCGACGACGTGGCGGAGCAGCATGCGGCGCAGCCCCGTGGTCAGCGCGAAGGCCGCCGGCATGCCGACCCGGCCGGCCGCGACCGTGGCGACGATCCGCCCGGCGACGGCGGCCGCCACGCCGAGCCCGGCGAGCAGGCCCGGCCCGGCGACGTCGCCCGGCGCTACGAGGCCCGGCAGGGCGACGGCGGCGACCGCGAGCGCCCCGGCCAGCCCGGCGACGGCGTGGAGCACGAGTTGCAGCAGGAGCCCGCGCCGGACGCCGGGCGGCACGCGGGCGAGAAGACCGGTCAGCCTCATGCCGCCCCCTCCCCCGCGATGCCGGCCGCGTCGCCGGCGTCAGGCGCATCGTCCGTCTGGCGGCGCCACAGCCGCGCATAGAGTCCGTCCGCCCCCATCAGGTCGTCGTGGCGGCCCGCCTCCACCAGCCGGCCGCGATCGAGCACCAGGATGCGGTCGGCCCGGCAGACGGTGCGCAGCCGGTGCGCCACCACGATCACGGTGCGGCCGCGGACGATCTCGTCGAGCGCCGCCTGGATCAGCACCTCGTTCTCCGGATCCGCGTAGGCGGTCGCCTCGTCGAGCACCAGCACGGGCGTGTCGCGCAGCAGTGCCCGGGCGATCGACAGGCGCTGGCGCTCGCCGCCCGAGAGGCCGGCGCCGCGATCGTCCAGCACGGTGTCGTAGCCGTCCGGCAGGCGGCGGACGAAATCGTCGGCGCGGGCCCGCCGGGCGGCCGTCTCGATCTCGGCCCGGGAGGCGCCGGGGCGGCCGAGCGCGATGTTGTCGGCGATGGTCCCGCGGAACAGGAAGACGTCCTGCAGCACGAACGACACCGTGGCGGCGAGCGTGTCCGCATCCATGTCGCGCAGGTCGACGCCGCCGATCGCGATGCGCCCTTCGTCGACGTCGAAGAAGCGTCCGATCAGCCGAACGATCGTGCTCTTGCCGGCGCCGCTCGGGCCGACCACCGCGGCGACCGATCCGGCCGGGACGACGAAGCTCACGCGGTCGAGGGCCGATCGCGCCCCGTAACGGAAGCTCACGTCCTCGAAGGCGAGCGCGGCCCCGGCGGGCCGCCGCGGCACGGCCGGCACGGCCTGTGGCGGCGCGTCGAGCAGCGTGCGCACGAGCGCGTGCGACTCGGCGATCTGCTCGACCCGGAACGACAGGCTGGTGGCCGAGGTGAACAGGTCGTCGATGCCGAGCGCGAAGGCGACCGCGACCAGCGCGGTCGGCCAGTCGACGGCGCCGAGGCCGACCAGCACGACGCCGGCCGCCGCCGTCGCGGCGGCGCTCGACGACATCACCCCGTTGGCGATCCCCATCGGCCGCGCGAGGTCGGCGATCCAGGCGTGCGCGAAGGCGACGTAGCGGTCGTACAGCCGGTCGATCTCGGCCAGCGCCGCGCCGTCCTGGCGGAACACCTTCATGGTCGGCACGGCGCGCACCGCGTCCGCGGTCGCCGCGCCGATGCGGCCGACGATCTCGTAATAGGCGCGTGCCGCGCCCTCGCCGCGCCGCATGAAGCCGGCGAACAGCGCGAGGCCGGCGAGCGACGGGAGAAGCGCCGCCAGCGCCAGCCGCCAGTCCAGCACGACGAGGCTCGCCAGCGCCACCAGCGGCGCGCACACGGCCGCGGTCGTCTCCGGCACCAGATGGGCGATGCCGTCCTCCAGCTTGTCGATGTCGTCGAGCACGATCTTGCGCAGCGATCCGGAATGCCGCCCGACCAGGAAGCCGAGCGCGGTGCGCCCGAGCGCCGCGAGCGCCGCGACCCGCAGCCGCGCCTGGATCCGGAAGGCGACCCGATGGGCGAGCCCGCCCGACAGCGCCGTCGCGGCGCGCCCCGCCACCACGGCGGCGATCACCACGGCGACGCCCGCGGCCTGATGATCGCCGGCGCCCGGCCCGAACAGCCACCACAGCCAGAACTGCGGCGCGAAGGAGAGCACGCCGCCCAGCACGGCGAGCCCGACGCCGGCGACCACGGCGGCCCGGTGCGCCCGCATCTCGCCGAGCAGGAAGCGCAGCGCCGCGGCCTGGTCGGGCCGTCCCGCCGGCGCGCGCGCGGCGGTGCCGTCGCCGGTGATCGTCGCGGGCTCGGAGAGCGTCGTCACGGCCGCCTCTCGTCGTCGACGATGCGGCCGTCGACCATGTGGATGCGCCGGTCGGCCCCGGCGGCGAACTCGGGCGAATGGGTGACGGCCACCACGGTGGTGCCGTCACGGTCGACGAGGTCGCGCAGCAGCCGGAACACCTGCTCGCCCGAGCGGGTGTCGAGCGAGCCGGTCGGCTCGTCGGCGAGGATCACGGCCGGCGCGTTGGCGAGCGCGCGCGCCACGGCGACCCGCTGCCGCTGGCCGCCCGACATCTGGTCCGGCCGCTTGCCGGCGTGGTCGGCGAGGCCGAGGCTCGCCAGGATCGCCTCGGCCCGCTCGCGCATCTCGGCCGCGCCCACGCGACCGAGCGCCCGCATCGGCAGCATGACGTTGTCGCGCGCCGTGAACTCGGGCAGCAGGAAGTGGAACTGGAAGACGAAGCCGAGCGTCGCGAGCCGCAGCCGCGCCCGCGCGTCGCCGTCGAGCCCCGCGGTCGGCGCCCCGAGCAGCCGGATCTCGCCGCGGCTCGGCTGGTCGAGCAGGCCGAGCAGATAGAGCAGCGACGACTTGCCCGAGCCGGACGGGCCGGTGACGGCGACGAACTCGCCGGCCGCCACGGCGAGGTCGGCATCCTCGACCAGCGTCACCGGCACGGTCTCGGGCAGCACGCGGGTGAGCCGCACCGCCTCGATCAGCGGACCGGTGGGGGCTACCGGGGCGGCGGCGCTCACGTCGCCCCCCGGATGATCGCGACCGGATGCTGGCGCGCCGCCTTGCGGGCCGGCAGGAAGCCGGCGACACCCGACGACACCAGCGCGACCGCCGTCGCCGTCACGTAGTGGGCCGGCGAATAGAGGATCGGCATCCGGGTCATGTCGGTGAAGGCGGAGAACTCGAACTCCAGCGAGCCGAGGAACAGGCACAGCGCGAATCCGAGCAGCGAGCCGAGGGCCGCGCCGGCGGCGCCGATCATCAGCGCCTCCAGCACGAAGATGCGCCGCACCGTCCGCTCGCGCAGCCCGAGCGACTTCATGATGGCGATGTCGCGCGCCTTCTCGTGCGTGATGGTGGAGACGATGTTGTAGGTGCCGAAGCTCGCCACCAGCAGGATCGCCCCGATCATCAGCACCGTGATGTTCTCGCGCAGCCGGAAGGCCGACAGCAGCTCCTCGTGCGCCTCGTCCCAGCTCACCGCGAGGTAGCCGGTCTCGGCCGTGATCCGTCCGGCGACGTCGCGGGCGATCATCGGATCGGCGAGCTTGAAGCGCATCTCGTTGACGAGCCCGATCTGGTCGGCGAGGATCTGCGCCGTCTTGGCCAGCGTGTAGATGGTCCCCTCGTCGGCGGTCCGCACGCCGAGATGGAAGATGCCGACCACCTCGGCATTCATGCGCACGTTGTTGGGCGGCGTCAGGGACACGTTGGAGCCGACGCGCGCGCCGATCTTGCGGGCCAGCCGCGAGCCGAGCAGCACCCCGTTGGTGGCGCGATAGAGCGAGCGGATCGTGCCCTGCCGCATCTTGACGGCGAGGTTGGAGACCTGCGGCTCGCGCGCCGGGTCGACCCCCACCACGGTCGCCGAGACGTCGCGGCCGGAGTAGCTCATGATCACCTGGGTGTTGACGGCCGGCGCGATCGCCCCCGGCATCCAGCCTTCCAGCGCCGCCATGGTGGCGAGCGGGTTCTTGATGCCCTTGCGCCGCCTGTGCGGGATCAGCCCGTGAATCTCGGCACTGGCGTAGAGGCGCTCGGCCGGCTGCACGGTGGGAGCCGGCCGGTCGTCGCTCAGCGTGATGTGCGGCAGGGCGTTCACCAGGGCCTGGACGAAATCGACCTGAGAGCCCTGCATCAGAGCGGACATCATGATGGCGAATCCGACCCCGGTGGCGACGCCGAGCACCGCGACCAGCGACTGGCGGGCCCGCGCCCGCACATGCGTCGTGGCGATCTCCAGCACCAGGCTCATCGCGGGCCACTCTGCGCTGCGGCGGTGGCGGTCGGGGTCGCGGCAGCCGCGGCCGCGACGTCGCGGACCCGGCCGCCGGCCCGGCTCGCCGGCGGCGCCGGCGAGATCGGCCGGTCCTCGTCGGCGAGGCCGGCGACGATCTCGACGGTGCGTGGACCGCGGATGCCGGTGCGGACCGGGCGGCGCACTGCACGGCCGCCCTCGATGACGAACACGGCGCCGTCGCGCACCGCCTCGATCGGCGCCAGCAGCGCACCGGCCTGCTCGCGCACCACGATGTTGGCCTCGACGCTCATCCCGATCGCCAGCGGCGTGTCGTCGGGCAGCCGGATGCGCACCCGGAACGTCTTGGCGACCGCGTCGCCGGCCGGCGTGATGTCGTGCACGCGGGCTTCGAGGTCGCGGTCCGGGAACGCGTCGGCCCGGATCCAGACGCGCTGGCCGACCGCGACGAGCGGGATGTCCTCCTCGTTCACCTCGGCGACGAGCCGCAGCGGCCGCGGCTCGCCGACCCGGTAGAGCACCGCCGCGGTGTCGACCATCTCGCCGACCTCGCCGTCCTCGCGCAGCACCATGCCGGCGAGCGGCGCCACCAGGCGGTAGTTCTCGATGCGCTCGGCCTGGGCGGCGATCAGCGCCTCGAGCTGACGCAGCTCGGTGAGGGCGCGCTCCTGCGCCTGCGGCGCCGCGACGCCGCGGGCGGCGAGCTCGACCTGACGGTCGCGATCGCGCCGCGCCTGATCACGCCGCGCCTCGAGCTCCTGCAGGGTATGGCGCGCCTCGCGGTCGTCGAGCCGCGCGAGCACGTGCCCGGCGGCGACGGTCTGCCCCTCGCAGCGGCAGCGCGCGACGATGCGGCCGCGCACCGCCGGCCCGATCTTGGCCCAGGTCACCGGCTCGACCACGCCGGTCGCGTAGACGATCTGGGCCGCGGTGCCGCGGGTGAGCCCGACCGTCGCGACCGCCGGGCCGCGTCCGACGAGCCACCACCAGCTCCCGGCGGCGAGGAGGCCGAGGACGCCGACGATGGAAACGGAGCGCAGGAGCTTCACGGCCGAACCGGTCCACGGATGCGGGCACGCAGCCCGGAACTGTCTGGAAACTCTCGAAACAAGCGGGGAACCGAGCATCGACCATGCGGCACGGCGGCCGATCCCGCTATCGATTTTGTGCCCCGACCACGGCGCACGCGCCGGGCTGCGACGACCGGACGGACGACGACCGCACCGGCGCCGCTCACGTCGTCTGGGCGGCACCTCCGTCGACAGCGACCACCGCCATGGTGACGTGCGCAGCTTGGTCGGAAAGCAGGAACAGCACGGCGTTCGCGACATCCTGCGGCTCGCCGATGCGGCCGAGCGGAATCCCGGGCTTGAACGTCTCCAGCGAGCCGGCGATCACCTGCGCCTCGTCCGACGGATCCCTCCACAGGGCGGAGAGCATGGCGGTGCGGGTCGAGCCCGGCGCCACCACGTTGCAGCGGATGCCGTGGCGGCCGAGCTCGAGGCCGAGGCTGCGCGTGATCATCACGGCCGCCGCCTTCGAGGCCGCATAGGCCGCCATGCCGTGGCGCGGCACGCCGGCCGCGTTGGACGCCACCGTGACGATGCCGCCCTGCCGGCGCGGCAGCATCCGGCGCGCCACGGCGCGGGAGACGAGAAAGGCGCCGCGGGCGTTGACGTCGAACATGGCGTCCCACGCCGCCGCGTCGGTCTCCAGCGCAGGCGCCGCCACCAGCACGCCGGCGACGTTGACCAGACAGGCGATCGGTCCGAGATCGCGCTCGACGCGGTCGACCACGGGATCGATGTCGTCCGCCCGGCGCAGGTCGAGACCGTAGCCATGGGCGCCGGCGCCGATCTCCCGGGCCAGCGCCGCGCAGGCGGCAGCGTCGCGATCCAGCGCCGCGACGACGGCGCCCGCGTCGTGCAGGCTCTTCATCACGGCGCGCCCGATGCCTCCGGTGGCCCCGGTGACGATCGCGACCCGTTCGTCGAACCCGGCCAGCTCCATCGCAGTCCTCACAAGATCTTCAGGAGATCGTCGGTGGAGATCACGCGGCCGCAGCGGTCGGCCACGTAAGCGAGCGCCGCGTCGTGCCGTGTGCGTGAAAAATCGGCGACGGCGTCGGCCACCAGGAAGGGCTCGATGTCGCGCATGAAGGCGTCCGCCGCGGTCAGCATGCAGCCGATATGCGCATAGACGCCGACCACGATCAGCTGACGGCGACCGCGGGCGCGCAGCATCGGCTCGAGGGTGGTGCGCTGGAAGGCGCTGTAGCGCCACTTGGTGATCACGAGGTCGCCCGGCTCCGGCGCGAGCTCGGCGACGATGTCGCTGTCGGCTCCGTCCTCGCCCATGCCGGGGCCCCAGATGTCGCCCTGCAGGCCGCGGTCGCGCGGATCCTGGCGGCCCGGCTGGGCGCTGTAGATCACCGGCACGCCGCGGGCCCGGCAGTGCGCGGCGAGCCGCGCGATGTTGGCCAGCATCGGCGCGATCGGCGCCGCGCGCGGCGGAAAGGCGCGCACGAAGTAGCCCTGCATGTCGTGGACGAGCAGCGCCGCCGCAGCCGCGTCGGGCCGCCAGCCGACCCGGCACGTCGGCAGCTCGTCCCGGGCCGGCAGCGCATAGCCGGCGATCTCGGGCAGTCCCATGGTGTCGGTCTCTCCCTCCCGGCCGCGTGCGTGTCTCAGACGTCGTCCACGACGGCGACGCCGAGCGCCGCCAGCAGCGCACCGAACTTGGCCCGCGTCTCGCGGGTCTCCTCGCCCGGATCCGACCCCGGCACGATGCCGGCGCCGGCATAGAGCCGCGCCGTACAGCCGGTGAACTCGGCGCAACGCAGCGTCACGTACCAGCGGCCGTCGCCACGGGCGTCCGTCCAGCCGATCGCGCCGGCGTAGAAGCCGCGGTCGAACGGCTCCAGCTCGCGGATCAGCGCGGCGGCGCGCTCGCGCGGCTCGCCGCACACCGCCGGCGTCGGATGCAGGCGCGCCGCCAGCTCGAGCGACGACACTTCCGGATCCTTCAGCTCGCCCGCGATGCGGCTGCCGAGATGCCACATGGTGGCGGTGGCGACCGGCGACGGGACGGACGGAACGTCGAGGCGCCGGCAGAACGGCGCCAGGCCGTCGGCGATCGCCTCGACCACGGCGGCGTGCTCACGCCGGTCCTTGTCGGAGGCGAGGAGCGCGCGCGCCGCGGCGGCGTCGGCGGCCGGGTCGGCGCGCCGGCACGCCGATCCGGCGAGCGGCCACGACACCACCGTCCCGCCGGTCTTCTCGACCAGCAGCTCGGGCGTCGCCCCGATCAGCATCCCGGTGTCGAGCGGCACCCGGAAGATGGTCACGGCACGGTCGCGGGCGAGGCGGCGGATCACGGCGGCGAGGTCGAAGCCGCCGGCCGCACTCACGACGAGGCTGCGCGCCAGCACCACCTTGCGCAGCGGGCAGGCCTCGTGCGCCGAGCCGGCGATCGCCGCGAGCGCGCTCGCCACGCCGGCGGCGTAGATCTGCGGATGCGGCATCGCCGACAGCACGGCGTCGCCGGCGCAAGGTGCGGGCGACGGCTCCGCCCACGGCGCGGTGCGGGCACGGCCGAACCGGCACGGCTGATAGAGATGCGCGGGGCGGTCGCGATCGAACGGCAGCGCGCCGACGACGATCGCCGGATCGCCCGGCTCGCCGGCGGCGAGGAAGTCCCGCACGACGTTCGTGCCGAGTTCACGCACCGCCAGCGGCAGGCGGCGGCGCACGCCTTCGCCGCAGATCTGCTCGCCGTCGCGGACCAGCGCGAACGGCATCGCCACGCCGACGACGTCGATCCGACTGCAGTCGTCCATGGCCGCGGTCCATCCTCTCGTTCGTTGCAGGCGCGAGGGTTGGTTAGGCGAGAAGGTCGAGAGCGGCGACGCGTTTCGTGCGGCTCGCCCTCGTTATTTGCTCAATCGGTCCTCTCGATAGGAATTGTAATGTCACGTCGCCGCGCCATTCCGCGCCAGGCTCCGGCAGCCGTCCCACGGTGACGACCAGACGCAGCCGATCGCGATCACGCGGACGAATGTCGTCGCGGCGTCGAAGGCGACGGCGCCGCCGTGACGGCCGCCATCTTCCTCCAGATCCACGACCCGCAGCCCCTCGCCGATCGGCAGCACCGGCGCGACCAGGTCGGGCCGCGTCGCGATCGTCGTCGGCTCCCGGGCGAAGCCGACCCCGAGCGCCTTCAGCACCGCCTCCTTGCGGGTCCAGCAGCGCAGCCTGCGCATCGGCCGCTCGGCGTCGTCGCCCGCGCCGAGCCAGGCGCGCTCGTCCGCATCGGCGATGGCGAACGCTTCGTCGGCACGGCGCGCGAACGCGGCCTGCGCCTCGACGTCGAGCCCGATCGGCTCGGCCGGCGCCACGGCGAGCGCCACCGTCCCGGCCGCGTGCGAGATGCTGAAGGCCGGGCCGTCGGGCAGCCACGGCTTGCCGTAGGGTCCGAACAGCAGCGGCACGCCGGCCTGCCCGGGCAGAGCGGCGCGCAAGAGCGCGCGGCCGAGCGCGAAGCGGCGCCGGTCGCCGTCGCGCATGTAGCGGGCGCGCCGCTCGGTCTCCGCCGCGCTCAGGCAGGCGCCGGAGACCGGCCAGGAGTCGAGCGTCGTCATCACGACGAGCACGCCGCCGTCGGCGAGCGTGCGCCGGCACGCGGACGCGAGCGCCCCGCCGGCGTCGGCTTGCGGCGGCGCCGTCACGCCGCGCCGCTCGGCAGCGCGCGGCGGCGGGCGCCGCGCCGCATCGCCGCCTCCACCATCGCGGTCTCGGCCGCGGCGCTCTTCTCCTCGCCGGCGAACAGGCGGGCCTGCGCCGCGACGGTCGGGTTGCGGAAGACCGTCAGCACCGGGACGGGCCGCCCGAACCGGCGCGCCAGCCGGTCGCCGAGCCGGATGGCGAGCAGCGATGTGCCGCCGGCCTCGAAGAAGTTGAGATCGACGCCGGCCGGCGGCCGCGACAGCACCTCGGCCCAGACCTCCGCCACGGCCCGCTCGGTCTCGCTCGCCGCCGGTGCCGCCGCGCGAGCCGCGCCCTCGTCCCGCCGGACCGCCTCGGCGAGCAGCGCCGCCCGGTCGATCTTGCCGTTGCGGGTGAGCGGCAGCGCCGCGATGCGATGCACGGTGGTCGGGATCAGGGCGGCCGGCAGCCGCTCGCGCAGGGCGACGCGGACGGCCTCGCCGTCGACCGGCCCGACACCGGCCGCGTCGACCTCGGCCGCGTCGCCGCCGTCGACGACGAACGCCACCAGCCGGTCGCCCTCGGCGGAGCGGATCACCAGCGCGGCGGCCTGGCGGATGCGCTCGTCGTGGCACAGCGCGCTCTCGATCTCGCCGAGTTCGACCCGCAGGCCGTTGACCTTGACCTGATCGTCCTCGCGGCCGAGGAAGCGGATCGACCCGTCGGGCAGCCGGCAGCCGAGATCGCCGGTGCGGTAGAGCCGCTCGCCGGTCTCCGGATGGATCAGGAAGCTCGCCGCCGTGCGGGCCGCGTCCTCCCAGTAGCCGCGCGCCAGCCCCGCCCCGCCGATGTAGAGATCGCCCGGCACCCAGTCCGGCCGCGGCGCGAGCTGCCCGTCGAGCACGTGGACGCTCTGGTTGGCGAGCGGGCACCCGTAGGGAACGCTCGGCCAGTCGGGCGGCACCGCGTCGATCGGCTGCGCGATCGACCAGATCGCCGCCTCGGTGGCACCGCCCAGGCAGACGAAGCGGCGCGTGCCCGGCAGCGCCGCGATCTCCCGCGCCAGCGGCAGCGGCAGCCAGTCGCCGCTCAGCAGCACGACGCGCAGGCGCTCCAGCACGGCGAGCGCGTCGTGATCGCGCAGGTGGTCGACGAGCAGGCGCATCAGCGCCGGCACGCTGTTCCACACCGTCACGCGGTGCGCCCCGATCAGCCGCGCCCAGGCGGCCGGATCGGTCGTCTCGTCGGGCGCCGGCAGCACCAGCGCACCGCCGGCCGCCAGCACGCCGAAGATGTCGAAGACCGAGAGGTCGAAGGTCAGCGCCGACACGGCGAGCACCCGGTCGTCGGCCCCGATGCGGTACCGCGCGGCGACGTCGAGCACGGTGTTGAGCGCCGCGCGGTGCTCGATCATCACGCCCTTCGGCTCGCCCGTGGAGCCGGACGTGAAGATCACGTAGGCGAGATCCTCCGGCGCCGCCGGCGCGGCGACCGCGGCGACTTCGGCACCGTCGAGCAGGGCGTCGTCGAGCAGGGCGTCGTCGACCGCGAGCGCCCCGACGCCGGCCGCCCAAGGCAGCGCGTCGCCGGGCGCGGCGAGGACCACGGCGGCGCGCGTCGTCGCCATCAGGCCGCGCAGCCGCAGCGGCGGGGCCGCCGGATCGAGCGGCACATAGGCGGCCCCCGCCTTGAGCACCGCCAGCACGGCGACGATCCGCCGCCAGCCCGACGGCAGACAGACGGCGACCAGCCGGCCGGGCCCGAGCGGCACCGCGTCGAGGAGCGCCTGCGCCAGCCGGTCGCTCGCCCGGTCGAGCGCCGCGTAGGTCAGGGTGCGGTCGGGCGCGACCACGGCGACGGCCTCCGGCCGCAGCCGCGCCTGCTCGACGAACGGCGCGTGCAGCAGGCCCGCGGCCACCGGCCGGCCGGTGCGATTGGCGGCGGCCGCGCGGGCGGCCTGGGCCGGCGGCCGCAGCGCCGGCACCGGCGTGGTCCAGGCCTCCGGCGTCGCCACCAGGCGCCGCAACAGGCCGGTGTGGGCGGCGAACAGGTCGCCGATCAGCCCGTCGGGAAACAGCGCGTCGACCGAATCCCAGATCAGGCGGACTCCGCCCCGATATTCGACGACCTGATAGTCGATCCAGGTCTGCGGCGTCTGGGTGGCGCCGTGGCGCAGCCGCCCGAACCGCTCGAACGCCTCGAGATAGCCGCCGATCCCGACCCCGCTGGTGAACACCACCGGCATGGTGGCACGCCGCGGGGCGCGCTGACGCTCGGCCGAGCGGGCCATCACCTCGACGCCGCTCACCAGCCGGTGGTCGAGGTCGCACCAGAGCTGCGACTGGATGTGCCGGGCCGCCGCCGAAAACCCCTCGCAGGGGCGCAGATCCGCCTCGACCAGCACCAGCGAGGTGAAGTCGCCGAGCGTCTCCTCGAACCCCGGGCCGGCGAGGTCGCGGTTGAACAGCGTCAGGTTGATGGTGAAGTGCCGGCTGCGGCTCCACTGCGCCAGCGCCTGGGCATAGACGGCGAGCAGCAGGCTCGACGGCGTCAGCCCCTCCTGGGCGGCGCGATGCTTGAGGACCAGCCAGTCGCCGGGCGCGATCGTCGCCTGCCGTCGGACGAAGCGCGAGACGTCGATCTCGGCGGGATCGCGCGCCAGCGGCAGATCCGGGCACGGCGGCAGGGTGGACCGACGCGCATCCCAGTAGGCCCGGGCGCGGGTGCCGGCGAGCTCGGCCCGCAGGGTCGCGATCCGCCGGACATAGTCGGCGAAGCGCGCGGTCGGCGCGGCGCGGCCGAGGCGGCCGGGCTCGTCGTACTCGGCCCGCCACTCGGTCATCCAGCGCTCGAGCGAGGCGAGGTCGATGATCAGCACGTCGAAGCCGACATGCAGCACGGTGCGCTCGCCGGGCAGCAGCGAGGCGCGGATGTCGAACAGCGGCCAGCGCTCGGCCGGGAGCACGGCCGCCTCCATGGCCTGCCGCGTGTCGAGCAGGCGCTGCTCGGCGTCGGCCTCGGCGAGACCGCGCCAGTCGCCGCGGGCGATGCGATAGCGGGGCACCGACGCGAGGACACGCTGGGTCCCGTCGGAGCCGACCACGGCCCGCAGCATCGGGTGCCGCGCGATCGTCGCGTCGAGGGCCCGCTCCAGCCGGTCGAGGTCGAGGAGGCCGGCCTCGATCTCGGCATAGCCGTGCGCCGCCACCCGGCCGAGCTCGAACAGGTCGCTGCGCCCGAGCCAGTAGGCGCGCTGCACGTCGGTCAGCGGGAACGGGGCGTGCGGATCGTCGACGGACGACGACGCCGCGTCGTCCGCGGCCGGAACCGCGTCGGCGGCCGGTGGAGCCACGGCGTTCGGGGTGTCGCCCGCAAGCGACCCGCTCGCCCGCCGGGCCGCGATGATCTTCACCCAGGCCGTGACGGTCGGCTCTCGCATCAGCTCGGCGAACGTCACCGTCACGCCCTGGCGGGCGCAGGCGGTGGCGAGCCGCATCACGGTGATCGAGTCGACGCCGAGCTCGAGCATCGGGACGTCCGGCTCGATCTCGCACGGGTCGACGCCTGTCGCCCGGGCGAGCCAGCCGCACAGGCCGTCGATGCTGTCGAGGTCGGGAGCGGTGCCGGGGAGCGCCGCGCCACCGTCCGGCGCGTGCTCGTCACGGATGTCCATCGGCGTCTCCCCCGCGGGCCGGACGAATCCGCAGCGCGCCGGCCCACACGACGAGGGCCACGGCCAGCACGGCGACGATCAGCCAGAACGGCAGTGCCGCATCGATCTCGTACAGCCGGGTCGTCACCACCGGGGCGACGATCATGCCGGCCCCCTGCACGGCGGAGGCCAGCCCGGCGACCGAGCCCTGCAGGGTCTCGGACACGGCCAGCGAGGCGCCCGCCATGTAGCCGGGCAGGATCAGCCCGGCGCCGAGCCCGATCAGCACGAAGGCGGCGTAGCAGCCCCACGGCGAGGCGCCGGCGAGCAGCAGCGCCACGACGCCGGCGACGAGCACCGGGAGGCCGACCGCCACCAGACGGACGGCCGGCCACCGCAGCCGCATCTGCAGCGCCTGCACGACCAGGAGGGCGAGCCCCGTCAGGGTGAGGGCGACGGCCAGCGTCCGGGCGGTGGCGAGCGCGGTCAGGCCGAGCCGGTCCTGGAGGAAGAATCCGGCATTGATCTGCAGCGTGACGATCGCGGTCATCACCGCGAGGCCGACCAGCAGCCACGGCCACAGCCCGGCGCGCCACGGCGGCAGCCGCTCCGGCACGGCCGCCGGCCGCGGCGCGGTCCGCCGCAGCAGAGCCGTCACCAGCACGAGGCTCGCCAGCGGCAGCAGCGTGGCGGCGTAGAGCGGCCACATCAGGCCGCCGAGCAGCAGCAGGCCGCCGAGCGCCGGGCCGAGCACCATCGCCATGCCGTTGGCGGCGCCGATCAGGGCCATGCCGCCGCTGCGTCCGGCCGCGTCGGTCACGTCCGCCATGTAGGCCTGGGCGGCGGTCGGCACCGCCGGGACGAAGGCGCCGACCAGGGCGCGCCCGGCCACCAGGGCGGCGAACAGCGCGGTGCCGGCGAGGACGCCGGACAGCCCCGCGAGCGCGCTCGCCGTGAACACGGCGTAGCTCGCGGCGAGCCCGGCGAAGCCGGCCAGGATCACCGGACGGCGGCCGACCCGGTCGCTCCAGCGGCCCCAGCCGGTGCTCGCCAGCGCCACCGCGACGGCGCCGATCGACACCATCCAGCCGCCCTGGCTCTCGCTCAGCCCGAGCTCGCGCACCAGCGGCGAGACGATCGGCAGGATCACGGTCATGCCGAGATAGCAGGCGAAGACGCCGAGGAAGACGACCGGCTTGGCCTGTCGCGCGGCATCCGCGTCGTGCGGCACGGCCGCGGCCTCGACCGCCGCCGCATCGGACGCCGGAAGCGACGTCGCGTCAGTCATGGGACCACTCCTGCAGGATCACGTGGGCGTTGGTGCCGCCATAGCCGGTCGAATGGACGCCGGCGCAGCGCGGTCCGCCGTTCGCCCGCCACGGCTCCGCCGCGACCGGGGCGCGAAACGGCGAGCCGTCGAGGCCGAGCTGCGGATGCGGGCGGCGGAAGCCGGCGAGCGGCGGGATCTCCGCCGCCTTCAGGGCCAGAACGGTGCGGATGAGGCCGACGACGCCGCCGGCGGCGCCGAGATGGCCGATGTTCGCCTTGACGGCGCCGAGCGCGCAGCCGCCCGGCGCACAGCGGCCGGTATCGCCGAAGGCCGCCCGCAGCGCCGTCATCTCGATCAGGTCGCCGAGCGGCGCCGCGGTGCCGTGGGTCTCGACGAAGCCGATGTGCTCGGGCGCCACCTCGGCGATGCCCATCGCCTCGCGCATCACCTCGGCCTGGCCGGCGGCGCTCGCCGCCGTGTAGCCGGGCCGGCCGGCGCCGTCGTTGTTGACGGCGGAGCCGCGCAGGACCGCGTGGACGCGGTCGCCGGCGGCGCGCGCGTCGGCGAGCCGGCGCAGCACCACGACGCCGAGCCCGTGGCCGCCGACCGTGCCGGAGGCCTCGGCGTCGAACGGCCGGCAAGCGCCGTCGTGCGACAGATTGATGCCGTCCTGGGCGAACCAGCCGACGCATTGCGGATCCAGCACCGCGACCCCACCGGCGACCGCCATGTCGCATTCGCCGGCGAGGAGGTGCTGTACGGCGAGATGCACCGCGACCAGCGACGACGAGCAGGCGCTCTGCACCGTCATGCTGGGGCCGCGCAGATCGAACGCGAACGACACCCGGGTCGCCAGATAGTCCTTCTCGGTGGCGACCAGCCGCCGCACCACGGCGGCGAGATCGCGCCCGCCGGGATCGAGCGCGAGCCCGCCATGCGTCCCGTAGCGGGCGCAGGCGAACACGCCGGTGCGCGGTCGCGCCCGCTCCGCCCCGTAACCGGCGTCGTCGAGCGCCGCCCGCACCCCGTCGAGGAACAGCACGTGCTGGGGATCGACGAGGTCGCGCTCCTCCGGCGCGATGCCGAGCGCCGCGAGATCGAGAGTCACGAGATCGTCCGCCGGCGCGGTCGGCATCGGGGCGGCGAACGGCAGGTAGTCGGGATCGTCGGCGACCGCGGCCGGCACGCCGGCGGCGATCAGCTCGCTCCGCTCCAGGCGGCGGATCGCCGTGCCGCCGCTGCGCACCAGGCGATCGAAGCCGGCGAGATCGGCCGCCCCGCCGCTGCGCACCGCCATGCCGACCACCGCGACGGCGTGCGGCGGCGCCGGGTCGCGCGCCGTCATTGCGGCCTCACCGCAGCCAGGAACGCTTCGGTTCCGAAGCGCTCGCGCGCCGCCGGATCGGTGACGCCGCGCCCCTCCTCGCGGGCGAGGCACAGCAGCGCGCACTTGCCGACATGGCGGTTGGACTGGAGCAGGTCGATCATCGCCGGCCCCTCCGCCATCGGGGCGCAGCGCGTCAGCACCGGCTGCACCAGCCCCTTGCAGACCAGCCGGTTGGCGAGCCACGCCTCGTGATAGTTGGCGCCGTGGCTGCCGATGATCGACTTCACGTGCATCCACAGGCGGCGATTGTCGAAGCGGTGCTCGTATCCACTGCTGGAGCCGCAGGTGACGACCCGGCCGCCGTGGCGGAGCAGCGTGACGCTGGCGTAGAACGTCTCGGCGCCCGGATGCTCGAACACCACGTCCGGATCCTCGTCGTCGAGCAGGCGGCGCATGATGCGACGCAGCTTGACAATGCCGCGCTCGTCCGGCGCGCCGTCCGCGGTCCACAGCGACAGGCCCTCGCGGCGGCGGTCGATCACCGCCTCGACCCCGATGCGTCTCACCGCCGCGGCGCGCTCGTCGCTCGACACCACGGCGAGTGGCCGCGCGCCGGCCAGCAGCGCGTACTGGCAGGCCAGCATGCCCAGGCCGCCGCCGGCGCCCCAGATCAGCATGTTCTCGCCGACCCGCAGCTTCGCCCCGTGCTCGCTCACCAGCATCCGGTAGACGGTGCAGTTGACCAGCGGCAGGGTCGCCGCCTCCTCCCAGGTGAGATGCGCCGGCTTGGGCAGGATCTGGGTGGCCCGCACCAGCGCGAACTCGGCATAGGCGCCGAAATTGGTCTCGAACCCCCACGCCCGGCTGGTCGGCGCCAGCATGGAGTCCTCGTGGCATTCGCTCACCTGCTCGTCGGCCACCAGGGGATGGATGCAGACATGGTCGCCGGGCCGGCAGTTCTCGACGCCCGGGCCGAGCCGCAGCACGATGCCGGCGGCGTCGCTGCCGATGATCATGTAGGGCGCGAGATGAGCCCGGTTCTTCGGACGGTACGACGAGAACTGCTTGAGGTAGCGGAACGGCGAGGCCGGCTGGAAGGTCGCCGACCAGACGCTGTTGTAGTTCAGCCCGGCCGCCATCACGGCGATCAGCACCTCGCCGGGTCCGGGCTCCGGCGTCCGCACCCGGACATGATGGAGGAACATCGAGGCGCGCCGGTCCGGCGGCGGCACCGCGGCGACGCGCTCCTCGTCCTCGGCCAGCACGGCGAGCGCCGACATCTCCTCCGGCAGCGCGATCGCGGCGTAGTCGCGCACGGTCAGCCCCGGCATCTCGAGGAGATCGGCGATGCCGGCGCGGCCGAAACAGGCCAGGCCGGCCAGCGCCTCCGGCGACATCGGCGATTTCGACAACAGGGACATGGTCGGCTCCGCCATCTGGGTCTGGTTTCCGGTCCTGCCGGTCGGCGACCGGCTCGCCGCTTCGGTCAATCCACGCGCGCGCCGGGCGGGCGCCGCTCCGCCGCGTGGCGGCGGGCCTGGCGCCGGGCGGCGAGCGCCCCGTCGGCGGTCGCCGCCACGGGCGCGGCCGCATCGCCCCCGGCCGCGATCGCGGCCGCGAGATCCCGCACCGTCGCGGCACCGAGCAGCGCGGCGAGCGGCACCGCCGTCTCGAGCTCGCGCCCGATCGCCTGATGCAGTGCCACGAGGTGGATCGAGGTCACCCCGAGCTCGGCGAGCCGCGTGGTGACGCCGACCCGCTCGACCTTCAGCTCGGCGGCGACGAGTGCCGCGAGGCTGCGTTCCAGCGCGGTCGCCGGCGCGACGTGACTCTCGGCGGTGCAGTCGGGTGCCGGCAGGGCGGCGCGGTCGACCTTGCCGTTGCGGGTCAGCGGCACCGCCGCGATCGGGATCACGGCGGCCGGCACCATCACGCGCGGCAGCCGGGCCTCGACATGGGCCAGAATCTCCTGCGCCAAAGTCTCCTGGGCCGGCGTCTCAGGGGCGAGCCTCCCGGCGTCGGCGGCGCGCTCGGGCACCACATAGGCCACCGGGCGCCTGGCGCTCCCCTCCCCGGCGGCGACGACCACGGCCCGGCGCACCGCCGGATGCTGCTCCAGCACGGCCTCGATCTCGCCCAGCTCGATGCGCTGGCCGCCGATCTTCACCTGGCCGTCGCGCCGGCCCAGGAACTCGATCACGCCGCCCGGCCGGTAGCGGCCGCGATCGCCGGTGTGGTACAGCCGCTCGCCGGTCCGCGGGTGCCGGAAGAAGGCCGCGGCGGTGCGCTGCGGATCGTCCAGATAGCCGAGCGCCAGCCCGTCGCCGGCGATGTGGAGGTCGCCCGCCACCCAGTCCGGGCACGGGTCGAGCCGCGCGTCGAGCACGTGCCAGCGCTGGTTCGCCAGTGGCAGCCCGTAGGGCACCGAGGTCCAGCCCTCCTCGGCCCCGAGGATCGGGTGCGCGATCGACCAGATCGCCGCCTCGGTGGCGCCGCCGAGCCCGTGCAGCGCCGCCTGCGGGGCGATGGCGCGGAAGCGCCGCACCAGGTCGAGCGGGATCCAGTCGCCGGAGAGCAGCACGGTGCGCAGCCCGGCCGCCGCGGCGTAGCCGGCATGGCCGGCGCGCAGCACGAGGTCGAGCAGCGCCGGCACGCTGTTCCACACGGTGACCCGGTGGCGCACCATAAGCTCGATCCAGTGGCCGACGTCGCGCCGCCGCTCCGGCTCCGGCAGCACCAGGGTCGCGCCGGCGCCGAGCACGCCGAACACGTCGTAGACCGAGAGGTCGAAAGCGAGCGGCGACAGGCCGAGCAGCCGGTCGTCCGGGCCGATGCCGAACCGCGCCGTGACGTCGGCGATGGTGTTCCACGCGGCCGCATGGGTGACGACGACGCCCTTCGGCTGCCCGGTCGAGCCCGAGGTGAAGATCACATAGGCCGGCGTGCGCGGATCCGGATCGGGGCCGGCGGCGTCGCTCGGGTCGGGCAGCGCCGGCGTCGCTTCCGGCACGGCGACCGGCACGGCGGCGCAGCCGCCCGGCAGCGGCCCGCCGGCCGCGTCGTTCGCCGCGACCAGCACCCGGCGCAGGCCGGCGGCGCGGGCGACCTGGTCGCGCCGCGCCGGCGGCCAAGCCGGATCGATCGGCACATAGGCGAGGCCCGCCATGCTGGCGCCGAGCACGGCGGCGACCTGTTCGATCCCGGCCGGCATCGACACGCCGACCCGCGTCTCGTCCGGACCGGCGCCTTCGCCGAGAGCACGCGCGACCGCGCGGGCGCGCCCGAGCAGCTCGCCATAGCCGCAGAGGCGGTCGCCGGCGACCACCGCCACGGCGGCCGGCGTCTCCAGCGCCCGCGTCGCGAAGGCGGCATGCAGGGCGCGTGGCGGCCGCGGCTCCGTGGTCGCGTTGACGACGTCGCGCGCGGCGAGCTGGGCGGCCGGCGCCTGCGCGAGGCCACGGCGCATCCAGCTCGCCGGCACCCGGGCGAGGTCGTGCAGGACCGCCGCGTAAGTGGCGAACATGTCCTCGATCAGGCCCGGCGGGAAGGCGTCGCGGACGTGATCCCAGCGCACCACGAGGGCGCCGCCGTCCTCCAGCACCTGATGGTCGATCAGCACCTGCGGCGTCTGGGTGATCTCGAAGCCGGGCTCGCCGAAGCGCCGCGCCGCGTCGCCCGTCCGCCCGGCGAGGTCGCCGGCGCCGAGCCCGCTGGTGAACACGATCGGCATCAGCGCGGCCGCCCCCTCGGTCGCCCGCGTCCGCACGTAGTCGCGCAGGACCTTCACGCCGCCATAGGCGCGATGGTCGAGATCGGCCGCGAAGTCGCGCTGCAGCCGGGCGACCGTCGCCGCGAAGTCCTCGTCCGGCTCGAGGTCGCAGACGAACAGCAGCGTCTCGGTGAAGTCGCCGACGATGCCGCCGATGTCGGGATGGATCGGCGCCCGGTTGAACAGCGTCACGTTGACGGTGAAGCGGTCGCTGCCGCTCCACCGGCGCAGCAGGTCCGCGAAGGCGGCGAGCACGACGACCGAGGGCGTCGCGCCGGCCTTGGCGGCGGCGGCGCGCAGCCTCCGCCAGTCCTCGGGGGCGAGGCGCGTCTCGCGGCGGGCGAAGCGCGGCGCGCCGCCGCCGGACGGCGGCCGCAGCGTCGGCAGCGCCGGGGCCGGCGGCATGGTCGCCACCCGGGCGGCCCAGTGGTCGCGCGCCGCCGCACAGGCCGGCCCCTCCTCCTGCGCCTTCAGCCAGGTCACGTAGTCGCGGAACGTGACACCGAGCGGCGGCAGCTCGGCGGCGGGATCGTCGTAGAGCCGCTCCAGCTCGCCGCGGATCACGACGGCGCTGTAGACGTCGCCGAACAGCGCGTCGGCGCTGACCCGGATCACGGTCGTCCCGTCCGGCATCAGCGCCACCCGCACCTCGTAGGCCGGCCAGCGGGCCGGGTCGTAGGTCCGGTGCGACATGACCTCGCGCGCCGCCTGCAGCGCCGCCTCGGCCGCCTCCGCCGACAGCATGCGGAAATCGTCGCGCGGAACGGGGAAGTGCGGCACCTCTGGGAGAATCTGCTGCAGCCCGTCCGGCCGCACCACGGCGCGCAGCATGTCGTGGCGCCGGATCAGCCGGTTCCAGGCGGCCTCGTAGCGGTCGACGTCGAGATCGCGGAAGACGACCTCCTGGTAGCCGTGGCTGGCGACGCTGCCGAGCGCCAGGTCGGCCGAGCGGCCGAGCCAGTAGGCATGCTGGATGTCGGTGAGCGGGAACGGCGCGTACCGGCTCGCCGGGTCCGGTGCCCAGACGGGGGCCCAGCCGGGTGCCGGTCCACGGGACGACTCGGCGGCCGGGGCCGGCGGGCCGCCGGTGCCGTTGCCGCGCAGGCGTTCGAGCAGCCGCTCGCGGGCCGGGCTCAGCCGCATGATCCGACCTCCAGGGCGGCGGGGGAACCGACCGCCGCGCGTCGCGCCGGCGGCTCGTCCGCCAGCGCCTGCTCGACCGCCTCGTCCGACATGTCGAGCACCTCCAGATAGAGGCCGGCGTCGCTCTCCAGGCGGGCCGGATCGGCGGCCGTGTCGCGCAGATGCGCGGCGACGCGGCGCGGGCTCGCGGTCTCGTAGAGGGTGCGCACCGACACCTCGACGCCGAGGCTGTCGCGCAGCGCGGCGATCACGGCGAGCGCCGCGAGCGAGTCGCCGCCGAGCGCCAGGAAGCTGTCGTCGCGGCCCGGCGACGGACGGCCCAGCCGGTCGGCGAAGAGCCGCGCGATCAGCCGCTCCAGCGCGCCCGACGGCGCCTCCCCGTCGCCGGCCTCCGGCACCACCGCCGCATCGCCGCTCGGCACCGTCCCGGCCCCGGCGCCGGCGACCGCGAAGCGCGCCATCGCGCCGCCCATGGTCTGGCGCACCGCCTCGCGCAGCACGTCGAGCGGCAGCGTCGACACCACCGCCTCGCGCCGCCCGTCGGCGAGCAGGCGGCGGAACCACAGCGCACCGTCGTCGGGCCGCAGGCCGTGGTCGAGATCGTGGCCGGTCAGCTCCTTGTGGCGTTGCGCCAGGCGGCGGACCAGGCCGACCTCGCGCCAGACGTCCCAGGCGATGGTGATCACGCGGGCGCAGCGCGGCAGCCGGCCGGCGCCTGCGTAGACGTCGAGAAACCGGTTGGCGGCGACGTTGTCGGCCTGCCCGGCGGCGCCGAAGCGCGAGCCGAGCGACGAGGTGAGCACCAGGACGTCGAGGGGCTGGTCGCGCAGCTGATCCTGCAGCAGATCCTGCAGGCCGAGCACCGCCGCGACCTTGATCTCGCGGTTGCTGTCGCGGCCGGTCGGCAGCGCCGCCTGGACGAGGCCGCCGCCGGTGACGCCGGCCGCGTGGATCACGCCGTCGAGCCCGTCGAGCGCCGCGACGGCGCGAAGCACCACGGCGCGCAGCGCGGCCGGATCGGCGAGGTCGGCGTGATCGAGCACCACGGTGGCGCCGTGCCGGTCGGCGAGCTCGCGCCGCAGCGCCTGAAGCTCGGCCGCGCGCGACGATCCGGGCTCCGGCGGCGCCGACCCGACCAGCACGAGGCGGGCGCCGGGGCTCGCCTCGGCCAGCACGCGGGCGAGTGTCGTGCCGATGCCGCCGGTGCCGCCCAGCACCAGATAACGGCCGCGCTCGCGCAGCGGCAGCGGTGCCGGGTCCGGTGGCGACGGCGCCCGGCGCAGGAAGGTGTCGCTGGCGCGCAGCTCCTCGCGCCAGATCGCCCGGTTGCGCACGGCGAAGAGCTGGTCGAGCGGCGTCTCGGGCGGCGGCGCGGCGACGATGCGGACCAGCCGGTCGGCCACCTCGGGCGCATCGACCGCCACCTCCAGCCGGTCGAGATCGACGGTCCGGCAGACCGCGCCGGGGATCTCCTGCGGCAGCGTGCGCAGCAGCCCGTCGAGCGGCGCCAGCTCCGGCGCCATCGCCTCGCCGCCGCCGATCCGGCCGAGGCCGTGGACCAGCAGGACGAGCCGCGGCGGTCGTCCTGCGGACAGGCGGGCATGCGTGCCGATCAGCGCCACCAGGCGATCGAAGGCCGGCGCGGCGACGCGGCGATAGTGGTCGAGCGCCGTCTCGTGGGTGCTGCGCGGCGGCGTGTCGAGCGGCCACAGGCACCAGAGCGTCGCGGCCGGGTCGATGTCGGCGTCGTCCACGGCCCGCACCGCCGCCCCGGCGGCCTCGAGCCGGGCTTTCAGCGGCGCAGCGAACGCCCCGCCGCCGACCAGCAGATGGGTCTCGCCGGCGAGCGACGCCCAGGCAGGCAACGGATGCTGGGCCCACACCGGATGCGCCAGCCAGGCGTCGACCGGGGCTGCCGCCGGCCGGCCCGCGGCACCTGCCGACGCCGCCTCGCCGTCGTGGGTCCCCTCCTGCCGCGACGCCACCGGCAGCCAGTGGCGCTCGCGGGCGAACGCGTAGGTCGGCAGTGGAATCCGGTTCCCCGGCCGGCGGGCGGCGAGCCGCGCCGGCGCGCCGTCGGCCGCGCCGAGGGTCCACAGCCGGGCGAGCGCGGCCCCGATCGCCACGTCGTCGCCGTCCGACGCCTCGGCGGCCCGCAGCAGCGGGACGAGCTGCAGGGCCTTGGCCGCCGGATGCCGTTTCGCCAGCGCGGTCAGCCCCTGCCCCGGCCCGACCTCGACGAGCACCGGGGCGTCGAGACGCTGCACGGCGGCGTCGAGGCCGTCCGAAAACCGCACCGTCTCGCGCAGGTGGCGGACCCAGTAGCCGGCAGTCGCGACGAGATCGGGATCGGCCCAGTCGCCGCTCAAGTTGGAGACGAAGGGGCGGGTCGGACGCGCCAGCGGATGGGCGGCGAGCGCCCCCGCGAAGTCCGGCAGCACCGGATCGAGCAGCGCCGAATGCCCGGCCCGCGTCACCGGCAGGCGCGACACGACGCGCCGCTCGGCCCGCAGCGCGCGCTCCAGCGCGTCCACCGCATCGACCGGGCCGGAGACCATCACGAGCGACGGCGTGTTGACGGCGGCGACCGACAGGCCGGCGCGGGCGAGGTCGTCCGCCGTGCGGGCGTCCGCCGGCATCAGCAGCATGCCGCCTGCGGCCGTCGCCTCGATCAGGGCGGTCCGGCGCAGCACGATCGCCACGGCAGCCTCGACCGGGAACACGCCGGCCAGGCAGGCCGCCGCGTACTCGCCGAGGCTGTGGCCGATCATCCCGGCCGGCTCGACGCCGGCCTCGACCAGCGCCGTGGCGAGGCCGATCTCCAGGGCGAGCAGCGCGATCATCTGGTCGGCGGGAGGCGTCGCCGGATCGTCCGGCGTCGTCTCGTCCGATCCGCGAGCATCCGGGCGCGCGAACAGCAGGTCGCGCGGATCGGCGGCGCCGTGGGCCACGGCCGCCGCCGCCACCCGGTCGACCGCGGCGCGGAACGCCGGCTCGGCCGCGTAGAGGGCGGCCCCGCGGCCACGGCACGGGGTCCCGGCGCCCGGGAACAGAAACACGACCGGGCGACGCGACACGGCGCAGGCCGGCATCGCGGCGCGCAGCGACGCAGCGGCCTCGGCGGCGGTCCGGCCGGCGGCGGCGAGCCGCCGCTCGAAATCGCGGCGGCCGTGCACCAGCGTGTGGGCGACGTCGGCGAGATCGGGCGGATCGGCGGACTCCAGACGGTCGAGCAGCCGCGCGCGCGCGGCCGCCAGCGCCGCCTCGGTGCGGGCCGACAGCGGCAGCACCACGACGCCGTCCGGCGATCCCGACGGCAGCTCGCGCGACGGCGCCTCCTCGATCACCAGATGGACGTTGGTGCCGCCGATGCCGAACGAGCTGACGCCGGCGCGGCGCGGCCCGTCCGGCCGCCATGCCACGGGGGCCGTGTCGATCACGAAGCCGCCGTCGGCGAGCCGACATTCCGGACTGGGCGCCGCGAAGGTCGGATGCGGCGGGACGACGCCGCGCTCGACCACCAGCGCCGCCTTGATCAGGCCGGCGACGCCGGCGGCCGCCCCCATGTGCCCGAAATTCGCCTTGAGGGCGCCGAGCCGGCACGGGTCCGTCGTGCCGCGCGCCCGCCGCAGCGCCGCGATCTCGATCGGATCGCCGATCGCCGTGCCGGTGCCGTGGGTCTCGACGAAGCCGACGCTCCCGGCCGGCACCCCGGCCATGTCGAGCGCCGCCCGGATGGCGCGCGCCTGCCCCTCGACGCTCGGCGCGATGAAGCTCGCCTTGACGGCGCCGTCGTTGGTCATCCCGATGCCGGTGATCACCGCATGGACGTGATCACGATCGGCGATCGCGTCGGCGAGCCGCCGGAGCACCACCACACCGACGCCACTGCTGTCGACCAGGCCGGAGGCGCCGGCGTCGAACGGCCGGCAGACGCCGTCGCGCGCCAGCACGCCCTCGTGCTGGCGCAGATAGCCGCTGCGCTGGATCGCCCGCACGCCGGCGCCCCCGGCGAGCGCCATGTCGCAGCCGCCGGCGAGCAGGTCGCGCGCGGCGACGGCGACGGCCGCGAGCGAGGTCGAGCACGCCGTCTGCACGCACAGCGCCGGACCGGTGAGCCCGAGCCGGTGGGCGGTGCGCCCGGCCACGTAGTCCTTGTCGTCGGTGAGCACGACATCGACGTAGTCCTCCGGCCGCGAGACCGGCATGGTGCGGCGCAGGAGGGGCGCATAGCTGTTGTAGTTGACGCCGGCATAGACGCCGATCACGGCCGCCGTCTTGTCCGGGACGTGGCCGGCATCCTCGAGCGCCGCCCAGGCGCATTCGAGGAACAGCCGATGCTGCGGATCGAGGGCCGCCGCCTCGCGCGGGGCGATGCCGAAGAAGGCGGCGTCGAAACGGTCGATGTCGTCGAGCACGTAGGCGGCCCGGACGAAGCGCGGATCGGCCAGCACCTCGGCCGCCTGCCTCTCCTCCATCTCGTCGTCCGTGAAGCGGGTGAGCGGCATGCGGCCGGCGACGAGCGCCGACCAGAACGCCGCGATGTCGGGGCATCCGGGGAACCGGCCGGCCATGCCGACGACGGCGACGCCCTGCAACGCGCGAGTGGTCACGACGCGACGTCCTCCTGATCACGATGGCGGCTGTCCAGGAACGCCGCCTGGGCCGCGATGGTCGGGTGCTCGAACAGCGCCGCGATCGGCACGACGCGCGAGAAGCCCGCCTCCAGCTCGGCCTGCAGGCGAAGCGCGAGGCGCGACGAGCCGCCGGCCTCGAAGAACGGCCGGTCGTCCGGCACCGTGCTCCCGAGCACGCGCCGCCAGCAGGCCGCCACGATCGCGCGGGCGTCGGCCCCGCGGGCATCCGCCGTGTCGCCACCGCCGGGCGAGGCCGCGCACAGCGCCGCCAGGATCGCCTCCCGCCGCGCCGCGATCGCGTCGCGGGTCGGCTGGTCCAGACGTCCCGGCGGACCGCGGAAGCGCAGCCGCCCGTCCTCGGCCCAGATCTCGATCCCGTCCGCCCGCAGGCGGGTCATGAAGGCGTCGATCGACACGCCGCGATTCCCCGATGTCGTCGGACGGCCGATCCCCGGCGCTCCGCCCGCGCCGTGCTGCGCACGGACGTGAGGGACAGCCTCGTGGGGCACAGCCCCGGGACCCACCGGCGCGACAGCGCGCCGCCCCGATCCCGTTTCGACCACCAGTTAAGCCGACGGGATAACGTACTCTACCTATTTTGCGCTGCGACAGATGGTGTTGTATCGTCGACCGTAAACTATTTAGCGATCTCAGTGCTTACATAAGAACAATTCAAAAGTGCCAGATCGGAATTTGGAGATAATGATGCTCGGAGAGTGTTTAAAGCTCAAAGGGATGCACAGCTCGGTCCTGTATTGCAGCCCCGGCCTGTGCGTCGTCGAGCTGTCCTGCTCCTGCTGCACCGGGCCGTTCCGGGCGCCACCGCTCGAGTGCTTCACGCTGTGCCTCGCCGGCCGCGGCCGCATCGTCCAGCGCAGCGCGGCCCAGAACCTCTCCGGCTTCGTGGAGCCGGGCAGCGTGACCATCACGCCGGCGAACAGCCACGGCACCGGCGAATGGCCGCGCGCCTGCGGATTCGGCATCGGCGTCGCGCCGGACTTCGTGCGCGAGGTCATGTCGGCGGCCTGTGCCTACGGCGAGTCCGACGCCTCCCGGCTGGCGTCGCGGCCGCACCGCTCGGCGCTGCTGCGCGAGGGCCTGCTGGCGGTGCGGCGCGAGGTGCTGCGCGGCACGCTGTGCGAGGCCCGCGCGCGGCAGCTGCTCGCCTCCGGCCTGCTCGACCTCGTGCTCGCCGGCCAGGAGACGCCGGTGCCCGACTCGGCCGCGACGGCGTTGACGCCGGCCCGCCTGCGGCGGGTGAGCGACTACATCGAGGCGAATCTCTCGAAGGACCTGAAGATCACCGAGCTGGCCGAGACAGTGGGGCTGAGCCGCTCGCACTTCACCCGCGCGTTCCGGGCCGCGACCGGCATGACGCCGCACCGGTTCCTGCAGAAGCAGCGCATCGCCAAGGCGACGCATCTGCTGGAGACGAGCGAGGAGTCGATCACCGAGATCGCCTTCTCGCTCGGCTTCAGCAATCCGAGCATCTTCGCCTCGACGTTCCGGGCCCACACCGGCATGAACCCGACCGCGTGGCGCCGGCACACGCAGTGAGGCCGTTCAGAGAACGCCCTCCTCCATCTGCGCCGCGAGGTCGTCCGATGCGACGGGGTCCGCCGCGACGTCGGCACACGTCTCGGCCGGGTCGCCCCTCGACGTCGGCGCGCCGGCATCCGGCCACACCTCGGTCGCGTCGAAGACGGTCGGCGGCAGCGACGCCCACGGGCCCGGCCGGGCGGCGTGGAGGGCACGCAGCGGCGCGTCGACGCCGTGCCGGAACAGCGCCGCGACGAGATCGGTGAGACCCGCGTCGTCGCCGGCGCACACGAAGACATCGGCACCGGAGAGCGTGGCCCGGAGATCCGCGTCGCGGCGGTCGTCGGCCTCGCCGAGCACGATGACGAGATCCGGATCGTGCGCGCACAGCGACGCGGCGTCGCCGAACAGCGGGACATCGCCCTCGCGCGCGGGCCAGCCATCCGGACCAACGCCGGATCGATCGGCCTGCGATCGCGCCGAAGCGTCGGCGAGATCGGCCGCGCCCGCCAGCACGGCCGCCGCGAAGACGCCGGTGCCGACGCCGGCGATCGCCACCGGCGTCACCTGCCAGGCGGCGAGCCGTCCGCCGAGCGCGACACGGCGTGACAGCGCGGCGTCTCCCGGCTCCGGATCGTGCGGCACCAGCAGGGCGATTCTGGAGGGAGCCGCCGCACGGCGCGGCGGCGTGCCGGCGAGCGCGGTACGCGCCTCGGCGGCGGTCGCCGCGGCGACCGCGATCCGCCACGGCCGCGGGCTCCGTCGCAGCGCGAGGGTGCGGGCCTGGCGGGCGAGCATACGATCGTCGAGCACGGGCGCGGTCGCGGCGATCAGCGCCGCGAGGCTCGTCTCGCTGTGCGCCGACAGCGCGATCACGGTGCGGCCGGCCGGCTCCATCTCATCGTTGCACGGCGGCGGCCCCGCGACGACGACGTGGCAATTGGTGCCGCCGACCCCGAACGAGCTGACCCCGGCGATGCGCCGGCCGCCGTCCGCCTCCCATGCCGCCGCCGCCTCGACCAGCACGAACGGCGAGGCGTCGAGGTCGAGCCACGGATTGACCGGCCGGCAGAACAGCGTCGGCGGGCGGACGCCGTCGCGCACCGCGAGAACGGCCTTGGCGAAGGAGACGACGCCGGCCGCGGTGTCGAGATGGCCGACATTGCCCTTCACGGAGCCGAGCCCGCAGAAGCCGCGCGCGGCGGTGTCGCGGCGGAACGCCGCCGCGAGCGCCGCGACCTCGATCGAATCGCCGAGCGGCGTGCCGGTGCCGTGCGCCTCGACGAGGCCGATCTCGCGCGCCGAGACGCCGGCCGACGCGAGCGCCGCCTCGATCACCCGCCGCTGCCCGGCGAGGCCGGGCGCCGCGAAGCCGACCCGCTCGGCGCCGTCGTTGCCGACCGCCGAGCCGAGGATCACGGCGTGCACGACGTCGCCGCTCGCCACGACGTCGGCGAGCCGCGCCAGCACCACGACCGCGAGCCCGTTGCCGGTGACGATGCCGCTGCCGTCGCGGCCGAACGGACGGCACACGCCGTCCTTCGCGAAGACGGAGCCGTCGCGGCGGCGATAGCCGACGCCCTGCGGCAGCGAGATCCCGACGCCGCCGGCGAGCGCCAGATCGCACTCGCCGCTCTGCAGGCTGCGGCAGGCGAGATGGATCGCCACGAGCGAGCTCGAGCACGCGGTCTGCACCGACAGGGCCGGCCCCGACAGGCCGAGCTTGTAGGCGACGCGGGTCGCCAGATAGTCCTTGTCGGTGCCGGCCAGCACCGCGAAGGCGAGCGGGTCCGACGTCTCCTCGGCGGCGAAGCGCGGCAGCAGCGCCTCGTAGCTCGACCTGCGGCAGCTGGCGAACACCCCGACGCGGCTGCCGCACAGCGCCCGCAGCAACGCCGGCGGGCGGTTCGCGTGATCGAGCGCCCGCACGCACTCCTCGAGGAACAGGCGCTGCTGCGGGTCGATCAGCATCGCCTCGTCGCGCCCGTAGCCGAAATAGGCGTGATCGAAGGCCGCGACGTCCGGCACCGCCGTGCCGGCATTGACGAAGTCCGGATCGCCGGCGAAGTCGCCGCGGCCGAGCGCCGCGAGCCGGTCGTCCGACAGCGCCTCGATGGACGAGCGTCCCTCCAGCAGATTGCACCAGAACCGGTCGATGTCGCGCGCACCCGGCACACGACAGGCCAGTCCCAGCACGGCGATCGGTTCGGCCATCTTCCACCTCCTCCGCGTCGCTCCGCGGCGGCGCCCCTTTCCTTTCATCTATACGAGGACCGGCCGCCCATGGGGTTTTTGTCCACGGTCGAGCTCTTGTTTCGAAAGCTTCTGAAAAGAACCCGTCGATTTCCTCCTTTCCCGGTAATTCTTTCATTGCTGGCGGATATCCGACACAAAGCTTTGAGGTGTTCCGAAGTGCGATCGCACAATACGTCCCGGACAAGCACAAAACCGGGCGCTCGGCGGCGACCCTGCCCTCTATCAAGCCCCGTGGACGACGAGGGGGAGCACGACGGCGATGGCGCGCACGCACGCGGCGACGGTCCGCCGACCGTGGCGGCACCAGCCATGGCGACACCGGCCATGGCGACACCGATCGTGTCGGACCGGACCGTGACGGCCCGGACCGTGTCGACCGACCGCCACATCGCCGTGATCGGGCTCGCCGGGCGGTTCCCGGGGGCCGACGATGTCGACGCCCTGTGGGCGATGCTGAAGGCCGGGCGGAGCGGCCTCGTCGTGCTCGACGGGGACGGGAGCGAGGCCGCGACCGGGCCAGACGCGACGCAGGATCGACCCGGACCCGTCGGCCGGCTGGTCCGCCGCGCCTTCCGGCTGCCGCATGCCGACTGCTTCGACGCGGCGTTCTTCGGCATCCCGGCCGCCGAGGCCGCCGCCATGGATCCGCAGCAGCGCGTCTTCCTCGAGGTCGCTTGGCACGCGCTGGAGCATGCCGGCCACGGCGACGCGGGCGGCCGCGGGGACGCCGGCCCGGTCGGCGTGTTCGCCGGCTGCGGCTTCAACGACCACGTCCTCAAGCATGTCGGGCCGCGGTCCTATCGCGACGGCGCCGCCGACTACTTCGCCATGCTGCTCGGCAACGACAAGGACTTCCTGGCGTCGCGGGTCGCCTATCATCTCGGCCTGCAAGGACCGGCCGTGGTGGTGCAGAGCGCCTGCTCGAGCGCGCTGCTCGCCGTGCATGTCGCGGTCCAGTCGCTGCTCGCCGGCGAGACCGACATGGCGCTGGCCGGCGGCGCCTCGATCTGCCTCGACCTGGAGGACGGCTACGCGGCCGACGAGGGCGGCGCGCTGTCGCCGAGCGGGCGCATCGCGCCGTTCGGCCACGACGCCGACGGCATCGTCGGCGGAAACGGCGCCGCCGCCGTGGTGCTCAAGCGGCTCGCGGACGCCGAGCGCGACGGCGACACCATCCACGCCGTGATCGAGGCGACGGTCGCCAACAACGACGGCCGCCTGAAGGCCGGCTTCACCGCGCCGAGCGCCGCCGGCCAGGCCCGCGCGCTCGCCGAGGCGCTCGGACTGAGCGGCCGTGACGCCGGCGAGATCGGCTTCGTCGAGACCCACGGCACCGGGACGCCGCTCGGCGACCCGATCGAGCTGGAGGCGCTGACGCAGGTCTATGGCGGCGCCGCGACGCCCTGCCGGCTCGGCTCGATCAAGGCGAATGTCGGCCACCTCAACGCCGCCGCCGGCATCGCCGGGCTGATCGCGGCCGTGCTGGTGGTGCGCGACGGGGTGGTGCCGCCGCTGGCCGGCCATCGCGGCACCGACCCGCGGCTCGGCCTCGCGGCGACGCGCTTCCGCATCGCCACGGCCCCCGAGACTTGGCGGCCCGAGGGTCCGCGGGTCGCCGCCGTCTCCTCGTTCGGCTTCGGCGGCACCAATGTGCACGCCATCGTCTCCGAGCCGCCGACGGCGCGCGAGCCGGCCGCGGTCGACGCGCCGCATTTGCTCGGCTGGTCGGCCCGGACGCCCGAGGACCTCGCCGCCCTCGATGCCGCGATGGCGGCGCACTGGACCGGACCTCTCGCGGGCGAGAGGCCGGACACCCTGGCCGACCAGGCGGCGACGCTGGCCCTCGGCCGCCGCGCCTTCCCGCATCGCCATGCCGTCGTCGCCGCGAGCGCCGCGGAGGCCGGCCGCGCCGTCGCGACCGGCGCCGTGCTGGCGGCGCGCGTGCCGGGCGCCCGGCGCGATCCGGTCTTCCTGTTTCCCGGCCAGGGCAGCCAGTTCCCCGGCATGTGCGCGTGGCTCCACGCGACCCACGCGCCGGCGCGGGAGATCATCGACGAAGCCGCCGCGCTGCTCGCCCCCACGCTCGGCTGCGACCTGCGATCGATCGTGTTCGGCGACGACGAGGCGGCGCTGCGCCGGACGCTCAACACCCAGCTCGCGCTGTTCGTCGTCTCCTATGCGCAGGCGCGGCCGCTGGTCGACGCCGGGCTGCGGCCGGCCGCCCTGCTCGGCCACAGCATCGGCGAGTACGTCGCCGCCTGCGTCGCCGGCGTGATGTCGTTCCGCGACGCGCTGACGCTGGTCGCGGCGCGCGGCCGGCTGGTCGCGTCGCTGCCGCCGGCCGCCATGCTGGCGGTCGGGCTGCCGGAGGGGGAGCTCGGGCCGCTGCTCGGCGAGGACCTGTCGATCGCCGTCGTCGCCGCGCCGGATCGCTGCGTCGTGGCCGGCGACGGCGAGGCGATCGCGCGGCTCGAAACGGCGCTTTCGGCGCGCGACGTGCCGGCGAGCCGGCTGCGTGTCTCGCACGCCTTCCACTCGCACCGGCTGGAGCCGATCCTCGACCGCTTCGCCGAGGCTTTGGCCACGATCCGGCTCGCCCGGCCCACGATCCCGCTGGTGAGCAACGCGAGCGGGGCGCTCGCCGACCCCGACGCGGTGGCGACGCCCGACTATTGGGTGCGGCACCTGCGCGCCCCGGTGCGGCTGCACGACGGCTTCTCCAGCCTCGCGAGCGCCGTCCCGGACGCGCTGGCGCTGGAGCTCGGCCCCGGCGCGACGCTCTGCGGGCTCGCCCGCAAATGCGGCGCCGCCGCGCTCGCCGACGCGACCCCGACCATGCGGAGCGCGGCGACGCAGCGGGCCGACTTCCTCGCCGCCATGGGCAAGGCCTGGGTCGAGGGCTGCGCGGTGGCGCCGGAGCTGCGCCTGGGCGGCCCGCCGCGCCGCCGCGTGCCGCTGCCGCTCTACCCGTTCCGCCGCACGCCGCATCGCCTGCCGCTGCTCGCCGCGGCCGGCGGCCCGGCGGTCGACGCTCTTGCTCCAGACGCCGCGTCACCACGCCGGCCGCCCGAAAAATGGTGCCACGTCCCGGTGTGGAGCCAGCATCCGGGGCCGTTCACGAACGCCCCGCCGTGGCCCGAGGACGCCGTCTGGTTCCTGCCCGACGGGCTGTCGCCGCCGACCGGCGCCGGCGGCACCGTGGTCCGGCCCGGCCGCGAGTTCCGCCGCCTCGCCGACGGTTCGTTCCGGGTCCGCCCGGACGCCGCCGCCGATCATCGCGCCCTCGTCGACGCGCTCGCGCCGCGCGGCGCCCGGCTCGGCACGATCCTGCACGCCTGGCTGCTCGACGACACCCCGACCGGCCCGCGCGAGCGCCGGGCGCTCGGCTACGGCAGTCTGGTGCGGCTCGCCCAGGCGATCGATGCCAAGCGAACGAACGACATCGTCGGCCCGCTGGTGCTGATGACGCGGCGCCTCGCCGCGATCCAGGCGGGCGAGCCGGACGAGCCCGTCCAGGCGGCGGCGCTCGGCGCCCTGCACAGCATCGCGGTCGAGCTGGCCGTGCGGACCGCCTGGCTCGACGTCGATGCCCTGCCCGACCCGACGCTGCTGCGCCACCTGCTCGCCACCCGGCCGGACGGCGCCCGGCCCGTCGCGCTGGCGGTCCGTCAGGGCCGCGCCTGGCGGCGCAGCCTCGCGCCGGTGACGCTCGCCGCGGCCGGCCCGCCGGCGCCCGGCGGCACCTGGCTGGTGATCGGCGGGCTCGGCGGCATCGGATCGGTGCTGCTGCCGGCGCTCGCCGGACCGGGAAGCCGGATCGTGGTGGTCGGCCGCTCGATCGACCCGGACGTGGTCGCGACGCCGGCGCGCCACCCGGTCCTGAAAGCGTGCCTCGATCGCGGCGCGCGGGTCACGGCCTGGCGCGGCGACGCCGCCGACCGCGCCCTGCTCGGCCGCGTCGCCGCCGACCTCGCGGCGCAGCCCGGCCGGCTCGACGGCGTCTTCCAGCTCGCCGGCCTCTACGTCAACCAGACGCTGGCCGACCTCTCGCTCGCTGAGACGGACAGCAATTTTCGGGCGAAGATCGAGGCGACGCTGATGCTGCGCGACGTCCTCGCGCCGCTGCGGCCGGGCTTCCTGGCGCTGTTCTCCTCGATCACGGCGGAGATCTCGGGCGTCGGCGTCGCCGATTACGCGGCCGCCAACCGGGGGCTCGACGCGATCGCCGCGGCGGAGCCGCAGCCGTTCCCGATCGTCTCGATCGCCTGGGACGCGTGGCGCGACGTCGGCGCGCTCGGCCGGGCGCTGGCCGGCACCGACGACTCCGGCCTGTTCGCCCGCGACATCGCCCGCGCGATCACGCCGTCCGAAGGGCTCGACACGCTGTGGCGCATCCTGACGAGCGGGCTGCGCAGGGTGCTGGTCTGCACCGGCGACATCGACGCCCGCCGCCGCGAGATCGACGCGCTCGCGGCCCGCCGCGACGCGCCGATCGTCCTGCCGTCGGACGGCGGCGCGGCCGGCGCCGCCGCGCCGCCGTCCGACGGCAGCCCGCTGGAGCGGGCGCTCTGCCTGATCTTCGCCCAGGCCCTGGGCGAGCCGGCGGTGCGGCCGGCCGACGACTTCCTCGCGCTGGGCGGCGACTCGCTCGCCGCGGTGCGGCTGCTGTCGCGGCTGCGCCGCACCTTCCAGACCGAGCTGAGCCTGCCCGACTTCGTCGCGCACCGCTCGCCCGCGGCGCTGGCCGGCCTTCTCGCCGACCGCCCCGACATCGAGCGCACCGCCGCGGCGCTGCTGCATCTCCACGCGCTGTCGGCCGGCGAGCGCCGAGACCTCGCCCGCCGGCTGGCGTGCCCGACCTGACACGAGGCTGCCATGACGCTCTCGACGACCGACCCGACCGGCTTCGACAGCGCCCTGCTGGAGCGCCTGCTGCGACTCGACGGCACGGTCGGACCACCGGGCACCGCGGCGGACGCCGCGGCGTCGATCGTCGCCGATCCGGCCCGCGAGGCGGCGCCGTTCCCGCTCACCGAGATCCAGCGCAGCTACCTGATCGGGCGTGATCCCTCGCTGCCGCTCGGCGGCACCTCCTGCCAAGTCTATTACGAGATCGACTGCGACGCGCTCGACATCGACCGCTACGCGAGCGCGTGGAACCGGACGATCGCGCGCCACGGCATGCTGCGCGCCGTGATCGAGGACGCGACGCGCCAGCGCATCCTGCCCGCCGTGCCGCCGCTGGTGCCGCCCGTGCACGACCTGCGCGACGCCGCCGATCCCGAGGCGATGCTGGAGCCGATCCGCACCCGGCTCGCCGGCGAGACGCGGCCGCACGACGCGTGGCCGCTGTTCGCCGTCGAGATCTCGCTGCTGCCCGACGGCCACCGGCGCGTCCACGTCGCCATGGACATGCTGATCTGCGACCAGCAGAGCTTCTTGCGCATCCTCGACGACGTCGCGACCCTCTACGCCGATCCCGACACCGTGCTGCCGCCGATCGGCCTGTCGTTCCGCGACTACGTGCTGCAGGTCCGCGACGAGCCGGAGGCGCAGGCGCGCGACCGCGGCTACTGGCGGGCGAAGCGCGACACGCTGCCGGACGCGCCGGCGCTGCCGCTCGCCGGCCCGCTCGGCGCGGTGCCGACCCCGCCGGCGTTCGAGACGCTCGACGCCGAGATCGACCCGGCCCGCTGGAGCCGGCTCCAGGCGCTCGCCGGCCGGCTCGCGGTGACGCCGTCGGTGCTGCTGCTCGCGGTGTTCGGCGAGGTTTTGGCACGCTTCTCGGACGCGCCGCGCTTCTGCCTGAACACCACCATGTACGACCGCCGCCCGTTGCATCCCGACGTCGACGCCCTGGTCGGCGACTTCACCTCGACCATGCTGTTCGAGATGGAGGTGCAGCCGGGCGAGACGTGGCGGGGGCTGATCGAGCGGCTGCAGCGCGACCTCTGGCGCGACATGGAGCACCGCGCCTGCAGCGGGCTCGCGATGGCGGCCGACCTCGCGCGGTATCGCGGCCGGCTCGACGGCGTGCCGATGCCGGTGGTGTTCACCAGCACGCTGACCCAGAACGACACCCGCCTGCTCGGCCGGGCCAGGGCGCAACCGGGCCGCCAGATCTGCGTGCGCAGCCGCACCCCGCAGGTGATCCTCGACAACCAGATGATCGAGTGGGAGGGCGCGCTGCGGCTGCGCTGGGACGTGGTGCCGGCCGCCTTCGCCGGTCCGGTGCCGGCTCGCCTGCTCGCCGCCATGATGGACCACCTCGCCGCGCTCGCCGACGATCCCGGCCTGATCGACGCGCCGCCGGCGCGGCCCGACCCGAGCGCCGCCGACCTGGTGCCGCCGCTGGTCGCGCCGGCGCCCGCCACGCGACTGCACGACCTCTGGCTCGACCGCCTGCCCGCCGCCGCGGCCCGCCCCGCCGTCGCCACCGCCTCCGGCACCGTGACGCACGGCGAACTCGCCGCCCGGGTCGCCGGCATCGCCGACCTGCTGCGCCGGCACGGCGTCCGGCCGGGCGAGCCGGTGGCCCTGCTCGGCGTCAAGGGCGTCGACCAGATCGCCGCCTGCCTCGCCGTCGCGATCGCCGGCGGCGCCTATGTGCCGATCGACGCCGCGCAGCCGGCGGCCCGCCAGTCGGCCATCCTGGCCGACCTCGCGCCGCGCCTCACGCTCGCCGCCGGAGCCCGGCCGCCGGACAGCTTCGCCGGCACCGTGATCGACGTGGCGACGGTGCCGCCGGGCGACACCGAAGACCTGACCGGCCACGCCGGTGCTTCGGCGGACCACCTCGCCTACGTGATCTACACGTCCGGCTCGACCGGCGCGCCGAAGGGCGTCGCGGTCTCGCACGCCGCCGCCGTGAACACCGTGCTGGACGTGAACGCCCGCTTCGGCCTCGGCATGGGCGACGTGGTGCTCGGCCTGTCGGCGCTGCATTTCGACCTGTCGGTGCACGACGTGTTCGGCGTGCTCGGCGCCGGCGGCTGCCTGGTGCTGCCCGACGCGGCCGAGCAGCGCAATCCGAGCCATTGGCTGGCGCTGTGCCGGCAGCACGGCGTGACCGTGTGGAACACGGTGCCGAGCCTGTTCGGGTTGTTCGTCGAGACCTGCGCGCTGGCGCCCGCCGCCAGCCGGAGCCTGGCGCTGCGCACCGCGCTGCTGAGCGGCGACTGGATCCCGGTCGACCTGCCCGGCAGGGCGCGGGCGCTGTGGCCGAACCTTGAAATGATCAGCCTCGGCGGCGCCACCGAGGCGGCGATCTGGTCGATCTTCCATCGCATCGAGACGGTCGATCCGGCCTGGACCAGCATCCCCTACGGCCGGGCCCTCGGCGGCCAGCAGGTGTTCGTGCTGGACGAGGGGCTGGCGATCGCGCCGCCCGGAAAGACCGGCGAGCTGTTCGTCGCCGGCCGCGGCCTCGCCTGCGGCTACTACGGCGACGGCGAGCGGACCGCGGCGCAGTTCCTCGCGCATCCGCGCACCGGACTGCGGCTCTACCGCACCGGCGATCTCGGCCGCTACCGCGAGGACGGGACGATCGAGTTCCTCGGCCGCCGCGACGAGCAGGTGAAGATCGACGGCCACCGGGTCGAGACCGGCGAGGTGGTGGCGGCGCTGCGCGCCCATCCGGCGGTGCGCGAGGCGGTCGTTCTCGCCACCGAGGGCCGCGCGCATCGGCGCCTCGTCGCCCATGTCGAGGCCGACGACGTCGCCTTCGTCGAGCTCGACCGCTGGCTGCGCAGCCGCCTGCCGGACCATTTCGTGCCGGCGCGCTGGTCCAGGGTGACGCGCTGGCCGCTGACCGCGAACGGCAAGGTCGACCGCGCCGCGCTCCGCCGCGCCGAGACGGTGCCGGCACAGCCGGACGCAGCCGCCGGCGTCGCCCCGCCCGCCGCCGCGGCGGACCCGATCGACGACAGCCCCGCGATGGCGACGGTGCTGGCCATGGTCCGGGACATCCTCGGCGGGCCGGCCCCGACGGCGGACGACTCGCTGGTCGCACTCGGCGCCTCGTCGGTCGACCTGATCACGCTGGCGACCCGGATCGAGGCGGCGACCGGCACCCGGCCGCCGCTGCCGCGGCTCGCCGCGGCGGCGCAGCTGCGCGACCTCGCCGCGCTGGTCGCCGAGCTCGGCGGCACCGGCACCGGCGCCGAGGCGGGCCGGCCGCCGGCGCGGGCCGCCTGGTCGGCGGCCGAGCGGCGGCTCGACGACTATGTCGCGAAGCGCCCGCCGATCCTCGACGCCGAGGCGCGCCGCCTGTTCAAGCGGAGCCTGCGCCGGTGGCGACCGGCCGGCGAGGCGATCGACCTCGCGGCGGCGCCGATCGACGACCTGATCCTCGCGCGGCGGAGCTGGCGGGCCTTCGACCGGGCGCCGTTCGCGCGCGACAGGCTCGCCGCGACGCTCGCCGTGCTGCGCGAGGCCGAGGTGGCGGGCCAGCCGCGCCGGGCCTATGCGTCCGCCGGCGGCCGGTACCCGCTCGAGACGCATGTGTGGATCGCGCCCGGCCGCGTCGCCGGGCTGGCGGCCGGCGCGTGGTGGTACGATCCGCAGAGCCACCGGCTGGTGCATCGCGTGGCGGCGCCCTGTCCGCCGATCGCCACGCCCGGCAATGCCGGCTGGCTCGACGGCGCCGCCTTCGTCCTCTGCTTCGCGCTCGCCCTCGACGTCGTCGCACCACTCTACGATCGGGCCAGCCTCGCCTTCGGGCTGATCGAGTGCGGCGCCGTCTGCCAGCTCCTGGAGACGGCGGCGATGGAGAACGGCCTCGGCCTCTGCCAGGTCGGCGACGCGCCGCTGGAGACTCTGCACGCCGCGCTGCGGCTCGGCCCCGACCAGCCCTGCCTGCACGTCGCCGCCGGCGGCGCCATCGCGGCCGCCGATCTCGCGGCGTGGCGGGCCGCGCCGGTCGGATCGGTGGCGCCGACCCTGGAGGGCAGCCTGTGAGCCTCTCGGATCTGCTCGACCGGCTCGATGCGCGCGGCATCCGCCTGTGGGTCGAGGACGGCCAGCTCCGCTACCAGGCTCGCGCCGGTGCGCTCGACGCTCCCCTGCGTGCCGAGATCGCCGCGAGGAAGCCGGACCTGATGGCCCGGCTCGCGACGCTCGCAGCCGCTGCCGTACCTCCGGCGGCGCCTGCGTCGCCGATCGTCCCCTGCCCGGCCGACCGGTTCCGCCCGTTTCCGCAGACGCCGATCCAGGAGGCCTACCGGGTCGGCCGGTCGGAGGCGATGGCGCTCGGCGGCGTCGCCGCCCACAGCTATGTCGAGCTGGAGCGGAGCGGCGTCGGGGTCGAGACCGTGGCGCGCTGCCTCGACGAGGTGATCACCCGCCACGACATGCTGCGGGTGGTGATGTGCGAGGGCGGGCAGCAGCGCGTGCTGGAGACGGTGCCGGCCTACGAGATCGCGACCACGGACCTGACCGGGCTGTCCGAGTCGGACTGGGCCGCGGCGCTGGTGGCGATCCGGCGCGAGATGGAGAGCTGCACCCGCGATCCCGGCACCTGGCCGCTGTTCGAGATCCGGGCGACGCGCCGCGGCGACGTCGTGCGGCTGCATGTGAGCGTCGACCTGATCGCGCTCGACGCCTTCAGCTGGCAGCTCTTCTTCCAGGAATGGCTCGACCTCGTCGACGGCATCGTGCCGCCGCCGGCGCCGACGCTGCTGTTCCGCGACGTGCTGCTCTCCGGCCGCGACACCGGCGCGGCGCGCCGCGCCGCCGCCCGGGCCTATTGGCGGGACGCGCTTCCGGCGCTGCCGCCGGCCCCGACCCTGCCGCCGCCCGCCGCCGGCACGCCGAACCGCTTCCGCCGCTTCGCCGGCCGCCTGGAGGCGCCGCGCTGGGCGGCCTTCAAGGCGACCTGCCGGGCGACCGGCGTGACGCCGTCGATCGCGCTGTGCACCGTGTTCGCCAACGTGCTGTCGCGCTGGAGCCGCAACGAGGACGTCGCCCTCGACGTGACGCTGTTCAACCGGCCGCCGATCCATCCCGAGATCGAGCGGGTGCTGGGCGAGTTCACCGACGTCACGTTCCTGGGCTTCTGCGGCATCGAGCGGCCGCTCGCCGATCAGATGCGCGATGCCGGCACGGCGCTCCTGGAGCACATCGAGCACGGCGCCGTCGACGGCGTGACGCTGCTGCGCGAGCTCGCCCGGCTGCGCGGCGACTTCGGCGGCGCGCTGATGCCGGTCGTCTTCACCAGCATGCTGATGGGCGACGCCCGCGCCGCGCGGCCGATCTCCTGGCGGCAGGTCTACGGCCTGAGCCAGACCCCGCAGGTGGCGCTCGACCATCAGGTGATCGAGCGCGACGGCGCCATGCTGTTCAACTGGGACATCTCGGCGGCCGGCATCGACCTCAACGCCGTGCCGCCGATGCTGGCCGCCTACGAGGCGGCGCTCGACCGGCTCGCCTGCGAGCCCGAAGCCTGGACGCAGCCGCTGCCGCGCACGCTGCCGGGCGCGCAACGGGCGACGCGGGCCGCCGTGCGGGCCGAGGCGGGCGCCGCCCGCATTCCGGCCGGACCCGACGCCGGCCTCGACGCGCCGTTCTGGGCGGGCCTCGACGCACGGGCGGAGCGGCCGGCCGTGATCTGGTCGGGCGGCACGCTCACTCACGGCGCGCTGGCGGAGCGGGCGCTGGCGCTCGCCGCACGGCTCGACGCCGCCGGCGTCGCGCCCGGCGACCGGGTCGCGATCCGGCTCGCCAAGGGGCCGCTGCAGGCGGTCGCGGTGCTCGCCGTGCACGCGCTCGGCGCCGCCTATGTCCCGATCGCCCCCGACCAGCCGGCGGCGCGCGCCGCCGCCATGACGGCCCAGGCGCGGCCCGCCGCCGTGATTTCTTCGCGCGACGGCGCGGGCGACGCCTTCGAGACCGGGCTCCCGACGGTCGCGGTCGGGCTCGACGATCCGCTCGACATCGCGCCCGCCGCGCGCTTCGCGCGCCGCCCCAATGGTCCCGACGACCTCGCCTATGTGCTGTTCACGTCGGGCTCGACCGGCGTGCCGAAGGGCGTCGCCATGGCGCACGGCGCGGTGCGCAACACCATCGACGACATGATCGCGCGGTTCGGCTTCGGCCCCGACGATCGCGTGCTGGCGCTCTCGGCGCTCGATTTCGACCTCTCGGTCTACGACCTGTTCGCGCCGCTCGCCGCCGGCGGCGCCGTGGTGATGCCGGACCCGGACAGGACCCGCGATCCCGACCACTGGCTGGCGCTCCTCGCCGCCCACCGGGTCACGGTGTGGAACTCGGTGCCGACCTTCCTGGCCATGCTGCTCGCCGCCTGGCGGATCGACGCGGCGGCGCTCGCCGGGCTGCGCCTCGTGCTGGCGAGCGGCGACTGGATGCCGCTCGACCTCGCCGGCCGGCTGCGTCGGCTCGCCCCGGCGGCGCGGCTGATCGTGCTCGGCGGCGCCACCGAGGCGGCGATCTGGTCGAATGCCCAGGAGGTCGAGACCGTGCCGCCGCAGTGGCGCGCGGTGCCCTACGGCCGGCCGCTGCGCGGCCAGCACTATCGGGTGCTCGACCGCGCCGGCGCCGACCGGCCCGACCTCGTCTGCGGCGAGCTCCACATCGGCGGCGCCGGGCTGGCCCTCGGCTACTGGGACGACGCCGAGAGGACCGCCGCGGCGTTCGTCCGGCACCCCGCCGACGGCGAGCGGCTCTACCGGACCGGCGATCTCGGCCGCTTCTGGCCGGACGGCACGCTGGAGTTCCTCGGCCGCGCCGACACACAAGTGAAGATCGGCGGCCACCGGGTCGAGCTGGGCGAGATCGAGCACGCCCTCGAATCCCATCCCGCCGTCGCCCGCGCCGTCGCCGCCGTGCAGGCCGGCGGCGCCCCGATGCTGGTCGCCCATGTGGTTCCGCGGCCCGGCGCGACGGTCGAGCCGGAGGCGCTGCGGGCGCATGTGCAGGGCCTGCTACCGCGCCACATGGTGCCGCGGCTGATCGGGCGCCTCGCCGCGCCGCCGCTCACCGTCAACGGCAAGATCGACCGCCGCGCCCTGCCGGTGCTCGCCGCCGCGGCGCCTTCCGCACGCCCCGCGTCACAGCTGGAGCGCCGGATCGCCGCCGTGCTCGGGCGCCTGCTCGGCCGCGCCGACATCCCGCCCGACGAGAACTTCTTCGAGCTCGGCGCCACCTCGGTGCTGCTCGTCGAGGCGCACGGGCGGCTGCGCGACGAACTCGGTGTCGCCCTGTCGGTGACGGATCTGTTCGCCCATCCGACCCTCGCGAGCCTCAACGCCGCGCTCGCCCACCGCGCGGCGGAGCCGCGCCCGGACACGCCTCCCGCATGACAGTTCCGCCCTGCCTGCCCTATCGCTGCCGCAAGCCGCTCGCGGCGCTCGACCTGATCTGCTTCCACTACGCGGGCGGCAACGCCGCCGTGTTCCGCCGCTGGGACGAGCGGCTGCCGGCGTGGATCAGCGTGCGCCCGATCGAGCTGCCCGGCCACGGCGCCCGCATGGGCGAGCCGCCGCTGGCCGACCCCGAGGCGCTGGTGGCGCAGCTCGCGGCCGAGCTGATCGGGGCGCAGCACCGCCCCTTCGCGCTGCTCGGCCACAGCTTCGGCGCCGCGCTCGCCTTCCGGGTGGCGCTCGCGGCCGAGCGGGCCGGACGACCGCCGGCGCATCTGTTCGTCTCCGGACGCCATGCGCCCTCCTTCGCGGGCCGGCTGCGGCCGCGCATCGGCCTCTCCGACGCGGCGCTGCTCGCCGAGCTGCGCTTCCTCGGCGGCACCCCGGACGAGGCGCTCGCCAGCACCGAGCTGATGGCCCTGATGGGCCCGATCATCCGGGCCGACTTCGTCGCCAGCGAGCTGATGACCCGGGCGCCGCGAACCGACGCGGTCGCCTGTCCGCTCGACGTGATCGGCGCCGACGACGACCAGGAGGTCGACCATCGCGAGCTCGACCGCTGGCGCGCCCACACCACCGGCGCCTTCACGCTCACGGTGATGCCGGGGCGCCACTTCTTCATCCACGACAGCGTCGACGCGATCTGCCGGATCGTCGTCGACCGCCTGTCGCCCCGCCTCGGGCCATCCGGCCGCCCCGCCGTCGCCCATGCCTAACGACGGACCCGACATGGACTCCATCCCCACCGCACCCCGGCCGCAGCGCGGCTTCGTGCCCGAGATCGACGCGCTGCGCTGCTTCGCGCTGACCGCCATCGTGCTCCTGCACAGCAACGTCGTCGCCTCCGGCTGGGGGGCGCTCTGGCTGTTCTTCGTGATCAGCGGTTTCGTGATCACGCGGTCGATCCTCGAGCACCCCGAGCGCCGCCCGACCCGGACGGCGTTCCTGCTCGGCTTCGTCCGACGGCGGGCGGCGCGGATCCTGCCCGTCTACGTCCTCTATCTGTCGATCGTCGGCGGGCTCGGCCTGCTCGACCCCGGTTCGCGCTTTCCGGAGGCCCTGCCGTTCCTCGCGACCTTCACGTACAATCTGGCGGGGCTCCACGATCCGGCACTGTTCAAGGTGGGCGGCGTCGGCCATCTGTGGTCGCTGAGCCTGGAGGAGCAGTTCTATCTGCTGCTGCCGCTCGTCTTCGCCGTCGTGGCGCCGCGCCGCGTCGTCGTGCTGCTGCTCGCCGTCGTCGCGCTGAGCCCGCTGATCCGCTGGGGCGAGAGCCAGTGGCTGGGCGCCCTCGGGGTCCCCGAGGAGATGCGGGCGCTCGGCGTGTTCATGCTGAGCCCGGGCCAGTTCGACGGCTTCGCGGCCGGCGCTCTGGTCGCGATCGCCGCCCACGAGCGCGCCGTCACGCCCCGCCTCGCCTGGACGGCGGTGCTGCTCGCCGTGACCGCAGCGGCGCTCTATCTCGTCGTCTACTGGGACCATGCGGGCACGCCGCGGCTCGGCCTCGCGATCGGCGCCGGCCGCGAGGCGATCGTCTACTCGGTGCTGATCCTCGCCGCCGTGGCCACCATCCTCGCCATCCTGGCGCGCCTGCCGCCGATCGTGTGGATGTGCCGGCCGCTGGTGGTCCGCTACATCGGCCGCATCTCGTATGGCGGCTACGTCTACCACGCGCTCGCGCTGTTCGCGGCGATGATCGCTCTGCCCGGCTGGATCGCCGGCTCGCCGCTGCAGCGCCTCGCCGTCTTCGCGATCGGCTACACGCTGACGATCGCCTTGGCGGCGCTGTCGTTCCATCTGTTCGAGCGCCGCTTCCTCGACGGCCCGCTCGGCCGGCCGCTGCGCCCGGCCGTCGCCGCTCCGGACGCCATTGCCGCGGGCCTGGCCGCGCCGGCCGTCGCCGGTTCCGACGGGAGGGACGCATGATCCCGGCGCGGCAGATCTGGCCGGAGGACTTCGCCGAGCGCTATCGCCGGCTCGGCTACTGGCGCGGCGAGACCTTCGGGGCGCTGCTGCGGGCGCGCGCCGCCGCCGATCCGGCGCATCTCGCCGTCGTCGGCGGCTGCGACCGCTGGAGCTACGCCGACCTCGACGCCCGCGCCGACGCGCTCGCCGCCGGATTTCTGCGACTCGGTCTCGTGCCGGGCGAGCGGGTGCTGCTGCAGCTCGGCAACGAGGCGCGGTTCCTGTCGCTGGTGTTCGGGCTCTTCCGGGCCGGGCTCTTGCCGGTGTTCGCGCTGCCGGCCCACCGCCGCACCGAGATCCGCCATCTGATCACGCGCGCCGAGGCGGCCGCCTGTGTGGTGCGCGACACCATCGACGGCTTCGACCACCGCGGCCTCGCCCGCGAGATGCGCACGCTCTGCCCCGGCCTGCGCCATGTCGTGGTGGCCGGCGACGCCGCAGACTGCGTGCCGCTCGATCAGCTCGAAGCCGAGGCGCCGCGCGACCTGCCCGAACGATCTCCCTCGGAAGTCGCGTTCCTGCAGCTCTCCGGCGGCTCGACCGGCCTGCCCAAGCTGATCCCGCGCACCCACGACGACTACATCTACAGCCTGCGCGGCAGCGCCGCGATCTGCGGCCTCGGCCGCGACAGCGTGTATCTGACCGCCCTGCCGGCGGCCCACAACTTCCCGATGAGCTCGCCCGGCAGCCTCGGCACGCTCCACGCCGGCGGCACCGTCGTGATGGCGCCGTCGGCGAGCCCCGAGGAGGCCTTCGCCCTGATCGCGCGCGAGCGCGTCACCATCACCGGTCTGGTGCCGCCGCTGGCGCTGCTGTGGGCCGAGGCGGCGCCGGGCCTGCCGCACGACCTGTCGAGCCTGAAGGTGCTGCAGGTCGGCGGCGCCAAGCTGACGCCCGCGATGGCGCGCCGCATCGTCGCCGCCTTCGGGCCGCGGCTGCAGCAGGTGTTCGGCATGGCCGAGGGCCTGGTCGCCTACACGCGGCTCGACGACGACCCGGATCGCGTCCTGGAAACCCAGGGACGGCCGATCAGCCCCGACGACGAGCTTCTGGTCGTCGACCCGGACGACCGGCCGGTGCCGCCCGGCACGCCCGGCGCCCTGCTGACCCGCGGCCCCTACACGATCCGGGCCTATCACGACGACGACGCGGCGAACGCCGCCGCCTTCACGCCGGACGGCTTCTACCGCACCGGCGACGTCGTGATCATGAGGCCGGACGGCTACCTTTCGGTGCAGGGCCGGCTCACCGACCGCATCAATCGCGGCGGCGAGAAGTTCTCCCCCGAGGAGGTCGAGGACCATCTGCTCGCCCATCCGCAGGTGCGCGACGCCGCCGTGGTGTCGGTGCCGGACCCGGTCTGGGGCGAGCGCGCCTGCGCCTTCGTCCTGCCGCGCGACGACGCGCCGACGGCGCGCGCCCTCAAGGCCTGGCTGACGGAGCGCGGCATCGCCGCCTTCAAGATCCCCGACCGCATCGTCTTCGTCGCCGCCTTCCCGGAGACCGCGGTGGGCAAGACCAGCCGCCGCGACCTGCGCGAAGCGCTGCGGAAAAGCCTCGCGACGACCTGACCGGCTTCGAAGGCTCCTGCTCGTCTCTCCGGAAGCCGTGGAGCAGGGCAATTCCTTCGCACCTCGTCGAGCCCGAGAAGCGCCGTTCCAGACAGAGCCGGTCAGACTCTCCGGTCGCGGCTTCCGCCGGCGCACTCCGTTCGTGACCGGACGGCCGCTCGATCCCCACCGCCAGCCCGAGGTCGCGGTCACGCCCGCGCGGGCCGCGCCGGGGATGCGGTCAGTATAACTTCCTGAAATTCGATCAAAATTCCGCACCGGGACGGGTCGCGAGCGAAATTTCGCCGTGGAGACACCGGGACGGAATCTCGCTCGGCGTGCGCGGTCTCGCACCACCTGATCGATGCCCGAATTCGCGACCGGTCCAGCGAACCGGCCGGACGCTGGCGTACCACCGCCGCGATCCGGCAGAGAATGGCGAGCCGAGGCGTGGACCTGCACGCCCTCGTGGCGGAGCCCCCGGACGCCGATGTGCTGCGGGAGATGGGCGGCTTCGCCGCCCAGCCGCTGATGGAGCTGGAGATCGAGGAACGGACCGGAGCGGCCTCCGGCGAGACGAGCGCCGAGCGGATCGCCCGGCGCAACCGGTACCCCGGCCGCGTACTGGCACACCCCAGCCGAACGAGGCCGAAACCGACGTGCTGGAAACCATCGCCCGGTTCGAGCGATGATCCCACCGTCAGCCTGACGGCTCTCGCCGTCGCCTGACCTGCCGGTCGCGGAAGGCGCCGCGGCCACGGGATCGACCGAGCAAGTCTTCGGGCGGGGGTCGGCGCGTCCCGGACGACGTCGAAACGTGCAACGGCTCTCCCGAGCTCCGACCGGCTCTCACCGCCGCGCGAGGTTCCGCCGCTCGCCGACCGTGAGCGCCTGGAGCTGGGCCTCTCCGAGCGAACCGTTGCCGACGAGCTGCACGGCGCTGTCGACATCGTAGGGACGCGGCACCTGAGACCGCCGGTCGCGTTCGTCCGCGTCGGGCGTGCGCTCCTCTCCGCCACCGCCATAGCCGAGGATCTCGACGATGATGACCGAGGGGCGATCGCCGGTGGCCTGCTGGGTCGCGGCGGCGGCCGCCTCCGCGGCCGTCTTGTCCTGGGTCTCGACCGCGAGGGGCGCGACCTTGGTGTCCTCCTTGGGCACGCCCTTGGTCTCGCCGCTCACCTTGATGTTGTCCATGTTGAGGACGAAGCGCGCCGCGACGTTGAAGTCGCCGGAGACCCGGATGCCGGCGTCGCCGGCATTGACCGTGCCCTCCGGCGCGATCAGGTCGACGTCGCCGGGCTCGACGTCGGTGAAGCCCTCGACCGTGCCGATGCCCGAGCCGCTGAAGTCCGCCTGCGGGATGATGCGGGTGACGCCGTCCTCGTCGGTATCGATGATCGACGAGACCGGGATGCGGGTGGTCTTGGCGCCGCGTCCGGCATCGACGTCACCCACCGTCGACCAGATGGTCACGTCGCCGCCGCCGAAGGTCAGGATGCGCGAGGCGTTCACCATCACGTCGTCCCGGGCGACGATCTCGATCCGGCCGTAGTCGAGGGAGACGATGCCGTAGCCGGCGTCGGGTGCCGTGTTGAGGCTCGCCACCTGGACGCCGCCACCCGGGGCCAGCAGGCGGATGTCGCCGTCGCTCGCATTGGTTCGGACGAAGGCGTTGCCGAACTGGATGTCGCCGTCCCAGCCGTCGCCCGGGAACAGGGTCGCGATCGCCGTGTAGCCGCGATCGTAGCCGCCGGTGGTCAGGTCGCCGGACTGGTCGCGTCCGGCCGCCCGCAGCTCCTGGACATAGACCGAGCGGACGAAGCGCTGCTGCGTCAGGGCCGGCAGGGTCTGGAACACGTCCCAGGCCTCGCTCGCCGACAGCGTCCGGCCGGTGACCTGCGCGACATAGGAGACGAGGCCGAAGCGGGTCTGCTTCACCGTCCCGTCCGACAGCGTCTCGTACGCGTCGGTGAGATAGAGCGGCACGGTGACGCCACCGACCGTGGTGGTGAGCCAGCCCGACATGACGGCGACGTTGGTCGGATCGAGATAGGCCGCCATGAACGCCGCATAGGCCGGCTGCTGGCCATTGAGGCCGGCGATCACCTCGATCGAGGCGCCGGTCTCGGGCAGGCCGTTGATGGTCCCGTACGAGGTGACGGCGCCGTCGGTCAGGCTGTAGACCTGATTGCCGCTGGCCAGGATGGACATGGGAGACGCGGAGTAGAGACCGCTGGTCGAGTAGACGTCGCGGCCGGCGGTCAGCAGCAGGCTGCCCGGACCATCGATCTGGTAGGTGCCGCCGACGATGTCGCGCCCGGCACTGATCCACGTCGTGTCGGCCTCGTGGAGGTTGCGCATCGCGTAGGTGGGGTTGCGGATGTCGGTTCCGGCGAGGATCTGGACCGACTCGTTGGCGGTCAGGCTGCCGCCCCAGATGGTCCCGTCGAGGGCATAGATGCGGCTCGGCTCGTGGTCGCCCGCATTGGGCAACGTGGTCGGATTCCTGACGCTTTCCAGATAATTCTCGAAGGTCGGAGTGGACGAGAAGTATTGGGCTCCCGCATAGTTGGTCAACACCGTGACCCAATTGTCGGTGCCCGAATACTTGACGTATTGCGTGGCCGAGCCGGAGCCGCCGGAGGGCACGAAGGCGGAGGGCAGCATCTCGCGGACCGCGCGGCTCATCAGGATCGTGCCCGGCGTGACGTCGTCGGCCGCCAGGATGCGCAGGTCGATCTCGCTGCCCGGCAGGATGATCATCCTGGCCAGATTGCTGACATTCCCGTCGAGGGCGACGACGGTGGTGATCGAAGGATAGAGATTGGCGCGATCGTAGTAGGCGGCGTACGAGTCCGAGCTGTCGTCGGAGACGTGGTTCGCCTGATTGACCAGGACGACGTCGCCGCCGACCGAGACGAGCTCGAGGGTCGCGCGCTCGCTCACTCCCAGCATGTACGCCTGAACATAAATGCCCGTCGCGGCATCGTAGGCCATCAGCGGATCGATCACGCCCTGCACGCGCATGTCGCCCTTGGTGGTGACGCGGAGCGAGGCGTCGCCGAGCGACAGCACCGGGGCGACCGAATAGACCGTGCTGCCGACCGTCACGGTGTGGCCGACGGCCAGCGCGGCGGCCTCGATCTCGCCGGCGCCGCGGGCGATGTAGTAGTAGCCGGCGTAGATGGTGCCGCCGGCATCGACGCTCAGGAGGCCGCCGTTGTTCGTCACCAGTTGCTTGTCGGTCGTCGTCGTGGTGCCGCCGAGCACGCGGCCGGTGGTGGCCAGCGCCACCACCAGGTTGTCGAGGTCGCCACCCGCATCGACCCCGACATTGCCGCCGCCGAGCGCGCCCACGCCCTGCACGAAGCCACTGTAATCGACGTACCAGGTGGACTGCTGGCCCCGATTGGTGATGCCGCTGGCGGTGTAGTCGAGGAACAGGAAGGCGCTGTTCACCGAGCCGGCCGTCTTCAGCCATTGCGCATAGTTCATGTTGGAGGTGCTGCTGCTGCCCGTCAGATAGACCGAGCTGATGTCGCCCCCGGCGCTGATGGCGAGGTTGCCGCCCCAGACCCCGTACTGGGCGCCGCTGGGCGCGCTGAAGTTGCTGTACACGGTCGGGTCGGCGCGGCCGGCCGTGTAGATCGCCGACTGGTAATGGACGAGGCCGATGTCGCCCGCGGCCGCGATCGTGATGTCGCCGGTCCCGGTCCGGACCAGCGACCCGGCCGTGGTGCTGCCGAGCGTCAGGCCGCCCTCGCCGTCGGCGAGCGCCGCATTGGGCCGGACCGCACTCGCGCCGGCGGATGACAGATCCGCCCCCGCGGCCAGCCGCAGGTTCCAGGACTCCCGGCCGAGCAGCGTGTTGCTCGACCGCGTCGCGCCGTCGAAGCCGTCGCTGATATTGCCGGTGACGACGAGATTGCCCGCCGCGCGCAGCGTCAGCGTGCCCGCATGCGCGCTCATGGTGGACAGGTCCCAGTCGGCCGTCACCGCGATGTCGCCGGTGCTGCGCACCTCGATCGCCGGCATCACGAGGATGCCGCTGGCCGCGCCGAGGCTCGAGGTCGCGGCCCAGGTCACGAAGGTCGCAGCGTCTGCCGTGTAGGCGGCGGCCAGCGCCGAATCGATGGTGACGTCGCTGTCGTAGGAATAGACGGCGACGCCGTCCAGCGTCGACAGGCGCGCGCCCGTGATGACGGGGGCCAGAGAGGCGACGGCGATGCCGTCGTGGGTGGCGTTCTGCAGCGCCCGGAACACCACCTTGCCGCCGTCGCCGCCGGAGACGTCGATGCTGCCGCCCCGGATGTCGAGCGTGCCGCCGGTCGCCTCCAGCGTCACCCGGGCGCTGCCCAGATCGTCGGAGCTGGTGGCGGCCGCCGTCAGCACGGCGTCGCTCGTCATCGTCAGGCCGCCGCCGCCCGTGATGGTGATCGTGCCGCCATAGGTCGAGCGTGCGTCGATGGTGCCGGAGACCGTCACCGATCCGGTATCGGCGGACAGCACGAAGGTCTCGGCCGTGGTGGTGCCGTCGATGACGACGTCGCCGTTGCGGATGCGGAACGTCCGCGCGCCGCTGAAGCCGGCCGTGTCGAGCCAGGACGAGAAGGCGGAGAAGTCGGCGAGCGCCGCGACGTCGAGCGCGAACGATCCGCCTCGCCCGCTCGCCGCATGCGCGTCGATGGCACCGGCCAGCACCACGGTTCCGCCGCCCGAGGCGGTCGCCGACAGGCTGCCGGCGTCGCCGCCGCCGGCGTCGGCCGACAGAGTCAGGGCCGAGCCCGCGAGCACCCGCACGTCACCGCCGACCGCGGTCAGGGCGATGTCGCCGGAATCCGCGTAGGCCACCACGTCGTAGAACGTCTTGGCGTAGCCGCCGACGTCGATCACGGCGCCGCTCGCCAGCGTCACGTCGCCCGCCGTCGCGGTCAGGCCGACGCTGCCGCCGAGCGCATCGATGCGGCCGGCGAGCGACACGCTGGCGCCGGTGAACGACCAGACGCCGCCCTGGCTCCCGAAATCCCGCGCGGCGGTCGACACGCCGCCCCCTCCCGGGATCACCGCCAGCATGCCGGTGGTGACGACGGACTGGTTCGATCCGCCCTCGCTGGTGATCAGCGGCGCCGCCAGGGTGAGGCCGGCCGACCCCGCATCGAGGCTGCCGGTGCCGAGCCCGCGGATCGTCGTCGCGCCGGACAACGTCACGGCGGCGAAGCCGCCGAGCGTCTTGTCGCCGGCGGCCAGCACCAGGTCGTCGGCCGCGACCACCAGCGTGCCCGACGACGTGCTGGTGCCGGCATAGCGGCCGCTGGTGTTCTGCAGCGCGATGGTGCCGGCCGCCACCGTGACGGTGCCCGAGGTGTAGCCGACCAGGCCCGCAGTATCGAGCACCACGGTGTCGAGCCCGATCGCGCCGAAATCGACGCCGGCGTAGAAGTCGATGGTCGAGTAGCTCTGCAGCGTCAGCACCTCGGTGCCGGCGAACCGCGTCAGCGCGTCGGTCCCGAACGCCACGCCGGTGACCGCACCGGTGGCGCCGAAGCTGATCCGGCTGCTGCCGAGCGTGACCGCCGTTCCCGAGATCCCGGCCGACCCGGCGAGCGTGAACTCGCCCGTGGCGTCGAGCATCAGCGACGCCCCGCCCGCCACCACCGCGCCCTCGCCGATGGTGAGCAATGCATGGCTGCTGCTGTCCACATTGGCGCGGATCACGCCGACCGCGTCGCCGTTGGAGACCCGCAGCAGCACGCCGTGGTCGCCGGTGGCCTCCGCCTCGGTCATGATCAGGTCACCGCCGCCGCCCGCGATCGTGCCCTCGGCGCGGATCACGCTGCCCGCCGCCACGGTGACGTCCCCGGTCGCCGCGAGGACGATCTCCGGGCCGGTGAGCGCCGTGTCCTCGTCGTTGCGCACCACGATGCTGCCGGCCGTGACGGCGATCGTCATGCCGGAGGCCGTGGGGGTGCGCACGCCGCCGAGCAGCAGGCTCTCGATCCCGAAGGCGGAGAGCTGGTCGGCGTCGATGATCAGGTAGCCGGTGAGATCGCTGGTCGACTGGCCGGCGCCGACCACCGCGATCTTGGCCCCGGCGATGTCGACGAGCCCGCCGCGCCCGCCGTCGACGCCCGAGGACCGGAGCGTGCCGTCCAGCGTCAGGCTGGAGGTGGCCTGCAGCACCAGCGAGCCGCCGTCCATCGGCAGGCGCGGCGTCACCACGGTGGTCCCGGTCAGGCGATACTGCAGGGTCTTGAAGTCGTCCGAGGCGAAATAGGTGTTGGCGCGGGCCTCGGCGTACTCGCTGTAGGAGCGGACCACGTCGCCGGACATCACTCGCCACAGCGAGCTCTGCTGGTCGAACGTGCCGGTCAGCCCGTTGGCCAGCGAGCCGGCCATCAGCACCGAGCCGTCGGCCAGCGTCACCGCAGACTTGATGCTGGTGCCGGTCGTGCCCGAGACGAGCTGGACCGCATAGGCGCCATCGACGAGGGCGTATTGCGCCGGCAGCAGCACATACCAGCCGGCGGCGACGCCGTTGCCGCCCGCGAGATAGATCTTGCTGCCCGCGGCGATGCCGCTGCCGGCCGGCGCCGTCACCGACGCGTAGGAGGCGAGCGGCACGATGGCGTAGGTGTTGCTCATCGCCAGCACGCTGTGCGACCCGCCGGTGCCGGCGATGAACTGCGAGGCGAACAGATCGCCGCCGCCGGAGACGTCGATCGTCGCGCCGCCGGCGATCGTCACGGTCGGCGCGTCGAGGGTCACCGACTTGGCCGGCAGCTCGGTGATGCTGTCGGGTTCCGGGTCGCTCGAGCTGGCGTACCGCGCCCAATACTCGCCGTCGTAGATCACCCCGTAGGGCACCACCAGACCATCACCCGAGACCGACACCAGCGCGCCCTCGCCCAGGGTCACGGAATTGGTGGCCGCGAGCGTGACCGACCCGAACGGCGCCCTCAATGTGCCGTAGACCTCGATATCGGGCGCGGACAGCGTCAGCGACCCGCCCGCGGACAGCGGCGTGGTCGAGCTGCCGTTGCCCAGCACCACGATCTTGTCGGCCGCCGTGACGGTCGCGGTGGTCTCGGTCGCGGGATAGATCTGCGCCGCCGTCATCACCAGCGTGCCGTCGACATCGAGCGTCGCGGCCGTGCCGAGAGCCGGATAGACGAAACGGATCTCGTCGGCGGCCAGCTCGGTTTCGGCGAAGCCGCGGAGGGAGGCGCGCTCGATCTCGATCAGCGACGCTTCGAGCGTGACGGTGCCGGACGAGGTCGCACTCCACGCAGGAACCGTCGACGTGCCCCGGGCCAACGTTATCGCTGCGGCCTGAATCCGTGCCACCGTATCGTCGGAAACCGGAATGATCTTCTGTGCCGTGATGTTCAGGACCGTCTGCGGCAGGCTGAGATCGAGCCCATCGGTGAGGCCCAGCGCGTTCGTCGTGTTGATGTTTATCGTCGAGAAGCCACCGTTCCGGAAGCTCGTGTCGGATACCCGCGAGAATGTCAGCGCGACATCCGCGATGGTGATCTTGGTCGATGGAGTCGTCGCGTTGACCGTGTTGTAGAAGTACTTGTTGATCAAGTAGACGACGGCCTCGCGGATCGCCGAATTCGTCACCCATGGATCGACAGCCATGGAAATGGCCTCGTCCGGAATCGATCCGTCGACGATGACGATTCCCCCCGCCATCGATTGTTTGAGGGCATTGATCGCGGTCCGTTCCGCGGACGTCAGCTTGATCGCGTCCGTTCCGAACTCGTCGTAGAGATCGAGATCGAAGCTCGAATAGGACTTGCGTGTGAATTTGCCGGTCGTGGGATCGTAGTATCCGAGATAGGTGGGAATCGTCGTGGTGCTTCCGCTGCTGCTCGACGCTGTCGCACCATCGATCAGCGTCAGCGTGCCGCCGGCCGCGCCGGATCCGCCCGCCCGAGCGATCAGCGTGGCTTCGAGATCGGTTTGTCCCGGCAGAGTGATGCTGATCGATCCGCCGTCGCTCGCCAGGGTCAGCGGCTGGACCGAGCGGCCGGTGACGACGTCGATCGTCGCCGAGGTGCCGGAGGCGTCGATCACCACGGTCGTCGCGATGTCGAGGGTGGTCCCCGACAGAGTGATCGATCCGCCGTCCAGCACCTCGCCGGAGCGCAGGCCGGTGGTCGGGTCGGTGTAGACGACCGCCTCTCCCAGCGCATGCAGCCGCGCCGCTTCCCCCAGCACGACGTTGCTCGCCGAGACGGAAATGCGTCCCGCCGGCGCCGAGACGGTGCCGTTCACCCGTACGATGCCCGTGGTCGTGCTCGTATCTAACTGTGTCAGGTCGATACTGCCGCCGACGTCGGAGGTGAGGCTGGCACCGGTTCCGATCGTGATGCTCGTGGTGGAGCTCAGGTCGATCGAAGTCGTGTCCAGGTTCGCCCGATCCACCAGATCCAGCACCCGGATGGTGCCGACCTCGCTCAGCCTGGTCCCGGTCGCCACGCTGGCCAGGTCGACGCCGATCAGGTCGATGCTGGTCGGCACCAACGTCGCCGTGACGCCGTCCGGCACCGTGATCGTGTCCGCCGTGATCGAGACGGAGCGGAAGCCGCTGTCGCCGAAGAGCGTGGCCGGAAGATAGAACGTGCCGTCGCCGGGGTCGGTGCCGCCGATCTGCACCGCACCATCGAGCGTCAGGACGAGGCTGCCGCCGGATCCGGCCGCAAAGGCCCGCAAATCGAGGGCCGCGAGGGCGGCGCTGTCGAGGCCGCCGAGCCTGATCGAGCCGGCATCGCCGTAGCTGACGCCGACCTCGCCCGCCAGTGATTTGTACCAGCCGCCGCCGGACACGTCGATGATCGCGCCCGGCGCGACCGTGAGCGCCCCGTTGAGCGCGACCGAGCCGCCGTCGACGGTCGGTGCGACCGCGCCGGTGGAGGCGCTATTGTACCACTCCCCGCCGACGTCCAGCACCGCCGTCGAGCCGAGCGTCAGGTTGCCCGTGGTGACGTAGACGGAACCGCCGGGACTCGTGATGGAGCCGTCGAGCACCGCGTGTGTCGTGATGCTGGTCGCGGCGTTCGCGCCGATCGAAAGGCTCGTGCCGGCCGCCAGGTCGACACGGGCGTCGGCCGCCAGCGTGAACGTGCCGTTGAAATAGAGCTCGATCGTCCCGAGGCCGGAGCCGGACAGCATGTCGTCGTTCAGATAGACCGTCTTGGCGTAGACCGCATTGGTGCCGCCGGAGATGTCGGAGAACGACGACGGCAGAGCCGACGACGCCGTGAAGCCGGACGGAAGCGTCACGGGATTCGACGTGATCACGATGTTCGAGGCGAGCCAGAGCCGGTCTTCGTTGCCGGCGCCGCCGACGATCAGCGTGCCCGCCGTCGCCGTCTGCCCGCTCGCCGCCTGGTGCTCGCCGGTGATGACCCCGGCCTCGATCGCGCCTTCGAGCACGAGGCCCGACCCCTGATAGATCGCCAGCGACCCGGCGGCTCGACCCTCGGTGTAGCCCTCCTCCCAGGTCGAGGTGCGGCGAAGCTTGTTGGAGTAGGTTTCCGTGACGCCCCAGCGGTCGTGGCCGACCACCGTGTCGCCGGCGAGGCCGACATAGACGCGGTCCGGCGTCGCCTCGCTGATGTCGTAGATCTTGCCGTCCGCGCCGAGCAGCTTGGTCGTATCGACCAACCCCGCCGTGTAGGTGACGGCACCACCCGAGATGTCGATCACCGAGCCGGAGCGGGTGATGATGTCGCCGCCGGACTTCAGCGTGATCGTGCCGCCGGTCGTCGCCAGCTCGGCCAGCGTCGTCGTCCCGGTGCCGACCCATCCGGTGACGTCGGCGAGCGGGGTGCCGACCCAGGCGCCGGTCTCGCCGTCCACCCAGTCGACCCCGGACATGACGCTGTCCGTGAAGGTGCCGCTCTTGCGCTTGTCGACATAGATGGTCTCGCCGGTCAGCCAGGAGTCCGCGTAGAGCACGCTGTCGCGCAGCTCGTTGACCCGCAGCTCGGCCGCGACGACGTTGCTGCTCACCGACAACGTCACGTCGGCGAGACCCGCGACGCTCACATAGGCGTCTTCTCCGATGTAGATGCGGCTGCCGTCGTTCTGCTTGCTGGTGTCGGACGAGTTCGGCTCGTCGGAGGCGTCCGCAGCCGCGCTCGCCACCGCGACGATGGTGCCGGAGACCGCGACCACGCTGGCGTTGGATTCGATGTCGATCAGCAGGCCGCGCAGCGTGATGCTGCCCGGCGTGTAGAGTGTGTCCGTCGCGCTCGTCTCGATCGTCGAGGTGTCGGTGAGATCGGGCTCGACCAGGGTCACGCTGCCCACGCCGAGCGTCAGCGTCCCGGGCGACCAGTGATCCAGGCGACTGTAGTCGAGCGAGGAGGAGTGGGCGTACATGCCCTGGCCCCAGGCGCGCAGGATGATCTCGCCGGCCTGGTTGTCCAGCGCGGTCGTCGCGTACAGGGCGCCGAGCTGGTTCACCTCGCGTCCCTGCATGATGATCACGCCGCGCTCCGACGTGACGATGCCGGTGTTGGTGACGCTGTAGCCGACCGAGGCCGCCCGCTCGACCATCGGCGTCAGCACCTGGGCGTAGAGGCTCTTGGTGTAATTGCCGTAGGCGGTCCACTTGCCGATTGCGCCCATGTAATCGGAGTAGTTGTACAGGAACTTCGAGGGCGCCGAGACCGCCACGTCGAGGCCGCGGACCGTCGTCAGGAGACCGTCGACGTATCCGAGCCGGTCGCTCAGCCAGACGTTCTCGCCCGCCGCCAGGATGACCTGACCGTCGGGCGCCGCGATGATGCCGGCATTGGTGACGTGCGGCGCGAACAGCAACGCCTTGCCGCCGCTCGCGGTCGTGATCACGGCACCGGCCTCGACCGTCACGTCGCCCGGGGCGTCGCCGAGCACCAGCGCGCCGGTCTGGCTGTCGGCCGCCTTGTTGGTGGCCGGTGCGGAGCCGTAGACGCCGAACGTGGGGATGCCGTAATTATTGCCGCCGGTCACGGCGACGTAGAGCTGCGTGTTGATGCCCGCCTGGAGCTGGGCGTTGGTGAGGCTGAGCGAGGAGGCGACCAGCGCGCCGACATTCACCTGGGACGTGCCGCCGAACACGATGCCGTTCTGGTTGATGACGTAGACCTGCCCCTCGGCCTTGATGGTGCCCAGGATCTGGCTCGGCGCCGCGGTCGGGTCGAGCACGCGGTTGAGCGCGACCCAGTTGGCGACGTCGCTGCCGCCCGCCGTCTGGTTGAAGTAGAGGTCGGTCGCGGCGCCGACGTTGAAGCTCTCCCAGGTCAGGATCGCCTTCTGCTCGGTCTGCTTCACCTCGACCGTCGTGCGGCCGGCGGCGGTGGTCGACGAGGTCGGCAGATTCGCGCCCTGCCAAAGGTCCGTGGTGCTGTAGGTGGTCGCGGTCGGGGTGGCGCCGCTCGCCGGCACCAGCCCGCCCGCCGTGAGCCCGTTCGGCACCGTGCTGGCCGCCGCCGCGGCGGCGGCTCGCGCCGCCGCCTGGGCGTCGCGCATGCTCCTGAGCGAGGTCTTGAGCCGGGTGAGCGCCTGCGTGGCGGCCGTCTGGGCCGCCTGCGTCGATGCCGTTGCGGCGGTCGCCGCCGCGGCGGCGGCGCTCGCGGTCGCCCGCGTGTCGCGGAGGCTGCCGGCATGGGCATCCGAGCCGGCCGCGAGGGCGATCATGCTGGTGCCGGCGAGAAGGCCCGCCCAGCGGAGCCCTCGGAGCGACAGCGGGGAGCGGGGGGCGAGCGCGCGAATGGGCATCGTCGTCTCTCGATTGTCGATCGGGAAGGCGCCCGTCTGAAGCGCCGAGTCACCCGGAGACACCGGCCCGGCGGAGAATCCTCAACGGTTTTTTATGAATTTCCGATGTCGGCCGGCGATGCCCGTCGGGTCGGGTCAGGTCAGGAGCACGAGTCCGCCCGGCAGGGTGTGGCCGCGGAGCCCGAAGCCCCGCTCGATCTGCAGCAGGGCGTCGTTCGGCCGGTCGATCCGGAATCGCGCATTGACGGGCGCGCGGCCGGCTTCGGCATTGAGCAGGACGATGCGGCCGTTGCGATGGCGATTGAGCTCCTCGATCACCTCGGCGAGCGGCGTCATCTCGAAGACCAGGACGCCCTCCTGCCACGCCGCCGCGACCGCCGGGTCGACCGGTGCGACCCGGCCCAGCGCGCCGGCGTCGTAGACGACCCGCTCGCGCGGCGCCAGATCGACCGTCGCGGCCCCGACGGCCACCCGCACGTGTTCTCCGGACAGACAGGTCACGCAGACGCGCGCGCCGGTCACCCGGACGTCGAAGTGAGCGGCCCGCGCCGAGGCCCGCCCGGACGCGGCGTCGACGTCGAGTGGCTTCGAGCGCGCCGCACCGGTCCGGAACGACGCCTCCCCGGCGATCAGCTGGATGACATCGGCGGTCGGGCCGAGCGACACGGACATGCTGGTTCGGCTGTTGAGCTGGACCGAGACGTCGGAGGCCACGGCGATGCTCCGCTGCTCGCCCGCACCCGTGCGGTAGTCCGCCGCCAGCTCGGAAAGCGACGGCCACAGCGACAGTGGCGGGCGGGTGAGCAGGAGACCCGCGGCCGAGGCGGCGAGCGCCCCGCCGAGCAGGGCGCGGCGGCCGATCGGCCCCGCCCGGCGCGCCCGCAGGAGGCGCCGCTCGTCGTCGCGCAGGCCCTGGCCGGCGAACCCCAGGGCCCGCCAGAGCCGGCTCGCGTCGTCGAACGCGGCGGCATGCGTGGGGCTGCGCGCGCACCAGCTCTCCAGGGCGCGCGCATCCGCCACCGTCGCTGCACCGGAATGAAGGCGACGCACCCAGGCGTGTGCCTCCACCTCGATCGACGAGAGCTCGACGTCGGTGGTCACGTCCCCGCCCTCCTCCGCTTCACGCGGCGCGCGCAGTGCTCCTGCGCCTTCTTCAGCTCCTTCTCGACCAGGCTCGCCGAAATCCCGAAGCGGGCGGCGATCTCCCGATGCGACGCACCGTCGAGCCGCACGGCGAGCAGGATGTCCCGCCGGCGGGGCGGCAGCTCGCGCAGCGCGGCGCTCAGCCGGTCGAGATCCAGGCGGTCCTCCAGAACGCGCTGGGCGCTCGGCGCGTCGTCGGCGACGTGCATCAGCGCGTCGATGTCGCCGGGCCCGAGCAGGCGGTTCTCCGAGCGGATCCGGTTGAGCGCGGCATTGTACGCGGCCCGCAGCAGATAGGCGCCCGGATTGCGGAGCTCGCCGGCGATCTCGGTGCCGTGGAGACGCAGATAGGTGTCCTGGAGCGCATCGTCGGCGCGGTCGGAGGAACCGAGACGCCGTGCGAGACGATCGCGGAGATCGGTGTAGCGCTCGACGAGATAGGTCCGCAGCGTGTCGGCGTGCGACCCCTGCCGTGCCGGCGGCATCCGCCCGGCCGGCGCGCCCTGGTCATCCATGGCGCTGCGACGCCTCGAGCGACGGACAGCCGGTACGGGCCCCCGGCGGCTGCGGCAGGAGCAGGATCGTGAACGGCTGCGCCATGCGGGGGGGCGGAGCCTCGCCCACCGACGCCGACCGCAACGCGCCGAGGACGGCCGCGTCGCGCTCGGGCGAGCCGGTGGAGCCCAGAAGTCTCGGCGTCGTGATGCCCCCCGAGGGCGTGATCCAGAAGCTGACCGCCAGCCGATAGCCGCCCGGGCGGGTGACGGCGCGCAGGCAGAGGACGTCGTTGACGGCCGCCTGCAGCACGCCCGAGTAGCGACGCTCGGTCACCGTCTGGCGGGCCAGCGCCGCGGCGGCGACCGCCCGTGCCGACGTCACGGGGCGGGTGCGGGGATCCTCGGGAACCACGACGAAGGTCGTCTCGGTCGTGCGCACCGCCTGCAATCCCGTGTCTCTCAGAAGCAAATCGAGAGCCTCGTCGGCGTCGAGCGTTCCCTGGACGGTATGGGAGCTGCGCCCCGTCGCCAGCGTTCCGTTGTAAGCGGCCATGCGCCCGGTTCGCCGGCTGTAGGCCTCCAGCGCGGCGGCGAGCGGTTGGGTCGGGATGTCGAACCAATGCGGCCCGGCCGGCGCGACGGACGCCGTCTCGGCGCCGGCGTCGCGCGCTCCCGGCAGGCCCGGGACGGTGAGCAGCGCGATCGCGACGGCGAGCACGCGCGCGCGCCGCCGGCCGGCACGGCCACGTTCCGGCTCGGCCGCTCCGAGCCGCACTCTTCTGCCACCGTCCGATCTGGCCACGCGGGTCGCACCTCGACCACGAGGATACAGGCCGGCCGGCGACAGAGCCGTGACGGGCGGCTCACCGGGACCGCGCCACGGTCTCGCGACGTCTCCGCCGGATCCCGGCGGGCAGCGCCTGATCCTCACGAGCCCACCCGTTTACGAACCGGATGTGACAGATCGATGATCCGCGGCAGGACGGCGCCGACGGAGCCGGAGGACGGATGACGTCGGGGCCGATCGGGCTCGGCTCGACCCGCCGCCCCGGCGCACCGATCGGAACTGCACGACCGTCGTCACCGCCCTCCGGGCGTCCCCTCCTCCGCACCGGCATCGGCGAGGCTGCGCCGCTCGGCCGGGGTGAGGTAGCGGCGCTCATCGTCGCCCAGCGCCCCGGCGCCGATCACCTGGACGGCGCTCCGGGTGTCGTACCGGGGCTGGAGGGAGTCGCCGGCCGCGTCGGACCGCGGACCGAGGCGGCGGCGCTCGTCCTCGTCGCCGTCGCGCGCCGGGTCGCCGCCACCGCCATAGCCGAGGATCTCGACGATGATCACCGAGGGGCGATCGCCCGGGGTCGCCTGCTGGGCCGCGTCCCTGACGGCGTCCGCCGCCGCCTTGTCCTTGGTCTCCACCGCGAGCGTGGCGACCGACGGAGCCGGCTTCGCCAGTCCCTTGATCTCGCCGGAGGACGAGATGTTGTCGACGCCGCGGATCTCCAACGCCCCGACATAGACGAAGCCGGAGCTGCTGATGCCGGCGTCGCCGGCATTGATGATGCCGTTCGGGGCATAGAGATCGATGTCCGACGGCAGGGCGTCGGCGGTGCCCTTCTGGGTCGAGATGCCGCTGCCGGTGAAGCTCGGGTTGGTCCGGTAGGAGATGTTGCCGTCGTCGGTGAGCGAATAGCTGCGCGCCGGCGTGGTGAGGGCCGACTTCCTGCCCTTGCCGGCGTCGATGTCGCCGAAGGTCGCTCACACCGTGATGTCGCCGCCGCGCGCGGTGAGGACGCGCGACTTGTTGATGATCGTGCCCTCGCCGGTGACGATCCGGATGTCGCCGCCGTTGATGGTGAGCACACCGTTCCGCTCGCCGGTCGCGGTCGAGGAGAGCGCGCTGACCTGCAGGATGCCGCCCGGCGCGACGATGTCGAGATCGCCGCCGCGGTAGGTGCGGATCGCCGACACGTCCATGATCACGTCGCCCTGCCAGCCGGGGCCGCCGGCCTGCTCGGCACCGGGAAACAGGGTGGCGATGGCGGCGTAGCCGCGCTCGTAGCCGAGCCCGTCGGGACCGAGGCCGTCGACCTGACCGCGGCCCGCTGCCTTCAGCTCGGCGGAGAGCACGCGCTCGACGAGAATCTTGCGATGCTCGGCGTAGCGCGGATCCTGGAAGGCCGAGAAAGCCGCAGCCTCGGACAGCGTCGCGTCGCCCGTGACCTGGCGCATGAAGGCGACGAGGTCGTCGAGGTAGAGCGGCCGCCCGTCCTTCACCAGATGGGACGGCATGGCCGAGACATTGGCCGGGTCGAGATAGGCGGCCGCGAAGGCGTCGTAGCGCGGATCGTCCGCCGTGCCGGCCAGCACCGTGAGATCGGCGCCCTCGCGGGGCAGGTCCGGGTTCCGGTAAGTGACGGGCGAGCCCGCCGGTGCGGTCGCGGCCGGCGGCGTCTCGCCGTTGCCGACCGTCTCGATGCCGCCGCCGCGGCCGAGGAACACGTCGCGCCCGGCCTCGGCCAGGACGAAGCCCGGCCCGTCCACCGTGATGTAGCCGCGGCCGAGATTGAGGTCGCGGCCGGCGGCGATCAGCGTGAGGTCGGAGGCGCGGTTGTTCTGGATGCGCGCCTGCAGGTTGACGACGTCGTGCCCGGCCCGGAACCAGGTCTGCTCGGCGAAGAAATGCGCCGGCACGATGGAGGTGGAGCTCGCGGGATCTCCGTTGGTGATGTCGCCGGTGACGGCGTAGATCCGGCTCGGCTCGTCGTCGTCCGCGTGCAGCAGCCCGTCGCGATAGTCACCGCGCGACCCGATCCGGACGGTTCCGAACAGCTCGCCGCCGTCGACGGTGGGAAGCCCGACCAACGCCGTCACCGAGGGGGCGTTCGCGAGCGGGCGCAGGACGGTGCCGATGAAGTCGAGCGCGACCGGCGACAGATAGATGTTCGAGCGCAGCTCGACCGATCCCCGCGCCCAGATGTCGATGTTGCCGTCGGCGGCCGGATAGATCGTGACGGCCGACAGGCCGACATCGCCGTCGGCCGCGATCACCTTGGTGCGCGCCGGCAGATAGGCGAACGCCGTCATCGCACCGGCGCGGCTCGAGCCGTTCTCCGAATTGTAGTTGGACCAGGCCGGCGTCACGACCCGCAGCGACTCGGCGTCGACCGAGACGTCGACGTCACCGCCGACCGACAGCAGCGTCACCGACGAGCTCTCGCCATAGGTCGAGAACGCGCTGCGGGGGGCGTTGTACTCGGTCCCGACCTGATCCTTGGACTGGGCCCACAGGGTCGGATTGCTGGCCGACAGCACGTCGATCGAGCCGCCGGCCGTGACCGTGAGATCGGCGTCGCCGAGCGCCAGCACGGTGCGGATCGGCACCACCTCGCCGATGACGTAGCTGTCCGGGCTGTAGTCGTAATGGATGTTGGTGGTGCGGTTCGAGGTGACGGCGCCGCCCGCCGCCACGGTGCCGCTGCCGCCGTCGACATAGTACGCCCCGCCGACGATGTCGCGGCCGGCCTGCACGCGCAGGTCGCCGCCGCCGGTGATCGCGACGGTCTTGGCCTCGTTGGCGGTGCGTCCGCCGCCGACCCGGCCCTGGGTCGGCGTCGCGGCCGAGACGTTGACGACGTCGCGGCCGGCGGTCAGCGTGACGTCGCCACCGCCCAGGGCACCGATGCCCTGCTGGAAGTTCGAGAACCTGATCCACCACGCGGTCTGGCGGTTCTCCGTGAAGGCGCCGGTGCCGATGTCGCCGGCGTTGGGAACGCCGGTGTCGGAGGCGCCCTCCCGCCACAGCCAGTCGACGATCATCTGGTCGCTCGCCGTCAGCGTCACCACGTCGTTCTGGGCCGTCACCGACACGTCGCCGCCGCCCTGCGTGAACACCGGATCGTAGACGTTGCCCGTGTAGGTGCCGCCGAGCGAGGCATCGGCGACCCTGGCGCCCGCGCTGTAGATCACCGAGGTCTGGTCGGTCAGCACGACGTCGCGCCCGGCCGCGACCGCGATCGAGCCGGTGCCGGTGCGGACGCGGACGTCGGTGCCGAGCCGCACGCTGCCGGTGTCGGCGGCCAGTGCCCCGAGCGGCTGCACCGACAGCGGGTCGGCGGCGGCGAGGTCGGCCCCCCCGACCAGGCGGTAGGACCACGACGCGGTGTCGGCGAGCACCTCGGCGCTCGCTGCGGCCGAGGAGAAGCCGTCCGACAGGCTGCCGTTCAGGACCAAGTTGCCGGCGGCGCGCAGCGTGAGCACGCCGGCCTCCCCGCCGGTGCGCTCGCCGTGCAGGTCGACCGCCGCGGTCAGCGTCAGGTCGCCGGTCGATGCCAGCTCGACGCCGGGGACGAGGTGGAACGTCGCGTCGCCGGCGCGGCCGAGCGCCGCCTCGATCGTGGCGGCGTGGGCCGACATGAAGGCGGCGGCGTCCGCGAGCGCGCCGGGCAGCGACGCATCGACCGAGGTCGTGGCGTAACTGCGATAGGCCTCGGCGACGATCGTGCGCGCCGTCATGGTGGCGGCCGCGCTCGCCAGCTTCACCGTGCCGGCCGCATCGTCCCGCTGGAAGCGCAGGTGGATCTCGCCGCCGCCGGCGCGCCCGCCGGTCGCCGAGAGGGTCGCGCCCGCCGCGAGATCCATGGTGCCGGTCGCGGCGACGAGCGCGATGGTGCCGGACGACTCGTCGGCATCGGACGCGTCGGCGAGCAGGCGGGCGCCGCTCGCGACGGTGAGGTCGCCCTGGGCGGCGAGCCGGATGGTGCCGCCGGCGCTGCCGCTCGCGTCGACGACGCCGGTGACCGTGATGCTGCCGACGTCGGTCGAGAGCGAGAACGTGCTCGCCCGGGTGGTGCCGTCGAGGATCACGTCGCCGGTGCGCAGCCGGACGCTCAGTGCACCGTCGAAGCCGCCGGCCGCGAGGCCGGCTGCGAGGTCGGCGAAGCTCGCGAGCGAAGCGGTGTCGAGCTCGAAGCCGCCTCCGCGGCCGGCGCGGATCTCGCCGTCGAGATGCAGCGTGCGCTCCGGCGTCGCGATCTTCAGCGTTCCAGCGGCCCCCGCCCCGCGGCCGGAGACGTCGACCAGCGATCCCGCCTGCGCCGTCACCTCGCCGTGGTCGGCGACGAGGCTGATGGTGCCGCCGGCGATGTCGGCCCCCTGGTCGAAGAAGGTCCGCGTGAACCCGGTCGCCCGCGTCACCGAGCCGGACGCCAGGACCACGTCGCCCGTGGTGGCACGCAGCGTCACCGAGCCGGCGGTGAGATCGACGAGCCCGGCCTGGCGGATCGCCGCCGCCGTGATCGCCAGGCGGGCGCCGAGGGTCTCGATGCCGGCCCCGTTCGTCGCGCCGGAGAAATCGAACGTTCCGGCAGTCGTCCACTCCTGCGAGGCACCGCTCTCTGCGGTGAGCACCGGCGCGGAGAAGACGAGATCGGCGGTGCCGAAGTCGGCCGAGCCGGTGCCCCGCCCGAGGATCGCGGTGTCGGCCGTCACCTCGACCCGGCCGATGCCGCCGAACGCCTTGGCGCCGGCGTCGAGCACCACGGTCTTCGCGACGACGGCGAGCTGCCCCGCCGTGCCGGCGCCGGTCGTCGCCGTCACGTCGCTGGTGTTGGCGAACACCACCTCGCCGGCCACGATGTCGACGCGGGCGTCGGCCGTGACGGCCGCGGCGTCGAGGCGCAAGGTCTCGAGGGCGTAGCCGCCGCCGGCCGAGCGGGTGCCGAGCGTCACGTCGCCGTAGAAGTCGATCGACGAGTAGCTGCGCAGGCGCAGGTCGCGCGCGCCGGCGAGAGCGCCGAGCGAGCCGCCCGACAGCACGAGGCCGTCGGGCGTGCCGGTCGGGGCGCCGATGCTGATCCGGCCGCTCGCGACGTCCAGCGCCTCGGCGACGATGGTGGCGTCGGCGGCGACCGTGGTGGTCCGGGTCGCGTCGAGCGTCACGGCATTGCCGCGCAGGGTCGCAGCGCCGATCGCCAGCGTGCCCGCGCTCTGCTCGGCGCCGTCGCGGACCACGCCCACGGATCCGCCGTTCGAGACCCGCACCAGCGCGCCGTAGTCCCGCGCCGGCGTCAGGACCACGTCGTCGGACGGGTCGGTGGTGCCGCGGGTGTCGATCACGGCGGCGACCACCGGCGTGATCAGGATGTCGCCGGAGCCGGTCCCGACGGTGCCGCGCGCCTCGACCAGACTGCCATCCGTGATCGTGACCGTGTCCGTCGCGGCGAGCAGGATTTCCGGCGCGGCCAACGCGTTCGCGATGCTGCCGTCGGTCGCGACGACGACGCCCGTCGCCGTGGGGTCGATCTCCAGCCCGCTCGCGGTCTGCCGGCGGACGCCGCCGAGCAGGATGCTCTCGGCGCCGAGGGCGGAGAGCGCCGAGGAATCGAGGACCAGATAGCCGGAGGCGGCGTAGGCCGTGCCGTCGATGCCGCCGACCACCGCGATCTTGTCCGCCGCGATGTCGACCGCCGCGCCGCGGCCGCCGTCGACCGCCGCGCCGAGCAGCGTCGCGTCGAGCGTCGCCGACAGGGTGGCCTGGATCTGCAGCGCGCCGGCGTCCCGCGGCAGGCGCGGCACGGCCGTCACCTCGAGCCCGAGCTGGCGGCGCATCGTCTCGACGAAGGTGTCGGACGAGAAGTAGTCGTTCGCGGTCCAGATCTCGTACTCGGACCGCAGCGCGATGGTCTCGCGCCCCGCCGCCTTGTATGCGGTGCGGCGCTGGTCGCGGATGTCGGTGCCCCCGACCGCGCCGTAGCCGGACACGACGACCGAGCCGTCCAGCAACCGGGCCGAGCCGGCGATGTCGTAAACGGGCTGGCCGTTGCTGGTCACCACCTCGAGCCGGTAGGCACCCGGCAGCAGCGCGTAGCCGGCCGGCATCACCACGTAGTCACCGGCCGGGATCCCATTGCCGCCGTCGAGATGGACGATCTCCTGGCCGGCGCTCGCCGACACCATCGCGATCGGCAGGATCGCGACCGCGTTGCCGTAGGTCAGATAGTCGGAGGAGCCGCCCGAGCCCGGCACGAACTGGTAGGCGAGCAGGTCGCCGCCGCCCGACAGGTCCACGACCGCGCCGGCCTGCATGTCCACGGTCGGCGCCTTCAGTGTCACCCGCTTCTCGGGCGGGGCGGTGAGCGGGTTGTTGGGATCGTCGCCGTACCAGAGGCTCTGATCGACGATGGTGCCGTAGGGCACCACGAGGCCGGCGCCGGAGACCGAGGTGATGCTTCCCGCCGCGAGCGTGAGCGTGTCGCTCGCGTCGAGGACGATCTGGCCGAACGGCGCCCGCAGCGTGCCGCCCTGGGTGATGACCGGTGCCGACAGCGTCAGCGTGCCGCCGGCGGAGAGGGGCAGCGGCTGGGTACCGTTGGGCAGGATGGTGATCGAGTCGGTGGCCCTGATGGTCGCCGTCGTCTGTGTGGCGGGATAGACCTGACCGGCGACGATCACCAGCGCACCGTCGACGTCGAGGCGCGACACCGGAGCGCCGGCCATGCGCAGGTCGTCGGTCTCGATGCGGGTCTGCGACCAGCCGCGCAAGTCCACCCGCCCGACGTCGAGCAGCGACGCGGCGAGCGTGAGCTGGCCGGCGAGCGCCGCCGCCGGATCGGCGGTCAGGCCGCTCCCGCCGAGCTGGATGTATGGCGCTTCGATCCGCGAGCTGGTGCCGTTGCGGTTGATCAGGGCGCCGTCCAGGGTGATCGAGCGGGTGGCGGACAACGTGACGCCGTCGAGCTCGATGTTGGCGCCGGCGGCGGCGATGGTCGCGAAGCCGCCCGATTGGAACGAGGACGGGCGCACCACCAGGGGGCTGACCGGCCGGAAGACCTGTCCGAACGAGGAATCGATCCCGTACTCCATGACCGCGATGAACTCCGGCGTGATGCCGTAGCTCGCGAGGTCCATCGGGCCGCCACCCGCGGCGGTCTGCGAGAACACGATGCCACCGGTCGAGGTCGGCGACAGCGCGTCGTACAGCGCCTGGGTGAAGACGAGCGACATGTAGGGGAAGTCGGTGCCGTCGCCGATCAGCCCGAAGTCCTGGAACATCGGCCCGAAGTCGAAGCCGATCGCCTCCTGCGAATCCCCGTCGCACGAGCCGTCGCCATAGCCGTAACAGCCGGGCTCCAGCATGAGCAGGAACTGCTCGAGCATCGTGCGCGGCGCGGGCAGGCTGGGATCGCCGCTCGCCGTCATCGAGATGCTGAGCGTGCCGCCCGATGCGCCGGCGCCGCCGGGCTCGCCACGCAGCGTGCCCGCGATCGTGCCGCCGCTGGCCGTGATGGTGATGCCGCCGGCGTCGCCGGCAAGGGTCAGCGGCCGGTAGGCGGGGCGCGCGCCGGCCCCGGCGTCGACCACGTCGATCGTGCCGCTGACACCTGACACGTCGATCAGCGAGCCCTCCTCCAGCGCCACGAACCCCTCGGCCAGGATGTCGACCTCCCCGCCCGCCAGCACCTCGCCGCTGCGATGGCCGAGCGCGTCGGTGACGATCCGGGTCGCGCCCCGCGCCAGGAGGCGGCCCGTCGCCGCCAGGGTGACGTCGTCGCCGCTCAGGGTCACGGTCCCGGCCGGCGTGTCGATGGTGCCGGCGACCGTCACGGTCGCGCCCGACAGCGCGACGCTGCCGCCGACGCCGGGCGCGAGGGTGCTGCCGGACGGCAGCACCAGGTCGCCGGCCGCCTGGAACGTCAGCGCGCTGCCGGCGCGCAGTTCGGGCGCAGGCGTCGTCGGCGACGTCACGGCCGCGACATCGCCGGATGCCTGCCAGCGGAAGCTTCCGTCCAACACCCGGGTCTGGGGCGCCGGCGCGAGCGTCAGCCCGTCGGCGATCGTGATCGTGTCGGCACGCACGACATAGGTGGTGAAGCCGCCGGTCTCGAAGAAGGACGGGTCCAGCCAAGTGGCACCGCCGGTCGCGCCGCCGTCGGCGGCGACCACCACGTCCGGAACCCGCAGGATCAGCTTGCCGCCCGTCGAGGCGAGCGCCCCCTCGCCCGACGTGACGCCGTATCCGCGCAATGTCACCAGATCGAGGTCGAGGCCTGCGGCATCGGTGACGCCGAGCTGGATGGTCCCGGCGGTGCCGATCTCGACGTCGCCGCCATAGGTCAGACGCGCCCCGGCGCTGACGTCGAGGACGACGCCGGGCTCGAACACCAGTGCCCCTCCCAGGTCGATGGTGCCGCCGTCGACCGCCACCGGCCCGGAGGACGGGGCGAGGAGCTGGTTGGTCCACAGGCCGCTCACGTCGATCACGGTGCCGGCCCGGAGCGTCGTTGCGCCCGTGCCGGTGATTCCGACGCTGCCGCCGGGTATGCGGATCGACCCGTCGACCACGACCGACCGGCCGGCACCGCCCGAGACGACGATCAGCGAGGCGCCGGGGGAAAGCAGCAGATCGACGTCGTGATCGAACGTCACGTCGCCGCGAACCTGCACCTCGATCTTGGCGAGCCCGCTGTCGCTCAGCATGTCGGTCGAGAGCACCACGGTTCCGGCCCGCTCGGCCGGCAGCGGTGACGTCGCCGTGACGTCGGCGAGCGCCGGCGCCGCCGCCCGGAAATAGACGTTCTCGGCGTTGAAGTTCGAATCCGGGAGCGAGGTCGAGCCGATCTTCAGGGTGCCGCCCGCCGGCGGCGACACGATCTGGCGCTCCCCGGCGACGGCGTGGGCGTCGATCGTGCCGTCGAGCACCACGGTCGGCGCGTAGACGGAGAGCGAGCCGCCCGTGGTGCCCTCGACATAGCCCTTCTCGGCGACCGACGATGTCGATCGCCGAAACGAGTTCGTCCAGGTCTCGGTGATGCTCCAGCGGCCGTGCGAGACGACCCTGCCGTCCCCGACCGCCACGTAGATCATGTCGGCCGGGGCGTTGCCGATATCGTACCGCTTGCCGTCGATGCCGGTGAGCTGGGTCGTCCTGACCACGCCGTCGAGATAGCGGATCGATCCCCCCGAGATGTCGATCGTGGCGCCCGACGCGACCACCACCTCGGCGGCGTGGACGGTGACGCTGCCGCCCGCCACGGCGCGCTCCGCCATCGAGCTCGGCGCGTTGGCGATGTAGTCGTTGGCGTCGACGACCTCGCTGCCGTACCAGACCGAGCCGTCGGCCCGTTTTCCGCTGACGCGGCGGTCGACATGGACCGTCTCGCCGATCAGGATCCCGTCGCGCTGCAGGGGCGCGTCGCGCACCTCGTTGGCCCGCACCTCGACCGCGACGGAGTTGCGCTCCATCGGCACCACCACGTCCTTGGCGCCGGCGACGTCGAGGACGGAGCCGGACTGCATCAGCAGCCGCGTGCCGGTCATCGGCTCGTTCGGCGAGACCGGGAAACCCTCGTTCAGATTGGCATAGACGAGTTCGATGCCGCGCAGGTCGATGTCGATCGTGCCGGCCTCGGCCTGCACGTAGGCGCCCTGCAGCTCATGTTGCGCCGCCGACGTCTTGCCCTTCAGCTCGACGGTTTGCCCGACGATCCGCACGGTCGAGGAGTTGCCGTCGGAGCCGCCGGTGCCGAGCTCGCCGCTGCGATCCACCACCACTTGGGTAATGCTGTCCTCTCCGAACACGACCGTGCCGGCGCGCCGCTTGATCGTTCCGTAGTAGTTCCACAGCACCGAATCCTCGCCGGCGAGGAAGATGCTGCCGGGGGACTCGAGTGTGGTCACGGCGCGCACGATGCCGTTCTGCGCCACGGTCGAGCCGACCAGCGTGACGTTGCCGCCGTCGGCCGTGATCAGGCCGTCGTTGCGGACCACCATGCCGACCTCGGCGGTGCGTGCGGCGAGCGCGGCATAATATGCTGCATCGTCGACGTAGCCGGTGTAGTAGCCGGTCGCCGCCGAGACGTAGGCGCGCAGCCCGATCATGCCCGTGTCGGCGTCGTGCGGCAGCAGGAAGATCCGCTCCCCGGCGGCCATCAGAACCTGGCCGCCGTCGGTGGTGATCGTGCCGCGGTTCGTCACGTTGGTGCCGAACAGCCCGATCAGCCCGTGCTGGCCGCTCGCGATCTCGGCACCGGCCTCGACCAGCACGTCGCCCGCCGCCGCCGGCGGCGGCGCGCTCGGATCGGTCGTCTGCGCCAGCTCCCCGAAGGTGGGCAGGCGGTCGATGGAGTTGCCGGCGATCTCGCCGACGAGCGACGTGTTGATGCCGGCGAGGAACTGCGCGTTCGAGAGCGCCAGCGACGAGACGACGAGCGAGCCGACATTCACCTGGCTCGAGCCGCCGAAGATGATGCCGTTGCGGTTGACGATGTAGACCTGACCGTCGGCCTTGATGCTGCCGAGGATGCGGCTCGGCGCCGCGGTGGGATCGAGCACGCGGTTGAGGGCGATCCAGTTCGCCACGTCCGCGCCGCCGGCCGTCTGGTTGAAATAGAGGTCGGTCTCGCGGCCGACATTGAAGCTCTCCCAGGTGAGGATCGCCTTCTTCTCGGTCTGCACGACCTCGACCTGGGTGCGCCCGCTCGTCGTCGTCTGGGTCGGCAGGTTGGCACCCTGCCACAGCCCGCTGCCGCCGTCGGCCGGGCCCGGCACGGCCCCCGGCGCGACCACCAGGCCCCCCGGGGTCAGCCCGTTCGGCACCGTGACGCTCGCAGCCCGGGCGGCCGCCTGCGCCGCCGCCTGGATCGCCCGCATGCTGCGGAGCGAGGCGTCCACCCGGGTCATCGCCTGCGCGGCGGCCGCCTGGGCGGCCTGGGCGGCCGTGGTGGCGGCCGACGCCGCCGCGGCAGTCGCGCTCGAGGACGACCGGTTGGCCCGCATGTCGGCCGCGGCCGGGGTGCCGGCGATCAGCAGGGCCGCGAGGCTGACGCCCGCCAGCAACAGCGGCCGCCGCGACCGGCCGGCATTCGTGAAGCACGGCCGCAGGATCCCGCGGGGGCCCGCACCGCCCGTCGCGGACGGCGGGCACGGCTGACGATCGTTGGACATGGCGGCTTCCTGGCGCGGCGATCCGGCGCGATCTCGAGAGACGACGCGAGGAGACCCGGCAAGGCCCGACCCTGTCGTCTCTCCCCGCCTCCTCGACGAGCGACGGCGTCGCCATCGGAACCGCACCGGCGAAAATTTCCGGCGGCCATCGTTCGGCCGCCGGGCGGCGACCGGCGGACGGCGGGACGCCGCCGCTCAGCCGATCAGGACCAGGCCGGCGGGAAGTCGGGTGATGCGGGCCGAGAAGGCCTGCTCGAGATAGATCGTCACCGCGTCGAGCCGGTCGATGTGAAAGACCGCGTCGACCAGACGGCGGCCCAGGGCCGCGTCCACCAGGACGATGCGGCCCGCCCGGTACCGGTTCACCTCGTCGACGACACGGGCCAGCGGCTCGCCGCGGAACACGAGCTGTCCCTGCTGCCATGCCGTGACGACGGTCGGGTCGACCGGCGACACCTCGCCGAAGCCGGCCCGCGCGAAAACGACCTGCTGTCGCCCCGAAAGGGAGATTTGGGCGGACCGGCGCGTCACCCGGGCGGTTCCGTCCAGGCAGGCGACGCAAGTTCCGGCGCCGTCGTGCCGGACATCGACCCGCCCCTCCCGGGCCTCGACGCGGGCGTCGCCGACCGCCACGACGGCCCGGCCGGTCTCGCGATCGGCCGTGACGACGATCTCGCCGGCGATCAACTGGACCTCGCCGTCCGCCTGCAGGTCGACACTGCTGCGGGTGTTGAGATGAACCGACACGCCGGTGACGTCGATCACGCGCAGCTCGCCCGGGCCGGTGCGGACGTCCGCATGCATCTCCGACAAGGACGGCCACAGGCTCAACGGCGGGTGCAGGACCGCGACCGCCGCACCGGTCGTCGCGGCCATGGCGGCGCCGCCCAGGAAGGCGCGCCGGGCGAGGCGCGGGGGGCGGTCGCGGCCGATCGGACAGGGCGCCCGACGCGCGGCCTCGGCCGCCACCGGCAGGAGCATGTCCCAGGCCCGCGCGATGCCGGCGAACGCCGCGCGATGCTCCGGGCTCTCCTCGCACCAGCGGCGCAATGCGGCGGCGTCGACCGTGGTCGCCTCGCCGGACGACACGCGCGCCATCCAGGCCACGGCCTCACGCGTCAGCTGCCGCCTGCGCTCGCTTGCTTCGTCCGCCGGCCGCACGCCGTGTTCGTCGCGATCACCGCCCATTCGATCTCCGGTCCTTGCTCCCGGCCTGTTCCCCGGGCGGGTCGGCGCCGCAGGACCCGAAGCGGGTGATCGCGGTCCGCTCGAGCTGATCCGCGCAATGCTCCAAGGCGCGCCGCAGATCCTTGACGACCATCCGTTCGGAAACTCCGAAGCGGCGAGCCAGCTCGGCATGGGGCGTGCGGTTCACCCGGACGGCGATCAGGATGGCGCGCTGACGCGCCGTCAGCGTCTCGAGGGCGCGCCCCAGCGCGGCGAGCTCGGAGCGGGCCGCGGTCCGGCGCTCCGGATCGATCGACGCGTCGGCGAGGTGATAAAGCGCCTCGACCTCGGAGTATTTCAGGCGCCGGACGTCGCTGCGCCGGTGATCGCTGGCGATGTTGAGCGCCACGCGAATGATGTAGTCCTCGGGCCGCCGGATGGCGGCGACGTCGCTGCTCGGATCGAGGCGCAGATAGGTCTCGTGCAGGACGTCGCCGGCGAGGTCGGCCGAGCCGAGGCGCCGCGACAGGCGCCGCTTGAGCTCGCCGTAGCGCGCGGCCAGACGGCGCCGCAGCGACCCGGGCGGTCCCTCGGTCATGGCGCGGAGCCCGCGCGCCGAACCGTGGCCCGCACCGGCACGCCCGCCATCGTCGCACCCGCCATCGTCATCGGGCTCCGACCGCGCGCGGACCGCAGTCGCCGGTCTCGTCCGGCAGGCGCGGCAGGACGACGAGGACGACGGGCTGCCCGAGGCCCGCGGGCGGCGGCGGCCCGGCCGGCATCCGTTTCACGCTGTCCAGGATCGCCTCGGCGCGCGCCGCCTCCTGCTCCCCCAGCAGGCGCCCCCGGGTCACCCGCCCGGAGGCGTCGATCCAGAGCGCCAGGGCGGCGCGGTAACGGCCGGGAAGCGCGTCCGGCCGCGCACACAGCGCCGCCCGCAGATTCGCTTGCAGGGTGGCGAGAAAGCGGCTCTGCCGCGGATCGTGCGCCCACGCCGGCACCCGGTCCGCGGGCAGATCCACGGCCGGTCGGGCGATCAGCGTGTAGCCCCGCGGCCCGGCCCGGCGATAGTCGAGCCCGGTTCCGGCCAGCAGCCGGCGCAACGCCGCCTCGGCCTCGAACGGTCCGGCGATCCCATCCGAACGCAGCCCGGCGACGAGACCGTGCTCGACGAAGATCTCGATCCCGGTCGCACGGGCGAACGCCGTCAGGGCATCGGCGAGCGGCTGCGCCGGAATCGACAGCACGACCTCGCGCCCGAGCGCCCGAGCGGCCTCGTCGGCGGTCGTGCCGGAATCCGCGGTCGTGCCGGACCAGGACGGCACGCTCCCGGCGACGTCCAGGGAAAGACCGAGAACGACGACGGCCGTCCAGTGCCGCAGGACCGTCCGAATATGCAAGCACGCGCCCCCGAGAAGCCGGGCCGCCGACGGCCGACCTCCATCTTATTCGGAGAAGCGCGAAGCTAATGTAACGGCCCGGCGTCGCCGGGCGCCTCGACCGGCGAGCCCTGCCCCGGCCGTACCCAGCCGCCTGGACGATCGCCGTCACCGCTCCGGCTCGGTCTTTCCGGACAGGCGCGCCACGGCGCGATCCAGCCGGGCGTTGATCTCGGCATAGTCGGCGGCGGCGCCGCGGCGGGCGCCCCGTCCGCAGGTGCCGCAGGCTCCGACCGGCTCGCCGAAGGTGGCGACCGGCACGCTGCCGATCACCGGATGGCCGCGGGCCGCGAGACGCGCCCGCACCTTCAGGCAGTAGTCGACCGAGCGGTAGGAGAAGCGCCGCTCGCCGTGGCCGGCCCGATACTTCATCACGGCCGTGCAGAGATCGCCGCCGGCGAGGCTCCACGCCTGCGCCAGATACCGCACGCCGTAATGGATGTTGATCTCCGGCACCGCGAGCTGCTCGAGCGTTCCGGTGAATCCCATCATGCGCGCCGTCGAGGGCAGCACCTGCATCAGGCCGATCTCGCCGACGGCACCGACGGTGCGCGGGTTGTAGCTGCTCTCGACGCCCATCACGGCCTCGGCCACCTCGGCCGGCATCCCGGCGAGACGCGCCTCTGCCTCGATCAGCGGACGATAAATGCCGGCGCCGACGCCGTAGCCCGCCAGCGACAGGCGCAGCCGCACCCGCCCGTAGACCGAGGACGGCGGCTCGTCCGCCGACGCCGCAGCGTCGACCCGGGCGATGCTCGCCAGGATCGTGTCCGCGCTGATCAGCCCGTCCGCCGCCTCCGGCTCCTCGGCACGCGCCGCCGGGTTTTCGAGCGACGCCGTGTCGCCGGGAGCCGCCGTGTCGCCGGGGACCGTCGCCCCGTCGGCGGTCCCGGGGTCCGGCACGCTGCCGGACGGGACCGTCTCGTCTCCCCGCGGGTCCACCGGATTCGCGGCGACGGCCGGCACTGCCTCGTTCGGAACCGCCTCGTTCGGCAGCGAGGTTCCGCCGGCCCGGCCGGGGATCCCGATCGCCGAGCCGACCAGCGCGACGCCGACCAGCGCGATGCCGAGCAGGACAGCCGGCACGGCCGAGCGGCGGAGCCGTCGCGTGTGCATCATCGTCGTCCCCCGCCGCGGCGGCCGCAGCCGCCGTCCCGTTCGGCTGCTCGTCTCAGCGCATCGGTGTCGAAAAGGTCGTGGTCGGCCGGAACGGCACCACGGACCGGCCGAAGTTCGGGCCATATTGCTGCTGCACGGCCGGAAGGTTCACGATTCCCTTCTGCAGGTCGGTCGAGCCGGGCCCGATCGGCGGCGTATTGAGGGTCGGGTTGACGCGGTCGACCTCTCTCTTGAAGTGCAGATTGAAGCAGTCGAGCGACTTCTCGTTGCCGATCTGCACCTCGATGCAGCGCTTCATCGCCTCCGACAACTGCGCCGCCGCCGGCGTGGCTGCCGCGACGACCGCGATCGGGATCGCGATCATCACCGAGGTCGCGACCGTGAGCGCCGCCGCGGCGTGCGCCCCGTGCCTGGATCCCGCTCGCTCTGCCACGACAGCCTCCTCTGCAGATCGACTCGCGCCGGGAAAACGCCCGGCGGCTAGGCCGCCGGCGCCGCCGCCTCGGCCACCGTCGCGGCGGCCGGACGGGTCGATGGGGCCCGGGACGTGACGCGTGCGATCTCGGTACGGAGGAAGCTCGGAAGATCCTGGACGAGCCGATCCCACAGCGTGAACTGCGTCGCGACATGGGCCGGCAGCACGCCGCCGGCGACCGAGACGTCCTGGGTGAGCACCAGCATGTCGCCGTGACGCAGCATCCGGGCGTAGCGCCGCGAGTCGTTCCAGGCGTTCACCACCACGAAGCTCAGCTCGCCCTCCACTTTCAAGGCGGCGACGCAACGGACATCGAGATAGCGGCCGGCGCCCGCCGGGGCCGGGCTGCCGCCCTGGATCTCGAAGGCGAGACCGCCGGTGGCGGAGCGCAGGACCTCGCGGCCGGAGGGCTCGGTCACGCGCTCGACCCGATAGCCCTGCTGTTGCAGGAGCTCGGTCAAGCGGTCGAAGTCGATGTCGAGGAACGGGACGTTCGGATCGATGGCCATGGGTCGGAATTCACTCGTTGTCACGGACAGAATGGATGGATCGCCGGCATCGACCGGCGTCACGGCTTGGCGGACTTGCCGTCCTCGAGCGCCTTGGAGAGGGCGAACTCGTTGACGACCGGCGGCGTGCGCCGCAGGAGCTCGGCCATGTAGGCCCGTCGCATCTGCGTGGCCCGCTCCTCGCGCAGCCGTCCGGCGAGCTGGTCGCGGACCTCGTCGTAAGGCCGCGTCGCGGCCGCCCGCGTGTCGACCAGCTTGAGGATGTGCCAGCCGTCGTCGAGCTGGACCGGATCGGCCACGCCGTTCTTGGCCAGGCCGAGCAGGATGGCGCGCAGCTCCGGGCGGATCTGCGACTCGGACACCCAGCCGATCTCGCCGCCGCGCTCGGCCGTCTGGCGCGAGTCGCTGAGGTCACGCGCGACCGCGCCGAAGTCGGCACCCGGCTGCTTCAGCTTCGCCTCGATCTCGGCGAGCTTCTTGCGGGCGGCGTCGAGCGTCGGCTTGTCGGCGTCGCGGGCGCCCGCCACGAAGATCTGGGCGACCTGGAAGGACCGCGGCACCACCAGGGCCGTCCGGTTCGCCTCGTAGGCGGCCCGGATGTCGGCCTCCGGCGGATAGTCCGCCGGCACCTTGGCGACGGAGGCGAGATAGGTCTCGGCGATCGCCGCCTCGCGGACCTTGCGGAGATGCTCGGCGACGGCCGGGGTCTGATCCCACTTCTTGTCCAGCGCCTCCTTGAGCAGCATCCGGGTCGCCAGCATGGAGCGGACCGCCTGCCCGAGCCGCGACGGATCGGCGTCGAGCGCCGCCCGTTCGCGCTCGCCCAACCCCGCCACCAGGGCTCGAACCTCGTCCGCCTTCACGTCGATCGATCCGATCCGCGCGACGACGTCCGCCGCGGGTGCCGCGGGCGCCGCGCGGGCGGCCGGCGCGGCGGCAGGCCTCGCCGCCGGCGCCGCCGCCGTGGCGGCGGGCCTGGGGTTCGGCCGGGCGGCCGGCACCGTGGCCTGGGCCAGCGCCACCGAACCGGACAGGACCATCGTCAAGGCCGTGAGGACACCTGCGCGAACGCGATACGAGACGAGCGACGTCATGGAGCGACCTTCTGTTCACGGATTTTGCCGCCGTAATCCTGCAGCAGGTTTTGGACATCCACGCGACGGAGGCCGAACATCGGTTCCCGCCCGCCGACGATGTCGCCGATGGTGACGCCCTCGTAGGCCCTCATCAGCTCCTGGCCGATCTTGACCAGCTCCTTGTTCTTCCCCTCGCAGCTCTTCGCCCGGACCTTGCACGCGTTGGATTCGCCCTCGAACTTGGCGCGCTCGGCGTCCTTGGTGCGGGCCACCGTGGCGGCCTCGGCATAGGCGGACTTCCAGCGCTCGAGCACCTCGTTGCGTTCCTCGAGCTTCTGGTTGAACGTCTCGACTGCCGTGCGGTGGGCCACCTCCACCTCCTTGAGCTGACCCTTGAGCTGGTCGACCTGGCCCTGCAGCGCGGTGCGGGCGCGATCCGCCTCGGCGAGGCGGGCCTGGAGCTGGGTGCGCTGGTCCTCCAGCATCCGGGTCTGCGCCGTGGCGCTGCGCAGCGCCTCGCGCAGCCGGTCGGTTTCGGATTGGGCCTGCGCCGGGCCGGCGAACGCCAGCGCCGCGACGGCGGAGATGAGAACGAGCCGGACCATGATCAGAACTTCGCGTTGAGGTCGACCTGGAGGATGTCGACCGAAGCTGCCGGACCGGCGATCACGTTGGCGCTCATCCAGCGCACCGTGGCCCAGACATTGGGGCTCAGGCCGAGGCTGGCGCCGACGAAATAGCCCTTGAGATTGGTGCCGCCGAGGCCGAAATCCGAGTCCGTGAAGGCGTCGACGGTGGCGTCGGATTCGACGTACTTGTAGCCGACATGCGCCTGCCAGTCCCACAGCTGCTTGAGCGCCGGGTGGCCTACCGTCAGCCGGCCGTAGTAGCCGGTGTCGCCGCCCTCGTAGCCGCCCTCGACCGTCGTTCCGTCGCTGTAGGTGATGTTCGGGCCGCGATTGTTGACCGCCAGGGCCGCCACCTCGGCCTTGTCGAACGCCATGTTCTTCACGAACTCGCCTTCGAGCGTGATCCAGATCGGCGCGAAGATCTTGTTCTGGAGACGAGCGGAGACGACCAGCGGCCGGAACTCGGTGGCGAGGCCGAAATACTGATAATTGTGACCGGCACCGCTGTTGTCGAGCTGATACTGCGCCAACGCGGCCAGATCCTGGCTGCGGAGCAGCATATAGGTGTTTCCCTTCTGGGCGAACAGCGGACGGTAGAGGTCGGTGTCGCAGGCGATGCTGCTCTGAGTCGTGTCGCACAGGCTCGACAGACGGCCCTTGACGCCGGTGAAGTTGTAGAAGGCGCCGCCGACCGTGAAGTCCCAGAACTCGGCGAAGCGCGTCGAGAAGCCGACCTGGGCGCCCTGCAGCCACTTGTCGTGACTCTTGTACTTGTAGGGCTCGTCGTCGGCCTGCGAGCCGAGATTGATGCCGGCGTTGAGCGACGTGTTGTAGATCGGGAACACGCCGGCGTTCAGGAAGCCGGTGAAGTCCGGCACCAGGTCGCGCTTGAACTTGATCGCGCCGCCGTCGAAGCCGATATCCCGGTTCCACACCATGTCGCCGGCCGTGAAGAACGGATTGTCGAACCGGCCGATCACCCCCATGTACTCGTAGGCCGGCTGGTACTGGATGAAGGCGCGATCGAGCCACAGCGAGTACTTGCTGAAGTTGCTCCCCGATCCCCCGAGCGTCTGGTTGGTCGACACCGGGGCACTGGAATCGCCGGTCGCGATCCGCATTCCGGCCGTGAACCCATTGGTGAGGTCGGCGTCGAAGCCGAGCCGTGCCCGCAGCCGCAGGCGGTTGCGATCCTCGGTCACGTTGTAGGTCGGATACCAGGCCTCCGACCAGCCGTAGTCGTAGGGATTTCCGGTGTTGATGGAATTGAAGTCGTAAGCGTAGTCCTGCAGGTTTCCCTTGGGAAAGAACTGGTTCTCGTAGCGCACCCGCATGTCGCCGTAGAAGCGCATGCGCGAGGCCCATTCGGGATAGGTGCCGGGGGACGCCCAGCCTTCCGCCTTCGCCTTGGCGAACACCTCCTGCCGGAGCTCCTCGCGCAGCTGGCGCTTGACCACCTCGGGGACGTGGCTGACCCGCTTGGTGCCGGGCGGCGACGCGGCGGCGGCCGCCGCGGCCGCCGTCTTGGCGGCCTCCTCGGCTCGAGCCGAAGCCCCGCGCGCGGCCTCCTGGACCACATAGGATTCGTCCTGCGCCTGCTTGATCAGGAGCTCGCCTTCCTCCTCGGTGAACACGCCGCGCTTCACCAGGCGGTTGACCAGGTTGACCATCGCGTTCGGGCTCATCGCCTTCTCGGTGGAGACGGTCGGCCGCTTCGCCGCCGGCTTGGCGTCCTGGGCCACCGCGGGAGCGGCCACGCAGATCGCGCCGATCGTCATCGCGAGCATCGACCGCCGCGCGCTCTCGTGTTTCGTCTGGAACATCACCCCCGCCCCTTCACTGCTTCGATCTGGTCATTCGCGCCGGTCGCCTGCGCGCCGGCGTCGTCGTATGTTCGGTTCATGTCGGTCGCCGCATGACGATGCGGGCCACCATCGGCATCGGCATGTTCGGCGGCGGCGGCTCGCGGAGAACCAGCCCGGAGAGAATCTCGTCGCGCACCGCGCTGTCGATTTCCGCATTGCCGCTCGACGAGCCCAGCACGATCCGGACGATCCGCCCGGTGCCGTCGACCCACACCCGCACCTGCATCTGGGCCACCGAGCTTCGCGTCTTCGGGTTGGCCATCAGGGCACGCTGAATCTGACTGGTGACGACGCCGTTGTACCAGGCGAACAGGCTGCCGCCGCCGCCGGCGGTGAGCGAGCGGCCGCCCTTCTTGGCCGCCATGTCGCCCGGACCGCTGGCGTCGACGTCGAGCGCCGGGGGGCCCGGCGGCTCGTCGCTCGCGGACTCGGCCGGCTTCTCGTCGATCGGCTTCTCGGCCGGCTTCTCCGGCTTGAACTCCGGCTCCGCCATCTTCGGCGCCTCGATCATCTTCTCCTCGGGCGGCGGCTGCACCTGAGGCGGAGGCGGTGGTGGCGGCAGCACGACCACGACGAACTCCTGGACACGTCGTGGCGGATCGGACTCCGATCCCTGCACCAGCACGATGCCGGCGGCGGCCAGCGCCAGGACGATCGCCGCCCCCCCGGCGGCGATCCCGAAGCGCCGCCTGCCGTCCCGCGAGTCGCGATTTGCGGTCATGGTCGCCGTCTCACATCACGAGGGGCTTGGTCGCCAGGCCCACCTGGGTGATGCCGAGACGACCGAGCAGGTCGAGCACGTCCATCACGTTCTGGTACTGGGTCTGGCTGTCGCCCCGCAGGACCACGGGGAACTCGGGCGTCAGCGCCTTCTGCTGCACCAGCCGCTGCTCCAGCTCGGCCAGCGTGACCGGGATGGTGTCGAGGAAGATGCGGCCCTCGTTGGTCACCGTGATCGCCTTGGTGGTCTGCTGCGCCAGGCTGGGCGCCGCAGTCGCCTTCGGCAGGTTGACCTTCATGCCCTGCACGGTCGCGGTGGTCATGATGATGAAGATCACCAGGAGCACGTAGGCGAGATCCAACATCGGCGTGATGTTGATGTCGTCGTACGGCTTGGCTTGGCTCTGGATCTTCATGGCTCACTCCGCCGCGATGGCGCGCGCATGATCGGCACCGTCGGCCCGATACGCCTCGCCCATCTTCGTGACGTACTCGTCCACGAAGACCTGCATGTCGGCGTTCAGGTTCTGGATCTGGGTGATCAGGTAGTTGTAGCCGAACAGCGCCGGGATCGCGACGACGAGGCCGGCGACGGTGGCGACCAGGGCCGCCGCGATGCCGGGCGCGATGGCGTTGATGTTGACGTCGCCGCTCGCCGCGATCGCCGCGAACGTGATCATCACGCCGACCACGGTGCCGAGGAGGCCGAGGAACGGTCCGCCCGAGATGGCGATGGTGAGGATCACCATCAGCCGGCTGAGCCGCTGCGACTCACGCACCAGCGTGGCGTCGAGCGTCGCCCGGATGGCGGCGAGCGAGGCGCCCTTGAGCTTACGCTTCTGCCCGTCGGTGAAGCGGTGCTTCAGCTCGGCGACACCGACGTGATAGAGCCGGTAAAGCGAGGCGTTGCGCAGCATCTTGGCGTCGGACGGCTTGAACCGCCCGCCGAGGCTCGACACGTCGTCCGGATCGCCGTCGTCGATCGCCGTGATGTCGGCGGAGAGCTCCCGGAAGGCCGCCATGAAGCGGGCGTTCGCCTTGGCCTGCCGGGCCAGATAGGACGCCTTGTCGATCATCACGACCCAGCTGATCACCGCCATCACCCCGAGGAGCGCGATGACGACCCAGCCGTCGATCGTGACCGAGCGCAGGATCACGGCGAAGTAGCCGGTGAACCAGCTCGCCGTCTCCTCGTCGGGCGCGAAGCCGATCAGCTTGCCGACGTCGCCGCCCTGCCCGATCGCCTGCACCCGGACGAAGCCGGCGGGACGCGCCACCTTGGCGATCTGCAGCTCGTCGATGTCGCCGGCGAAGGTCGACATGACGACCGGCACGGACACCGGCACTGGCGCGACCACCGGATCGACCGGCGTCGCCCCGGGCTCGGCCGAGGACGCCGGTGGGGTTGAAGCTCCGGCGCCCTCGGCCGCTGCACCGTCGACACCCGACGAGGGGGACACCTCGAGCGGTGCCGACGATGGGGGCGGCGTCACCGGTCGCGCGCTGTCGCCGCCGACCGTCGCGGCCGCGCTCAGCGCAGGCGTGGCGGCGGCGAGCACGCCGTAGGGCTGACCGTCCAGCACCACCGACATCTGCGTCCCGCTCGACACCACGGCGATGTGGCGCCAGGCGTTGGGCGCGATCGGAGCCGCGGTCGCACTGCGGTCGGTGACGCCGTCGCGCGTCACCTCGACGAAGGGTGCTCCGTTGTCGAGACCGATCACCAGCGCGTTGCGGCCGTCGCGGCGCGCGTACAGGACCGCGTTGGGCTGCGGCGCCGCCATCTTCACCCAGGTGGACCAGGTGAACGGCGCGGCGTCGGCCAGCGCCAGCGAGGGATTGCCGGGCAGCGTCAGCGGCGTGCGGCCGTCGAGCCGCAGACCGGTGCCGATCATCGCCCCGTCGGCCGGCTGGCCGGCGCTCTGGGCGTGGTTCGCCCAGGGCGAGGAGTCCTGCGCCGGCGTGCCGCGCTCGCCGAAGTGATAGACCAGCACGGAATCGGGATCGTAGGTCGTCTTGGCGTCGGCGACCGAGACCGCCTTCTTGTTCCCGTAGTAGAGCCACAGGTCGCTCTTGGCGCCCGGCGCCACGTTCGGCACCTGCACCCAGACCAGCGCCTCGCCGAGCAGCGAGTCGTATTTCTCGACGTGATGCTTGAGCGGCGTCTTGTCGTCGCCGGCGACGAAGCGCAGATCCGCCCCGTCCTCCTTGGCGACGGCGAAGCGGAAGTTGCCCACGTGCAGCCGCACCAGGACCGGAACCGTGCCGACCGGCTCGACGACGTTGGCGCCGGAGGGACTGGTGTCGAGCGTGATCTTCTTGCGCATCGACCATTCGTCGTTCCACCACGCCTGTGCGGCGCCGGCAGGCCAGAGCGCCGCCGCCGCGAGCCCGATCGCCAGAGCCATGGCGACGCTGCGGAAGGCGTGACACGAGGCCGCTCCGGGCCGGCGCCGCACGCGTGATACAAGGCCGAGAGTCATCGAAGCGGTCCCTTCAGAATTCGCCCCAGAAGCGGAACAGCACACGGGGGTTGTTCGCGGTCGTGTAGGTCTGGCCGATCACCGGCATGGCGTAGGCGACCGACCCGTTGAAGTAGTCGAACACGCGGAACCGCGTGCCGAACCCGTAGCTGGCGAGATCGAACTGCTGCTGCTGCTCGGGCAGCGGCTCGTGGATTCGAACGAAGCCGGCGTCGCCGAAGGCGAACAGGCGCAGCTCGTTCACCATCGTGATGTCGAACGGCTTGGGCGGCGGCGCCGGCGGCTTGAACGTCTCGCGGAACCAGCCGGCGATGTCGGGCGTGCGCAGCTCGACCGTGCCGGCGACGCCGTAGTCGCCGACCGTCTCGGACTCGAGATAGCCCCGCACCGTGTCCAGCCCGCCGAGGCTGAACTGCTCGCTCGACACCAGCGGCTGGTCGGAGATCTGGCCCTGGACCTTGCCGTAGGCCTGGAAGCGGCCAGGCAGGTCGAAGGTCTGGGTGAGGTCGCCCTTCAGCACCGTGAAGGCGGCGGTCGCCTTGTATCGCTTGATGTCGAAGGTGTCGTAGTCGCTGCCGAGGCCGCGGAAGCCGTACACGAGGCCGGCGCCGAGCTGGGTCAGCGAGTTCTCGCGCTGCCAGGTCGCGTTGTAGTTGACGGAGCCCGGCCAATAGGTGACCGGCGAGGAGGATTGGACGCCGCCGAGCTCCGTGGTCTGATCGAAGTGCTTGTAGTCGATGCCGGCCGAGAGCGTGTGGAAGAAGTTCTCGAACCCGGGCAGCGTGATGACGGCCCGGCTGCCGAGGATTTCGCCGGGGCCGACCACGTTGATGCCCCCGATCGTGGCGACGCTGCTCTTCGATTTCACGCCGTAGAACAGCAGGTTGAACCGGTCCGTGAAGGTCGGCCGCCAGAGGTAGGAGCCGGAGAAGACCTCGACCTGATCGGGCGCCTGCGGCGCCACCTGATAAGTGAAGCTGGCGGAGTGCCCGAGCTGCCAGAGATTGTCGTAACGGACCGTCGCCGTGGTCCGCAGCGGCCGCGTGTTCGGGCTCTGCCGGTTGTTGACCTCGACCGTGGCGTGGAGCGGAAGCTTGTCCTCGACATTGAGGTCGATGTCGACGGTCCCGGGCGAGACGCCGGCCCGCAGCGCCGGCGTCACCCGGCGGTCGGGCCACTGGTTCAGGCGGACGATGTCGCGGCTGATGTCGTTGAAGTTCGGCAGCTTGCCTTCCTGCACGGACGGCGCCGTGCGCTTGATCCGGTCGATGTCGAAGAACCGCGATCCGTTCACCCGGAGCTGGCCGACCTTCTGCTCCGTCACCTTCAGCACGACGACGCCACCCGCCGGCTCCTCGGTCAGGATCGCGACGCCGACGGTCTGGAGACCCCGGTCGTGATAGGCTTTCTCGAGCGCGGCCCGCGCCTTCTCCACGTCGGCTCCGCTCTTTCCGGAGCCGGTGAAGGGATAGAGAACCTCCTCGATGTCGATCTGCGCCAGCGCGTCGGCGCCGCGGATCTCGAACTCGTCGATGTCGAAACGGGCCGGCCGCTTGCTCTCCGGGCTCGTCGCCGCCGGCGGCTCGGGGCCTCGCTCCGGCGCCGCGATTGCCGGCGGGCAGGCCGCGAGCGCCGCGGCGAGCGCCGTCGCGACCTCGATCGCGCGCCGCTCGGTTCGCCCGGGCTGACCGGCGGATTTTTGGACGCGACGGCTCGCTCGTAGACCACCGGACAACATGCACCTCCTTCCGGACACGGCGGTGAGACGCGCCCGGATCCCTGCTTCCGAATCACAGACGCGCCGGAGGGAGGAGTTACGAATCTCTAAAATTTTGATCGCCGTCGGCCGGCACCGGACGCCGTAGCGATGTCGCACCGGCGCGGCGCAGAAGACGCCCCACCGATGCGGTGCGCGAACGCGCGTCCACCGGGCCGGGCCCCGACCATCTGGTGAAGCAGGGGAGACGACGAGCCGCGACGGCGCGCCACGGGCGGCCCCCGCGGTGTCGATCGCCAGGCGCAGACGTCCGTCAGCCGATCAGCACGAGGCCGCCGGGAAGCTCCGTGACGGAGACGCCGAACACGTCGCGGATCTGGGCCGGGATCAGGTCGAGGCGATCGATGTGGAACGATGCGTTGACCAGACGGCCGCCGAGCTCGGATCGCGTCACCAGAATGCGGCCCGGCCGATAGCGGTTCACCTCGTCGATCACCTCGGCGAGCGGACGATTCTTGAAGACGAGGAGTCCGTTCGTCCACGCCGTCGCGGTCTCGACGTCGGCCGGAGCGGCGGAGTCGAGCCCATCGGCCGAGTAGCGTGCCTGCTGGCCGCGCAACAGCCGCAGGCGACGGCTGCCGTGATGGATCACGACGTCACCCTCCAGGCACACGACGCTCGCGGTCTGACCGTCGAGCCGGGCGCTGAACTCCGCCTCGCCGGCGACGACACGGCCGTGGCCGGCCACCAGCTCGACCGCCTCGCCGGCGCCGGCCCGGCAGGTCACGATCGCCTCGCCGGCGACAAGGGAGAGCCGGTGGGGCGAGGTCCGCACAGCGACGCTGCTCTGGGTGTTGAGGTGAACCGACACGTCGTCGGACAGCACGATCCGCCGACGCTCGCCTTTGGCCGTGCGGTAGTCCGCCGCGAGCTCGTCGAAGGATGGCCACAGGCCGAGCGGCGGATTGCGGCCGAGAACCGCCACGGCGGCGACCGAGGCGGCGACGGAGCCGACCAGCAGGGCGCGTCGGCCGAGCACCGCCGGCCGACGTGCCGGCGCCGCGGTGGCCGGCGCAGCGCCGGCTGCACGGGCGGCATCGCCCAGGAGCTTCCAGGTGCGGACCGCGTCACGGAACGCCGCCTCGTGATCGGGATGCGCCGCGCGCCACGCCGTGAGGCGGTCGGCATCCGCGACGGTCGCCGTGCCCGACGTGAGACGGACGACCCAGTCGAGGGCCTCGCGCTTCAGGGGATCGTGATCCAGGAAGGTGTGGTCGCTGTCCGTCACGGCCCGCCGCTTTCGTGCCGGGTCGCGCCCTTCGCTCCGGCTCTACTCAGAAGACGCGTCTCGGGGCCGCGGACCGAATCGACGTTTCCATTTTCGTCCGAGTCGCGCCGCACAATGCTCGACGGCGGACTTCAGCTCGATCTCGATGGTCCGCACCGAGACGCCGAACCGCTCCGCCAGATCGCGGTGCGACACGTCGCCCACCCGGGCGGCGACCAGAATATCACGCCGGCGTTGCGGCAGTTCGGCGATCGCGCGCTTCAGTGCCTCGACGTCGGAACGCGCCTCGATGGTCCGGTACGGGTCCGGTGAATCATCGGGCAGGGCCAATAGAGAATCGACCTCGTCGTCAGTCAAGCGACGGCTTTCGGCGCGGCGGCCGTCGATCGCCACGTTGAGCGCGATCCTGAGCAGATAGGCCTTCGGGCTGCGCATCGGCCCGATGTCGCCGATCCGCTCCAGGCGCAGGAAGGTCTCCTGGAGGGCTTCGCGGGCGAGCTCCATCGAGCCGAGCCGCTGCGCGAGCTGCCGACCGAGATCATGATAGTGCTCGACGAGCAACTCACGGAGGATCGCTCGGTTGGTCTCCGGAGACGCGATCTGCATGCTCTCCCGGACCCCGAAGGTCCGCCCTCACCCGACGCTGGGATAGGCCCCATTCTCGACAGCCATGTGACATGCTCGTGTCACATGAAGTCGTGCCGGATGGACGGAGTACGGCCGCACCGCCGCTCCCGCTCAGAGCCGGCGGGCGTCCGCCCCGGTGCGCGACAGGGCGAACTCGACCGGCAGCAGCACGTCGAGCCGATCCGGGAAACCCTGCGGAATCGGCGGCAGCGGGGCGGCGCGCCGGATCGTGTCCATGGCGGCGGAATCGAGCGCCGCGTGGCCCGAGCTGGAGACGACCCGGACGTCGAGAACCGTGCCGTCGCGATCGACCTCGAACCTGACCTGGACGGTTCCCTGCAGACGCTGCCGCCGCGCCGAATCCGGGTAGCGGCGGAACCGCCCGATATGGGTCTCCAGGCTCGCCTGATAGGACGACGCGGCGGCGCCGAGGCCGGGATCGTCGACCAGCGCATCGGTCGCGGCCCTGCCACTGACCCGCGGCAGATCGACATAGGGTCGCGGCGCCGGCGCCGCGGCGGGTTCGGCGGCGTCTTGCGCGGGGGCGTGCGCCGGCGGCGGCACCGTCTCGGCGGTCTCGGCCGGCGTCGGATTGCGGGGAGCCGGTGCAGTCGTGGCCGACGGCTGCGGATCGATCAGCGTGACCCGAACGCCGTCCCCGCGCCGGCCGGCGACGCGGTCGCCGGTGACGGCGAGCGTCCAGACCAGCAGGACGATGCCGGCGACAGCCAGCACCGACAGGCCGGCGCCGACCAGGAGCACGCGCGCCGAGCGGTCGGGCTCCTCCTCCCCGGGCAGGGGCCAGATCGGCACCGGCGCCTGCTCCGGCCGGCGTCTCATAGGCCCCGCACGCTGATCTTGACGTTGATCGGGTTGGGCATCGCCGGCGGCGGCGGCTGGCTGACCACCAGCCCCCGCAGCGCCTTGGAGATGGCCGCGTCGTAGCGGTCGTCGCCCGTGGTGTCGACCAGCTCCATCCGGCGCACGACGCGGGACGGATCGACCCACAGCCGGAGGCTCGCCACGTAGGGACCGGCGCGCGTCATCGGATCGCGCTTCAGCGCCTGCTCGATGTCGGATCGCAGCACCATGTCGTAGGCGCGCAGCTTGCCGTCGTCGTTCTCCTCGACGACCCGCATGGTCCGCAGCACGAGCTGCGGCGCGCCGAGCGCGCGACGCGACGGGAGCTCGCTCGCATCGGCGGCGACCGGCCGCACCAGGGTCACGGCCTTCGGGCCGACGAAACGCGCCGTGAGATCGGTCCCGTCGATAAGGGCGGCGAGGGCCGCTTCCACCGTGGCGGTGCGGCGAAGCCCCGGCGACAGCATGCCGTGCGCCAGCCGGCTTTCATACAGGACCTGCACGCCGGTGACGCGGCTGAACTCGTCGAGCGCCGTCGCCAGCGGCTGCAAGGGGATGTCGAAGCGCACGAGGCCGCCGGCCGCGCGGCGGTCCGGCTCCGCCGCGGCCGCGGCCGCGGAGGCACCGAACGTCGAGACGCCCATGGCCGCCGCGACCACGAGGGCGTCGGGCGCGAGCGCGAGACCCGCCAGCGCCCGAACGACGAGCAGGCCCCAGGCCGTCAGCGGCAGCACCGCCGCCCGGCCCCAGGTCTTCGTCCGCGTCGTTCCACCCACCACGTCACCCCGTCGTGCTACCACCCGCCTCACCGTGCCCCGGCCGGTGACGCGGCCGTAAGCGCCGTTCGCGGATGCACCCTCGCATCCCCGGCTGCGTCGCCATCACGAGTGGCCCCTCACCTCCGGACAGGACACCAGGGTCCGCCAGGAGCCCCTTGCATGCGCCGGCCTCACGTCACCTTACCGTCACGCGGCTCCCGCCGCGCCGATGATGATGGCGCCGCACCGAACCGCATCTGGGACGCCGCCCCTCGGCCATCGCCAGCGGATCGTCACGGCCCCGTTCCGATCGCAAACCGCAGGTTCAGCGGCTGCAGCATCTCGGGTGGCGGTGCCCCGCCGACATTGCCTCGCTGCAGGATTGTCCTCAGGTCGGCATCCGCCCGGGCATCCGGAAGCGGCGGAAAGGACACCCGCTCCACCGACCCGTCCGGGTTCACCCAGGCCCGCACGACGACGGAAGCGGGCGGCCCGCCCGCCTGACCGGCCCGGTCCTTCACGTAGCTGCGGAAGCGCCCCGCGACCTCGTCATCGGCCGCGACCCATTCCTCGAACCGCACCTTCACCAGCTGGGCGAATTGCGTCCACGATGCGGGGGCCTGGTCGCCGGCCTGGTAGGCGGCGCCCTGGGCAGCCGCGGAATGGCCCCCCGGCAGCGCCAGCACGGTCATCACCAGACCCTGCCAGGCACGCGCCATGAACGATCGGCGAATCGGGACGGCCATCGACGGCACTCAATGACGGACGATGATCACATTGGACACGGCGAACACATAGGTAGGCGATTATTACTAGACGTAACGGTTCTGTCTTTCACGCCTGTGACACACGCGTTGATCGCAAGGCAACCGCGCCACCCGCCTTGGCGAGCAGGGGCACCGCCTGCCCCCCCCCGCATCGCTCCAGCACCTCGGCGTCACAGCCGGCCGCGCTCCTCCGCCCGCAGCCGCAGCCGCTCCTCCTCGGTCAGCGGGCCGACGCCGATGATCTGCACCGGGCCGGCCGGATCGTAGACCGGCGCCGGGCCGCTCCGCCGATCCCTCCTGCGCTCGTCCAAGTCGCCCTCTTCCGGGCTGCGCATCTGGCCATCGCCGCCGCCGTAGCCGAGGATCTCGACGATGATGACCGAGGGGCGGTCGCCGGTCGCCTGCTGGGTCGCGGCGGCGGCCGCCTCCGCGGCGGTCTTGTCCTTGGTCTCGACGGTGAGCGGGGCGACCTTGGTGTCCTCCTTGGGCACGCCCTTGGTCTCGCCGGACACCTTGATGTTGTCCATGTTGAGGACGAAGCGCGCCGCCACCGTGAAGTCGCCCGAGACCCGGATGCCGGCGTCGCCGGCGTTGACCGTGCCCTGCGGCGCGATCAGATCGACGTCGCCGGGCTCGACGCCAGTGTAGCCTTCGATGGTGCCGATGCCGGAGCCGGAGATGTCGGCGCGCTCCGTCACGCGGGTGACGCCGTCGGCGTCGGTATCGACCACGGGCGCGGACGGCACGCGCTGGGTCTTGGCGCCGCGGCCGGCGTCGATGTCCCCTTCGGTCGACCACATGACGATGCCGCCACCCGAGAAGGTGAGGACGCGCGACTGGTTCACCACGATATCGTCCTGCGCGAAGACATTGATGTGGCCGTAGCCGAGCGTCACCAGCCCGTAGCCCGATTCGACCGCCTGGTTGAGCGCCGCCACCTGAAAGCCGCCGCCGGGGGTGAGGACATGGATGTCGCCGCCCGCCATGGTGCGGACGAGGGCGTTGTCGAACTTCACGTCGCCGCTCCACGAGTCGCCGGGGAAAAGCGTTTCGATCGCCGTATAGCCGCGGTTGTAGCCGCCGCTGGCGAGGCCGCCGGTCTGGTCGCGGCCGGCGGCACGCAGCTCCTGGAAATAGACGCTGCGGATAAACTGCTGCCGCGTCAGCGCCGGCAGGGTCTGGAAGCGCGCCCAGGCATCGAGCGGCGACAGCGTCTCGCCGGTCACCTCCTCGACGAAGGAGACGAGCCCCTGACGCGATCGATGCGTCGCGCCGCCGACGCTGGTTTCGTAGGCGTCGGTGAGATAGAGCGGCACCACGACGCCGTTCACCGTGGTGGTGAGCCAGCTCGCCATCGACGACACGTTGGTAGGATCGAGATAGGCGGCCGCGAAGGCGTCGTAGCCGACCGCGGCGTTGATGCCGGCCATCAGGGTGACGCTGGCGCCTCGCGCCGGCAAGCCCTTGATCTCCGAGTTCAAGATCGGAGTGTTGGTCGTGTAGTCGAAAGCGCGGTTGCCGGTGCTGTAGATCGGCAGAACGGGGGCATAAATCTCGCGCCCTGCGGATAGCAACAGCGACCCGGGCCCTTGTATTTCATTGCCGTAGACTGTGGGCAAGATCGCCGGGCCGATGATGTCGTTGCCGGCCTCGAGCAGGCTGACGTCGGTGGCGTGGATGTTGCGCAAATGGAAGTTCAGGTTGCGGATATCCGTGCCGGCCCTGAACCAGGTCTGCTCGCTGGTCGCCACACCTGAAAAATTCGCTTCGACTGCGAGCAAGCTCTTGAAGTCGATGGATCCGGCCAACGCATAGATGCGGCTGGGCTCGTAATCATCCGCGAGTTCGAGAACGTCCGGGTTTCCGCCCCCGTAAATGGCGTACGCCGAACGTGTCAGGTCGTTCAGCAAGAGCCAATCCGGATCATTGGTGGCATTGTTGCTGTGGATGGTTGCGAACGGCTTGAACGGAGACGGCATCGCCGTCGTCAATGCTCGCCCCATCACGATGGCGCCAGTCACCACGTTCTCGGCGGCGAGGATACGAAGCTCGGTACTCGAGCTCGGCATCATCGATATGTAGCCCCTATTTTCCACCGAGCCATTGAGGGCTGTGATCCGGGTCTTGGCGGGATAGCGATCAGTGTGTCTGGTCGCGTTGGACCTCGAATTCGGATTGACGAGAACGATGTCCCCACCGATCGACAGCAGATCGATTGCGGTATCGACGGTGTAGCCACTCATGTAGGCGCCGAAGCTCGCGTTGGCGAGCAGCGGATCGGCAACCGTTTGCACCACCATGTTTGCGGACGTCGTGACATTTATCGTTGCGTCGTCGAGCGCCAGCAGTGGAGCAAGCCCGAACGTGTTGGCCGTGCCGCCGGAGCCGGTTCCGACACCCAGCTCGTTCGCACGGATGTCGGCACTGCCGCGGCCCACGTAATACTGGCCGCCACGGATCGCGCCGCCGGCGCTCACCGTCAGGGCGCCGCCGTTGTCGGTTTCCAGGATCTTGCTGTCGGGCGTGACCGTCCCGCCGTGTACGCGGCCCGTGGTCGCAAGCGCCACCACGAGGTTGCCGATGTCGCCGCCGGCTTTTACGGCAACATTGCCACCGCCGAGCGCCCCCACGCCCTGCCGGAAGCCGCCATAGTTGACCCACCAGCTCGACTGGCCGCCGGCCGCGGTCGAGAACAGACCAGTGGTCGCATTCATCGTCCCGGTTCGGCTCAGCCAGTTGACAAAGGACAGATTTTCAGTCGATGCGATGTCGACGGCGATGCTGCCGCCGGCGGCCACGGACAGGTTGCCGCCTTCGATACCATAGACGGCGCCGACCTTGGGTGTGAAGTCCGAATAGACGGTGGTGTCCGCCCGACCGGCGGTATAGATCGCGGCGGCGTAGTCAGTGAGACGAATGTCGCGACCGGCGGCGATGTCGATGTCGCCGCTACCGGTGCGAATGAGATAGCCGTGCGTCGCGTCGCCGACGATCAGCGACCCCTTGCTCGCAGGCAGTGCCTCTGTCCTCTGGAGGGCGACCGCGCTGGCTGACTGGAGATCCGCACCGGCCACGAGCCGCAGGTCCCAGGACTTCGTATTGAGCAGCGTGCCCGTTGTCGTAGCGGTCGAGAATCCGTCGCTGATGCTGCCGTTGATGTTGAGATTGCCGCCTGCCCGCAGTGTCAGCCCGCCTTCACGAGCCGAAATGAAGGTGTTGTAAAGATCGATGTTGGAGCCGAGCGTCAGATCGCCGGAGCTTCTAATGTCAATTCCTGCCATCACCGCGATGCCGGGACTGATGGTGGCGGCGATGGCGGGCGCCGCTGCCATGAAGGTACCGGCATCGCCGACCGCCGCCGACCACACCTGCTCGACCGTGCCGGTGGCGCTGGCGTCGTAGACGGCGACGCCTTCCAGCATCGACGAGCGCGAGCCGACGATGGCGACGATCAGGTCTTCGACGGCGACGCCGTCGTGGGTCGCGGTCTGCACGGCGCGGAAGCGCACCTTGCCGCCGTCTCCACCCGAAACGTCGATGGTGCCGCCGCGGATGTCGAGCGAACCGCCGCTCGCCTCCAGGGTGACGCGGCCGCTGCCGATGCCATCGGTCGTGTCGGTGGCGCCGGCCACCAGCACGGTGCTGCTCGTCATCACCAGGCCGTTGCCGGCCGAGATCGAGATCGTGCCGCCATAGGTCGCGCGCGCATCGACGCTGCCGGTGATGGTGACGGAACCCGCGTCGGCCACCAGCACGAACTCCTCCGCCACCGTCGCGCCATCCAGTGTCACGTCACCCTCGCGTATACGGAACTGGCGCGAGGCGGTGAAGCCGGCGCTGTCGAGAGCCCGGTTGAGGCCGGAGAAGCTCGTGAGGGTGAGCGTGTCGAGCGCGAATGTGCCGCCGGCCTCGCCCGCCGCCGCATGCGCGTCGATCGTACCCAGAAGCGACACGTTTCCGCCCGAGGAGGTGAGCGACAAGGTGCCGGCGGCTCCGCCATCCGTCCCGCCAGCGAGGTTCAGGGTCGCGCCCGACGCGAGCAGCAGGTCGCCGCCGATCGCGGTCAGCGCGATCGTTCCGGCGTCGCCGTACTCGGCCACGTCGTAGAAGGTCTTCGACACCGCCCCGACGTCGATCACCGTCCCATCCGCCAACGTCAGGGCGCCGCCGGTCGCCGCCACATTGGCCGCGCCGCCCTGCGCCACGATGGTGCCGGCGACAAGCACGTTGCCGCCGGTGAGCGAGACGATCGACCCGAGACTGTCGGCGGCCGACAGCGTGGTGTTGCCGCCGGTCGAGACCAGGCTCAGCGCACCGGTGGTCGTCACCGCCTGGTTGGCGGCGTTGCGCCCGGTCAGCACCGGCGTCGCCAGCGTCACCGCCGCGGCGCCGGCATCGAGCGAGCCCTTGCCCTCGCCGACGATGCCGTTGGCGCCGGTCAGCGTCACTGTCGCGAACCCACGCAACGCCTTGGCGCCGGCGCCGAGGATCAACTCGTCGGCACCAATCGCCAGGCTGCCGCTGCCGGTGCCGGTCGGCTCGGCAAAGTCGCTCCCGGTGTTGGCGAGCGTGATGGTGTTGCCCGTGATGGCGATGGCGTGGTCGCCGTATCCGACCAAGCCGGCACCGTCGAGCGTCACCGCGGTCAGGCCGGTCAGGTCGAGGCCGGTGTAGAAGTCGAAGGTGGTGTAGCTGCGCAGAGTCAGGTTCTGCGCGGTGGCGAGCTGCGTCAGGCTCGCCTGGTCGAGCACCAGGCCGCTGCCGCCGCCGAAGCCGATGCGTCCGGAGGCCAGCGACAGGTTGTCGGCGATCAAGCTGGCGCTCGCCGCCATGGTGACACCGGCCGCGTTGGTGGCGTCGATCAGCACCGAGCGGCCGCGCAGGACCGCGCCGGCCCCGATCGTGATGGTTCCGGCGGCGACGCTGCTGTCGGCATTGGTGCGCGTCACCATAACCGCGCCGCCGCTCGACACCCGGATGAGTGAACCGAAATCCTGGGTGCCGGACTGCGGATCGACGATCAGGATCGCGCTGCTCTCGGTCGAGCCGGCCGCCGTCACCACGCTGCCGTCGGCGACGATGATCGATCCCGTTGCCGCCAGCACGGCCTCGGGCGCCGACAATTCGCTGCCGGCGTCGTTGCGCACCACGATGTCGCTCGCCGTCACGGTGAGATGCAGGCCGTCGGTGCCCTCGGTGCGGGTGCCGCCGATCAGCAGGCTGCCGCCGAAGGCGGTCAGGCTGTCGGCGTCGAGCAGCAGATAGCCGGAAAGATCGCCGGTCGCGACGCCCGTGCCGACGATTGCGATCTTGCTGCCTGTGATGTCGACCAGGCCGCTGAGACCGTCGCGTTCACCCTGCGCCTCGAGGCTGCCGTCGAGCACCAGGGTCCGGCTGGCATTGAACACCACCGACCCGCCGTCCATCGGCAGCCGCGGCGTCGCCACCCGGACGCCGGTCAGGCGGTAGATGGTGGTCTTGAACGCGTCGGAGGCGAAGTAGGTGTTGGCGGTGGCTTCGTTATAATCGGAGTAACTGCGGACCACCTCGCCGGACATGATCCGGACGGTCGACGACAGGACGTCGCTGGTGCCGGTGTAGACATTGCCAAGCTTGCCGGACATCAGCACGGTGCCGTCGGCCAGCGTCACCGACTTGGCGATCGCCTTGCCGGCACTGCCATCGACCAACTGGATGGCGTAGGCGCCCGGCAGCAGCGCATAGCGCGCCGGCAGCAGCGTGTACCAGCCGGCCACGAGGCCGTTGCCGCCGTCGAGCCAGATGCGCTGGCCGCTCGACGTCGCCGCCGACGCCTGCGACGGCAGGATCGCGTACATGCCGCTCATCGCCAGGACGTCGTGCGAGCCGCCGGTGCCGGCGACGAATTCCCAGGCCAGGAGGTCGCCGCCGCCGGAAATGTCCACCATGGCGCCGCTGCTGACGCCGACGGTCGACCCGTTCAGCGTGATCGTCTTCTCGGGCAGGCCGGTGATGGTCGTCGCCGTGCCGCTGCCGCTATCGACCTGCCACTGCTCGCCGTTGAGCAACGTGCCGTAGAGCGCCGTCAGCCCGGCGCCCGACACCGAGGTGACGCTGCCGGCCCCGAGGGTGAGATCGTCCGCCGTGAGCGTGATCGCGCCGAACGGCGCCACCAGCGTGCCGTTCTGCGCGATCATCGGCGCTTCGAGCGTCAGCGAGCCTGCCACCGACAGCGGCAATGGAGCTCGGATTGGCGCGCCCGTTCCGTCCAACGCCTTATTCACGATGATCGTCCTGCCAGCTTGTATGCTCTGGCTCGCCTGGGTCAGCGGATAGATCTGGGCCGCGGTCATGATGATGTCGCCGGGCGCATAGATGCTCGCCCCCGCTCCGTTGTAACCTCCCTCCAACTGAAGGTCGGATGATGCGGTGAGGTTAACGACGTCGTAGCCTGCAAACCCAATGCTGCCCTTGATCGCGATGACACTGGCGTCGATGTCGAGAACAGCGGAACCGCTTTGTTGAGGCGTGGCGCTTCCTGCCCCGATCAGCCTGACGTATCCAGCAGACAGCTTTGTCGCACCGCTTGCTGCGGTGCCGATGATGCTTGCATTGAGCGTGATCAAGTCGGCGGCCGGCAACGATGCGCCTGATCCGAAGTTGATCGCCCCACCGTTCGTCTGGAGGCTGATGCTGCTGAACCCCGCATGCTCGAGCAGGCGTGTATCGAACGCCGCTCGATTCATGTAATTGTAAGTGCCGGTGGTGGGATTGATCGCCGCCAAATTGACCTTGTTGACAATGGTGACATTCAGACTGCTGTTATTTTTTGGGACCAAGTCACCGGTCATGATCCCGAGCAGCAGCTTGAACACAGGATCGGTGATGCCGAGGCTGGCAGACCCGCCGGTTCCTCCCTCACCCACCGAAAGCGTCATGGTCTTCGCCGAGTTGACCAGCAATGTCCGGAACGGGTTCAGCAGACCGCTGGTCAGTCTCGCCGCAGCAAATGTCGCGCCCGCCGCGCCACCGTATGCCGTGGGATTGGCGTCGTAGGCGGTCGCCGCCGCCGCAAGATCCTCGGCGCTTGCATTTGCGAACAGGTTCGTCAGGTACACATTGCCCAAGCTGGCTGTGGGGCCACCCGGCGTTGTGGTGCCGTAGAAGGAGCCGACGCCGCTCGCCCCGACATGTGCCGAAAGCGTGGTACCGTCGGTGCCGGATTTCCCTGCGGAGAATGAGAATCTGCCGTTCGTCGCACCGACGCCTCCGTCCGCCCTGACGATGTGGTCGGCGTCCTCGGTGAGATCGAAGAAATTCGCAGTGATGCTCAGAAAGCCGCCGTCGCTCCCCAGCGTCACCGCCTCAGCAACGCGACCACCGACATCGATCACCCCGGAGGCGCCCGACACGTCAATTAGACTGCCGGCACCTATCTCGACGCCCGGAGCGTCGAGCACCACAGTTCCCCCGTCCAAAACGTCGCCGATACGACGCTGCCCCTGACCTGCGTAGATGATCGGGACACCGCGGGCGAGCAGGGCCGCACCATCGCCGAGGACGATCTCCCCTGCCGGTGAGAACAGGTGGATGTTTCCCGCCGGGGCCTCGATGGTGCCGCTCAGCCTGATGTTGGCGCCCCCAATGCCAACACTGCCAAGGACATCGGTAACGAGAGAGGCCTCATGGCCAAACACAACACTCTGACCCGCGGTCAGGTCGACGCTTGTGCCCGGCATACCCGCACGCCGCCAAAGCGGCAGCACAGTAGGGCTCGCGACATCAAGGATGTGACTTCCCGACGCAACCGAGAAGTAGTTGCTGCCCAAGAGGTCGATGCTGACCGGCACTTGCGAGAGGTGAGCACCCTCGGGCACCTCAATGCCCTGAGTGGTCTCGATCGAAAGCAAGCGGAAGCCGCGGTCTGAATAAAGCGCATCGCCGATGTGCATCACGGCAGCATCGGATGGCGTGCCACCACCGAGCTGCACCTGGGCAGGGGTCGTAAGCTCGAGACTTCCACCAGCGCCTGCCGCATAGGCGCTAAGATCGAGGTTGCCCAAGCTCTCGCCGTCGATGCCGCGCAGTGTTATGCTGCCACCGTCACCTGCCGTCGCACCGATCTCGCCGTTGTGCACAGCAATAAAACCGCCACCCGAAACATCGATGCGCGCGCCGGCCGCCACGTCGAACATCCCGGCTTCAACGCGGACCGAGCCGCCGTCGACGCGCCGGTTCAGCGTGATGAAACGATCGCTGACCTCGTTGATCCATTGTCCTGATACGTCGATGCTGGCTTTGGAGCCGATCTTGATATTATCGATATCCCCGATCAGGTGGACGCTACCGCCAGCAATGCGGATGCTGCCATTGACCGTGTAGTGGACATCCGTAGCGGCACCCGAGTTGGCGTTAGCCGTAAATGCCGCTCCCGAATCGAGCTCGAGACGCGTGCCCTCCGTCAGCTCGAAGCCCGTGCGCAGATTGAGTTCGATCGTGCCCAGCTGTGACGCCGCCAGCAGGTCGCTGTCCAGCCGCAGCGTGGTGGTCTGGGTAGCGGAATCGTAGAACTCACGCAGATTGCTAAGATCCTCTGCGAGCAACAGAGGTGAGTTCGAGATGACCACGTTGTCGGGAAGCCACATGCGGTTCGAGTTGCTCGCGTCGCCGATGGTCAGCGTGCCGGCTGCGGCCGTCGTGCCCTTGGCGGCCTGGCGTTCGCCGACCACGGTGCCGCCCGCGTATCCGCCCTCCAGCACGATGGCCTCGCCGGCCCAGATCTGGATCGCGCCGGCGGCGCGGCCCTCGGTATAGCCGGCTTCGTAGCGGCTTTCCGCCCGGCGCAGCCGCGATGAATAGACCTCTGTGATGCGCCAGTGCGCGTGATCGACGGTCGTATCACCGGCGAAGCCGACATAGACCCGGTCCGGCGTCGCGTCGGCGATATCGTAGATCCTGCCGTCCGCCCCGACCAGCTTGGTGGTGTTGACCCAGCCGCCCGTGTAGGTGATCGAGCCGCCGGCGACGTCGAGCACCGAGCCGGCGCGGGTGATCACCGAGCCGCCCGACTTCAGGACGATGCTGCCGCCCACGGTCGACAGCTCGCCCAGCGTCGTCGTCGAGGTGCCGAGCCAGGCGGAGACGTTGGCGAGCGGCGTGCCGACCCATTTGCCGGTCTCGCCCTCGATCCACTCGACGCCGGCCATGACGCCGTCGGTGAAGATGCCGCTCTCGCGCCTGTCGACATAGATGGTCTCGCCGCGCAGCCACGAATCCCGATAGAGGGCTGAATCCGCCAGCTCGGCGATGCGCAGCTCGACCGCGACGACATTGCTCTCCATCGACAGCGTGACGCCGATCAATCCGGCCGTGCTGAGATAAGCGTTCTCGGCAATGGTGATCAGGCTGCCGTCGGCGACCCCGCCGTTCACGCCGTTGGGTTCGTCCGGTGCCGTCGGCTGGGCGCTCGCCACCACGCTGATGCTGCCGGCCGGCACCACCACGCCGGCGTTCGATTCCACCGTGATCTCGTAGCCGCGCAGTTCGACCCGGCCGGGCTCGTAGCGGGTCGACAGCGAACTCAGCTCGATGGTCGAGGTGTCGCCGAGATCGGGCTCGACCAGAATGATGCTACCTTCCGAGAGCGTCAGGGTGCCCGCTCTCCAGCTCGATGCCGACGGATCGCCGTCCGTGCTGTATGCAAGCGACCCTTGCGACCACGCCTGCAGACGCACTGAGCCGCCTTGGTTGTTGAGCGCGGTGTTGGCATAAATGAGCCCACTCTGAGCGATGTCGCGCCCCTGAAAGGTGATGTCGCCGCGGAGCGATGACACGATGCCCGTGTTGGCTACGCTGTAACCGACATCGGCTGCGCGCTGATCCATGCCCGGCAGGATCGAATTGACCAAATCGGTTTGAAACGCATACTGCCAGTCACTCGGCTCGCCGAGGAGCACCTGTGTCACCCAGTTGCGGGAAAACAACCAGGGCATCGGAGCCGAGACGGCAACGTCGAAGCCGCGAACGTCGAGCGACGGATAGAGAGAGACCTGCTCGCCGGCCGCCAGTATCACTTGGCCGTCGATTGCCCTGACAGTACCGGCGTTGATGACGTGGGGTGCGAACAACATAGCCTTGCCGCCGGCCGCCGTCTCGATGACCGCGCCGGACTCGACGCGGACGTCGCCGGGAGGATTTCCCGGAACGAAGGCCGGTTTCGATTGGGCGGCAGCACTTTGCCAGTAATCCAGAAGGGATCCGTGCTCACCGAAGGTCGGCAACGCGACAGTGTCGGCTCCGCCCAGTACGAAGTCAGCCTTTGCAACCAAGGTCGTACCGATGCCGGCCATGAACTGCGCATTCGACAGGCTCAGCGACGAGGCGACCAGCGTGTGTACGTTGACCTGGCTCGATCCGCCGAAGATGATGCCGTTCCGGTTGATGACGTAGACCTGCCCCTCGGCCTTGATGGTGCCCAGGATCTTGCTCGGCGCCGCGGTCGGGTCGAGCACGCGGTTGAGCGCGATCCAATTGGCGACATTGCTGCCGCCGGCGGTCTGGTTGAAATACAGATCGGTCTCGCGGCCGACATTGAAGCTCTCCCAGGTCAGGATCGCCTTGGATTCGGTCTGCTTCACCTCGACCTGGGTGCGGCCGCCCGAGGTGGTCGTCTGGGTCGGCAGGTTGGCGCCCTGCCACAGGCCCACGCCGCCGTCGGTGGCGCTCGGCACCGCCCCCGGCGCGACCACCAGGCCGCCGGCGCCGAGCCCGTTCGGCACCGTGCCGGCCGCCGCCTGCGCGGCCGCCCGCGCCGCCGCCTGGGCGTCGCGCATGGCGCGCAGCGACGTGTTGACCCGCGTCATCGCCTGCGCCGCGGCCGTCTGGGCCGCCTGTGCCGATGCCGTGGCGGCGGTCGCCGCCGCCGCGGCCGCCGTGCCGGAGGTCGAGCGCATCGCCCGCATGTCGGCCGTGGCCGCCCCGGTCGAGGCCGCGAGGGCGGCGGCGCTTGCTCCGGCGAGCAGGATCGCGCGCGCACGACCCCGGATTGTTCCGCACTGACCGATCGACACCGGCATGGCTCCCGTCACGACTGTTCCGGCCGGCGAACCGCGCCGGCATCCCGTTCCAGCCATGAGACGACCGCTGCGGGCCGGCGGCTAACCGGGCCCGCGATTTTTTTAACGATCGATTCAGATCAGCAGCACGACGCCGCCCGGCAGGGTGCGGACGCCGGCGCCCAGCACGCTGCCCGCATAGGCGATCACGTCGTCGATCCGTCCGAGCTCGAGCCGGGCCGACACCCGCCGCGCCGCGAGCTCGGCGTCGAGCAGGACGATGCGGCCCGGCCGATAGCGGTTCACCTCGTCGACGATCCGGGCGAACGGCTCGTCGTGGAAGATCAGGAGTCCGCGCCGCCACGCCGTCACGGTGGCGGCATCGACCGCGGCGGCGGCGTCGCTCCCCTCCTCCGTGTAGGCGAGCTGCCGTCCCGCGGTCACCGGCGCGGTGTGGCCGGCGCACTCCACCCGAACGCCTCCGGCCAGGCAGGTGACCACCACCCGGGCGGCGTCCCGGCGGACGTTGAACACAGCATCGGTCGCGACGATGCGGCCGGCGCCGGCGACGACGGTCAGCGGCACGGCGTGGGCGGCGGCGATCTCCGCCTCGCCGGCGATCAGCTCGATGCCGAGCCCGCTGTCGGCCGGCCGCCGCACGATGCTGGTGCGCGTGTTCATCTCGACCGAGACGCCCTCCGCCAGCGCCACCGAGCGCTGCTCGCCGGTGCCGGTGCGGAAATCGGCCCGGAGATCCGACAGGGAGGGCCAGAGATCGAGGGGCGGCCGCACCGCCAGGCCGACGACGGCCGCAGCGGCCGCGAGACCGCCGCCGGCGAGCAGCGCCCGGCGGCCGAGCAGCACCGGACGGGTCGGCGCCATCAGCATCGCCCGGTCCGCCGGGGTCGCCGCCGTCGCGGCCGCGGCCGCCGCCGTCTCCCAGGCCCGCAGGGCGGAGCGATAGGCTGCCGCATGGGCCGGGCTCTGTGCGCGCCACGCCTCCAGGGCGCGCAGATCGGCGAGGGTCGCACGTCCGGAGGTCGCCCGGACCAGGAGGTCGAGCGCGGCACGTTGCAGCCTGTCGGGAGGGGTCGTGGTCATGATCCGGTGATCAGGGAGGCGCGTGCCTCTCTCTACAGAGACGGTTTCGGCCGGGCGATCGCTCACCGGTCCTCCGACGATTTTTGATCGTCCGGCGACTGTCCGAGCCGCGCGGCGCAGTGCTGGACGGCACGCCGCAGCTCCTTCTGGACCATGGTCCGCGAAATGCCGAGCCGGGACGCGATGGTGTCGTGGCTCAGGCCGTCGACCCGGGCGGCGATCAGGATCGCCCGCCGGCGCGGCGACAGCTCCGCCATCGCCTTCTTCAGCGCCTCGACCTCGAGCCGTGCCTCCATCTCGCGGGCGAGGTCGGGGGGATCGGCCCGCCCGATGGTGGCCAGCACCTCGGCCCGGGTCGCGAGCCGCCGCTCGGCGCGACGCCGGTCGGTGGCGAGATTGAGGGCGACCCGGAAGATGTAGGATTCGGGCTGCCGGATCGCTCCGGCCGTCTCGCCCTGCTCGAGCCGGAGCCATGTCTCCTGCAGCACGTCCTCGGCGAGATCGCGCCCGAGCAGGCGGGCGAGCCGCGCCCGGACGTGCTCGTATCGCGACACGATGGTCTCGCGCAGCGTGGCCGGGCGGGTCTCGGACATCATCTCACCAGCGATGCCTCGGACCGGCAGCCCGCCGCCCCGCCCCGGCCCGGCTCGACCGCCACGGTGACGGGCTGCGGCATGCCGGCGGGCGGCGGATCGAAGCGCGCCGCCGTCACCACCCGGGCGACCGCGCGGTCGCGTGCGTCGTCGCCGGACGAGCCGATCACCCGCAGGCGGACGATCCGGCCGGCCGGATCGAGCCAGTACTGCAGGACGACCCGGTAGCCGGGCTGCCGGGTGGCGGCGTCCCGGCACAGCGCCGCGACCAGGCCGGACTGGGCGTGGCCGTAATAGACGTGGGCCGCCTGCTTGGCGCGCAGAAGCCCCGGATCCGTGACCGCCTCGCGCGACGGCGCGATGGCGATCGTGCCGGTCGCGATCACCCGGGGCACCAGGCCCGACCCGGCGAGCAGGCGGCGCAGGGCGGCGTCGCGATCGAGGACGCCGGCCACCGCGCCGGAGCGGCGGTTGGCCACCAGGGCGGTCTCGTACAGAATCTGGACGCCGGTGGCGGCGCCGAACGCATCGAGCGCCCGGTCGAGATCCTGCGCCGGAATGTCGAAGGAGAGCTCGGGTCCGATGCGCGATCCCGCGTCGCTCGCCACGGCAGGCGTCAGCCCGAGCGACAGCGCCACGATCGCTGCGACCGCCGGCCGCCCTCGACCCCCGAACACGCGTCCCCCCCCCGAGGAGCCGTCCATATCCTCGTCCGACGACCGGTGACCGCTGCCGCCGGGCTCGGGCACCGTCGCGGCGCCGTATCCGCGGCAACGGCGCACCACGCCAGACCGGACGGCGCCGGCCTGCGCCTCGTCGGCATTCTGTCGAGATAGGCGCCGAACGTCACAGGTTCACGACAGATGGAACAGGCCGCCCTCCGCACCGCCGAGTGCGACCGGCCGGCCGCACGCCCGACCTGTCGCCGGGGCCGGCGTCTCGATCCCGGCAACCGGAGCGACCGCCGGCGTTTACGGTCGCGAAGGCATGTCGTGCGCTCGCAGTCGGTTAACCAGCTCCGGAAAGCGCGGCCTAAGGTCTCCGGCCTATACCTCCCGTCGACAGGGGACGGGAGACGGAACAATGCGAACCATCACGGCCATCGCCCTCGTGCTCGCCGGCGTCGCGCTGTCGGCGCCGGCGCGGGCCGACGAGGCGGCGACGTTCGCGGCGCGCTGGCCGGACGCCGCGCTGCGCGAGGCGACCGACTTCGAGGCGGCGCGCCTGATCGCCACCGTGCTGCGCACCGATCTCGCGCCGGTGATCAAGGCGCGGCTGCTCGCCCGGTTCGAGCCGCCCGTGCAGTGCAGCATCGCCGCGTGCGAGCTGCCGGCGCTGCGCTGATCACGACCGCGTCCCCGCCGGGCTCGCCCGGCCCGCCCTTGCCGGCTCCGGCCGCTGCTCTATCCTGGCGAGCGGGAGAGCATGCATGGCGGGACGGACCTTCGAGGTGCTGTGGCTCCAGGCGGCGGGATGCGGCGGCTGCACCATGGCCCTGCTCGACCGCGACGCCGGCCTGTTCGACGAGCTGCGGGCGCTCGGCATCCGGCTCCTGTGGCATCCGTCCTTCAGCGAGGAGACCGGCAGCGCCGTCGTCGACCTTCTCGCGGCGATCGAGCGCGGCGAGCGGCCGCTCGACGCCCTGCTGATCGAGGGCGCGGTGCTGCGCGGCCCGCACGGCACCGGCCTCGCCCAGCGCCTCGCCGGCACCGGCCGGACCATGCTGGAGATCGTGCGCGCGCTCGCGCCGCGGGCCGGCTGCTGCGTCGCGGTCGGAAGCTGCGCCGCCTATGGCGGCGTCTCGGCCGCGAGCCCCGATCCGATGGAGGCGACCGGCCTGCAGTTCGAGAAGGACTTCTTCGGCGGCCTGCTCGGGTCCGACTTCCGCTCCCGCAACGGACTGCCGGTCGTCAACATCGCCGGCTGCGCGCCGCACTCCGGCTGGGTGGTCGAGACGCTGACCGCGCTGGCGGCCGGCGCCCTCGACGCCGACGGGCTCGACGCCCACGGCCGGCCGCGCTTCTTCGCCGACCACCTCGCCCATCACGGCTGCAGCCGCAACGAGTTCTACGAGTACAAGGCGAGCGCCACCGCGGCCGGCGAGCGCGGCTGCCTGATGGAGCATCTCGGCTGCAAGGCGACCCAGTCGGTCGGCGACTGCAATCAGCGGAGCTGGTCGGGGGGTGGCGGCTGCACGCACGCCGGCTACGCCTGCATCGCCTGCACGTCGCCGGGGTTCGAGGACATCCGCGGCTTCACCACGACCCCGAAGGTCGCCGGCATCCCGGTCGGCCTGCCGCTCGACATGCCGAAGGCGTGGTTCATCGCCCTCGCCGCTCTGTCGAAGTCGGCGACGCCGCGGCGCGTGCGCGACAATGCGAGCGCCGATCGCACCGTGGTGCCGCCGCGCGGTGCCCCGCCGGGCGGCGGCGCCGGATGACGCGTCTCGTCGTCGGTCCGTTCAACCGCGTGGAAGGCGACCTCGAGCTCACGCTCGACGTCGCCGACGGCGCCGTCGCAGCGGCGCGGGTGTCGGCGCCGCTGTTCCGCGGCTTCGAGCGCATCCTGGTCGGGCGGCCGCCCGAGGACGCGCTCGCCATCGTGCCGCGCATCTGCGGCATCTGCTCGGTGTCGCAGTCGATGGCGGCGGCCGCGGCGCTGCGCGCCGCCATGGGCGTGACGCCGCCCCCGAACGGCGGGCTCGCCGCCGACCTCGCCCACGCGGCCGAGAACATCGCCGACCATCTGAGCCACTTCTACCTGTTCTTCATGCCGGACTTCTGCCGGGCCGAATATGCGGGCCGGCCGTGGTTCGAGGCGATCACCGCGCGCTTCAAGGCCGTCGAGGGAAGCGCCGCCGGCGACCTGCTACCCGCCCGCGCCCGGCTTCTCCACGTGGTCGGGATCCTGGCCGGCAAGTGGCCGCACGCCCTCGCCTTCCGCCCCGGCGGCACGACCCGCGCGGTCGATCTCGGCGAGACGATGCGGCTCGTCGCCACGGTCGCGCAGCTCCGCCGGTTTCTCGAACGGACGCTGTTCGCCGCGCCGCTGGACGCCGTCGCGGCCCTGGCCGATCCGGCGGCGCTGAACGCCTTCGCCGAGGCGTCGTCCAGCCGCGGCGGCGACTTCGCCGCGTTCCTGAGGATAGCCGGCGACCTCGACCTGCAGAGCCTCGGGCGCGGCACGACCGCGCTGATGAGCTACGGCGCCTATCGGGGCGGCGGCGAACCGCTGTTCCGGGCCGGGGTGTTCGATCCGGCGACCGGCGAGGTCCGCCCCGTCGCCGGCGCCGACATTCGCGAGGACACGAGCTCGGCCTGGCTCGCCGGCGGCCCTGCGCATCCGGCCGAGGCCGACACCCATCCGGCGCCGGACAAGCCCGGCGCCTACGGCTGGTCGAAGGCCCCGCGGCTCGCCGGCGAGCCGGTCGAGGTCGGCGCGCTCGCCCGCCAGGTCGTCGACGGCCTTCCGCTCGCCCGCGCCCTGATCGACGGCGGCGGCTCGAACGTCCTGGCCCGGGTGGTGGCGCGGCTCGTGGAGGTGGCCCGCGTCGCCCTCGCGATGGAGCGCTGGGTCGGCGCCCTGGATCCCGGCCAGCCGTTCAGCACCGCCGCCCCGCCCGTATCGGACGCCGCCGCCGACGGTCTGGTCGAAGCGGCCCGTGGCAGCCTCGGCCACTGGATCACCATCCAGGACGGCGAGATCGCGCGTTATCAGATCATTTCTCCCACGACGTGGAACTTCTCACCTCGCGATTCCGCCGGCGTGCCCGGCCCGCTCGAGCAGGCGCTGGTCGGCACCGCGGTCGGCGAGCGCGGTGCCGGTGCCGCCGCGATCCAGCACGTCGTGCGGTCCTTCGACCCCTGCATGGTCTGCACGGCGCATTGAGACGAGGCCCGGGCGAACCGCGTCTGGAAACAGAACGACCGACACTGACAACCAGGTTTCCAGGCCCGCCGCGGACCCGCCGCGTTCTGCTGCGCCGCACGCGGCCGAGTAGAACGTTCTATTATCAGCAATAGTCCAATTCGAAGGTGACGGCCGGCCGGCTGGCCCGCTTCTTGCCGATCCCTCTCCGAACGGCCCGGCCAACGGGCCTCGCCACACCAGGGGGAAACGGCCGATGGACGCTCCGCGCGAGACGTTCTACGACGTGATCCGGCGCCAGGGGATTTCGCGCCGCAGCTTCGTGAAATTCTGCAGCCTCACCGCGGCGAGCCTCGGGCTCGGCGCCAGCGGCGCCACGACGGTCGCGAACGCGCTGGAGACCAAGCCGCGCATCCCGGTGATCTGGATGCACGGGCTCGAATGCACCTGCTGCTCCGAGAGCTTCATCAGGTCCGCCCATCCGCTGGTGAAGGACGTCGTCCTGTCGATGATCTCGCTCGACTACGACGACACGATCATGGCGGCGGCCGGCCATCAGGCCGACGCCATCCTCCAGGAGACGCGGCAGAAGCACAAGGGCCAGTACATCCTAGCCGTCGAGGGCAATCCGCCGCTCAACGAGAACGGCATGTACTGCATCGACGGCGGCCGCCCGTTCGTCGAGAAGCTCGTCGAGATGGCGGACGATTCGCTCGCCGTGATCGCCTGGGGCGCCTGCGCCTCGTGGGGCTGCGTGCAGGCGGCCAAGCCCAACCCGACCCAGGCGGTGCCGATCGACAAGGTGATCAGGAACAAGCCGATCATCAAGGTGCCGGGCTGCCCGCCGATCGCCGAGGTGATGACCGGCGTTGTCGGCTACGTGGTGACGTTCGGCAGGCTCCCCGAGCTCGACCGCCAGGGCCGGCCGAAGATGTTCTACTCGCAGCGCATCCACGACAAGTGCTACCGGCGGCCGCATTTCGACGCCGGCCAGTTCGTCGAGGAGTGGGACGACGAGGGCGCGCGCAAGGGCTACTGCCTCTACAAGATGGGCTGCAAGGGCCCGACCACCTACAACGCCTGCTCGACGACGCGCTGGAACGGCGGCGTCTCGTTCCCGATCCAGTCGGGCCACGGCTGCATCGGCTGCTCGGAGGACGGCTTCTGGGACAAGGGCTCGTTCTACGACCGGCTGACCAACATCTCGGCCTTCGGGATCGAGGCCAATGCCGACCAGATCGGCATGGTGGCGGCCGGCACCGTGGCGGCCGGCCTCGCCGTGCACGCCGGGGTCACGGCGGTGCGCAAGCTGAGCGGCCGAGACGACCATCACCCGCACGCCTGAGCCCCCAGGAGCGCGCCATGACCATCCAGACTCCGAACGGCTTCTCGCTCGACAACGCCGGCAAGCGCGTCGTCGTCGACCCGGTGACCCGGATCGAAGGCCACCTGCGCGTCGAGGTGAACCTCGACCAGAACAACGTGATCCGCAACGCGGTGTCGACCGGCACCATGTGGCGCGGCATCGAGGTGATCCTGAAGGGCCGCGATCCGCGCGACGCTTGGGCGTTCACCGAGCGGATCTGCGGCGTGTGCACCGGCACCCACGCGCTGACCTCGGTGCGGGCCGTGGAGAACGCGCTCGGGATCGCGATCCCCGAGAACGCCAACACGATCCGCAACATCATGCAGCTGACCCTGCAGGTGCACGACCATCTGGTGCACTTCTATCATCTGCATGCGCTCGACTGGGTCGACGTGGTCTCGGCGCTCAGGGCCGACCCGAAGGCGACCTCGGCGCTCGCCCAGTCGATCTCGCCGTGGCCGCTGTCGTCGCCCGGCTACTTCAAGGACCTTCAGATCCGGCTGCAGAAGTTCGTCGATTCGGGACAGCTCGGACCGTTCAAGAACGGCTACTGGGGGCACCCGGCCTACAAGCTGCCGCCCGAGGCCAACCTGATGGCAGTCGCGCACTATCTCGAGGCCCTCGACTTCCAGAAGGAGATCGTCAAGATCCACACGGTCTACGGCGGCAAGAACCCGCATCCGAACTGGCTGGTCGGCGGCGTTCCGTGCGCCATCAACGTCGACGGAACCGGGGCGGTCGGCGCCGTCAACATGGAGCGGCTCAATCTCGTCTCGTCGATCATCGACCAGACGCTCGCCTTCGTCGAGCAGGTCTACATCCCGGACCTGGTGGCGATCGCCGGATTCTACAAGGACTGGCTCTACGGCGGCGGCCTGTCGTCGACCTCGGTGATGTCGTACGGCGACATTCCCGAATACGCCAACGACTACTCCGACCGGAGCCTGCAGCTGCCGCGCGGCGTCATCCTCGGCGGCAATCTGAAGGAAATCTTCCCGATCGACCTCGAGGCGCCCGGAGAGGTGCAGGAGTTCGTCACCCACTCCTGGTACAGATATCCGGACGAGAGCCGCGGCCTGCATCCTTACGACGGCGTCACCGAGCCGAACTTCGCGCTCGGCCCGGCGACCAAGGGCACCAGGACCAACATCGAGGCGCTGGACGAGGGCGCGAAATACTCGTTCATCAAGGCGCCGCGCTGGAAGGGCAACGCCGTCGAGGTCGGGCCGCTCGCCCGCTACATCATCGGCTACGCCCAGGGCAAGCCCGAGTTCAAGGAGCCGGTCGACAAGCTCCTGAAGACGCTCGACGTGCCGGTGACGGCGCTGTTCTCGACGCTGGGCCGCACCGCGGCGCGCGGCCTCGAGTGCCAGTGGGCGGCGCAGAAGCTCCGGTACTACCAGGACAAGCTGGTCGCCACCATCAAGGCCGGCGATCTCGCGACCGCCAACACCGACCGTTGGCAGCCGGCGAGCTGGCCCAAGGAGGCGAAGGGCGTCGGCTTCACCGAGGCGCCGCGCGGCGCGCTCGCGCACTGGATCAGGATCAAGGACACCAAGATCGACAACTACCAGTGCGTCGTGCCGACCACCTGGAACGGCAGCCCGCGCGACCCCAAGGGCAACATCGGCGCCTTCGAGGCCGCCCTCCTCGACACCCCGATGGCGGATCCGAACCAGCCGCTGGAGATCATCCGCACCCTGCACTCCTTCGACCCGTGCCTCGCCTGCTCGACCCATGTGATGAGTCCGGACGGCCGGGAGATGGCGACCGTCACGGTGCGGTAGCTCCGCCCGCCGCAGCGGCGATCTTCACCTCTCCCCTGCGGGGAGAGGTCGGACCGCGGAGCGGTCCGGGTGAGGTAGTCACGGCCGAGCCGCAGACCAGGACGTGGATGGCCGGGAGGAGCCCGGCCATGACGAAGAACGAGAAAGAATCTCGTACAGGAGAGGGGAAACGCCATGGCCCAGGCATCCGGTCTCCCCGGTGTCATCGATCGCGTCGACGAGCGCGCGCCGCGCCGGCAGACCGTCTACGTCTATCAGGCGCCGGTGCGCATCTGGCACTGGACGACGGTGCTGTGCATCCTGGTGCTCGGCGTCACCGGCTATCTGATCGGCTCGCCGCCGCCCTCGCTGTCCGGCGAGGCGAGCGCCCATTACCAGATGGGCTACATCCGCTTCGCCCATTTCGCCGCCGGCTACGTGCTGGCGATCGGCTTCGTCTTCCGCTTCCTCTGGGCCTTCGTCGGCAACAAGTGGTCGCGCCAGATCTTCGTCCTGCCGGTGTGGGACCGCGCCTGGTGGTGGGGCCTGATCTACGAGATAAAGTGGTACCTGTTCCTCGTCCGCGACCCGAAGAAGTACATCGGCCACAACCCGGCCGGCCACGCCTCGATGTTCGCGCTGGTGCTGATGCTCACCTTCATGATCTGCACCGGCTTCGCCATGTACGGCGAGGGCGCCGGCATCGAGTCCTGGCAGTACCGGATGTTCGGCTGGGTGTTCGCGATCTTCCCGAACTCGCAGGACGTCCACACCTGGCATCACCTCGGCATGTGGGGCATCGTCGTCTTCGTCATCGGCCACGTCTACGCGGCGGTGCGCGAGGACATCCTGTCGCGCCAGAGCATGATCTCGTCGATCGTCTCGGGCGAGCGCGTGTTCCGCGACGACTTCCGGGAGTGAGCCCGTGGACACGACGCACGACATGCCCCGGACCCTGGTGCTCGGGATCGGCAACATCCTGTGGGGCGACGAGGGCTTCGGCATCCGCGCCGTGGAGGAGTTCTTCCGCGCCTGGTCGATGCCCGAGGACGTGGCCGTGATCGACGGCGGCACCCAGGGCCTCTACCTCGTGCAGTTCGTCACCGGGGCGGATCGCCTGCTGGTGTTCGACGCGATCGACTACGGCCTGCCGCCCGGAACGCTGAAGATCGTGCGCGACGGCGAGGTGCCGAAGTTCACCGGCGCCAAGAAGATGAGCCTGCACCAGACCGGCTTCCAGGAGGTCCTCTCGGCGGCCGACCTGCTCGGCCGCTATCCGGCGCGGCTCGCGCTGGTCGGCTGTCAGCCGCTGGATCTGGAGAACTGGGGCGGCGCCCTCACCGACCCGGTGCGGAACGCCGTCGCGCCGGCGATCGCGGCCGCTGTCGACATCCTGCGCGAGTGGGGCGTCGCCGTGTCGCCGCGCGGCGCCGGCGGCTGCGCACGGGCGCGCCTGCTCGCCCACGACCTCGACTTCGCCTCCTACGAACGGCGGGCCGTCTGACCATGTGCATCGGCCTTCCCATGCGGATCGTCGCGGCCGACGCGTTCACGGCGACCTGCGAACGGCGCGGCGCCGTCGAGATCGTCTCGCTCCTGCTCGTCGGCCCGCAGCCGGTCGGCACGCCGGTGCTGGTGCATCTCGGCACCGCCGTGCGGGTGCTCGACCCGGACGAGGCGCGACGCATCGACGATGCGCTCGACGGGGTCGCGGCGGCCCTCGCGGGCGGCGCCTTCGAGCACCTGTTCGCCGACCTGATCGATCGCGAGCCCGCGCTGCCCGCCCACCTCGTCGCTGCGGCGGATCCCGCCGGGACCCCGCCACCTGATAAGTGATCTTCCGAAGTGGCAGCAATGTTTCCACCCGGCCATCCTCTTCGCCGCGACAAGGCCGGGCGCACCGAACGATGCCGCCGCGCAAGCACGCCCGGGAGGATGACGTGACGCCGTCATGTGTCGACCGCCTGATCGAGAGATACGACCTGCCCGTGGTCGATGCCGCCTCGATCGATGCCGTCCTGGCGCCCGCCGCCGGCGCGCCCGCGCACGTCCTCCTGTTCTTCGCCGGTGATCCGGCCGCGCATCGCGAGACCCCGGATGTGGCGGTCGTCCTGCCCGAGCTCCTGGCCGCCTTCCGGGGCCGGCTGCGGGCCGCCGTGGTGGCCCGCACGGCGGAGGACACGCTGAAGCGCCGGTTCCACGTCGCGGTGCTGCCGAGCCTGGTGATGACCCGCGGCACCGAGCCGCTCGGCGTCCTGCCGCGCATCTGCGACTGGGCCGACTACACGGCCCGCATCGCCGTCTGGCTCGATCCGTCGGCGCCCGTGCTGGCGCCCTCGCGCGGGCCGCAGGTCGAGATCGTCACGCCGGCGAGGGCCTCGGCATGAAGGCCGGATTCTGGATCGCGCCGGAGGGCGCCGACAGCGTCGTGACGCTCCTGCCGGTCGGCGCCGAGCGGGACCGCCGTCCCGGCGCCCTGCTCGCCGGCCGCGACGGCGCCGACACGATCGCCCGCTGCCCGCGCGTCGCCGCCCTGGTCCCGCTGCTGGTCGAGGCGCTCGCCGCCCAGACGGCCGACCGGCCCGGGCGGCTGTTCGACCTCGCCGGGCTCGACGAGACCGAGCTGAAGCTGATCGCCGACGTCATCGGGGAAGGCGAGGTCGCCGCCACGGTGGCGCTGCCGGACGGGGTCGTCGCGCAGATCTGCGAGGCCGTGATGGCCGGCCTGTGGCGGGTCCGCTTCGTCGACGCCGAGGGGCGGCCGCTCGCCGACTATCTGGAGGTCGGTGCGATCCCCGAGGCGGTCCGCCGCGCCGCCGCCATGACGGCACCGGCGATCGCGGTCGGCGCGCCGCCGGCCGGCGCCATGAACGCGCTGCCGGTGCTCGCCGAGATCCGCGAGCGCATGACGGCCTGGCGGCCGGGCGCGCCGAACCACACCATCACGTTCTCGCTGCTGCCGATGTCGCCCGACGACATGGCCTTCCTGCAGGCGACGCTGGGCGACGGACCGGTGCGCATCGTGTCGAGCGGCTACGGGAGCTGCCGGGTGCTCGCCACCGGGGCCCGTCACGTCTGGTCGGTGCAGTTCTTCAACGCCGCCGACGAGATCGTCCTCGACACGCTGGAGATCGGCGACGTGCCGGCGGCCGCCTGCGCGGCGGCCGACGATTTCCGCGACTCCGCCGCGCGGCTGCGCCAGATCGAGGAGGCCTATTTCCGATGAGCCGCGATCCGGCGCTCCCCGATCCTCCGGCCCCCGGCGACCGCATGGAATGCGGCGTGTGCTGGACCGTGTACGATCCGGCGAGCGGCGACCCGGTCTGGCAGGTGGCCCCCGGCACGCCGTTCGCGGCGCTGCCCGAGGACTGGCGCTGTCCCCACTGCGACGCGCCGCGCGACCGCTTCCTCAGGCTCGCCCATGCGGACTGATCACCTCGCCCCGCCGGACCCGGACGGATCGGCATGCACGAGATGGCGCTGAGCGCGAGCGTGATCGCCCTGGTCGAGGACGCGGCCCGCCGCGAGAACTTCTCGCGCGCCCGGGTCGTGGTGCTGGAGCTCGGCGAGCTCGGCCATGTCGAGCCGGAGGCGATGCTGTTCTGCTTCGACGCGGTGAGCCGCGGCACCGTGGCGGAGGGCGCGCGGCTCGACATCGTGCGGGTGCCGGGCGCCGGCTGGTGCCTCGACTGCGCCAGGACGGTGGCCCTGTCGGAACGGTTCGGGGCCTGCCCCGACTGCGGCGGCCGCCGGGTGCAGATGACCGCGGGCGACGAGCTTCGGGTGCGCGAGCTGGAGGTCGACTGATGTGCAGCGTGTGCGGATGCGGGACGGGGTCGGTGGAGGGGGTGGGCACGGCGGACGTGCACGGGCATGCGCATCCGCACAGCCATGATCACGACCATGCGCACGAGCACGTGCACGCCCACACGCACATGCATGCCGACGGGACCGTGCACAGCCACGCCCACGGCCACACCCATGCGCACGGCCATTCGCACGATCACGGCCATGACCATGACAATGATCACGATCGGACCCCGCACGATCATGATCACGCGCACCTGCATGCCGAGGGGGCGCCGCACGACCATGCGCACGACCACGTCCACGGCGCGGACGGCACGCTCGACTACGGGGCCGGGACGGGCGGCGCGTCGGTGCCGGGGCTGAGCCAGGCCCGGATCGTCCGCATCGAGCGCGACATCCTCGCCCACAACGACGCCCATGCGCACGACAACCGGGTGCGGCTCGCCGCCGCCGGCGTGTTCGCCCTCAACCTGGTGTCGAGCCCGGGCTCGGGCAAGACGACCCTGCTGGTGCGCACCATCGCGGATCTGGCCGGCCGGCTGCCGGTCGCCGTGATCGAGGGCGACCAGCAGACCTCGAACGACGCCGCCCGCATCCGCGCCACCGGCGCACCGGCGATCCAGATCAACACCGGCAAGGGCTGCCACCTCGACGCCCACATGGTCGGCCACGCGCTGGCGCAGCTGCCGCTCGCGGCCGGCGGCGTGCTGTTCGTCGAGAACGTCGGCAACCTGGTCTGCCCGGCCGCCTTCGACCTCGGCGAGGCCCACAAGGTGGTGGTGCTGTCGGTCACCGAGGGCGAGGACAAGCCGCTCAAGTATCCGGACATGTTCGCGGCGGCCGACCTGATGCTGCTGAACAAGTCGGACCTGCTGCCGCATGTCGAGTTCGACGTCGCGGCGTGCGTCGCCGCCGCGCTGCGGGTCAATCCGCGGCTGAAGACGCTGGTCGTGTCGGCCCGCACCGGCGAGGGGCTGCCGGCGTTCTACGCCTGGCTGGAGGCGGGCGCGGCACTGGCCAAGGCCTCGGCCTCGGCCGCGGCCGCCGCGCCGATCCCGCCGGAGTGACCCGCGATGCTCTCCGCCCCGCCGAAAGAGCCCGGCGCGCCGGTGTCGCGCGAGCGGCTGCGGCTGCGCGGGGTCGTGCAGGGCGTCGGCATGCGGCCGTTCGTGTTCGGGCTCGCCGAGCGGTTCGGCCTCGCCGGGTCGGTGCGCAACGACGCCGAGGGGGTGCTGATCGAGGCCGAGGGATCCGCGATCGAGGCCTTCGTCGCGGCGCTGCGCGAGAATGCGCCGCCGCTGGCGCGGATCGACGCGGTCGAGCGCACCGTGCTGGTGCCGACCGGCGAGCGCGGCTTCGCCATCGTCGCGAGCGTCGGCGGCCGCGCCGCGACCCTGGTCCCGGCCGACGCCGCGACCTGCACGGCCTGCCTGGACGAGCTGTTCGACCCGGCGAGCCGGTTCCATCTGTACCCGTTCGTCAACTGCACCCATTGCGGGCCGCGCTACACCATCACGCGGCGGGTGCCCTACGACCGGCCGAACACCGCGATGGCGGGCTTCGCCATGTGCCCGGCCTGCGCGGCGGCTTACGAGAATCCGCGCGACCGCCGTTTCCATGCCGAGCCGGTGGCGTGCCCGGTCTGTGGCCCGCAGCTGAGCCACTCCGCCGGCGAGATCGCCGCAGCGATTCGGGCCGGCAGGATCGTCGCGCTGAAGGGCATCGGCGGCTTCCACCTGATGTGCGACGCGACGGACGAGGCCGTGGTCGCCGAGCTGCGCCGACGCAAGCGCCGCGACGCCAAGCCGTTCGCCGTGATGGTGGCGAACGCCGCCTCGCTCGCGCTGTTCGCGGCACCGGGCGCCGCCCATCTGGCGCTGGCCGAGACCCCGGCACGGCCGATCGTGCTGATGCCGCTGCGAGGCGATGGTGAGAGACTCGCACCGTCCGTCGCCCCGAGCCTCGCCCAGGTCGGCCTGGTGCTCCCCTACGCGCCCGTGCACCATCTCCTGTTCCATGCACTGCTGGGCTGTCCGGACGGCCGCGCGTGGCGCGAGGCCCCGCATCCCGTGGCGCTGGTGGCGACCAGCGCCAATCCGGGCGGCGAGCCGCTGGTGGTCGACGACGCCGATGCGCGACGCCGCCTCGCCGGCATCGCCGACCTGATCGTCGGCCACGGCCGGCCGATCGTGGTGCGGGCCGACGATTCGGTCATGACCGTGATCGACGGCGCACCGGCCTTCGTCCGCCGGGCCCGCGGCGTCGTGCCGGACCCGGTCGACCTCGGCCGCGACGGTCCCTGCGTGCTGGCCCTCGGCGCCCACCTGAAGGCGACCGTGTGCGTGACGCGCGGCCGCGAGGCCTTCGTGTCCCAGCATGTCGGCGACCTCGACACCGCCGAGACGGTGACGTTCTATCGCGAGACGATCGCGCATCTGACCGCGATCCTGGACGTGACGCCCGAGGGCGTCGCCTGCGACCTGCATCCCGACTACCGCTCGACCCGGCTCGCCGAGGAGCTCGGACCCCCGGTCGTGCGCGTCCAGCACCATGCGGCGCACGTCGCCGCCGTCGCGGCCGAACACGGCGTGCCGGGACCGGTGCTGGGGGTCGCCCTCGACGGCCATGGCATCGGCGAGACCGACGGCCAGCCGGGCGGCAACTGGGGCGGCGAGCTGATCGAGGTCGACGGTGCCGGCTGGCGCCGGCTCGGCCATCTGGCGCCGCTGGCGCTGCCGGGCGGCGACCGGGCGGCGCGGGAGCCGTGGCGCATGGCGGTGGCGGCGCTCGCCGCGATCGGGCGCGCCGGCGAGGCGGCGTGCCGTTTCCCCGCCGTTACGATCGCCGGCGCGCTGGCGGCGCGCATCGACGGAGCGCCGGTCACCACCAGCCTCGGGCGGCTGTTCGACGCGGCGGCCGGACTGCTCGGCGTGCGCACACATCAGGCCCACGAGGGGCAGGCCGCCATGGAGCTCGAGGCGCTCTGCGGCGCGCCCCGGACGCTCGCTCACGGGTTCGTCCTCGCCGACGGCGTGCTCGACTTCGCCCCGCTGCTGGCGGCGCTCGCCGACTGCGACGACGCGCGCGCCGGCGCCGCCCTGTTCCACGGAACGCTGATCGCCGGGCTCGGCGCCTGGATCGGCGAGGCGGCGCAGGCGCGCGATCACCGAACCGTCGCGCTCGGCGGCGGCTGCCTGATGAACCGGGTGCTGGCCGAGGGCCTCGCCGCGGACCTGCGCGGGCGCGGCCTCGTGCCGCTGCTCGCCCGGAAGCTTCCCCCCAACGACGGCGGGCTGTCGCTCGGCCAGGCCGTGATGGCGCGCGCCGCCATGGCCTCGGCCTCGGCCGCGGCCGGCGGGTCGCAGTGAAGGAGAGTGCCATGTGCCTCGCGATACCGGCCCGGGTGACGGCGCTGCTGCCCGATGGGATGGCCAAGGTGAGCCTGGACGGGGTGAGCAAGGTGATCTCGGTGGCGCTGGTCGAGGGCGTCGCGCCGGGCGACTACGTGGTGCTGCATGTCGGCTACGCGCTGGCGAGGATCGACGCCGCCGAGGCGGAGCGCACCCTGGCGCTGCTCGCCGAGGCGGGGGCGCGACCGGCCGCGGCGCTCTGAGGGAGGCTTCGCCATGAAGTATGTCGACGAGTACCGCGACGGCGCGCTGGCGAAGCGGATCGCCGCGGCGATCGCGGCCGAGGCCCGATCCGACCGCCGTTATCACTTCATGGAGTTCTGCGGTGGCCACACCCACGCGATCTCGCGCTACGGCATCGAGGATCTGCTCCCCCGCGGCGTGAGGATGATCCACGGGCCCGGCTGCCCGGTCTGCGTGCTGCCGGTGGGCCGCATGGACGACGCGATCCGGCTGGCGCAGCGGCCCGGCGTGACGCTGTGCACCTATGGCGACCTGATGCGGGTGCCGGGCTCGGACGGATCGAGCCTGCTGAAGGCCAAGGCGGCCGGGGCCGACATCCGGATGGTGTACTCGACCCTCGACGCGCTGAAGATCGCCGCGGCGGAGCCCGGCCGCGAGGTGGTGTTCTTCGCCATCGGGTTCGAGACGACGACGCCGCCGACCGCGGTGGCGATCGAGACGGCGGCGCGCCGGGGGCTGAAGAACTTCACGATCTTCTGCAATCACGTGCTCACGCCGGCGGCGATCCGGGCGATCATGGAGAGCCCGGAGGCGAAGCGCGGCGAGGTGTCGCTCGACGGCTTCGTCGGGCCGGCGCACGTGTCGACCGTGATCGGCACGGCGCCCTACGGGTTCTGTGCCGCGCAGTACGGCAAGCCCGTGGTGGTGGCGGGATTCGAGCCGCTCGACGTGATGCACGCGATCCTGATGCTGGTGCGGCAGGTGAACGAGGGCCGGACCGAGATCGAGAACCAGTACATCCGGGCCGTGACGCCGGAGGGCAACCGCACCGCGCAGGCGCTGGTGGCGAAGCTGTTCGAGCCGCGCGAGAGCTTCGAGTGGCGTGGGCTGGGCGAGGTGCCGTTCGGGGCGCTGCGGCTGCGCGAAGACTATGCGAGCTTCGACGCGGAGCGGCGCTTCGGCATCGTCACGGTGCCGGCGCGCGACAATCCGGCCTGCGACTGCGGCGCCATCCTGCGCGGCGTGAAGCGGCCGGCGGACTGCCGGCTGTTCGGCACGGCGTGCACGCCGGAGACGCCGATGGGGTCGTGCATGGTGTCCTCGGAGGGCGCCTGCGCGGCGCACTGGACCTATGGGCGGTTCCGCCAGCACGCCCGGGCGCGCGAGGCCGGCGTGGTCGAAGGAGCTTCGGCATGAACGACCAGACACTCCCGCGCCCGCGGCATCGCCGGCTCGACGTGAGGACCGGCCGGGTGGAGCTGACCCATGGGGCGGGCGGGCGAGCCATGGCGCAGCTGATCGCCGACATCTTCGCGCCGGCGCTGGCGAACCCGTATCTGGCGCAGGGCAACGATCAGGCCGCGATGCCGCTGCCGGCCGGCGCGGCGGGCGGGCGGCTGGTGATGACGACCGACGGCTACGTGGTGTCGCCGCTGTTCTTCCCGGGCGGCGACATCGGCTCGCTCGCCGTGCACGGCACCATCAACGACATCGCGATGAGCGGGGCGGTGCCGCTGTGGCTGTCGGCGAGCTTCATCATCGAGGAGGGTTTTCCGCTCGCCGACCTGCAGCGCATCGCCGCGAGCATGGGCGCGGCGGCAAGGGACGCCGGCGTGCCGGTGGTGACGGGCGACACCAAGGTGGTGGAGCGCGGCAAGGCGGACGGGGTGTTCGTCGCGACGGCGGGGGTCGGGCTGGTGCCGGCCGGGCTCGAGCTGTCGGGCGACCGGGCACGGCCCGGCGACGCGGTGCTGCTGTCCGGCTCGATCGGCGACCACGGGGTCGCCATCATGTCGAGCCGCGAGAACCTGGAGTTCGAGACCGCGATCGTGTCCGACTCGGCCGCCCTGCACGGGCTGGTGGCCGCCATGGTGGCGGCGGCGGGCCCGTCGCTGCGGCTGATGCGCGACCCGACGCGGGGCGGGCTGGCCGCGACCCTCAACGAGGTCGCCCACCAGTCCGGCGTCGGGATCGTGATCGAGGAGGAGGCGATCCCGGTGAAGCCGGAGGTCGCCGCCGCCTGCGAGCTGCTCGGGCTGGAGCCGCTGAACGTGGCGAACGAGGGCAAGCTGGTGGCCGTGGTCGCGGCGGAGGTCGCCGACACGCTGCTCGCCGCCATGCGGGCCCATCCGCTCGGCCGCGACGCCGCGTGCGTCGGCACCGTCGTCGACGATCCTCACCGCTTCGTCCAGATGACCACCGCGTTCGGCGGCGGCCGAATCGTCGACTGGCTCGCCGGCGAGCAGCTCCCCAGAATCTGCTGAGGCCGCCCGCATGCCCTCGCCCAACACGGTCCTGGTGGTGGACGACGAGATCCGCTCGGTGGAATCGATCCGCCGCGTCCTCGCCGACGAGTTCGAGGTGATCGGCGCCCACGACGCCGCCGAGGCCGAGACCGTCCTGGCCGGAGAGATGGTGCAGGTGATCCTGTGCGACCAGCGCATGCCGGGCGAGACCGGCGTCGCCTTCCTGAAGCGGGTGCGCGAGCAGTGGCCGGATCCGGTCCGCCTGATCATCTCGGGCTACATGGATTCCGAGGACATCATCGCCGGCATCAACGAGGCCGGCATCTATCAGTTCATCACCAAGCCGTGGCAGCCCGACAAGCTGATCGAGAGCGTGCGCGAGGCGGCCGAGCTGTTCCGCCTGCAGAAGGAGGCCGGCGGCGTCACGGTCGAGGCGAAGCCGAGCGAGGCGAGGCTGCGCAGCGTCGTCGCCGCCCGCCGCGGCGCCGAGCGTGCCGGCTCCGGCTTCGACGCCATCGTGCACGCGCCGGAAAGCCCCATCGCGGAGGTGATCGGCCTCGCCCGCCGCGCCACCGAGTACGACATCTCGGTGCTGATCACCGGCGCCTCCGGGACCGGCAAGGAGCTCCTGGCGCGCGCCATTCACCACGGGTCGAGCCGCGCCGGACAGCCGTTCGTGATCGAGAACTGCGGGGCCCTGCCCGACCAGCTCCTGGAAAGCGAGCTGTTCGGCTGCAAGAAGGGCGCCTTCACGGGCGCCTATCAGGATCGCATCGGCCTGTTCGAGGTGGCGGACGGCGGCACCATCTTCCTCGACGAGATCGGCGAGACGTCGCCGTCGTTCCAGGTCAAGCTGCTGCGCGTGCTGCAGGAGGGCGAGATCCGTCCGCTCGGGGCGCAGCGCCCCCGCAAGGTGAACGTGCGGGTCGTCTCCGCCACCAACCGCGACCTCGAGACCGAGGTGGCGGCCGGCCGCTTCCGCCGCGACCTGTACTATCGCCTCGCCGCCTTCCCGCTGCACGTGCCGGCCCTCGCCGACCGGCCCATGGACATTCCGCCGATCGCCGCCCGCATCCTGCGCGACGTCAACCAGTCGTTCCATCGCGCCGTCGCCGGCTTCCAGGCGGAGACGCTGCGGCGGATGGCGACCTACGACTGGCCCGGCAACGTGCGCGAGCTGCACAACGAGATCCAGCGCATGGTCGCCCTCTCGGACGCCGACCTGCCGCTCGCTCCGCATCTCCTCTCGCCCCGCATCCTGCGTCCGACGCGACGCGATGCGACAGGGAGAAGCCTGAGGGACCGCATCGAGGCGCTGGAGCGGGCGGAAATCCAGGAGGCGCTGGAGCGCTGCGGCGGCAACATCAGCCGCGTCGCCGGCCATCTCGGCCTGTCCCGCGTCGGCCTGCGCGCCAAGATGCAGCGCCTCGGCGTGCCGCGCCGGAACGGCAGCGGCGGAGCGGCCGATGGGCACTGACGGCCGCCGCCTGCCGCCGCCCGCCGCGCCGCGGTCGCGGCCGCATCCGATCGAGGCACAGCGCCCGAAGAACCTCGTCGCCCACATGGCGCGCGACGGCACCATCACGCTCGACGGCGACCACGAGCGGGTGTGGATCGACGTGATCGACAAGATCGACGAGGTCTATTCCGACCTGCTCCGCTACGAGAGCGACCTTGAGCGCAAGAACACCGCGCTGGAGGAGGCGCAGGCCTTCATCGCGAGCGTGCTCGCCTCGGTGTCGGACATCCTGGTGGTGGTCGACGAGCGCGCCGCCATCGTCCAGGTCAATGCCGCCTTCGAGCGGCTGGTCGGCGAGCCCGAGGCGGCGCTGATCGGCCGCTCGCTCCTCGACCTCGTCGAACCCCCGGACCGGCGGCCGCTGGCCGACGCCCTCGCCCGCGGCGCCGGCACCGGCGAAGTGGAGGTGCGGTTCCGCACGACCGCCGGATCCTCCGACCTGATGGCGATCGCCGCCTCGGTCCGCCGCGGCCGCAACGCCCGCCGGGCCGGTGCCGTGCTCACCGGCCGGCCGATCGGCGAGCTCCGGCGCGCCTACATGGCGCTCGACAACGCGCATCGCGATCTCAAGGACGCGCAGCGCACCCTGATCGAGCAGGAGAAGATGGCGAGCATCGGCCGGCTGGTCGCCGGCGTCGCGCACGAGCTGAACAATCCGATCAGCTTCGTCTACGGCAATCTGCACGCGCTCGCCCGCTACCGCGACACGATCGTGCGCTATCTCGACGCCCTGCACGCGACGCCGCAGCCCCCGGACGCCGGGCGGCTGCGGCGCGAGCTGAAGATCGACGCCATCCTGGCCGACCTCGCCCCGCTGCTCGACGGCACGCTCGAAGGCGCCGTCCGCATCAGCGAGATCGTCCGCAACCTGCGCCGGCTGTCGTTCACGAGCCCGCGCGAGCGGCATCCGGTCGACCTGGAGGCGACGGTGCGCACCGCCGCCCAGCTCGCGCAGCGCGCCAAGGCCGGCGCCGCCCGGGTGACGCTCGATCTCGCCGCCGGCGTCTGCGCCGTCGGCGACGAGGGCAAGATCCACCAGGTGGTCGTCAACCTCGTCGACAATGCGCTCGACGCCGTCGCCGCGGTCGCCGATCCGGAGGTGGTGGTGACGCTCGCGGCCGAGGGCGGCGACGCCGTGATCACCATCGCCGACAACGGTCCGGGCATCGAGCCGGCGATCGCCGACAAGGTGTTCGAGCCGTTCTTCACCACCAAGCCGGTCGGCAAGGGCACCGGCCTCGGCCTGTGGATCTCCTACTCGATCGTCACCGAGCACGGCGGCTCGCTGTCGCTCGGCGGCCGCGAGCGCGGCGGCGCCTGCGTCACCGTGCGGCTGCCTGCCTGCACGGACGCCGTCTCCGCCTGAGCGGACGGACGCGGATGGTGAGGCGCGCCGAGGCCCGACCCGACGATCGAGCAGGACCTCGGCGGGCACCTTCGGCCTCTCCGGGGCCGCCTCCTCCTCGATCGCGATCGCGACGCCGGACCGGTGCGGTCCGCGCCGTGGACGTGATCGTGCGCAAGCGCGTGATCTGAGCGTGCCGATGGCCGTGCTCCGGGGCGCCCGCGGCCCCCTCGACCGATCCAGACCCGCACCCGCACACGCGGCACATCACGACCCCTCCTGCCGGTCGTCGGCCCCGCCGGCCGTGCCGCGGACCTCGACCCGGCATTCGACGCACGGGTCGAACAGCGAAGCGAGCCGCCGGATGGTGCCGGACGGGTCGCCCGGACCGATCTCGATCCCGGCGAGCGCCGCGGCGCACGGGCCGCCGGCCGCGAAGTTCCACTCGGTCGGCGCCAGGATCAGATAGCGGGCGACCCGGTCGGAGCGATCCAGCGCCGCCAGATGATGAAGCCGGCCGCGCGGCGTCTCGACGGCCGCGAAGCCCGTGCCGGTGTCGAGCCGGCCGGCGGTGACGGGCGTCGCGTCGAGCGGCCGCACGCCCGACAGATGGGCGGCCGCCGCGGCGATCTCGGCGAGCCGCGCCGCGAGCCGCGCGGCCGGCTGCGTCGCCGGGGCGCCGCCGAGCGCCGCCCGCGCCGCCGGCCCGGTCTGCGGCGCACGGCCGGGCAGCCCGGGTTGCGCCGCGAAGGCGTCGCCGTCGCGGTCGAGCGCCGCCAGAACGGCCGCGTCGTCGGCGGCCGACAGCGGATCGGGCCAGCCCGCCGCGAGCCGCGGCAGGGCCGTCCGCGCGAAGCCCAGTAGGCGGCCCGCCCAGGAGCCGGCCACCCACTCGGCCGAGGCACCCCCGGCGAGGCCGAGCGCCGCCAGCGCGGGACCGAGGGCGGCCGCGTCCACGGCCGTCCCGGCGAGCGCCGACAACGCCGCCGGGACGGCGGCACGCTCGGCCGCCGCCAGCGGCACCGCGCCGCTCCAGTCGATCACGGTCGCCCGCAGGTGCTCGGCCAGCCGCTCGGCGGCGAGCGCGTCGCGCTCGGCGTCCGGCGCCGGCCCCGCGAGCGCCGCACCGGCGGCGCGCAGCGCGTGCCGCGCCGCCGTCGCCTGCGACAGGCCGCACAGCGCGAACAGGCGCCGGGCGAGATCGGGAACGGCATCCGGCGCGCGGCCGACGAACAGCGTCGCCAAGCCACGCGGCCGCTCGCTGCGCACGGTGGCCGAGGCGACACGGCCGGCCCGGAGGTCGATCGAGACGATCACCCGGCCGGCGTCGATGCGCGCCTCGCGATCCATCGCCGGCCTATCCGTATCCAGCTGTTGATTCGATCGTCTATACTGACGATGATCCGACGCCACCCGCAAGCGCGCGCTGGCCGGCCGCACGGGCTGCGGAGGCCGGCGTCGCCGTCGAGCCGGCGCTCGAGTCGAGCTCGATCGCCGTGCTGGCGACGCATCTGCGCGCCGGGGTCCTCTCCACCGTCATGCCGCGCGCGATGGCCGAGGAGCTCGCCATGCCGGACGGCATCGTCTCGATCCCGATCGTCGCCCCCGACGCGTCGACCCTGATCGGCCTCGTCGTCGCCAAGCGTGACCCGCAGACGCCGCTCACCGCCGCGCTCGTCGCCGAGGCACGCATGCTCGCGCCGTCGCTGTCCACGATGACGTGAACGGACGCCGCCCGCGCTCGTCGCCCCGCCCGCCGCGGGCGGCGCGGACATCCCGAACCTTCACACCACCACGCCGGTGGCGGTCTGGAGCTGATGCGACATGGCCCGCAGCTTGGCGGCGAGGCTCGCCTGGACCGTCCCGGCTTTCTCGACCACGGTCGCCACGAACTCGATCTGCTCAAGCACCTCCGCGAAGGCGAACTCCGAGGCGCCGCGCCGCCACGACTGCAGATAGGCCGCGACGATCTCGCGCTGCTCGTTCTCTTCGAGCCCATCCTTGAGCAGGGCGCGGCCGAGCGCGATGTCGGCGAGCGCCACGCCGTTCTCGAAGCTCGGCCTGTCCTGATCGGCTTCCTGGACCGCGTTTTCGGTCCGGCGCAGACGGTCCTCCCGCTCGGCCGGAGCGAGCCAGGCCAGGCTCGCCCCCGCTGCCGCATAGTGCGACGGCATCGGCGCCTCGACCTTCAGCGCCTTCAGCAGAGCTTCCGCCAGCAGGCGATTGAGCAGGGCGCCGGTGGAGCCGGCACCGCCGCCGACCTGGCACGCCTGCGCTCTGCAGAAGCAGTGCCACATCTGGCTCAGGGCCTCGATCTGCTCCTGGTCCGCCAGCACCTGGGCGAGCCGCTTGTAACAGTCGCCGAGGATGCACCAGCGGGCGGCCGTGTAGTCGCCCCCGGGACCGTAGGGCTTCAGGCTCTCGATCAACCGGATCGCGTCCTCGATGTGTCGTCTCGCCTCCGGCTCGGTGCCGGGCTTCGCCCTCGCCCAGGTCCGGGCCGCATGCCGCGCCTTGAGCTGCGCGAGCTGCTCGATCACGCAGATGGAGATCTTCGCCGTCTCCGCTTTCAGGGCTCTTTCGTAGGCTGCGATTCCGTCGTCGAACTTGCCGAGCGCCGCATGGGCCGCCCCGAGCGCCGTCAGCACCTCGGGATCGTCCGCCCAGCGGGCGGCGGCGCCGGACAGGGAATCGGAGATCGTCCGGAGCTGGTCGCGCAGCGGCTTCGGATCGCGCATCCCGAGCGTCTGGGCGTTCTGCTCGATGTCCCGGATTTCGCTGATCAGCTCCTGCACGTGCACGCGGGTGGCGGCCTGGCGCGGGGCCTCGATGCGGGTGCCGTCGATCAGCAGGCGGTACGACGGATCGCCATAGCACTGGTACGCCCCCCACGTGTTGCTGTTCGCATAGGCGGGATCGTCGTAGACGGCTTGCCGGGCCGCCAGGGTCGCGTCGCCGAAGGAGCGCCGCGCGAACATCTCCTGATAGAAGACTTCCGCGAATCGTTTCGCCGCGGCGTCGTCCACGGCCCATCCGGCCGCGATCACGGCCCGTGCCCCGAGCGTGATGAACGCGGTTCCGAGATTGGCGGCGAGCTCGTGGAACCGCGCCGTGGCGCGACGCTCCGCGCTCGGGTCCGTCGACCCGAGATAGCAGCAGTTGAGGAACACGAGCTCGGGGATCGCCTCCATCTGGGCGACGTCCTCGGGCTCGAAGAACAGGCCGCCTTCCAGCACCATGCCGGTGAAGGCCTGGCTCGCCGGATCCGAGTCGCATCGGCGCGGTTCGTCGCGGCTGGCCGTCCGCGTGCCGTCCGCCGCACCGGGCTTGCGGAAACCGACGGCACCGTGCCCGGCGAGATGCATGATCCGCCATTGCCCGCACAAGATCGCCGGAAGGCTGCTGGTCCCGTTGCTCTTGCCGATCCGCTCGGTGACCAGGAAGCCGTTCGCCTTCAGGAGATCGCGCACCCGTGCGGCCTCCTCGGCGGCGCCCCCGAGCGACGGGAAGACGGACAGCCCGGTCGGCGGATTGCCGACCACCAGCGCTTCGACCCCCTTGGTCACGATCCGCCGGTCGGCGAAGCTCGGCTTGGTGAACTGGCGCACCATGCCGGCCCGCACCGAGAGCGGCTTGTCGCCCCAGGCGCGGGGCCGCCGCAGCAGCTCCCACGGATAGCTCGCGGCCTCGCCGTCGATCACCAGCACGCGGTGCCGATCGTCGGCCGATTCGCCCTTGAAGTCGGCCGGCAGCAGCAGCTCGTAAAGAACCTCCGCGGCGGACGCCTCGCCGGCCGCCTTCACCTCGGTCACGGCGCGATCGACGAACTCCCTCACCTTGCGGGGCGAGCCGACCAGAGACACCGACGCGCGTGCCCGGTCGGTCAGGTCGGTGAAGCGCAGCGAGCCCGTCTCGTCCATCTCGATCTTGAGCCGGCGCCACCACGCCTGATCCTCCCGCGCGGTCTGGCGCTCCAGGCCGCCCGAGACGGTCGCCACGAGACGATCGAACGCGAAATCGTCGAACGCCCCGTGGGCGCCGACTCCGAGATCGTCGAGCAGGTGCGCGGCCTCGATGGCGCGATCGCGGTAGAGCTCGACGAACTCCACGTTCGTGAAGGCGTCGGTGCCGAGCACGTCGTTGGCGGAGCGGATCGCTCCGAGCAGCGCGGCGAGCGCGTCCCGGGTCCGCAGGCCGCCCTCGCCGGTGCCGATCAGGATCATCGATAGTCCCATCTCGTCGGCCGGCTGCGTGCGCATCTCACGCACCGCCAGGGCGTAGCGTCGAAGCGCCCGCGACACCGTCCGCTTGAGGTTGCCCGGCGTGAGCGAGCCGATCGGCCCGAGTCCGACGATCACGGCGCCGGGCGGCGACTGGGTGCCGTCGAGCACGATCTCGGCCGTGCCGATCGGACCGGGGTAGACGCGCACCCCGAGGCGTCGGCCGAGCCGGCCGTTCAGCGCACGATCGAGATACGCCTCGCTGCCGGCGATCGTGTCGCCCTCGTAATGCCCGACCGCCACCGGCCAGCGCGCGAAGGCGAGGCTGCCGTGAACCACACGGAGCCGGGTCCTGTGCCGCTCCGCGGCAGGCGGACGGCGCGCATAGTCCAGCGCGGCGGCGACCAGCTCCGCCTCGTCCGGAAAGACGCTGGGCATCTCGGCCGGCAGAGCCCGGCGCTCGCCGAAGCCGGTCGTGAACGAGGGGGCCTGCTCCGGCAGCCTGATCGTCCCGCCGCTCGCCAGCAGATCGAGATAGGCGTCGAAGGCCGGCTCGTAGCAGGCGAGCTCTCCCGGCTCCGCCGGAGCCCACCAGGTCCGGCCCGGAACCGCCACGGTGGCGGAGGTGCGGGCCGACGCCCGGCCGATGAAGAACTGCAGCCCGGCGTTCACATCCATCTCGATCTCGACCGCCGGCGTCCCGTTCACCTGGACAAGCGGCAGGCGGGTCGCGTCGAACCCGTCGATGGCGTCGCGGACCCGGCGAGCGCATTCCAGGAGCTTCGCCGACGGCGACACCGGCCTGCCGGTGCCGCCGATGCGCGCCCACACCGCCGCGTCCAGCAGCTCCCGCGGGAGCAGATCGACGAGACCGGGAAAGCCGCGGAACGATTCGACGATGTCGATCTCGTCGCCGAGCGAGAGGAGCGCGAGATGCCGCGTCAGCCGGTGCTGCCCGGCGAGCAGACGGGCGATGCGCAACGATCCGCAGCGCGGAATGTCGAGCAGCAGGATCCGCCCGCCCCTGCGGCGCACGTAGGCTTCCATGAGCTCGGTGCAGCCGGCGAACCCGGCCAGCACGACGAGCCCGCCGGTGCCGTGGGCGACGATCCGGACCGGCACGGACTCGTCGGCCGCTCCGGCCTCCAGATGGCTCTTCAGCAAGGCCGCGAACCGGCCGCCGTTGTCCTCGAGCGAGAGGCGCCAGTCGTAGGGGAACGCCACCACGTCGTAGGTCTTGTCGAGCCGTCGGGCGAGAGCGCCGTACGCCTCGGCGAGGATCGATTGCGGCATCACGGCCGAGGGGCTGCCGAGCGCGAGCTTGTCGAGCCCGTCCTGCGCCAGCGCCGCCACGTCGATCCAGAGTCGCTTGCCGCTCGCCTCGAGGGTCGCCCCCATGCAGTCCGGCACGACGATGACGGTCGGCCTCGCGCCACCGCCGCGCTTGGTCGCCAGGAAGGCGCTCACCTCCTCGGCCTTTTCGAGCCGGCGGAAGCCCGCCTCGTCCCCGTCCGGCCGCGACAGCCCGGCGAGCAGCCGCTTCAGCGTCTTGTCGTTGCGGAAATAGTTGAAGTGGCTCACCTCCGCGCCCTTGTCGAAGTAGAAGCGGGCGGCGCGATTCACGCGGGCGAGGCCGCCGTACATCGAGACCGTGTCGACGACGAGATCGTGGTCGCCGCCGTAGAACCAGTCGACCGCCCGCAACCCGAGACGCGCGAGCAGCGAGCCACCGTCGATGTCCCCGGCGAGGACCGAGAGGTCGGCGCTCGTCTCCACGCCGGGCCGGTTCAGGAGTGTGGTGAGCAGCGACTGCGGCATCATCGCTTCGAGGCCGGGGACCGACTTCGGGTCGGTGCGCGACCTGATGACAGCCAGCAGGAATCCTTTCAGGAACGAGTAGACCTGCGATCCACCGAGGCCGCTCAGGTCGAGGACGCTGGTCGCCAGCGACAGCCAGCGGTCGAGCCGCTCCGAAGCGAGCGTGGTGCCGGCGGCCGGGCAGGCGACCCGGACGAACCGCTCGACGACCGGCCGCTTCTCGCGCAGCAGCCGCCCGACCTGCTCCAGGGTCTCGATCTCCACCTCGTAGCCCGACGCCCCCTTCCGCTCGGCCGCCTTCTTCAGCTTGTCGAGCGTGTCCCTGAAGGTGCGCCCGTCGCCGTCCTGCGGCCAGCACAGCAGCTCGCCGATCATGCCGCCGCGCGAGTGACTCACGAGGTGCAGGCGGGCGCCGGTCGGCAGGGCCTCCAGCAGTGCGCGCGCATTCGCACTCGGGCTGACGCTGAGGGTCGGATGGTCGAACGCCAGGATGCGGTCGCCGTATCGGGCGCGCAGCGTCGCGGCTGCGGCCGCGCACCACGGCCGGTCGGTCGCCGCGAAGGCGCCGAAGCCGCCGATCGTGCTCGAACCGGTGCCGTGGATGAACAGGAGCTGCGGCTTCCCGGAGGCGCCGTCGTCCGCCGTGTACGTCGCCGCCGGCAGCGACGACAGGTCCCAGCGATGCAGCCCGTAATCCGCGCTGCGCCGCCCGTCGAACCATTCGGCGACCGGCTTGCCGGCCAGCCCGCCGGCGGCGTCGCCGAGAGCGGACAGATCGATGTCGAAGGTGCGGACCGTCTGGATGACGGCGCGACCGACGCCGCTGCGGGTGGCCGGCCCGGGAAGCACGACCGGGAGCTCGAGGGTGTCGCGATCCCCGTCACCACCCCGCTTGGCGCTCGGCGTCAGGTCCTCCACGAGCTGTCCGTAGCGGTGATAGAAGCGCGCGCCGGTATCCAGCGTCAGCTCGACGATCGTGTCGGACGTGAGGCCGTCGAGCTCCCGCGGCTGGGCGGCAGCGCGCACGGAGCCGGCCTGCATGGCCTGGACGTTCTTGACCTCGGCGACGCCGCGGAGAACGCCGAGCTCCGGCGGAGGCGGATTGGCGTCACGTTCTCCCGGAACACGGATCCGTGCCATCGCTCCCTCCCCTGTCGGGCCGTCGCTGGAGCCGGTTCTGACCGGAACGGCAGCCGTCCGCGGGTGCCGACCCGATCAGATCGAGAACGGCTTCTGGTTCATGAAATCCGCGGTGACCGGCCCGACCTTGAAGAGGTTGGGGGTCTGCCCGGGCGGCATGCGACTCACGATGTCCTGATGGAAGCGATTGTATCCGCCGTCGAACCCGCCGTCGGCCCAGACCTTGAGCAGCGTCGCCGTGAATAGCCCGTTCCGCGCCCCGTCCAGCGAGAGCTGATGATCCATGCAGCCCGACAACAGGATCACGGACGCCTGCGGAGGCGTCTCGTCCGCGCCGGCGCTGGCGGACTGTAGCGCGACGTAGAGATCGCTGTTGCGCTCGAACGTCCTGACGGCAACCTCGAACGGCATCATGCGCGGGCGGACGTCGTCCGGGTCCGTGCCGTCCAGGACGGCTTCACGCGCCGTTCGCCGTGCGACCTCCTCGGCGGAGGGACCGCCGGCGTCGACCCTGGCGCGCGCGACCGTGCCGCTGTGGCAGCTGTCGGACAGCATCACGATCCGCACGCCCGGCCTGAACCGCCCGAGGATGCGATAGATCTCGTCGTCGATCAGCTCGCGGTCGTACAGGCACCACGTCTCGTCTCGCTTGTCGTCCTCGTCGTTCGATGTGTCGGGCATCTGGCCGCCGTGGCCCGCATAGCTCAGCAGCAGGATGTCGCCGGCGCGAAGCGTCTTGGCGTGGTCCAGGACCTTGCGGATCACGTTCGCCGAGGTGGCGTCCTTGGTCAGCAGGAGTTCGGTCTGCTGATAGCCGAGCGACTTGGCGATCTCCGCCACGTCGCGTGCATCCGCCTCGCACGCCTTCAGCCGACCATCCCATCCCGCGTAATGATCGGGATCGACGCTGTTAAGTCCGATATGGAGAGAATACCCGACCCCCATCTGCCCCCTCCGATCGTGGATCGAGACAAAACGCCACCAGAAATTGTGATACGAACGGAATGCCAATCAACTGCAGATCGCATTTCTTTCGTCCCGCGACCATAACGATTGCGTGAGGCCGTGCCGAGCACGGGCGCCGCCGAAGGTTCTGGAAGATCGCCGCCCCTGACTTGGAAGAGTTCTCCAGGCCGGCTCGTTTGCCTCGGTCGGGGCGGCGCCTCGTTCTCCTGCCGAGATCATGTCCCGGCGCGGGTGTTGCTGGCGGCGGCTCACCGCGGATGCCGTCGCAGGGGCGGACGGAGGGAGCCGTTCGGTGCGCTGCTGCGAATCGCGGAACGGCGTGGCCGCTCCCGGGCTTGTCCTCGAACAGGGACAGCCGAATGACCGACACACCCGAGCCGAAACCGCCGCCGACCACGCCGACCCCGGGGGATCCGAACCCGACGCCGGCGCGACCGCCGGAGCCGAACCAGACGCCTCCGGCGGAGCCGATCGGCATTCCGCCCACGTCGCCCGCCGACGCGCCGGCGCCGGGCGAGCCCATCGGCGTACCTCCCGGCACCCCGCTCGAAATCCCGAGCACGCCGACGACGCCGGCCCCGGAGGCGTAAAGGCGCACCGATACCCGGGCTCCGCGCCGACATCCGGGCTCCGCGTCGGCGGATGCGCCGCGACCGCCGGGCGTCCGCACGTCCCCCGTGCACCATGCCGGCGCGGCCCGCATCGATGCACCGGGCGACCGTCCCGTCCTGTCCCCTCGAACCGTCTCGTCATCCTAGCCACTACTCCGACGGGCCGGGTGGGTTTGACCCGCTCCCGGGCGCGGACGACAATCCGGCCACGAAACGAGATGGAAGCGGGGCGGCGATGACGGGGAACAGGCGATGCAGGCGGGCCACCATGCTGGCCGTCGCGGCGGCGGCAGCTTGGCTCGGAGCAGGACCGCGGGACGGTCGCGCCCAGGCGCCGGCGCCCGTCGACGCTCCCGCGACCGCCCCTGCCCCCGCAGCCGCCCCGGCGGCGCCGTCCCCGAGGCCCGCACCGATCCGATTCGGCGACGCCGTCTCGAAGGTGACGCGGGCGCTGTTCGACAGGATCGAGCGGCCGAAGGACGGCGTCGTGGTCGAGATCGTCGTCGATCCGCTGGTCGACGGAAAGACCGGGCTGCACACCGCCTCGGCCGCCCAGGCGGGGCGCCGGGCCGCCGAGATCGCCCGCGCCTATCCGCATCTGCGCATCGTGCCGTTCACGCCCGAGGCGCTGGCCCGCAAGCCGCTGCTGCTGATCGGCACCATCACGGCCGTGCAGAACGCCGAGCAGGGCGCCGGCCAGGCCGGCGGCGCGGACGCCGCCGCCGCCCAGACGCCCGGCGCCTACACGGTGTGGTTCACGCTCGCCGACACCGGCACGAACCGCATCGTCGCCAAGGCGCAGGCCCCCGCGGTGGCCAACGACGTCAACGCCTCGCCGCTCGCGGCCGAGGCCGACAGCCCGGCGTGGCGGCGCGAGGCCGCCACCGCGGCCTATATCGAGAGCTGCCGCGAGACCAAGGTGGGCGAGGAGCTTCGGCCCGCCTATGTGGCGCAGCTTCCGGTCGCCGCCGTGGTGGCGGACGCCAACCGGGCCTACGCGGCGAAGCGCTACAAGGAGGCGCTGGCGCTCTACCGCCGGGCCGCCGCCATGCCGGAGGGCGAGCAGCTGCGGGTGCTCAACGGGGTCTATCTCGCGCTCGACCGGCTCGGCCGCAAGACGGAGGCCGAGGCCGCCTTCGCCCGGCTGATCGACCACGGCCTCGGCCGGCGCGACCTCGCCGTGAAGATCCTGTTCCGGCCCGGCACGCCGGAGTTCGTGCGAACCCGCGAGGCGCGCGCCTATCCGATGTGGCTGTCGCGGATCGCGGCGCGCGCCGCGGCCGGCGAGGCCTGCCTGGAGATCGTCGGTCACACCAGCCCGACCGGTCCGGCCGCCGTCAACGAGCGGCTCTCCGCCCTGCGGGCCGAGACGGTGCGCGACCGGCTCGACTCGGCCTCGCGCGGCCTGGGACCGCGGCTCGTCGCCCGCGGCGCCGGCTCGCGCGAGACGATCGTCGGCACCGGCCGCGACGACGCCTCCGACGCGCTCGACCGCCGCGTCGAGTTCAAGGTGATGAGCTGCTCCTGAGCTCCTGAGTCGGCCGCTGGGCGTTCTGACGCCCGGCGTTTGCGCGGTTGGCGCCAATGCGCACAGCCCGGCGCTGCGCCGACTAACGCCCGGCGGCTAGCCGCCTTTTCGACCGAATCGTCACGAAGTGGATATCATCTTGATTGTTCATGATATTTCAGCCACTTTAGCGTGCACACGTGTGGCGATTATATCACCACTTTGGCGCGTACCCGGAGTACCGTTTCGCCCATCGAACTGATCCACGGGGGGTGATCATGAAACGGGTTCTTCTGACGACGGCGGCGCTGCTCGCGCTCACCGGTTCGACCTTCGCGGCCGACATGGCGGTCAAGGCTCCGCCCGCGCCGATCCCGGCGCCGGTGTTCTCCTGGACCGGCTGCTACATCGGCGCCCATGTCGGCGGCGGCGTGCTGCAGGACGACACCGGGTTCGGAGACGGCTTCATCGCGGGCCGCGGCGCCGGCGCGGTCGCCGGCGGCCAGGTCGGCTGCAACTACCAGACCGGCCAGTTCGTGTTCGGTATCGAGGGCGAGGGCTACTGGTCCGGCCTGAAGGTCGAGGAGGACACCAACTTCGGGTTCGGCTTCGGCTCCAGTTTCGAGGCGAAGAACAAGTGGGATGCGACGGTCGCGGCCCGCTTCGGCTACGCCCTCGACCGCACCCTGGTCTACGGCAAGATCGGCTGGGCCTGGGGCGGGTTCGACTACTCGAACGTGTTCACGACCGCCGGCGCGGTCGTCGGCTCCGCCTCGGCGTCCGGCACGCTGGACGGCCTGCTGCTCGGCGTCGGCGCCGAATACGCCTTCGCACCGAACTGGACCACGAAGTTCGAGTACAACTACATCGGCTTCGGCTCGAAGAGCCTGGACTGGACCGCGTGCGATGGCGGCGGCTGCGGCTATGTCGGGAGCTTCCCGGCGAGCGCCGACAAGCACATCTTCAAGGTCGGCGTGAACTACCTGTTCAATTTCGGCGGCGCGCCGGTGCTCGCCCGGTACTGACCAGGAGCTGGCCGGTCTCTCTCGCGCGTCCGGACCGGGCCCCGATCCGGGCCGGAGCGAGCGATCGGAGCCCCGGGGACCCTCCCCGGGGCTTCATCGTTTCAGAAGACGGGCGGTGTGCGGAGACGCGCGGCCCAACGCCGGACTATCGCCCGTGGGGCGAAGGCTACGCAGGCGCGGCCCGACCGTAAAATAGTGATTTGTTCGATGACCATTGGTGCGCCTTATGGGACGCGCTCCCGCGGTGCCCCGACGATCCTCGCCGCAGTGCAAGAAGTGCCTATGCCGCAGGCACAATCAGCATCGCATGCGCGCGCCGCGCAGACCCACCGCCCGAAACGCGCGTCCATGCGCTGATCGGGGATCACCTCCCGGACGCGCCGGCTTGAGCGGGCGTTATCACCACGCCTACAGTCGACGGCGCGCGCACGTCTCCGCGTCAGTGCTCACCGATCTCACATTGCGCCAGCCATGACCCCAGCGACCGACCCGGCCCCGCGGCCCTTCGCGATCGACGTGCATGCGCACGTGATCGTGCCGTCCGTCTACGCCGTGACCAAGCCGCACAGCCTGTTCGCGCGCGCCGAATCGGACCCGTCGCTCGGCCCGGAGCAGAAGGCCGCGGTCGTCGCCCGCAACGACGACGTCGCACGGCGCATGGCCGACGTGACAGAGCGCCTCGCCGTCATGGACCGCACCGGCATCGCCGTGCAGGTGCTGAGCGCCAGCCTCGTGCACCAGTGCAGCTACTTCGCGGACCCGGACGAGAGCTTGGCGATCGAGCGGCGCAACAACGACGCCATCGCCGCGATCGTGCGCGCCGCGCCGACACGCTTCGCCGGCCTCGGCGGCGTGCCGCTGCACGCACCGGATCTCGCCGCCGCCGAGCTCGAACGCTGCGTCGGCGCGCTCGGGCTGAAAGGCGTGCAGATCTCGAGCCGCGTCCGCGACCGGGAGATCGGCGACCCGTCCCTGCGGCCGTTCTGGGCCAGGGCGGAAGCGCTCGGCGCCGTCGTCTACGTCCACCCGGCCGGCAATCCCGACGCGCGCCTTTCGCCCTACATGATGTGGAACAGCCTCGGCCAGTCGATCGAGGAGACCTTCGCGATCGCCTCGCTGTTCTACGAGGGCGTGCTCGACGCGTTTCCGAACCTGCGCATCTGCATCTCGCACGGCGGCGGCTACATGCCGTTCTACACGGGCCGGGTGGAGCGGAACTACGTCGAGAAGCCGGCGACCCGGAAGAACATGACGAAGCGGCCCGCCGACTATCTGCGCATGCTGCACTACGATTCCTGCGTCTACGATCCGCGCGCGCTGCGGATCCTGGTCGAGACCGTCGGCGCCGAGCGGGTGCTGCTCGGCTCCGACTATCCGGTCGGCGACCCGCGGCCGACCACCTTCGTCACCGACGCCGATTTCCTCGACGCGACCCAGAAGGCCGCGATCCTCGCCGGCAACGCCGCGCGCCTCTACGGCATCGACCCCGCTCTCCGGAGCTTCGCCCCCGCACAAGGAGATCCGTCATGACAAGAATCTCGCGGCGCACCTTCAACGGCCTCGCCGTGTCCGGGCTCGCCCTCTCCGGGCTCGGCCTCGCGCCGCCGGCCCTCGCACAGCGCGGCCCGAACGTCACGGTGGTGGTGCCCTACACGGCCGGCAGCGCCCCCGACCTGTTCGGCCGGCTGCTGACCGAGCACCTGCACAAGCTGATGGACCGCACCATGATCGTCGAGAACCGGGTCGGCGCCAGCGGCAATCTCGGCACGCTCAGCGTCGCGCGGGCGACGCCGGACGGCACCACGCTGCTCGTCACGGCCAACACGATCGTGATGAATCCGAGCCTGTTCAAGTCGCTGCAGTACGACCCGGTGAAGAGCTTCGAGCCGGTGGCCGCGCTGGTGACGGCGAACTTCGCCCTCGTGGTCAGCGCCGGGCTCGGGACGAAGACGCTCGCCGAGTTCGTCGCCAAGGCGAAGGCGGCGAAGGACCCGATCAACTACGGCTCGCCCGGCATCGGCACGCCGCACCACCTGTGCATGGAGCTGTTCCGCCGCCGCGCCGGCATCGAGCTCGTCCACGTGCCCTATCGCGGCCTCGCGCCGGCCGTCACCGACCTCGCCGGCGGCCACATCAGCGCGATGTTCATGCAGATCAACGCCGCGACCGAGCTCGCCAAGCAGGGCCGCGTGCATGTGCTCGCCCTGATGGGCAGCACCCGCAACCCGATCGCCCCGGAGATCGCCACCTTCGCCGAGCAGGGCATCAAGGACGTCGACGTCGACAACTGGTGGGCCATGTTCGCGCCCGCCGGCACGCCGGCCGCCGTGGTGAGCGAGCTCAACGCCCGCGTCAACGAGGTGCTGAAGCTGCCCGAGGTGAGGAAGGCGATGGAGACGCAGGGCCAGACTCCGATGGGCGGCCCGCCTGCGGTGCTGCGGACGCTCGTCGAGACCGACCGGGCCCGCTGGGCCGAAGTGATCAAGGAGGCCAACATCGCGCTGGACTGAGATCCGCCGACGCCGTTTCCCGGCTTCTCCCCGCATGCGGGGAGAAGCCGGGCTTGCACGATGCGCGGCATCGACTATGGCTGGCACCGCATTTGCCTGAGGCCCGGCAAGCCAGGAGGACCGCCATTGGGACCGATCACCGACCGCCGCGCGCTGCTGACGACCGCGACCGCCGCCGGCCTGCTGCCGCTGCTCGGGCCCCTCGCGGCCGCCGCGGCATCCACGACCGTCGCCGCGCTGTTCGCCGGCAAGGTCGACGATCGCGGCTTCATGCAGGCCGGCTACGACGGGCTGAAGCTCGCCGAGCGGCAGGTGCCGGCCACCATCGCCTTCACCCAGGGCATCCCGCCGCAACCCGAGGCGCTCGCCGCCGCGCTGCGCGAGCTGGCGCGGCAGAAGCCCCACCTCGTCGTCGCCCATGGCGGACAGAACAATGCGGCCGCCAAGGCGGTGGCGGCGGAGTTTCCCGACGTCGCCTTCGTGGTCACCCAGGGCAACGTGACGGGCCCGAATCTCGCGAGCTACGAGGTGCTGCAGGAGCAGTCGGCGTTCCTGGCCGGCGCCCTCGCCGGCCTGATGACCAAGACGGGCATCGTCGGCCACATGTCGGGGATCCGGGTGACGCCGGGCCTCAAGGGCCGGGCCGGCTACGCGGCCGGCGTCGCCCACGTCAATCCGAGCGCGAAGCTGCTCACCAACTTCTCCGGCAGCCAGGACGACAACGCCCTGTCGCGCAAGGTCGCGACCGCGATGATCGCGGCCGGCGCCGACATCGTCTTCACCATGCTCAATGCCGGCCGCACGGGGGCCGTGGAGGCGTGCCGCGAGACCGGCGCGCAGCAGATCGGCAACGTGGTCGACTGGACCACCATCGTGCCCGACGTGTTCGTCGCCTCGGCCTGCGCCGACTCCGGCCGCGCCGTCTACCAGGCGGTCGCCGACAAGGCGGCGGGCCGCTTCGCCGCGGGCCACGTCCGCCAGGTCGGGCTGGAGACGCCGGAGGCGGTGCGCCTCGCCATGGCGCCGCGGGTGCCCGCGGAGGTGCGGGACCGCATCGCCGGGCTGACCGCCGACATCGTCGCCGGCCGGCTGACGGTGCCGCACGAGTGGAGCGGCGCGGAGTTCCCGACGCCGGCGTGAGACCGCCGGCGCCGGCACGGGCGTCACGCCTCGAAGCGCCACACCACGTCGTCGGGCGGCGCGCAGGCGCGGCGGCCGAGCAGCCGCTCGGTCTCCTGGAGACGGCGCCGGACCTCGGCGGTCCTCTCCCTCGCGCCGGCGATCCGGTCCTGCAGGGCCTGCGCGTCGCGCGCCTCCAGCTCGAGCGCCGCCTCGGCCAGCACGTCGAGGCAGCTGCCGACGCAGAACAGCAGCGTCCACAGCCGGTCGGAGCGCCGCCGCACCTCGGCGAGGCGGTGATCCGCGGCCTCGTCGTCGGCGGACGGCGAGACCGGGTGCATCGGATGCTCCACGCGCGACACTGTCCGACTCCGGCCGTCAGGCGGCGCGCACGCCGGAGAGGAAGCGATCGACCTCGACGCGCAGCCGGGCGCTCTCGTGGGCGAGCGACTGGGCCGAGGCGAGCACCTGGCTCGACGCCGAGCCGGTCTCGCCGGCGCCGCGATTGACCTCGGTGATGTTGGCGGCGACCTGGGTGGTGCCCGCCGCCGCCTGCTGGACGTTGCGGGCGATCTCGTGGGTCGCGGCGCCCTGCTCCTCCACGGCCGCGGCGATCGCCGCCGAGATCTCGGCGATGCGCCCGATGGTGCCGGAGATCTCCTTGATGGCCCCGACCGAGACCTGGGTGGCGCTCTGCATTCCGGCGATCTGGGACCCGATGTCGCCGGTCGCCTTGGCGGTCTGGGCGGCCAGCGCCTTGACCTCCTGGGCGACGACCGCGAAGCCCTTGCCTGCCTCGCCGGCCCGCGCCGCCTCGATGGTGGCGTTGAGGGCGAGCAGATTGGTCTGCTCGGCGATCGCCGTGATCAGCTTGACGACGTCGCCGATGCGGTTCGCCGCCTGCGACAGTTCGTTGATCTGGCCGTCGGTCTTCTCGGCCTGACGCACCGCCTCGCCGGCGATGCGGGTCGCCTCCTGGACCTGCCGGCCGATCTCGCCGACCGACGACGACATCTCGTTGGTCGCCGAGGCGACGCTCTGGACGTTGGCGGACGCCTGCTCGGACGCGGCCGCGACCGTGGTCGACAGCTCCTGGGTGCTCTCCGCCGTGCGGGTGAGCGTGCCGGCGGCCGCCTCGAGCTCGGTCGAGGCCGACGACACGGACTTCACGATGTCGCCCACCGCCGCCTCGAAGCCGTCGGCGAGCCTGATCATCTCGGCCTTGCGCTGGGCCTCGGCGATGCGGTCCTGCTCGGCCTTCTGCTCGGCCTCGTGGCGGGCCTTCTCGGCCGCCTTGATCTTGAACGCCTCCACGGCGTCGGCGATCTCGCCGACCTCGTCCTTGCGGCCGACGCCCGCCAGCACGACGTCGAAGTCGCCGTCGGCGAGCCGGCGCATGCCGGTACCGAGCTGCGTGATCGGCCGGGCGATGCCGAACTGCGCCACCGCGAAGGCGAGCAGGACCGCCAGCGCGATGCCGAAGCCGACGATGGTGTAGGTGGTGACGACGGCGGCCTCGGTCGTCGCGGTCAGGTCCGACGAGCCCTGCTTGACCTCGTGGTCGAGCTGGTTGGCCATCTCCAGGACATCGGCGAGCACCTTGCGGATCGGCGGATCGACGGTCGCGCGCATCAGCTCGTTGGCGCGGGCCTGCTCGCCTTTCATCGCGAGATCGAGGACCGGCTTCATCTTGGACCTGATCTCCGCGACGGTGCGATCCGCCTCGTCGAGGCGCGCGGAAAGGCGCGGCATCTTCGACTTGGCGACCGCGGCATAGGCGAGGACGTCGTCGAGGGCCTTCTCGGCCCGCGCGGCATTGGTCCGCTTCTCGCCCTCGTCGGTCTCGGCGATCGCCCGGACCGTGAACATCCCCTGCTGGTACACGGCCCGGTACATCCGCGCGATCGCCATCCAGGCGGTCATGTCGGTATCCAGGAAGTGGGAGTAGCCGGCGTCGATGGCCGTCATGGTGCGGCCGGCGTACCAGGTGCCGCCGCCGGCGACGGCGCCCAGCAGGGCGATCACGGAGAGGATCTTGGGAAGAATTCGGATGCGGGTCAGCAGCGACATGTCGGCAATCCTGAATGCGATGGTACAGCGCCGGGGGGGGCCCGGGGGGTGGGGGGGCGGGGGGGGGGGAAGGGGGGGTGCGGGGGGTGGGAAGTTTTTTTTTTTGTTGTTTTTTTAGAAAGGAAAAAAAACAATTTTTTTTATATATAGA
>NZ_JAUSUJ010000004.1 GCF_030813915.1 Rhodoplanes tepidamans
GGCATCCTCGGCCTCGACCGGTTCGTGGCCTGCCTGGCCGAATGCGCCGCCGAACTGCTCGCAAGCGGCGCCCGGAACGCCGTCCAGCCCCTCATGCGCGCCGCCGTGCGCCTCCTGGCCCGATTCGCGGCCGAAAGCGCCCGAACGAAAGCCTCCCCGCGACCACTCTCCGCCCTCCAGGCCTGAAGCGCTTTCTTGCCCAGCCTCGCAGCGACGGCCGGGTCGGCCGGGCCGCGGATCCCGGGTCTCGTTTCACTCCACCCGGGCTACGGAGCCGGACTGCGGCGAGGCTCCGAGCCGATCGCACCTGTCACCGGGTCCCTGCGCCCATCCGCCCTACGGTGCGGGCTTGAAATCATGTTCCTGTTATGTTCTTTGGCGATCGCCGAGCCGGCTCGAATCGCCGAGTCGGGACAGGAGTGGGACTGATGGATGCGCCGAAGTATTCCGACATGTCGTCGGAGGAGCTGCTGACGATGATCGAGGATGCGCAGGCGGCGCTCGATCAGAAGATCGCCGCCGAGAGGGCGGAGCTGGAGGAGCGGCAGGCCAAGCTGGCCGAGCTGCAAGCCCGCATCGGCGGCAAGGACGCCGGACAGAAGCCGTCGGCGCCCAGGCCGCGCGGCCGGCCGCCGCGGTCGGCGACGCCGCGGACCGACGAGCAGCTTGCGCCGGCGCCGTAGCGGCACGACGGGACGCGGCGCTTCGCGGCCAAGGCGAGATCGAAGGCACGGCCTCTCGATCGTCGTCGTCCGCGCAGGCAAGGGCTTTCCATGGTCATTCCGGGGCGCGCCAAAGGCGCGAGCCCGGAATCCAGCGCCGAACTCGGCATTTTTGGCTGGATTCCGGGTCCGGCGCTGCGCGCCGTCCCGGAATGACCAATAATGCAAAGCCGTCGCCTCCGTGGACGACGACGATCGAGAGGCTGTGCCTCCGAACCTGTCTTGGCGCCTATGCCCCGCCACGGTCCCGCCGCCGGCCGCCACCACGTCACCGCCAGCCGAGCGCCGGCGCCACGTGGGTCAGGATCGCCTCGATCACGTGGGCGTTGTAGTCGACGCCGAGCTGGTTCGGCACGGTGAGCAGCAGCGTGTCGGCCTCGGCGATCGCCTCGTCCTTACGGAGCTGCTCGATCAGCGCGTCCGGCTCGGCCGCGTAGCTCTTGCCGAAGATGGCGCGCTCGGTCTCGCTCAGGAAGCCGATCTGGTCCTCGCCGTCGCCGCTGCGGCCGAACCAGGCGCGGTCGCGGTCGTCGACCAGCGCGAAGATCGAGCGCGACACCGACACCCGCGCCGGCCGGGCGTGCCCGGCCTCCGCCCAGGCGGCGCGGAAGCGGCGAATCTGCGCGGCCTGCTGGACGTGGAAGGGCTCGCCGGTCTCGTCGATCTTCAGGGTCGAGCTCTGCAGGTGCATGCCGAGGCGGGCCGCCCACTCGGCCGTCGCATTGGTGGCGGCGCCCCACCAGATTCGGTCGCGCAATCCATCCGAATGCGGCTCGAGGCGCAAGAGGCCCGGCGGGTTCGGAAACATCGGCCGCGGATTGGGCTTGGCGAAGCCCTCGCCGCGCAGCACGTCCAAGAGCACCTGCGTATGCCGCCGCGCCATGTCGGCGTCGGTCTCCCCCTCGCCCGGCGCGTAGCCGAAGTGACGGAAGCCGTCGATCACCTGCTCGGGCGAGCCGCGGCTGATGCCGAGCTGCAGGCGCCCGCCGCTGATCAGGTCGGCGGCGCCGGCGTCCTCCGCCATGTAGAGCGGGTTCTCGTAGCGCATGTCGATCACGGCGGTGCCGATCTCGATCCGTTTCGTGCGCGCGCCGATCGCCGCCAGCAGCGGGAACGGCGAGGCGAGCTGACGGGCGAAGTGGTGCACGCGGAAATACGCGCCGTCGGCGCCGAGCTCCTCGGCCGCGACCGCGAGCTCGATCGACTGGAGCAGCGCGTCGGCGGCCGAGCGCGTCCGCGAGCGCGGCGACGGGGTCCAGTGGCCGAAGGAGAGAAAGCCGATGTGCTTCATCGTGGAGGTCTTCTGCTGGGGGGACGCGACGGCGGTGCGCCTTATCTATTCATCCGGTTCCGCCGCGCCAGGAGGGCCGGCAGCCCCCTGCCCCCGCCTGCGGCGGGAGCCGCTACGGCGCGGCGCCGGCGCGCGCCGTCGTCTCCGGCCGCGGGGCGGCGTCCGGACCGGCGAGGCCGATGCCCTCCACTGTCTTCCGCCAGGCCGCGCCGGAGAGCCCCTGCTGCTCGCCGATGACGAACACGGTCTCCATGTAATCCCGCGCGAACGGGCGGTCGGGCTGGAACTCGACCTGCCGGTCGATGAAGGCGAGGTCGAAGTCATAGCCGTGCCGCTGCGCGCCGGCGAAGGCGACCCGGGCGTTGTCCTCGGCGTGGGACTTCACCAGGGTCGCGAACGACCGGTAGCCGACCGCGATGGTGCCGTGCTCGGTCATGCCGAACTCCGGCGGCAGCGTGTTGTTGACGACCACCCAGAGACGGACGGAGGTCCGGGCCCGCTTCGGCACCGACTCGGCCAGCGCGTCGACCGGCAGGAAGAACTGCATCGCCGCGCCGCCGTCGACATGCATCTCGTCGATCGGCTTCTCGCCGGCCCGCGATCTGATCAGCACCGGCGGATAGACGGCCGGAATGCTCGCCGAGGCGAGCAGGATGGTCCGCACCAGTGCGACGGAGTCGGGCCGGCCGCTCGCCGCGATGGCGCCGATGTCCCAGACCACCGGCCGCTGGGCGTCCAGATTGGTGGTGACGACGAACAGACGCCGCCCGCCGCGGTGCTGCGCCCCGATCCGCGCGATCAGGTCGGCATCGACGTTCTCGGCGATCAGCCGCTGCAGCGGCGCCGGATCGAGGAGACCGTTGCCGGCCAGGATGTCGATGGGATTGCGCAGGCTGTGGAGCGACGTCGACACCCCGGTCCGGTACAGCCGCTCCAGGACGCCGTCGTCGTCCGGGCCGAGAAACGCGAACGGGGCGATCAGGGCGCCGGTGCTGACCCCGGTGACGATCGCGAAGGCCGGCCGGCGGCCGCTCCGGCTCCAGCCCTTCAGCAGCCCGGCCGTGAACGCCCCGCCGGCGCCACCGCCCGAGATGGCGAGCACGTCGACGCCGGCGCGAGCCCCGGGCGGCGCCACGAAGCTGCCCAGCACGCGCGGCGACGCATCCGCCCATTCGCGGATGCGGCCGTAGCCGGCGACCGCGGCGCGCTCCTGCTCCAGCCGCGTGAACGCCTCGCGCGGCAGGCTCGCACAGCCCGCGAGCGACGCGAGAGCGAGGAGGGCGCCGGCGGCCTGGAGTCTCGGGGTCATCGTGTCCTGTTCCGGCGGGCACCGCGCGTGCCCCGCATCGACGGACGGAGATCAACAGGACCGAGGTGGCGGCAATGGGGGCGATACTTGTTCGGGCGTTTCGAAGTGTTTCCGTCGCCCCCGCCGCGGCAGCAGCAGGCGCGGCGGCGCGCTCACGACCTCACGCGAGCGCCGTTCCGTGTGAGATGCCTCACAGAGCACAACCCCCGGTTCGCCGATCGTTCGATCATCGCCGGCATCGGGCCGGAGGACGAACAAGCAAGCGAGGGACGTCATGACCAGGCATCTCGGACCTGCCGCTCTTGCCTCGGCTCTGCTCGTTGTCGCGTCTGCGTCGTCGAGTGTCGCTGCCCCTGCCGACCCGGCCGCACGGCCCGGCCAGCTCACCGTCAAGCGCCCGGTCCAGACCGGCGGGGTCGGCGCGACCCGGCCTCGGCTCGAGCCGGTTCCGCTGACGAAGCCGCTCCCGAAGTCGCCGACGCAGACCAGCGCGACGACGTCCGCGGCGACCCCGTCCAAGCCGGTCAAGCCGCACGTGCTGCTGCTGCCGAAGGACTCCATCAAGCCGAGCTCGGGTCCCGCCGCCGGTCCGGCGGTCGGTCCCTTCAAGCCGAAGTTTCCGCTGCCGAAGGACGATCGGGTCGGGTCGAACACTCCGGCCGGCCCGAAGAAGCCCGATTTCACGCTGCCGAAGAGCGACAGGATCGGCCCGACCAGGCCGGGCGGCCCGCTGTCGCCGACGTTCCCTCCGAAGCACAGCGGCCCGATCAAGCCGGGCGACTCGACGGTCGATCCCAAGGCGCCGGACAATCCGCTCGTTCCGAAACATGCCGACAGCAAGCCCAGCCCGAACCCGGGCCCGCTGCCGTGCATCGGCAACACGCCCTGTGTGCCCGGCCCGAACAAGGGCCAGGGCCAGGCCCAGACGCAGCCGGAGGTCGGCCCGGGGCCGGGCAACTGCGTGACGGTCCGCGGCAGGCTGATGTGCCCGCCGCACCGCGGCCCGCTGGTGGTGACGCCGCTGCCCGTCCCGGTCCCGGTGCCCGTGTATCCGCACCAGACCCATGCGCAGCAGCAGGCCTATCCCCAGCGCGTGCAGCCGCAGCGCGTCGTCGCCCAGACCGTGGCGCCCCGCCCGGTGACCCAGGTGATCACGCCGCCGCAGCAGGTGGCGGCGCCCGCCTCGGCCCCGCTGGTGTGCAGCTCGGGCGGGCAGATGTCGGCCGAGGTGACGGGCGCGACCCAGGTGACGCTGCGCTTCGCCCCGGGCAGCAGCGCCGGCACCAGCACGGCTCCGCAGCCCGGCGAGTGCACTTGGCTCGACCGCGGCTTCGCCACCGGCGAGCCGGCCGTGCTGATGGTCGGCAACGACGCGAGCCAGACCGCCTACATCGTCGACGGCGTCAAGAGCGGCGGGACGTTCTACGCCCACGCCTACAACAACGGCAGCGCGCTCGTGGTGACGAAGGTCGGGCTGTGACCGGCGCGACGGCCGCGGCGGGTCGCCCCGTGCGGGCGCCCCGTCTCGCCCGGCGCAGGCCCGGCTACTTCCGCCGCACGCCGATCGTCCAGGACGGACGCTGGTTCGCCTCGCGGCGGCTGGTGACCAGGCGGAGGTCGGCGTCCATGTAGACGTTCTCCATCTGGGGCGCCGCCTTGAAGGTCTTGCCGAGCTTCCTGGCCGCGGCGGCGTCGAGGGCGGAGAGGTCGGGCGTGCCGAGATCGGCGGCCTCCTGATAACGATCGCCCTTCTTCGCCATCACGTCCGCGAACCACGCCTCGGCGGCCGGAATGTCGAGATCGCGATCGGCCCGCACCAGCGCCACCTCGATGCCGATGTTGCGGATCAGCCAGCGGCCGTCGGCGATGTCGTATTTCTGGATGATCATCAGGTTGGCGCCGGCCAGAACCGAGCGGAGCTTCTCCATCAGCCCGCCGCGCTGCCCCGGCACGTGGTGTGCGATGTTGGCGTAGAAGCCGTCGTGCCGGAAGACCTGATAGGACTGGTCGAACACGCGGCCCGGAATGGCGTCGTGGAACGGGATCGTCGACCACGCCGGGGTCCACACGCCCTGCACGGCGACGACCTGATCCTCGACGCGCGGAATCGGATTGCGGCGCGCCAGCGCCGTGAACAGCGGCATCAGCTCGCGATCGAGCAGAGCGAGCTTGTCGCTCTGCCTCGCGTCGTGGCGTCCGTCCACCAGTGCGAGCAGCCGCGCCTTCAGCTCGGCCGTGCTCCAGCGTTCGAGATCGGCGTCGCCGGATGCGGCGAAGGGGGTCACGCGATCGAGCATCGTCGTCCGGCTCCGTGGCGAGGCGTCTCGGTCATGACGCTGCCCATGGCGCGCCGGATGGGGCGGAGCCGCAGCGTCGTTTCGGCACGGAGTCGCAGAGACCGCGGTGTCAGATCGATCTGACAGACGTCTCTGTCACGTCGAATGTCACGACGTGAGACGATCCGCACGCGAGGAACAAACCCGCCGATGCGGGAGAGTTCCGCGGGGCAGCCGTCCGGCCGGCCCGTCGCGCGGCGCGACAGGGCGTCCCGCCGCCCTCGACCCGAGGAGCCAGCCCGGGCACGGATCGGGCCGGTCGGCTCACTCCGCCGCGGCGCCGGCCGACAGATTGTCGAGCGACGACACGATATGGCCGGCGAGCGCGTCGGCGAGCGCCGACGGCTCGTGCGGGTTGCGCAGCAGGCCGATCCGGCAGGGCGGCAGCTCGGGGAAGCCGTCGGCCGGGGTGAGCACGCGCATGCCGGGGCGCAGGCCCGAGGTCGGCAGCACCGAGACGGCGAGCCCGGCCAGCACGGCGGCCGAGATGGCGCCGGCATTGCCGCTGGAGAACAAGAGCCGGTGGGTGCGCCCCATCGAGTCGAGGCCGTCGATCGCCGCCTCGCGCCAGTTGCAGCTCGGCCGGCCGAGGGCCAGCGGCAGCGGCGTGTCGAGATGCGTCGCGTGGCGGCTCGACGTCACCCACAGGAGCTTCTCCTGGCGGAAGATCTCGGAGGCCCGGTAGGCCCCGCAGCTGGTCACGATGGCGATGTCGATCTCGTTGCGGTCGAGCCGCAGGATCAGGTCGGAGGACGGCTCGCAGAACACCGTGAGCTCGACGCCCGGATAGACGCGCGAGAAGCGCGCCATGATCTCGGGCAGGTAGCGGTCGGCATAGTCGTCCGGCACGCCGAGCCGCACCCGGCCGGACAGCTCGGCGTCGCCGAAGGCCGACACCGCCTCGACGTTGAGCTTGACGATGCGCCGCGCGTAGTCGAGCAGCCGCTCGCCGTCCTCGGTCAGCTTCGACTGGCGGCCGTCGCGGGCGAACAGCGGCCGGGCGATGCGCTCCTCCAGCCGCTTCATCTGCATCGACACGGCCGACTGGGTCTTGTGGACGATCTCGGCGGCGCGCGTGAACGAGCCGGTCTCGGCGATGGCCACGAAGGTGCGGAGCTGGTCGACGTCGAGCAGGGTGGTCATGGCGGCCTCGTGCCCGGGGGGGGACCGATCGGGGCCCGATCGGCGTCCGGCCCGTGCCGGGGCATTCATCACCCCGGCTGATGCCGCAGATTAAAAACATTCGTTTTCGTCATCAATCCTGGAGTGGCATTCTCCGCGCCTCGGCAATCGCACGGCTTTTCGGGTGGCGTCCTCGGAGGTGGACGTCGACGATGCCGCGCCGCCACCAACAGGAGGTCGCCATGACGGCGCTGACGCAATTCCGCATCGTTCCCCTGCCCGGCCTGCGTGGTCTCCGGGCGATCGCCACGGCGATCGGGACGGTAGCGATGCGCGCCACCCGCGTGGCCGAGGCCGTGAAACACCGCCGCGAGGCCGCGATGCTGGCCGGCTTCAACGACCGCATGCTGTCCGACATCGGGCTCACCCGCAGCGACGTCGCCGACGCCTATGCCGAGCCGCTGTGGCGCGACCCGACCGCGCTGCTGGCGCGGCGCGCCGGCGAGCGGCGGCAGCCGCGCCGGCGCCCGGGCGGACTGCTGCGCCGGGTCCTGGCCGCCCCCTCGGTGGTGCCGGACGACGACGGCGCCACCGAGACGGCCGACGACCATGCCGGCAGGGCGATGCGCTTCTCGTGACCGGGGCGCCACGTGGGCAGGGCGCGCCGTCGGCGAATCCTGCCCACCTGAAGGCTGATCACTTCGCCTCGACGAGATTGGCGAGGCGGACGACCTCGGCCCATTTCCTCACCTCGGCGGCGACGAAGGCGGGCATCTCGGCGGTCGGGCGGAAGCGGGCGACCACGGCGTTGCGGTCGAAGGTCTCGCGCACCGCGTCGGCCGACAGGCCGCCCTCGATCGCCTCGGCGAGGCGGGCGATGCGGTCCGCCGGCGTCTTCGCCGGGGCGAAATAGGCGAACCAGGCGTCGGCGTCGACGTCCGGCACGCCGGCCTCGGCGAGCGTCGGCACGTCGGGCATCAGCGGCACCCGCTTCGACGAGGCGATGGCGAGCGCCCGCACCAGGCCGCCCTCGAGCTGGCCGCGGATGTTGGCGATGGCGATGAAGCCGAAGTCGACGACGCCGGCCATCAGGTCCTGGGCGAGCGGCCCGCCGCCCCGGTAGGGCACGTGCTGCGCCTCGACCCCGGCCTTGATCTTGAACAGCTCGCAGGCGAGGTGCGACGACGAGCCGATGCCGGTCGAGCCGTAGTTCAGCCGGCCGGGCTCGCGCTTGAGCAGCGCCACCAGCTCGGACGCGGTGGCGACCGGGAGAGTCTTCTTCACCACCAGCGCATGCGGAACCGTGCAGACCTGGCAGATCGGCGCGAAGCTCTCGATCGTGCGATAGCCGATCGAGGGATACAGCGCCTCGTTGGTGCCGTGGGTCTGCTGGGTGCCGAGCACCAGCCGGTAGCCGTCCGGGTCGGCGATCGCCACCGCCTGGGCGGCGACCGAGCCGCCGCTGCCGCCGCGGTTCTCCACCACGACCGGCTGGCCGAGCGCGCGCGTCATCGGCTCGCCGATGGCGCGGGCGACGAGGTCGACCGAGCCGGCCGGCGGATAGGGCACGACCACCGTGACGGGGCGGGCCGGCCACGGGCCCTGCGCGAGCGCGGGGCGGACCAGGGCGGGAACCAGCGCGGCGCCGAGAAGCAGACGGCGATCGATCATCGGAGAATCCGGAAGCGGGGCGGGAGCGCGGGGGACGCCGAAACGGCGTTCATAGCCCCCGCGGCCCGCTTCCGGCAAGGCGCGCTCAGCCGCAGCGGCGGATGCTCTTGTAGACCACGGTCCCGTTGGGACGGACGATGCGCTCGCGCACGGTGCGGCAGCCGCCCATGCCGGCGCGCGGGCCGGGACCGGGCGAGCAGACGCGGCGGGTCTCGTAGATCACCCGGCCGTTCGGACGCACGATGCGCTCGCGCACCACCCGGCAGGCCACCTGCTCGGCCAGCGGCTCGGCGGCCTTCACGGCGGGATCGAAGAAGCGGGCGCTCGCCGGAGCGGCGGCGACCAGGACGGCGGCGGCCGCCGCGGCGGCAGTGAGGGCAAGACGCATCGTGCGGTCTCCTGGCGGGATGAGGTGAGACGGCGGGACGAACCCGGGACCGCGCCGCGGGCGGGACCTCGGTCGAGGCGGCGGCGCCTTCGACAACGACGATCGCGCGGCGGTGTTACGGCCCCGCGGCGGGCACCGCACCGGGCGGCGGCACGACGCAGAGCGCCCCGGTCGAGGGACGGCCGGGGCGCTCGCGTCAGGCAGGTCGGTCGGGGAAAGGTGCTGCGCGTCCCGGCGTCACGGGCACGAATGCCGGACGCCGTCGTAGCCCAGATACGTGCCCGAGGCGGGATCGTAGGACTTGAAGCGCTGCTGGCAGTATGCCACCGCGTTCGGGTCGGCGCCGCCATAGCCCGGCGCCGGGCCGTAGCCGCCGCCGTAGTAGTTCGGCTGCGAGGCGAGCGCGCCGCCGATGATCGCCCCGGTGGCGAAGCCGGCGATGCCGGCCGCGGCCGGGCCACCCCAGCCGCCACCGTGACGGTGATGCCCGCCGCCGTGGCGCCAGCGCTGCGCGTCCGCCGGTTGCGGAGCCGCGAACACCAGCGCGGTACCGAGTGCCAGCGCGCCGGACGCGATCTTCATCCTGGTCGAGATCATGGAGCCTCCCGTTTCTGTCGTCGAAGCCATCGGGAGGGAAACGGCTCCGGCGGGCCTGCGTTTCGTGAAACTTCGGTAACGCGCACGGTGCCATGAAACCGGGTGGCGCACCGGCGCCCGTCGCGCTACGTGTCGATCCACTCCGCTCCCGAGACGCGACGATCCCACGAGGCCCCCGCCGATGCAGCTCTCGCCCGAGTTCCTGATCACCTCGCTGGTGGTCGTCGCCTCGCCCGGCACCGGCGTCCTCTACACGCTGGCGGCAGGGCTCTCGCGCGGCCGGCGCGCGAGCGTCGCGGCGGCGTTCGGCTGCACGCTCGGGATCGTGCCGCACATGCTGGCCGCCGTGCTCGGCCTCGCCGCGCTGCTGCACACCAGCGCGCTGCTGTTCCAGATCGTCAAGCTCGCCGGCGTCGCCTATCTGCTGGTGATGGCATGGCAGACGCTGCGCGAGCACGGTGCGCTGCGCGTCGACCCGGCGGACGGCGCCGCGCCGGCGGCGCCGCGCCCGGCCCGCGACATCGTGGTCGGGGCCGTGCTGATCAACATCCTCAATCCCAAGCTGTCGCTGTTCTTCCTCGCCTTCCTGCCGCAGTTCGTCGCGGCCGGCGAGGTGGCGCCGCTCCTGCGCATGCTGGAGCTGTCCGCCGTGTTCATGCTGATGACCTTCGCCGTGTTCGTCGTCTACGGCGTCGCCGCGGCGGCGGTGCGCCGCCACGTGATCACCCGGCCCGCCGTGCTGACCTGGCTGCGCCGCGCCTTCGCGGCGGCGTTCGTGGCGCTCGGCGTCAAGCTGGCGCTCGCCGAGCGCTGAGCCCGGCGCGAACCGGCGTCACCCCGCCGTGCGGGCGTAGTCCCCGGCGGCGCGGGCGAGCAGCGTCTCGCAGGCCTCGGCGTTCATCTCGTCGACGGTGCCGAGCAACTGGCCGGCGTCGCCGTGCCGGTAGAGCCACACGTCCCGGCCTTCGCGCACGTTGATCGAGTGGCGCAGCCCGTGCGGGCTGCCGCCGCTCTGCTCGCCGGTCGGGGCGATCCAGAAGTCGACATGGGCGTGACCGGTCGAGCGCGGATCGAGATTGGTGTCGACCCGGAACTGGACGCCGTGGGCGCCGAGCTCGGCATTGGCCTGCTCGATCGCCGGCAGCAGCACCTCGCGGGCCCAGGCGACGCCGCGATCGAAGGCCGACGGAGCGGCGCCCCCTTCGGCCCGTCCCGGCGTCTGCGCGCCGCGTCCCGCGACGAACGCATCCTGCACGCGGCCCATGGTCCATCTCCCTCGGTTGACCGCGCCGACACGGCGCGGTCGACCAAGATAACACGCGCGAGGCGTTTCGGTTCGACGCCTCCCGGCTGGATGGTGGCGCCGGCCGCCGGTGCGGCTATTCGGCGGCGATCGGGATCACGTCGTCGGCCGCGTGGATCCGCGGCAGCACCCCGGCCTCGCGCCCGACCCGCACCAGGATGGCGCAGGCCTCCCCGGGGTCCTCCTCGTGGGCGAGATGGCCGAGCCCGGGCAGCGTGAGCAGGCTGGTCCCCGGCACCATGGCGCGGACCCGGGCGGCGTCCTTCGGCGCGATGGTCTTGTCGTTGCCGCCGCTGACCAGCACCAGCCGGGTCTTCAGGTCCGGCAGGTCGCGGGCGAGCGGCGGCAGGCGCCAGTTGGCCATCATCCGCACCGCGGCCGCCACATGGCCGGGATTGCGGGTGAGCCGCCCGTAATAGCGGACGCCGTCCGGATCGGGCGCCGAGCCGGTGTCGGAGATCATCTTCTCGACGAAACGGTCGCTCGCCGCGAAGCGGGCGAACAGCCGCGGCACCCGGTCGCTCGCCGCGAGCAGCCGCGCGAACGGCGTCAGCAGGCGGCCGGCGAGGCCGCCGATCGGCAGCATCGCCGCGTTGAGTCCGACCAGGGCGAGCGGCGCGATGCGCCGGTCGAGGCACAGGCGGGCCAGCACGGCGGCGCCGGCCGAATGCCCGGCGACGATCGCCGGCGCGCGGCCGAGCGCCTGCAGGAGCGCGGCGAGATCCTCGGCCATGCCGTCGAGCGAGAGGCGCTCGGCGGCCGGCGTCTCGGTGAAGCCGTGACCGGGCAGATCGGGCGCCACCACGGTGAAGTTGCGGGCCAGGAGCGGCAGCATGTCGCGCCACGAATGCGTCGCCGAGCCGGTGCCGTGGACGAGCAGCAGCACGGGGCCGCGCCCGGCCTCCTGCACGTGCCAGCGGATGCCGGCGGCGGTGACGAAGCGGCTAGTGCCGCGGTTCGGCCAGTCGCGGCCGTCGCTCTCCCAGGAGAGCTTCGGCAGCGGGCCGCCCTTCGGCGGCGGCGGGGTCGAGACGTCACGAGAGGCCGGCATGGTCACGGGGGTGACTCCTGATCGGGGGTTGACGCGTGTGTCGTGCGTTTCTTCATCGACAGCCGGGAGCCGTGTTTGGTTCCGTCCACACCGTGTAGACGGCGCAGTCGTCTGGCGACGGCGGGCGATAGGCGGGGACGGGCTGCGCCACCGGCGGCAGCCGGCGCAGATAGGCGACGAGCGCCGTCACGTCCTCCTCGTCGAGATTGGAGAAGTGATCCCACGGCATGGCCTGCCAGTAGAGCGGCCGGCCGTGGCGGCCGACGCCGCTGCGGATCGCGCGGGCGATCTCGGCGTCGCTCCAGGCGCCGAGCCCGGCCGCGCGGTCGGACGTGATGTTGGCCGTGTAGAGCGTGCCGGGCAGGCCGCTGAGCTTCAGCCCGCCGCGCCCGTCGGGGCCGTGACAGAACACGCAGGAGACGTTGACGAACAGATAGCGGCCGCGCTCGACCAGGGCGGCGCGCTCGGGCCCGAGATCCGCCGTGTCGGGCCGCGGCACCTCGCGCAGCGCCTCGCGCGACACCATGTCGGCCGGCAGCATGCCGAGCATCGGCGTGGCGTAGACGGCGAGCACGGCCGTGCAGCCGGCGACGCCGCGCCAGCTGCGCCGGCCGAGCGGCACCCACAGCCGGCGCGGGATGGCGAGCGCCAGCCCGGCGAGCCAGGCGGCGGCGACGAGGAGCTGCAGTGCCACCAGCCCGTCCTGCAGGCGGGCGAGATCGGGGCCCTTCGGGTTGGCGTAGTTGCCGCTCGCATAGGTGATGGTCTTCGGCCGGCCGAGCCAGACCTCGCCGCTGAACAGCTTGGCGAGCGCCGTCTCCAGGGTGCCGTAATGGAGCGGCGCCGGCACCGCGTTGTGCACGGGCGGGAGGGTCTTCAGATAGCGCGCGATGGCGAGCGCATCCGGATCCGAGAGCCCGTGCAGGAACACCCAGGGCATGCTCCAGACGTTGAGGAGGCGGGTCTCGGTGCGGCCGTCGCGGATCGCGCGGGCGATGTCGGCCTCGCTCCAGGCACCGAGCCCGGTCTCGCGGTCGGGCGTGAGATTGCGGCTGACGAACACGCCCTGCGGATGCGCGCCGATGCGAATGCCGCCGGCCAGATAGCGCTCGTCGCGATAGATGCCGCCGGCGCTCACCTCGGTGTGGCAGAGCCCGCACATGCCGGCGCGCACCAGATAACGGCCGCGCACCAGCGGATCGGGCGACTGGCCGGGGCCGGCCAGCACGCTGCCGGGCGCGCCCGGCGCCGGACGCGCGCGCGACTCCAGGAACGCGACCAGGGCCCAGCGGTCGGTCTCGGAGAGATGCGCATAGGCCGGCATCGGCGCCGGCGCCATGCCGGTCGAAAGGCGCAGGAACACGTCGGCGGGTGCGGCGCCGCCCCGGAACGTCCACGGCGCGGTGAGATCGCGGCTCGTCACCTCGTGATCGTGCGCGTCGCGCATCGGCGTGCCGCCCGCGAGAGCGTCGCCGTGACAGCCGCCGCATCCCTGCTCGGTATACAGCGCCGCGCCGCGCGCGACCGTCGCCGCCGTGACGGGCGGCCGCGGCGGCACCCGCAGGCGCGGCGTGTCGTCGTCCGCGACGGGGGTGCCGAGCGTGCCGAGGTGATCGAGGACCGCGTCGATGTCGGCATCGGACAGCACGCCGCGGAATCCCGGCATCGCGCTGGCGACGAGACCGTCGGCGACCACCTTGTGCAGATCGGCGCGGGTCGGAGGCTCGCCCTCCGGCGTCGTCTTGAACTTGAACGGGTCGGCGACGAGATCGCGCGGCCGCGGACCGAGCGACGGTGCGGCGGCGCCGTTGCCGCGTCCCTCGGGACCGTGACAGATCGCGCAGTTCTCGCCGTACAGGCGCGCGCCGCGCGACGCGCCGGCCGCGACGCCCGCGGCGGGCGGCCAGACGATGTCGGCGAACTGCGTCGCCGCGGGCTGCCACAGCGACGCCGGCTCGTTCCAGGCGAGATGCGCGATCAGCGAGCGCGCCGCGTCGAGCGCCAGCACGGCGACGAGCGCCGCGACGCTCCAGCGCAGCAGGCGGTGCGACCGCGGCGACGGAGCGGCCGCGTCGGAGGCCGTCTCCGCGTCGACTCGCACGGCCGACCGCGCGGATGGTGCGTCGTTCGTCATCTCCGCAGGTCGGTCCTCGGATCGGTGCGACACCGCATGCGCTCGAGATGCACTCGAGGCGCAATGACGAAAGCGGTCTGCGGCCGCCGTGGTTCCTCCGCGGAGCGAAAGTCGTACCGCCGCGGGCCGACGTGATCAGATCCGACGGCGGCGTGTCACGCGCGCCGGACACTCGGGGTGCGGCTGCGGGCCGGAGCCCCGCCACTGGATGCGACGCGAGCGCGATCGATTGACGGACGAGGCTGTCAGCATGTCGTGACAGAACCGGCGCGAAGCGATTTGTCACGTCCGGAAACGCACGAGCATCGAATCCCCGTGACGACTCGCGGAACGGATCGGTACACTCGTCGTTCAGACAATGCGGAGCGTGAGAAGGCCGCGGCGACGATCGTCGAGACGACGAGACGCCGGCCGCGGCGGACGGCGGAGGAAACGGCATCCGCCGTCGGTGCCTGCGGTCGCTGCGCATCGCCGTCCCCCGACAGCCGACGAGACCACGATGACGAACATGACGCGATACCGGACTGCCGCTCTCGACGTCGCTTCGCGGCGCAGTGACCGAAGCAGCTACACCGAGCGGATGAGCGTGCTGATCTGGGGCATGCTCGGCGTCATCTTCATCACGCTGGTGTTCTCGACGGTCTTCGGTGCGGGCACCGAGACGACGCGCGCCGCCGTGGTGCCGCTGTCGATCGTCGGCGGCGGCCTCGCCGCGCTCGCCATCCTCGAGTTCGTCAAGCTGATCTTCGGCGCGGCGCGCTGACGCGCTCCGCCTCGCGCTCGACGACGACACTCCGACGCCGGTGCGGACGAACGACCGTCAGGTCGCGCCGTGCCGCGCGTCGACCCCCGGAGTGACGCCATGAAGCTGTCCCATCTCGCGACCTTCCTCGTGATCATCATGGGAGGCGCGGTGCAGAACGCCGCCGACGCCATGCGCCGGAACTTCTCACGCGAGCGATCGCGGCCGGGCTGAAGCCGCGGCGCAGCGCGGGCGCGGAGACCGGCGCCTCGCGGCCCCGCTCCCGGCCCGCCGTGAGCCGCGCGTATCGGCGCCTCGCGGCCGTGACCTCACGGGCGCCCTGACCTCACGGACAGGGGCCGATGCAGAACTCGACGTCGTCGCTGTTGCGATAGCGACGGCCGGCGAGCCGCTCGTAGCGGACGCAGCGGCGCAGATCCGGCGTGTCGACGGCGTCGCGCCGGCACACCCGGTCGCCGTCGAGCTCCCAGCGGCCCTGCGCGACGATGCCGGAGCCGGCCAGCACGGCCGTGCCGTCGGTGTGATGGACGGTGCAGATCGGCTTGCCGGCGAGCGGGCCGGTGCGCGGCTTGCCGCACAGCGGCAGGCCGACCAGCTCGCGCCGGAACTCCGCGCCGGTCATCGGCTCCGGCGGCCCGGCCGGTCCGGCCGGCTCGCCGCACCCGGCGAGCAGACCGGCGAGCGACAGACCGGCGAGCAACGCGACCGCGAGCCGCGGGGCGGCGCGCAACGGGACGATCGACGGCCGCCGTCGCGGCGACAGCAGGGTGGAGGACATGGCGTTGCACACGAGGCGCCGCCACCCGCCGGCGGACGGCGCGATCGCCGGCCGAGCCCGGCCGGCCGTCACAGCATGGAGGGCAGCACCCGGTCGGGCGGGCGGTGGCCGTCCATGAAGGTCTGGATGTTGATGATCACCTTGGTGCCCATGTCGACCCGGCCCTCGACGGTCGCCGAGCCGAGATGCGGCAGCAGCACCACCTTGCCGGTGCGGGCGAGCCGCATCAGCTTCGGGTTCACGGCCGGCTCGTGCTCGAACACGTCGAGGCCGGCGCCGGCGATCTCGCCCGACTCGATCATGCGGGCGAGCGCGTTCTCGTCGATGATCTCGCCGCGCGCCGTGTTCACCACATAGGCGCCCTTCTGCATCAGCTTGAGGCGGCGCGCCGACAGCAGGTGGTAGGTCGCCGGCGTGTGCGGGCAGTTGACCGAGATGATGTCCATCCGGGCGAGCATCTGGTCGAGGCTCTCCCACCAGGTCGCCTCCAGGGACTCCTCGATCTTGGGCGGCACCCGGCGGCGGTTGTGGTAGTGGATCTGCACCCCGAAGGCGCGGGCGCGCCGGGCCACCGCCTGGCCGATCCGCCCCATGCCGATGATGCCGAGGCGCTTGCCGGAGATCCGGTGGCCGAGCATCCAGGTCGGCGTCCAGCCGGTCCAGGCCTTGTCGCCGATCATCAGGGCGGCGCCCTCGGTGAGCCGCCGCGGCACGGCGAGAATCAGCGCCATCGCCATGTCGGCGGTGTCCTCGGTGAGGACGCCTGGCGTGTTGGTCACCGTGATGCCGCGCTGCAGCGCCGCGCCGACGTCGATGTTGTCGACGCCGTTGCCGAAATTGGCGATCAGCTTGAGCCGCTCGCCGGCATGGCCGAGGGCGTGGGCGTCGATGCGGTCCGTGACGGTCGGGACCAGCACGTCGGCGTCCTGCATGGCCTCCGCCAGGGCCGCCGGCGTCATCGGCGTGTCGTCGATGTTCAGACGCGTGTCGAACAGCTCCCGCATGCGGGTCTCGACGCTGTCGGGCAGCTTGCGCGTCACCACCACGACCGGTTTCTTCCGATTCGGCATGTCGTTTGCCCCACCGCGTCCAGGGCGCTCGCAACGAGCGGGCCCGCGGCCTTTCAGTCCTCTTTAACCCTCATCGCGGACATTGGATTTCCGCACTCGGAGGCACGTCGAGAAGGACCGTACCGGCTCTTCTGTACCAGATGGCCGGGATAACACAATGCGCCAGGAACGGCTTCGCCCCTCCCTCTTTCGGGCTCCCTTCGGCTCGCGCCGCGGGGCGCGGACGCGCGCTGTCGACGACGTTCGTCCGGACCGCCGGCGGCCTCGCGCGATCGTCGTTCTCGCCGCAGCCCTGGCGGTCGCGGCGATGGGCCGCGCCCCCGGCGGGGCGACCGAGCTGCCCACCGGCGCCCTGCCCACCGGATCGGTGAGCGGCCTGCCGGTGCCGCGATTCGTCAGCCTCAAGCCGGACCGCGTCAACGTGCGGGCCGGGCCGACCAAGGACCACGACGTCACCTGGGTCTACACCCGCTCGGGCCTGCCCGTGGAGATCACGGCCGAATACGAGAACTGGCGCCGCGTCCGCGACTGGGAGGGCGCCGAGGGCTGGGTCTACCACTCGCTGCTGTCGGGCAAGCGCACCGCCTTCGTGGCCCGGGCCAAGGGCAGCGACGACCTCGTGCCGGTGCGCGAGGATGCCGACCCCCGGGCCCCCGTCACGGCCCAGCTCGAGCCCGGCGTGCTCGGGACCGTCAAGCGCTGCGACGGCACCTGGTGCCGCTTCGTCGGCGACAAGTTCGACGGCTGGATCGCCCAGGAGCGGCTGTGGGGCGTCTACCCGAACGAGAAGGTCGACTAGGGCGGAACGCTGCGGCCCTCTCGCGGTGGGAGAGCGTGCGCATGCCTCGGTCGTCCCGGGGCGGCACGGCAGCGCCGAGCCCGGGCCCCGTACGCCCGGTCTCTCGTGAGCCACCACATAGGGGCCATGGATTCCGGGTTCAAACGACAAGACGCCGAACGAAAAACGGCCGGGGGTCACCCGGCCGTTCGAAACCCGTTCGGAGAGGCCGCGGCCCGGTCCTACTTGCCCTTGGCCTTGAGGCGCACGACCACGTCGACCCGGCCGACCTCGTAGCCGTCCGGCAGGTCCGGCAGGGTGCCGATCTCCGTCTCGACCGTCGGGATGTCGACGAGGGCGTTCTTGTCCTCGAGAAAGAAGTGGTGGTGCTCCGAGACGTTGGTGTCGAAATACGTCTTCGAGCCGTCGACCGCGACCTGCCGCAGCAGGCCCACGTCGGTGAACTGGTGCAGGGTATTGTAGACGGTGGCGAGCGACACCGGGACGCGGGCCCGCGACGCCTCCTCGTAGAGCATCTCGGCCGTCAGGTGCCGGTGGCCCTTGCCGAACAGGATCCAGCCCAGCGCCATCCGCTGCAGCGTCGGCCGCAGGCCGACCCCCCGCAGCATGCTCTTCACGTCGTGCCAGGGGCACCCGTTCAGCTCGGGCCGCTGGGCGAAGAAGGCGCCCGCGTCCACCGACTTGCTGGTACCCGAACCGGAGCTGAGCGCCGGGGAATTCCTCTGCATTGTCACCGAACTCGCGTGCATGGCCGGCATGAGACCGAATGTTCAGACCATCATATCGACAACCCCCTGCTCTTGCAACCTTCTTGCAAATGCATCGCAATTCCGCGCCGCCGAACGTCCCCGTGGATTTCCGCGACGGAGCCTTGCGGCGGGCGGTTTGACCGCCCGTTGACGTGTGTTAGGGAAGGGCGAACCGGCTCCGGTGGGCGGGCGGTCGCGGGGATCTCACGGAATGCACAATCGTCGGTCGAGCTTCGAGTACGAAGACCTTCTTGCTTGTGGCCGGGGCGAAATGTTCTCCGAGGGACCGCAGCTGCCGCTTCCGCCCATGCTGATGTTCGACCGCATCGCCGAGATCGAGGAGAAGGGCGGCGAGCACGGCAAGGGGCTGGTGCGGGCCGAGCTCGAGGTCAAGCCGGACCTGTGGTTCTTTCCCTGCCATTTCAAGGGCGATCCCGTGATGCCCGGCTGCCTGGGGCTCGATGCCCTGTGGCAGCTGCTCGGCTTCTTCCTCGGCTGGCTCGGGGCGGAGGGCAAGGGTCGCGCCCTCGGCCTGGGCGAGCTCAAGTTCTCGGGTCAGGTTCTGCCGACCGTTCGCAAGGTCGTTTACGGCATCGACATCAAGCGCGTCGTCCGCTCCCGGCTGGTCCTGGGCGTCGCCGACGGCTGGCTGTCGGCCGACGGGTCGGTCATCTATCGCGCAATGGATCTCAAGGTGGGCTTGTTCCGGGATCAGGCGCCGCAGCCGGATCCGGCATAGCCCGGCACCGCGGACGGGCGTTGGCCCGCCGGCAAGTCAGGAATCGGAATCATGAGACGCGTCGTCGTCACCGGGATGGGCATCGTTTCGTCCATCGGGAACAACACCCAGGAGGTGTTGGCGAGCCTGCGCGAGGCCAAGTCCGGCATCTCGCGCGCCGACAAGTATGCCGAGCTCGGCTTCCGCTGCCAGGTGCACGGGGCGCCGACCCTGGTGCCCGAGGAGGCGGTCGACCGCCGGGCGCTGCGCTTCCTGGGCGGCGGCGCCGCCTGGAACCACGTCGCCATGGAGCAGGCGATCCGCGATTCCGGGCTGGAGGAGACCGAGGTCTCCAACGAGCGCACCGGCATCATCATGGGCTCGGGCGGCCCGTCGACCCGCACCGTGGTCGAGTCCGCCGACATCGCCCGGTCGAAGGGGCCGAAGCGGGTCGGGCCGTTCGCGGTGCCGAAGGCGATGTCGTCGACCGCCTCGGCGACGCTCGCCACCTGGTTCAAGATCAAGGGCGTCAACTACTCGATCGCCTCGGCCTGCGCGACCTCCAACCACTGCATCGGCAACGCCGCCGAGATCATCCAGCTGGGCAAGCAGGACGTGATCTTCGCCGGCGGCTGCGAGGAACTCGACTGGACCCTGTCGGTGCTGTTCGACGCCATGGGGGCGATGTCGTCCAAGTACAACGACACGCCGGCCACGGCCTCGCGCGCCTACGACGTCGACCGTGACGGCTTCGTCATCGCCGGCGGCGCCGGGGTGCTGGTGCTGGAGGAGCTCGAGCACGCCAGGGCGCGCGGCGCCCGGATCTACGCCGAGGTCGCCGGCTACGGCGCGACGTCGGACGGCTACGACATGGTCGCCCCGTCGGGCGAGGGCGCGGCGCGCTGCATGCGCATGGCGCTGTCGACCGTCAAGGCGCCGGTCGACTACATCAACCCGCACGCGACCTCGACCCCGGTCGGCGACGTCAAGGAGATCGAGGCGATCCGCGAGGTGTTCGGCGACAAGGTGCCGCCGATCTCCGCCACCAAGTCGCTGACCGGGCACTCGCTCGGCGCGGCCGGCGTGCAGGAGGGCATCTACTCGCTGCTGATGATGAGCAACGGCTTCATCTGCGAGAGCGCCAACATCCAGACGCTCGACCCGGTGTTCGCCGACATGCCGATCGTGCGCGAGCGCCGGGACGGGGTCACGCTCGGCTGCGTGCTGTCCAACTCGTTCGGGTTCGGCGGCACCAACGCATCGATCGTGTTCAAGCACGTGGACGCCTGAGCCGGCCTGGGCCGCGCCGTTGGAAAGGTCACGTCGTGTCGACAGAGATGAATCCACAGGGACGTCCCGTCGGCACCGCCGCCGTCACGACGCTGTTGCACGTCCGACATAGAGATCCGGGGAGCAGGACCGAACGTACCGTCATTGGACGCGACCGCCGGACGGGCGAGCGGGCGAGCCGTGCGGGGGAGGCGGCGGAGAGATGTCCAGCGACAGCAAGACGGCGGGACACGCCGTGGTTCGGTTCCCGCCGCGCAGGCCGTTCGTCATGACGGCCGAGCAGGGCGGCACCAAGAGCGGCCTGATGCTGGGCCGGCGCGGCCTGGTGATGGGGGTCGCCAACAACCACTCGATCGCCTGGGGCATCGCCAAGGCGCTGGCCGCCCACGGCGCCCAGCTCGCCTTCACGTATCAGGGCGAGGCGCTCGGCAAGCGGGTGAAGCCGCTCGCCGAGACGGTCGGCTCCGATCTCGTCCTGCCGTGCGACGTCGAGGATCTCGCCTCGGTGGACGCCGTGTTCGACAAGCTCGCCGAGGCCTGGGGCGGCATCGACTTCCTGGTGCACGCCATCGCGTTCTCGGACAAGAACGAGCTCAAGGGCCGCTACGCCGACACGACCCGCGAGAACTTCTCGCGCACCATGCTGATCTCCTGCTTCTCCTTCACCGAGCTGGCGAAGCGGGCCGCCGCCCTGATGACCCATGGCGGCGCCATGGTGACGCTGACCTATGGCGGCTCCACCCGGGTGATGCCGAACTACAACGTGATGGGCGTCGCCAAGGCGGCGCTCGAGGCCTCGGTGCGCTATCTCGCCGCCGACTTCGGGCCGCAGGGCGTCCGCGTCAACGCGATCTCGGCGGGCCCGGTGCGGACGCTCGCCGGCGCCGGCATCGCCGACGCCCGGCTGATGTTCAACTACCAGCAGCGCCACGCGCCGCTGCGCCGGACCGTCAGCATCGAGGAGGTCGGCGGCGCCGCCCTCTACCTGCTGTCGGACCTCTCCACCGGCGTCACCGGCGACATCCATTTCGTCGACTCCGGCTACAACATCATCTCGATGCCGCATCCGGCCGCGCTCAAGACGGTCGACGACGCCGAGAGCGCCGCCGAGGAGCGCGCCGCCAAGGACGCCGCGCAGTAAGGACGTCCATGGAGGCGCGCCCGGACTTCGGGTCCGACCCGCTGCCCGGGCTCGTCTGGGCCTTCCGGATCCGGCCCGACGGCACCGCCGAGGAGCTCGACGTCGAGCGGCCGGTCGCGCCGGTGACGGACGGCTGGCTGTGGCTGCATTTCAGCCTCGTCGACACCCGCGGCTGCGCGTTCCTGCGCAGCTTCGCCGATCTGCCGCCGGACGCCGTCGACGCCCTCACGGGCCCCGACACCCACCAGCAGCTCCAGGCCGAGGACGACTGCGTCTACGGCGTGTTCGCCGATCTGGGCCGCGAGCTCGAGGGCGTCACCGACGAGGTGCGGCTCCTCCACTTCGCCATGCGGGAGCGCTGCCTGGTGAGCGCGCGCCGCCGCGCCCTCAACGCCGTCGACGAGGTGCGCCAGGCGCTGCGCGCCGGCCGCCGCATCGATTCGCCGGCCACCCTGATCGAGCAGGTCGTCGACCATGTCGTCGACGCCATCGACCGCCTCGCCGACACGCTGGCGCTGGAGATGGACCGCATCGAGGAGCGCATCCTCGACCTGGAGACGACCGACGAGCGGCGCAAGCTCGGCGTGTTCCGCCGCACCACCGTGCGGCTGCACCGCCAGCTCGCCGGCCTGCGGGCGCTGTTCCGCCGCTTCGAGGAGATCGAGCCGGAGGAGCTGGCGCCGGGGCTGCGCATCGACGCCGTCCGCCTCTCCCAGCGGCTCGACGGCCTCGACCAGGAGATCGACGCCCTGCGCGACCGCGCCCGCATGCTGCAGGACGAGCTGTCGAGCCAGCTCGCCGAGGAGACCAACCGCAACCTGCGCGCCCTGTCGATCGTCACCATCCTGTTCCTGCCGCCGACCCTGGTGGCTGGCTTCTTCGGCATGAACCTGAAGGGAATCGCCTTCGCGGAGGGCGAGGCCGGCTTCTGGGCCGGCGTGCTGGTGTCGGCGCTCTCCTCGCTGATCGTCTACATGCTGCTGCGCTGGCGCGGCCTCACGCGCGGATGAGCGGCGGCGTCACGCCAGCGCGGTCGCCTCGACCTCGACCAGGAAGCCGTAATGGAGCTGCGGCACCGGGACGACGGCGCGGGCCGGACGTGACGCGCCGGCCCAGGCGGCGTACAGCGCGTCGAAGGCCGGCCAGTTGGCGATGTCGGTGACGTAGACGCGCACCTGCACCAGCCGGTCGATGCCGCTGCCGGCGCCGGCCAGCGCGGCCGCGACATTGGCGAGCACCTGCCGGGCCTGCGCCTCGAACGGCGCGTCGGCGAGCTTGGTGCCGTCCGGCGCGATCGGCAGCTGCCCGGCCACGAACACGAAGCCGCCGGCCGTGACGGCGTGCGAATAGTGGCCGCCGGGCTTCGCCATGCCGGGCGGCGCCACCGCCACGATGTCGCCCGTCGTCGCGTCGCGCGTCGTCTCACCAGCCATGAAAGCGTCTCCAAATCTGCTTTGTGTCGTTTCTCGTTGCGCCGTCGCGATCGACGACGTGATAGAGGTCGAACTGCGTCGCGGTCGCGCAGGCGTGGTTTGGCAGGATACGCAGCCGCGTGCCGACCGGAAAGCGCGCGGCGACGTCTGGATCCGCGACACCGTCGCGCCGCGCCACGATGCCGTGCTCCTGGTTGGCCCCGCCGACCACGTAGCCGTCCAGCACCGTGCCGGCCTCGTCGCAGACCGCGCCGTAGCCGTAGTCGACGGTCTGGCCATGGGTGCCGCGGTCGCGGCTCATCGCCATCCAGCCGGCGTCAGTGATGGCCCAGCCCTTCTCGGCCTGGTGGCCGATCACGGTGGCGAGCACCGACAGCGCGATGTCCTGGAGCCGGCACACGCCGACATTCGCCATCACCAGATCGAAGAACACGTAGACGCCGGCCCGCACCTCGGTGACGCCGTCGAGCGTCTCGGCCGACAGCGCCGTCGGCGTCGAGCCGACGCTGACCACCGGGCACGGCAGCCCGGCGGCGCGCAGCCGCGTCGCGGCGCGCACGCAGCCGGCGCGCTCCTGCTCGGCCATGCGGGCGAGCGCCTCGGGCGCGCTCAGGGCATAGGAGCTGCCCGCATGGGTCAGCACGCCAACGAGGGTCGCGCCGCCGTCCCGCAGCGTCTCGCCGATGGCGATCAGAAGGTCGTCGTCCGGCTTCACGCCGGAGCGGTGGCCGTCGGTGTCGATCTCGATCATCACCTCGAAGCCGTGGCGCTCCCCCTGCCCCTTGTCGACCACGGCGCGCGCCGCGGCGAGCGAGTCGACCAGGATCACGAGCCGGCAGCCGGCGCGCCGCAGCGCCAGCACCCGGTCGAGCTTCTGCGGCGCGATGCCGACCGCGTAGAGGATGTCGTCGAAGCCGGCGGCGAAGAACTCCTCCGCCTCCTTCAGGGTCGACACCGTGATGCCGCGCGCGCCGGCGTCGCGCTGCAGGCGGCCGACCGCGATGCATTTGGAGGTCTTCACATGCGGCCGCAGGGTCGCGCCCAGCGCCGTCACGCGGGCCTGCATGGTGGCGATGTTGCGCATCATCACCGCGTGGTCGATGACGGCGGCGGGCGTGTCGATGGCGGCGAGGGTCACGGGTCCTCTCAATCCAGTGCGGCGCCGAGCGCCTTCAGGGCCGGCACGTCGCGCGCGATCCCGTCGGCGATCAGCGTCGACACGGCCGCCGGCGCGAGGTCGTCGCCGCGCGGCAGGTCGACGCCGACCGCCTGCATCTTCGCCTGCAGCGCGGGCTCCGCGACGGTGGCGCGCAGCGCCGCGTTCAGGCGCTCGACGATCCGGGGCGGCGTGCCCTTGGGGGCGAACAGCGCGCTCCACGAGCGGAAGCTCACCTGCGGATAGCCGGCCTTGGCGACGGTTTCGAGACCGGGGAGCTGCGGCACCGTGTCGTCGCTCAGCACCGCCACGGCCTTGACCTTGCCGGCCGTCACCTGGGCGAGCGCCGTGGTCGGCTGGTCGCACATGAAGTCGATGTGGCCGCCGACCAGATCGTTCATGGCCGGCGCGATGCCGCGATACGGCACGTGCGCGGCCGGCTGCTTCATCGCGGCGAGCATGATCACGCAGGCGAAATGCGCGATGGAGCCGACGCCGGCGCTGCCATAGGTCGTCTTTCCGCCGCTCGCCGCGATGTACGCCTTCAGCCCGCGCAGGTCCGACACGCCGAGGCCCGGCCGCACCACCACCAGCATGGGCGCCGTGCCGGCGAGGCCGATCGGCACGAAGCTGGTCAGCGGATCGTAGGGCAGCGTCTTGTAGAGCGCCACATTGGCGACATGCGTGCCGATGGTGCCGAAGCCGAGCGTGTAGCCGTCCGCCGGCGCCGCCGCGACCTTGCCGAGCCCGATGGTGCCGCCGGCCCCGCCGATGTTCTCCACCACCACGGTGCCGCCGAGCGTCTCGGCCATGCCGTGGGCGACGGCGCGGGCGAGCGCGTCGCTCGGCCCGCCCGCCGGGAACGGCACGATGAGCGTGATCGGCCGGGTCGGGAACGGGGCGTCCTGCGCCAGGGCGATCCCGGAGGGCCCGGCGGTCGCGGCGAGCGCAAGCGCCACGGCGAGTGAGACGACACGGCGGCCGATCGTGATCATGCGAGGGTCTCCAGCCAGGGGATGAGCCGATCCAGCGTCGGCTGCTCGAGATCGGCCCGCGGCGCGCCGTCCGGCCGGGCGAGCCCGACGCGGTTGTGCCAGTAGGTGCGCAGCCCCACGGCCGCGGTGCCGAACAGGTCGTAGCCGGAGCCGGCCACGAAGGCGGCCTCGTGCGGCGCGACGCCGAGCCGGTCCAGCGCCAGGCGGTAGGGCCGCGGATCGGGCTTGTAGAAGCCGGCCTCCTCGGCCGTGACGACGCAGTCCCAGTCGATCGTCAGGCGGCCCGCGGCCAGCCGGCCGAGCCGCACCGAGCAGTTGGTCACCACGGCGAGCCGGGTGCGGCCGGCGAGCGCGTCGAGCGCCGCCTGGGCGCCGCTCCACACCGGCAGCTCCAGCCAGCGCGCCTCCAGGGCCTCCGGCGCGGACGGCGGCAGCCCGACCGCCGCGGCGGCCTCCTGCACCAGCGTCTCGTAGGCGACATAGGCGCCGCAGCCATAGGTGCGGCGCAGATAGTCGGCGCGCCAGGCGCGGCCGGCGGCCTCGGATCCGGCGGCGGCGTTCCACACCGTCCACGAATCGAGGAGCGCGGTGAGCAGATCGAACAGGACGGCCTTGGGCAGAGCGGAGGTCATGGGCGAGATCGTAGCGCATCGACCCTCACCTGTGTTTAAATCAGATGCAACAATCAGTTCAGCTGGATTGAATGATCACGCTCGAGGATCTGCGCTTCGTCGAGGCGCTCAGCCGCACCGGATCGCTCAGCGCGGCGGCGCGCTCGCTCAACGTCACCCCGCCGGCACTGTCGATGCGGCTCAAGCGCCTGGAGCAGGCGCTCGGCGTCGGCCTGGTGGTGCGTTCCTCGCGCAGCATGCGCTTCACCAGCGAGGGCGAGCATCTGGTCGCCGAGGCGCAGGCGGTGCTCGGCCGCATCGAGGCGCTGCCCGAGGAGCTGGTCGCGGCCGGACGACGCCTCTCGGGCCGGCTGCGGGTGGTGGCGCCGTTCGGCTTCGGCCGCATCCACGTGGCGCCGCTGATCGCCCGCTTCGCCGCGCAGCATCCCGCCGTGCGGGTGACGCTCGACCTCTCCGAGCGGCCGTGGCGCGAGACCGAGGACGCCGACGTGGTGATCCATATCGGCGAGGTGAAGGATTCGTCGTGGATCGCGCATCTCCTGGCGCGCAACAGCCGCTGGGTCTGTGCCAGCCCCGAGCACGTGCGCCGGCACGGCGCCCCGGCGCAGCCGCGCGACCTGCTGCACCACGCCTGCCTGTGCGTGCGCGAGAACGACGAGGACGTGACGCTGTGGCGCTTCCGCAAGGCGGGTCGCAGCGGGGAGGGGCGCGCCGCCGAGGACCGCGCCGCGGCGCCGTCGCGGCAGGACGCGATCCGGGTGTCGCCGGTGCTGACCAGCAACGATGGCGAGGTGGTGCGCAACTGGGCGCTGGCCGGGCTCGGCTACGTGCTGCGCTCGCAATGGGACGTGGCGCCGCTGGTGCGGCGCGGCGCCCTGCAGCGGGTGCTGACCGCCTGGGAGTTCGGCGCCGCCGACGTGCTGGCCCTGGTCCCGGCCCGCCGCGGCATATCGGCCCGCGTCACCCAGTTCGTCGCGTTCCTCGAAGCCGGCTTTCGGCCCCGCCCGCCGTGGCGGTGAGGCCGGGCGCCGAGACCGCGGCGGAGCCGGCGCCCGCCGGTCGGCGACCGGGGCGGTCGCCCCGGCCGCCGGGTCCCGCGCGACGCGACGGGACCGGGGGGCAGCGTCGAAACGCGTGGACGAGACGCTCAGACCATGGCGACCTTGCCGGTGGCGATGTCGTAGACGCCGCCGACGATCTTGACCTTGCCGTCCGCCACCGCCTTGGCGACGATCGGCTTCGCCTCGACGAGGCGGCGGACATTGTAGCGGACGTTCTCGGCGATCGCCGCGTCGAGCGGGTTCGCGGCCTTGGTCTTCTCGGCCGTCTCGATCGCCGGCTTGATCGCCTCGATCAGCAGCGGCAGGTGCCCGGGCAGCTCGGTCTTCTCCTTGACGGCCTTCAGGGTGGCGGCGACGGCGCCGCAGTTGGAATGGCCGAGCACCATGATCAGCGGCATCCCGAGCACCGCGACGCCGTATTCGAGGCTGGCGAGCCCGTGGTCGTCGACGAAGTTGCCGGCGAGCCGCACGACGAACAGCTCGCCCGGCCCCTGGTCGAACGCGTATTCCGGCGCGACGCGCGAATCCGCGCAGCTCACCAGGCCGGCGATCGGATACTGGGCACTGGCGCGCGCCACGCGGCCGGCCGAGAAGTCGCGGTTCTGCATCGTGCCGCCGGCATAGCGGGCATTGCCGTCGACGAGCCGCTTCAGCGCCTCGTCCGGACCGATGGCGTTCGGGCGCGCTGCCGCGTCCTGGGCGAAGGCCGGCGCGACGCCGCCCGCGGCGAAGCCGCCCGCGAGGCCGGCGGCGAGCGCCGTCGCGGCACCGGCCCCGAGCAGCGCGCGGCGCGAGAGCGGGTGCCGGGCTCCGGCGGGATGGTCGAGATGGGCGCAGCGGGGGTGGTCACACATCGAATCGTCCTCTCGGGCAAAGGCGCGGCGCCGCGTTCCGGGTGGGACGGGCGCCGCCGGGGCGAAGATCTCCCCGACCCAGGCTCCGATCTTCGTGTTGATGGGCTATAAATTCCCAGTCCAAACTTTGCCGGAGATTCGGGGCGCAGATGCCGGGGACGCGGTTCAGGAGTCGGTCGCAACGCCCCGTGCGATCCACCGCGCCGGCGGCGGCGATCCCGACCACGGCCGCGGCGCCGCCCGGCGATCTCGTCGCGGCCGCCGCACGGCTGCGCGGCCACCCGGGCTTCCGCCCGGCGCTGGCGGGCTACTGCCGCGGCATGACCGATGCCGCGCCGATCGCCTGGCCGGCGCAGAAGCTGTTCGATCAGTACCGGCGCTATCTCGTCTGCTACATGCTGATCCACAACTGGCACGCCTGGACGCGCGCCGGCGGCGCGGCGCCGACGCTCGCGGCCCTGCAGGCGGTCGCCGGCGCCTCGGCCCGCCAGGTCGCCGAGTTCGTCGCGATGCTGTCGGCCCGCGGCTTCGTCGCGGTCGCCCCGGATCCGGCCGACCGGCGGGCCAAGCTGCTGACGCCCGCCCCCGCCCTGGTCGCTGAGATCGGCCGCTCGGCACGCCTGTTCGTCGGCGCCGTGGACGCGGTTCTCGGCCGCCGCCCTGGACGCGCCGACGGGCTCGCCGACGCCGACCGGCTGGGCGCCGTGCTGCAGGGCTCGGCCGCCTTCGTGCAGGCGCACGGCACGCTCATCCATCCGTTCCCGCGGGTGCTGCGCTTCGCCGCGCGCGACTGCGGCTATCCCCTGCTCTGCGCCGTGATCGGCGCCCATTACGCCGCGGCGCTTCCCGACGCGGCCCGCCCGGTTCCGCTCGGCAGCCGGGCGCTGGCCGAGCGCTTCGGCGTGTCGCCGGCGCATGTCGCGAGCCTGCTCGCCGAGGCGCGCCGCCAGGGCTGGTTCTCGACGGCGCCCGCCGGCCGCCTCGCCGCCCTCGCCCCCGACCTCCTCGACGAGTTCGAGCACTGGGCCTCGTGGCAGATGGCGCATTACGACGCGCTGGTGGAGGAGACGGAGGGCGCGGAGGAGGCAAAGCCGTAGGGTGGGCAAAGCCGCGCAGCGGCGTGCCCACGCGTGCTACTATTCTCCTCCTGATGATTGGATACGGTGACGTCGTGTCATGGTATCGCCGCGCCAAACTTGCTGGCGGAACATTCTTCTTCACGGTCGCGCTCGCAGATCGCCGGAGTGATCTGCGGATCCTCCATATCGATCGCTTGCGCCGCATCTATTCGTCCGTGCGCGAACGGCGTCCGTTCGAGACGGTGGCGATCTGTGTTCTCCCGGATCATCTCCATGCGATCTGGTCGCTTCCGGAGACTGACGCCGACTTCGCCTCGCGCTGGATGCTGATCAAAACGGGCTTTTCACGCGGGCTCCCGGCCGCCGCGACCCGATCGACGAGCAAGGTGGCCAGGCGCGAGAAGGGACTTTGGCAGCGGCGTTACTGGGAGCATGCGATCCGGGACGGAGATGATCTCGCCCGGCACGTCGATTACATCCACTTCAACCCGGTCAAGCACGGCCATGTCGGCAGGGTCCGCGACTGGCCCTACAGCAGCTTCCACCGATATTGTGCGAAGGGCCTTCTGCCGACGGACTGGGGCGGGGACATCGCCGATGCGACGGGCGAGTTCGGCGAATGAACGCGTGGGCACGCCGCGCCTTCGGCGCGCCTTTGCCCACCCTACACACACTGCGAACCCCACGCACGCTGCGAACGAAAACGGCCGGAGCGCGAGAGCTCCGGCCGTTTCCGTCTTCGTCCCGCGGCGGACGTGCGGGACGCGGGGGTTCGGGGGTGATCGCGGGGGTGCCTCGTGCCCCGGCGGGAGCCGATCGGATCCCGCCGGCGCGATCGTGTCGGGCGGCGATCAGGCCGCCTTGTGGGTGCCGGCGCCGACGATGTCGAAGCGGTCGGCGTTCATCACCTTGGTCCAGGCGGCGACGAAGTCCTTCACGAACTTCTCCTGCGCGTCGGCGCAGGCATAGACCTCGGCGAAGGCGCGCAGCTGCGAGTGCGCCCCGAAGATCAGGTCGACGCGCGTCGCCGTCCAGCGGAGCTCGCCGGTCTTGCGATCGCGGCCCTCGTAGACGCCTTCGGTCGCCGACTGCTCCCAGCGGTTGCGCATGTCGAGCAGGTTGACGAAGAAGTCGGTGGTGAGCCGCTCCGGCCGGTCGGTGAACACGCCGTGGGTCGAATGCCCGTGGTTGGCGCCGAGCACCCGCAGGCCGCCGATCAGCACGGTCATCTCCGGCCCGGTGAGGGTCAGGAGCTGGGCCCGATCGACCAGCGCCTCCTCGGGAGCCATGAACTGCGTGCGCTTGCCCGTGTAGTTGCGGAAGCCGTCGGCGCGCGGCTCCAGAACCTTGAACGACTCGACGTCGGTCTGCTCCTGCGACGCGTCCGTGCGGCCCGGCGTGAACGGCACCGTCACGGCGACGCCGGCGTCCGCGGCGGCCTTCTCCACGGCGGCGCAGCCGGCCAGCACGATCAGGTCGGCGAGCGACACCTTCTTGCCGTCGGTCCGACCGCCGTTGAACGCCGTCTGGATGCCTTCGAGCGTCGACAGCACCTTGGCGAGCTCGTCCGGGTGGTTGACCTCCCAGTCCTTCTGGGGGGCGAGGCGGATGCGCGCGCCGTTGGCGCCGCCCCGCTTGTCGGAGCCGCGGAACGTCGAGGCCGACGCCCAGGCGGCCGAGACGAGCTGCGACACCGAGAGGCCGGAGGCGAGGATCTTCGTTTTCAGATCCGCGATGTCGTGATGGCCGACCAGCTCGTGATCGACAGGCGGGACCGGGTCCTGCCAGATCAGCACCTCGCTCGGCACCTCGGGACCGAGATAGCGCACGCGCGGGCCCATGTCGCGATGGGTGAGCTTGAACCAGGCGCGGGCGAAGGCGTCGGCGAACTGGTCCGGGTTCTCCAGGAACCGCCGCGAGATCGTCTCGTAGATCGGATCGAAGCGCAGCGACAGATCCGTCGTCAGCATGGTCGGCACGCGCTTCTTGTTCGGATCGAACGGATCCGGGATGCAGGGCTCGGCGTTCTTGGCCCGCCACTGCCAGGCGCCGGCCGGGCTCTTCTCGAGCTCCCACTCGTAGCCGAACAGGTTCTCGAAGAAGTAGTTGCTCCACTTGGTCGGCGTCTGCGACCAGACCACCTCGGGGCCGCCCGTGATGGCGTCGGCGCCGACGCCGGTGCCGAACTTGCTCTTCCAGCCGAGCCCCTGGTCCTCGATCGCGGCGCCTTCCGGATCCGGGCCGAGCAGCGAGGGATCGCCGGCGCCGTGGGTCTTGCCGAGCGTGTGGCCGCCGGCGATCAGCGCGACCGTCTCCTCGTCGTTCATCGCCATGCGGAAGAAGGTCTCGCGGATGTCCTTGGCGGCCGCGATCGGATCCGGCTTGCCGTTCGGGCCCTCCGGGTTGACGTAGATGAGGCCCATCTGCACGGCCGCGAGCGGCTCCTCCAGCTGGCGCTCGCCCGAGTAGCGCGAGTCGCCGAGCCACGACCCTTCCGGACCCCAGTAGAGCTCCTCCGGCTCCCACACGTCCTTGCGGCCGCCGGCGAAGCCGAACGTCTTGAAGCCCATCGACTCGAGCGCGACGTTGCCGGCCAGCACCATCAGGTCCGCCCAGGAGATCTTGCGGCCGTACTTCTGCTTGATCGGCCACAGCAGGCGGCGCGCCTTGTCGAGGCTGGCATTGTCCGGCCACGAGTTCAGCGGCGCGAAGCGCTGCTGGCCGGCGCCGGCGCCGCCGCGGCCGTCGGTGATGCGATAGGTGCCGGCCGAGTGCCACGCCATGCGGATCATCAGGCCGCCGTAGTGGCCCCAGTCGGCCGGCCACCACTCCTGCGAGTCGGTCATCAGGGCGTGCAGGTCCTGCTTCACGGCCGCCAGGTCGAGCGCCTTGAACTCCGCGGCGTAGTCGAACGCCTCGCCCATCGGGTCGGACTTCCTGGAGTTGTTGTGCAGCACGCCGATGTCGAGCGCCTCCGGCCACCAGTCACGGTTCCGGTGTCCGCGGCTGCCACCCGTGAACGGGCACTTGCCCGCGCCCTTGTCGTCCGTCTTCGCGTCCATGTGTCTTGCTCCCGGGGGTCGTGGGCCTGTCGCTCGCACCGTTCTGGCCTGCGTCTCGAGCGCGCCGCGGTTCGAGGTGGCGGCACCTTGCCGGCTTCTTTCGATCAGGTCTAATCGTATTGTTTTTCCATCTCGATCAGTTTATCTTATCGTCATGGTGACGTTGAAGCAGTTGCGTTATTTCGGCGCCGTCGCGCGCCACCGGCATTTCGGCCGCGCAGCGGCCGACTGCGCGGTCAGCCAGCCGGCCCTGTCGATGCAGATCCGCGACCTCGAGGCGCGGCTCGGGGTGGAGCTGGTCGAGCGCCGGCCGGGCGACGTGGCGCTGACCCCGGTCGGGGTCGAGATCGCCCGCCGCGCCGAGGAGCTCCTGGCCGGCGCCCGCGACCTCGAGGACTTCGCCCGCCACCACGCCGGCCCGCTCGCCGGAACGCTGCGGCTCGGGGTGATCCCGACGCTCGCCCCCTATGTGCTGCCCAAGGTGCTGCCGCTGCTGCAGCGGCATCACGCCGGACTGATGGTGGAGCTGCGCGAGAGCCAGACCCGGCACCTCGTCGAGGAGCTCGCCCGCGGCCTGATCGACGTGGTGATGCTGGCGCTGCCGATCGAGCAGCCCGAGATCGAGACGCTCGCCCTGTTCGAGGACCCGTTCGTGCTCGCCGTGCCGGCCGACGACCCGCGGCCTCCGGCGGAGCCGATCGCGGTCGCCGCGATCGCGCAGGAGCGGCTGATCCTGCTCGAGGAGGGCCACTGCCTGCGCGAGCAGGCGCTCGCCGTCTGCTCCAGCGGCCGCAACGGCGAGACCGGCGGGCTCGGCGCGACCAGCCTCGCCACCGTGGTCCAGCTCGTCGCCTCGGGTTACGGCGCGACGCTGCTGCCGCAAGTCGCCGCCGCGGTCGAGCGCGACAACACCCGGATCAAGCTGCTGCGCTTCGCGGCGCCGGAGCCGGGCCGCACCATCGCGCTCGCCTTCCGCCGCACCTCGCCGCGCAAGTCCGACTATTCCGTGCTGGCGCGCCGCATCACCGAGGCGCTCGGCGTGTCCGAGGTCGGGGCGCTGCCGACCGCGGCGTGCCGGGCCGGCACCGCGGTCCCGGCGTGAAGGTCCCGCCGTCCCGGCGCGACGATCCGCCGTCCGGCCCGAGCAGCCGCGTCACGCCGCCTGCGCCGCGGCGCGACCGGCCCGCCGCTCCGATCCGTCCCGGCCCGGGTCGTCGCCTTCGCCGCGGTCGAGGGGGCCGGTGCGGACGTTCATCAGGAAGCGGTTCACCTCGTCCTTGAGCTTGCCGCCCTCGGAGGCCAGCACGGTCGCCGAGTTGCGCACCTGCTCGGAGGCCGCCTCGGTGGCGCCGGCGCCGCGGCTCACCTCGCCGATGGTACGGGCGACCTCCGCCGTGCCTTCCGAGGCCTGCTGGATGTTGCGGGCGACCTCGGCGGTCGCCGCCCCCTGCTGCTCGACGGCGGCCGCGATCGCCGCGGCGATCTCGGAGATGTGCGCGATGGTGCCGCCGATCTCCTTGATGGCGGCGACCGAGTCGCGGGTCGCCGACTGCATGGCGGCGATCTGGGCGCCGATCTCGCCGGTCGCCTTGCCGGTCTGGGCGGCGAGCGCCTTCACCTCCTGGGCGACCACGGCGAAGCCCTTGCCGGCCTCGCCGGCCCGGGCCGCCTCGATGGTGGCGTTGAGGGCCAGCAGATTGGTCTGCCCGGCGATCGCCGTGATCAGCTCGACCACGTCGCCGATGCGGCTCGCCGCCTCGGACAGCGCGGCGATGCGCTGGTCGGTCTTCTCGGCCTGGCTCACCGCGGCGCCGGCGATGCGGGTCGACTCCTGCACCTGGCGGCTGATCTCGTTCACCGACGAGGTCATCTCGGCGGTGGCGGTGGCGACGCTCTGGACGTTGGTCGAGGCGGTCTCGGAGGCGGTCGCCACCGTGACGGAGAGATGCTGCGTGGTCTCGGCGGTGCGGGTGAGGCTGCCCGAGGCGGCCTCGAGCTCGGTGGCGGCGGCCGACACGGTGTCGACGATGGCGCCCACCGCCGCCTCGAACTCGTCGGCGATGCGGTGCACGGCGCTCTGTCGCTCCCGGGCGGCGCGCTCGTCGGCGGCGCGCTGCTCGGTCTCCATCGCCGCGAGCCGTTCCAGATTGTCCTTGAAGGCCTGCGCGGCGCGGGCGTTGTCGCCGACCTCGTCGCGCCGCGTCACGTAGGGGATCGTCACCGCGCGGTCGCCGTCGGCGAGCGCCTGCAGGGTGGCGCCGACCCGGCGGATCGGCCGGCCGATGGCGAGCGCCCCGAACAGGGCCGAGCCGATCAGCACGAGGACGACGAAGCCGCCGGCCGCGGTGTTGATGATGGTGCCCTCGGCGATCCGCTGCGAGGTCGCCTCCATGTCGCGCGCCGCGGCGGCATTGGCGCCGTCGATGACGCCCGAGAGCAGCTGGTCGATCTGCGCGACGATCGGCTCGAGCCGGTCGCGCAGCAGCGCGTCCTGCTGGCCGATCGTCTCGACGGCCTGGGCCGTGGTCTCGCGCAGCGCCGCGAGCGTCTCGCCGAGCGGCCCGAGCGCCTCGGTCAGCACCGCCTCCCGGCTCGCCCGGCGGGTCCGGTCGAGCAGGTCGGCGGCCTCGGCGGCGCGTGCCGCCACCACCTCGCTCTGCCCCGGATCGCGCAGCGCGTCGAAGTCGAAGGAGGCGATGCGCAGCCGGTCGACGCCGGCCGCGGCGGTGCGCAGGCGGGCCTCGAAGGCGCGGGTGTCGGAGACCTGCTCGGCGACGAGGTCGAGGGTGCGGAGCACCGCCTCGTCCCAGGCGACGCCGAGCCGGCGGCGCTCCGACCACAGCCCGACCAGGGCGCGCTGGTTCTCCACCAGCTCGGCCGCCCCGGTGAGATAGTCGGCATAGAGCTCCTTGACCTTGTCGAGCGTCTCGCTGCCGGCCGCGTCCTTGGTCCGCTCGCCGAGCTGGTCGAGCAGCGCGAAGCCGTCGCCCGAACTCTTCTCCAGGGCGTGCAGGGCGGTGTCGACCGCCGCCTCGTCGCGGGCGAGGCGCGCGTCGCGCGTGTAGGTCTGCATGCGCTCGAAATGCAGGCCGATGCGGCCGGCCTCCTGGGCGGCCTTCTGCCGCTCGTCGACGGCACCGGTCATCTGCAGCGTCGACCGGCCGTTGAGGCCGGTGTTGACGATCATGCCGAGGACCAGCAGCACGCCGATGGCGGCGGAGAGCGCGAGCTTGGTGCCGATGCGGCGGGGTGGCCTGATCTTGACGAGAGTCATGGAGAAAGCCATCGCGGATGCCTTCGCGCCGCGGGAGTCGGGGGCGCGCACGCAGTTTCGATCGAGCGACGCTCGCCCGCCGCTCGAGGCGGCCGATGCGAGGACGACGAGTACTGGCGCGGTCGCAGACAGGCGCGGGACCGCGCCAGGCATCTGACGTTGCGGCTCAAAGAAAGCTCGACCGCATTCTGAGTGCGCACGATTTAATCTCGCGTTAAAGGCGCGCATTTGAAACAATATTCTACGAGTCGCACATGCTGACGATTTTTGCTAAATCGTTTCCGCTCCTGCCGGATCGCGGCACGGAACCGGATCGGGCCGATCCCGACGTGTATTGCGTGATGCCCACGAGACGCGATGGCCGCTCCGACCATTCGAAACGCCTCGGGCCGGCCGTTGCGCCGGAGCCCGGCCTGGAACGGCCGCGGCCCCGAGCGCCGGCCCGTGCCGGTCCGGCGGCCGGGGCCGTCGTCCGGCCCGGCGCCGTTGTGGCGGATCGTGGCCGGCCCGCTGTCGTTCCTGGCGGTGGCGCTCATCGTCGCCGGGGTCATGACGGCGTGGATGAGCAGCCGCACGCCGACGCCGCCGGCCGCGCCTCCGGCGGCCCGGACCGAGCCCGAGCTGAGCGCCGCCGAGGCGGTCCGTCTGCGCTTCGCCCCGGAGCTGCTGGCCGTCCGTCCGGCCGAGCTGCCCTCCTCCGACTTCGCCGAGCGGTTCGGCCCGGGGCCCCAGCGGGCGGCGCCGGGCGACCAGGTCTCCGCCTATGCGCCGCTCGCGACAGCCCCGGCGGTGCCCGAGCCCGGGCGGGCGCGTCCGTCCAACGCGCTCCTCAACGACGCCCAGATCGCCTCGATCAAGACCCGGCTGAAGCTGACCGCCGAGCAGGAGAAGCTGTGGGTGCCGGTCGAGACGGCGCTGCGCGGCGTGGTCTGGCGCCGCGGCGCCGACCGGCGCGGCAGCGGACCGGCCGCTCTCGACGCCCAGAGCGTCGAGCGGCTGAAGGCCGCCGCCGCCCCCCTGATGGGCCGCCTGCGCGACGACCAGAAGCGCGAGATCCGCTCCCTCTCCCACGTCATGGGCCTCGGCGATCTCGCCGAGAAGCTGTGAGACCGGCGCGCAGGCGAAACGACCCCTCTCCGCCCTCACGGCGAGGCCTGGGTCGATGCAATGGCGCTTCGGTACGACTCTGCCACGGGCGGGAGCACACACCCGAGGATGAAACGGCGTCCCGTCTCTCGCAGGCCACGATCCCGATCCGATCGGGCCGTTCGGCGGCTGCGCCGGCACGGCGGTGATCGAGGACAGCCTCGTCGTCCTCACCGGCAGAAGGCCGACGTCATCGAGACGATGCGCGCGCTGGACGATGCGCGCGCCGGCAAAGCGAGACCCGTCGCGCCGGGGCGCGAGACTCACCCCTCGTCGCGAGGAGCGGGGCGAGGAACGGAGGTGACGGAGGCGGGTCTTCCCTTTCGCCGCGTCGCACCCTACATGCCGACGATCGTCAACAACCGAAAGGAGGTGATCCAGTGTCTCATTGTCTCTCGCCGTGGTCTCCGGCTGCGACCTGGATCCTCGCCTCTCGCGAGGTCCGCGCCGCGTGAGCGGCGTCCGCGGTCCTCGCCGGACCCGGTTCGACAATGGAAGGGCTGCCTTCGCGGGCAGCCCTTCGCATTTTCCAGTGCGTCATTCCAGTTACTGGTCATTCCGGGTCCATGCGCCGAGAGGCGCATGGACCCGGAATCCAGCGGCACATTCCGCATTCCGGGCTGGATTCCGGGTTCGCACCTTCGGTGCGCCCCGGAATGACGCCGCGGGGTGGAGTGGCCTTCGTCGTAAAAACCCGCTAATCGCCACCGCATGAGCGTCCCGCCCGAAGACACCGCGACACCGCCCGACACGCCCGTGCCGGACGGCCCCCGCATCTATGTCGATGCCGACGCCTGTCCGGTGAAGGACGAGATCTTTCGGGTCGCGGCGCGGCATGCGCTGCCGGTCACGGTGGTCGCCGCCGGCTACATCCGGGTGCCCGCCGATCCGCTGATCACGCGCGTCGCCGCCGGTCCCGGCATGGACGCGGCCGACGACTGGATCGCGGCGCGCCTGAAGCCCGGCGACATCGTCGTCACCCAGGACATTCCGCTGGCGAGCCGCAGCATCAAGGCCGGGGCCGCGGCGATCGCGCCGACCGGCCGCACCTTCACCGAGGCCGACATCGGCATGGCGCTCGCGGTGCGCAACCTGATGACGGATCTCCGCTCCGCCGGCGAGCAGACCGGCGGCCCGCGGCCGTTCACGCCGCGCGACCGCTCGACCTTCCTGCAGGCCCTGGAGCAGGCGGTGCGCCGCGCCCGCCGCGCCGCCGCGCAACCCAGGACCACCTCCTGATGGCGCCGCCTCCGCTTCTCCAGCTGAAGGACATCGGCCTCACCTTCGGCGGCCATCCGCTGCTCGACGGCGTCGAGCTGGCGGTCGCGGCCGGCGAGCGCCTCTGCCTGGTCGGCCGCAACGGCTCGGGAAAGTCGACGCTGCTGAAGATCGCCGCGGGGCTGATCGAGCCCGACCGCGGCAGCCGCTTCGTCCAGCCCGGCGCGACCGTGCGCTACCTCCCGCAGGAGCCCGACTTCGGCGAGGCGACGACGACGCTCGCCTATGTCACGGCCGGCCTCGGGCCCGGCGACGATCCGTACCGCGCCCGCTACCTCCTGGAGCAGCTCGGGCTGACCGGCGAGGAGAGCCCGGCGACGCTGTCGGGCGGCGAGGCGCGGCGCGCCGCCATCGCCCGGGCGCTGGCGCCCGAGCCCGACATCCTGCTGCTCGACGAGCCGACCAATCACCTCGACCTGCCGGTGATCGAATGGCTGGAGGCGGAGCTCGACGCGACCCGCGCCGCCATGGTGATGATCAGCCACGACCGGCGCTTCCTCGCCGACCTCTCGCGCATCACGGTGTGGCTCGACCGCGGCCGGCTGCGGCGGATCGAGCGCGGCTTCGCCCAGTTCGAGGCGTGGCGCGACGAGGTGCTGGCGGAAGAGGAGCGCGAGCAGCACAAGCTCGACCGCAAGATCGTCGCCGAGGAGCACTGGATGCGCTACGGCGTCACGGCGCGCCGCAAGCGCAACATGCGCCGCGTCGGCGAGCTGCAGGCGCTGCGCCAGGCGCGGCGCGACTATCGCGCCACCGCCGGCAGCGTGTCGCTCGCCGCCGCCCAGGCCGACCGGTCCGGAACGCTGGTCGCCGAGGCGAAGACGATCTCGAAGAGCTACGACGGCCGGCCGATCGTGACCGAGTTCTCGACGCGGATCCAGCGCGGCGACCGCATCGGCATCGTCGGCCCGAACGGCACCGGCAAGACGACGCTGCTGTCGCTGCTCACCGGCATCCTCGCCCCCGATTCCGGCACGATCCGGCTCGGCGCCAATCTGGAGATGGCGACGCTGGAGCAGAGCCGCGAGAGCCTCGACCCGAACGCGACGGTGGCCGAGACGCTGACCGGCGGGCGCGGTGACAGCGTGATGGTCGGCGGCACGCAGCGCCACGTCGTCGGCTACATGAAGGACTTCCTGTTCGCGCCGGAGCAGGCCCGCACCGCGGTCGGCGCCCTGTCGGGCGGCGAGCGCGGCCGGCTGATGCTGGCGCGCGCGCTGGCCAAGCCCTCCAACGTGCTGGTGCTGGACGAGCCGACCAACGATCTCGACCTCGACACGCTCGACGTGCTGGAGGAGATGCTCGGCGACTATGCCGGCACGGTGCTGCTGATCAGCCACGACCGCGACTTCCTCGACCGCATCGTCAACGCCGTGATCGTGCCGGAGGGCGACGGCCGCTGGACCGAGTACGCCGGCGGCTACACCGACATGCTCGCCCAGCGCGGCGCCGATCTGGCCCGCCAGGCGCCGGCGAAGGCGGCGAAGGAGAAGCCGGCTCCGGCGGACGACGCGGCCGCGCCCGCAGGCGACGCGAAGGCGGCCCGGCGCAAGCTCTCGTTCAACGAGAAGCACGCCCTGGAGACGCTGCCGAAGACCATGGCGAAGCTGCAGAGGACGATCGCTTCGCTGCACGACAAGCTCGCCGACCCGGCCCTGTTCGCCCGCGACCGCAAGGCGTTCGACGAGACCTCGCAGGCCGCCGCGGCGGCCGAGGCCGAGCTCGCCGCCGCCGAGGAGCGCTGGCTGGAGCTGGAGATTCTCCGCGAGGAGATCGAGGGACGATAGCCGACGATCCTCGGCCTCGTGTCACCGGACGCGGCGCGAGCCGGTGACGTCTTCCCTCTCCCGCGAGGGGAGAGGTAAGACAGCGTGCCGCGCCACTCGGCCGGAGCTGATCAGGCGGCCCAGATCACATCGGGCAGCGCTTGTAGACCAGCTCCATCCCGTCCATGCCGGGGAAGATGCGCACCAGCGTGTCGGGGCTGGGCTGGCGGACGCTGAGCTGGACGCTCGACAGCATGATGTCCGAGGCGCAGTTCGCCAGCATGTGGGTGACGGCGCCGGCGGTGCGGCGGCTCCTGATCTCGCAGGTCGTCGCCTTGCCGCGCACGTGGTTGCCGTCGATGACGAAGCCGCCGCCGAACAGCTCCGAGTTGTCCCGGAACGTGACCCGGCTGCCGGCCTTGACGAAGATCTTGTCGCAGGCCGAGCCGTCCGTCGCCCACGCGCCGGAGAGGTCGTCGGCCGCGGCCGGCGACACGGCGAGCCCGCCCGCCAGGGCGGCCGCCAGGACGATTCCGAAGGTTCTCATGGGTCACTCCTTCGTGCGCACCGGCGCACGTCAAATCTTCACTCCGCCGCCGGCTTCGCGTCCGGCTCCACGCCCGCGGACGGCTCCATCGCCGAGGCCGACTCCTGCTTCGGCCGCGCGCCCTTGCGGAGCTTCTCGCGGATGGCCTGGAAGAAGACGTAGAGCGGCGGGATGACGAAGATGCCGAGGAACGACGCGAAGAGCATGCCGCCGAACACCGGCGTGCCGACGTCGCGGCGCGCCAGCTGCGAGGCTCCGGTGGCGATCACCAGCGGCCACAGGCCGAGGATGAAGGCGAAGCTCGTCATCATCACGGGCCGGAAGCGGAGCCGCGCGCCCTCCGCCGCCGCCTCCAGCAACGGCACGCCGCGCTCGCGCTGCTCCTTGGCGAACTCGACGATCAGGATGCCGTTCTTCGCCGCCAGCCCGATCAGCACGACCATGCCGATCTGGGCGTAGAGGTCGAGCGTCAGCCCGGCCAGGACCATGGCGACGAAGGAGCCGAGCAGGCCGACCGTCACCGACAGCAGCACCGGGACGGGAATCGTCCAGCTCTCGTACAGCGCCACCAGGAACAGATAGGCGAACAGCACCGCGAAGCCGAGGATCATCGCGGTCTTGCCGGAGGCCCGCTTCTCCTGGAAGGCGGTGTCGGTCCAGGCGCCGGCATAGCCCGACGGCAGCGTCTTCGCCGCCACCTGCTCCATCGCGGCGAGCGCCTCGCCGGAGGAGACGCCATCGGCCGGCGAGCCCTGCACCGTGACGGCGCGGGTGTTGTTGTAGCGGATCAGCGACGGCGGCCCGACCACGATGCTCGCCTCGGCGAGGCTGCGCAGCGGGATCATCTGGCCGTCCTTGTTGCGGATGTTGACGCGGTACAGATCCTCGACGCCGCGGCGGTCCGCCGCCTCGCCCTGGAGCTGCACCTTCCAGGTGCGGCCGTAGAGGTTGAAGTCGTTGACGTAGAGGCCGCCGAGCGTCGCCTGCAGGGCCTGGAACAGGTCCGACAGCCTGACCCCGAGCACCTGCGCCTTGTCGCGGTCGATGTCGAGATAGATCGACGGGTTGGTGGCCGAGAAGGTGGAGAACACCCGTGAGAGCTTCGGATCCTGGTTGGCGGCGACGAGGAGGCCGCGCAGCACCTGGGCCAGCACCTTCGGGTCGCCGGCCTGCAGGTCCTGCAGCACGTAGGTGAAGCCGCCGCCGGTGCCGAGCCCGATGATCGGCGGCGGCGCGAGCGGCAGCACCGTGCCGCCCTGGATCTGGCGGAACTTCGGCACCAGCCGCTCCATGATGGCGGACGCGGACTGCGACGGATCCTTGCGCTCCTCGAAGTCCTTCAGGGTGACGACGACGAAGGCCGCGTTCGCCTGCGAGAAGTTGTCGATGAAGTTGAGGCCGGTCACCGAGGTGAAGAACGCGATCGACGGCTCCTCCTTGAGGATCGCCTCGGCCTGGCGCAGGACCTCGGTCGAGCGGGCCACCGAGGCGCCGCCCGGCAGCTGGGCCACGACGAAGAAGGCGCCCTGGTCGTCCTCCGGCAGGAAGCCGGTCGGGGTGATCCTGGAGAAGCCCCAGGTGCCGGCGCCGGCGGCCGCGACCGCCACCAGGCTGATCACCGCCACGCGGACGATGCGGGCGGTGACGGCGCCGTAGGCGTCGCGCACCTTGTCGATGCCGCGCATCACGTATCCGATCGGCCCCCGCCGCGGCCCGTGGTGGCGCTTCAGCAGCACGGCGCACAGCGCCGGCGACAGGGTGAGCGCGTTGACGGCCGAGAGGAACATCGCCACCGCCACGGTGACGGCGAACTGCCGGAACAGCTCGCCCGAGATGCCCGGGATGAAGGCGACCGGCACGAACACCGAGAGCAGCACCAGCGTGATGGCGACGATCGGCGCCGTGATCTCGGTCATCGCCTTCTTGGTGGCGTCGGCGACCGAGAGATCGGGATGCTCCTCCATCACCCGCTCGACGTTCTCCACCACCACGATGGCGTCGTCGACCACGATGCCGATGGCCAGCACCACGGCCAGCAGCGACACCGAGTTGGCCGAGTAGCCGATGGCGAGCAGCACCACGAAGGTGCCGATCAGGCTCACCGGCACGGCGACGGTCGGGATCACCGTGGCGCGGACGCTGCCGAGGAACAGGTAGACGACCAGCACGACGAGGACGAAGGCCTCGATCAGGGTCTTCTGCACCTCGTGGATGGTCGCCTTGACGAAGGTGGTCGGATCGTAGGTGACGGTCCAGACGAGGTCCTCGGGGAAGCGCGTCGCCAGCTCGCGCATCAGGCCCTTGACCTCGTCGAGCGTGGTGATCGCGTTGGCGCCGGGCGACTGGTAGATGGCGATCGCCGCCGCCGGGGCGCCGTTGAGCTCGGTGGTCGTGTCCGACGAGGAGGCGCCGAGCTCGATCCGGGCGACGTCGGAGAGCCGCAGCACCGATCCGTCCGGATTGGTGCGCACCACGATGGCCTCGAACTCCGGCACCGTGGCGAGCCGGCCCTTGGTCTGGATGTTGAGCTGCAGGCGCTGGTCGTCGGAGATCGGCCGCGCGCCGATGCGGCCGACCGCCGCCTGCACGTTCTGCGACTGGATCGCCTGGACGATGTCGCCGGTGGTGAGATCGAGGCCGGTGAGCCGGTCGGTCTGCACCCACACCCGCATGGCGTAGTCGAGCGGCCCCCACAGCGCGGCGTCGCCGACGCCGGGCGTGCTCTTGATGCGGTCGAGGATGTTGATGGTGACGTAGTTGGAGATGAACAGCGGGTCGTGGGTCTGCTTCGGCGACGACAGGGCGATGACGCCCAGCATGGCCGAGGACTTCTTCTTGACCGTGACGCCCTGCCGCTGCACGTCCTCGGGGAGGCGCGACAGCGCGATCTGCACCCGGTTGTTGACGTTGACCGTGTTGGTGTCGGGGTTCGTGCCGAGCTCGAACGAGACGATCAGCGTGTAGCTGCCGTCGTCGCCCGACACGCTCTTCATGTAGATCGCCTTGTCGACGCCGACCACCTGCGCCTCGAGCGGCTGCGCGATGGTCGCCTCCACCACGGCGGCCGAGGCGCCGGGGTAGCTGGTGGTCACCGAGACCTGCGGCGGCACGATGTCCGGATACTGGGCGAACGGGATCGCGGCGAGCGAGACGAGCCCGGCGATGGTGGTGACGATGGCGATGACGACGGCGAAGCGGGGACGATCGACGAAGATCGAGGACAGCATCGCTCAGCTCCGGCCGACCGGCTGCACCGGGGTGGCGCGCACCGCGGTGCCGGCGCGCACGCCCTGCAGGCCCTGGACGATGACCAGCTCGCCGCCCTTCAGGCCCGACTCGATGACGATGTCGGCGCCGACCGAGACGTTCGGCACCACCCGCCGCACCGCCGCCTTGCCGTCCTCGACCACGAACACGTAGGTGCCCTGCTGGTCGGCGATGAGGGCCGCCTGCGGCACCAGCACCTTCTCCTCGGGCGTCGCCGTCTGCAGGGTGACGCGGACGAACTGGCCGTCGATCAGCAGGCCGTTCGGGTTCGGCATGGTGGCGCGGGCCAGCACCGTGTCGGTCGACCGGTTCACGGTGACGTCGATGAAGTTCATCTTGCCGGTCTGGTCGTAGGTCGTGCCGTCGGAGAACCTGAGCGACACGGTGAGCTCGTCGGCGGAGCGCTTGCCGCCCTTCTCGGCCGCCTCGGTGAGCGCCCGCTGGCTGATCGGGAACGAGACGTACATCGGATCCTGGCTGACGATGGTGGCCAGCACGCCCGAATCGGGGCCGACGACGTTGCCCTTGGTGATGGCGGTCTTGCCGATCTTGCCGTCGATCGGCGAGGTGATGCGGGTGTAGCCGAGATTGATCCGCGCGGTGGCGAGGTTCGCCTCGGCGCTCAGCACCGAGCCCTTGGCCGAGTTCTCCTCGGCGATGGCCTGGTCGCGGGCCACCACGGTGCCGGAGTTGCGGGCGAGCAGATCCTCGGCCCGCTGGCGCTGCAGGCCGGCGAGCGTGAGCGCCGCCTTGGCGCGCTCCAGCGCGCCCTGCGCCTGCTCCACGTCGGCCTCGAACAGGCCCTTCTCGATCTGGTAGAGCGCGGCGCCGGACTTGATCGTGTCGCCCTCGGTGAACAGCACCTCGTCGAGGAAGCCCTTCACCCGCGCCCGTACCTCGACCTTGTTGATGGCGTCGACGCGGCCGACGAAGTCGGCGGACGGGTTGATCGCCTTGCGCTCGGCCTTGACCACGCCGACCGGCACGGCTTGGCCGTCGACGGACTGGGCGCCGGCCGACGTGGCGAGCCCGAAGGCCGTCACGGCCGCGCACACACCCACCGCCATGGTGCGGGTCCAAGGTCGTCGCATCGTCCCCTCCAGATCAGGCGCTCGGATCGTCCGGCACGACGTCCGGGAATCACCCGCACGGGGGCCGTCGCAGATGATGATATCGCGCCGCCGGCGTGCTGTCCCGGACGGCGACGCGACCGCGGCGCCGCTCAGTGCCCGCCGAGCACCAGCGTCTGTATCGGCAGCAGCAGCGCCTGGATGCGCAGGATCATGGCGTGGACGAGCGCCACCGTGTCGACGACGTGCAGTGCGAGCCACCGCAGCGTTCCGACATGGCCCGAAGCGAGCGCCTCGTGATTGCTCGTGTAGGCGTTGGCGATGCAGCTCGAGCCCGGGGTGACGCCCTCGAGCCCCCCCGCGTAGAGCGGCTCGAGGGTCACCAGGATAGTCCCGGGCCGGGTCACCTGGAGAGGATCGACGAGCTGCTCGCCGCCGCGGAACTGGCCGCTGGCGATGTAGCCCTGCACCCCGGTGACCACCATCGGGATGATGGTCCAGGGCTTGGAGGCGCAGGTAGCCTCGGCCACCATGCCGACCGCCATGACCTGCGCCTCGATCTGGCCGAAGCCGGCCTGCAGGCCGCGCCCGGCCGACGACGCCGGAATCAGGATCCCGGCCGGTCGCATGAGCGGATTGACGATGTCCCCGACTCGCAGCGTGAACTGCTCGACCCGGCCGCTGACGCCGGCCTTCACCAGAGTCTTGCTCAGGTCCACCTCGGCCTGGGCCAGCGCCGCCTCGGAGCTCGCCTTCTGGGCCGGCAGCAGGGTGACGAGGCGGGCCTCGGCGGCGTCCCGCTGGGCCGTCGCCGCGGCGACGCCGCCGCGACGACCGGCGACCATGTTCTCCAGCCGCTCCAGCTCGCGACGGGCGACGATGTCGGGGTTCCGCTTGTACAGCTCCTGTTTGGTGGCGAGCTCGTCGAGCGCCTGCTGGTAGGCGCCCTGCGCCTCCTGGATCTTGCCCTCGGCGGCCACGATGTCGGTCTTGGCGACCACCATCTCGGCATCGACCTCGACGATCTGACGCCGCGCCGTCTCGACGGCGGCCTGCTGCTTGGTGGAATCGAGCCGGAAGATCGGGGCGCCCTCCTCGATCGGCGCGCTGAAGCCGATAAAGACCTCAGCGACCCGGCCGTTGGTCTCCGGCAGGATCGGGACGGTGCGATAGAAGGAGGTGACGTTGGTGGTGGAGGGGTGATTGTAGAACACCACGGTGATGAGCCCGACCGTGAGCATCAGGCAGGTGGTGATGCCCCAGCGCAGCTCGAACCACACCGAGTAGAGCGTGATCTCGTGGCCGAACCGCTTGCCCTGGCGGTAGCGACGATAGAGGTAGTCGGGCAGGATGGTGAGCAGCGAGCAGAACAGAAGCTCGAGCATGGGTCAGCTCCTGGCGGCGACGGTGAGCCCGGGCGCGGCGGAGGGCGGCGCGGCCGTCATGGCGGCTTCGCGCGGCGGCGGGGCAGACGGAGCCGCGGGCGACGCCTCGCCGGCCGCCGGCCGGGCGTGAGCGCCGGTGCCGTGACCGGCCTCCGGCCCGCCGTCGGGTCCGGTCGCCGTCTCGGTCTCGTCGGGCACCCCGGCGCCCCCCTGCCCCGGCGGCACCCCGGCGATCCGCTCGACCGACCCGGCGATCCGGCGCAGCGGGCTGCCGAAGTCCGGCAGATCGATCAGGGCGAGCAGCAGCCCGATGACCCAGAAGATGTGCACATGGGTGAACAGGGCAAGCAGGCCGAGCACGGCGACGATCTCGAACTGCAGCTTCTTCGACTTGTGGGCGATGCGCTCGGGCAGCGTGTGCAGCCGCAGGAACAGGATGCCGACGCCCAGCACCGCCCCGATCAGCGTCAGGGCCATCACCACCATCAGGACGTCGGTGTCGCCCGGGGCCGTGATGAAAGGTGGCAGGTGGTGGGGTGCATTCGGATGCAGAGCACTCATTCCATCTCTCCTGTCGCCGGAACGTCACACGACGGGCGCGCGCCGGAGGGAGATCGTGCGAGATCGCGCCGGCCGGGCGCCCGATCGCCCGCGCCGCGCGATGCCCGTGTCACTTCCCGCCGACGATCTCCTGCGCGACGGCATCCATCACCAGCATCTTCGGCTCGCGGAAGCAGCGGTCCTTCACCTTCCTGATGTTGGTCTCGCGGAACGTCTGCACGTCGATCACGGTCGTGCCCCGCTTGCCGGCATGATAGCCGCTGATCCACAGCGCGACCTGGTCCGGGTTGGCGACCTTGTAGGCCTGCCACTGCTCGCACGTGATCCTGGCGACGTCGATGGTCGTCTGGGCCCGGACGGGCGCCGGCACGAGGAGCGCAGACGCCGCGACGAGCCAGACGACATGCGCTGCGGTCGATCCGTCGTAGGATGTCATTGAACGGCCTCCTTCGTTTCGTGTCGTTCGGAGCCCCCCGCACGACGTGGCCCGTCGTGCCGTCGCCGCCGATCACTCGCTCTTCCGCCCCGCGTGCATCGGAGCATGCAGCACTCCGCCGACCGTCCGATCCGGGCCTCGACTGTCAACTCGTTCGAACGGGACGGTCGGTCGTCGCGTCGCCCACCGACGAGGCCGCCCTCGTCGCGACAAATGATAATCTCGCCACAGTTGGCACCGTCACCAGAAGAACCTCTTAAGCGACGCCTAGTCGATTTGAGCTATAGCGTGAGACGCGGCTTCGTCGCAGGCTGTCAGTCACGGTCCGGCAGAAGCAGAGCCTGGAATCGAAGAGGCGAGGTGCCGAAGTCTGTGTTCCGAGATTCGAGCTCACGATCCGATCAACCTTGATACCGGTCAATGCACTTTCGTCTGGCCAAGCAATTTTTCACGTGATGATGATGTCTCGCCTGGAAGCCGAGCCGGCGCACGAGAGCATCGGCTCTCCCTCGCGACAAGAGCACGAGCAGGGGCGAACCGGGAGTCTGCAATGAAGATCACATCATCGTTATCGCTGGCAGCGGCAATCGTGATGACGACGCTGATCGGCGGCGTCAGCCCGTCGAACGCCGTCGTCTACTGCCAGTACGTCGATTATCCTCCGAGTTGCGTCGCCCGCCCCGGCGTCGTCCTGCGCCCACGGCCGGTCGCGCGAGCCGTCGCGAGGCCGGGCGTCGGAGCCCCGGGCGTCGGCGTGCGGCCGGGAACGCCGATGAACCGCGGCGGCCCCGTCAATCGCGCCGGACGACGTTGACCGGGCCGTTCTCGACGGCGCTCACCGACGGGTCCACCAGGAGGCGCGTGAATGAAGACCACTGAACCATCGAAGGACACCTCGGCATCGGGCCTGCAATCACCCGGCAGTCCGGACGACCTCCTGCCCACCGCCGCGGACTGCCTGAAGACGATCGCGCTCGCCGAGGCAGAGAAGGCCAGCGAGGCGATGCGCCTCAAGGCGCACGAGGAGGCCGAGCAGGCAGCCCTCCTCGACAAGTTCCAGAAGCCGTCCGGCGTCGACGACGCCGAGCGGCTGACGCGCGCCGCCGCGATCGTCAAGCGCGCCGTCGCCAACGGGCTCACCGAGGTGCAGGTGATCCGCTTTCCCAATCGGCTCTGCACCGATCGTGGCCGCGCCATCAACAACCAGGAGCCGGGGTGGGAGACCACGCTGACCGGCCTGCCGAAGGAGCTCTTCGAGTTCTGGGAGGCGCACATGAAACCGCGGGGCTACCGCCTGAAGGTGCAGGTTGTGGAGTTCCCGGGCGGCATCCCGGGCGACATCGGCATGTCGCTCTGCTGGGGTTGACTCGGTCGGGCGCCCGCCCGCCGCGACGAACCGGAAGCGCCGGAGATCCCGCGTCCGGCCGTTACAGTTCCGGGCCGAAGCAACAGGAGACGTCCATGACCACGCAACGGACCGTGTCGGCGCAGGATCCCTTCGGGCTCGGCAGCGGCGCGTTCGACCTCGGTGCGTTCGGCTCCGGCAATGCCGCGGTGAGTGCCGCCGGGTATCTGGTCGACGTCGCCCAGCGCAGCGTGCTGTTCTGGGACGTGCTGCGCCAGCGCGGCAACGGCTATCGCGAGCACATGGCGATGGCCGCCCCCAACGTGCTGAACTATCAGGCCGAGCTGGTCCTGGACGGGCGCACGCTCGAGCGGCCGGTGAACTATGGGCTGGTCCGCGTCGTGCCGCCGGCGGGCGTCGTGATCGACCCGAAGAAGCGCCCCTTTGTGATCGTCGACCCGCGCGCCGGCCACGGCCCGGGCATCGGCGGCTTCAAGGCGGACAGCGAGATCGGCGTCGCGCTCGCCGCCGGCCACGCCTGCTGGTTCGTCGGCTTCCTGCCCGACCCGGTGCCGGGCCAGACCATCGAGGACGTCGCCCGCGCAGAGGCCGTGTTCCTGCAGACCGTGATCGACCGGCACCCGGAGGCGGACGGCAAGCCGTGCGTGATCGGCAACTGCCAGGCCGGCTGGGCCGTGATGATGCTGGCGGCGATCGTGCCCGACCTGTTCGGCCCGATCATCGTCGCCGGATCGCCCTTGTCCTACTGGACCGGCCAGAGCGGCCTCAACCCGATGCGCTACACCGGCGGCCTGTTCGGCGGTAGCTGGGCGACCGCCTTCACCAGCGATCTCGGCGGCGGCCGCTTCGACGGCGCCTGGCTGGTCGAGAACTTCGAGAACCTCAATCCGGCGAACACGTTCTGGAAGAAGCCCTACAATCTCTACGCGAAGATCGACACCGAGGCGCCCAACTACCTGAACTTCGAGCGCTGGTGGGGCGGCCACGTCAACCTGAACGGCGAGGAGATGCAGTTCATCGTCGACGAGCTGTTCGTCGGCAACAAGCTCGCCGCCGGCCGGGTGACGACCTCGAACGGCGTCGCCATCGACCTGCGCAACATCCGCTCGCCCATCGTGGTGTTCTGCTCCAAGGGCGACAACATCACACCGCCCCAGCAGGCGCTCGGCTGGATCCTCGACCTCTACGACGACGTGAACGAGATCCGCTCCTACGGCCAGACGATCGTCTATTCGGTGCACGAGTCCGTCGGGCATCTCGGGATCTTCGTGTCGGGCGGCGTCGCCCGCAAGCAGCACGACGAGTTCGCCAGCAACATCGACCTGATCGACGTGCTGCCGCCCGGCCTGTACGAGGCCGTCTTCACGGCGAAGGACGGCGACACGACCAATCCGGACCTGGCGCACGGCCGCTGGGTGATGCGCTGCGAGACGCGCACGCTGGACGACATCCGGGCGCTCGGCGGCAACACGATCGAGGACGACCGCCGCTTCGCCACGGTGGCGCGCATGTCCGAGACCAACCTCGCGCTCTACAAGACCTTCGTGCAGCCGTGGGTGCGCGCCATGGTGACGCCGCAGGTCAGCGAGATGCTCTACCGCCTGCATCCGGCGCGGCTGCAGTACGAGCTGGTCTCCGACGCCAACCCGCTGACCAAGCCGATCGCCGCCGCCGCCGACTGGATCAGGCAGAACCGCAAGCCGGTCGACGAAGGCAACCCGTTCGTCGCCGCGCAGGAGATGGTGTCGAAGCAGATCGTCGCCGGGCTCGACGCGTATCGCGACATGCGCGACGGCATGACCGAGGCGCTGTTCAAGGCGTTCTACGGCTCGCCCGCCGTGCAGGCCTTCTACGGCATCGACCCGACGTCCGAGAAGCCGCTGCACAAGGCCGGCAAGAGCGCCCTGCACGGCGAGCTGGTCGCGCGCCGTATCGCCGAGCTGAAGGCACACGTCACGGTCGGTGGCCTGCGCGAGGCGGCGGTGCGCGCCATGATCTATGTCGGGATGCCGCGCGGCGGCGTCGACGAGCGCGGCTTCGAGACGGTGCGCCGCATCCGTGCCGCCAACGAGAAGATCGGCGCCGTGCCGCTCGCCGAGTTCAAGGCGCTGCTGCGCGAGCAGTTCTTCCTGCTGCTGATCGACCAGGAGGCGGCCGTGGCGGCGATCCCGTCGCTGCTGCCGGACGACCCGGCCGCCCGTGTCGAGGCGATGACGATGATCCGCGACGTGATCACGGCGGCCGGCGAGCCCAGCGGCGAGGTCGCGCTGCGGCTGGCGCGCATCGGGCGGATGTTCACGGGCGAGGCCGGCCCCCCGGCGCTGACCGTGGTCGGCGGTGGCGACTCCACGGTCCGCGAGGCGTCATAGCTCCACCACCGGATCCGAGGAGGGTTCGCGCCGTGACGACCACCCCCGATCCGGCCGTCGCCGATCCGCCCTCCGTCGTGGCGGCCACGCCGCACGTGCCGCACGCCAAGTACGAGAAGCTGATCGCCGCCGCGAAGGCGCTGCCGCCGGTGCCGACCATCGTCGTCCATCCGTGCGACGAGACGTCCCTGCGCAGCGTCGTGGAATCGGCCGAGGCCGGCATCGTCGTACCGATCCTGGTCGGTCCCGCGGCCAGGATCGTCGCGGTCGCCGGGCGCTTCGGACTCGACATCGCCGGCTTCGAGATCGTCGACGTGCCACACAGCGACGCGGCGGCGACCCGCGCGGTCGCGCTGGTGCGGGAGGGCCGCGCCGAGCTGCTGATGAAGGGCAGCCTGCACACCGACGAGCTGATGCGGGCCGTCACCTCGACCGCGGCCGGCCTGCGCACCGAGCGACGGATCAGCCACGTCTTCGTCATGGACGTGCCGAGCCACGCCGACACGCTGTTCGTCACCGACGCCGCCATAAACATCGCGCCCGATCTCGACGTGAAGCGCGACATCGTCCAGAACGCCATCGATCTCTACACCCGGATCGGCCTCGGCACGCCGCGGGTCGCCATCCTGTCGGCGGTCGAGACGGTGACGACCAAGATCCCCTCGACCATCGAAGCGGCCGCGCTGTGCAAGATGGCCGAGCGCGGCCAGATCACCGGTGGAATCGTCGACGGCCCGCTCGCCTTCGACAATGCCATCGACCCGGAGGCCGCGCGCATCAAGGGCATCCGTTCCGAGGTCGCCGGGCACGCCCAGATCCTCGTGGTGCCCGACCTCGAGGCCGGCAACATGCTGGCCAAGAACCTGACCTTCCTGGCCGGCGCAGACGCCGCCGGCATCGTGCTCGGCGCCCGGGTGCCGATCATCCTGACCTCGCGGGCCGACTCGGTGCGCACCCGCATGGCCTCCTGCGCGATCGCCGTGCTGTATGCCCATGCCCGCCGCGCCGCCCTCGCCGTGCCGCCGAGCTGAACCGCCGAGCAGGACCACCATGGACGCCATCCTGGTCGTCAACGCCGGATCGTCGAGCCTCAAGCTGCAGATGTTCGAGGCCGCACCGGCCGGGATGCTGCGCCGTCTGGTCGAGGCGCGGATCGAGGGCGTCGGCACCGCTCCGCGGTTCCACGCCGTCGCCGGCGACGGCGCCGCCCTGATCGACAGAGCGCTGCCGCCCGAGGCGGTGCCGGACCTGCCTGCGGCGCTGCATGTCGCCGAGGACTGGCTGCGCGGGCAGGCCGGCGTCACCCTCGCCGCGGTCGGCCATCGCGTCGTGCACGGCGGCCCGGCCTACGACAGGCCGATCGTGGTGACACCGGCCGTGCTGGCCGACCTGGAGCGGCTGGTGCCGCTCGCACCGCTGCACCAGCCGCACAATCTCGCGCCCATCCGCACCCTCATGGCGCGGCGGCCCGACCTGCCGCAGGTCGCCTGCTTCGACACCGCCTTCCATCGCGGCCGCGATCCGCTCGCCGACCGCTTCGCCATTCCGCAGGCACTCCACGACGAGGGCATCCGCCGCTACGGCTTCCACGGCCTCTCCTACGAGTATGTCACGAGCCGCCTGCCCGAGGTGGCGCCCGAGATCGCAGGCGGGCGCGTGATCGTCGCCCATCTCGGCAGCGGCGCCTCGCTGTGCGCGCTCGCCGCCGGCCGCAGCGTCGAGACCACCATGGGTTTCACCGGGCTCGACGGGCTGCCGATGGGCACGCGGCCCGGACGGCTCGACCCCGGTGTGCTCCTGCACCTGATGGCCGCCAAGGGCATGGACGCCGGCGCGCTCGAGCACTTCCTCTATCGCGACTGCGGCCTGAAGGGCCTGTCCGGCATCGGCAGCGACATGCGCGACCTGGAAGCATCCGACGATCCGCGCGCCGCGTTCGCCATCGGGGTCTTCGTCTATCGCATCGGCCTCGAGGCCGGCATGCTGGCGGCGGCGCTCGGCGGCCTCGACGGTGTCGTGTTCACGGCCGGCATCGGAGAGAACTCGGCGCGGCTGCGGGCCGCCGTCGCCGAGCGGCTCGCCTGGCTCGGTGCGGTGCTCGACCCGGTCGCCAACGCGCAGGGGCGCAGCCGCATCTCGGCGGCCGACAGCCGCGTCGCGCTCCTCGTGGTGCCGACCAACGAGGAGCTGATGGTCGCCCGCCACACGGCCGCCCTGGTGGTCGGCTCGTCTTCCGTCAGCAGAGGTCCCGCATGATCCCCACCTACAAGGCCAAGATCCACGAGGGCAACCGCGGCCTGATCGTCGGCATCGCCAACGACCAGTCGATCGCCTGGGGCTGCGCCCGCGCGTTCCGGGCGCTGGGCGCCGAGCTCGCCGTCACCTATCTGAACGACAAGGCGAAGCCGCACGTCCTGCCGCTCGCCGAGGAGGTCGAGGCGGAGATCGTCATGCCGCTCGACGTGCGGGCGCCGGGCCAGATGGAGGCGGTGTTCGAGACCATCGCCAAGCGGTGGGGCCGGCTCGACTTCGTGATCCACTCGATCGCCTTCGCGCCCAAGCAGGCGCTGGAGGGCCGCGTCGTCGACGTCGACCGCGACGGCTTCCTCACCACCCTGGACGTGTCGTGCTGGTCGTTCATCCGCATGGCCAAGCTCGCCGAGCCGCTGATGACCAACGGCGGCGCGCTGTTCACGATGACGTATTACGGCAGCCAGCGGGTGGTGACGCACTACAACATCATGGGCGTCGCCAAGGCGGCGCTGGAGAGCGCGGTGCGCTACCTCGCCGCCGAGCTGGGGCCGTCCGGCATCCGCGTGCACGCCATCTCGCCCGGCCCGCTGGCGACCCGCGCCGCGTCGGGCATTCCCGAGTTCGACGAGCTGCTGGAGAAGGCCCGCGGCAAGGCGCCGACCCACAAGCTCGTGTCGATCGACGACGTCGGGCTGGCCACCGCCTTCCTGGCCCACGATGCCGCCCGCCTGATCACCGGCGAGACGCTGTACGTGGACGGCGGCTACAACATCGTCGATTGAGGCGCGCGCGGCGGCGGGCGCGCCCGCCGCATGCTCCGCTCATCCCCGCGCGAGCGGGGACGAACGGTCGAGGCGCCGCCTTTCTGATCAGATCACCTCACGCCGCCCCGATGCGCCCAGCCGCCTCGCGGGCGGCCTCCTCCAGCGTGAGCACCACGGCGCCGGCGTCCAGCGCGCCGTCCAGGAACGTCGCGAACGCGCGCAGGACCGCGCCGCGGCCGACCGTGGCGAGCGGCAGGGCACAGGTCAGCACGCCCCAGCTCACGCTGTCGCGCATCTGCAGAACCTCGTCGGTCCAGTCCTGCATCACGGCGCGGGCGGGCGCCGGCGCCTCGCCGAGCGCCAGCGTGATCGGCATCGCGATCACGGCGCTGTCCGAGGCCGCCGCATCGGCGCCGGCGCGCCGGCGCCGCGGCCACCAGCCGAGGCCCGGGCGCGAGGAGTCGTAGAGGACGCCGGTCCGCTCCAGCCACGCCACGTCGACCGGGGATGCGGCGTCCGCGCGAAACCCGCGCGGGGCCTTGCCGGCGAGTCGGCGGACGGCCTCGACGCCCTGCTCCGCCTCCGCCTCCCCACCCGAGGGCGGGCCGAGCAGCGCGATCTCGTGGCCGTCGCGAACCAGCCGCTCCCCGACCGGCGACGGCCGCGCCGCCGCCGTGCCCGCCACGAACCAGGTCGCGCGCAGGCCGCGGTCCGCCAGCAGATCGAGGACGCGGGCGGCGGCGATGGCCGCGTCCTCGTCCGGCGGGACCGGGAGATCGAAGCTGAGACAGACGAGGTGACGCGGCACGGCGCAGGCTCCGGAACGGCGGCGCGACGCGGCCGTGGCCGGCGCGACGCACCGGGCCGGACCATAGCACGGGCATGGCCGAACGAACCGCTCCCGGACGCATCCCGCCGAACGGCAGCGGGACCGAGCACGTCGGTCGGGTCGCCCCGTCCGCGTGTCGGTCCGCCGGCAGCTCGATGTTTCATCGGGGGATCAATCCGGCCGTTCTGCGCGGAAGAGGTTCCAAACGCCCGGCTTCGATATCGATGAAACGTATCAGGGTATACGGACGGCGATCTCCCGCTGACGCGACAAATCCCCGGTAGTCGACGAAAGGGCCATCTCCATGGCCATGCAAAGGATAGCCGGACGCGCCTGCCGGTCAACGCCGAACAACGCGTAGCCGTCCGGCGCTATCCCGCACATCCTCAGCCTTATGCGAGAATTCGCGGGCCCGCAGCCCCCGGCGGCGGGGCGGACCGGGTCCGTGTAGCCCCGGAAGCTTACGTCATGTAGCCCCGCGACGTTACGTATAGAAAGCCGTTGACACTCACGAGTGTAAAGAGTGCATTACGACTGTGACGTTCGAGGTTTTCAAACAATAGCCTTTTCGAAAGCGACGTGTTTTCGAAAGCGGGACGGTCGTGCCGGCAGTCGCGCCGTCCGGGACCGTGATCCTGCGAGAAGACCCCGACCGGCATCGCGACCGAGCGACGAGGCGTGCGGCCGGTCTGCCGGAACCGCGTTCGTCCGATCGCGACTTCGCCCGGCGGTGCCGGGTGCAGCGGTGGCTCATACGCCACGACGAGCCGGCGCGAAGGCGGTCGCCCGCCTCGCCCCGGCAACCGATGGGAGCTCAGAGACGATGGCTGACCCGAGAAGCATCTCCGGTCTGACGGAGGACGAGGCGCTGGAGTTCCACGCCCAGTTCAAGACCACCTTCACGGCCTTCCTGCTGATCGCCGCGTTCGCGCACGCGCTGGTCTTCATCTGGAAGCCCTGGTTCTGATCCGAGGAGACCGCGATGTCCAATCCGCAGGACGACTACAAGATCTGGCTGGTGATCAATCCGTCGACGTGGCTGCCGGTGATCTGGATCGCCGCGCTGCTGGTCGCGCTGGCCGTGCACGCCTTCGTGCTGAACAACCCGCGCTACAACTTCATCGACCAGAAGACCGCTGCCGAGCAGCAGGTGAAGAAGTGAGCGTCGACGTCCGGTCGTGCACGGCAGCGTGACCGGACGGGGCGAACGAGAACGGGAGCGCCCGCCGGCGCTCCCGTTTTCCGTTCGGCGCAGGCGCCGGACACGGCCTCACCGCCCCCGTAGGAACGGCAGCACGCTCGCCAGGAACTCCTCGGGCGCGGTCTGCGAGCAGGCGTGGCCGCCCCACGGCAGGGCGACGAGATGCGCCCCCGGGATGCCGGCGGCGAGCTCCTCGGAGAGGTGCAGCGGCGTGAGGATGTCGTCGGCGGCGCACACGACCAGGGTCGGTACCTTGATCTCGCCCAAGCGGGCGCGCCGGTCGAAGCCGACGATCATGTCGATGCGGGCCGCGATGTCCTCCTGCTTCGGCGAGGCGGCGTCGTTGTCGGCGACGATCCTGGCGACCTTGTCGGGATTCCGGCTGATCCACAGCGGCGGGTACAGGAACAGCGGCCCCGCCTCGTTGTAGGCGGGCACGCCGATCTCCGTGAGCATCCGCCGGCGTACCTTGAAGCAGTGGGCGAAGTGCGGGTCCGGCCCGGCCCAGCCGCCGTACAGCACCAGCTTGTCGAGCCGGCCCGGATGGTCCTGGGCGATCACCTGGCCGGCGGCCGCGCCGGTCGAGTGGCCGATCAGGCTGCACGACCGGCAGCCGAGATGGTCGAGCAGCGCGACGAGGTCGCCGGCGAGCGCCTCGACGCTGTGCACGGTGCGGCGCGAGCGCGACCGTCCGGTCGCCATGTGGTCGTGCAGGATCACCGTGAAGGCGCGCGACAGCACCGGCACCAGGTTGGTCCAGTAGGCCGCGGCCCCGCCGAGCCCGGACACCAGCGCGAGCGGCGGACCGTCGCCCACGACCTCGTAGGGGAGTTCGCCGTCCGGGCGTTCGAGCATCGGCATGGCAGAGGTTCTCCTGGTCGGCGGCGCGGCGCGTGGACCCGCCCGCGCGCTACTCCGGCTTGACGTTGGCGGCCCGGATCAGCTCGGCCCACTTGGCGGTCTCCGCCTTGACGAAGGCGGCGAACTCCTCCGGCGTGCCGCCCGCCGGCTCGCTCGCCTGGGAGACGATGCTGTCGCGCACGTCCGGCGTCTGCAGGATGGTGTTGAGCTCGGCGTTGAGCCGGGCGACGATCGCGGGCGGCGTCCCCTTGGGCGCGATGATGCCCTGCCAGTTGTACGACTCGAAGCCCGGCAGGCCGGCCTCCGCCATGGTCGGCACGTTCGGCAGCAGGCTGACGCGGTGGCTCGAGGTGACGGCCAGCGGCGTGATCTTGCCGGCCTCGATCGACGGCAGCGCCGCGTAACCCATCTCGAACATCATCGAGATGTGGCCGGCCAGCAGGTCGGTCGCGGCGTTGCCGCCGCCCTTGTAGGGCACGTGGACGATGTCGATGCCGGCCTGACGGCCGAACATCACGCCCGACAGGTGATGGGCGCCGCCGACGCCGGACGAGCCGTAGGTGATCTTGCCGGGCTCCGCCTTGGCCCTGGCGATCACGTCGGCGACGCTCTTCATGCCGAGGCCGGGGGCCGAGCTGAGCACCAGCGGCGAGCGCTCGATCAGGATCACCGGCACCACGTCGGTCGCCGGGTCGTAGGGCAGCTTGCCGAGCAGCGAGACGTTGACGGCGAGCGGGGCGAGGTTGCCCATGCCGATCACCGAGCCGTCGGCCGGCGCCTTGGCGATGACGGCGGTGCCGAGCACGCCACCGGCGCCGGTCTTGTTGTCGATGATGATGGTGGCGTTCAGCGCCTTGCCGAGCTTCTCGGCGATCTTGCGGGCACGGATGTCGGCGAAGCCGCCGGCCGCGTAGGGCACCACCAGGGTGACCTGGCGGGCCGGATACTCGGCGGCGGGCGCCGGCGCCTGGGCACGTGCCGCCGGGATGGCGAGCAGCGCGGCGGCGAGAGCGAGAGCGACGGTACGAAGAACGGACACGACGGGCTCCTTCCAATCGGCCGCCGTCAGGCGGCGGCCTCACAGACCATGTCGGCGGGAACGCGGACGACGCCTTCCATCAGGCATCGGGCGCTGCGGCTGAGGACGGCCTTCTCGACCGTGACGGTGCCGTCGCGGGCCGCGGCCTCGGCACCGACCGGCAGCACGCCGGAGGCGTGGCCGAGCCGCACCATGCGGTCGGGCGCGGCGACGCCGCCGAGGAGGCCCGACACCAGCGTGCCGGGCAGCGCGGCGGCGACCGCCAGCGCCACCGCGCCGGTGCCGGTCAGCGCGTGGTGCAGCTTGCCCATGGAGATCATGCGGGCGACGAGATCGACGTCGGCCGCCGCGACGGCGCGGCCGCTCGCCGCGACGTAGCCGGCCGGCGGCCCGACCAGCGCCACCTTGGGGGTCGCCGGGCGGCTCGCCGTCGCCTCGTCGGCGGTCCGCGCGAGCCCCATGGCGACCGCGCCGGCGGCCCGCACCGCCTCGCAACGGGCCAGGAACGCAGCGTCGCCGTTGGCCTGCGCCTGCGACAACGCCGCCGGCACGCCGAGCGCGGCGGCCGCGACGATCACGGTCGGGTTGCCGGCATCGACGAGGCTCGCCTCGACGCGACCGAGCCCGGGCACGTCGAGCACGTCGACGGCACGGCCGGTCGGCAGCACGCCGGCGACGCCGCCGCCCGGGTCGATGAACTCGAGCCGGATCTCGGCGGCCGGAAAGGCGACGCCGTCGAGCAGGAAGTCGCCCTCCTCCACCACCTCGCCGTTTCGCACCGGCACATGGGCGACGATGCGCTTGCCCAGATTGGCCTGCCACAGCCGCACGGTGCGAATCCCGTCCGGGCCGGCCGGCACCAGCCCCTGGGCGATGGCGAACGGCCCGACCGCCGTGGTGAGGTTGCCGCAATTGCCCGACCAGTCGATCAGCGGCGCCTCGATCGCCACCTGGCCGAACAGATACGCGACGTCGCAGTCCGGCCGCGGCGAGGGCGACACCAGCACCACCTTGCTGGTGCTCGAGGTCGCCGCGCCCATGCCGTCGATCTGCTTGCCGTAGGGATCGGGGCTGCCGGTGACGCGCAGCAGCACCCGGTCGCGCGCGGCCGGGTCGGCCGGCAGGTCGCGGGCGTGGAAGAACACACCCTTGCTGGTGCCGCCGCGCATGTACACGGCCGGGATACGCGACGCGGTCATGACGGATCCTTCGGGTCGCGGCGAACGCCGCGCCTCACCATGCCGCCGCCGCCGATGCGCCGCAAGAGGCGACGGGTCCGGTCGGCGCCTCTGCACCGACACGCCGGAACGGGGTCCCCGGAGAACCGCCGGACGAGACTGCCCCACCCTCCGCTCGGTCCCGCGCAAGTGCGGACGAGCGGACACCGGGAGCGAATCGTCGCCATCGAAGACGCGCCGGCGAAAAAAACGCGGGAGCGCTCCGCGCCGCGCCCGGGCCACGGAGCGGCGGCGCGGAGCCGGTGGCCAACCCCGGGACAAAAGCGCTAGTGAACGGCCGTGCGGCCGGCGACGCGGCCGCGGGAGACTTGCGAATGACATATCTGGTATCCGCCGATCTCGAATCGGTGCCGGCCGGCCGGCGCCTGCGCGCCCTGCTGGCGCGCCCCGGAATCCTCGCCATGCCGGGCGCCCACAACGGGCTCGCCGCCCTGCAGGCCAAGGCCGCGGGCTTCGACGCGCTCTATCTCTCCGGCGCCGCCATGACGGCGTCGATGGGCCTGCCCGATCTCGGCATCATCACGGTCGACGAGGTCGCCTTCTTCGTCCGCCAGATCGTCCGCGCCTCCGGCCTGCCGCTGCTCGTCGACGGCGACACCGGCTACGGCGAGGCGCTCAACGTCATGCACATGGTGCGCGTCTTCGAGGACGCCGGCGCCGCCGCGGTCCATGTCGAGGACCAGCTCCTGCCGAAGAAATGCGGCCACCTCAACGACAAGAAGCTCGCCGACCCGGCCGACATGGCGGCCAAGATCCACGCCGCCGCGCGGGCGCGGCGCGACCTCGTCATCGTCGCCCGCACCGACGCCGCGGCGAGCGAGGGGCTCGACGGGGCGGTGGCGCGGGCCAGGCGCTACGTCGAGGCCGGCGCCGACGTGATCTTCCCCGAGGCCCTCACCACGCCGGAGATGTTCCGGGCCTTCGCCGAGCGGATGCCGGGCGTGCCGCTGCTCGCCAACATGACCGAGTTCGGCCGCACGCCGTTCCTCACCGCGAGCGAGTTCGAGGCGCTGGGCTACCGAATCGTGATCTGGCCGGTGTCGGCGCTGCGCTGCGCCGCCCGGGCGCAGGAGGAGCTCTACGCCGCGATCCGCCGCGACGGCGGCGCCCAGGCGATGCTGCCCCGGATGCAGACCCGGGCCGAGCTCTACGCCACCATCGGCTATGCCGAATACGAGGCGCTCGACCGGTCGATCGTCACCACCGTGATTCCGACGATGCCGGCGGGCGGCGACACGCGCTGATCGCTTGCAACACGGCCGGCTGCGGCTAGTGTGGTCGATCGGCACAAGGAGGCGGCCCGCTTGCCCAGGGATTCGGATCAGGACGGCGATCGCGCCGGCGCCGGCGTCCGCTCGGTGCAGCTCGCGCTCGACGTGCTGGAGGCGATCGCCTTCTCGGGCGACGAGGTCGGCGTCACCCAGCTGGCCGAGCGGCTCGACGTCACCAAGGGCTCGGTGCATCGCCACCTACACACACTGGTCGAGCGCGGCTATCTCACCCAGAACCCGGCGACGACCCGCTACGCCATCGGGCCGAAGAGCCGGCTGCTCGCCCGCTTCGCGCCGGATACCGACCTGACCCAGGTCGCCGAGGCGCCGATGCGCGAGCTGCGCGACCGGCTCGGCCACACCGTCGTGCTCTCGGCGATGACGCCACGCGGCGCCCTGGTGCTGACCACGATCGCCTCGACCTCGCCGATCGAGATCGGCGTGCGGCCCGGCAGCGAGCTGCCGTTCCACGCCTCCGCGCAGGGCAAGGTGCTGCTCGCCTTCGCGCCGCGGCCCGTGCAGGAGCGCATCCTGGCGCGCAAGCTGGAGACGTTCAACGGGCGCACCATCGTCGAGCGCGACGCCATCGAGGCCGAGCTCGTGCGCATCGCCCGGCAGGGTTTCGCGTCGGCGCCCGAAGAGGTGCTGCTCGGCATCAACGTGATGGCGGCGCCGATCTTCGACGAGCGCGACGGCTGCATCGGCGCGCTGGCGATCGTCGGCTCCATCCAGTACCTGCCGGAGGCGCCGGACGACGAGACGGTGGCGGCCCTCAAGGACTACGCCCAGCAGATCTCGCGCCGCTTCGGCCAGGGCCGCGGGCCGGGCCTCACCATACCGGCCGCCGCCCCGCGCGCCCGCCGCGGCGGCTGACCCGGCCGCGAAGCATCTTCTACGAGGCGTCCGCCAGGAGGCGTCGCGGGCGGTCCGTGACCTCGGCGGCGATCCGCCCGGCGATCGCGTCGGCCGGCATCGGCGCGCCGAACAGCCAGCCTTGCGCCTGCGTCACGCCGGTGATGCGGACGATCTCGAGCTGGCCCGGCGTCTCGACGCCCTCGGCGACCACGGTCATCCCGAGACTCAGCCCGAGCGCCGTCGCCGAGCAGACGATGGCCGCGCAGTCCGGCCGGGTGAGGACGTCGCGGGTGAAGCGCCGGTCGATCTTCAGCTTGCCGAACGGGAACATGGTCAGATAGGCGAGCGACGCGTAGCCGGTGCCGAAGTCGTCGAGCGCGACGGCGACGCCCAGGCTCTTCAGCCGGTGCAGCACCGAGACGTTGCGCTCCTCGTTCTCCAGCAGCACCGTCTCGGTGATCTCGACCTCGAGCCGGTCGGGCGGCAGCCCGGCCTCGCGCAGGGCCTGCTCGATGCTCTCGAGGAGGCCGGGCCGGCGGAACTGCACGGCCGAGACGTTGACGGCGACCTTCATGCGGCCCGGCCAGCGCGCCGCCTCGGCACAGGCGGTGCGGAGAACCCACTCGCCGAGCGACGTGATCAGGCCGGTCTGCTCCGCCAGCGGGACGAACTCCTGCGGCGTCAGCAGGCCGCGCTCGGGGTGCTGCCAGCGCACCAGCGCCTCGACCGAGCAGACGCGGCCGGTGGCGACCTCGACGATTGGCTGGTAGTGGACCCGGAAGTCGCCATCGGCGAGGCTCCGGCGGAGCTCCGCCTCCAGACGACGGCGTGCCTCGACCTCCGCCGTCATGGCGGGATCGTAGCAGACGAACCCGCCGGTGCCGGCGGCCTTGGCCCGGTAGAGGGCGAGGTCGGCCTTCTTCACGAGGTCGACCGGGTCGTCGCCGTCGTCGGGTGCGAAGGCGATGCCGATGCTGGCCCGGACCACATGGGTGTCGCCGTCGACCCGGTGCGGCAGCGCGAGCAGCTCGGCGATGCGCTCGGCGAGCTCCGCCGCCTCGTCGCGGGCGGACCGGCGGTCCGGCCCCGCGCCGGCGTCGCGCCGGAGCGACCGGATCACCGCGAACTCGTCGCCGCCGAGCCGCGCCAGCATGTCGTCGCCGCGCGCCGCCTGGGCGAGCCGGATCGCCGTCTGCCTCAGCACGGCGTCGCCCACCATGTGCCCGACCGAGTCGTTGATGTCCTTGAACCGGTCGAGGTCGATCATCAGCACGGCGAACGGGGTCCCGTCGGAGCGGAGCCCGAGCCGCGCCGCCTCCAGCCGGTCCAGGAAGGTCGCGCGGTTCGGCAGGCCGGTGAGCGAGTCGTAGCGGGCCAGGAACGCGATGCGCTCCTCGTGGCGGTGGCGGTCGGTGACGTCGTCGTGCGTCTCCAGCCGGCCGCCGTCGCCGGTCGGCCCCTCCGTCACCGCGATCACCCGGCCGCTGTCGAGCTCGACCAGGACGGTCGACGTCCGGTCGGTGTCCGTGGCGAAGGGATCGTCGCCGGGCGGGAAGCTCGTCTCGATGTGCCGCTTCGTCTTCCGCATCCGCTCGGCCAGGACGGCGTCGCGCGACCACCCGGGACCGAGCTCGGCCGGAAGCCCCCAGATGCGGCGGAACTCGTCGTTGCACACCCGCAGCCGGCCGGCGGCATCGAACATGCAGAGGCCCTGCGACATGGACCGGAGGGTCGCGGCGAACTGGGCGTTGGTGTCGAGGAGCCGCGCGTTCGAGAGCGCGAGGGACTGCGAGTGCGCGGCGAGGTCGCGGCGCGAGACGGCGAGCTGACGGAGCTGGCGGGCGAGCACGATCAGCAGGGCGAGCTGGCAGGTCAGCAGCGCGACCGCCCCGAAGGCCGCATAGGCCGAGCGCGACCGCCACGCCGCGAGCACGCCCGCCTCGGGCGACGTCACGGCGAGAACCAGCGGCAGGCTCGGCAGCGGCTGCACCGAGACCCAGCGGGTGACGCCGTCGAACGGGCTGGACGGCGAGCGGTAGCTGCCGCCGCCGGCGGCGACCTGACCGTACCACGGCGAGCCGGCCGGGAAGCGGCGGCCGGCGCTGTGCGCGTCGGCGGGATAGCGCAGCAGCACCGTGCCGTTGCGGAGCGACAGCGTGAAGGTCTGGTCGGGCAGGAACCCGGCCATCAGATACAGGCGATCGAACCAGGCGGTCGCGACGCTGACCATCACGATGCCGCGGAACCCGCCGTCCGCCTCTTCGATCCGGCGGGCCAGCACCATCACCGACTCGCCCGAGATCCCCATCCGGGTCGGAAGCGACACCTGCAGCGCATCGCGGCCGGCACCGCGGAGCGCGTCGAAATAGTGGGTGTCGGCCACGCCCGGCGCCGCACCGGGCACCGGGCGGGAGGAGCTGACGATCCGTCCGGAGGCGTCGGCGATCGCCATGCAGACGGTGTGCGGCATCGCCTGGATCTTCGCCGCCATCCAGTCGCGCAACGCCTGGGCGCTGAACTGGCCCCCGAAGTCGTCGCCCGAGGTCACCGCGAAGATCTCGGCGAGCTCCCGGTAGTCGCGGACCACCCCGTCGACCTCGCGGATCGCGTGCTCGATCTGTCCGGCCAGGAACGCCGCGGTGCTGCGATCGCTGCGCACCGCCTGGGCGATGGCGTCGGACCGGCTCTGCCAGACCGACAGCGCGACCGCCAGGGTGGCGACCACGCAGACGAGGAGCGCGCTCACGAAGACGGTGCGGTGGCGAACGGGGTCGGCCGCCTCGGTCATCGTCGTCCCCTCGTCCGCCGGCCGCGCCGGTGCGGTCGCCCGGTGCCGCCGGCGCGGGTCCGGTCGGGATGCATGCGGTCAGGCCGCCCGCACGGTCGCCAGGAAGGTCGCGAGCTCGCGGGCGAGCGCGTTGCTGTCCTTCGACAGCGACTGCGCCGACGACAGCACCTGGGCCGAGGCCGCGCCGGTCTCCTCGGCGCCCTGGTTGACGTCGGTCACGTTGGCGGCCACCTCGGTGGTGCCGCGCGCCGCCTCCTGGACGTTGCGGGCGATCTCGCCGGTGGCGGCGCCCTGCTCCTCGACGGCGGCCGCGATGGTGGAGGCGATCTCGGCGACGCGCCCGATGGTGCCGCCGATCTCCTTGATGGCCGCGACGGAGTCGTCGGTCGCCGCCTGCATGCCGGCGATCTGGGCCGAGATGTCGCCGGTCGCCTTGCCGGTCTGGGCGGCGAGCGCCTTGACCTCCTGGGCGACGACGGCGAAGCCCTTGCCGGCCTCGCCGGCCCGGGCCGCCTCGATGGTGGCGTTCAGCGCCAGGAGATTGGTCTGCTCGGCGATCGCCGTGATCAGCTTGACCACGTCGCCGATGCGCCCGGCCGCCTGGGACAGCTCGCCGATGCGGGCGTCGGTCCGCTCGGCCTGGCGCACGGCCTCGGCGGCGATGCGGGTCGACTCCTGCACCTGCCGGCTGATCTCGTTCACCGAGGCCGACAGCTCGTTGGTCGCGGAGGCGACGCTCTGGACGTTTCCGGAGGCCTGCTCGGAGGCGGCCGCGACGGCGCCGGCGCGCTCCTGGGTGGTCTGGGCAGTGCGCGACAGGGTGCCGGCCGCCGCCTCCAGCTCGGTCGCCGCCGAGGAGACCGCCTCGACGATGGTGCCGACCGCGCCCTCGAAGCGGTCCGCCATGCGGGCCATGTCGGCCTTGCGGGCGGCGGCGGCGTTCGCCTCCGCCTCCTGCTGCGCCCGGCGCAGCCGGAGCGTCTCGAGGCCGTTCTGCTTGAAGACCGCGACGCTGCGGGCCATCAGCCCGACCTCGTCCTTGCGCTCGGTCCCGGCGACGTCGGCCTCGAGGTCGCCGCCGGCGAGCCGCTCCATGGTGCGCGACAGCACGCCGAGCGGGCGGGCGACGCCGAACTGCGCCACCGCGAAGGCGAGCGCCAGCACCAGCAGGGCGGCGGTGCCGATCGCCGTGACGGTCAGGCGGATGGTGTCGACGACCGCGGCGGAGGCTTCCGCGGAGCGGCGGTCGAGCGCCTGCTCGACATTCGCGGTGATCCTCTGCATGTGCTCGCGCAGGGCTGCCGTCGTCGCCACCATCGCCTTGGCGAGCCGCAGGGCTTCGACATTGTTGCCCGCCATGGACGCCTTGGCGACCGCGGCGGCATCGGCCTGCAGCGCCTCGAACCGGGCGAGGGCGTCGTCGAGCGGACCGACGAAGCCGGGCAGGTTCTGCTTGGCGGCGGCGATGTGGTCGACGAAGCGCTTGCGGTTGGCCGCCATCTCCTCGGCGGTCCGCCGCATGTCGGCCATGTCGGTCTCGGCGATGATCCGCCACGTCAGGCGCCCGAGGTTGAACACCTCCTGGTTGGCGCGCTGGCCGGACTTCATGCCGGACACGTCCCGGACGAGGATGTCGCTGTAGCTCGCATCGACCGCCGCCATGCGGGTCGAGGTGAACCACACCGCACCGCCCACGACCGCCAGGAGAAGCACGAAGCAGCCGAGGATCTTGTAGAGGATCTTGACGTTGGACAGAGACATGGGTCGCTCCCGAGGCGGCCGCGCCCGCGGCGCCGCCGCCCTCCGTGGTGATCGTTCGAAGTCAGATGTCGCCGGCGGCGCGCTTCCGGCGGCCCGGCTCGGACCGCCACCAGCCGCGCTCGCGCCGGGTCCAGCGGGCCGGCGAGGCGGACACGCCGGCGTCACGGCTGCCATCGCCGTGCCCGTCCTCGGTCCACCCGCCCGCCTCCGGCGCGCCGGAGCCGCCGCCGCCGCGCTCGAGGGCTGCCTCCAGCCGTTCCAGATCGGCCAGCACGGCCTCGTGCTCGGCGCGCAGCCGGGCGAGCAGCTGCCGCCGCCGGCCGGCCTGGCCGTCGCCCGCCGCGGCGTCCGCGCCCGGAAGCGCGGCGACCATCTCGGTGATGCACCGGGAATAGGTATCGAGAACCGTGCCGAGGCGGGGCAGGTCGGCGCGGAGCACGCACAGGGCCATGCGCTCCAGCTCGGTGCGCGCCTTGCGCCGGTCCGGTCGACGGGATCGTTCGGAAATCGTCATCGCGGGTCCGCTGGTCTGCCGATGAATGTCGCGGCAGGGTCCGGCCCGGATGGTTTCGCGTTTCTTACTTCCAGGCGGTCGTGGCTGTCAGATGACGGTCAGGCGGGATCCGGAGCAGAAGACGGAGGTCTAAAAATACCTATAGGTTGATGAGAATCAAAGTAGACGCCGGTCCCGATGATCAATGAGTATTTCTCGTGATTTAAAAGCAGAAGTTGTTGTGGCTGCTAGATCGGACCGCAGACAGTCGGCCTCGCACGCCTGCTTTGGCTTAATTCCGGTGTATTAAACGTGCTCCATCACGATGCGAACTCGCGTCCGCCGGAAGCCGAGGTGCGCGCGGCCCTGGCCAGGATCACGGCCAGTCAGCGGTTCCGCGATTCGCCGCAGATCGCCGCCTTCCTGACCTACGTGGTCGAGCGGACGCTGGCCGGCAAGGCGGAGCAGATCAAGGGCTACACGATCGCCGTCGAGGCATTCGGGCGCGACGCGAGCTTCGATCCCAATAGCCAGTCCATCGTCCGCACCGAGGCGGCGCGGCTGCGCCAGGAGCTCGCCCGCTACTATGCCGAGCCGGGCCGCGACGACCCGATCCGCATCGAGCTGCCGCGCGGACGCTACGTGCCGGTGTTCGTGCGTCGCGCCGTGCCGGACTGCGACGTGACGCCGGACCGCGACGCGGCCGCGGAGCCGGCGACGGCCCCGGTGCCGCCCGCTCCTCCGGCCGTCGTCACGCCTCCGCCCGTGTCCGCCCCGCCGGCGGCGCGCCGCCGGTTCCAGATCGCGCCGGCCTGGTTCGTGGTTCTCGCCTTCGTCGGCTACGGGCTGTTCGACGCCGCGGTTCTCCATGGCTGGACTCCCTGGCGGCCCACCGCGTCCTCCGCCGGCCCGGCCGCCGGGACCGCCCGCCGCCACCGCGACGAGCCGTGGATCACGGTCGCGCCGGTGACCACCGTCGGGCCGGGCGCCGGCCTGAGCCTCAGTCCGGCCGGACTGCGCCACAAGCTGACCGACGCGCTGTCCCGTTTCGAGGACATCGTCGTGGTCGCGGCCGAACCGGCCGCGCCGGAGACCGGCCTCGTCGATCCGGCGGCCGGCGTCGACTACGTCCTGGTTCCGACCCTGGTCCGCCTGGGCGACCGGACGATCCTGCGCCTGCGCCTGCTCGGCCTGCCGAACCGCCTCGTCGTGTGGGCCGACGAGTTCCCGGTCGAGGCCGAGAACGACGGACCCGACGGGCCGTTCCGCCGGATCGTGCTGGAGGTCACCAGCGCCCTGCTGCAGCCGTTCGGCGTCATCCCGGCGGCCGAGCGGCGCAAGCGCGGCGACCGCCCGCCGGCCGCCTACGACTGCGTTCTCGATGCCGCCGAGGTCGCCCGCTACTTCGATCCGGAGCGGCGCGAGCGGACCCGGGCGTGCCTCGAGCAGGCGATCCAGGACGATCCGGGCTTCGCCTACGGCCACGTGCTGCTCGCCCGACTGCATTTCCGCGACTACGTCTTCGGCTTCGCCGAGGCCGACATCCTCGAACGGTCGCTCGCACTGACGCGGCGGGCGGTCGAGCTGGCGCCGACCAGTGCACGGGCGCACTACACGCTGATGCACATCCAGGTGGCGCGCGGCCATGTCGCGCGCGGCCTCGCCCACGGCGACACGGCGCTGGAGCTCAATCCCTACGACGTGCGCGTGCTGATGCAGGTCGGCGGCCAGCTCGTCGCCGCCGGGCAGGTCGAGCGCGGCCTCGCGCTGCTGCGCCAGGCCCGCCGCAGCACGGTGTCGAACCCGCTGCCGCTGACCTGGTCGATGTTCCTGGCGGCGTTCCTGACCCACGACCTCGCCGGCATGGCGACCAGCGTGGATCAGATGCCCGGCGCCTACGACTTCAACGCGCTCGCCCGCGCCCTCTTTCTCGCCGCGAGCGGCGACCTGGCGAGCGCGCGCGCCGTGCTGGCGCCGCTGAAGGCCCGCCGCTCGCCATGGACCGAGCAGCCGCGTGCGCTGTTCGCCCGCTTCATCCCGGCGCCCGGGATCGTCGAGCGACTCGCCGACAGTCTCGACCGGATCATGGTGGAGGGCGCGGAGGAGACGGCGACGATCCGCTGACCGGACGCGCCGGCGCGAGTGCAGCCGGGCGGATCCGCGGGCCGATGGCGGCGCGAGCCGCGGCCGGATCACGTCGAGGTCAGACGAGGTCAGATCGCGTCAGATGGCGTCGGATGACGGCAGATCACGTCAGATGACGTAGACGAAGGACTCGTAGGCGTCCTCGCCGAGGATCTGGTCCATGCTGCGCGCCGGCTCGGCGCAGCCGGCGGTGCCGACCACCTTGGCCGGCACGCCGGCGACCGTGGTCGCCGGGGGCACCGGCTTGAGCACCACGGAGCCGGCCGCGATGCGGGCGCAGTGACCGATCTCGATGTTGCCGAGAATCTTGGCCCCGGCGCCGATCAGCACGCCGTTGTGGATCTTCGGGTGGCGGTCGCCGGTCTCGTTGCCGGTGCCGCCGAGCGTCACGGCCTGCAGGATCGAGACGTTGTCGCCGACCACCGCGGTGGCGCCGACGACGAGCCCGGTGGCGTGGTCGAGGAAGATGCCCTGGCCGAACGGCGCCGCCGGATGGATGTCGGTCTGGAACACCTCGGACGAGCGGCTCTGCAGCCACAGCGCCAGGTCGCGCCGCTCGCGCCGCCACGCCCAGTGCGCCAGCCGGTGGCACTGGATGGCGTGGAAGCCCTTGTAGAACAGCACCGGCTCGATCAGCCGCGACGTCGCCGGGTCGCGGTCGAGCACCGCCAGCACGTCGGCCCGCACGGCGCGGCCGATCGTCGGATCCTCCGCATGGGCGCGCAGGAAGGCGTCGCGCAGGATCGCCCCCGAGATGTCGGCATTGGCGAGCCGCGCCGCGATGCGCCGGGCCACCGCGTCTTCGAAGCCGTCGGCCCCGAGGATCGTCGACATGATCAGGGCGCCGAACTCGGGCGCATTCGCCAGCATGGTCTCCGCCTCGTCGCGCAGGCGGGTCCAGATGCGGTCGCCCCCGACGGCCGGACGGCGGGCCGGATGGGCATGCAGGGGAGTCGCGATGCTCACGAGCGTCCTTTCGACAAGTCGTCCGACTTTCGAGAAGTCGTCCGATCCGACAAACGTCCGGCGCCCGGGCACGCGCGGAATTCGAGAAGCGGATCAGCATGTCGGCTCGCACCCCGTCCCTGTCAAGGAAACGGCGTCCTCTTCTTATGGTTCATGGCAGCATGATTATGCTACGCAGTTCTCCCAAGGCCTTGCGGCGCCGAGAGTCTTCATGGTGCGCCGCGGCACCGGCCGTAGTTGCCCGGAATAGTTCCAGCCTCGCGCCGGAGTAGGATGGACCCGTCGCGCGCCGCATGCGCGGGCGGCGCGGCGCTCCTTCGCGTCACGGGACCGTCATGACCAAGCCAGCCGAACCGACCTGCGCCGACTGCGGGCAGCTCGCCTGCCATCGCCCCGAGCGCCCGGCGCCGGACTTCTGCCTCGGCGCGGCGACGCCGCCCGAGCTGCTGGCCGGCACTGTCGCGGGCTATCGCGACGAAGGCGAGGACGCCGTGCTGGCGCGCGCCGCCGCCGCGGTCGAGGGCCTCTACTACGGCAAGCTCACCCGGGTCGAGGAGACGCTCGCCTTCGCCCGCCGCATCGGGGCGCAGCGGATCGGCATCGCCACCTGCGTCGGCCTGATCGAGGAGACCCGGCTGTTCGCCACCATCCTGCGGCGCGGCGGCTTCACGCCGCTGACCGTGCTGTGCAAGATCGGCGGCACCGACAAGACCGACATCGGCGTGCCCGACGACCTGAAGATCAGGCCCGGCGACTACGAGGCCTGCTGCAATCCGGTCCTGCAGGCGAAGACGCTGAACGCGCGCAAGACCGACCTCAACGTCATCGTCGGCCTGTGCGTCGGCCACGACGCGCTGTTCTGCAAGCACTCCGAGGCCCCGGTCACCACCCTGATCACCAAGGACCGGGTGCTCGGCCACAATCCGGTCGCCGCCCTCTACACGGCGAAGAGCTACAGCCGGCGGGTGATGGACGAGGAGCGGCTGAAGGGCCTGTGAGCCGCGCCGGCCGCCGGCGGGGCGCCGACGACGAGGCCGGCCCGGGAGCGACCAAGGTCGTACGACTCTCGGCCATGCGGCGATCGGCGGCCGCGAAACCTGTTGTGGCGGGTCGGCCCGGCGCAGTAATCAGGCGTGACGGCGCCCGCCACCGGAGCGCCGGGACCCGCCTGCCCACGGAGCCGCCATGAACCTCGCCGAGATCTCGCCCGGCCGCAACCCGCCCAAGGACCTCCACGTCGTCATCGAGATCCCGCAAGGCGGCGAGCCGGTGAAGTACGAGATCGACAAGTCGTCGGGCGCCCTGTTCGTCGACCGCTTTCTCCACACGGCGATGTTCTATCCCGGCAACTACGGCTTCGTGCCCAACACGCTGTCGCCCGACGGCGATCCGCTCGACGTGCTGGTGGTCAACCGGGTGCCGGTGTTTCCCGGCGCCGTCATCCGCTGCCGTCCGGTCGCCGCGCTGCTGATGGAGGACGAGGCGGGCGGCGACGAGAAGGTCATCGCCGTGCCGGTGGACGATCTCCACCCCTTCTACACCGACGTGAGGAGCCACGAGGATCTGCCTCCGATCATGCGCGAGCAGATCGCCCACTTCTTCCAGCACTACAAGGATCTGGAGAAGGGCAAGTGGGTCACGATCGTGAAATGGGTGGGCGCCGAGGCGGCCGAGAAGCTGGTCGTCGAGGCGATCGCCCGGGCCGAGGCCAAGGCCGAGATCGCCGGCCGCTGATCCCGCCGGCGCACCACGGCACATCCGCTGCACGTCTTCGGGCCGCCTTCGGGCGGCCCTTTTCGTTCGGCCGCCGCGTGCGGCGCACGCTGCGGGGCGGGCCGAACGAACCGGAGCGGCCCGCCCGTTCACGAACGAGAACCGGTGGGCGGTCGCCCCGACAATGCCCCGGTTTGGGGCTGACATGCCGACCGAGCGTCTTCCGCCGCGCCCGGCTCCGCCGCGGCGCGCATCGCCCGTCCGTCTCTCCTTCGGCAACCGACAGGACTGCACCATGATCGAGCCGACCCCGCAGCTCCGGGCTTCGTGTCCGGCGACGCCCACGCACGCCCAGGCCCGGCCTCCCGCCCGGCGGCTCCGCCGCGCCGGCCTGATGGCCACCGCGGCGCTCGCCGCCGGCCTCGGCCAGATCGCCGTCTCCTCCGCCGCCGGGGCGACCGAGCTGCCGCTGGTGCGGGTCGTGCTGTCGAGCGCCGGGCTCGCCCAGTTCCTGCACGCCGGCGAGGTCGCCGGCGGCGCCACGGTCGAGCTGCCGGTGCGGCTCGATCAGGTCGACGACCTGCTCAAGAGCCTCACCGTGTTCGACCGCGCCGGCGGCGTCGGCGCCGTCAGCCTGCCCGGCAAGGCGCCGCTCGCCGAGCTGTTCCGCGACCTGCCGTTCGGGCCGGAGGCGCTGGAGTCGCCGACCCGGCTGCTCAACGCGCTGGTCGGGGCCGAGGTGGAGATCGCCGGCCCGGTGACGGCGACCGGCCGGGTGTTCCGGGTCCAGCCCGAGGAGACGCAGCTTCCGAACGGCGGCGGCACGGTGACGCGCCATCGCCTCGCGCTGATGACCGAGCGCGGCCTGGTCTCCGCCGTGCTGGAGGATCTCACCGCGCTGCGCTTCACCGATATCGAGACCCGCGTCCAGATCGACCGCGCGCTCGCCGCGCAGTCGCAGAACCGCGCCAAGGATCGCCGGACGCTGTCGATCGGCTTTCTCGGCGACGGCACCCGCCGGGTCGGGCTGGGCTATGTGGTCGCCGCGCCGGTGTGGAAGACCTCGTACCGGCTGGTGCTGCCCAGGGAGGGCGGCCCGGGCAGCGGCAAGGCGCGGCTGCAGGGCTGGGCCGTGGTCGAGAACCTGACCGGCGGCGACTGGACCAATGTCGAGCTGGTTCTCGTCTCCGGCAATCCGGTGGCGCTCAAGCAGCAGCTCTACACGGCCTTCTACACCGACCGCATCGAGGTGCCGGTGACGACCGCGGCGCGGCTGCTGCCGCGCACCGACGACGCCGACGCCGAGAATCGTCCGGGCCCGCGCGCCAAGGCGGCCGGCTCCGCGCTCGCCCGCCGCGAGATGATGATGGCCCCGCAGGTCGGCCAGATGCAGCGGCCGATGGCGCCGGCCTTGGCGGCCCCGGCGGCGGCGCCGCCGCCGGCCGAGCCCGACGCCATCGCGGCGGCCGCCCAGGCGGCCGAGGCCGAGGAGGCGTCGACCCAGCTGCTCTACCGCTTCCCGGCCAGGGTGACGGTGGCGACCGGCCACACCGTGATGGTGCCGTTCGTCGACCGCGAGGTCACGGCGTCGCGCACCTGGCTCTATCAGCCCGAGACCTCGGCGCGCCGCCCGCTCGCCGCGGTGCGGCTGAAGAACGACGGCGACACCAGCCTGCCGGCCGGCATCGTCACCGCCTTCGACGGCGGCGACGGGGCGGCGAACTTCGTCGGCGACGCGCAGCTGCCGCTGCTCGCCCGCGGCACCTTCAAATACGTCACCTTCGCGCTCGACGCGAAGACCGACATCCGCCGCGAGGACAAGGGCGTGCGCCGGACCACGCTCGGCAAGGCCGTCGACGGCGTGCTGACGCTGACGACCAGATCACGTCGCACCCTCGCCTACGAGATCACGCCGCCCGCCGACGAGGACCGCGAGATCGTCATCGAGGAGGCGCGCGCCGACGGCTGGTCGCCGGCGCCGGACAGCAAGGACGTCGAGGAGACGCCGACCCGCTTCCGCGCCACCGTCAAGGCGCCGAAGGGCCAGACCACCAAGGCGTCGCTGGTGCTGGAGCGCACCGACCGCCAGGCCGTGATGCTCACCGACTTCGCCCCGGAGGAGATTCTCGCCCGCATCCGCGGCCTGGAGAACGAGACGCCGGCCGTGAAGGAGGCGGTGCTGAAGCTCGGCGCGCTGGCCGGCGAGATCAACCGGGCGCGTGCCGAGCGCGCCAGGCTCGACACCGAGCGGAAGAGCATCGGCGAGGACCAGGCGCGGCTGCGGCAGAACCTGCAGGCGGTCGGCTCGGGCAGCGATCTGGGACGGCGCTATCTCGACACGCTCAAGGCCCAGGAGGACCGCCTCGCCGAGATCGCGCGCGCCGAGCAGAGGCTCGACGCCGAGATGGCGGCCAAGCGCCAGGCTGCCGTCGACGTCGCCCGGCAGCTGAAGATCTGAGGCGGGGCGCGACGGCTTCGACACGCTTGCGTCGTGATGGCAGGGCTCGTCCCGGCCACCCACGATCTCGCTGTTGCGGAGCTTTCAGTTCGTGGATGCCCGCGACGAGCGCGGGCATGACGAGCCACGGGATCCGAAGGCTGGCAGCGATGCGCGGCGGACGATCCGTGCATGCGGCAACGTGAGGGCGGAGCAAGAGCCGCGGGCGGCGTTCGGGCGCGGCCCGCGCATCCTTCGTTCGCCGTGGAAGGCCGCGTCCCCCGCCACAGCCGAAAATACCATTCGCATTGTCTGAAAAAAGCACGTCGAAATCGTAGCGCTTCTCTTGGTGGCGGCTTAGCGGGGGGACCCGACAATCGCCGTCGAGCCCGGCGCCGCGCGTGGCGGCGCCGGCGGCACGAGGCGTACAGATGGTTTTCTTTCGTCAGCAGCAGCACAAGCTGCGGGAGCTTCGCCGGAGCCCCCGCTTCGAGGTCCACTACCCGGCCTTCTGGGACCCGTGCGACGGCTCTGCCCTGCAGAGCTGCGTGATCTCCGACATCTCGGCCGGCGGGGCCAGGCTGACCGTCGCCAACCCGGCCGACATGCCGGCCGAGTTCCTGCTGCTGTTCCAGCGGCGCTGCCGCATCGTCCGCCGCAACGATCGCCAGATCGGGGTGATGTTCCTGAAGAAGTGAATCACGTCAGGGACCTGACCATGGCGATGTGACTGCCGGCGGGCGTGCCGGCGAAGCCGAGCCGCGCGTAGAGCCGGCGGGCCGGCGCGTTCTCCGCCGCGACCGACAGGGTCATGCGCGAGAACCCGTGCGCCCGGGCCACCCGGGCGAGTGCCTCGATCACGTCGGTGCCGATGCCGTGCCCGCGGGCCGTCTCGGCCAGCACGATGTCGACGAGATGCACCGCCGGGCCGGAGACGGCGACGATCAGGCGGCCCGCCGGCGCACCGCCGTGCGCGATCACGCCGTGCTCGGCCGCTGGGAAGCTACCCGCATAGGCAGCCTGCTGGGCCCGGAACTGCTGGTCGAGCAGCGTGCGCACGAGCGCGTCGTCGCCGAGCGCCGCGAAGCGGGGCCCGCGGTCCGCGTCGAACAGCGCGCGGCAGAACCCCGTGTCGGACGGCACGAGCGGGCGGACCGCCGTCGCCGGATCGACCGGCGCGAGCCGGGCCAAGATGGACTCGGTCGGCCATGCCGGCGCGCCGGTCACCGGCCGGCCGCTCAGTCGAAGCTCGGGAAGATGCCCTCGGTCGCGATGCAGTAGATCATCGCCAGCGTCGGCTGGCTGTTGGGATGCGGCTGCGAGCTCCCGGCCGGAACCATGGCCGTCGGGGCCAGGGTCGTGTCGGCGGGCGGCGGCACGAAGCCGTTGAAGCCGGGGTCGATGGCGACGTTCGATCCGCCGGTCGGCCCGGCCGTGCCGTTGGTGGCGGTCCGGTCGCCGAGCTGCAGCCCGTGCGCATGCATCGGCATCTCGGTCTGCTGAAGCGTCACGGTCGCTTCCCCGATCTGCTCGCCGAGGTCGCGGGGCGACAGGCCCTGGCCCTGCCCCTGGCTGATCGCCACCCGGCCGATCAGATTCGGCAGGTTGAAGGTCGTTCTGCCGTCGCCGCCGTAATAGGTGCCGATCAGGCTGAACAGGGGCGTGTACCGCTGGATCGCGAGCGGGCGTCCGTCGCAGGGCAGCCACTTGTCCGGGCAGAAGCCGAAGGCGAAGGCCTGGATTTCACCGATGAACGGATCTGACATGACACCCCCTGGAGGAAACGCCCCTGCCGGCCGACACGGCGGCCCGGGTCTTGCGATGCGCACGGACGATGCGGGCGTGCCGCGGCGTCAGCCGGGCGACGGATAGATGCCGGACCAGCAGATGCAGTAGTTGCAGGTCAGCGTCGGCATCATGTTGTCGTGCGGCTGGCTGCCGCCGGCGAGGCCGACGCACGGCGCCATGACGTCGTAGCTCGGGACGTCGGCCTGCGGCGCGTAGAGCTTGGCACTCGGAAGGCTCGCGGTCGCCAGATGCAGGGCGGGACCGGGGGTCGGCGTGGTGCCGGCATTGGCGGTCGACAGCAGGGCATGGCTGTGCGACGGCATCTCCTGGTCGATCAGGGTATGCTGCTCCGCGCCGCCGATCTCGCCGAGCAGGCGCGGCGTCAGCCCGCGACCCGGCCCCTGCGAGAGCGGCACGCGGCCGCTCAGATACGGCACGTTGAAGACCGAGATTCCGTCGCCCCCATACGTGTTTCCGATCACCGCGTACAGCGCCTCGAACTGCGAGATCGGCACCGCCGAGCCGTCGCAGGCGAGCCATCCCGTGGGCACCCGGGGAAAGGCGAAGAGACGGATTTCACCGACATAGGGATCGGACATGGTGATCGGACCTCGTGTCCTGGCTCGGCGGACCGCGCTGGCGCGGTCGATGGGGTGGAGGATCGCGCCGGCGCGTCCGGCGCGGCTCACGGCCGCGGCGGGAACACCCCGGTCAGCGCGATCAGGTAGTTCACGACCAGATAGGGCTGCATGTTGTCGTGCGGCCGGCCGCCGCCGTCGGCCGTCACGTTGGTGCCGGGCGCCAGGGGAACCTCGCCGCTGCCGGCGGTCGCGAAGATCGCGAGCGGCGAGGCGACGTTGACGCCGAAGAGATTGCTGTTGGGCACCGAGCCCCGGCCGGTGCCGGCGGTGGTCGAGGCGTCGATCACATGGGTGTGGGTCGGCAGCTGGCCGACCGACAGCGTCACGGTCTCGGTTCCGGCGACCTGCCCCCACGGCACGGTCGAGAGGTCGCTGCCCAGCACGGCGCGCCCGCGAAGGTCGGGAAGCGCGAAGGTGGTCACGCCGTCGCCCCCGTAGGTGGTCCCGATCAGCGAGAAGAGCGCCGTGTTGGACCGGATCGCGAGCAGGCTGCCGTCGCACAAGGCCCATCCCTTCGGAACTAGCCCGAAGCCGGCCGGCATGATCTGTCCGACGAAAGGCTGCAGCGGCATGTCGGCACCTTCGGGCTGGACGTGGCAGGAAATCAGGGACTTGATACAACTTTAGATAACGGTATTGCTACCTAATGAAGATTGTCAAGGCACACGCTATTTTTCCGAGCATGTCCCGCACGGATCCCGGCCGAGCCGCCCATGCACCCGGTGTGGTTGTGGCTAATTCGCAACGGCCGTTCGCATAAGTTCAGGGAGAAGCTCGATAACACCGCAGATTGCTCGATGAGTCCTTGTGGTTGTGTTCGCCTTGCGCTGCTATCGCCTGCATGTCGGCCGCCGTCGAGCGTCTCGCTCGCGAAGCCGCCGCTGCAACGCACGGGCTTGCCATGTTCGGGACTGTCCGCCGGGTCATCGCGCGCTGCATGTTCGGCACGACCTGCGGGAGCGTCCCGCCGCGGCCCGGCCTCGCCGCGGGACACGCCGGCACGGCGGGCCGGGCGCTCCTGGTCCTCGCCGCCGGCCTGATCGCCTGGCTGGCGACGCCGGCCGCCGCCCAGGCCGCCTGTACCGTCACCACCGGCTCGACCACCGGCGCGACGATCACGATCGACGGCACGGGCAGCGGCAACACCGTAAGTCTCTGCGTCTCCGACTCCACCGTGCTGTGGGGCCTCTACGGCGCGTCGAACGGCGCCAACCCGGGCATCGACGCCTTCAACAACTACCCGATGACGGCCGGCGGCCTGTCCGCGACGCCCCTGACCGTGACGACCGCGAAGGCGAGCTACACGATCACGCCGCAGCCGGACGGCACCTTCTCCAGCTTTCCGCAGTACGACATCGTGATGAATTCGGTGAGCGGATCGGGGACCGACACCATCACGCTCTGGTACGCCAGCGCCTGCAACATCTCGAACACCTGCGGCTTCGCCCCCCAGTTCACCGACACGTCCTTCACCATCACGGTGAACCTGCCCGCCCTGCCGCCGACCATCTCGGCGGCGTTCTCGCCGACCTCGATCGGCACCGGCGGGTCCTCGACCTTGACGCTGACGATCGGCAACCCGAACCCGTCGACCGCGCTGACCGGCGTCGCGGTGGCGGCGAGCGCGCTGCCCTCCGGACTGACCGGCAGCAGCCCGGCGACGGCCTGCAGCGGCGGCACGGCGACCTTCAACGCCGGCAGCCTCAGCCTGTCCGGTGCCAGCATCGCGGCGAGCGGCTCCTGCACCGTGACGCTGACCGTGACCGGGACCACGGCGGGCAGCTACTCCTACACGACCGGCGCCGTCTCCGCGTCGGGCCCGAGCGCGCTGACCGGCTCGACCGCGACGACGCCGACCCAGCTGAGCGTCACCGGGCCGACCGCCACCCAGGCGATCGCCTCCAAGGCGTTGACCCAGAACCAGGCGACGGCGTCGTTCACGCCGGTGACCGGATCGGGCGGCACGGCGCCGCTGACCTACGGCATCGCGCCGTCGCTGCCGGCGGGACTGAGCTTCGACACCGGCTCCGGCGCGATCTCCGGCACGCCGACCGCGACCCTGGCCGCCACCACCTTCACGGTGACGGTGACGGACGCCAACAGCGCCGCGGCCTCGAACACGTTCAGCCTCACGGTCAACAGCGCCGTCACGGCGACCCAGTCGGTGCCCACCGTCACGCTCACCCAGAACCACGCCGCGACCGCCTTCACGCCGGTGACCGGCGGCGGCGGCACGGCGCCGCTGACCTACGGCATCGCCCCGTCGCTGCCGAGCGGCTTGAGCCTGAACACGGCGAACGGCCAGATCACCGGCACGCCGACCGCGACCCTGACGGCCACCACCTTCACGGTGACGGTGACGGACGCCAACAGCGCGACCGCCAGCAACACGTTCAGCCTGACCGTCAACGGCGCCGTCACGGCGGTCCAGTCGATCGCCTCGGTCACGCTGACCCAGAACCATACGGCGACCGCCTTCACGCCGGTCACGGGCGGCGGCGGCACGGCGCCGCTCGGCTACGCCGTCGCGCCGTTGCTGCCGGCGGGCCTGTCGCTGTCGCCGACGACCGGCGCGATCTCCGGAACGCCGACCGCCTCCAGCGGCGCGACCGTCTACACGGTGACGGTGACGGACACCAACGGCGCCACGGCCAGCGCCACGTTCAGCCTCACCGTCAACGGCGTCGTCACGGCCACCCAGGCGGTCGCGTCGACGACCCTGACGGCCGGCCAAGCCGCGACGGCGTTCACGCCGGTGACGGGCGGCGGCGGCACGGCGCCGCTCGGCTACGCCGTGGCGCCCACCTTGCCGACCGGATTGAGCCTGAACATCGCGAACGGCCAGATCACCGGCACGCCGACCGCCTCCAGCGGCGCCGCCGTCTACACCGTGACGGTGACGGACGCGAACGGCGCCACCGCCAGCAACACGTTCAGCCTGGCCGTCAACGGAGCCCTGACGGCGACCCAGGCGGTCGCGTCGAAGGCGCTCACCCAGAACACCGCGGCGACGGCGTTCACGCCGGTGACCGGTGCGGGCGGCACGCCGCCGCTCGGCTACGCCGTGGCGCCGGCACTGCCCACCGGCCTGTCGATGTCGCCGACGACCGGCGCCGTCACGGGCACGCCGACCGTCACCAGCGGCGCGACCACCTACACGGTCACGATCACCGACGCCAACAGTGCGATCGCGTCGAACACGTTCAGCCTGACGGTCAACGCCGCCGTCACCGCGACCCAGGCGGTGGCGTCCAAGACCCTCACGGCCAACGCCGCGGCGACGCCGTTCACCCCGGTGACGGGCGGCGGCGGCACCGCCCCGCTGTCCTACGGCGTGTCTCCGGCGCTGCCGAGCGGCTTGATCTTCGACACCAGCTCCGGCGCGATCTCCGGCACGCCGAGCACGGCGCTGACGGCCACCACCTTCACCGTGACGGTGACGGACGCCAACAGCGCCACGGCCAGCAACACCTTCAGCCTCACGGTCAACGGCGCCGTCACGGCGACCCAGGCGGTGGCGTCGAAGACCCTGACCGTCAACACCGCCACGGCCTCGTTCACGCCGGTGACCGGCGCGGGCGGCACCGCCCCGCTGTCCTACGGCGTGTCGCCCGGCGTGCCGGCCGGCCTTTCCTTCGACACCACGACCGGCGCCGTCACCGGCACGCCGACCGCGATCAGCGCGGCGACCACCTACACGGTGACGGTGACGGACGCCAACAGCGCCAGCGCGACCGCCACGTTCAGCCTCGCCGTCAACGGCGCCGTGACGGCGACCCAGGCGATCGCGGCGAAGACGCTGACCCAGGGCGCCGCCGTGACGGCGTTCACGCCGGTGACCGGCGGCGGCGGCACCTCGCCGCTCGGCTACGCCGTCGCGCCGGCGCTGCCGGCCGGGCTCGCCTTCGACCCGGCGAGTGGCGCCGTCACCGGCACGCCGACCGCGACGCTCGCGGCGACGACCTTCACGGTGACGGTCACCGACGCCAACAGCGCGACCGCATCGAGCACCTTCAGCCTGACGATCAATTCCGCCGTGACGGCGACCACGGCGGTGGCGGCGACGACGCTGACGGCCGGACAGGCGGCGACGCCGTTCACCCCGGTCACCGGCTCGGGCGGCACCGCACCGCTGTCCTACGGCGTGTCGCCGGGCCTGCCGGCCGGCCTGAGCCTCAACCCGGCGAACGGACAGGTCTCGGGCACGCCGACCGCCCCCATCGCGACCACGACCTTCACGGTGACGGTGACGGACGCCAACAACGCCACCGCGACGGCGACCTTCGGCCTGACCGTCAACGGCGCCGTGGTGGCGACCACGGCGATCCCGACGACGGCGCTGATCATCAACCAGGCCGCGACGCCGTTCACCCCGGTGACCGGCTCCGGCGGCACCGGCGCCCTCGCCTATGCGGTGGCCCCGGGCCTGCCCACCGGCCTCGCCTTCAACACCGCGACCGGCCAGATCACCGGCACACCCACCGCGCCGCAGCCGCCCGCCACGTTCACGGTGACGGTCACGGACACCAACAGCGCCTCGGCGAGCGCCACCTTCTCGCTGTCGGTCGGCCAGGCGGCGACGAGCACGTCGCTGATCTCGTCGAAGAATCCGAGCGAGGCCGGCCAGCCCGTCACCTTCACGGCGACGGTGAGCGGGCCGGCCGGGACGCCGACCGGCACCGTGACGTTCAACGACGGCGGCGTCGCCATCGGCACCGCGACGCTCGCGGGCGGCACCGCCGCGCTCACCACCACGGGCCTGAAGATCGGCAAGCACACCATCACGGCGGTCTATTCCGGCAGCGCCGTCTACGCGGCCAGCACCTCGGCGGCGCTGGTGCAGGACATCGGCACGCCGCAGGACAGCCTGCGCCTGCGCGCCATGCAGATCGTCGCCACCCGCACGATCGCGCAGAACTCCGGCGCGGCGATTACAGGCGCGATCGACTCCGCCATCGCCGAAGGCTTTTCCGGCGGCGGCGCCCTGATCAGCCCGAGCGGCATGGGCCTGCGCTTCAACTTCGCGGCCGAGCCCGACGACGACGAGAGCGGCACCGGCGCGCGCGGCCCCGACGCCCGTGCCGCCTCGGCCTATGTCTCCACGGCCCCGCAGGGCGGCCGCGCCGCGGCGACGGGCCGGTCGCGCATCGACGACGCCTTCGCGGCGATCGACCGCGGCGCCATGCCGGCCAAGGCGGCGCGCCGGGCCGCGCCGAAGGACTGGCTGATGTGGGCCGAGATCCGGGGCACCGGCGTCGGCAGCCTCAACCAGAGCAGCGCGACGCCCTCGCCGCTGTCCGGCACCCAGGTCAACGCGCTGATGGGCCTGACCCGGCGGCTGACGCCCGACCTGCTGGTCGGCGTGGTCGGCGGCTGGGAGACCTTCGACTATCGCTCCGAGACGCTGAACAGCCGCCTGAAGGGCGACGGCTGGACGGCCGGCTCCTATCTCGGCTGGCGGTTCGCCGCCGGGCTGCGCTTCGACGCCGCCGTCGCCTATACGGGGCTCGGCTACGACGGAGCGTCGGGCGCCGCGGCGGGCGGCTTCGACGGCCGCCGCTGGCTGGTGTCGGGCGGCCTGACCGGCAGCACCCAGGCGTGGGGCCTGGCGATCGAGCCGTCGGCCAAGATCTACGGCCTGTGGGAGCGCCAGGACGCCTACACCGACACGCTCGGCACGCCGCAGGCGGAGCGCACCTTCTTCACCGGCCGCGCCTCGGCCGGCGTCAAGGCCGCGTGGCCGTGGCTCGTCAGCCCCGAGCTGACGCTCGCTCCCTATGCCGGCCTCTACGCCGACTACTACTTCACCAAGGACGACGCCGAGGCGGTCGCGCTGGAGGGCGCGCCGGCGCTCGCCTCGGTGCCGCTGCTCGACGGCTGGTCGGCGCGGGCGACCGGCGGCCTGTCGGCGCGCTTCGGCAACGGCGCGGCGGTGTCGGTCGGGGCGGAGCTCGGCGGGCTCGGCGGGGACACCCAGATCTGGAGCTTTCGCGGCCGCGCCGCCGTGCCGTTCTGACGCCCGCTCGTTCTGACGCCGGGCCGGCCGGTGCCGCGCAGCTCGCGGCGAAAAGGTTCCCGCGGCACGTGGTCCCGGCCGCGGACGCGGCCGGTGTCTTGCGGCCGTCGCCTCCGCACGCGATCTATCCGCGGGGGGCGGCCCAGGAGGCGACCATGGGACTTCTCGACGTCATCAACGGGATGATGAACGGCCCGCGCGGCGAGCGCGCGCCCGAGCCGGCGGGCGGCGCCGGCGACAAGGGCGGCATGTCGCCCATCACCATGGCGATCCTCGGTCTGCTCGCCTACAAGGCCTACAAGCATTTCGGCTCGGGCAGCGCGCCGGTGCCGCAGGCGGAGACCAATGCGCCGCCCTGGGGTCCGGGCCGGGTGCAGGGCGAGGGCTCGAGCGGCGGCCTCGGCGGCCTGCTGGGCGGGCTCGGCGGCCTCCTGGGCGGCGGTGCCGCCGGCGGCGCGCTCAGCGGCGGCCTCAAGGACCTGGTCGACCAGTTCCACCAGAAGGGCCGGGGCGACGTCGCCGACTCCTGGGTCCGCCGCGGCCCCAACCGCGCGATCTCGGCCCGCGAGCTGGAGGAGACGCTCGGCCCCGACCGCATCGACGAGCTCGCCCGCCGCACCGGCCTGTCGCGCGACGAGCTCCTCGCCGAGCTCAGCCAGCGCCTGCCCGAGGCGGTCGACGAGGTGACGCCGGAGGGCCGCCTGCCCAGCGAGACCGAGGTCCGCCGCTGGCTGTGAGGACGGCGGGATCGCCCGGGGCACCGACTCTCGCCATCACCCTGAGACGCTCGGGCAAAGCCCGAGCCTCGAAGGGCGACGGCCGCCGCTGATCTGGATATGTCCGGGCCGCATCCTTCGAGGCCCGCGCTTTGCGCGGGCACCTCAGGATGACGGGTCGAGGTACGGCTGCGTCGTGATCACACCAGCGCGGGCGTCTTGCGGCGGAACGGGATCACGAACAGGGCGGCGACCGGGACGTGGAGCAGCACGCCGGCGATCAGCAGGCCGGCGATCTCCAGGCCGGACAGCGCACCGCGAGAATATTCGGCGGCGAAGACCCAGATGGTGAAGGGCAGGAAGATCACGATCGAGGTGACGAGGCCGGGATTGTAGCCGCGGAACCGCACCGTCGTGCCGATATGCGACAGCGCATTGACGAAGGTGAGCCCGACCCAGCCGAGGCCGACCCAGCGCAGCGTCTCCGGGAACAGCGCGGCGAGGCCGATCGGCGCCCACACCCAGGCGATGTTGACCAGCGCGACGCCGCCTTCGTCCACCGGCCAGTCGTCGCGGCCGCTCCTGAACACATGCGCGTTGGCGTACGGGCGGAAGCCGCCCGGCCACAGATGCTCCTCGGTCTGGTGCACCATGTAGATCACCAGCAGCGCCGCGAACATCGCCTGCTCGCTCGCGGGCGCGCCGTGGAACAGCACCAGCCACAGGGCGGCGCCGACGACGGCGAGGACCGGCAGGGTCTTCTGCCAGCCGTCGGCGATGCGGTGGAGGAGGTCGGACATGCGGGGCTCCGGGGGTGTGCGATGTCGCGGATCGGACCACGCTACCGCAGATCCCCGAACTCTCCGTTAATGCGCCATGTCGACGCGTTATCGGCACCCCCGGCGGGCAACGGGCCGGCCGCAGCCGGCCCGTTCTGATCAGGTCCGCGCCGCTCCGCAGCGGCGGCGCGAGAAGCTCACGCCGCCTTCAGGCTCGCCATGTCGATCACGAAGCGGTACTTCACGTCGCTCTTCAGCATGCGGGCATAGGCCTCCTCGATCTTCTGCATCGGGATCATCTCGATGTCGGAGGTGATGCCGTGCGCCCCGCAGAAGTCGAGCATCTCCTGGGTCTCGGCGATGCCGCCGATCAGCGAGCCGGCGAAGCTGCGGCGCTTCCAGATCACGCTGAAGGCCGCGACCGCCAGCGGCTTCTCGGGCGCACCGACCTGCACGAGCGTGCCGTCGCGCTTCACCAGGCCCAGATAGGCGTTGATGTCGTGATCGGCCGCGACCGCGTCGACGATCAGGTCGAAGCTCTCGGTGTGCGCCTTCATGGCCTCCGGATCGGTCGACAGCACCACCTCGTCGGCACCGAGCCGCTCGCCGTCGGCGACCTTGCTCTTCGACGTGGTGAACAGCACCAGGTGGGCGCCGAGCGCATGGGCGAGCTTGACGCCCATGTGGCCGAGGCCGCCGAGCCCGACGATGCCGACCTTCTTGCCCGGCCCCGCCTTCCAGTGGCGCAGCGGCGACCACAGGGTGATACCGGCGCACAGCAGCGGCGCCGCGGCGGCGAGGTCGAGGCTCTTCGGGATCTTCAGCACGAAGTCCTGCTCGACCACGATGGCGCTGGCATAGCCGCCGAAGGTGTGGCCGCCGCTCTTGCGGTCGGGGCCGTTGTAGGTGCCGACGAAGCCGTTGTCGCAATACTGCTCCAGGCCCTCGCGGCAGCTCGCGCAGGTGCGGCAGGAATCGACCATGCAGCCGACCCCGACCGTGTCGCCGACCGAAAAGCGCGTCACCGCGCCGCCGACCGCGGTGACCCGGCCGACGATCTCGTGGCCCGGCACGCACGGATAGAGTGTGTTGCCCCACTCGCCGCGGACCGTGTGGAGGTCGGAATGGCACACGCCGCAGTAGACGATCTCGATGGCGACGTCGGTCGGGCCGGGATCGCGGCGCTGGAACGTAAAGGGAGCGAGCGGCTGGTCGGCGGCGCCGGCCGCGTAGCCCGTGCAGGTGAACATGTCTCGGAGGCTCCGGAGAGGACAGGCCCGCCGGCCGCGCCGGAGCCCGTCTCGGGCTCCGGCTGCGTCGCGGCGGGGCGGCGGAGGGATGCCGCGTGGGAGAGCCTGATGAATGAACGGCGCCGCCGCTCTTCAAGGGGGCGGCGGGCATCGCAGGTCTGCGCCGGCGCACGCGATGCGCGCCGGCGGCGGATCGGTCGGGGTCGATGCGGCCGCGCCGCCGGGCCTGCGCCGGAGCAGGCGACCGGGATGGACGCTGGGGATCGGGCGGATCAGGCGCGGGTCAGGCGTGCCTGGCGGTCGCCTGGTCGATCTTCCTGGCGATCAGGAACGCGGCCGGAACGGCGAGGACGAAGCCCGCCGCCGCGGCGATCGGGATCAGGCTCATGCCCTGATTGTAGAGCGAGGGCACGCTCACGATGACGACGACGAGAGCTCCGGCGAGCGTGGTGCCGAGCATCATCCAGACGAGCACAGCGAGCTTCAGCATGGGATCGGATCTCCGTGCGATCCCGGCCCTATAGCGCGCCGCGGCGCGCCGCGGCTTGAGATGGATCAACATGCGAATGCGTGAATGCTTCGCGGCGCGCTGCCGGCGGCCGGCACCGGCGGCCGCCACGCCCGCCCGTCCGCCGTCAGCCCCGGCGGCGCGGCCCGAGGCCGAACCACCGCCGCTTGCGCGACCTCTTCCGGCCCGGCGGCTCCAGCGCGTCGAGGCGCCGCTGGAGAACCGCGATCTCGCGCTTGAGTGCCGCGTTCTGCAGCCGCACGTCCTCGTCGTCCGCGCCGGCGAGCTCGGTCTCGGTGCGCGCCGTGCCGGACTCGGCCGTGCGGGCGAACGCGTCGCGGGCCTGCGCCAGCGTCACCTGCGGCAGCACCGGGGCGAGACGGGCGTGCAGATAGTCGGCGTCGGCGGCGAAGCGCGGGAAGCTGAGAAGGACGATCGGCACGTCCTCGCGCACCAGGCGCTCGATCAGCTGATGAAAGCCGACCGCCAGGATGCGCTCGGCGTCGACGCGCTGCATCGAGTGGATCAGGCCGCCCGGCACGCTGCCCCACACGTCCCACGGGGTGTCGAGGTCCTTCACCCACGCCGTCTCGCGCAGGATCGCCTGATGCTCGAGGATCAGCCGGCTCGCCGCCGCCTGACGGAGGTCGCGCATCGGCACGATGACGCCGTCGGCGGCCAGCTGGCCGCGCGCCAGCATGTCGTCGAGCACCTTGAACAGCCACGGCGTCTTGACGACGTAGGGCGCGCCGGGTCCGTCGACGAGGCTCGGCGGATCCTCGAGCCCGGCCTGGGCGTCGGCGTCGATCTTGGCCTGCGGATCGCGCGCCAGCACGGTGTCGAGCCCGAGCGCGGTCAGGTAGCGGACCAGGAAGGTGGTGCCGGCCCGGCCGGTGCCGGCGATGTAGAGATGTCGATCCGACATCGGCGCCTCGTCTCGTCCGGAGCCGGCCGCGGCGGCGACCGATGGCTCGTCCTAGGCGCGAACCGGGCGCCTGTCTGCCGCCCTCAGGTCGCGCCGGCGCCGCGGCTCGCCCCTGCCCCGGGCCCGCCACGGTTCGGCAACGAAGCCGAAACCATGCCGCCGCGGATTCGCCTGCCGGGCCGGCGCGGTGTGTCCGGCCGGTGAGCGAGCCCGCGGCCGGCCCCCGCGATTCCCACCGGTGCGACAGGCTGTGGACAACGCGGTGGGCGATGGTGGCGGAGCCCGCCCCGGCGCGCTGGAGGGGACGGCCGACGACGGCGAAGCGGCGACGGCGCTTGCTCGCGAGGCCGGTCGGGCAAGGGCGCGACGCGCTGGTCGCCCGCCGGACGGCGGCGACCTTTTCGTGGGCCCGACGTTCACGCTAGACTGCCGTATCGATCGACATGGACGGACGACCATGCCCGCACGTTCGCTGACCGTGGCGCGGCCGCCCGATCTGGCCGAGATGATCGACGCCAGGATCGCATCCGGCGCCTATGCGTCGGAGAGCGAGGTCGTGGGTGACGCGCTCCGAGCGCTCGACCGCGAGACGGCCGCCCTCGACGCGATCTTGCGCCGGAAGGTCGAGGCTTCGCTCGCGGACTCGCGTCCGAGCACACCGGCCGATGAGGTCTTCGCGCGCCTGCGCGCCCGCGCGGCGGAGCGGGTCAAGGACGAGTGAGATGACCCACGAGGTCGTCTTCCGCGCCACGGCGGAGGAGGATCTTTTCGCGCTTTTCGGTCACATCGCCGGGCAATCGGGCTCCAGACGCGCCGAAGACTATATCGGCGTATCGAAAAGGCCTGCACGGCGCTGGCCGAGTTTCCGAACCGCGGCACCCGACGTGACGACATCGCTCCTGGCCTGCGCACCATCGGCTTCGAACGCCGTGCGACGATCGCGTTCCGGGTGCTGGAGGACGTCGTCGAGATTGTCGCGATCGCTTATGCGGGTCGGGATTTCGCGAGCGAAATCGAGTGAACGACAGACGATCCTCGTCGAGCGTGCGGCGGGCCAGACCAAGTCGTGCCCCGCCGTCTGGGGCTTCGGGAACGAAGCCGCCGCCGCGGATTTTCTCGCCGGGCGACGCGGTGTGTCCGGCCGGTGAACGAGCCCGCGGCCGGCCCCCGCGATCACGCCGGTGGACGGGCTGTGGACAAGGCGGTGGGCGATGCTGGGGGAGCCCGAGGCGCCCCCCCGGCGCGGACGGCCGACGACGGCGCGGCCGGTTTCCGGTATGATCGATGAACGAACCGAACGGACCACACACGATGCCGACATCGCGCACATATGCCGTCGTGCTCGAACCGGAGCCGGACGGCGGCTTCACGGTCCGGGTGCCGGCCCTGCCCGAGATCGTCAGCTACGGCGACGACGAAGCGGAGGCGCTGGCGATGGCCGAGGACGCCATCCGGCTGGTGATCGAGGATCGGCAGGCCCGGGGCGAACCGGTGCCGGTCGACGCCAAGCCGCTCATCCACGAAGTGACCGTGACACTCGCTGCATGACCGGGCTGTCCGTCGAAGAGTTCCTTGCGCTGCTGTAGCGCGGACCGCGCAGGGCAGAGTTCCGTCGAGCCGCAACCCGCGGCCGGAACCTGCCCGCGCGTCGGGCGGAGCTGTGACGGCGGTCTGAATCACGCGAGCGTCGGGCCCCGAAATACCGCCCTACCCGCGCTGTCGCGTCAGCCCGAGCCGACCGGCGATCAGGCGATCGAGCAGGCGATCCGGCAACAGGCGCGGCAGCCGGAAGTCCGTGAGCGGACGGGCCGTCACCACGTAGCGGCTGCGCGGACGGCGCGCCGTGAGCGCCTCGAGCACGACGTCGGCGACGCGCGTCGCCGGCAGGGCGTGCGCCACCGAATCGGCGAAGTGCGTCGTCATGGCCGCCACGGTGTCGCGATACGGCGTCTCCGCGTAGCGGGTGCCGCCGAACTCCAGCCCCTTGTCCCAGATCGGCGTCGCGATCGGTCCGGGCTCGACGATCGCCACGTCGACGCCGTGCAGCATCAGCTCGCGGCGCAGGCTGTCGCACAGCGCCTCCAGCGCATGCTTGGACGCCGCATAGGCGCCGACCAGCGGCGCCGCGATCTTTCCCGACACCGAGCTGATGGCGACGATGCGGGCCGATCCATCGCCGACCGGCAGCATCAGCGGCACGAAGGCCTGCACGGTGGCGACCGCCCCGAGGACGTTCACCTCGAAGGTTCTGCGGATTTCGTCGAGCGGCTGATGGAGCAGCGGCCCCGGCAGCGCGATGCCGGCATTGACCACCAGCGCGGCGAGCCGGCGCCCCGCCAGCGCCTGCTCCACCGTTTGACGCGCTGCGTCGAGCGACGGCGGATCCGTGACATCGGCCAAGAGCGCGGTGACGCCGGGCGGCGCATCCTCGACCCGCCGCACCGTGGCGAAGCCGGTCCATCCGGCCGCGAGCAGCCGCATCGTGACGGCACGACCGATCCCGGTCGACGCGCCGGTGACCAGAAACGCCGACGGAGAGGCCGTCACTCCGCCGCCGTGCGGGCGCTGCCGTAGCGGCGCTCGATGTAGTCGATCACCATGGCCTTGAAGTCGGCGGCCAGCGTCGGGCCGCGCAGGGTCGCGACCTTCTTGCCGTCGACGAACACCGGGGCGGTCGGGCTCTCGCCGGTGCCGGGCAGCGAGATGCCGATGTCGGCGTGCTTGCTCTCGCCGGGGCCGTTGACGATGCAGCCCATCACCGCGACGTTGAGCCGCTCGACGCCGGGATAGCGGGTCTTCCACTCCGGCATCGAGGTGTGGATGAAGCCCTGGATCTCCTTGGCGAGCTCCTGGAACGTCGTCGAGGTGGTGCGGCCGCAGCCCGGGCAGGCGGCGACCAGCGGCACGAACACCCGGAACCCCATGGTCTGCAGGATCTCCTGCGCGACCTTTACCTCCAGGGTGCGGTCGCCGCCCGGCTCCGGCGTCAGCGACACCCGGATGGTGTCGCCGATGCCCTGCTGCAGCAGGATGCCGAGCGCCGCCGAGGAGGCGACGATGCCCTTCGAGCCCATGCCGGCCTCGGTGAGGCCGAGATGGATGGCGTAGTTCGAGCGCGCCGAGAGATCCTGGTAGACGGCGATCAGGTCCTGCACCGAGGACACCTTGGCCGACAGGATGATGCGGTTCTTCGGCAGGCCGATCTCCTCGGCCCGCGCCGCCGACAGCAGCGCCGACTGGATCATCGCCTCGCGGGTGACGGCGCGCACGTCCTTCGGGCTCGGCAGCCGGGCGTTCTCGTCCATCAGATGGGTGAGCAGCTCCTGGTCGAGCGAGCCCCAGTTGGCGCCGATGCGCACCGGCTTGCCGTGCCGGATCGCCATCTCGACGATGGCGGAGAACTGCTTGTCCTTCTTGTCCTTGAAGCCGACGTTTCCGGGATTGATGCGGTACTTGTCGAGCGCCTCGGCGCAGCCCGGATGGTCGGCCAGCAGCTTGTGGCCGATGTAGTGGAAGTCGCCGACGATCGGCACGTCGAGGCCCATCTTCAGCAGCCGCTCCTTGATGTGCGGCACCGCGGCGGCCGCCTCGTCGCGGTCGACCGTGATGCGGACGATCTCGGAGCCCTGCCGGGCCAGCGCCGCCACCTGGGCGACCGTGCCGGCGACGTCCGCCGTGTCGGTGTTGGTCATCGACTGGACGACGATCGGGGCGCCGCCGCCGACCGTGACGTTGCCGACCCGCACGCCGACCGTCTCGCGCCGCATCGCCGGACCTGCCAGATCGCTCATCGTCAAACTCCCGAAATGCAATGGCCGCGGGAGTGCCAGACCCGCAAGCCCCCGTCAACGCGGCCGATTCGCGCCATCCGCGGCGGCCCGGCCGGTACGCCGCGGCCGGTTCACCAGGACGAGCCCGGCGACCACCAGGGCGGCCGCCACGGCGAACGGCCAGTCTATAGCATCTCCGAGCACGACGTGCCCGGCCACGACCCCGAACAATGGGGTGAGGAACGTGAAGGCCGAAAGACGGCTGGCCGAGTAGTGCTTCACCAGCGCGAACCACAGCCCATAGGTGATTCCGACCACCCAGATGGTTTGATAGGCGAGCCACGAGACCGCCGCGGCACGCGGCACCCCGGGCAGGCTCTCGCCGAACCACAGGGCCGCCAGCCCCAAGATGGGGATCGAGCAGGCGAGCTGGTAGCCGAGCGTCTTCTCCGGCGCGGCATGGACCAGCCGGGTGCCTTTCACCACCAGGGTGGTGGAGGCCCAGAACACCGCCGAGACGAGCAGCAGGGCATCGCCCGCCAGCGTGCTCTCCAGGCTGCCCGGCGGCGCGCCGGCGCCGGCCGCCCCCGCCCCGGCGGGCGGCGCGGCGAGGAGCTGCGGCGCCCCGATCGCCACCACCACGCCGGCGAAGGCGGTCACCAGCCCGAACCACTGCAGCCGGCCGAGCCGCTCGCCGGGCAGCAGGAACGAGCCGCCGAGCGCCACGAACAGCGGCGCCGTGTAGAGGAAGATGGTGCCGCGGCTCGCCGTGGTCATCATCAGGCCGCGATAGATCATGATGAACTCGCACCCGAACAGGATACCGGCGACGAGTCCCGGCAGCAGGCTGCCGTCGCGCGAGAACAGCCGCACCCGGCGCGCCCATGCCCAGGCGAGCAGCATCAGCAGCGCGCCGGAGGAGCGGATCACCCCCTGCACCAGCGGCGGGATGTCGGGCACCGCCGCCTTGATGGCCACCTGGTTGAGGCCCCAGCTCAGGCTGAGGGCCACGATGGTGGCGGTCGCGAGCGCGTCGAGCGGGCGGGCGGGCTGCACGGCGGGGTCCTGCGGGGCGAGACGGGCGGGGGCGGGCCGGGGCACCGGCGCGGCGGGCCGCCGGCGCGGCAGCCGGGGCGGCGGTCAGCCGCGGGCGCAGTGGGCGCACACGCCCGTCACCTCGATCACCGAGATCTTCGGGGTGAAGCCCAGCGCCTTGGCCGAGGCCTTGATGGCGTCGGAGATGGCCGTGGAGGGGGCCTCGCCCACCGCGCCGCAGCGCTCGCAGATCAGGAAGGCGACCAGGGCGCCGGCCGCGTGGCTGTGCGAACAGGCCAGGAACGCGTTGCGGCTCTCGATCCGGTGCACCAGCCCCTGGGCGATCAGGAAGTCGAGGGCGCGGTAGACCGTGATCGGTGCCGGGCGCGGCCCCTCGGGCGCGACCAGCTCGAGAATCTCGTAGGCGCCGAGCGGCTTGTGGCTGCCGGCCAGGATCTCGAGCACCTGCCGCCGCATCGGGGTCAGGCGCTCGTGGCGCTCCTTGCACAGCGTCTCGGCATGCTTCAGCACCGACGCGCTGCAGCGGTCGTGGTCGTGGTCGGGCGACGGGAAGACCTCGGGCATGCCGTCTATTTATCGGCTCCGGCCGCGGTTTTCAAAGGTCGCGGGCGGGGTTGCGCGCGATTTCCGCGCCGGCCCGGCGGCCGGCCCGCGGGCGGCCGGCCGCCGACGCGGTCCGCCCCGGACGCCGCCGCGTCGCGGCCCCCGCCCCGGCGCTCCACCCCTCCCTTGCCAAGACGGGCCCGGCCCAGTATCAGGGAGCCGCGTCGCCGCAATAGCTCAGCTGGTAGAGCACATCATTCGTAATGATGGGGTCGGGGGTTCGAATCCCTCTTGCGGCACCAGCACTTAGCTTAAATCCGCATCCGTCCCGTGCATTCCCATGCTCTCGGCTGTCCACAGCGGGGTGCACCGACCTGCTTGCAACTTCGTCTCGATCGCCGTTGAGAACATATGGGGAACAGTGCGGTAGGATAGTCAATGCGCGGATAAGCTGTAGGGTAATACCCACTGGAAACGGTGGGGTGTGGAATGGCTGACGATCCGAACGGCCGTGTGAGCCGCCAACGGTTTCAAGTCTCGTACTTCGGCGACAATCCTAACGACCATGCGATGGACGTGGACGCCCTCGGTCCGGCGCTCGTGGCATTCGGAAAATTAGTGCGATCGGCAAACGGTGAAGTGAATGGAGAGCGGGCGGCAGTTCGCCTTCTGGTGACATCAGATTTCGAGAACAAATGCTTCAATATCAATTTCGAGATTATCCAGACAATCCTTAACCAGATCACGGACCTGTTTCAGAGCGGATCGATTGAGAAGGCGACGGACCTCCTGAAGAAGCTCGGCGTGGTCACGTCAGGCGTCGCTGCAGCTACGGGGACCGTGTTCGGATATCTGAAATGGAAAAACGGCCGGCAGGTCGAGACGGCACAGGAGACGAAAGACCCGCCCGGGTCGATCATCGTGAAGGTCGAAGGTGACGGGAACACCATAAACGTGAGCCCGACCGTGTACCGCTTGGCTCAGAGTGACGCTGTCTTGGACGCGATAGAAGGTGTTCTCGCTCCAATAGTGACCCAGAAAAGCGTGGCATCGATCGCGTTCAGCGGACCAGACAAGAGAAGCGAGCGATACGGTCGAGAGGACGTGGCGGCCATCGTCGCGTCCTGCTCGGATCGGAAACAGACTCCGGTAACGACTGACGACCCGGAACCGCGAACAGTAACCGCGGTGCTGTACGCGTATGGACCGGTATTCGACGTGAAGGCCCCCAACTGGCGATTCAAATACAAGAAGAAGCCAATATACGTCGACATCAGACAAACGAGCATCGCTCGCGATGCGGTGAAACGCGGCGGATCATCGGTAGACGACCGATACAAGGTGCGTTTGCAGATCACGGACCCGGAAACGGACGAGGAGGCACGTCGACCTGATCACGGTCGATCACCGAATCTCCCCTCACTCCTTTCGATCCCGCGACAGCGCTTAGCCTTTCCCAGCCGATCACGGGTCGGGCTCGACGATGCTGACCTTCAGATCATTCAGCACCGCCGCCAGCCCCGGCGCTGCAATCAGCTTCATCGTCCGGACCGCCTGCAGCTTCGTGATGGCGCGATCGAAGATTGCCAAGCTGGTGTGCCCGTTGAGCCGTGACGGATAGATGATGCCATCCGGCTTCTCCGCGTGCTCGTGGAAGGCCACGGACCAAGCCCGGGCGAGTGCCTGGCCGGAGGCCTTCGCGACGTCGGTCGGAACGCCCATGACGATGGCGCCGTCATCGCGCAGGTCGACCATTCTAAGCGGGACGGCGACCTCGATCTCCGCATAGTGGCGGTCATGCAGTTCCCCCTCCTCCATCGGGAGATCGCCGATCGCGCCATCGCGTTGGTCGCGGAGGACCGCCTCCAGGAAGCAGACCTTCACAGTCTCCCCGAGATAGAGCACGCCGAAACGGTTGGCGGCGACGCGCCGCCTCGGATCGCTGAACCGGCTCGGCGTCTTGCCGAAGCCGAGGGGGTCCGGATAGCGACCGAGATAGATGCGGCCGAACCGCCGGCCGGGCGGCACCTCATGAATGTGGAGGACTGCACCCGCAAAGCCCTTGGGCGGGAGAACCTTCGCCATTCAGCGGAAATCTCTCCCAACGCTCTCGGCGGCCTCAAGCGCAGCCTTGACCTTCCCACGCTCCAGAGCCTCGCGCCCGGTCAGCCCGTCGAGTTCACCATGCGGCTGCACCAGGAAGCGATAGACCGCCCAAGGCCCGCCCAGGCGCTCATGCAGCACCGCAAGCTCGGCATAGGGCTTCCCTTCGGCATCGAGTTGCCAGACCGGAAAACGAAAGCCGCGCTTCGCCCCGTCGAGGCCCAGGATCTGGCCGCTCTGGCGCTTCGTGTTCACCGTCACGCGGCTCGTGCCGAGCATGTTGGCGAACGCATCGGCGCTCAGCATGTCGTCGCCCCCCAGGATCTCGGCGGCACGCAGCCGGCCGCGCTCGCGCGCCGCCGCCAGCGCCGCCTGCAGTTGGGGGTCCGGCGCCACAGCTTCTTCTACCCTCGGCTCAGGCGCGGCAACCGCCTCCTCGAAGGGCGTCACGACGGCCTTGCCATCAGGATCGACATCGACGCGGAAGCTGACCCGCCGGCCGGCTGTGCGACTCTTGGCGATCGCATCTCCGTAGCCCTGCAAGAGCACCTTCATTCGCTTGGGGCTGCTGGTGAGCACCTTGGACGCGATGTTCGGCATCTTCAGCTTGAAGCCGGCCGCCCCCTTCGGCAGGGTCTGGTCCAGGCCGGTGACAAACGCCATCGTGGTGAAGGCCGATTTCCCAGCCGCCCGGACCCGCCGGCCCGCGCCGCGGCGAAGGACCGTCTTCGATTTTGAAGCTGCCATGACCCAACCTCCGCTGGAGCATATATGGCAAAATCGATAAGTTCGTCAAGTTCGTAAAGGTGATTTCCCCGCTGGTCCGGACCCGTCGTTCAATCGCTGGCGGGACCGGGTCAGAGCGCGGCAACCCGTGAATCAAAGACACTGACGCCGGTCAGCATTTCCTAGACTAACGTCGCGGACCATCTCCTGCCCGATCGCGCGCGGAGTCCGTCATCGCGGACCCCGACCACGTCCGCTCCTCACGCCAGAGTGACCACCGACGCGATCCGCTGGCGCAGCCGCGACCAAGACCGTCATCGCCGCCTCCGCCGCGCCTCGAACCCGCGGCCGGGCCGGGGCGAAACAGCGGGAGCTCGCGCGGTTGCGGATCGATGCGATCCTGCTTCGGTCGTCCAAATCGCATCTCGCCCTCGCGGTCATGCCCCGTTACCATCGCGGCCGGCGACCCCCGTCCGACCACGCCTCCGGAGCCAGACATGCCTGCCGACCCGAGCCGTCCCCCCGGGACGACGTCCCCGTCCTATGTCGATTGCATCCTGCTGCAGGCCCGCTTCGACGGGCGGCGCCCGGCGATCGGGACCGAGAGCGGCGTGCTCACCTACGGCCAGCTCGCCGAGGCGATCGCCGCGGCGACGACGCGCTGCGCCGCGGCCGGCCTCGCGCCCGGCACCCTGGTCGGGCTCACGGTCGCCGATCCGGTCTGGCAGGTCGTGCTGATCTGCGCGCTGCACCGGCTCGGCGTGATCAGCACCAGCCTGATGCCGGCCGAGGCCGGACTGCCGCTCGGGATGTCCGCCCTGCTGTACGACCGCGACCGCCCGGCGGGCTTCACCGGCACCGCCCTGCAGGTCGATCCCGGCTGGTTCGCGGCGCAGCCCGGCCGGCCGCCGGCGACGCCGGTGCGGTTCGGGCCGCGCGACGTCTGCCGGGTGGCGCTGTCCTCCGGCACGACCGGCGAGCCGAAGCCGATCGCCATGAGCGAGGCGGTGCTGTGGGACCGCATCACCACCTATCTGTGGCGCGGCAGCATGGCCGCCGTGCAGCGGGTCTTCTGCGGCCCGCAGATGCGCTCGCATTTCGGCTTCATGATCGCCTTCACGGCGCTCGCCACCGGCAAGATGGTCTGCTTCGCGCAGACCGCCGCGACGGCCGTGCCGGTGATCGCCTTCGCGGGCGCCGAGCTCGCCATCGTCTCGGTGCAGCAGCTCGGCGAGCTCGCCGAGACGCAGGAACGCAGCCTCGGCGGTCTCGCCACGCTGCGCGAGATCCAGGCCGGCGGCTCGCACATCTCGGAGGCGCTGGTGCGGCGGCTGCGCGCCGTGCTGCCGGTGCCGATCGTCAACACCTACGCCTCGACCGAGGCCGGCGTCGTGGCGCTCGCCAGCGTCGAGCAGCTGGCGGAACGGCGCGACGAGGGCGCGGTCGGCTTCCTGGTGCCGTGGGCGACGGTCGAGGCCTGCGACGAGGCCGGGCGGCCGCTGCCGGCCGGCGAGACCGGCAGCCTGCGCATCCGCGCGCTCGGCCTCGCGGCGCCGTGGCGGCCGGGCAGCACCACGATGGAGCCGATGGACGCGTTCTCGCCCGGCGACCACGGCCGCGTGCTGGAGACCGGCATGCTGGTGGTCGGCGGGCGCACCAACGACGTGATCAATTTCGGCGGCGTCAAGCTGGCGGCGGAGCTGCTCGACCGCCAGGTGACGCGCTGCAAGGGCGTGCGCGACGCCGGCGTGATCGCGGTCGAGGGCCGCAGCGGGCTGCCCGAGATCGTCGTCGCGGTGGTCGCCGGCGGCCATGTCGACGAGGCCGAGATCGGTGCGCGCTGCGCCGAGGTGGCGCCGTTCGCCAGGCCCGTCGCGGTCCACCGGGTGGAGGCGATCCCGCGCAACGCCATGGGCAAGATCGTCCGTTCGGAGCTGCGCCGCACGCTGGCGGCCGGCACCGGGCCGGCGTGATCCTCGCGGGCCGGCGCGATGCGCCGGCCCGCGACCTCCGCGATCTCACCGCAGGGCGGCGACCACCGGCTGCCAGCGGCCGATCTCGGCCACCACGAAGTCGTGGAAGCCGGCCCGGCCCGCGACCCCCAGCGGGGCGATGCCCTGCGCGTCGAGGGCGGCCTGCACGGCCGCCGCGGCCCGCGCCTGGTCGAGCGCGCGCTCCAGCACGGCCATCCGCTCGGCCGGAATGCCGGCCGCCGCGAACAGCCCGACCCACACCCGCACGTCGAAGCCCGGCAGGCCGGACTCGGCGAGCGTCGGCACCTCGGGCAGCGCCGCCACGCGCTCCGGCGCGGTGACGCCGAGCGCCACCAGGCGGCCGCTGCGCACCAGCTCGAGCACCGAGGTGAGCGGCGCGAACCACGCCATCACGTGGCCGCCGATCAGGTTCTGGGTCGCCTCGTTGTTGTTGGTGAAGGCGACCGGCAGCAACGCGGTGCCGGCCTTCTGATCGAAGACGACGCCGGCGAGGTGCGACGAGGAGCCCCGTCCGAGGGTCGCATAGGTGACGGCGTCGGGCCGCGACAGGGCGAGCTCCCGGAACGCCGCGACGCTGCGCACCCCGAGCGACGGCGGCACCACCAGCAGGTTCGGAGTGGCGCCGATCGGCGCCAGCGCGACGATGTCGGTGCCGAACCTGACGCCGAAGTCGGGGAACAGCCAGTGGTTCACTGCGAAGGGCAGCGCGCCGATCATCAGCGTGTGGCCGTCGGCGGGCGCGCGCGCCACCGCCTGGGTCGCGATGTTGCCGGAGGCGCCGGGCCGGTTCTCGACGAACACCGAGGTGCCGAGCAGGCCGGAGAGCTGGTCGGCCAGGATGCGGGCGACGATGTCGGTCGGGCCGCCCTGGCCGAAGCCGACCACGATCCGGATCGGCCGGTCGGGCCATGCGGCGGGCTGGGATCGCGGGGCTCGGGACGAATCGGTCTGTGCCGAAGCCGGGACGGAACCGCCGAGCGCGGCGACGGACCCGACGCCCGCCGACACGAGAAAGCCGCGACGCGAAAGGAACATCGAAACTCCATGCAAGCTGTTGGGGGTCGAGGCACCAGCCCGGCACGCGAGACGCCCGCAGGACTACGCCATCCGTGTTGGTCGTTCCAGGCGGAAGTTCCGTTCATCGGGACACGCGTCGCACCGGCCCGTTCGTTTCGCATCACGAAACAGCGGCACGACGGCCCCCGATGCGGGCGCAGTCGTGCTTCAATCGTCGGCGGCGAGCGACCCGCACCCAACAGGGCGCCGCCGGCGGAGGATCCGTGGCCATCACCTACGACGCGATCAGGCGCGCGACCGCCGATCTCTACGCCTGGTCGCTGCGCACCGTGCCGGACGACGCGGTGGCGGCGCTGCGCGCCGCGCTCGACACCGAGACGGCCGAGCAGGCCCGCAAGGTGCTGCGCTTCATGCTGACCGCGGCCGAGCGGGCGAAGAGCGACGACACGTATCTCTGCACGGACGCCGGCGTGCCGAGCTACGACGTGAAGATCGGCACGGCGGCGCGCATCGACGGCGACATCAGGCAGGCCATCGTCGACGGCTTCGCCGACCTGTGCGCGACGGCCGAGCCGCCGATCCTGAAATTCGTCACCAATCCGCTCACCAACCAGCGCAGCTTCGCCGGCAAGGACATGCCGCTGGTCACCTGGGACGTGGCGAGCGGCGCCGACCATGTCGAGATGACCTGCTCGCCGAAGGCGCTCGGCACCGGACGCTGGGCGTCGATCGAGACCTTCGTGTCGCCCTCGCTCGAGACGATCGAGCGCCACGTGATGGAGTGCGTGCTGAAGGCCGGCTCGCAGCCCTGCCCGCCCGTGGTGGTCGGCGTCGGCATCGGCGGCACCTTCGACATCGCCGCCAAGCTCGCCTCCAAGGCCACGCTGCGGCGGCTCGGCACCATCAATCCGGAGCCGATCCTGGCCGACATGGAGCGGCGCCTCTTCGAGGCGATCAACGCCACCGGCTTCGGCCCGATGGGCACGGGCGGCGACACCACGGCGCTCGGCGTCCACATCGACTATGCGAGCGGCCACGGCTACACGCCGGTGGCGGTCTGCTTCAACTGCTGGATCAACCGCCGCACCCGCGCCCGCATCCACGATTCGGGCGAGATCGAGCGTTGCGAGTGACGACCATGACCGTGACGCCAGCCGTCCAGGACGACCTCCCGCGCCTTTCCGTGCCGCTGTCGCGCGGCGACGCGAGAAACCTCGCGCTCGGCGACGTGGTGCGGCTCGACGGCGAGGCGATCGTGACGATCGGCATGCCGACCCACCAGCGCATCATGGCGCATGTCGCCGAGGAGAAGCCGCTGCCGTTCGATCTCGGCGGCGCGGCGTTCTTCCACCTGTCGGTGTGCAGCCGCGAGACGCCGGCCGGCGGCGCCGAGCCGCTCTACGTCAATCCGACCACCTCGACGCGCTTCAATCCGTATCTGCCGACCCTGATCCGCCGCTTCGCGCTGTCCGCCACGGCCGGCAAGGGCGGGCTCGACATGGACTGCGCCCGCGCCATGCAGGAGGTCGGCTGCGTCTACTTTTCCATGATGGGCGGCGCCTCGCCGCTGCTGTCCGAGGGCGTCGCCGCGATCGTCGAGACCGCGTGGGACGACCTGATCATGCAGTTCCGGCTCACCCGCGTGCGGCTCGCCGGCTTCGGCCCGCTCACCGTGGCGATCGACGCGCACGGCCGCAGCCTCTACGACGACCTCGCCCGCAACGCCCGGGCGAAGCTGCCGGACATCCTCGCGAAGCTGAACGCCGGGCGGGCAGCGGCACGATAAGATCGACGATACAGCCTCTCGATCGTCGTCGTCCGCGCAGGCGAGGGCTTTGCGGAATTGCACCGTCGTCCCGGGGCGGCGCGCCAGCGCCGAGTCCGGGACCTATACGCCCTGTCTGTCGTGAGTCACCAGCACCGGGCGCATGGATCCCGGGCTCACGGACCTGCGGTCCGCACCCCGGGATGACGGATTATGCAAAGCCCTCGCGCAGGCGAACGACCCGGTATCCACCGAACTCCGTCGTTACGGTCGTGAGACTGCGGCGCACCTGGTGCTCCGCCCTCGCTCGCCTCCGCGGCGCACGACGGAGGCGAGGCTTCGGAGTTCGAGCTGGAGATCGTCCCGCTGAGCTCGAGCCACTCTCCGCTCATTCCCGCGCAAGCGGGAATCCAGGGGCCACACCCAGGGGCCACACGCCGAATCGGCCCTGCGTCCCCGCCTTCGCGGGGACGAGCGGAAGGCGGGGCGAATTCATCGCGATCGAAACCGCTCCAGCGCCTGTGGGCTCGTCCCGGCCATCCGCGGTGCGTCGCTGCAGCGCCGGAGAGACGCGAAGGCCCGCGGCGCGCGCGGGCCTGACGGGCCGAGGGGCATGGGAGCAGGCCCATTGACATGCAGAAGGCACGCCGGCCGCGACGTCTCGGCCGACGTGCCGTCTCGCCGCCGCCCGGCGGGGGTCGGCTCGGAACCCACCGGGCGACGACGATCCCGGGAGACGGGATCGATCCGGACGGCCGGATCAGAACTGGATGCCGGCGCCCTTGATGACCGGGCCCCACTTGGCGACCTCGGAGGCGATGTAGGCCTTCAGCTCCTCGGGCGTGCCGCCGTTCGGCTCCATCGACATGGAGGCGAGCACCTCCTTGGCCTTGTCGGTCTTCAGCCAGGCGTTGACCACGCGGTTGGTCTTCTCGATCACCTCGGACGGCGTGCCGGCCGGCGCCATCAGGGCGTACCAGGCGGAGGCCTCGAAGTTCGCCACCCCGGTCTCGGTCACGGTCGGCACGTCGGGCAGCGAGGCGCTGCGCTTGGCGCCCGTGGTGGCGAGCGCCTTGATGGTGCCGCTCTGCACGAGCGGCACGTAGCTCGACATGAAGTCCATGGCGACGTCGATCTGGCCGCCGAGCAGATCCGTGATGATCGGCGAGGTGCCGCGGTACGGCACGTTGGTGAACTGCACCTTGGCGCTCGCCTGCAGCAGCTCCGACGTGATGTGGCCGAGCGTGCCCTGCCCCGGAATGCCGGCATTGACCTTGCCGGGCGCCGCCCTGGCGGCCGCGACCAGGTCGGCCAGCGTCTTGAACGGCGCGTCCTTCTTGGCGGTGACGATCAGGGGCGAGTTGGCGATCAGCACGATCGGCACGAGGTCGCGATCGGGATCGTAGGGCATCGACTTGTACATCAGCCGGTTCTGCGCCACCGGGCCGGGGGTCGAGAACAGCAGCGTGTAGCCGTCGGGCTGCGCCTTGGCGACCGCGGCGCCGCCGATATTGCCGCCGGCGCCGGCACGGTTGTCGGCGATGAACTGCTTGCCCAGCCCGTCGCTCAGCGCCGCCGCCACGGCGCGCGCCAGGATGTCGGTGTTGCCGCCGGCCGGGAACGGGACGATGAGCGTGACGGGCCGGTTCGGCCAGCCCTGCGCCGCGGCCGGGCCCGAGGCGAGCAGAGCCGGAGCGGCGAGCGCGCACAGGGCCGCCCCCACGGCGAGCCGACGAGATACACGGTGGTCCATGATGCGTTCTCCGGGGGGTGACTGCGGCGCGGTACGCGGTTGTCGATCTCCGCGCTTGGCGATGGAAGCTAAGCCCAGACGCCGCGGCGGGCGACCGCTTTCTCGGACCGTTTCGCATCGTGAAACGAGGGCGATTTGTGCCCGATGCCGGCGGCATTTCTCGTAGTCTCCGGACCACACGATGCGTCGCGCCGGCGCCAGGAGCGAAGTCCGCGCGACGCGCCGCCCGAGCCAGAAGAGGAAGAGCGATGTCCGCCGCCACCCCGATCTCCGACACCCTGGTCGACGACCTGATGAAGGGCGCCGTGGATCTGCACGTCCACAGCGGGCCGTCCGTGATGGCGCGGCTGGTCGACCACATGGAGGCGCTGGAACAGGCGAGCGCCGCCGGCATGCGGGCCGTGCTGTTCAAGGATCACTACTACCCGACGGCGCCGATCGCCGAGATGATCCGCGCCAAGACCAAAGGCGGCGCCGAGCCGCTCGGCGGCATCGTGCTCAACAACGCGCTCGGCGGGTTCAACGTCTACGCGGTCGAGCACGCGCTCAAGCTCGGCACCCGCATCGTGTGGATGCCGACCGTCTCGGCGGCGAACCACATCCGCGAGGGGCACAACAAGAAGCTGCTGGTCGCCAAGTCCGAGATGCGGCGGCCGACCGCCCTCTCCGCCGTCGACGAGCACGGCGAGCTCAAGGAGGAGGTGAAGCCGATCCTCGATCTCGTCGCCCAGTACGACGCGGTGCTGTCCTGCGGCCATCTCCACATCAGCGAGGCGTGGGTGCTGTTCGAGGAGGCGAAGCGCCGCGGCTGCAAGCGGCTGCTCGTCAACCACCCGCCCTACACGGTCGGCGCGGCGCCGAAGGACGTGAAGCGCCTCCTCGACCTCGGCGTGATGATCGAGCACTCGGCCTGCCTCTACATCGACTGCCGCTTCAAGGTCTACACGCCGGAGCAGCTGAAGGAATGGATCGACACCGCCGGCGTCGACAACACCTTCTTCGGTTCCGATCTCGGCCAGGCCAACTGCCCGTCGCCCGTCGAGGGGATGAAGCAGATCGTCCGCACCTGCCTCACGCTCGGCTACACGCCGGACGAGGTGCGCCGGATGGTCTCCTCCAACGCCATGCGGCTCGCCGGCATCGGCGACAACGCCCCGGCCGCGGCGGCGTGACGGAGCGCGATCCGATGACCATCCCGCCCGCCCCGGACGGCAGCTTCCGGGCCCGGCTCGCCGCCGGGCAGCATCTGGTCGGCACCTTCGTGAAGACGCCGACCATGCACGCCACCGAGATCCTCGGCGCGCTCGGCTTCGACTTCGTCGTCATCGACGAGGAGCACGCGCCGTTCGACCGCGCCGCCATCGACGTGGCGCTGCTCGCCGCGAAGGCGGCCGGCCTCGCCGGCCTCGTGCGGGTGGCGAGCAGCGCGCCGTCGTCGCTCCTCTCGGTGCTCGACATGGGCGCGACCGGCATGCTGGTGCCGCACGTGTCGAGCGCCGCCATGGCCCGCGAGGTCGCCGCGGCCTGCCGCTACCGCGGCGGCCGCCGCGGCTATTCGGGCTCGCCGCGCTCGGCCGGCTATGGCGCCGGCAAGATGTGGTCGACCATCGACGCCTGCGACGCGGCCGTCACGGTGATCGCCCAGATCGAGGATCCGGAGGCGCTCGACGAGATCGACGCCATCGCGGCGGTCGAGGGCATCGACGCGCTGTTCATCGGCCGCGGCGACCTCACCTGCGCGATGGGAGCGGCCAAGAACGACGCGCCGGAGGTGCGCGACGCGGTCGACCGGATCGCGGCCGCGGCCAAGGCGGCCGGCAAGCCCGTCGCCGTCTTCGTCGGCGGCCTTCCCGAAGCGACATGGCTGAAGGAGCGGGGCGCCTCGGCCTTCGTCGTCTCCTCCGACCAGGGCTTTCTCCGCAACGCCGCCGCCAAGGCACTCGCCGAGATCGGCGGGCTCGGCAAGCCGGCGGCCTGAGCGCCGCCGCATCGACACGGAACAGACTCATGATCCCGAGACCCGCCAGCTACGCCGACCACTCCGTGGCTCCCCCCGACATCGAGGAGCCGGGTGCGAGAACCTGGATCACCCGCGGCGCCAATCTGGTGATCGCCATCTCGGACGTGACCAGGGGCACGGTCCTGTCGCGCGACGCGCAGCCCGACGAATCCATGGTGTTCCTGGCGTCCGGCAGCGCGACCATCGCGGCCGGCGGCGAGCGGATCGACGCGGCCGCCGAGACGCTGACCATCGTGCCGCCCGGCGCGAGCCGCATCACCGCGACGAGCGACGCCCGCATCGTCCGGGTGTTCTCGAACCAGGCGGCCGATCTCGCGCGGCAGGCCAGCAACGCCGCGACGTATTCCGACGGCGCGCCCGAATGCGCCCCGATCGTGCCGTGGCCGACGCCGCCGGACGGCTTCAAGCTCCGGCAGTACACCCCGCTCGCGGTCGAGAAGCCCGAGACCAACATGCGGATCTTCCGCTCCACCAATCTGATGCTCAACGTGATGACGCGGCGCGACGGGCCGCGCGACCCCAGGAAGCTGAGCCCGCATTCGCACGACGACTTCGAGCAGTGCTCGGTGGTGCTGGAGGGCGACTACATGCATCACCTGCGCTGGCCGTGGACGCCCGACCAGACGACCTGGCGCGACGACGAGCACGTCACCATCGGGGCGCCCTCCGTCACCGTGATCCCGGCCAAGGTGGTCCACACCAGCAACAATGTCGGCCCCAAGCGCTCCTGGCTGCTCGACGTCTTCGCCCCACCCCGCATGGACTTCTCGAAGAAGCCCGGCATGGTGATCAACGCCGCCGACTATCCCGTGCCGGCGGAAGGCTGACCGGTCTCGACCGGGATCGCCCCGCACTCCGCCCGGTCCCGCGCAAGCGGGACTCCAGGATCGGCGCGCCGGGGCGCCCCGGGTCCCCGCCGTCGCGGGGACGAGCGGAGGTCGTGACCGACGCACCGCCCCGGAAGACCGCTCCAACGAGAAGGCCGACCCCATGAAGCGGATCGAGGTTCTGCAGGCCGGCGGGCCGGAGCAGATGGTGCTGGCCGAGGCGCCGGAACCGGCGCTCCGGCCCGGCGAGGTGCTGGTCCGGGTCGCCGCCGCCGGCGTCAACCGGCCCGACGTGCAGCAGCGCCGCGGCCTCTATCCGCCGCCCCCCGAGGCGTCGCCGATCCTCGGCCTCGACGTCGCGGGCGTCGTCGCGCGCACCGCCGACGACGTGACCTGGCCGCCGCCCGGCACGCCGGTCTGCGCCCTCGTCAACGGCGGCGGCTACGCCGAGTCCTGCGCCGTGCCCGCCGTGCAGTGCATGCCGATCCCGAATGGTTTCGGGTTCGTCGAGGCGGCCTCGCTGCCCGAGGTGTTCTTCACCGCCTGGAACAACGTGATCATGCTCGGCCGGCTGGCCGAGGGCGAGTCGCTCCTCGTCCAGGGCGGCACCAGCGGCGTCGGCCTCGCCGCGATCCAGATCGCGACGCAGCTGCGCGGCTCCACCGTGTACGCGACCGCCGGCTCGGCCGAGAAGTGCCGGGTCTGCCTGGACTACGGCGCCGCCGCCGCGATCGACTACAGGACCGAGGACTTCTGCGCCCGCCTGCGCGAGCTGACGCAGGGCCGCGGCGTCGACGTGGTGCTGGACGGCCAGGCCGGTCCCTACACCGACAAGGAGCTCGGCCTGCTCGCCCCGGACGGGCGCGTCGTGCTGATCGCCAGCCACCTGGGCGCCATGGCCGAGGTGAACGTGCGCGACATCGTGCGCCGGCGCCTGACCCTGACCGGCTCGACCCTGCGGCCGCGGCCGCCCGCCTACAAGGGCCGCATCGCCCGCGCGCTGGTCGAGGAGGTGTGGCCGCTGCTCGCCGACGGCCGCATCCGCACCCGCATCCACGCGACGGTCCCGCTCGCGGAGGTCGCCGCGGCGCACGGCATGCTCGAGGCCGGCGAGCAGATCGGCAAGGTGGTGCTGATCGTCGATCCGGCCCTTGTCACGGCGGGCCCGGGATAGTCTAGTCGGGCCGCGCCCATGCGGCTCCGGACCAGGACGCCGCGGACGCGTGCGACAAGGCCCGCCATGCCGTCCTTTCCTCCGGTGCAGTCGGTGCAGCGCGCCTTCGCGTTGCTCGCCGAGCTCAACAAGCAGCGCGTCGCGACGGTCGCCGACCTGCACGCGCGCACCGGCCTGCCCAAGCCGACCATCGTGCGGCTGCTGGAGACCCTGATCGCCGAGGGCTACGTGGCGAGCGACAAGCGGCTCGGCGGCTATCAGGTCACGTCCCAGGTGACGACGCTGGCGAGCGGCTTCCACGGCGCCCCGATGGTGATCGAGGCGGCCCGGCCGTGGGCCATCGACCTCACCCGCCGGCTGAAATGGCCCGTGTCGGTGGCCCTGCTGGTGAAGGACGCGGTCGCGGTGCGGTTCTCCACCATCCCGGACAGCCCGGTGTCGCCGTTCCACGCCACCATCAACATGCGGCTGAGCCTGATCTCGCGCGGGCTCGGGCGCGCCTATCTGGCCTGGTGCCCGCGCGAGGAGCGCGAGCTCCTGGTGCGGATGCTGGAGACCTCGACGGATCCGGAGGACCACCCGCCCGACCTGCAGGCCGTGGTCCGCCAGCTGGTGCGCACCGTGCGGGCGCGCGGCTATGCCGAGCGGGATCCCGCGACCGAGCCGACCTCGTCGTCGACCGTGGCGATCCCGATCATGGCCGACGGCCGCGTGCTGGCGACCTTCGGGCTCACCTATTTCCGCTCGGCGGTGCCGCGCGCCAAGCTCGCCGAGCAGGTCGTCCGCCCCCTCAAGGACGCCGGCGCCCGCATCGAGGAGGCCATCGCGGCGATGAAGACGCGGTGAGGCCGCGGGCCGCGCGAAGCGCGGACCCGGGTGCCGGGCACCTCGGGATCACGAGTCGGGGTGCAGAGCCGTCGGTATCAGACGCCCGGAGCGATCGCGGGCGCCCGTAGGACATCGGCACGGGCCCGCATCGCAGGCGCCATGGCCCGCAGCTGGGCCAGCGCGGCGCGGAGCTCGTCCACGTCGGCGCCGGGGGGCGTGTTCCAGATCATCGCCTCGACGAGGTCGATCCAGCGCAGGGTCCAGCGCTCGACATGCTCGACCGCCTCGGTCGACGGCGTCTGCTCGGCGCACAGGACGGCCATCTCGGCCAGCGCGCCACGCAGCATTTCGGCGATCTTCTTGTGCTCGAAATACCGACCTTCCATGCAGGTCCTCCCGGTTCACCGGTAACCGAATCTTCCCAGAGGTGTCGGCGTTCCGCCAGTCCGTGCAATCCCCGACCGGCTCAAGCAGGGCGCGACGAATTCGACCGCGGATGCGCCGGCCACCGGCCCTGCTCGCGATCGGTTGCGGTCGCGGCGGACGGAGCCGCACCCGCCGCCCGGCCGGAGACGATCAGAGTTCGGAGAGGCGCGGGCCGGCATGGCCCGGGCGGTCGGCGAAGGGGAGGCCGTCGGTCGCATGGACGCGGGCGGAGGCCGCCCGCAGCTCGACCAGGGCGGCCCGCAGCTCACGGGCCCTGCCGGCGGCCCGATGGCTGCGCAGGAGGTCCTCGACCAGCTCGATCCAGCGCAGCGTCCAGCGCTCGATCTGGGCGAGACCGCGGGCCGTCGCCACATTGTCGGCCGGCACCTGCGCGAGCTCGGCCAGCGCCCGCTGCAGAGTCGCAGCGAGGGCGAGCAGTTCGTCCTCCTGATTTGCCATCGGCATCTCCCCGAAACCGTCCCGATGTTCGGTCGAAGTATCGGGGCGAGCTAGCTTTTCCGAGAGCGGGGCAACGCACATTCTCGTGAAGAGAATGATACCACAGCATCACGGTAGGGGGCTCGGTGAGGCTGCACCTTTGTCGGGTGCTCGAACCCGCGATTTCGCCTTCGCGCGGCGGGTCGCCCTTCGGGCACAGGCCCTGGACGCGCCTCTCGCTCGCGGTTCACCGGGGCGAATCCCCACGCCGGGCCCGCAGGACTGATTCGCAGGGCATTCACGGCCCCGGCGCCTGCGGTGGGCCGGGTCGCGGGGAGGGCACGAAAGCATGTCGGGGCGCCCGTTGCCGGACGCCCCGAGCCGCCTGCCGTCCCAGCGGACGGCGCGTCAGGTCCAGTCGCGCACGTCGACGAAATGCCCCTCGATCGCCGCCGCCGCGGCCATGATGGGCGACACCAGATGGGTGCGGCCCTTGTAGCCCTGGCGGCCCTCGAAGTTGCGGTTCGAGGTGGAGGCGCAGCGCTCGCCGGGGGCGAGCTTGTCGGGGTTCATGGCGAGGCACATCGAGCAGCCCGGCTCGCGCCACTCGAAGCCCGCGGCCTTGAAGATCTCGTGCAGCCCCTCGGCCTCGGCCTGCTCCTTCACGAGGCCCGAGCCCGGCACCACCATGGCCTTGACGGTCGGGGCGACGCTGCGCCCCTTCACCAGGGCCGCGACGGCGCGGAGATCCTCGATGCGCGAGTTGGTGCAGGAGCCGATGAAGACCCGGTCGAGCGCGATGTCGGTGACCTTCTCGCCGCCCTGCAGGCCCATGTAGCGCAGCGCCTGCTCGGCCGCGGCGCGCTTCTTCTCGTCGGCGATGTCGGCCGGCACCGGAACCCGGCCGGTGATCGCGATCACCTGCTCGGGGCTGGTGCCCCAGGTGACCAGCGGCGGCAGGTTGGCGGCGTCGAGCTTCACCACGGCGTCGAAATGCGCGCCCTCGTCGGAGCGCAGCGTGTCCCAGTAGCGCAGCGCCTGCTCCCAGGCGGCGCCCTTCGGGGCCTTCGGGCGGTCCTTCAGATAGGCGTAGGTCTTCTCGTCGGGGGCCACCATGCCGGCCCGGGCGCCGCCCTCGATGGACATGTTGCAGATCGTCATCCGGCCTTCCATCGAGATGGCGCGGATCGCCTCGCCGGCGTACTCGATCGCGTAGCCGGTGCCGCCGGCCGTGCCGATCTCGCCGATCACGGCCAGGATGATGTCCTTCGCGGTCACGCCGGGCGGCAGGGTGTTGTCCACCTGCACCAGCATGTTCTTCGACTTCTTCTGGATCAGCGTCTGGGTGGCGAGCACGTGCTCGACCTCCGAGGTGCCGATGCCGTAGGCGAGCGCCCCGAAGGCGCCGTGCGTGGCCGTGTGGCTGTCACCGCACACGATGGTGGTGCCGGGCAGCGTGAATCCCTGCTCCGGGCCGATGACGTGGACGATGCCCTGCCGCTTGTCGAACTCGTTGTAGTACTCGAGCCCGAAATGGCCGGCATTGTCGGCGAGCGCGGCGATCTGGGCGGCGCTCTCCGGATCCTCGTTCGGCTTGGAGCGGTCGGTGGTCGGGACGTTGTGGTCGACGACGCACAGCGTCTTCTCCGGCGCCCGCACCTTGCGGCCGGTCATCCGCAGCCCCTCGAAGGCCTGCGGGCTCGTCACCTCGTGCACGAGATGGCGGTCGATGTAGATCAGGCAGGTGCCGTCGGGCTGCTCGTCGACGACGTGGTCGTCCCAGATCTTGTCGTAGAGGGTGCGCGGCTTCATCGGTTCGGTCTCGGGTTCGGTCTCGCGATGTCGGGAATTCGGTGAACGACGGATCGGCGGGCGCGCGGGCCGGACGGCCGCGCTCAGACGGAAAGCCCGGCCAGAACCGCCGCCGTCAGCCGGCCGAAGAAGCGCCAGGGCAGCCGGGCATGGTCGTCGAGCACGACGCGCGCGTGCGGCGCCGGCCGCAGGGCCCGCCCGTCCGCTCCGGAATCTGCGCGAAATGACGACATGCGTGGTCTGTAGCAAATCCAAACTGGCCCCACAACGAATGTCGGGGGCGCAGCAGGACGGCGCAAGGGCCGGGGCTGGCCCTGAACCCTCTCCCCTCGCGGGAGCTTTGCAGAGTTCGTCATTCCGGGACGGCGCGGAGCGTCGGACCCGGAATCCAGCCCAGAATGCCGAGTTCGGAGCTGGATTCCGGGTTCGCGCCTTCGGCGCGCCCCGGAATGACGGATTATGCAAAGCCCCCGTCGCGCGAGAGCGAAGGATGCCGTGCGCTCACGCGGTCGAAACAGATCGGGTGAGGACGCCTCACTCCGTGACTTCGACCTCGAGGCGGGCGCCTTCGGCGGCGAGGCGGCGGGCCAGCACCCTGCCCTCCTCGACCGTGGTCACCGGGATCTGGCCGACGCCGCCGGCGACCGTCTCGCGGACCACCGGGCGCAGCATGGTCTTGCCGTCGACCCGGATGTCGATGCGGCGGCCGACATGGGCGGCCGTGAAGCGCGCGAACACCTCGCGGCCCGCCGTGGTGAGGATGAAGTTGACCACCGCCTGGCCGCTGCGCTGGTCGGTGCCGGAGACGGCCTGCGACACCTCGAGCCACACCGGCTCGGCGAGCGCCGGCGGCGCGGCCGCGAGCACGATGGCCGCGGCGACGCCGATCCGCCCCGATGATCGGGCCACGGAGTTTCGATGCAGCGGCCGGCGCCGACGCAAAAGGCCGGACGGGCCGGCCTTCGGTGTCGTCGGCGGTGCCATGCGGCCTTATTCGGCGGCAGCCCCGGCGGCCGCGCTCTCGCGCTCGCCCGGCCGGTCCTGGCGCTCGGTGATGCGGGCCGCCTTGCCGCGCCGCGAGCGCAGGTAGTACAGCTTCGCGCGCCGCACCTTGCCGCGCCGCACCACCTTGATCGAGTCGATCAGCGGCGAATACAGCGGGAAGACGCGCTCGACGCCCTCGCCGTAGGAGATCTTGCGGACCGTGAAGCTCTGGTTCAGGCCGGCGCCGGAGCGGCCGATGCAGACGCCCTCGTAGGCCTGCACGCGGGTGCGGTCGCCCTCGACCACCTTGACGTTGACCGTCACGGTGTCGCCCGGGCCGAAATCCGGAATGTCCTTGCCGGCGGACAGCTTGGCGATCTGCTCTTTGTCGAGCTCTTGAATGATGTTCATGGAAGGTCTCCAGCGCTGCGTCTGGCGCAAGCGCGCCGGTCTGTCAGTCGGTATGCTTCGGGTTGCGCGTGCCTATACGCCATGTCTTCGGCTTTGTCATCCATCGGTCGCTTTTTTTGGCGGGGTGCCGGGCGCTTGGGCCCCATGCATTCCGGACGTGTGGACGGCCCACAGATCCGGCCGCCGCTCGCGGGTCAGCCGCTCCGCCTCGGCGCGCCGCCACGCCGCCACCCGGCCGTGGTCGCCCGAGACCAGGATGGACGGAATGTCGCGGCCCTCGAAGATCTGCGGCCGGGTGTAGTGCGGGTATTCGAGGAGACCGTCCGAGAAGCTCTCCTCGGCGCCCGAGGCCTCCTTGCCCATTACCCCGGGCAGCAGGCGGACGCAGGCGTCGATCAGCACCATGGCGGCGAGCTCGCCGCCCGACAGGACGTAGTCGCCGATCGACACCTCCTCCAGGTTGCGGGCCGCGATGACGCGCTCGTCCACCCCCTCGAAGCGGCCGCAGACGACGACCACGCCGGGCCCGGCGGCCAGCGCCGCGACGCGCGCCTGGGTCAGCGGCTTTCCGCGCGGGCTGGTGAGCAGGCGCGGCCGGCCGTCCGTGTCGGGCGCCACCGCGTCGATCGCCCGCGCCAGCACGTCGGCGCGAAGCACCATGCCGGGGCCGCCGCCGGCCGGGGTGTCGTCGACGCTGCGATGCCGGTCGGTGGCGAAGTCGCGCAGGTCGACGGCGGCGAGGTCCCAGATGCCGCCCGCCCGCGCCTTGCCGGCCAGGCTCGCGCCGAGCGGGCCCGGGAACATGTCCGGAAAGATGGTGATCACGCTGGCGCGCCACATGGCCGTCTTGCTTCTGTTTGCGTATCGCGTTTCGCGACCACCCCGCTCCTCATGGTGAGGAGCGAGCCGCTGGGTCGCGTCTCGACCCCCCGAGGCCACCCGGCACCTCGGCCGCCCTCGCCCTTCGAGACGACCGCTGCGCGGCCTCCTCAGGGTGAGGGCGGAGGCAGGTCGCCCTCCTCCTCGTCGTCGAGCAGCCCGGGCGGCGGATCGACGACGAGGCGGCGGCCGGGAATGTCGATCTCGGGCACCACCGCCTTGGTGAACGGCACCAGCCGCGTGGCGCCGCGCCGCGGCGCGATCTCCAGGAGGTCGCCGGCGCCGAAGTTCTGCACCGCGATCACGGTGCCGAGCTCCGTGCCCGCCGTATCGACGGCCGCGAGCCCGATCAGGTCGGCGTGATAGAACTCGTCCTCGCCGGGCGGCGCGAGCCTCCCGCGCGGCACGTAGAGCTCGAGATTGGTCAGCCGCTCGGCGGCGTCGCGGTCGTCGATCCCCTTCAGGCGCGCCACGAAGCAGTCCTTGGCGGGCCGCATGGAGGCGATCTCGAACACCCGTCCGTCGCCGGCGGTGAGCGGACCGTAGCGCTTCACCGCGGTCGGGTCGGCCGTGAACGACCACAGCCGCACCTCGCCGCGCACGCCGTGCGCCGCCCCGATGCGGGCGACGCAGACGCGGTCCGTGGACGCCGGGCGAGCCGGCATCTCAGCGCGGGCCGATCCGCCACGTCACCGTGGCGGAGGCGTCGAAGGTCAGCGTCGCGGGCGGCACGATCTGCATCGACGGCGCCGAGGCGAGCTCGGCGCGCCGCAGGCCGGCCTCGCCGCCCTCGGTGATGGCGACGATGCCGACGAGACGCATGTCGGCCGCGGCGGCGAACACCTCGGCCTTGGCATGCGCGTCGGCGATCGCCTTCCGGCGGGCCTCGTCGAGCGCGGCCTTGCTGTCGTCCGCCCGGTAGCCGAGCGGCCCGATCTCGAACAGGCCGGTCGCCGCGATGCGGCCGACCAGCGCGTCGACGCGGTCGACCGGCTTCAGCGCGAGCGCGAAGCTGGTGACGGCGCGGTAGCCCGGCTGGTTCTGCTTCGGCCGCACGCCGTCGCGGGCGAGCCGGAAGTCGGATCGCTCGACCGTGACGCCGTCGGCGGCGAGCGCCCGCAGCGCCTCGGCGGCGCGGCCGGCCCGCGCCTCGTGGGCCGAGGTCGCCTTGTCGAGCGTGTCGCCGGGGGTCGCGACCTCGACGGTGAGAACGGCGAAGCTCGGTTTCGCCTCGTGCTTTCCGCTGCCCTGCACCGTGACGGTCGGCTCCGCGCCGCCGCGCCGCTCCTGGGCGGCGGCGGGCAGGGCGAGCGTCAGGGCGAAGGCCAGCGCGCAGGCGACCGCCGCGCCGATCGGCGCGATGGCGAAGCCCCGGTCCGGTCCGTCGCGCATCGGAGATCCCCCGTTTTGCTCCGGATCAGCCGGCCGCAGCCGCGGCCTTGGCCTTGGCGGCCGCGGCGGCCTTGGCCTCGGCGGCCTCCTTGGCCTTCTGCTCGGCGATCACCTTGCGCTCCTTGCGCGGGATCGCCCGCTCCGGATTGTTGCGCGGCTCGCGCTTCTGGATGCCGGCCTCGTCGAGGAAGCGCAGGATCCGGTCGGACGGGGTGGCGCCCTTGGCGAGCCAGGCCTTGGCCTTGTCGAGGTCGAACTTCAGACGGTCCGCCTGCTCCTTCGGCAGCAGCGGGTTGAAGTAGCCGATGCGCTCGATGAAGCGGCCGTCGCGCGGGCTGCGCGAGTCGGCGACCACGATGTGGTAGAATGGCCGCTTCTTGGTGCCGGCACGGGCCATCCGGATTCGCAGAGACATTCTCTCGTCCTCTCTTCTCGTCTAGGTCTGCCCGTCATTCCGGGGCGCCGCGAAGCGGCGAGCCCGGAATCCATACTCACAGACAGGGGTTATGGATTCCGGGCTCGCGGGCTTCGCCCGCGCCCCGGAATGACGGATGGGGTGGTACGCACTTTCACTTCTTCTTCCCGAACCCGGGAAAGCCCCGGAAACCACCACCGAGGCCGCCGAGCCCGGGCAGGCCCGGAATCTTCGGCAGGCCGGGCAGCGGCGGCGCCGCGGCCGGCTTCGCAGCCGGTGCGTCGCCCTTCGCGGCGTCGCCCTTGGCGGCATCGCCTTTGGGCGCCGGCAGCTCGGGCATTCCGGGCGGGACGCCGGGCATTCCGGGGGGCGCCCCCGGGAAGCCGGGGAGACCGCCGGGCGGCAGCCCGCCCGGCATGTTGCCGAGCACGCCGGGCATCCGGTCGGCGAGCTTTTCCAGATCGGCCTGGCTCGGCATGCCGCCGCCGAAGCCGAGCGCATTGGCGAGCCCGGCCAGCGGCCCGCGCTTGCCCGAGCCCATCTGCTTCATCATGTCGGCCATCTGCCGGTGCATCTTCAGCAGCCGGTTGATCTCCTCGACCTTGGTGCCGGAGCCGGCCGCGATGCGCTTCTTGCGGCTCGCCTTGAGGAGGTCCGGGGTGCGGCGCTCCTTCGGCGTCATCGACTGGATGATGGCGATCTGATGCTTGATGATGCGGTCGTCGACATTCGCGGCGGCGATCTGGTTCTTCATCCGGGCGATGCCGGGCAGCATGCTCATCATGCCGCCCAGCCCGCCCATCTTCAGCATCTGGTCGAGCTGCTCGCGCAGGTCGTTGAGGTCGAACTGGCCCTTGCGCATCCGCTCGGCGGTGCGCCGCGCCCGCTCGGCGTCGATGGTGGCGGCCGCCTTCTCGACGAGCGAGACGATGTCGCCCATGCCGAGGATGCGGTCGGCGATGCGGTTCGGGTGGAACTCCTCCAGCGCGTCGAGCTTCTCGCCGACGCCCATCAGCTTGATCGGCTTGCCGGTGACGGCCCGCATGGACAGGGCGGCGCCGCCGCGGCCGTCGCCGTCGACCCGGGTCAGCACGATGCCGGTGAGGCCGACCCGCTCGTCGAAGGAGCGCGCCAGATTGACGGCGTCCTGACCGGTGAGGGCGTCGGCGACCAGCAGCACCTCGTGCGGCTGCGCCGCTTGCTTCACCTCGGCGGCCTCGGCCATCATGGCCTCGTCCAGCGTGGTGCGGCCGGCGGTGTCGAGGACGACGACGTCGTAGCCGCCGAGCCGGCCCGCCTCGAGCGCGCGGCGCGCGATCTGCACCGGCGTCTGGCCGGCGACGATCGGCAACGTCTCGACGCCGACCTGGGTGCCGAGCACCGCGAGCTGCTCCTGGGCGGCCGGGCGGCGGGTGTCGAGCGAGGCCATCAGGACCTTGCGCTTGCCCTGCTCGGTGAGCCGCTTGGCGATCTTGGCCGAGGTCGTCGTCTTGCCCGAGCCCTGCAGGCCGACCATCATGATCGGCACCGGCGCCGGCGCGTTGAGATCGATCGGATCGGCGGTCGCGCCCAGCGTCTCGATCAGCTGGTCGTGGACGATCTTGACGACCATCTGGCCGGGCGTCACCGACTTGATGACCTCGATCCCGACGGCCCGCTCCTTCAGCTTGTCGATGAAGCCGCGCACCACGTCGAGGGCGACGTCCGCCTCGAGCAGGGCCCGGCGGACCTCGCGGGCGGCGGCGTCGACGTCGGCGGCGGTCAGCGCGCCACGCCGGGTCAGCCGGTCGAGGATGCCGGAGAGCTTGTCGGAAAGACCGTCGAACATGCGTCCGCCCGTCCCGTTGGACCTCTCCCGCGGAGAGGCAAAACCCAAACACGTGTGGCGCCCGAGGGCGCATCGCGCTGTCGGGCGTTGGCCTCCGGCCTCGCGGACCGGTCGGTTGATGTCGTCTCGGCGAGTGTCGAGAGCGACCTAGACTTACGGGCGCGACCCGCCGGAGTCAACTTTCGGAACAACCTGCTCGATCGAGAACGACCGTTGGCCGCCCAAGGCCCAGAGGAAGTCGGATCCGAACGACGGCCGCGTGGAGACGCTCAGGTCGATCTTGTTGTCCGGGGAGTTCAGAGGAACGGTCTTTCCGCCGATCGTGATGTTTTGCGTCCCGGGAGGGGCGGTCAACGTCGTCGGCCCGGTCAGAGACCTTATACTGCCGATCTGGACAGTCCGCGTCTCGCTATTGGGTCCACCTGCAATCTGGGCCGTCACCGGAATGTTCGTCGTGCTCGGGACTCCGCCGGAGACCCTGGGATCGATCGTGATGGATTTGATCGACCCTGAGGCACTCGGGCCGGGAGGGGAGGCCGCCGGTTGCGCCTGCGCGATCGAAACCAGAGCAAAGTGTTGAAACGGCAGAACATCGCTGCGCCGCGGCGCATCCGCCCCGGCCACCAGATTGGTGATGATGCCAGGCGCGGCCACCCCCGCGACCAGTGCCTGCCTCACCTCGGTCGACCCCGTGCCATAGGCGATTGCCGCACCGATCAAGGCGAACAGAGAGAGCCCGAGAAGCAGCCCGAAACCCGGAAGCGGCGTATCCGGAAGAGACACATAGGTACTCGCCAGGCGAGCCGTGGTGGGCAGAACTCCCCCGAGAGCCCCAGCGATCAGAATCGGAACCATTGCATCCTCCGAAGCAACGGAGGGCACAAATATAACACCTTCAGGTTGCATCGAAGATGCTGAACCGGATCACTTGTACTTGACGGTTCCGCTCTGCTCGGTCGCCCCTCTATTCCAGGGTCGACCCGGCCTCGCCGAGCGGCGAGCCGCGCAGCGGGCGCGCGCCGACCCGCTCGAGGATCGAGACCACCTCGCCGACCGGCCCGGTCGGCACGTCCCGCGCCTCGTGCTCGCGGATCTCCCGCGCCACGAAGGCGCAGGCCGTGGCGAGATCGGCTTGCGTGGCCCCGGTCGCGATGATCTCGGCGACGATGGCGTCGTCGACCGGATGCACGGCGGACACGACCTGGTCCCGCGTCAACTCGGACATGCGAACCTCCCGGATTTCGGAGCACGAGTCCGGGAGGTGGCGCCGGTTCCCGGACCGCTCGTGCTCACGCCAAACGGACGCGGCGCCCTGCCGCGTCTTGCTCCGGCCCGCGGATCGCCTAAGTACCGACAGCCGACCCGCAGCCCGGCTCGGGGAACGGGCGGATGGTCTCCGCGCCCCCTGGAAGAGAGATAGGAACGTGCCGTCCACCCGTCGAGGCCTGCTCCTCGGATTGTCCGGCCTGGCCGCCGCGGCGGCCGGCCTGTTCGGCGCGCGCGCCCGCGCCGCCCGCTACTACGAGGGGCCGGTCTCGGACCATTTCGACGGGACCGTGTTCCGCGACCCGCACGGGGCGTCCCCGAAGAGCTTCGCCGACCTCGCCCGCTGGTGGAGCGCCCGCGGCAACGGCGCCGACTGGCCCGACTGGGCGCCGAGCCCGCATCGCGACCGCCCGCCGGCCCGGGTGACCGGGACGCGGCTGCGCATCTCCTTCGTCGGGCATGCGAGCTTCCTGGTGCAGACCGGCGGCCACAACATCCTGGTCGACCCGGTGTGGTCGGAGCGCGCCTCGCCGTTCGGCTTCGTCGGCCCCCGGCGCGTCAACGACCCCGGCATCCCGTTCGCGGATCTGCCGAAGATCGACACCGTCTTGGTGTCGCACGGCCACTACGACCACCTCGACGCCGACACCCTGTCGCGGCTCGTCGCGGCGCACGGACCGCGGGTGATCACCCCGCTCGGCAACGACACCGTGATGGCCGACCACGACCCCGCCATCGCGGCCGAGGCCTTCGACTGGCACGACCGGGTGGAGCTCTCGCCCGAGGTCGCCGTCACCCTGGTGCCGCTGCGGCACTGGTCCGCCCGCGGCCTCCTGGACCGCAACAAGGCGCTGTGGGCCGGCTTCGTCCTGGAGACGCCGGCCGGCCGCATCTACCACGTCAGCGATTCCGGCTACGGCGACGGCTTCCGGTTCCGCGAGGCGGCCGAGCGCTACGGGCCGTTCCGCCTCGCCATCCTGCCGATCGGCGCCTACGAGCCGCGCTGGTTCATGCGCGACCAGCACATGAACCCGGAGGAGGCCGTGCAGGCGTTCCGCGACTGCGGCGCCGCGCTGGCGCTCGCCCACCACCACGGCACCTTCAAGCTGACCGACGAGGCGATCGACGCCCCGGTGACGGACCTGCGCGCCGCCTGCGCGGCGGCCCGGATCCCGGACGAGCGGTTCAAGGTGCTGAAGCCGGGCGAGGTGTGGGAGCTGTAGGTTCGGTCATTCCGGGGCGCAGCGAAGCTGCGAACCCGAAATCCAGTGGCAAACTCCGCATCCCGGGCTGGATTCCGGGTTCGCCGCTGCGCGACGCCCCGGAATGACAGTCGCGGCCGTCACCGCAGCGGGACGAACACCTCGATCACCAGCTTGTCCTCCGGCGTCGTCAGCGGGTCGGTGACGTAGACCTCGACGAACTGGTCCTGGGCGTCGAGGCCCTTGTCGTCGAGCTGGTTGGTGATCGCCTCGTAGGTGGCGTCCATCGAGTCGTAGGAGCCGCGATGGACATATTTGAGCGCCTTGCCGGCCGGGGTCTGGCCGACGGCGAGGTCGCCGGTCGGGGCCGGATCGGGCGCCTTGGCGACCGGGAAGCCGGCCCGGAAGCTGAACCCGTTGTCGTCGGTCGCGGTGTAGACCGTGGTGGCGGGGCCGGACGGGCTCACGCCCTGCTTCTGCAGATAGGCCGAGACGGTCTTCAGCGCGTCCTGGATCGCCTCGAAGGCGCGCTCCCAGCTCGCCTTGCCGGACACGTAGACGATGGTCCCGGGCTCCATCGTCACCTCCTGGCCGAACACCTCGCCGGCGGTCGCCGGGACCTGGTCGGCGGGGGGCGCCGCGGCGGGAGGCGCGGCGGGCTGGCCGGCGGCCGGCGGGGCCGCGGGCGTGGCGCCCTGCCCCTGACCCTGCCCCTGACCCTGCCCCTGCCCCTGGGCCCACCCGGGGCCGGAGTGCCACAACAGGACGGCCGCAATGCCGGCGACGATCGCGACGAAACGGCGGGCTCGCATCGGATGCTCCTGTCGGTCCTAGTACCGCGACGGATAGATCACGCCCCGGATGAACGGAAGCCCAACGCCCGGGCGGACCGGCGGGGTCCGCCCGCGCAGCCCCCGGCCGCCCCTCGGCTGGCCAAAGGGGGCGGTTCTCCCATATAAGGCGCAAAACCACGAACCACCGGCTTCCCCCGATGAGCGCCCTCGCCGACCAGCCCTATGTGAAGATGAACGGCCTCGGCAACGAGATCGTCGTCGTCGACCTGCGCGACCGGCCGGAAAAGCTCACGGCCGAGGACGCCCGCGCCGCGGCGCGGCCCGAGGGGGCGCCGTTCGACCAGCTGATGGTGCTCTATCCGCCGCGCACCCCCGGCACCGACGCGTTCGTGCGCATCTACAACACCGACGGCTCGGAGGCCGGCGCCTGCGGCAACGGCATGCGCTGCGTCGCCGACATCGTGTTCGCCGACACCGGCAGGACGGCGCTGACCTTCGAGACCCGGGCCGGCCTGATCAACGCCTGGAAGGGCGAGGCGCCGCTGGTATCGACCGTCGACATGGGCGCCCCGAAGTTCGGCTGGCGCGACATCCCGCTCGCCGAGGAGTTCCGCGACACCCGGGCGATCGAGCTGCAGATCGGCCCGATCGACGCGCCGATCCTGCATTCGCCGTCGGTCGCCAGCATGGGCAACCCGCACGCGGTGTTCTGGGTCGACGATCCGTGGGCCTACGACCTCGGCAAGATCGGGCCGATGCTGGAGAACCACCCGATCTTCCCGGACCGCGCCAACATCACGCTCGCCGCCGTGACCGGGCCGGATCACCTGACCATGCGCACCTGGGAGCGCGGCGCCGGGCTGACCAAGGCGTGCGGCTCGGCCGCCTGCGCGACGGCCGTCTCGGCCGCCCGCACCGGCCGCACCGGCCGGCGCGTGCAGGTGACGCTGCCGGGCGGCGACCTGATCATCGACTGGCGCGAGCGCGACAACCACGTGCTGATGACCGGACCGGTCGAATACGAGCGGCACGGCCGCTTCGACCCGGCTCTGTTCGCCAGGGACGTCACCGGCGCCGCGACCGCCGGCGCACCCGCCGCCGGAGCGGCCGGCCGATGAGCGTCGACGTCGTCACCTTCGGCTGCCGGCTCAACGCCTTCGAGTCGGAGGCGATCCGCCGTCGCGCGGAGGCCGCCGGCCTCGCCGACACGGTCGTCGTCAACAGCTGTGCGGTGACCTCCGAGGCCGTCCGGCAGACCCGTCAGGCCATCCGAAAGCTCAAGCGCGAGCGGCCCGCCGCGCGCGTCGTCGTCACCGGCTGCGCGGCCCAGACCGAGACCGCGACCTTCGTGGCGATGCCCGAGGTGGACCGCGTGCTCGGCAACACCGAGAAGCTGTCCGACGCGGCGTGGACCGAGACTCGCGCCGCCTTTTCGCGCGGCGTCGCCGACCCCGCCGCCAAGGCGGCCGTCAACGACATCATGGCGACGCGGAGCGGCGCCGCCCCGGCGATCGACGGCATCGAAGGGCGGGCCCGCGGCTTCGTCCAGGTGCAGAACGGCTGCGACCACCGCTGCACCTTCTGCATCATCCCGTTCGGCCGGGGCAATTCCCGCTCGGTGCCGCTCGACGACGTGATCGCCCAGGTGCGCCGCCTCGCCGCCAACGGCCATGCCGAGGTGGTGCTGACCGGCGTCGACATCACCAGCTACGGCGCCGATCTCGCGGAGACGCCGCGGCTCGGCACGCTGGTGCGCCGCCTGCTCGCCGCGGTGCCGGAGCTGCCGCGCCTGCGGCTCTCCTCGATCGACTCGGTCGAGGCGGACGACGACCTGATGATCGCGCTCGCCGAGGAGCCGCGGCTGATGCCGCATCTGCATCTGTCGCTGCAGGCCGGCGACGACATGATCCTCAAGCGCATGAAGCGCCGGCATTCGCGCCGGCACGCGATCGACTTCTGCGCCACGGTGCGGCGGCTGCGGCCGGACGTCGTCTTCGGCGCCGACATCATCGCCGGCTTCCCGACCGAGACCGAGGCGATGTTCGAGAGCTCGCTCGATCTCGTCGACGCCTGCGGACTGACCTATCTGCACGTCTTCCCGTTCTCGCCACGCCCCGGCACGCCGGCCGCCCGCATGCCGCCGGTCGCCGGCGCGGTGGTGAAGGAGCGCGCGATGCGGCTGCGCCGGAAGGGCGACGCGCTGCTTCTCCAGCATCTGGAAAACGAGATCGGCCGCCGGCGCGCCGTGCTGGTCGAGACCGGCAGCACGGGCCGCACCGAGCAGTTCACGCCGGTCAAAATCTCGGGCGGCACGCCCGGGAGCATTGTCGACGTGATCGTCACGGGCCACGATGGGCGGCGACTGCTCGCCGCCTGAGGAGGCCTCGATGAACGCCAGACTCCCACGTCTCTGCGTCGCCACCGTGCTCGCCGCCGCCACCACTGCACTCGCCGGACCGGCATCGGCCGTCGACTATTCGCCGATCGACTGCGCCCGGGCGAGCACGCCGGCCGACCGCACGATCTGCGGCAGCTACGCGCTCGGCCAGGACGAGGCCCGCATGGCGACCCTGTACGGCGTCGCCACCGCCCTGGTGGCCATGGGGCAGCGCGGCGACCTCCAGGACTCCCAGCGCGCCTTCATCAGGACGCGCGAGGCCTGCGGAACCGACACCGCCTGCCTGTCGCGCGTCTACGCGACGCGGATCCGCGAGCTCGACGCCGTCATCGACGGCATCGCGTCGCGCGGGCCGTTCTGATCATCGGGGTCGAGCGCGCCGCGTGTCGAGCCATCATCCGAGTGTTGCGATCCGCATGCGCGTCGACCCGACCGAAACGTTCTCCACCACGATGCGGGTGGGCTTCGCCGAGGCGAGCGCCTTCGCGGCGCTCGCCGGCGACCGGAATCCGCTGCATCACGATGCCGGCTACGCGGCCGGCACCCGCTACAAGGTGCCGATCGTCTCCGGCCCGCAGATGGCGGCGCAGCTGATGGGCCTTCTCGCCAGCCACTACGCGGCGAAGGGCGCCGTGATCGGCCACGACATCTCGTTCCGCTTCCACGTGCCGATCGAGGTCGACCAGGAGATCACGCTCGAATGGAGCGTCGACACGGTGACCGAGGCGCCGCACCTGAAGAGCGACGTGGTCGTCCTGCGCGGCCGCATCCTCACCAGCACCGGCAAGGTCGCGACCACGGCCAAGGCGCGCATCCTGGTGGGGGAGTCGTTCTGAGGCCGGCAGTCCGGCGCGGCTCACGCGCACGGCGGCCGGAACCATCGATCCGACGTCCTTCGAGGCTCGGGCTTCGCCCGAGCGCCTCCGGGTGATGGATTAAGGCGCTGGCCCTTGGTTCTCCCCGTCCCACCCGCAGGCCCGCAGCGTCGCGGCGAGGTGCTGCGGCACCGGGGCGGTGACGCGGACCGGCGGCTTGGTCTTCGACAGCGGCACCACGATCCCGCGGGCGTGCAGGTGCAGGCCGGGGCCGCCGAAGCGCGGGGCACGGCCGTAGATGTTGTCGCCCAGGATGGGAAAGCCCATGGCGGCGCAGTGGACCCGGAGCTGATGGGTGCGGCCGGTGAGCGGCGACAGCGCCAGCCAGGTGAGCGCCGGCGCCGTCCGCGGCCCGGAGGGAGCGCCGGCGACGTCCGGGCCGGCCGCCCCGCCGGCTTCGCCGGGTTGGCCGGGCTCGCCGGCCGCGCCGCTCCGGCCGAGGACCCGCCAGGTCGACACCGAGGGCAGGCCGGCCGGGTCCGGCTTCATCCACCAGCCGCGGGTCTCGTCGAGCCGGCCGAGCGGCATGTCGATGGTGCCCTCGTCCGCCTCCGGGCCGCCCTCGACCACGGCCCAGTAGGTCTTCTTCACCTCGCCGTGCTTGAACAGCAGCCCGAGATGGGCGAGCGCCTTGCGGTGGCGGCCCAGCACCAGGCAGCCCGAGGTCTCGCGGTCGAGCCGGTGGGCGAGCGCCGGCGCGCGCGGCAGGCCGAAGCGCAGCGCGTCGAACGACTCCTCCAGGCTCTCGCCACCCTTCGGCCCCTTGTGGACGGGCAGGCCGGCCGGCTTATCGATCACGATCATCAGCCCGTCCCGGTAGAGGACGCGCGCAAGCATCTCTTCCTGTGTCATGGCGAAAGCGCTATCACGGCACCCGACATGACCGAAAGCACCGAAGACGACGACAATACCGCCAAGCCGAGCTGGTGGCGCCGGCTCTCCAGCGGGCTCAAGCGCACCTCCGCCTCGATCGGCGGGGCGATCGCGGATCTCGTCACCAAGCGCAAGCTGGACCATGCCGTGATCGAGGAGCTGGAGGAGGCGCTGATCCGCGCCGACCTCGGCATGGAGACGGCGATCGCCATCGCCGGAAAGGTCGGCGAGGGCCGCTACGACAAGCAGGTCTCGGCCGACGAGGTGAAGGCGATCCTGGCCGCCGAGGTGGAGAAGATTCTGGAGCCGGTGGCGAAGCCCCTGGTGATCGATCCGGCCAGAAAGCCCTTCGTGGTGCTGGTGGTCGGGGTCAACGGCTCGGGCAAGACGACGACCATCGGCAAGCTCGCGGCGCGCCTCACGGCGGAAGGCCGCAAGGTGGTGCTGGCCGCCGGCGACACGTTCCGGGCCGCCGCGATCGAGCAGATCAAGATCTGGGGCGCCCGCACCCGCAGCCCGGTGATCGCCGGGACCCAGGGCGCCGACGCCGCCGGCCTCGCCTACGAGGCCCTGGAGACGGCGCGCGGCGAGAACGCCGACGTGCTGATCGTCGACACGGCCGGGCGGCTGCAGAACAAGACCGCCCTGATGGGCGAGCTGGAGAAGATCGTCCGGGTGATGCGCAAGGTCGACGCCACGGCGCCGCACGCCGTGCTGCTCGTCCTCGACGCGACGGTCGGGCAGAACGCGCTCTCGCAGGTCGAGGTGTTCGCCCGGACGGCCGGCGTCACCGGGCTGGTGATGACCAAGCTCGACGGCACCGCCCGCGGCGGCATCCTGGTGGCGGTGGCGGCGAAGTTCGGCCTGCCCGTCCACTTCGTCGGCGTCGGCGAAGGCGTCGACGACCTGTCCCCCTTCGCGGCGAAGGACTTCGCCAGGGCGGTGGCCGGGATCGAGGGGTAGGCGCGGCGCCAGCCGCTCCCCGCCAGGGACCTCTCCGCCGTCGTGCTCCGCGAAGGCGGAGCACCCAGTACGCCGCAGCCTCTCCGGGAGACCAACAGGCGTCGGTGATGACTGGATCGTCCGCCTGCGCGGACGACGACCACCGAGAGGTTCTGTCCGGCGCACGCCGCCGGGTGTCGGGCGCCCGGTGGAGCCTACCCGGCCAGCAGCGCCTTGTAGCCGGCCTCGTCGAGCAGGCCGTCGAGCTGCGCCCTGTCGGCGATCTTCATCTTGAACAGCCAGCCCTGGCCGGTCGGGTCGGAGTTGACCAGGCCCGGCTCCGCCGTCACCGCCTCGTTGACCTCGGTGACCTCGCCGGCGATCGGCGCGTAGATGTCGGAGGCGGCCTTGACCGACTCGACCACGGCCGCCGTGGCGCCCTGGTCGAAGCTGACGCCGACGCCCGGCAGGTCGACGAAGACGAGGTCGCCGAGCTGCTCCTGGGCGTGATCCGTGATGCCGACGACCGCGACGTCGCCGTCGAGCCGCAGCCACTCGTGGTCCTTGGTGAATTTCAGCATCGGGATCTCCGGATCGGTCAGGGGCGCTTGTAGCGGTTCGGCACGACCGGCATGGCGGCGACCCGCACGGGCAGCCGCCTGCCGCGGACGTCGGCGTGGAGAAGCGTGCCGACGGCGGCGTCCGCGACCGGCACATAGCCCATCGCGACCGGCGCGCCAATGCTCGGCCCGAAGCCGCCCGACGTCACCTCGCCGGCCGGTGCGCCGGCCTCCGCGTCGCGGTAGAGCGCCGTGTGGGCCCGCACCGGGGCGCGCCCCTCGGGCAGCAGGCCGACGCGGCGCCGCGTCGCGCCCTCGGCGAGCTGGCGCAGGATCACGTCGGCGCCCGGAAAGCCGCCGGCCCGCGCCCCGCCGGTGCGGCGCGCCTTCTGGATGCTCCATTCGAGCGCCGCCTCGACCGGCGTCGTCGTCGTGTCGAGATCGCTGCCGTAGAGGCACAGGCCCGCCTCGAGCCGCAGGCTGTCGCGTGCCCCGAGCCCGATCAGCGCGACGTCCGGGGTGTTCAGCAGCGTCTCGCAGATCTCCTCGACGCGGTCGGCCGGGATGCTGATCTCGTAGCCGTCCTCGCCCGTGTAGCCGGAGCGCGAGACGAGGCAGGCCGCGCCCAGGATCGTCACCGGCCGGGCGTCCATGAACCGCATCGCCGCCACCTCGGGCGCGAGCGCGGCGAGCGCCGCCTCCGCCCGCGGCCCCTGCAGCGCCACCAGGGCGCGGTCGGCGAGCGGCTCGACCGTGCACAGGCCGGCGAGCCCGTCACGAAGATGCGCCTCGTCGGCCACCTTGCAGGCGGCGTTGACCACGACGAACAGGTGGTCGCCCTGGTTCGACACCATCAGGTCGTCGCGGATGCCGCCGGCGTCGTCGGTCAGCAGCGCGTAGCGCTGGCGCCCCGGCGCGAGCGACACGATGTCGGCCGGCACCAGCGTCTCCAGCGCGCGCGCCGCATCCTCGGCCTTGCCGGAGGGCGCGCGCAGCACCAGCTGGCCCATGTGCGAGACGTCGAACAGCCCGGCCTTCTCGCGCGTGTGGAGATGCTCCTGCAGGATGCCGGCCGGATACTGCACCGGCATCGCGTAGCCGGCGAACGGCACCATGCGGGCGCCGAGCCGGCGGTGCAGCGCGTCGAGCGGCGTGCGGGCGAGCGCGGCGGGCGATGTCGCGCCGGAGGTCTCGGGGGCGGTCTCGGGGGCAGTCTCGGTCATGGCGGTCCCGGCGGGCGGCGCCGTCGGCGACGGCGCGGAGCGGCGGCGCACTGTGCGAAATGCCTCGCAGCGGCGCAAGCCTCGTGTCGCCCGTCGCGGCGCGCGATCGTTCGGATCTGATCAGATCGGCGCGCATGTCGCGCCGCGACGCCGCCTGCGCGGGTCGGCCCGCTCAGGTCGGCGCGCCGACGTTGTGCTTGCGCAGCGCCGCCAGATCGGAGTCGACCATCTCGTCGACCAGCTGCTGGAAGCTGACCTGGTGGCGCCAGCCCAGCCTGTCGCGCGCCTTGGTCGGATCGCCGAGCAGCTGGTGCACCTCGGTCGGCCGGAAGTAGCGCGGATCGACCTCGACGACGACGCGGCCGGTCGCCGTGTCGATGCCCTTCTCGTCGACGCCGCTGCCTTCCCAGGCGATCGTCCTGCCGGCGCGCGCGAACGCCTTCTCGGTGAACTCGCGCACCGTGTGGGTCTCGCCGGTCGCCAGCACGTAGTCGTCGGGCGCGGGCTGCTGCAGGATCCGCCACATGCCCTCGACATAGTCGCGGGCGTGCCCCCAGTCGCGCTTCGCGTCGAGATTGCCGAGGAACAGCTTCTCCTGCACGCCGCTGGTGATCGCCGCGACCGCGCGGGTGATCTTGCGGGTCACGAAGGTCTCGCCGCGGATCGGGCTCTCGTGATTGAACAGGATGCCGTTCGACGCGTGGATGCCGTAGGCCTCGCGGTAGTTCACCGTGATCCAGTAGGCGTAGAGCTTGGCGACCGCGTAGGGCGAGCGCGGATAGAAAGGCGTCGTCTCGCGCTGCGGCACCTCCTGCACCAGCCCGTAGAGCTCCGAGGTCGACGCCTGGTAGAACCGCACCCGCTTCTCCATGCCGAGAATGCGGATCGCCTCGAGCAGGCGCAGCGTGCCGAGCCCGTCGGCGTTCGCGGTGTATTCGGGCGTCTCGAAGCTCACCGCGACATGGCTCTGGGCGGCGAGATTGTAGATCTCGGTCGGCTGGGTCTCCTGCACGACCCGGATGAGATTGGTCGAGTCGGTGAGGTCGCCGTAGTGCAGCGTCAGCGCCACGCCGGTCTCGTGCGGGTCGCGCAGCACGTGGTCGATGCGGGCGGTGTTGAACGACGACGACCGCCGCCGCAGCCCGTGGACCGTGTAGCCCTTCTCCAGCAGGAGCTGCGCCAGATACGCGCCGTCCTGTCCGGTGATGCCGGTGATCAGTGCAATACGCTCAGCCATGCCGCGCCCGCCCAGTGGTCCGCGCCGGCCGCGCCGGTGCCGGGGCTCCCCCTCGAAGTCCGCAGGGCTTCGCAAACTGCGCCCCGCATTGCAAGGTCTATTCGGTTTCCGGCCTGTGCATACCGGGCGCCGGCGCGACGCCCGCCGAGGGGCCCGGAGCGGCGCCGCCGGACGCCGCCGCGTCGGCGGTCGCGGCGTGCCGGGCGAGCAGGCGCACCTGGGCGACGGCGAACAGGAAGGTCAGCGGCACGAAGCCGAACAGCTTGAAGTTGACCCAGAAGTCGGTCGACTGCGTGCGCCAGACCAGCTCGTTGACGACGGCCATGGCGACGAAGAACAGGATCCAGCGCAGCGTCAGCTTGCGCCAGCCCTCGTCGGTGAGATCGAACACGCTGTCGAACACCATCGCGAGCAGCGGCCGGTCGCGCCACAGGCCGACCGCCAGCACGATCGCGAACAGCATGTAGATCAGGGTCGGCTTGAGCTTGATGAAGGTCTCGTCGTGCAGCACCAGCGTCAGCCCGCCGAACACCAGGACGATGACGGCGGAGACCACCGGCATCACCGGCAGGTGCCGGGTCAGCACGAAGGAGACGGCGAGCGCCGCCACCACCGCGACCATGAAGGCGCCGGTGGCGGCGAAGATGCCGAACTTCGCATTTGCTGCGAAGAACAGCACCAGCGGGCCGACGTCGAGCGCGATCTTCAGGGTCGGATTGAGTCGGGCGTCTGACATGCGGGTTTCCACGGGGCGACGGGGAGCCCGGCTGAACTAGCACGGGGCTCCGGTGCGACGCCACTGCGGCACATCGGCCTGCCGCAGGATCATGCCGGGCCCACATGGTACCGGGAGGCCGCGCGTGTGACCACGCCGCCACAGCCATGGGCTGTTCCACGGTGCAAATCGCGTCAAAACCATGGTTGGAAATTGACCGGCCGCGAAAACGCCTCACACTGACGAATCAGGGGGAGGCCACGCCATGTCGGATTTCAGGATCAAGGACTTTCTGGATCGGCTCGGCGAGCTCGGACTGATGTTCTCGGCCACCCGCATGGCGGACGGCAGCATCCGTCTCAATCAGTGGCGCGGCATCACCTACTACGAGAACGAGGCCGACATCCGCCGGATCTGGTCGGCCGCGATGGACGGCCATCCCGGTCGCGTCCAGGACGTCGCCCGCTATGTCGAGCTGACCCAGACGCGCGCCCGCGTGCTCGGAAAGGCCGCCTGAGCGGCCTCGCTCGTCGGCGTGCGGCAGGCCGGCGCGCCCTCGTGTGGCCAGGACGCCATTGTGCAATGCGCCCCGATCCCGCCCAGGAATCGGCCCGTCATCGGCCCGCGCCCCTCACGAAATCGCCCGCCCGGTCTGGTCGATGAAGGGTCGGGGTAGCCGCGCCGGTGCCGACGAGGCCCCGCGAGCGGCCGGGAGGGGACGTGGCATGACATCACTGATCGCCCGACTGGTGGCGGGGCTCCTGGCGGTCGCCCTGCTCGCACCGCTCGTCGCGGCGGCCGACGAGCCGGCGCGCCCCGCCTTCGCGTCCTCCGAGTCCGTGCTGCACTTCATCCAGGCCTACCGGTCGCGTCCCGAGCCGGCCCGCGTGCCGGCCGCCGTCCGCAAGGCGAGCGAGACGGGCGCGCTGGCGCGGCCCGACGCCGCCGGCCTCTATGTCGGCTTCCTGGCCGGCGTGATCGCGACCCAGCCGACCCGGGCCGAGAAGCTGGTCGCCGCCCTGATCCCGTTCCCGCAGGAGGACGCCTGGGTGATCATCCGGGCGATCGCCTATTCGGGTCATCCGGACTGGAAGGGCCTGCTCGCCCGCAACGCCGCCCGCTTCCCGCAGCACGACGCCATGATCGAGGCCTATGTGAACGGCCGCCTGCCGACGCTGGCGCGGCTCGCGATCGACGACGACCCGTCGGTCTGGGCGCGCATGCGCGGCTGGTTCCGGTTCGGCGAGCCCGCCCCGCGGACCCCGGCCCTGGCGGTCGGGCCGGACGTGCTCGACACCCTGTGGGGCGTCTATTTCGCCACCGGCGACGCCGCCCCGGTCGAGCGCATCGTCGCGCTGCTGCCGTGGTCGCAGGAGCGCGACGATCTCGGCCGCCTGACCGTCGGCTGCATGGCGAAGTTCACGGTGGTCGCCAACGCGGCGCACGACCCGGCGCTGCTCGCCCTGCTGCGCACCGCGCTGGCGCAGCAGCCGCCGGCGGTCGCCGCGGTGCTGAAGGACGCCATCCAGGCCGCCGAGACGACCGATGTCGGACGCGTGCGCAAGGAGGCGATCGACGCGATCCGAGCGCTGGAGACGAGCGGCCCGGCCAAGCGGCGCGAGTCGTCGTTCTGGGGGCGGTTCGGCGACAGCGTGGTGTCGCTCGGCTGCGCCGCCGCCGGCGCCTTCGGACGGGCGGCGCTCGGCCTGCCCTGCGTCTCCGGCGGCGCGGTGGCGGCGGCCCTGCAGTGACGGCCCGGATCGGGCGGAGCGTTCAGCGCCGCGGCTCGCCCTGCGACGGCTCGCCCTGCGACGGCGCCGCCTCGGCCGGCTCGGCCGGCGGCACGGGCCCCGGCTCGGCGGCAGGCGGCGGATCGGTCGCGGGCGGCGGGGCCGGAGCGGCCTCGGCCGGCGCCGCGGCGGGCTCCGGAGCCGGAGGCGCCGCGGCGGTGGCGACGGCGCGGCCCGGATCGCCGACATAGCCGGCGAGCAGCACCACGCCAGTGTCGCGGTCGCGCAGCGCGAACCAGAACGGCTTGTCGAACACGGCGCGGGAGTTCTGGCTGCGCAGCGCCGAGCGCACCGTCGTCACCGCGGTGGCGGCGGCCGCCTCGGTGCCGGCCTCGTCGATCTTCAGCACCGTCTTCTGGATCACCTCGGCGATGCGCTGGCCCGGCCCGAACCCGTCGAGGGCGGTCGGCGACGTCCGGCCCGCCTTCAGGCCGAGCGCGTCGAGCGCCGGCAGCAGCGCGGCCCGCTCGGCGAGCGCCAGCCGCGGCAGCGCGACGTCGACCGTCGCGGCGGCGAAGTCGCGGCCGGACAGCCAGTCGGCGACCGGCGCGAAGCCCGACGCCGGCAGCGGCTTGTCCTTGCTGCCGAGCAGGACGAGGCCGAAGCGCGGCGTCGCGTAGCCGAGCTCGATCGCGACGAAGCTGTCGTCGCTGCGCATCGGCACCGCCTCGATGGTGCCCATCATCAGCGGCACCTCGACGGTCGAGCCATCGGCGCGGGTGAACGGCGCCGGCCGGGTGCGGCCCGGCGCGAAGGCGGTGCGCCAGCGGTCCTTGAAGTACAGCGCATTGACGGCGACGAGGCCGGGATCGGCCGGCACCCGGTCGAGCATCGCCGGGATGGCGCCGCGGGTCCTCTCGCCGACCCAGGCATTGATGCGGGCGAGCGACTCCGGGGTGCCGAGCGGCTCGCGGAAGACCTCGCCGCCGGCGGCCGCGACCGCGGCGAGCACCGACGGTTTCGGCGTCATCGCCGGGTCGATCCAGATCGCGTCGGCGACCGCCAGCACCTCGGCGAGGCCCTTGTCGGCCTGCACGCCGGCGACGATCGCCCGCACCGCGGCGAAGTCCACCGGCGGCGGCGCCGCCGCGACCGCGGCCTTGTCGCCCTTGCGGGGCTTCTTCGACTTCGCCTCTCTGGCGGCTTTCTCCGGCGCGGCCGCCGCCGGGGCGGCGCCGCCGTCGACGAAGCCGAGCGTGCGGGCGAGCGCCGCCTGGAGCGGCGCGTCGGCGCCGAGCGCGATCAGGGTCGCCACCATGGCGAGGCTGCCGGGCGAGACGACCAGGTTGGCGGCCTCGGGGGTCTCCTTCTGCAGCGCCTCGACGAGCCGGACGGCGAGCCGGGTCTGGGCGGTCCGCATGCCGGCGACGTCGACCGGCACGGGCGCCGGCACGGCGGCGGCCGACCGCTTCGCCGCGGCGGGCGCGCCGGGCGGCCGCTCGGTGGTCTTCTTGCGGACGGGCTTCGCCTTGTCGGAACGCTCGGCGGGGGCCGCCGCGGCCGGGGCGGCGGCGAACGGCCCGCCCGGCGGCAGCGCGAGCGGCAGCGACAGGGCCGCGACGACGGCGGCGGCGATCACCCGTGAGGACATCGCACTCTCCCAGCAGGCCGGCGCGGCACGCCATCACGGCTACACGATCGCGGCCCACGATCGCGCCCGCACGATCGCAGCCGGGCCATGGACCGTCGCCCGGGCCGGCGCGGCCGGTTCCCCATCGGAAGGGTGTCGCCGCGCGGCCCGCCGGTTCACGGCCGGCACGGAGGAATCTTAGTCCTTCGCGGCGCGGGCGTCGAACCGCAGCACCGCCTCCAGCATCACGGCGGCGCCCGCCGCGACGGCGGCCGGCTCGGCCCATTCCTCCGGGCAATGGCTGCGGCCGGCCCGGCACGGGATGAACACCATGGCGGCGGGGGCGATGCGCGACAGGAAGGCGGCGTCGTGCCCGGCGCCCGACGGCAGCGGCACGCTGGCCAGGCCGAGCGCCTCCGCCCCTTCGGCGAGCAGCGCCCGCAGGGCGGGATCGCAGGCCGCCGGGGTCGCCCGCGACAGCACGGCGCAGCGCTCGCGCGTCGTCGCGGTCGCCGCGGCGATGCGCGCCGCCTCGGCCTCGATCTCGGCCACGAAGGCCTCCAGCAGGTCGCCGTCCTCGGCCCGCGCGTCGACGACGACCCGGGCCCGCTCCGGCACCACGTTGACGGCGTTGGGCGACACCTCGATCACGCCCGTGGTGGCGACGACGTAGCCGCGCCCCGCCTGGGCGAGCGCCGCGGCCCGCTCCGACACGAAGCCGACGAAGCGGGCGGCCGCCACCCCGGCGTCGCGGCGCATGGCCATCGGCATGGTGCCGGCATGGGCGGCCTCGCCCTTGAACACGATCTCCAGCCGGACGATGCCGACGATGCCGGTGACGATGCCGATCGGGATCTCGCTCCGCTCCAGCACGACGCCCTGCTCGATATGCAGCTCCAGGAACGCCGCGACGTCGGCGCGGCGTGCCTCGGCGAGGCGGGCGACGTCGCCGCCGACCCGGTCGATGGCGTCGCCGAGCCGCTCCCCGCCGGGCCCGCGATAGTCGAGCATGGCCGGCTCCAGGCGGCCCGCCATGGCGCGGCTGCCGATGCAGGACAGGCCGAAGTCGCTCGGCTCCTCGGCCAGGCAGTCGACCACCTCGACCGGATGGCGCAGCCGGCGGCCGTCGTCCTGCAGGGCCCGCACCACCTCGAGCGCGGCGATCACGCCGGCCGGCCCGTCGAAGCGGCCGCCGGACGGCACCGAGTCGGAATGGGAGCCGAGCAGGATGGCGGGCAGGCCGGGCTCGCTGCCCTCCAGCCGGCCGAACAGGTTGGCGGCAGGATCGAGCCGCACCGCGAGGCCGGCCTCGGAAAACCGCCGGCTCAGCCAGTGGCGCCCGGCGTCGAACAGCGGCGTGAACGAGCGGCGGGTCCACGGCCGGGCCGGATCCGTGATCTCGGCCAGACCCATCAGGTCGGACCAGATGCGGCTCTCGTCGATGCCGAATGCCCCGCCCATCCCGGTCCCTCCACCACGGGCGCGCCGCCGGCGCACCTCGAGGGACCTCGTTACCACGGCGATCCGACGCGTACGAGCACAGCCGCTGCGTCCGGCGCGGGCCGGGGCGGAATGCGACGCATGGTTGTCTCGGGCAGCGGGGGTGTGGCCGACGCAGGGCGCCGGGTCGCGACGATCGGACGTGTCAGGCGGCTTGCTTGGGATCGACGGTCCGGAAGCTGGTCCGGATCACCTCGGTGCCGCACTGGTCGCAGGCGTAGGTGGTGTCCTGGATGCGAGGCTCGGCCTTGGTCGTGCTGACCGACCGGTACGACATCCGCTTGGCACAGCGCGGACAGGGAATGATGAGAGACGGTAGAGAGCTGGCGGAGGCTACGGCGAGACGGCGCATACGAGCTCCTCGGCGTTTTTCCAGTCCGTGCAATTGCGCATGCCTAGTCGAGCGCGCCGGGGCGGTACGAGTCAATACAAATTTGTGCTATGCACAATAAATGAAGGGTATGCACAGACCGCAACGGTTTCATGGTACTTGCATACAATCGAGCGATTCGCGTGCTCCTGCGCCACCGATGGTAGCCCGCCTCACCACCGCAAGTCGTGCTGCGGCCACGAGGAAAACCCGCCTCTCGGCGGCCGGTCTGCCGCCCCGGCCTGGTGCCTATGTATTAGCCATCGCGCTGGAGACGCCGCTGCCGGTGCGGCTCGCCGGCCGCCTGGCCGGCACGCTGGCGCCCGGCCGATACCTGTATTGCGGCTCGGCCCGCGGCCCCGGCGGGCTGCGGGCGCGAATCGCCCGCCACCTGCGCCGGCGCAAGACGCTGCGCTGGCATGTCGACCGGCTGACCACCCGCGGCACCGTGATCGCCGTGTGGGCGGTGCCGGACGGCGACGAGTGCGCGCTGGCCGGAGCCCTCGCCGGGCTGCCGGTGCCGATCCCCGGCTTCGGGGCGAGCGACTGCCGGCGCTGCCCGAGCCACCTGTTCGCCTGGCCGGACGGCGCCGCCCTGCCGTTCGGCCCGCCGGCCGTCTCGCGCGACTGAGGCCGGCCGCACGGCTCACGTCTTGGGGGCGCCGTGATCCTGCGGCTCGCCGGCCTGCTCGGGCCCGACCCGGAACGGCCGCATCATCTCGTTGTCCTCGTGCTCGACCATGTGGCAGTGCCAGACGAACTGGCCCGGCTTCGCGAACCGCATGCGCACCCGCGTCACCTCCCCGGGCCGGGCGATCACGGTGTCCTTCCAGCCGTCCTCCTCGGGACGCGGCGGCCGCGCCGGGCCTTCGGGCCGGCCGGTCTCGTCGTCGAGCGCGCGGCGGTCGACCACCTGGAACAGGACGTCGTGGACGTGCATCGGATGGGCGTCGCCGGTGAGATTGTGGAACGCCCAGGTCTCGACGTCGCCCGGCGCCGGGGTCTCGGTGACCGGGTCGGCCCAGTGCCGCAGCGTGACGCCGTGCGTGCGGCCGAGCGCCGGATCGAAGCCGGCGAGCGAGGTCTCGTGCGGCACCTCGCCCCTGCGGGACGGCGTCATCCGCTCGACCAGCGCCAGCGCCCGCTCGCGCACCGGCTCGGCGAGCGGCGCGATCGCCGGCAGCACGAGCCGCGCCGGCGGCGTGGTCGGGTCGGGAGCGGTCGCACGCACGACGCGGAACTGCATCACCTGGCCGGTGCCGCGGCGGTCGGACGGATCCTCGTCCGGCTCGCCCTTGTAGGGCGCGTCGGGCCCGAGATTGCGCAGCGTCACCCGGCTGCCGGGGGCGAGGCGCGAGAAGTCGACGACGAGATCGGCGCGCTCGGCCGGCGCCAGCAGCACGTCGCGCAGCTTCACGGGCGCCCGCAGGAAGCCGCCCTCGGTGCCGACCTGCCAGACCTCCACCTTCGGATCGGCGAAGCGCAGGATCAGGACGCGGGAATTGCAGGCGTTGAGGACGCGCAGACGGTAGCGCCGCGGCTCGACCTCGCAGCGCGGCCAGGCGCGGCCGTTGACCACCATCACGTTGCCGAAGAACTCCGGCACCCAGATCGGCGGCACCTCGGAGCGCGGCACGAACGGCCCGGCATGGCCGTCGAACAGGCGGCGGCTGCCCGGATAGAACAGCGAGCCGTCGGCATCGAACGACCTGTCCATGATCGCCAGCGGGATCTCGAACGCGCCGCCCGGCAGCACCGCGGCCGCGCCGCTGCCGGCGACGCCGGGCTGGTCGGCCGGATCGTCGCTGCGGATCAGATAGAGGCCGGCGAGGCCGGCATAGACGTTGAGCCGGGTCAGCCCGAGCGTGTGGTCGTGATACCAGAGCATGCCGGGCCGCTGGCTGTTGGGGTAGCGGAAGGTGACGCGGCCCGGCCCCCAGTCGCCGCGGCCGGACTTCGCCCAGAAGAAGTCGTACCAGGTGCCGACCGGGGCGAAGCCGTCGGGCAGGTCCACGGCGTCTGGCAGCACCCAGGCCTCCGGATAGCCGTCGCTCCAGTCCTCCACCGCCTCCATGCCGTGCACGTGGGTGACCAGCGGCACCGGGCCCCGGTAGGGGCCCGGCGTCGCCGTGAAGGTCGGCCGGGTGTCGCGCCGGCCGCCCGGATTGGCCCAGTGCAGGGTCGGATCGACGGGCAGCAGATGCGGCCGGAACCGCCGCTCCGGCGTCGTCAGACCGTTGATCCAGGTGATCTCGACCGGCGTGCCGCGCGTCGCCTCGATGGTGCCGCCGGGCGAGGCGAAGCTGTCGTCGTGCCCCTCGGCGCCGTAGCCCCACAGGGTCGTCGGCCCGAACGGCGGCGGCAGCATCTGCTGGCGCAGCTGGCGCGCCGCGATCCGGTAGGCGTTGGGGCCGGACCGCGGCATCGGCTTCGGCACGGCGAGCGGCAGGGCGAACCGCTCGACCCGGTCGACCCGCAGGCTGCCGCCCATCACCGGGCCGGCGACGGCCCGCGAGCCCCCGGAGGGATCCGGAGCGAACAGGCCGAGCGACGCCCCGGCTCCGCAGGCGAGAAAGCAACGGCGATCGATCGGCATGGCGTACTCCGGCTGTCCGACGACCCGACTCGCATGCAAGCGACCGTATGTGATCGGATCGCGGACCGGAAGCCGGAGCGCCGCTGCGGCCCCGGGACGCGGTGCCGCAGGCCCCGGACGAGGTGCGCGGAGTTCGCCCCATCCCCGCTCATTCTCGTCGGCCGACACCGCGCTCAGTCGTCGTCGAACCAGCCGCGCTCGGCGTCCTCGTGGCAGGCCTTGCAGTCGCCCCTGAACCTGGCGCCGTTGCGGGCGAGCGTCGCTGGCGCGACCCGGTCCTTGCGCTCGTGCCTGCGGGTCCACCACGGCAGCTCGGTGATGCGGGCCGGAGTCACCTCGGGCGGCAGCCGGCGCATCGTCTTGCTGGTCCGGCCGTCCGCGTCTGCGGCATGGGCGGCCAGATAGGCCGCGATGTGCGCCGTGGTCGCCGCGTCGAGCGCGGCATTGTCGCCGAAGTGATTCGTGAGATTCGCCGTCATGGCCCGCCAGGAGCGGGCCGGCAGCAGCCCGGCCGGGTAGACCAGGTGGCAGGCGCCGCATTCCGCTTTCACCACCGGGTCGCTCACCGGCTCCAGCCGGAGCCCGTCGGCGACCAGCGGGCTCGCGACGGTCAGGAGCACGGCGAGCGGCGCGCCGACCAGCAGCAGCGGACGCGCGATCCACATCGTCCTGTCCGAGGCCTGCCTGTCCGAAGACGTCCTGTCCGGCGTCATGCCGTCCTCCTCACTGGGCGATCAGGAAGGCGACGAGGTCGGCCCGCTCGGCCGGGCTGCAGTCGCGTCCGAGCACGTCGGGACAGTTCCGACTGAACCACTTGTCCACCGTGGCCGGATCGGACAGGCGGGTCGGCACGGCCGACGGGGCGAGCGGCTCGATGACCTTGCCGGCGCGCGCCTGCCCGGTCCGGGCGAGGTTGGTCGTGTGGCACGACGTGCAGGACGGCGTGTCGGGCTTGCCGGCGGCGGGACGGCTCATGAACAGGGCGCGGCCGCGCTCCGCCGACGGAACGAAGCCCGCATCGGCCGCCCGCGCGGCGGCGGCCTGCCGGTCCAGCACGGCGCGCTGCGCCGGTCCGGGATCGGCGAGCCCCGGCGCCGCGGCACCCGCGGCGACGAGCAGGAGGAGCGCCGGCCCGGCGCGCCGGCCGAAGCGATGTCCGGTCATGGTCGTCTCCCGATGATCGCCGGTCAGCCGCGGCGCGCCGCGCCGAGCGGGAGCATGCGGGCGATGGCACCGTCCTTCAGCACCGCGTGGTGGACGATGGCGGCGAGCGCGTGCACGCCGGCCAGGATCACGATCAGGGTCGCGCCGATCTCGTGCATGTCGCCGAGCCGGTCGGCGAGCTCGCGGTCGGGGGCGATCAGCGGCGGCAGCGTGAACAGGCCGAAGACGCCGACCGAGCGTCCCTTCGCCCACACCATCGCCATGCCGACGACCGGCACCAGGACCAGGAGGATGTACAGCGTCAGGTGCATGGCGCGGGCCGCCATCTGGACCAGCGGCGATCCGGGGATCGGCTCCGGCTGCGGCGCGGCGACGCGGCGGGCGAGCCGCAGCACCGTCATCACGAGCACCAGCAGCCCGACCGAGACGTGCAGCCCGATCATCTGGGTCCGGGCCGGACCGCGGGCCATGTCGTCCATGATCTGGCCGCTGACGAACACGCCGGCGACGGCGATCAGGGTGAGCCAGTGAACGGCCTGGGTGAAGCTGTCGTAGCGAAATCGGTCGGCGGGGACGGCATGGTCTGTCATGGCGGCGGTCCTGTCGGCTTTGTCGAAAGCCGCGTTCTGCCATGCGCCGGCTGACGCGCCTCTGACCCCCGCCGTCAGCCTGCCGTCAGCGCCCCTGTGGCCCGGCCGCCCGCGGCAGGTGGACGGCCGCGGTCATCCGGCCCGGCTCGGTCGGCCCGAGCCGCAGGGCGCCGTTCCAGGCGTCGGCGATGTCGCTCGCGATGGCGAGGCCGAGGCCGGTGCCCGGGCCGGTGTCGATGCGGCCGCCGCGCCGCAGCGCCTGCGGCACCAGCGCGGCCGGGATGCCGGGCCCGTCGTCGACCACCCGCACCACCACCTCGCCGCCGTCCGGCGCGGCCGTGACCACGACCCGCTCGCGGGCGTGGCGGGCGGCGTTGTCGAGCAGGGCGCCGAGGATCTCGGCGAGGTCGTCCGGGGCGATGCGGGCGGCGAGCCCGGGATCGACCGCCACCTCCCACTCGAGCCGGTCGCCCGCCGGGGTGCGGCGGACCACCTCGACCACCCGGGCCGCCACCGCGGCGACCGGTGCGGCCGCGTCGGCCGCGACCGCGGTGCGGCGCGCCCGGGCGAGCTCGCGCTCGACATGCCGCCGCATGGTCTCGCCGACCGCGTCGAGATCGGCGGCGATCGCCGCCTCGCCCTTGCGCCGGAGCCGGTCGACGTCGCCGGCGAGCACCTGCAACGGCGTCTTGAGCCCGTGGGCGAGGTCGGCGGCGCGGGCGCGCGCCGTCTCGACCTGGCGGTCGCGCAGGTCGAGCAGCCCGTCGACCTCGCCGGCGAGCGGCCGCACCTCGTCCGGGAAGGCGGTGCCGAGCCGCTCGGCGCGGCCGCTGCGGATCGCCGCGAGGCGCGCCTGCACGGCGGCGAGCGGCCGCAGGCCGACCCGCACCTGCACGGCGGAGGCGATCACCAGGAGGAGCGCGACCAGGGCCAGGAAGGGGAGGAGATCGCGGGTGAAGTCGGCCGTCGCGGCGGCGACGTCGGCACGGTCGCGCGCCACCACGAGCCGCACGGCGCCGCCGCCGAGCCGCGCCGGCAGGACGACGCGGCGCTCGATCGCCAGCAGGCTGGTGCCGCCCGGCCCGTCGATGTGGTGCTGGTGCAGCGCCCCCTCCGACGGCTCGTCCTGGGGCAGCGGCAGATCGATGTCCCACAGCGAGCGCGAGCGGTCGACCAGGCCGGACGGCTCCGCCGTGACCTGCCAGTAGAGGCCGGACAGCGGCTTCTCGAACCGCGGATCGTCGGGGGGATCGGCGACCACCAGCCGGCCGTCGGCGTCACGGTCGAGCCCGGCGACCAGGCGGTCGAGCACCACGGTGAGGTCGGCGGCGGTGCGCCGCTCGACATGGCGCTCGAACAGCAGCGACAGGCCGAAGGCGGCGACGCCGAGGGCGAGCAGGATCGACACGGCCCCGGCGATCAGCAGGCGCAGCCGGAGCGAGCCGGCGATCACGACGCCGCCTCGCCGCCGTCGGCGACCCGGTAGCCGAAGCCGCGGCGCGTCTCGATCGCGTCGGCGCCGAGCTTGCGGCGTAGCCGCATCACCAGCGCCTCCAGGGCGTTGGCGTCGCGGGCGTCGTCGGTGCCGTAGAGCTGGTCGATCAGCTCGTGCGGCGGCACCACGCGGTCCTTGTGGAGGGCGAGATACGCCACCAGCCGGTACTCGAGCGGCGACAGGCTCACCGGAACGCCGCGCAGCAGGACCTTCATGTCGCGCGGGTCGACGGTGAGCGGACCGGCTTCGATGACGGCGGTGCCGATGCCGGCGGAGCGGCGGATCAGGGCGCGGGCGCGGGCGACCAGCTCCTCCATGCGGAACGGCTTCGGCAGGTAGTCGTCGGCGCCGGCGTCGATGCCCTCGACGCGCTCGGCCCAGGTGCCGCGCGCCGTGAGGATCAGCACCGGCATCTGGCGCCGGTTGTTGCGCCAGCGCTTGAGCACCGCGAGACCGTCGAGCCCGGGCAGGCCGAGATCGAGCACGACGAGCGCATAGTCCTCGGTGTCGCCCCTGAACCAGGCCTCCTCGCCGTCGCCGACCACGTCGACGACGCCGCCGGCCGCGCCGAGCGCCGCGGCGATGTCGCGGGCGATGCGGGGCTCGTCCTCGACCACCAGGATGCGCATCACTCGGCGTCCTCGATGCGCTTGCCGGTCAGGGCGTCCATCTCGCCCTCGATCAGGCGGCCGTCCGGGCGCAGCACCTTCACCTCGTAGACGATGCGACCCTGGCAGTGTTCGAGCTCGACGTCGATGACCTGGCCGCCGAGCTCCTTCTCGATCACCGGCAGGATCTCGGACAGCGGCTTGGCGCGGCCTTCGGCCAGCGCCCGCAGGGCGCAGTCGTGATCGCCGCGGTGGCGGCGCCGCCGGCCTTCGCCGCGCCCGCGGCCGGCCCAGGGCGGCGGCCCGCCTCCGCCCCAGGGCGGACCGTCGCCCCGCTGGGCGAGAGCCGGAGCGGAACCGCCGAGAAGCGCGAGGGCGGCGAGAACGAAGGAGCGGCGCGGCAGGGTCATCGCGGCAGTCTCGGTCCGTCGCCCTGACGGACGCCTGACGGGCCGCGTCAGACCCGCATCAGGCCCCCTGTGCGACGCTTCCGGCCGATCGGGGAGCATCCTTCCCGACGGTTGCAAGGAGGTCGACATGATAAAGGCTCGCACGCTCGTCGTCGCGGTCGCGTTGATCGCCGCCGGAACGCTGGCGGCCGACGCGCAGGGCTACGGCTGGGGCCCCGGCTCGGGCCGCGGCCAGGGCTGGGGCTGGAGCCAGGACGGCCAGGGGCCGGGCCCCGGATACGGTCGCGGCCGGGGCCGTGGACCGGGCTGGCGGCAGGCCGGCGGCCCCTGCGTGACCGGCCAGGCCGGCCCGTGCTGGCGCGTCCAGAATCCCGAGAAGCACTCGGCCTGCTGGAAGGAGGCCGATTCCAAGGGGCTGCGCGCCCAGGCCCGGCGGTCGTTCATGACCGAGTGCATGACCAAGTGACGCCTCGGCGAGGCGGTCCGTGGCGCGGGACGACGGCGACGCCGCCCCGCGCCGCGCCCGTCACTTCACCCGGAAGGCGCCGTGACAGCCGGCGCATTGCGTGGTGATGCCGGCGAGCCCGGCGACCAGCGCCTTCCAGCCCGCCGCGTCGGGCGGATCGGCGACCGTCGCGGTCACCCGGGCGAAGTCGTCGGCGGCGCGATGGAAGGCGAAGCCCATCTCGCGGAACTCGGGCGGCATGTGGCGGCCGATGCCGAGCCCCTGGCCGATCGCCATCTCCTTGCGGGCGAGCGTCCCGGCCTCGCGGACGCGGCCGGCGCCGACCAGCTGGAGGACCTCGTCCAGCGAGGTCATGTGGGTCCGCATGTGCTCCAGGAAGGTCTCCCGTACGTCGGGCGGCAGATCGATCGCGATCCGCGGATCGTCGGACGCGGCCGCCGCCGTCGCGCTCGCCGCGATCGTCAGGGCCGCCAGCAGTCCCAGGACCTTCCCACGCATGGTTCGCCTCCGTGTCCGATCCGCGCCCACGGTCGAGACGCGCGACCGGGGACGAGCCTGCGCCCGCCGTCCTGACCGCGTGCTGACGGGACGCCGCAACACATCCTTAACCACCCCCCCGGGTCGGCGTGACGGCGCGGCGCACACTCAGCCGTCCTTAACCCACACGCCTTAGGACGACAGGACCAGATTAGCCTTGTCCCGACCGATCCCGGTCGAGAGCCCGAGTCGATGTCGCCCGCCGCGGTGCCCCCCAACGAAGTCGAACGCCTCGCCGCGCTGCGGCGCTGCGCGGTGCTCGACACCACGCCGGAGGCGTGCTTCGACCGCATCACGCGGCTGGTCACGCTGCTCACCGGCGTGCCCTTCGCGGTGATCAGCTTCGTCGACCGCGACCGGCAATGGTTCAAGTCGCGGATCGGCCTGGCGCCGGCCGAGACCTCGCGCGAGATCGCCTTCTGCGCCCATGCGATCCTGGGCGACGCCCCGCTGGTGATCGAGGACACGCTGGCCGACGCGCGCTTCCGCGACAATCCGCTGGTGACCGGCGAGGACGGGATCCGCTTCTACGCCGGGGCGCCGATCCGCACCGCCGACGGGTACAATGTCGGCACGCTGTGCGCGCTCGACCGGGTGCCGCGCCGCTTCGATGCCGGCGCGATCGACGGCCTGCGCCAGCTCGCCGGCGTGGTGGCGACCGAGCTCGAGCTGCGGGTCACCAACCAGCGGCTCGCCCGCGAGCTCACCGCCCGGGCGACGCTGGAGAGCGAGCACGCCGTGGTGCAGCGCCGCCTGCACGACCTGCTGGAGACCGCCACCGACTGGCTGTGGGAGAGCGACACCTCGCACCGTTTCACCTGGGTGTCGCTCGCCGCTCCGGCCGGGGTGCCGGACAGCGCCTTCGTCGGCCGCACCCGCTGCGAGGCGGGCGGCGGCGATCCGGCCGACCCGCGCTGGGTGGCGCACGCCGCCGATCTGGACGCCCGCCGTCCGTTCCGCGGCTTCCGCTACGCGGTACGGCGGCCGGACGGCGGCATCAGCCATCTGGAGACCAACGGCAAGCCCGTGCTCGACGACTACGGCCAGTTCCGCGGCTATCGCGGCACCGGACGCGACGTGACCGCGATGGTCGAGTCGGAAAGCGCCATGCGCGAGATGAGCGCCAAGCTGCACGCGCTGCAGGCCTCGGGCGTGATCGGCGTGATCACCTGCCACGGCGAGAGGCTGGTCGAGGCGAACGAGGAATTCCTGCGCATCACCGGCTACACCTCCGCCGACATCGCGGCCGGCACGCTGACCTGGCGCGACTTCGTCCCGCCCGAGCAGCGGGCCGAGCTCGACGACGTCCCGGCGATGCCGGCCGAGCGCGTCAAGCCGTTCGACAGCGGGTGCCTGCGCAAGGACGGAATCGCGGTGCCGGTCTCGATCAGCTCGTTCACGATCGACGGCGCCGCCCAGCACTGGATGGCGCTGGTGCAGGACGTGAGCGAGCAGAAGGCCCAGGAGGCGCAGATCCGCGACCTCGCCTTCCGCGACACGCTGACCGGTCTCCTGAACCGGCGCTCCTTCAACGAGCAGCTGACGCGCCGGCTGCGCCGGACCTCGTCGGGCAAGATCAGGAGCGGCGCGCTCCTCTTCCTCGACCTCGATCATTTCAAGGACGTCAACGACGCGATCGGGCACGACGCCGGCGACGCGCTGCTGCAGAAGGTCGCCGAGCGGCTGCGCCGCAGCGCCCGCGAGAACGACGTGGTGGCGCGGCTGGGCGGCGACGAGTTCGCCGTCATCCTCGGCGACACCACCGACCCGGAGGCGGTCGCCGGCTGCGCCCGGCGCCTCCTGGAGACGCTGAGCGAGCCGGTGCGGCACGGCGGCGACATGATCCATCCGAGCGTCAGCATCGGGGTGACGCTGTTTCCCCGCGACGGCCGCGACGCCACCCAGCTCCTCAAGAACGCCGATGTCGCACTGTACCGGTCCAAGGCGGCCGGGCGGCGCTCCATCTCGTTCTTCGATCCCGAGATGATGAACGGCGCCGTCACCCGGCTGAAGCTCCTCAACGAGGTGCGGCTCGCCATGGCGGCGCACCAGTTCCGCCTGGCCTACCAGCCGCTCGTCACGCTGCGGGGGCGCCGCCATTCCGGCTTCGAGGTGCTGATCCGGTGGCTGCATCCGCGCCGCGGCCTGCTCGGCCCGGGCGAGTTCCTCGATGCCCTGGAGGCCGCCGGGCTGCGCAGCTGGCTCGCCCGCTTCACCATGGAGACGGCCGCGCGGCAGGCCCGCGCCTGGCTCGACCAGGGGCTCGATCCCGGCTGCATCGGCGTCAACATGTCGGGGACGCAGATCAAGGCGGACGGCTTCGCCGACGACGTGCTGGCCAGCCTCGTCACCCACCGCATCGCCCCGCAGCGGCTGGTGCTCGAGGTGACCGAGCGGGTCGTCATCGCCGAGGATCCCCGCATCGAGGCGGCGCTCGCCCGCCTGCACGCCGCCGGGGTGCGCATCGCGCTCGACGATTTCGGCACCGGCTTCTCGTCGCTCGCGCATCTGCGCCGGTTCCCGGTCGACATCCTCAAGATCGACCGGTCCTTCGTCACCGATCTCGGCGCCGGCACCGGCAACGCCGCGCTCATCCGGGCGATCATCAACCTCGCCCGCAGCCTCGACCTAAATGTGATCGGCGAGGGAATCGAGACCGAGACGCAGCTCGACCGGCTCGCCGCGCTCGGCTGCGATCTCGGCCAGGGCTACCTGATCGGCCGACCGGTCTCGGCCGAGGCCGCGACCGACTGGCTTTCGGACGCGCAGCAGCCGGGCGCCGCCGCGGCCGGCTGAGCCCGCCCCGCCCTCGGCGCCCCATCGGGGGATCGGGAGCGAAGAACCGACGGCGCCTGGACGGTAACATGGAACAGTTCAGGCCCGACGGCGTTGACGTGGACACCTGGCCAGGAGAACCGCGATGCAAGCCATGCCCGATACCGCCCCGGGGCCGACGCCGCCCACCGGGGGCCCCACCCTGCAGGTGCTCGCCGGACGCTGGTGGCTGGTGCTGCTGCGCGGCATCGTCGCCATCCTGTTCGGTGTGCTGGCCTTCGCCTGGCCGGGGCTGACGATCCTCACCCTCGTGGTGTTCTACGGCGCCTTCGCGTTCGCCGACGGCATCCTGGCCATCGGCGGCGCCATCGCCGGCAAGGGCCCGACCTCGGCGCGCTGGTGGCTGGTGCTGTCCGGCGTGCTCGGCATCGCGGTCGGCGCCATCGCGTTCCTGTCGCCCGGCGCCGTCGCGGTGGCGCTGCTGATCTTCATCGCCGCCTGGTCGATCGCCCTCGGCGTGATGCAGATCGTCGCCGCCATCCAGCTCCGCAAGGAGATCGAGCACGAGTGGCTGCTGATCCTGTCAGGCGTCGTCTCGGTGCTGTTCGGCGGCATCCTGCTGTTCCAGCCGATCGCCGGCGCGCTCGCCGTGGTGTGGATGATCGCCGCCTACGCGATCGTCTCCGGCATCGTCTACATCGCCTGGTCGTTCCGCCTGAAGGCCTGGCGCGACAAGACGGCGGCGGGCGGCCCCGCGGCGGCGTGAGCCGAGCCGCAGGCGCTGCGGCACGAGTCGCGGCGCAGGCATCGCGGCAGGCCTTCTTCCCTCTCCCCTCGCGGGAGAGGGTTGGAAAGCCGTGCCGATCGGCTCGTCCTCACGTCAGATCGTTCGGGACTTTTCGCGCCGCGGCACCGCGCCCAGGCGCTCGCGGGCGACCAGCAGCTGGGCGGCGACCGAGGCGGCGATGACGGCCGGCGTCTTGCCGCCGATCTCGGGCAGGCCGATCGGGCAGACCAGCCGGGCGATCGCCTCCTCCGGGAGGCCGAGCCCGCGCGCCTGCGAGGCGAAGCGGGCCCGCTTGGTGGCGGAGCCGATCATGCCGACGAGGTCGAAGCTGTCGCGGAAGAGCGCCCGCGTCGCGATCGCGTAGTCGGTCGCGTGGGCGTGCGTCATCACCAGCGCGAGCGCCCCGGCCGGCGCCGCGTCGACTTCCAGGTCGGGCGTCTCGCTGTGCACCGGAACCGCGTTGGCCGGAACGTGCGCCGGGAAGGCGTCGGCGCGGCTGTCGATCCAGCGCACCGCGAAGGGCAGCGGCGCCAGCGCCAGCACGAGCGCCCGGCCGACATGGCCGGCGCCGAACAGCAGCACCGGGGTGAGCTCGTCGCCGTACGCCTCCGGGAACGGGTCTCCCGCCTCCGGGCGCCCGGTGCGGACGGCGGCGGCCGCCGGCGTCGCGACGATCTCGCGCCGGACGTCGCCGTCGTCGCCCAGCCGCGCGATCACGGAGAACGGGCCGCCGCGCTCGGCGGCGGCGAGCGCCGCTACGGTCTCCTGATCACGGCCGTCGAAGATCTCGGTGAGCGTCGTGACGACGCCGCCGCAGCACTGGGCGAGATCGGGCCCGAGCGTCCAGGTGCGGAACGTCGCGCGCGCCCCGGCGGGCTTCGCCAGCGCGGCCGCGGTCTCGGCCAGCACCTCGTATTCCAGCCGGCCGCCGCCGATCGTGCCCCAGAAGCCGCCGTCGGGCCGTGCGACCAGGCGGGCGCCGGCCTCGCGCGGCGACGAGCCGGCGACCCGCACGACGCTCACCAGCGCGGCGCGGCCGTGCCGGGCGATCGTCTCGGCGATGCGGGCCCAGACGGCCATGCTCTCCTCGCGACGTGATCAGCGCGCCGGCGCGAGCGCGGACGCCAGCGCCGCCGCGGCGTCGAACTCCCCGATCGCGGTGACGATCGCCTCCGGCGTCGCCGGGGCGTCGAGCCGTGCGCCGGCGCCCGGCGCGGCCGCCTCCACCGCGTCGGCGATGGCGCAGAACACCGAGACGGCGAGATTGAACGGCGGCTCGCCGACCGCCTTGGAGCGGTAGATGGTCTCCTCGCGGTTCGCCCCGTCGAACAGCGCCACGCGGAAATCCGCCGGCACGTCGGAGGCGACCGGGATCTTGTAGGTCGACGGCGCGTGGGTGAGCAGCCGCCCCTCGGCGTCGTAGACCAGCTCCTCGGTGGTGAGCCAGCCCATGCCCTGGACGAAGCCGCCCTCGATCTGGCCGATGTCGATCGCCGGATTGAGCGAGCGGCCGACGTCGTGGAGGATGTCGACCCGCACCACCCTGTTCTCGCCGGTGGTCGGATCGATCAGCACCTCGCTCGCCGCGGCGCCCCAGGCGAAGTAGAAGAACGGCCGGCCGGTGCCGCTGTCGCGGTCCCAGTGCAGCTTCGGGGTCTTGTAGAAGCCCGTGGAGGACAGCGACACGCGGGCGCAGTGGGCCGCGTGGGCGAGCTCGCCGAAGCCGATGCGCTGGTTGCCGATCTGCACGTGGTCGTCGGCGAAGACGATCTGCTCCTCCGGCACCGACCAGTTTTCCGCCGCGAACTCGGTCATCCGGGCCTTGATGGTGCGGCACGCCGCCAGCACGGCCATGCCGTTGAGGTCGCTGCCCGAGGACGCCGCGGTCGGCGAGGTGTTGGGCACCTTCTCGGTGGAGGTCGGCGTGATGCGGACGCGATCGAGCCCGATGCCGAACTCCTCCGCCGCGACCTGCGCCACCTTCTGGAACAGGCCCTGCCCCATCTCGGTGCCGCCGTGGTTCAGGTGCACCGAGCCGTCCTGATAGACGTGCACCAGCGCGCCGGCCTGGTTCATCGACGTGAGCGTAAACGAGATGCCGAACTTCAGCGGCGTCAGCGCGAGGCCGCGCCTGAGGATCGGCGATGACCTGTTGAAGTCGGCGATCGCGGCGCGGCGCGCCCGGTAGTCCGAGGTCCGCTCCAGCTCCTCGACCAGGGCGAGGCCGACGTCGTGATCCTCGATGGTCTGGCCGAACGGCGTGCGGTCGCGGCCCGGGCCGTAGAAGTTCGCCTTGCGGATGTCGAGCGGATCGCGGCCGAGCCGCCAGGCGATGGCGTCGATCACCCGCTCCGCCGCGAGGATCCCCTGCGGGCCGCCGAAGCCGCGGAACGCCGTGTTGGACACCGTGTTGGTCTTCACCCGCCGCGTGTCGATGCGGAAGGCCGGCAGATGATAGGTGTTGTCGGCGTGGAACATGGCGCGGTCGACGACGCCGGCCGAGCAGTCGGCCGACATGCCGCAGCGCGCCGCGAGCAGCACGTCGAGCCCGGCGATGCGGCCGTCCCGATCGAACCCGACCGACCAGTCGACCCGGAAGTCGTGGCGCTTGCCGGTCATCGCCATGTCGGCGTCGCGGTCGAGCCGCAGCTTGCACGGCCGGCCGGTGACGCGCGCCGCGAGCGCGGCGATCGCCGCCCACTGGCAGGCCTGGGTCTCCTTGCCGCCGAAGCCGCCGCCCATGCGGCGGATCTCGCAGGTGACGAAGGCGTCCGGCACCGCCAGCGCCCGCGCCACGATGTGCTGCACCTCGGTCGGGTGCTGGGTCGAGGAATGCACCAGCATGGCGCCGTCCTCGCCCGGGATCGCCAGCGCGATCTGGCCTTCGAGATAGAAGTGCTCCTGGCCGCCCATGCGCAGCGTGCCGGAGGCCTGCAGCGGCGCCGCCGCGATGGCGGCCGCGACGTCGCCGCCCACGAACGCATAGTCGGGCAGCACCCGCTCGCCGGTCGCGAGGCCCTGGTCGACCGTGACGGCGGGCGGCTCCGCCGCCACCTGCATGGTCGCCAGCGGCACGGCGCGGCGCGCCGCGTCGCGGCTCGTCGCCACCACGGCGAACAGCGGCTGGCCGTGGAACGCGATGCGGTCCGCGGCCAGGATCGGCTCGTCGTCCATGTGGGGCGCGACGCAGTTCCGGCCGGGGATGTCGGCCGCCGTGATCACGGCGACGACGCCGGGCGCGGCTCTGACCCTGGTCAGGTCCAGGCCCGCCAGCGCGCCGCGCGCCGTGGTGGCGCCGCCGACCGCGACGTGCAGGGTGCCGGCCGGCTCCGGCAGGTCGTCGATGTAGGGCGCCGCGCCCTGCACCTGCTTGACCGCGCTGTCGTGCGGCAGCGGCTTGCGGACGTGACGCAGCATGTCCTCGGGCTTTTCACGAAGCGACACGGGCCACCTCCCGCGGGCGCACCCGCGTCGTCGCATCCGGCACGCCGGCGATCTCGGCCAGCGCCTTGATCACGATGCTCTTGGCGGCCTGCAGCCGGTAGGCGGCGGTGCCGCGCTGGTCGGTGAGCGGCGTGAAGTCGTCGCCGATCTTGTCGGCCGCGCCGCGCCAGGTCGCCGGATCGGCGAGCGGCGCGTCGGCGAGCGCCGCCTCCACGGCGGCGGCGCGCTTCGGCACGCCGGCCATGCCGCCAAAGGCGATGCGGGCGGCGGCGATGCGGTCGCCCTGCAGCGTGATCGCGAAGGCGCCCATCACGGCCGAGATGTCCTCGTCCATGCGCTTGGTGATCTTGAACACCCGCAGCCGCGTGTCGGCCGACGGCTTCGGCACGATCAGGCGGCGGACGATCTCGCCGGCCTCGCGGTCCTGCTTTCCGTACGCGAGGAAGAAGCGCTCCACCGGCAGCGTCCTGACGCGGTCGCCCTTGCGCAGCTCGATGGTCGCGCCGAGCGCGATCAGCACCGGCGCGAGATCGCCGATCGGCGAGCCGTTGGCGATGTTGCCGCCGACCGTGCCGGAGGTGCGCACCTGGGTCGAGCCGAAGCGCCGCATCAGCTCGCCGATGTCCGGATCGATGGCGCCGAGCAGCGGCCGCGCGCGTTCGAGCGGCACCGCCGCGCCGAGCGTCAGCGTCTGCGCCGTGTCCGCGACGGCGTCGAGCCCGGCGACGCGGCCGAGATGGACGATCTTGGGCAGCGCCGCGAGCTTCTTGGTGACCCACAGCCCGACATCGGTGGCGCCGGCCACGATGGTGGCATCGGGATGCTGCTCCAGCAGCGCGGCCAGCGCATCCTCGCTCGCCGGCGCGGCGAAGAACGACGTCGCGTCGCCGACGAAGACGTCCGCGCCGTCGTCGAGCGCGGCGAGTGCCGCGAGGCGCTCCGGCGCGGTGCGTGCGAAGCGGTCGGCGGCCGGGGCGGCGAGGCTCGCTACGGCCGCGTCGACGATCGGACGGTAGCCGGTGCAGCGGCACAGATTGCCGGCCAGCACGTCGGCGATCTCCTGGCGAGACGGCGCGCCGGACACGCGGTGGTAGTGGGCGAACAGGCTCATCACGATGCCGGGCGTGCAGAAGCCGCACTGCGAGCCGTGGCCGCTCGCCAGCGCCGCCTGCACCGGGTGCAGCACGCCGTTCTGCTCCGGGCCGGTTCCGTCCGGCCCGGAGCCCGCCAGATCCTCCACCGTGATCAGCTCGGCGCCGTCGATCTGGCCCAGGAAGGCGATGCAGGAATTGATCGGCTCGTAGACGATGCGATCGCCGCGACGGCGCGCCAGCACCACCGTGCAGGCGCCGCAGTCGCCTTCGGCGCACGCCTCCTTGGTGCCGGTCGAGCGCTCGTCGAGGCGCAGCCAGTCGAGCACGGTGGTGCGCGGCGCGAACCCGCGCACGCTCACCACCCGCCCCTGGCGGATGAACTGGATGCTGTCTCGCGACATGAGTCCTCCGGGAAGCCTCGAATCATACGAAATCGAATCTTTCGCCGGTAGAGCCTAGTTTGCGCAGCCGCCGCCCAGGGGACGGGCAGCGGGCGTCCACGCCCCTCACGCCGTGGCCGCATCCTTCGAGGCCCGGCTGGCGCCGGGCGCCTCGGGTTCACGGATCGGGATCAGGCGGCGACGCGGGCCGAATGCCGCGGCGTTGCGCCGCTGTCCGGATCGGGGTAAGCCTCCCGCCCGGTCCCGCGCGGCCGCCCGATCCGTCCGGCCGCGGCTTTCCCCGCATCCGGAGCGTCTCCATGTCCGACTACGATCTTTCCATCCGCGGCGGCACCGTGGTGACGGCGAGCGACACGGTCCGGGCCGATGTCGGCATCCGGGGCGGCCGCATCGTCGCGGTCGCCGACCGGATCGACGGCGCCGCCCGCGAGATCGACGCCTCGGGCCTCCTCGTCATGCCGGGCGGCATCGACAGCCACGTCCACCTCGCGCAGCCGACCTTCGGCGGGCCGAAGATGTCGGACGACTTCGAGACCGGCACCCGGGCCGCCATCGCGGGCGGCACGACGACGGTGCTGCCCTTCGCCATGCAGCCGCGCGGCGCCGGCCTGCGCGCCGTGGTCAACGACTATCACAAGGAGGCCGACGGCAAGGCCTTCTGCGACTACGGCTTCCATCTGATCATCACCAATCCCTCGCCGAGCGTGCTCGGCCAGGAGCTGCCGGCGCTGGTCGAGGACGGCTACACCTCGTTCAAGGTGTTCATGACCTACGACGACATGGTCCTGAACGACCGCGAGCTGCTCGAGGTGTTCGAATGCGCCCGCGGCTGCCGCGCCCTGGTGATGGTGCACGCCGAGGGCTACGACGCCATCAAGTTCATGACCGAGCGGCTCGAGCAGGCCGGCAAGACCGCCCCCTACTATCACGGCGTGTCACGGCCCGAGATCGTCGAGCGCGAGGCGGCGCACCGCGCCATCAGCCACGCCGAGCTCACCGACGTGCCGATCATGATCGTCCACGTCTCCGGCCGCGAGGCGATGGAGCAGATCCGCTGGGCCCAGAACCGCGGCATGAAGGTCTACGGCGAGACCTGCCCGCAATACATCGCCCTGACGGCCGACGACATGAAGGGCCTCAACATGGACGAGAGCGGCGGCAAGTATGTGTGCTCGCCGCCGCCGCGCGACCAGGCCAGCCAGGCGGCGATCTGGCAGGGCCTGCAGGCCGGCGTGTTCCAGACCTTCTCGTCCGACCACTGCCCGTTCATGGACGGCGTCGACGGCAAGCGCAGCCCGAAGGCCAGGACCTCGTTCAAGTGGGTGCCGAACGGCATCCCGGGCGTCGAGACCCGCATGGCCGTGCTGTGGGGCCTGGGCGTCGCGCAGGGCCGCATCGGCATGAACGAGTTCGTCGCGTTGACCTCGACCAATCACGCCAAGATGTACGGGCTCTATCCGAAGAAGGGCTCGATCGCGCCCGGCTTCGACGCCGACATCGTGCTGTGGGATCAGAACCGCAAGGAGACGATCCGCCAGGAGCTGATGCACGGCGCCTGCGACTACACGCCCTACGAGGGCCTCGCCGTCACCGGCTGGCCCGTGATGACGATCCTCAAGGGCAAGCCGGTGTGCGAGGAGGGCAAGATCCTCGGCGCCCCCGGCGACGGCGCCTTCCTCAAGCGCGGCATCTCGCCCTACGCGTCGAAGTGAGGCACGTCGCTTTCTTAACCCTCTCCCGTGGGAGAGGGTCGGGCGCGAGCGCAGCTCGCGACCGGGGTGAGGGGCGTATGCGCCAATGATCGACCTCGGCCCCCCTCACCCGCCGCGCTACGCGCGTCGACCTCTCCCCGCTGGGGAGAGGTGAAGCGAAGCGTGCGTCGCTACCCCAATCCCCCCGCCTCGATCACGAACCGCTCCACCGCGTCGACGCCCTCGCCGGTCTTCATGTTGGTGAAGACGAACGGCCGTGCGCCGCGCATGCGCCTGGCGTCGCGCTCCATGTTGGCGAGCGAGGCGCCGACATGGGGGGCGAGGTCGATCTTGTTGATCACCAGCAGATCCGAGCGGGTGATGCCGGGGCCGCCCTTCGACGGGATCTTCTCGCCCGCCGCCACGTCGATCACGTAGATCGTGAGATCGGCGAGCTCGGGCGAGAAGGTGGCCGCGAGATTGTCGCCGCCCGACTCGACCAGCACCAGGTCGAGGTCGGGAAACTTCGCCCGCATCTCGGCGATGGCGGCGAGGTTCATCGAGGCGTCCTCGCGGATCGCCGTGTGCGGGCAGCCGCCGGTCTCGACGCCGGCGATGCGCTCCGGGTCGAGCGCCCCCGAGCGCACCAGGTACTCGGCGTCCCACTTGGTATAGATGTCGTTGGTGATCGCCGCGATATCGAACGTCTCGCGCAGCCGCTTGCAGAGCGTGTCCATCAGCGCCGTCTTGCCGGATCCGACCGGCCCGCCGACTCCGACCCGCAGGGGACCGTTGGGACTGCGCATGTGAGTCTTCCTTCTCCGCTCGATCTGATCAGTCACCGGTCATTCCGGGGCGCGGCCGGCAGGCCGCGAGCCCGGAATGACGACGAATGGGGTGTTCCTGTCACGACCGGAACAGCCGCGTGTACTGGGTCTCGTGCCGCATCGACGCCAGGTCCGCCCGGAAGGCGGCGCTGCCGATGTCGTCGAGCGGCGTCGCCGCGGCGCGGGCGCAGGCGGCCGCCGCCACCGGCTCGAGCGCGGCGAGCACGCGCTGGCCGTCGGTCTGGCCGAGCGGCACCAGACGCACGCCGGCCGAGATCAGGTTCGCCGCGAGCGCGTGCACGAAGCCGTGCAGCGCCGGCGTCCGCGCGATGCCGTGCCCGGCCGCCGCCACCGCGACGGCGACCGGATAGGCGATCGTCCCGTCCTGCGCGAGCGGCATCCGGTCGAGCGCCGCGCAGGCCCAGGCGGAGCGGACCGCCTCGACGAACGCCTTCCCCTGCGTCGTCGTCTCCAGATGGCGCTCGCGCGACGGGGCGAGCGCCAGCGCCAGCGTGGCCGTCTCGGCGAGCGCCGCGGCGTCGTTCTCCTCCGCCGCGCGATGGGCGTGGACGAACAGCGCCGCGTCGCAGAACAGCCCGCCCTCGCGCACCAGCACGGCGAGCCAGCGGCGCAGCGTCTCGGCGTCGCGCACGTCGCCCGCCTCGACGGCCCATTCGAGCCCGCCCGAATACGCGAAGGCGCCGACCGGGAAGGCCGGCGACAGCCACGCCAGCAGCCGCCAGAGCGCGGCCGGCGGCACCGGGTCGGTCGCGTCAGTCATGCCGATGGGGAGGAGCGCGATCGTGCGCGTGCCCGTGCTCGTGATGGCCGTGATCGTGATCGTGGTCGTGATCATGCGCATGGCCAGCGTGACCATGACCGTGGCCGTGCGCGTGGCCATGGCCATGGCCGCCGGCCGGGTCGTAGGCGCCCGATTCCGGATCGAACGGCGCGTCGACCGGCGCGAGGCGCGCGCCGAGCCCGCGCAGCATGTCCTCCAGCACGTGGTCGCGGCGGATGCGCAGGCGCTCGCCGACGATCTGCACCTCGGTGTGCCGGTTGCCGATATGCCAGGCGAGCCGGGCCAGATCGGCCGGCGTCGCCGCCGCCACCTCGACCAGCGCCTCCGGCCGCGCCGCGACCAGCACCACCCGCCCGTCCTCCAGCAGCAGGCCGTCGCCGTCGCGCAGCCGGACCGCCTCGGCGAGATCGAGCAGGAAGGCGGTGCCGGCCTCGCCGGTCATCGCCAGGCGGCGGCGGTGGCGGTCGCCGGCGTCCAGCACGACCCGGTCGACGACCGCGGCCGGCGACGCCGTCCCGCGCGGCAAGACAGTGGTGGCTCGCAACATCCCCGTCCTCGCGTTCCGCGGTCGCGTGAGCCGCGGTCTCGTACCACTTTTCATACCAGGACCGCCGGACAGACCCGCGTTTTCGCCGGATCGCACAGCGATTGAGCAGCGTGATAGCGTTTCGGGCAGCGTCCGTGAGCTTTCATCCGACGCCCCCGCCAGACGCTTCCCTGCTTTCGCGCCACCCATAGCCATCGGGGAATGCCATGACCAGCCTTCTCGACACCACCCGTCTGTCCCGCCGCTCCGTCCTGGCCGGCACCGCCGCCACGGTCCTCGTCGGCGCGCGGGCCCGCGCCGCGGACGTCAAGTGGCGGCTCGGCCTCAGCCAGCCGGTCGACAGCCCCAACTTCATCCGCCTGAAGGAGATGACCGACCGGGTCCGCGCCGAGACCGGCGGGCGGCTCGACATCTCCATGCACGGCGGCGGCGTGCTCGGCTCCGACACCCGGATGCTCGCCATGCTGCAGAGCGGCGAGATCGAGATGTACAACGCCGGCAACGTGCTCGGCCCGATCGTGCCGGTCACCGAGATGCCGGGCCTGCCGTTCACGTTCAAGAGCCCGGCCGACGTGTTCAAGGCGCTCGACGGCGATCTCGGCGACTACATCCGGGCCGAGCTGCTGGCCAAGGGCATCTACGCCTTCCGCTGGGGCGGCGACAACGGCTTCCACCACCTCACCACCAGCACCCGGCCGGTCCGCACCGTGGAGGATCTGGCCGGCATGACCATGCGCACGCCGGTGCAGGAGATGACGGTCGACTTCTTCTCGGCGCTCGGCGCCGTGCCGAAGAAGTTCCCGCTCAGCCAGCTCTACCAGGTGCTCAAGGACAAGACCTGCGACGCCCAGACCGACCCGCTGTTCCTGATCGTGCTGATGAAGCTGAACGAGGTGCAGACCTATCTGAGCCTCACCAACCACTGGTGGTCCGGCTTCACCTTCACGGCCAACGCGGCGGCCTGGAAGAGCCTGCCCGACGACCTCAAGGCCGTGGTGGAGAAGAACGTGCGGATCAGCGCGCTCGCCCAGCGCCAGGACGTCGAGAAGGCGACCGGCGAGGCGATCGGGATCCTCACCGGCAAGGGGATGATCGTGAACCAGTGCGACGTCTCCGGCTTCAAGAGGCCGCTCGGCGCCTTCTATGCGAAGTGGAAGGGCATCTACGGCGCCAAGGCGTGGTCGCTGCTGGAGGCGCATGTCGGCAGGCTGGCCTGAGCGGGCGGCGACGGGGCGGCGATCGTCGTCACCTCGACCGCGTGCCCCGGACAAGGCGCATCAGGTCGGAGACCTGATGCGCCGCAGAGCCGGACCCACGGGCGGCTCGGCAAGGGACTCTCGGCCGCCTCGTCCGACCGCACCTCGGTCCCGGTCGCGGCGCGGTGCGCCGCGACCGGGACACGGACCGGCACCGAGCCGTCCTCCACGCCAATTCCGGTTGATAAGCTCGGCGTCATTCCGGGGCGCACCGAAGGTGCGAACCCGGAATCCAGCGACAGACTCCGAAGTCTCGGCTGGATTCCGGGTTCGGCGCTGCGCGCCGCCCCGGAATGACCACCGAATCAATCAGCCGGATGCCGTCTCACGTGCCCCGGTCGCCCTGCCCGGCCAGCAGCGCGGCGAGGTCGACCCGCGGGTAGACGATCTTGCTGTAGGCGCCGCGCAGCTCGGGGGCGAGCGTCGCGTCGATGATGGTCTTGGCGATCACGCCGGTGCGGTCGGCGGCCGGATGCAGCTCGTTGCCGAGCGTGCCCGGGATCGTCACCTGGTCGCGCTCCCAGCGCACCCGGGTGGAGAGCGCCCAGAACACCTCGGTCGGGTTGAACACGTCGACGTCGGTATCGACCACCACCACGGTGTTGATGTTGACGTGGGCGTTGAGCGCGGCGAGGCCGACGGTCCGCGCCTCGCCGGGCCGCGGCTCCTCCATGGCGACCAGCGCCAGGAAGCCCGACGCGAAGGGCGGCAGATAGGCCTCGCGCACCCGCGGCGAGGCCTGCCGGCACAGCCGCTTCAGCTTGGGCTCGCGGGTCACTGCGGTGCCGAGCAGCAGGTGCTCGAAGGACGCGCCGGCGGTGGTCTGGAAGATCGGGTCGCGCCGGTGGGTGATCGCCCTGACGCGGCCGACCGGCTGCGGATGCACGCCCGAATAGTGGCCCGTGTATTCGGCCATCGGCCCTTCGGCCTCGCGCTCGCCGGCGATGATCTCGCATTCGAGCACGATCTCGGCGGTCGCCGGCACCAGGACGTCGCAGGTCCTTGCGCGCACGACGGGTGTCGGGCCGCCGCGCAGAGAGCCGGCGATCTCGTACTCGTCGCCGTCGTAGCGATAGGCGGCGGCGATCATCAGGGCCGGATCGACGCCGAGCGCGACGCAGAACGGCAGGTTCTCGCCGCGCTTCTCCGCCGCCTCGAAGAACTCGAGCAGATGCCGCCAGGTGTTGAGGTTGACGCCGATGCGGTCCTTCCCCTTCACCTGCAGCCGCACATAGGAGAGGTTGTGGCGGCCGCCGCCGGGCTCGCGGGCGATGACGACGCCGGCATTGATGTAGGGCCCGCCGTCCTTCGGGGCGTGGGTCGGCACCGGCAGGGTGCCGAGATCGACCGCGGTCTCGACCACCTCCTGGCACGGCGCCGCGCCGTCGATTTCTCGCGCCGGGACCGGGGCCCGGGTGGCCGCCTCCATCACGTCGCCGAGGTCGTCCCGGGCGCAGCCGAGCGCCAGCGCGATGCGCTCGTGCGAGCCGAGCATGCTGCCCAGCACCGGCATGGCCGAGCCCCTCACCCGATGGAAGTAGGCCGCCTTCCCGTCCTGCTCGCAGGCGCGCAGCACCGCACCGAGCTCGTGCACCGGATCGACCGGCGTCTCGATGTCGCAGACGAGGCCCTTCTGCCGGAGCAGCGCCATGAAGCTGCGAAGGTCGTCGATGCGGCCCGTCATGTGTCCTCGCGGTGGGGCTGAGCGCGCGCGGTCGAGGCGCCGGCGGACCTTAGGCACGCGCGCCGGCGAGCGTCAAACATCGTGGGTCGCGCAGCGGCGCGGCCCGGACCGGCGCGCCGCCGCACGATCCTGGCCCGGCATTTGCTAACCCTCGGATGCCCCCCGACTGCCCGGCCCAAGGAGGATGAAGACATGGTGTGGTGGGATCGACGGACGTGTCTCGCGGCCGCGCTCGGCGCGGCCCTGCTGTCCGGCAGCTTCGGCGGCGCCGCGGCGCAGGGCGCCGCCGGCGAGAAGGTCGTGATCAGGTTCACCTGGAAGCTGAAGGGCGAGTACGCGCCGCTCTTCGTCGCGCTCGACAAGGGCTACTACAAGGCCGAGGGCCTCGACGTCACGCTGTCCGAGGGCTCCGGCGCCCAGACCGTGCTCAAGGTGGTCGGCACCGGCCAGGAGCACTTCGCCTACGGGCCCGCCGTCAACGCCCTGCAGGCGGTGAGCCAGGAGCTGCCGGTCAAGCTCGTCGCCCTCTACCAGACCTCGACCCCGATGGGCGTGATCGCATTTCCCGACGTGACGCTGAAGACCCCGAAGGACATGGAGGGCAAGTCGATCGCGATCTCGTCCGGCGAGACCTTCTCGGACATGATCAGGCCCTTCGCCAAGCTGAACGGCATCGACATCGAGCAGGTCAAGCGCGTGCAGCTCGACAATTCGGCGCGCGCCAGCCAGTTCCTGGCCCGCCGCGTCGATCTCCTCTCGGTGTTCCTCACCAACGACCTGCCCAAGATGGAGCACGTCACCGGCGTCAAGTTCAACCTGCTGAAGCCGGCCGACTTCGGCCTCGCGGTGCCGGGCGCCGCCCTGATCGTCAACACGACCTGGGCCGAGCAGAATCCCGAGCTCGTCAAGAAGGTTCTGCGCGCCACCGCCAAGGGCTACGCCGACGCCATGGCGGATCCGGTCGCCGCCTCGCAGGCCTTCCAGAAGCACCTCACCATCAAGGAGGACCCCGGCGTGCTCGAGCGCCAGGTGAAGGCCACCATGGCCTCGACCAACGCACCGGCCGGCAAGCCGATCGGCTGGCAGGACGAGACGACCATCGTGAAGGCCCTCGACCTCCTGACCGAGACCGGCAGCCTCAAGGGCCGCAAGGATCCGGGCGCGTACTACACCAACGCCTATCTGCAGTGAGCCGGCGGTCGCCGGTCAGGGATGCCCGCGCGCGTCGCGGGCATCCGCGTCTTCGCCGGACCACCGACGGCTGATCGCATGGATGGCCGGGACGCGCCCGGCCGTGACGGTGCGAAGACTCAGGACCGCTCCTGCCGCAGTCCCGACAGCTCCTGGACCAGGGCGCCGACGGCGCCCCAGTCGGCGTCGCCGCGGCCGGTCTGCACCAGCGCGCCGAGGAGCTGGAGGATGCCGGCGGACACCGGGGCGTAGACGCGGCTCCCGGTCATCGCCGCGACGGCGATGCGCAGGTCCTTCTCCATCAGGCGGGCCCGGAATCCGGGTGTGAAGTCGCGCGCGATCAGGCGCAGCGCATGGCGCTCCAGCACGGCGCTCCGCGCGGCGCCGCCGAGCAGCGCCTCGCGCACCCGCTCCGGGTCGACGTCCAGGGCCAGGGCCAGTGCCACCGCCTCCGACGCGCCCAGCATGGTGGCAGCGACGCAGATCTGGTTGCATGCCTTGGCCACCTGCCCGGCGCCGGCGTCGCCGATATGGACGATCGTGGTGGCGATCGCCTCCAGGCAGGGCCGCACGCGATCGAGGACCTCGGCGGGGCCCCCGACCATGCAGGAGAGCGTGCCGTCGGCGGCGCCCTTCTGGCCGCCCGACACCGGGCAGTCCAGCATGGCGACGCCGCCCTCGGCGAGCCGCGCCGCGAAGGCGCGGGTCGCCACCGGATCGATGGTCGAGGTGTCGATCACCACGGCGCCGGGCGAAAGCCCGGCCGCGATGCCGCTTTCGCCGAACAGCACCGCGCCGACGTCCTCGGTCGCCGGCAGGCACAGGAACACGACGTCGGCGCCACGCGCCGCCGCGGCGGCCGACGCCGCGAGCGTCGCCCCCAGCGCCACGACGGGCGGCGCCTTGGCGGACGTGCGGCTGAACACCGTGAGGTCGAATCCCTTGCGGGCCAGGTTGGCGGCCATGCCGCCGCCCATCACCCCGAGGCCGACGAAGGCGATCTTGAGTGGCATTCCGTATCCTGTCGCTGACGGATCGCACGCATGCGCCGTTACACCGAATCGCCCCTCGTGGTGAGGAGCGCTCCGGAGGAGCGCGTCTCGAACCATGCGGCCACCACGCGGCCGCCCTCGCCCTCCGAGACGCGGCCTGCGGCCGCTCCTCGGGGTGAGGGCGGAGACAGCGCAGACACGCGTCCGACCGCTCATACTGTTTCCGGGTGATCAGTTCGCCGTCATTCCGGGGCGCGGCGCAGCCGCGAACCCGGAATGACCACCTGGTTGATCAGCCGGATGGCGTATCACCCCTTGCGCAGCGCCAGCACCTGGTTCGAGGTGTCGGCCATCGCCTTCATGAAGGCGGGGCCGTCGAGATAGCCGAGCTCGACGTTCATCTTGCGGGCGAGCTCGGCCATGCGGTCGCTCTTCATCACCTTGGTGAACAGCTCCTGGTGCCAGCGCACGATCGGCGCCGGGGTGCGCGACGAGATCAGCAGCCCCTTCATGTTGTCCATCACGACCGGATAGCCGAGCTCCTTCAGGCTGGGCACGTCCGGGATGATGGTGCTGCGGTCCGACAGCGTCGCCAGGATGTGGGCGTTGCCGGCGTCGTACTGCGCCTTGGCTTCGGCCGGGATCACCAGCGTCATCTCGATGTTGCCGCCGAGCACGTCCTTGAAGGCGTCGGCGCCGCCGCGATAGGGCACGTGATTGAGCTCGATGCCGGCCGCCTTCTCGAAGGCCTGGAACCCGGCGTGCAGGATGCCGCCGACGCCCGACGAGCCGTAGGCGAGCTTGCCGGGATTGGCCTTGGCCTTCTTCACCAGCGCGTCGACGCTGTCGAGCGGGCCCTTGCGGCTCGTCACCAGCACCATGTGCTCGCGGCTGACCCGGCCGATCGCCTTGAAGTCGTCGAGCCTGTAGTTGAGCTTGGTGTAGTGCGGCAGCGTCGTGCTCTCGCTGCCGCCGCCGAGCAGCAGCGTGTAGCCGTCCGGCTCGAGATGGGCGACCACGTCGGCCGCGATGGCGCCGGCGCCGCCCGGCCGGTTGACCACCACGAACTTCACCGGGGCCATCTCGTCGGCCGCCGCGGCGTAGAGACGGGCGATCACGTCGGTGCCGCCGCCGGCCTGGAAGCCGACGAAGACCTGGATCATCCGGATCGGCTGCCAACCGGCCTGCGCGGCGGCCGGCGACACGCTGCGCGACAGGGCTCCCGGAATCGCCGCCGTGCCGAGCGCTGCGGCGAGGAAACGACGTCGGTCGATCATTGCTCTCTCCCACGATGACGGTGTTCTGTGTTGTCGGGGGCTCCGTCCGCCCCGCTGGAACGGGGCTGCCTCAGGCTCCGGCGGCGACCTTTCCGCTGCCGCTCCCGCCGGCGGCGATCGGCGCCGGCCAGGCGACGCCCCGCTCGCGGCCGAGGGCCGACAGCTCGTCGACCAGGGCGGGCGGCAGCACGATGCCGCCGGCGCGACGCGCCGTGGCGAGCCGGTGCTCGTGCTCGCCGGCGTAGAGGATCTCCGTGAAGCCGTCGGCCCTGGGCTCCGCCTTGAGCAGCGCGATGTAGTCGGCGAGCCGCTCGGTGAACATGGTGAGCGGCAGGAAGCGGCGGATGTCGAGCACCAGGAAGAAGTGGCCGACGTTCTGCGGCGCGTGCCAGTCCTCGTACATGTTGCGGATGTGCGGGCCGTAGCCCGCGCCGGTGAGCACGCCCGACAGGATGTCGATGCCCATCGACAGGCCCGAGCCCTTGGCGCCGCCGACCGGCAGCACCGCGCCGTCGAGCGCCGCGTCGGCGTCGGTGGTCGGCCGGCCCTGCCTGTCGATCGCCCAGCCGAGCGGGATCGTCTCGCCCTTCTTGGCGGCCGACAGGATCTTGCCGCGCGCCACGTGGCTGGTCGCCATGTCGAGCAGGAACGGCGCGCCCTCGCGGGTCGGGACCGCGATCGCCAGCGGGTTGGTGCCGATGAAGGGACGCAGCCCGCCGGTCGGCGGCATGGTCTGCGAGGCGTTCGACATCACGATCGCGGCGTAGCCGACCGCGGTCGCCTGCTCGGCGAAGAAGGCGGCGGTGCCGAAGTGATTGGAGGCGCGCACGCCGACGCAGGCGACGCCGTGCCGGCCGGCGCGGTCGAGCGCCACCTCCAGCGCCTTCTGGCCCACATAGGCGCCGAAATTGTTGCCGCCGTCGATGCGCACCGTTGCGCCGTCCTCGCGCTCGATGCGCGGCTCGGCGGCGACGTCGATCATCTTGCCGGCGACACGCTTCAGATAGATCGGCATGCGCAGCACGCCGTGCGAATCGACGCCGCGCAGGTCGGCGCAGACGAGCGATCGGGCGACCACCGCGGCGACGCGCGGCGGCACGCCGGCCGCCTCGAAGACCGCGGCGCAGAAGCCGCCGAGATCCTCGGCCCGGATCGCGCCGCTCACGGCACGAAGCCCTTGGCCTTCAGGGTCGCGTCGACCCAGCTGCGGTCCACGCTGCCGTCGGCGATCGAGGCGAGGATCACCGTCTCGCGCTCCATCTGGGCGTGGCAGAGCGTGGCGATGGCGGGCGCCTCGTCGCGCGGGATGGCGAGCACGCCGTCGGCGTCGCCAATGACGATGTCGCCGGGCCGCACCGGCATGCCGCCGATCGAGATCAGGCCGTTGATCTCGCCGGGCCCGTCCTTGTACGGCCCGCGATGGGTGACGCCGCGCGCGTAGACGGCGAAGGGCTGGGTCGCCATGCTGTCGGTGTCGCGCACCGCGCCGTCGACCACGAAGCCGAGGATGCCCTTCCGGGCCGCGAGCGTCGTCATGATCTCGCCGAGGATCGAGTTGGTCAGCTCGCCGCCGGCGTCGACGACGATGACGTCGCCCGGCTCGGCCAGATCGATCGCCTTGTGGACCATCAGGTTGTCGCCCGGGCGGGTGCGCACCGTCAGCGCGACGCCGAGGAGCGGCGTGCCGTCGTGATACGGCCGCAGGCCGGTGCCGCCGGCGAACAGGCGGGCCATGTTGTCGCTGGCGATCGGGGTGGGGACGCCGCGGAACGCCGCGAGCAGGGCGGGATCGATGGCGGGGGCGCGGGGGGCGATGCTGAAGCCGATGGGCATGGGACCTGTTCCGGACTCGTTGGTGCCCAAACGCTAGGCGCCGCTTGAACAGACGTCCAATAACTTGCTAGGCTTGGATTGATACGGATTTAGTATCATCAGTCATTCCGGGGCGCGCCGAAGGCGCGAGCCCGGAATCCATACTCCCGGTGCCGGTGGCTCACGCGAGACCGGGGTTATGCGTTCCGGGCTCGGCGCTCGCGCGCCGCCCCGGAACGACGGAAGGCCCCCCATGGATCTCCTCCGCCTGAAGAGCTTCCTGGTCCTCGCCGAGAGCCTGCATTTCGGCCGGGCGGCGGCGCGGCTCGGGGTGGCGCAGCCGCATCTGAGCCGGCGCATCCGCGAGCTGGAGGCCGAGATCGGAGTGCGGCTGTTCGCCCGCACCCAGCGCCGGGTCGAGCTGACCGCGGCCGGGGCGACGCTGCGGCTGCGCGCCATCCGCATCCTCGACGAGGTGGAGAAGGCCAAGGTCGAGGCGCGGCAGATCGGCACCGGCTCCGCCGGGCGGCTGCGCATCGGCTTCATCCACTCGTCGACCTACGGGGTGCTGCCGGCGATCATCCGCTCGTTCCGGGCGATGCGGCCGGCCGTGATGCTCGACCTGGTCGAGATGACGATGATCGAGCAGGTGCGGGCGCTGCGCGCCGGCGACATCGACATCGGCCTCCTGCGCTCGCTGCCCGACGTGCCCGACATCGCCTTCGAGACGGTGCTGCGCGAGCCGTTCCGGCTCGCCGTGCCGGCCGACCACGCCTTCGCGGGCCGCGCCGCGGTGGCGCTGCCCGAGCTGTCCGGCGAGCCGCTGGTGCTGTTTCCGCGCGAGACGAGCCCGCTGTTCCACGCCCGCATCACGGCCGCCTTCGAGCGCGCCGCCGTGACCCCGGTGATCGTCCAGGAGGCGACCCAGATCCACACCGTGATGGGCCTCGTCGCGGCCGGGATCGGCCTCGCCCTGGTGCCGTCCTCGGCGGAGCGGCTGCCGCGCGCCGGCGCCGTGCTGATCGCGCTCACCGACCCGCCCGAGCCCGCCGACGTCAGCGTCGCCTGGCGCGCCGCGAGCCGGCCGCTGCTGGTGACGCCGTTCCTGGAGGCGGCGCACGCGGCGGCGGTGGGGCTGGACGCGGCAGGCACACCGGCGAAGGTGCTGACCAGACCGGCTCCTCGAAAGCAGCGAAGCTGACCGGCTCGGTCGTCATTCCGGGGCGGCGCGCAGCGCCGAACCCGGAATCCAGCGGCACGTGCTGAATGTGTGGCTGGATTCCGGGTTCGCGGGCTTTCAGCCCGCGCCCCGGAATGACTGGAGAGCTTCTGATCAGAACAGGAAATACCGCTGCGCCATCGGCAGCACCTCGGCTGGCGCGCAGGTGAGGAGCTCGCCGTCGACGCGGACCTCGTAGGTCTCGGGGTCGACCTCGAGCAGCGGCGTCGCGTCGTTGTGGATCAGGCTCTTCTTGCCGATCTTTCGGGTCTTCTCGACGGCGACCAGCTCCTTCTGGATCCCGAGCTTCTTGCCGAGGCCGGCGCGCACCGCGGCCTTGGAGGCGAACACCAGGGACGAGGCGGTGAGCGAGCGGCCGAACGCCGCGAACATCGGCCGGTAGTGCACGGGCTGCGGCGTCGGGATCGAGGCGTTGGGATCGCCCATCGGCGCCGCGACGATCGAGCCGCCCTTGATGATGCAGTCCGGCTTGACGCCGAAGAAGGCCGGCGACCACAGCACCAGATCGGCGAGCTTGCCCTTCTCGACCGAGCCGATGTGCTTCGACACGCCGTGCGCGATCGCCGGGTTGATCGTGTACTTCGCGACGTAGCGCTTGACCCGCAGATTGTCGTTGTCGCCGCTCTCGCCCTTCAGCGGGCCGCGCTGCTTCTTCATCTTGTCGGCGGTCTGCCAGGTGCGGATGATCACCTCGCCGATGCGCCCCATGGCCTGCGAGTCCGACGACATCATCGAGAGCGCGCCGATGTCGTGCAGGATGTCCTCGGCCGCGATGGTCTCCTTGCGGATGCGGCTCTCGGCGAAGGCCAGATCCTCGGCGATGGACGGGTCGAGATGGTGGCACACCATCAGCATGTCGAGATGCTCGTCGATGGTGTTCTTCGTGAACGGCCTCGTGGGATTCGTCGACGAGGGGAGGACGTTGGGCAGGCCCGCCACCTTGATGATGTCGGGCGCGTGGCCGCCGCCGGCGCCCTCGGTGTGGAAGGCGTGGATGGTGCGGCCCTTGAACGCCGCGATCGTGTCCTCGACGAAGCCCGACTCGTTGAGCGTGTCGGTGTGGATCATCACCTGCACGTCGAACTCGTCGGCGACCGACAGGCAGCAGTCGATCGCGGCCGGCGTCGTGCCCCAGTCCTCGTGCAGCTTGAGCGCGCAGGCGCCGGCCTTGATCATCTCCTCCAGCGCGGCCGGGCGCGAGGCGTTGCCCTTGCCGGCGAAGCCGAGATTGACCGGAAAGGCGTCGGCCGCCTGGATCATCCGGGCGATGTGCCACGGCCCCGGCGTGCAGGTCGTCGCGTTGGTGCCGGCCGCCGGCCCGGTGCCGCCGCCGAGCAGCGAGGTGACGCCGGACATCAGCGCATCCTCGACCTGCTGCGGGCAGATGAAGTGGATGTGGGTGTCGAAGCCGCCGGCGGTGAGAATCTTTCCTTCGCCCGCGATGATCTCGGTGCCCGGCCCGATGACGATGGTCACGTTCGGCTGGATGTCGGGATTGCCGGCCTTGCCGATGGCGGCGATGCGGCCTTCCTTGAGGCCGACATCGGCCTTCACGATGCCCCAGTGGTCGAGGATCAGCGCGTTGGTGATCACCGTGTCGACCGCGCCCTGCCGGTTGGTGATCTGGCTCTGGCCCATGCCGTCGCGGATCACCTTGCCGCCGCCGAACTTCACCTCCTCGCCATAGGTGGTGAAGTCCTTCTCGACCTCGATGATCAGGTCGGTGTCGGCGAGCCGCACCCGGTCGCCCGTGGTGGGCCCGAACATGCCGGCATAGGCGGAACGCTCGATTTTCACGGCCATGTCGATGTGCCTGCTCTCGATGTGCGTGCTATTGGTTCGTGGCGGGCATGCGCCATGCCGCTGAACGGTATTTTTCGGGGAGCGCGTCGGTGTCGGACGGGTCCAGGCCCAGCGCCTCGACCTCGTCGAACCAGCGGTCGCGCTGGCTCTCCGGCAGCCTGGCGCCGCACCACGGACAGTAGGCGATGACGACGTAGGACGGCCCGCCGTCGTGGACGATCAGCCCGTACTCGTCGAACTTGTCCGCGTAGACGATCAGCGCGTCCGGGCAGTCGAACGGATCGGCATGCTCGGCACAACTGAAATCGAGCTGATGGCGCATCTGCTCGCAGCAATGCGCGGCGCGGGCTGGCGCATCGACCATCAGAGCTTGCCCATCACGTCCTGCCGGAAGCCGTAGACGGTGCGCTTGCCGGCGAGCGGCACCAGCGTCACCTCGCGCGACTGGCCGGGCTCGAAGCGCACCGCCGTGCCGGCGGCGATGTCGAGCCGCAGGCCGCGCGCCTTGCGGCGGTCGAACTTGAGCGCCGGGTTGGTCTCGAAGAAGTGGTAGTGCGAGCCGACCTGGATCGGCCGGTCGCCCGTGTTGGTCACCGTCAGGGTCACGGCCTTGCGGCCGGCATTGAGCGTGATGTCGCCCTCGGCGGTCAGAATCTCGCCCGGGATCATGGTCGTCTCCTTCAGGGCTTCGGCGCCGGCGGGGCCGGCGGCAGCTCGCGCACCGTCATCATCTCTGCCGCGGAAATCGCCATCACGGCGTCCCAGCGGCCGGCGCCGGTCGTCTCCTTGTTGATGTCGCGCAGCCGCGGCCAGATCGCCGCCGGCACGGCGTATTCCAGCGTCCGTCCGCTCGGCTTGTGGCGGATCACCACGCGGCCGAACAGGGTGTCGCCGGCCGGCGCGTCGGACACGCGCAGCGTCGCCTGGCCGGGCGAGGCCCGGGTGGCGATCATCACGCCGTCGACGATGCACGGGCACGGCGCGCCCGGGCTGGAGAAGTAGGTCACGTCGAGCTCGCGCGGCGCGGCGCCGAGCCTCCGGCGGGCGTCGTCGCCGATCCGGATGCCGGCCGCGATCAGCGAGCCGAAGCCGCCGTGCACGCGGGCCCCGAGCGACACCCACAGGTCGCGCTCGTCCGGAGGCGTCGTCTCGATCGGCCCGTCATGGGCCGCGACCGGCGCCGCGAGCGGCTCGACCGCGAGCAGCACGGCGAGCGCGCCGGCCGTCGCGAGGGCGCGGTGACGGAACGTCATCGGCGGCCTCAGCGAATCGGGTTGTGCACGGTGACGAGCTTCGAGCCGTCCGGGAAGGTCGCCTCGACCTGGATCTCGTGGATCATCTCGGCGATGCCGTCCATCACCTGGGCCCGGGTCAGCACCGTGGCGCCGGCCGACATCAGCTCGGCGACGGTGCGGCCGTCGCGGGCGCCCTCCAGGATGAAGTCGGAGATCAGCGCCACCGCCTCCGGATGGTTGAGCTTGACGCCGCGCTCCAGCCGGCGGCGCGCCACCATGGCGGCCGTGGCGATGAGCAGCTTGTCCTTTTCACGCGGTGTGAGATGCATCGAAGGTCCGTCTCGTTTCTAGTTCAGCCAGAGCGGCGGCAGCGGTCCGGCGAGCGCCACCGTCAGGGCCGTGGAGAGATCGTGCCGCAGGCTCTCGCCGTCGGGGGCGCAGAATCGCACCGCCGTCATGCCGTTCCATGACGAGGCGCCGACCTCGCCGCGCAGCCCCTCGCAGGCGCGTAGCGCGGCCACGAAGGCCTCGTCGGCCGGCATCAGGAGGATGATGGCGATGGCGACGCCGCCGCCGGCCACGGCCGGCTCGCGCAGCGTCTCGGCGATGGCGCCGTCGAGCCGGATCGTCTCGGCATAGACCAGCCGGCCGGCGCGCCGCACCCGCCAGCGGTCCGAGAACCAGCCCTCGGCGACCGTCTCGTTCATGCCGGAGCGGCCGAACACCACGGCCTCGGCGAGCAGCAGCCGGGCGTTCTCGGCGAGGTCGATGTCGATGGTGCGGGCGAGCCGCGAGCGGTCGAACAGGATCATCTCGCGCGGCATCCAGGCGAGGCTCGCGCCGCGGCCCACGGTCAGCTGCACCCGCATGCTGGCCGGCGCGCCGGGCGAGCGGTAGACCTTCTCGGCCGACGAGGTGGTGATCCGCAGCGACGCCCCGTCCTCCACCGCGATGGCGAGGTCGGCCCGGTCGCCGCCGGCGATGCCGCCGGCCGTGTTGACGATGACGGCCTCGAGGTCCGCCGACGGCCGCGCCGTGGTCGGGAAGCGGACCCGCAGCGAGCCCTCCTCGAACACGTGGGTGCGGCGGCTGACGCCCTCGCGCAGGCCGACGCCGAGCCGGATCGTCCCCGCCGCCCGGTTGGCCGCGAAGGTCTCCTCGTGCGACAGCGGCTGCTCGCCCACCACTCCCCCTGCCCTCTCCGACCGACGCCTCAGAGCGCGAGCGCGCGGCGCAGGGCTCCCTCGTCGAGATCGGCGCGGCCGGCCGCGTAGACGACGCTGCCGCGATCCATGACGGCGAAATGATCGCCGAGTTCGCGGGCGAAGTCGAGATACTGCTCGACCAGCACGATGGCGATGCCGCCGAGGTCGCGCAGATAGGCGATGGCGCGGCCGATGTCCTTGATGATCGACGGCTGGATGCCTTCGGTCGGCTCGTCGAGGAGGAGGAGCCGCGGCCGCATCACCATGGCGCGGCCGATGGCGAGCTGCTGCTGCTGGCCGCCCGACAGGTCGCCACCGCGCCGCCCCAGCATGTCGGCCAGCACCGGGAACAGGTTGAACACGTCCGGCGGGATCGCCCGCTCGCGCCGCGGCAGCGCCGCGTAGGCGGTCTCCAGGTTCTCCTTCACGGTGAGCAGCGGGAAGATCTCGCGCCCCTGCGGCACATAGGCGATGCCGCGCCGGGCCCGCCGGTCCGGGGCGAGGCCGGCGATGTCGGTGCCCTCCCAGACGATCGCGCCCGCACGCACCGCGTGCTGGCCGACGATGGCGCGCAGCAGGCTGGTCTTGCCCACCCCGTTCCGCCCGAGCACGCACGTCACCTTGCCGGGCTCCGCCCGAAGGCTGACGCCCCGCAGCGCCTGCGCCGCGCCGTAGTAGAGGTCGATGGACTGGACGTTCAGCATGGCACGGCTCCGGTCATTCCGGGGCGCCGCGCAGCGGCGAACCCGGAATCCAGCCCCAGGGCAGGCGCCGGCGCAAACCGCTGGATTCCGGGTTCCCGCGCCGGCGGCGCGCGCCCCGGAATGACCACCATGGCGATCCCCACCCTCATCGTCCCAGATACACCTCGACCACCCGCTCGTTCTCGGACACCTGGTCGATCGACCCCTCGGCCAGGACGCGGCCCTCGTGCAGCACCGTCACCTTGACGCCCAGCGCGCGCACGAAGGTCATGTCGTGCTCGACCACCACGACGGTCTTCTCGGCGTTGATGGCGCGCAGCAGCTCGGCGGTCTGGTGGGTCTCGGCGTCGGTCATGCCGGCGACCGGCTCGTCGACCAGCAGAAGCTTCGGGTCCTGGGCCAGCAGCATCCCGATCTCCAGCCACTGCTTCTGCCCGTGCGACAGGTTGCCGGCCAGCCGCGATCGCGCGGCCGTCAACCGGATGGTCTCGAGGATGGAGGAGATGCGCTCGCGCGCCGCTACGGTCTCGCGCCAGGCGATCGCGGTGCGAGCCCGGCGGTCGCCGGCGAGCGCGAGGCGCAGGTTGTCCTCCACCGTGTGGGAGTCGAACACGGTCGGCTTCTGGAACTTCCGCCCGATGCCGAGCACCGCGATCGACGCCTCGTCGAGCGCGGTGAGGTCGTGGGTGCCGTCGAACAGCACCTCGCCCTCGTCGGGCCGCGTCTTGCCCGTGATGACGTCCATCATGGTGGTCTTGCCGGCGCCGTTGGGGCCGATGATGGCGCGCATCTCGCCGGGCGCGATGGTCAGCGACAGGCTGTTGAGCGCCTTGAAGCCGTCGAACGAGACGCTGACGGCGTCGAGATAGAGCAGCGCCGATGTGGTGCGGAACTCCATCGCCTCACTCCGCCGCCAGCGGCTTCTGCGCCGCACCGTCCGGCGCCCCCTCGGCCGGGCCGGAAGCGTCGGGCGCGACCTCGCGCCGGCGGGCGCGCCAGTGCTGCACCGTGCCGACGATGCCGCGCGGCAGCCACAGCGTCACGCCGACGAACAGGCCGCCGAGCAGGAACAGCCAGTACGGCGCCAGCGGACCGCTGGTGAAGCTGGTCTTGGCGTAGTTGACGAGCAGCGCCCCGACCACGGCGCCGGCCAGCGTGCCGCGGCCGCCGACCGCCACCCAGATCACCGCCTCGATGGAGTTGGCCGGTGAGAATTCCCCGGGATTGATGATGCCGACCTGCGGCACGTAGAGGGCGCCGGCGACGCCCGCCATGCAGGCCGAGATGACGAAGGTGGCGAGCTTGTAGGACTCGACCCGGTAGCCGAGGAAGCGGGCGCGGGCCTCGGCGTCGCGGACGGCGATCAGCACCATGCCGAACTTCGACGCCACCAGCACGCGGCACACGAGATAGCCGAGCATCAGCGCCACGCACGAGATGGCGAACAGCGCCGCCCGCGTCCCGTCCGCCTGCACGTTGAATCCCAGGATGTCCTTGAAGTCGGTGAGGCCGTTGTTGCCGCCGAAGCCGAAGTCGTTGCGGAAGAAGGCGAGCATCAGGGCGAAGGTCATCGCCTGGGTGATGATGGAGAAGTAGACACCGGTCACCCGGCTGCGGAACGCGAACCAGCCGAACACCAGCGCCAGCAGGCCCGGCACCGCGAGGACCATCAGCATGGCATAGGGGAACGACGAAAACCCCCACCAGGCGAGCGGCAGCTCCTTCCAGTTCAGGAACACCATGAAGTCGGGCAGCAGCGGGTTGCCGTAGACGCCGCGCCCGCCGATCTGGCGCATCAGATACATGCCCATGGCGTAGCCGCCGAGCGCGAAGAACGCCCCGTGGCCGAGCGAGAGGATGCCGCAATAGCCCCAGATCAGGTCGATCGACAGCGCCAGCAGGGCGAAGCAGACATACTTGCCGAACAGCGACACCAGATAGGTCGGCACGTGCAGGGGCGAGCTCTCGGGCAGCGCGAGATTGAGGGCGGGAACGACGATCGCCGCGGCGGCGACCAGGCCGAGGAAGACGAGCGTGCCGCGATCGAGGGGACGGGCGGTCATGCGGGCACCGCAGCCTTGCTCCGCCCTCGTCCTGAGGAGGCTGCGCAGCAGCCGTCTCGAAGGGCGGGGGCGGCCCGCGAGGTGGCCTCATGGTTCGAGACGCGTTCCTGCGGAACGCTCCTCACCATGAGGGCGGAAGGAAGTGCGTCCGGCCTCATGCCTCGATCGCCCTTCCCTTCAGCGCGAACAGGCCGCGCGGGCGGCGCTGGATGAACAGGATGATCAGCACCAGGATGGCGATCTTGCCCAGCACGGCGCCGGCGAAGGGCTCCAGGAACTTGTTGGCGACGCCGAGCGTGAAGGCGCCGACCAGCGTGCCCCACAGGTTCCCCACCCCGCCGAACACCACCACCATGAACGAATCGATGATGTAGCTCTGGCCGAGATTGGGCGACACGTTGTCGATCTGCGACAGCGCCACCCCGGCGATGCCGGCGATGCCGGAGCCGAGCCCGAAGGTGAGCGCGTCGATACGCGCCGTGCGGATGCCGACGCAGGCCGCCATGCCGCGGTTCTGCGTCACGGCCCGCATCTCGAGGCCGAGCCGGGTGAAGCGCAGCATGGCGAGCAGCAGCACGAACACGGTCAGGCTGAAGCAGACGATCCACAGCCGGTTCCAGGTGATGGCGAGCTGGCCGATCTCGAAGGCGCCGCTCATCCAGGACGGGTTGCTGACCTCCTTGTTGGTCGGGCCGAATCCGGTGCGCACCGCCTGCTGGAGAATCAGCGAGATGCCCCAGGTGGCGAGCAGCGTCTCCAGCGGGCGGCCGTAGAGGAAGCGGATGACGCTCCGCTCGATCAGGATCCCGACCAGGCCGGTGACCACGAAGGCGAGCGGCACGGCGACGGCGAGCGACCAGTCGAGCGTCAGCGCCGCCGGCAGCGGCAGCGACATCCCGATCTCGGTCCCCGGGATCGACAGCGAGATCGCCTTCTGGCGGATCGCCTCCTGCACCACGAAGGTCGTGTAGGCGCCGAGCATCACCATCTCGCCATGCGCCATGTTGATCACGCCCATCACGCCGAACGTGATGGCGAGCCCGATGGCGGCGAGCAGCAGCACCGAGCCGAGCGACACGCCGTACCAGGCGTTCTGCACCGCCTCCCACACCTGCAGGCGGTTGCGGATCGCGCTCGCGGCGCTGTCGGCGGCGCCCTGCACGGTGGCCGGCGTGCCGGCCGGCAGGCCGGAGAGGAGCGCCAGCGCCGCCTGGTCGCCGCGCTCGCGCAGGGTGCCGACGGCCTCGATGCGGGCCGCCTCCGGCGCGTCGGGGGACGTGATCAGGATGGCGGCCCGCGCCTCGGCGAGCGCCGCCTTCACGGCCGGATCGGTCTCCTGGGCGAGCGCCGCCTCGACGGCGGCGAGCGCGGAGGCGTCGCGCGACTTGAACACGGCCTGCGCCGCGTCGAGCCGGCGGGCGGGGTCGGGAGCCCGCAGGGTCAGCGCGCCGAGCGCCGCCTCGACGGCGCGGCGCAGCCGGTTGTTGAGGCGGACGCGCTTGAGGTCGGCCGCCGCCGGGGCGGGGCTGACGACGGCCCCGGTGGCGGCGTCCTTCGGGACGCCGCCGTCGTCGATCAGCACGCGCCGCCCCGCCGGATCGGCCAGAAGCCTGCCGTCCTGCAGCGCCTTGACCACGGCGAAGGCCCGCGCATCGCCGCCGGCCCCGAGCGCCGTCACGCCGGCCTCGGTGTCCGCATAGGAATCGGCGAGGAACTTTGTCAGGGCGTCGTCGAAGGCGTCGGCGCGGGCGATCGAGGGGCCGGCGAGAAGCGAGAACAAGAGCAGGCAGGCGATCGCGAGAATCGGGCGCGCCGCAGCCCCCTCCCCACCCCTCCCCCGCGAGCGGGGGAGAGAGCCGGGTGCGGCACGGCCGTCCGTCTTACATCGGCATCGATTCGAGGCTGCGAGGAACGAGATCAAGTGCACCGAGCCATCCTTCGTGGTCCCCTCCCCCGCTCGCGGGGGAGGGGTGTCGCCGCTCAGCGGCGACGGGAGGGGGAAAGCCCCGGCTTCTGCGCGTGCCCAGCGTCAGCCTCGGCTCACCCGCCGCATTTCTGCGTCTTGGTGTTGTAGTTGCCGCACTTGAGCTTCACCCAGTCGGCGGTGAGGTCCTTGGAGCCGTCGAGATACTTCGACCACGCCTCGCCGGGGACGAGCCCTTCGGTCTTCCACACCACGTCGAACTGGCCGTCCTCCTTGATCTCGCCGATGAACACCGGCTTGGTGATGTGGTGGTTCGCCAGCATCTCGGAGGTGCCGCCGGTCAGGTTCGGCGCCGTGGTGCCGGGCAGCGCGTCGATCACCTTGTCGGGATCCGTGGTGCCGGCCTTCTCGACCGCCTTCACCCACATGGCGAAGCCGACCACGTGCGCCTCCATCGGGTCGTTGGAGACGCGCTTGGGGTTCTTGGTGAAGGCCTTCCACTTGTCGATGAACGCCTTGTTGGCCGGCGTGTCGATCGACTGGAAGTAGTTCCAGGCGGCCAGATGGCCGAGCAGCGGCTTGGTGTCGACGCCGGCGAGCTCCTCCTCGCCGACCGAGAACGCAACCACCGGGATGTCGGTCGCCTTGACGCCCTGGTTGCCGAGCTCCTTGTAGAACGGCACGTTGGCGTCGCCGTTGATGGTGGAGACCACGGCGGTCTTCTTGCCGGCCGAGCCGAAGCGCTTGATCTCGGCGACGCGGGTCTGCCAGTCGGAATGGCCGAACGGCGTGTAGTTGATCGAGATGTCCTCCGGCTTGACGCCCTTGGACTTCAGATAGGCCTCGAGGATCTTGTTGGTGGTGCGCGGATAGACGTAGTCGGTGCCCTCCAGCACCCAGCGCTGCACCTTCTCCTCCTTCATCAGGTAGTCGACGGCCGGGATCGCCTGCTGGTTCGGCGCCGCGCCCGTGTAGAACACGTTGCGCTCCGACTCCTCGCCCTCGTACTGGACCGGATAGAACAGGATCGAGTTCAGCTCCTTGAACACCGGGAGCACGGACTTGCGCGACACCGAGGTCCAGCAGCCGAACACGGCCGAGACCTTGTCCTTGGTGATCAGCTCGCGCGCCTTCTCGGCGAACAGCGGCCAGTTGGAGGCGGGGTCGACCACCACGGCCTCGAGCTTCTTGCCGAGCAGGCCGCCCTTGGCGTTCTGCTCCTCGATCAGCATCAGCATGACGTCCTTCAGGGTCGTCTCGCTGATCGCCATGGTGCCGGAGAGCGAGTGCAGGATTCCGACCTTGATGGTCTCCTGCGCCTGCGCCGGCAGGGCGGCGGCGAGGCTCAGCGCGGTGCCGACGGCGGCGGCGAGCATGCGGCCGGCCAGCCGGCCGGCTCCTCTCCGAAGCGCTGTGTGCCGAAGAGCTTCGTGCATCGTCACTCCTTGTGCGTCCTGATGCGGTCCAGAGTCGGTCGGTCCGATGGCGTCCGCCGGAATCGGGCGGCAAAGCGCGGCCGGGCGGCCGGCGGACCGGCTTGCCGCAAGGAGCATGCCAAGGGGTCCGGGCGCCGGAACTAGCCAGCCGGCAAACGGAATCGCGGAATGCGGACAATTCGGTCCGGCGCCACAACCCGCGACCGCCTGCCGCTTGGGCGAACTGCCCAATCCATGACCACGCCCAGGGAGGTGCTGACGTCTTGAACTCGGCGCCCCGCCTCTGCCATGGTGCGCCGCCCCCGACGCATGGCCCGGCCGGGCCCCCGCCGCCATGTGTCCGACACCCCCGACGCGAGGCTGAAATCTTGGAGCTAGTTCTGACCGAATGGGCGTCCGCCCTGCTGCGGTGGCTGCACGTGGTCGCCGCCATGGCCTGGATCGGCAGCTCGTTCTACTTCATCCACCTCGATCTCAGCCTGCGCGGCCGCCACGACGGCACGCCCCTGCCGGACGGCGTCAAGGGCGAGGCCTGGCAGGTGCACGGCGGCGGCTTCTATCACATCGCCAAGTACCTGGTGGCCCCGGCCCGGATGCCGGACGAGCTCACCTGGTTCAAGTGGGAGGCCTACGCCACCTGGCTGTCGGGCTTCGCCCTGCTGGTGGTGGTCTACTATCTCGGCGCCGACCTGTTCCTGATCGACAAGGCCGTGCTCGACCTGACGGTGCCGCAGGCGGCCGGCCTCGCCTTCGGGACGCTGGTGGTCGCCTGGCTGGCCTACGAGGGCCTGTGCCGCTCGCCGCTCGGCAGGCACGAGGTGGCGCTGGCGCTCACCGGCTACGTCTTCCTGGTCGGGCTGACCTGGGCCTTCACCCACATGTTCTCGGGCCGCGGCGCGCTGACCCAGATCGGGGCGCTGGTCGGCACCATCATGGTGGCGAACGTCTTCGTCATCATCATCCCGTTCCAGAAGAAGACCGTGGCGGCGCTCATCGAGGGCCGAAAGCCGGATCCGTATTGGGGCGAGATCGGCAAGCAGCGCTCGGTGCACAACAACTATCTGACGCTGCCGGTCGTCTTCCTGATGCTGTCGAACCACTATCCGCTGGTCTTCGCGACGAAGTACAACTGGCTCATCGTCGCGATCGTGCTGCTGATCGGCCCGGTGATCCGGCACTTCTACAACACGCGGCACGCCGGCAAGGGCAGCCCGTGGTGGACCTGGGCGGTCGCCGCGGCGGGCGTCGCCGCCATCGTCTGGCTCTCCATGGCGGGGCCGCGCGAGACCAGGACCGGCGCGCTGCCGGCGACGCCGGCCTTCGCCGAGGTCAGCGACGTCGTCATCTCCCGCTGCAGCATGTGCCACGCCGGCGAGCCGGTGTGGGCCGGCATCGGCCACGCCCCGAAGGACCTGCGGCTCGACGACCCGGAGACCATCCGGCGCCACGCCCGGCTGATCGAGCTGCAGGCGGTGCGCAGCCACGCGATGCCGCCCGGCAACGTGACCGAGATGACGCTCGACGAACGCGCCCTCCTCGCCGCCTGGCTCGCCGCCGGCGCGCCGGGGGAGTGAGCGAACCGAATGCCTGTGCCGGGACGTAATGCAATGAGCTGCCGCGGCCTCCGAAACCCTCTCCCCTCGCGGGTCGCGCGCTTGCGCGACAAGAGGGTGGGTCCGAGCGAAGCTCGGACCCGGGTGAGGGGGGCCTCCGCGAGCTCGGCATTCGCGGCACGCCCCCTCACCCGCCCTCGCTCCGCGAGGGCACCCTCTCCCGCGAGGCGAGAGGGTTTTGTGCGGAGACGTCTCGCATGACCCCCATCCCCCTCGACACCCTGAACGCCGCCAGCGCGCAAGACTTCGTCGCGGCGCTGGCCGACATCTTCGAGCACTCGCCCTGGGCGGCCGAGGCGGTCGCGTCGGCGCGGCCGTTCGGATCGGTCGCGGCGCTGCGCGACGCCATGGTGGCGGCGGTCCGGGCCGCCGGTCCGGAGCGCCAGCGCGCGCTGCTCGCCGCGCATCCGGACCTCGCCGGCAAGGCGGCGCGGGCCGGCGACCTCACCGCCTCCTCGACCGCCGAGCAGGCGAGCGCCGGGCTCGACCGGCTGAGCGAGGACGAGTACGCCGCCTTCCACCGGCTCAACGACGCCTACCGGGGCAAGCACGGGATCCCGTTCATCGTCTGCGTGCGCCGCCACACCAAGGCGTCGATCCTGCGCCAGTTCGAGCGCCGGCTCGCCAGCGACAGCGCGGCCGAGCACGAGACGGCGCTCGCCGAGGTGTTCCGGATCGCCGCGCTGCGGCTCGACCAGACGATCCAGGCGCCGGACCGGCTGCCGCTCGCCGGCCGCCTGTCGACCCACGTGCTCGACACCCATGGCGGCACGCCGGCCCGGGGCATCCCGGTGACGCTGTACGAGCTCGGTCCCGGCGAGGCGCGCCGGGTCGTCGCCACCGCGGTCACCAACCACGACGGCCGCACCGACGCGCCGCTGATCGGCGGCCGGCCGGTGCCGATCGGCACCTACGAGCTGGTCTTCACGGTCGCGGCCTATTTCGCCGGGCGCGGCGTGCCGCTCGCCGACCCGCCTTTCCTCGACGCGGTGCCGCTCCGCTTCGCGGTGGCGGAGGCCGAGGGCCACTACCACGTGCCGCTGCTGGTCACGCCGTGGAGCTTCTCGACCTATCGCGGCAGCTGACCGGCGGGCCGCCGTCGGCCCGCCGTGCAGATCCGGGCCGGCACACGCGACACCACGCCCCGGCAGCCCCGCGCGATTGCGATTTCGGGATTTCGTCCGCGGCGGTATTGTGAGCAGCCGCGGTCCTCTCGCCTATTTTTAGTGCAGCGATTTCGGCGCTCTGCCGCGGACTTGCGGCATCGTCTGGTGAATCGAGTGGCACGCGGCTTGCTCACGTTCCGGGCGATCCACCCGGCATGGCCAAGGGGAGCTTCCGAATGACCAAGCCTCGCGCGACCGGTTCCGTCGTGACCGGTTCTCTCGCGATCGGCGTGCTGGCGGCGGGCCTCGCGCTCGCCGCTCCCGCCTTCGCCGACACCGACGTCAAGTTCGCCCTCGACTGGAAGTTCGAGGGGCCGTCGGCGCCCTATTTCGTCGCGCTCGACAAGGGCTACTACAAGGCCGAGGGCCTCAACGTGACGATCGACACCGGGCCCGGCTCGGTCGCCGGCATCGCCCGCGTCGCCGCCGGCACCTATCCGCTCGGCTTCTTCGACATCAACTCGCTGGTCAAGTTCCGCGACCAGAACCCCGACAAGGCCGTCAAGGCGGTGATGATGGTCTACGACCAGCCGCCCTTCGCGATCGCCACCACCACCAAGACCGGCATCGCCAAGCCGAAGGACCTGGAAGGCAAGGTGCTCGGCGCGCCCGCCGCGGACGGCGCCTTCGCCCAGTGGAAGGCCTTCGTCAAGGAGAACGGCATCGACGACTCCAAGGTGAAGATCGAGAACATCGGCTTCCCGGTGCGCGAGCCGATGCTGGCCGACGGCAAGGTCGACGCCATCACGGGCTTCTCCTTCTCGATGTACTTCAACCTGCTGCAGCGGAACCTGAAGCCGGCCGACATCAAGGTGATGCTGATGTCCGACCACGGCCTGGTGCTGTACGGCAACGCCATCATGGTCAACCCGGACTTCGCCAAGGCGAACCCGAAGATCGTGGCCGGCTTCGTGCGCGCCACCATCAAGGGCGTGCAGGACACCATCAAGGACCCCGAGGCGGCCATCAAGTCGGTGATGAAGCGCAACGAGACGGCCGACGAGAAGACCGAGCTCGAGCGCCTGAAGATGTCGCTGCGCGACAACTTCGTCACCCCGTGGGTCAAGGCCAACGGCCTCGGCGGCGTCGACATGGCGCGGCTGTCGAAGTCGATCGACCAGATCGGCATCACCTACGAGTTCAAGGCCAAGCCGAAGGCCGAGGACGTGTTCACCAGCGAGTTCCTGCCCCCCGCGGCCGATCGCAAGCTGTAGCCTCCATGCGTCGCTCCGGTGCACGGGCCGAGCGCCCGCGCACCGGGCTTCACACGCACGGAAGGGGATCACGGTATCCGGTCTCCGCCCTCCGGGACGGCACGATCGGAACGACGGCCAACAACGAGTCCACCATGCGTTTCACTTCTTCCCGCCGCGCCCGCGGCCCGATGTCGGCGGACGCCGCATCATGACGGCGTTCGTCGACATCGAGGACGTCACCCTCGTCTACAAGGGCGCCTCCGGCGGCGTGCACGCGCTCGACCGGTTCGGCGTCAGCCTGCAGAAAGGCGAGTTCGCCGCCGTGGTCGGTCCGTCCGGCTGCGGCAAGTCCTCGCTGATGAAGCTGGTCACCGGCCTGCTGCCGCCCGACTTCGGCAAGATCGCCATCGACGGCACCCCGGTGCGCGGCCCGGTCAAGATGGCCGGCATGGCGTTCCAGAACCCCAACCTGCTGCCGTGGCGCAAGGTCATCGACAACGTGCTGCTGCCGCTCGAGATCGTGCAGCCGCACCGGTCCCGGTTCCGGCGCGAGAAGGAGCGCTATCGCGAGGAGGCGAAGGCCCTGCTCGCCACCGTCGGCCTCGACGGCTTCGCCGAGCGCTTCCCGTGGGAGCTGTCGGGCGGCATGCAGCAGCGCGTCTCGCTGTGCCGCGCCCTGATCCACCAGCCGGCGCTGCTGATGCTCGACGAGCCCTTCGCGGCGCTGGACGCGTTCACGCGCGAGGAGCTGTGGTGCGTCCTGCGCGACCTCTGGCAGAAGATCGGCTTCACCGTGATCCTGGTGACGCACGACCTGCGCGAGGCGACCTTCCTGGCCGACCGCATCCACATGATGAGCGCCCGGCCCGGACGCCTGGTGCTGACCAAGGAGATCCCGTTCCCGCGTCCGCGGCCGATCGAGGTCTGTTACGAGGCCGCCTTCACGGACATCGTCCACGAGCTGCGGGCCAAGATCGGCGAGGTGCGGAAAGGATGAACACGCACACCATCGAGCGGCTGTCGCCGTGGCTGTTCACCATCGCCATGTTCCTGATCTGGGAGGTGGTGTGCCGGGCCTTCCGGGTCGACCCCTTCATCCTGCCGGCGCCGTCGCAGATCTTCGTCGCGATGGCGCAGTACTGGTGGCCGCTGGCGAAGAACTCCTTCGTCACGCTGTGGACCACGCTCGCCGGCTTCGCGCTCGCCGTGGTGTTCGGCATCGTGCTGGGGATCGTGGTCGGCTGGTCGCGGACCATCTATCGCGGCCTCTACCCGGTGATGATCGGCTTCAACTCCGTTCCCAAGGTCGCCGTGGTGCCGATCCTGGTCATCTGGTTCGGCATCGGCGAGATCCCGGCGATCCTCACCGCCTTCCTGATCTCGTTCTTCCCGATCGTCGTCAACGTCGCCACCGGCCTGTCGACCATCGAGCCGGAGCTCGAGGACGTGCTGCGGGCGCTGGGGGCGAAGAAGCTCGACATCATGCTGAAGATCGGCATCCCGCGCACCCAGCCCTACCTGTTCGGCTCGCTCAAGGTCGCCATCACGTTGGCCTTCGTCGGCACCGTGGTGTCGGAGACGATCGCGGCGAACGCCGGGCTGGGCTTCCTGATGGTGCAGGCGGGATCGAACTTCCAGATGCCGCTGGTGTTCGCCGGCCTGCTGCTGCTCGCCGCCGAGGGCATCATCATGTACGCGGTCTTCGCCTACATCGAATCCTACTTCGTCGGCTGGGCGTTCCGCTCGTCGATGAGCGCGGCCGGGTGACCGCCGGCGGTCCGCTGCGGCGGCCGCGACACGGACGGCATGGACGACACGAAGCCCCGGGCGGCGCGCCGCCCGGGGCTTTCTCGTGCCGGGAGGCGCGGCGGCTCGCGCAGCGCACGGCTCGCAGCGCGCGGGACGCCGGGCGACGAATGCGCGACGGCCGCGACGACGATGTCGGTCGCGGCCGTCACGACGCAATCGATGATGGCAATATCGGCCGTCGGGCCGAAACGCGGGCGCCGGTCAGGCGGGGACGCAGGTGCCCTCGACCGGGCAGACCGCCGCGCATTGCGGCTCGTCGAAGTGCCCCTCGCACTGCGTGCACTTGACGGCGTCGATGATGTAGATGTCGCCCTTCATGCTGATCGCGCTGTTGGGGCATTCGAACTCGCAGGCGCCGCAGGCGGTGCATTGCGAGGCGATGATCTTGTAGGCCATGACGGCACACTCCTTCGTACCGTTATGGGGTAGCAGGCTCACCCCCATCGCGGCTATTTGGAGAAATACGGATTAGAATAATTAAAAAGTACTGCGGCCATCTCGAATGTGCTGCAGCCTTGCCGGCCGGGAGCCGGCGACGCTAACAGAGGCGCGCGAACCCGCCGCCCCGGGCTGTCCCGGAACAGGAGTCCCGATGACCCGAACCGCCGTCCCGCGCCGCCTCGCGGCCACCCTGTCGGGCGTCGCGCTGCTCGCCGCCGCCACGGCGACGACCGTCGCCGCGGAGCGGCAGCGGCCGAGCAACCTGTTCACCGCCTCGGGCTTCACGGTGCGGTTCGCCGACACGCCGGAGCGCGCCGCGCAGCTGCGCGCGCTGCCGCCGGAGCGGCTCGCGGTCCGCCGCAAGGCCGGCCGGACGTACTACGTCTACGCCGATCCGAAGGGCTGCAACTGCGCCTATGTCGGCACGCCCGAGGCCTATGCGACCTACCGCAACGGCGGACCCGGCGCGCCCGCGATCGACGGCGGCCCGCCGCCCGACTACGTGCAGGAGATGGAGCGCAGCATCGACGACGACGGCTCGGTGCTGGAGCCCGGCAGCACGCTCGGCGGCTTCCTCGACGAGGAGTGAGTTCGCCATCGCCGGACTCGGCTGGTCGGCTCGCCGCCAGTCCGGGGCGCGGGCCGAAGGCGCGCGAACCCGGACTCCAGCCGGGATCTCGAGGCGTGCCGCTGCAGTCCCGTTTCGCGCGCTGTCGCGCGCGCGCCCCGGAATCACCAGGCATCACACGTCGTCGTCGGCCGCCGGCGTGAGCATGTCGACGAGGACGGCGACGCGGCCGGTCGGCAGCGCCCGGCCGTCGTTCACCAGCGCCTCGTCGGCGTTCACCCAGGCCCAGGCCTCGGCCAGCTCCGCCGGCGATGCGCCGGTCTGCACGATCTCGGCCAGCAGCACCTCGTCGATGGGTCCGAGGATCGCGACGATCTCGTCCGACGTCATGGCGACCTCCTGCGTCGGGAGGACCCGTCCTGTCCGCACACGACGCGGCCGACGGTCGCCCTCCGGTCGTAAGCTTCGATTAATCATAGCACGCGATCGGCGACGGTTTCTCCGCGAGGCGCCGCCGCCGCGGTGCGGGAGTGCAGGAAATACGATGGTAGGGCCGCGATTCCCCTGATTCCGCAGCCGCTCACGAAGGCGCATGATCCCGGTCCGGGGGAACAGGCAGCATGGCGAGACATCGCTTCGCGATCCACATGCAGGTGAGCGGCCTCGACCTCGTCGAGTTCGGATCGAAGTCGGCTGCGCGCAAGTTCCAGCAGGCGACCGACCAGTTCTTCTTCGACGGCCGCCGTGCCGCGCTGTTCGAGGCGCTGATCGCGCTCGGCATGGACGCGCGGACGATCCGCTGGCATGCCGATCATCCCGGCGAGCGCATGCCCTGCTGCGTCAATGCCGGCATCGCCATTCCGCCGCGTCCCGCCCGCCGCCCGTCGCCGCGCCGCGTCCAGCGCGCGCCCTGAGCGACGGAACACGCAAGGCTTGCCGGCCCTGCGAGCGCCGCCGGCGCCGATCAGCCCCCCGCGTCAGAACGAGCCGACCAGCGAGCCGAGCCCGATCACCACGGCGAGGGCGACGAGGGCGCCGACGATGCCGACCATGACGATGTCGAGATAGCCCTCGCGGTGGGTGGTGCCGCACACCGCGAGCAGCGTCACCACGGCACCGTTGTGGGGCAAGCTGTCGAGCGTGCCCGAGCCGATCACGGCGACCCGGTGCAGCAGCCCCGGGTCGATGCCCTGCTCGGCGGCGAGCCGCAGATAGGTGCTGCCCAGCGCGTCGAGCGCGATCGTCATGCCGCCCGAGGCGGAGCCGGTGAGCGCCGCCAGGATGTTGGTCGACACGGCGAGCGAGACCAGCGGGCCGCCCTCGATCGACAGCACCCAGTCGCGCACCACCGCGAAGGCCGGCAGCGCCGCCACCACGGCGCCGAAGCCGACCAGGCTGGCGACGCTGACGGCCGGCAGCACCGCGGCGTTGACGCCGGCGTCCATGCTGGTGCGCAGCGTGGAGAGGCGCCGCGGATTGAGCGCGACCACGGCGACGATCGCGGCGGCCAGCGCGACGATCACCGACCACACGCCGCCGACCGCCGAGAGCGAGGTGGCGCCCCAGCGCGGCTCGGCCAGGAACGCGGTGTCGAGCCGCGGCAGCACCACGAGCGACATCACCAGGTTCACCACGACGACCACGACCAGCGGCGTGAAGGCGGCGGCCGCCGGAGGCCCCGCCGAGGCCCGCTCGCCGCGCGGCGCCTCGACCGGATCGAACCCCTGCGCCACGGTCGCCCGCTCGCGCACGAGCGCGTCGGTCGCGGCGCTGTCGACGTCCGCCACCAGGCCGGGGCCGAAGCCCTCGCCGCGGCGGCGCGCCCGCCGCTCGGCGAAGGCGAGCCAGCCGAGCCCGAAGGCCAGCATGATGATCGACGCGACGATGCCGAGGCCGGGCGCCGCGAAGGGCGTGGTGCCGAAGAACGGCATCGGAATGGCGTTCTGGATCGCCGGGGTGCCGGGCAGCGCCGACATGGTGAAGGTCGAGGTGCCGAGCGCGATCGCCGCCGGCATCAGCCGGCGCGGGATCTCGGCCGCCCGGAACAGCGCCTCGGCCATCGGCGCCAGCACGAAGAAGGCGACGAACAGGCTGACGCCGCCATAGGTGACGATGGCGCCGGCGATCACCACGGCCATCACGGCGCGGCGCGGCCCCAGCGTCCGGGTCATCGCCTCGGCGATCGCCGACACCGAGCCGGAATCCTCCATCAGCTTGCCGAACAGCGCGCCGAGCAGGAAGATCGGGAAGAACTGCATGAGGAAGCGCGACGCGCTGCCCATGAAGGTCTGGGTCCAGTGGGCGAGCAGCGGCTCGCTCGCGAAGGCGGCGGCGACCAGGGCCGCGAGCGGGGCGAGCAGCAGCACGCTCCAGCCCCGGTAGGCGAGCGCGATGAGCAGCGCGAGGCCGACGAGGATTCCGGCGAGCCCGAGCATCGGATCACGGCCCCGCCAGCAGCGCGTCGAGATCGTAGGTCGAGCGCTCGCCGAGCGCCGGCGCGTTCTCGGCCAGGAAGGTCTCGGCGGCGGTCCGGCCGAGGTCGCGCAGCTTGCACAGGAAGCCCCATTCGGCGAGCAGCTTGGAGGAGGCGCCGAGCTCCGCCAGCTCGGCCGAGGCGATCCGGTGGATGCGCATCTCGGCCCACTGCGCGCCCTCGCAGTTGCCCGGATCGGCGACCTGACGCAGCAGCGCGATCATCCGCAGCTCCTTCAGCAGCACGCCGTTGAACGAGACCTCGTTGAGCCGGTTGAGGATGTCGCGCGCCGAGCGCGGCGTGCCGAGCCGCTCGATCGGATTGATCTGCACGATGATGGTGTCGCGCGAGCGGCACTCGCGGACCAGCGGCGTGATGGTCGGATTGCCCGAATAGCCGCCGTCCCAGTAGGGCTCGCCGCCGATCTCGACCGACTGGAACATGGTCGGCAGGCAGGCCGAGGCGAGCAGCACGTCGGGCGTGATCTCGCCGTTGCGGAAGACGCGGCCCTGTCCGGTGCGCACGCTGGTCGCGGTGACGAACAGCTTGATGGGCGCCTGCGCCAGCCGGGCGAAGTCGACGTGGCGCTCCAGGATCGCGGCGAGCGGATTGGTGCCGCCCGGATTGAGGTCGTAGGGCGAGACCATCCGGGCCAGCAGATCCATGGTCACGTAGAGGGGCGAGTTGTCGAGCGTCCAGCGGCCGAGCAGCAGGTCGAGCGGCGTGCGCTGGAACGGGCTGAACCGCGCCGCGTCCGACACGCTGCGCCAGAACGACGCGAGCGCCGCCCGCGCGCCGTCGCGGCCCCCCTCGGCATGGCCGTCGACCAGCACGGCGGCGTTCATGGCGCCGGCCGAGGTGCCGGAGACGCCGTCGATGTCGAGCCAGGGCTCCTCCAGGAGCCGGTCCAGCACGCCCCAGGTGAAGGCGCCGTGGGCGCCGCCCCCCTGCAGCGCGAGGTCGACGAGAACGGGTGAGCGATCGATGGTCACGAGCGCCTCGCTGTCAACATGCGGGTCGAAACGGAGTGCGGATCGAAACTGATCGGGTCCGGCCGGCGGCAGCTCCGCCCGGCCGCGGCGTAATGCATCGCAGCATCGCCTCTCGTCATGACGTTTGCAAGGAGACACGGCACGTTTTCAAGGAGTCACGGCGCCACCGGCGCGACGCCGCCCGCCGTCGCGTCGTCCGGACGCCGGTCGTGTGCCGCGCTGCCGTCGGAGCTAGTCCTCGCTCTCACTACGTACCACGCGTCGCCGTATCTTGTGCGGGCCGCGGGGCGGATCATAATCGCTCATAACCGCTGCGCCCGGACCTGATCACTGCATCGACATCACTGCATCGACATCACTGCATCGATATCATTGTATCGACATCACTGTATCGACATCACTGCCTCGACCCGACCGCGTGGAGGAAGCCACGACCGCCGCGGGCACGGCGTCGAGCCGGCGGCCGACGCCGTCCCTCCGCCGTGCTCCGTCCGACCGCCGGGTCGTGACGCCGCGACCAAGAAACGACGACAGGGAGAACGCTCATGGACGTGCGGCTCGGGGCCGGCGATCACGGCTCCTACGCGAACGTGTCGACCGGCCGCCTTCCCGGCCCCGACGAGGTCCGCTCCCTGGTGAGCGAGGCGCACGCGCTGTTCAGGGACGATCGCGACGGCGAGGTCTCGCAGGTCTATCCGGCGCTGGCGCGGGTGCCGCCCGATCTGTTCGGGATCTGCGTCGTCGGCACCAACGGCAACGTCCACGCCGTCGGCGACACCGAGGTTCCGTTCTCGATCATGAGCGTGTCGAAGCCGTTCGTGTTCGCCCTGGTGTGCGAGGCGATCGGGCCGGCGCAGGCGCGCGAGAAGCTCGGCGCGAACAGCACCGGGCTGCCCTTCAACTCGGCCGCCGCGGTGGAGTGGAGCCCCGACGGGCGCACCAATCCGATGGTCAATGCCGGCGCGATCGCGACCACCAGCCTGGTGCCCGGCGCCTCCGCGGAGGAGAAGTGGCGGTTCGTCCACGACGGCCTGTCGCGCTTCGCCGGCCGCACGCTCGCGGTCGACGACGAGGTCTACGCGTCCGCCTCCGCGACCAACTTCCGCAACCGCAGCATCGCCCACATGCTGCAGAGCCGGGGCTGCATCTACAGCGATCCCCTCGAGGCGACCGACCTCTACACCAGGCAGTGCTCGCTCGAGGTCAGCGCGCGCGACCTCGCCGTGATGGGGGCGACGCTCGCCGACGGCGGCGTCAACCCGCTGACCGGGCAGCGCGTCGTCGCGGCCGCCGTGTGCCACTACGCGCTCGCCGTGATGGCGACCGCCGGCATGTACGAGACCTCCGGCGACTGGCTGTACGAGATCGGGCTGCCGGGCAAGAGCGGCATCGGCGGCGGCATCGTCACGGTATCGCCCGGCAAGGGCGGGCTCGGCACCTTCGGGCCGCGGCTCGACGCCGCCGGCAACAGCGTCAAGGGCATCCGGGCCGCGCGCTTCCTGTCGCAGAGCCTCGGCATGGATCTGTTCGTGTCGAAGCCCGAAGCCTGAGGCCGCGCCCCGCCGGCGCGCGCCCGATCCCCGAGCCTGCCGAGGAGGATGCGAGATGAGCACAGTGTCGGCCGCCGACTCCCTGCCTGCCGCCGAGGCCCGGCGCTCCTGGGTGCCGATGATCGCGATCGCGCTCGGCCAGGTCCTGATGTCCTTCAACGTGGCGGCCCTGCCGGTCGCCATGGGCGGCATGGTGGCGAGCTTCGACGTCCCGCCCACGACCGTCGCCACCGGCATCGTCATGTACTCGATGCTGGTCGCCGGCTTCGTGATGCTCGGCGCCAAGCTCAACCAGCGCTTCGGCGCCCTCGTCGTCTTCCGCACCGTCGTCGTGCTGTTCGGCGTCGCCCAGGTGGTGATGACGCTGAGCCCCAATGCCACCGCGATGATCACGGCGCAGGGGCTGTCCGGCGCCGCCGGCGCCGCGCTGGTGCCGTCGCTGGTGGCGCTGATCGCCGAGAACTATCGCGGCAGCCAGCAGGCGACGGCGCTCGGCGCCCTCGGCTCGGCCCGCGCCGGCGCCGGCGTCGCGGCGTTCCTGATCGGCGGCGTGCTCGGCACCTTCATCGGCTGGCGCCCGGTGTTCGGCATCCTGGTCGTGCTCGCCGCCATCGTGTTCGTGCTGAGCTTCCGGCTGAGGCGCGACGCCGGACGCCCCGAGGTGCAGATCGACCTCGTCGGCGTGCTGCTCGCCGCCGCCGCGATCGTCGCGATCAGCTTCGGGTTCAACAATCTCAACCGCTGGGGGCTGGCCGTCGCCACGCCCAATGCACCCTTCGACCTCGCCGGCTTCTCGCCGGCGCCGGTGCTGATCGCGGTCGGCATCATGCTCGGCTTCGGCTTCGTGCGCTGGACCTATGCGCGCCAGCGGGCCGGCCGCACGCCGCTCCTCGCCCTCGAGGTGATCGGCTCGGCCAAGGAGCGCGCCGCCGTCTACGCCATGTTCGCGGTCGTCGCGCTGGAGGCGATGCTGAACTTCTCGGTGCCGCTCTATATCCAGATCGTGCAGGGCCGCTCGCCGCTCGCCACCGCGATCGCCATGATGCCGTTCAACCTCACCGTCTTCTTCTCGGCGATGCTGATCGTGAAGGCCTACAAGCGGCTGACGCCGCGGCAGATCGGCCGGGCCGGCTTCGCCCTGTGCACGGCGGCGCTGGTGTGGCTCGCCTTCGTGGTCCGCAACGACTGGAGCGCCGGCCCGGTGCTGGTCGGGCTGGTGCTGTTCGGCATCGGCCAGGGCTCGCTGGTCACCCTCGTCTTCAACGTGCTGGTCACCGCCTCGCCGAAGGAGCTCGCCGGCGACGTCGGCTCGCTGCGCGGAACCACCAACAATCTCGCCGCGGCGGTCGGCACCGCGGTGGCGGGCGCCCTGATGGTGGGGCTTCTCTCGAGCATCATCCTCGGCAGCCTCGCCGGCAATCCGAAGCTGCCGCCCGAGCTGCAGGCGCAGGTCGACCTCGACAGCATCACCTTCGTCAGCAACGACCGCCTGTCCGGCGTGCTGGCCGCGACCACGGCGACGCCCGAGCAGGTGCGCGAGGCGCTGCGCGTCAACGCCGAGGCGCGGCTGACCGCGCTGAAGATCGGGCTGATGATCATGGCCGTCGTCGCGATGCTCGGCATCATCCCGGCGAGCCGGCTGCCGAACTACATCCCGGGCGACATCCCGGATCCCTCGCCCGCCCCGCCCGGGCGGACGTCCTAGCCCGCCGCCGGCTCCCGCCGGGGCGGACCGGCGGTGGCCTTTGACGTCGCGCTGCGGTAGCATCGTCCCGCGATCTCGACGGGCGGACCCACCGCGCCTGCGGTGCGGGGAATGCGGGAGCGTGCGGCCGGCATGACGCGGGACGACAGGGCGGACGACGGGCGGCGGCGGGACGGGCCGTCCGCGGAGCAGACGCTCCGGTTCAGATGGTGGACGTTCCTGCTGCTCGGGCTCGTGCTGCTCGCCTGCGGGCTCGCGGCGATCTCGCTGCCGGCGACCTCGACCATGGCGGCCGGCCTCGTGCTCGGCGCCGTGCTGGTGATCGTCGGCATCGCCAAGGTCGTCCAGGCGTTCGAGACCAAGGCGTGGCCCGGCTTCGTCTGGCAGCTCCTCGGCGGCGGCGTCGAGATCGTCGGCGGCATCCTGGTCTACTTCAACCCGCTCAAGGGCGCGGTGGCGATCACGCTGCTGATCGCCATCGTGTTCGTCGTGCTCGGCCTGTCGCAGATCGGCTGCGCCGTGAAGATCCGCCGCCAGCGCGGCGCTCTCTGGCTGCTCGTCTCCGGGCTGCTCGCGCTGGTGATGAGCCTGGTGCTGGTGTTCAAGTTCCCGCATGTGCGGGAGCTGGAGGCCGGCGTCGTGGCCGGCGTGTCCCTCGTGATCTCGGGGTTGGCTTATGTCGCGATCGCCCTCGCCGTCCGCAAGGCCCTCGTGCCGGCGCCGACGCCCTGACGCCGCCGCGGGCGCCGCGATCGCGCTGGCGGCGCTGCTCGCCGCCTGCGGGCCGGCCGAGGAGGCGCGGGCGCCCGAGCCGCGGCCGGTGCGCACCGTCACGGTGACGACGCGCGAGGCCGGCGACACCGTGGCGCTCACCGGCCGCATCGCCGCCCAGGACGTCGCGGCGCTCGGCTTCCGCATCGCCGGCCGGGTGATGGAGCGGCCCGTGAACGTCGGCGACCGCGTCGCGGCCGGCCAGGTCCTCGCTCGGCTGGAGCCGCAGAACGAGACCAACGCGGTGCGCGCCGCGCAGGCCGACCGCGCCGCCGCGCAGGCCGCCCTGACCCAGGCCTCCAATCACTTCGAGCGCCAGGAGACGCTGCTGGCGCAGGGCTGGACGACCCGGGCCCTGTTCGACCAGGCCAAGAAGGAGCGCGACACCGCGCAGGCGCGGCTCGACTCCGCCGAGGCGCAGCTGAAGACCGCCGACGACCTGCTCGGCTTCACGGTGCTGAAGGCCGACGCGCCGGGCGTCGTCACGGCGGTCGGTGCCGAGCCCGGCGAGGTGGTGCAGGCCGGGCAGACGGTCGTGCGGCTCGCCCGCCAGGGCGGCCGCGACGCCGTGTTCGAGGTGCCGGCCCAGGTGCTGCGCACGGCGCCGCCGGACGCGGAGATCGCCGTGAGCCTGACCGACGATCCCGCCGTGACGGCGACCGGCCGGGTGCGCGAGGTCGCGCCGGAGGCCGATCCGGTGACCCGCACGTTCGAGGTGAAGGTCGGGCTCGCCGATCCGCCCGAGGCGATGCGGCTCGGCGCCACCGTGACGGGCCGCCTCCGCCTGGACGCCCAGGCCGTGATCGAGATTCCCGCCTCCGCCCTCACCCGCGCCGACCGGGCGCCGGCCGTGTGGATCGTCGATCCCAAGACCACCACGGTCGCGCTGCGCACCGTCGAGGTGGTGCGGTTCGATCCGGCCAAGGTGGCCGTGGCGGGCGGGCTCGACGTCGGCGAGATCGTCGTCACGGCCGGCGTGCAGGCGCTGCATCCGGGCCAGAAGGTGCGCCTCCTCGGGGCGCGCCCATGAGCGGACCGAACGTCTCAGCCTGGGCGCTGCACCACCGCTCCTTCGTGCTCTACCTGATGATCGCCGTGACGCTGGCCGGCCTCCTGTCCTACGTCCGGCTCGGCCGCAACGAGGACCCGGCGTTCACGTTCCGCGCCATGGTGGTCGAGGCGGCATGGCCGGGCGCGACCCTCGCCGACACGCTCGACCAGATCACCGACCGGCTGGAGCGCACCCTGAAGGAGGTGCCCAATCTCGATTTCCTGCGCTCGACCACGGTGCCGGGCCGGACCACGATCTTCGTCAACCTGAAAGGCTCGACACCGCCCGGAAAAGTGCCGGACATCTGGTACGAGGTGCGCAAGCGCGTCGCCGACATGCGCCACACCCTGCCGGCCGGCGTGGTCGGCCCCGGCTTCGACGACGACTTCGGCGACACCTTCGGGATCATCTACGGGCTCACGGCGGACGGCTTCACGCATCGCGAGCTGCGCGACACCGCGGAGGCGATCCGCAAGCGCCTGCTGGCGCTCGCCGACGTGTCGAAGGTCGAGATCCTCGGCGCCCAGGACGAGCGGGTGTTCATCGAGTTCTCCACCGCCACGCTGGCCGGCCTCGGGCTCGACCGCGCCGCGGTGGTCGCGGCGCTGCGGGCCCAGAACGCCGTCAGCCCGGCCGGCAGCATCCAGACCGGCGACGAGACACTGGTGCTGCGCGTCTCCGGCGCCTTCGAGTCGGAGCTCGACATTCTCGACGTCAACATCGCGGCCGGCAACAGGCTGGTGCGGCTGCGCGACATCGTCACGGTGCGGCGCGGCTTCGCCGATCCGCCGCAGCCGATGTTCCGGGTGAACGGCACGCCGGCGATCGGCCTCGCCGTCGCCATGCGCACCGGCGGCGACATCCTGGCGCTCGGCCGCGACGTGAAGACGCTGATGGCCGAGATCACGGCCGACCTGCCGATCGGCATCGAGCCGGTGCTGGTGGCCGACCAGCCCGCCGTGGTCGACACCGCCATCGGCGAGTTCATGGAATCGCTCTGGCAGGCGATCGTCATCATCATGGCGGTCAGCGTGGTCAGCCTCGGCTTCCGGGCCGGCGCCGTCGTCGCGCTGTCGATCCCGCTGACGCTCGCCCTCGTGTTCCCCGTGATGGAGCTGATCTCGGTCGACCTGCAGCGCATCTCGCTCGGCGCCCTGATCATCGCCCTCACCTTGCTGGTGGACGACGCGATGAGCACCATCGACGCCATGTCGATGAAGCTCGCCGAAGGCGCGACGAAGGCGGAGTCCGCCGCCTTCGCCTACAGGACCCTGGCGATGCCGATGCTGACAGGCTCCTTCGTCACGCTCGCCGGCTTCATCCCGATCGGCTTCGCGAGGAGCTCGGCCGGCGAGTACACGTTCTCGATCTTCGCCGTGGTGAGCGTCGCCCTGATCGCCTCCTGGGTGGTCGCCGTGCTGTTCACGCCGCTGGTGGGCGTCGCGCTGCTGCCGCCCCCCAAGGCGGCGACCGGGCCGGGCCGGCTGGTGACGCTGTTCCGCCGTACGCTGGTCGGCGCCATGCGGCATCGCTGGATCACCATCGGCGTGACGCTCGCCTGCTTCGTGGCGTCCATCGCCGCGCTGCCGCTGATCCCGCGGCAGTTCTTCCCCTCCTCGGACCGGCCCGAGCTGCTGGTCGATCTCCGCCTGCCGCAGAACGCCTCGATCCACGCCTCGGCCGGCGCGTCGGCGCGGCTCGACCGCGTGCTCGCCGCCGATCCCGACGTCGCCCACTGGAGCACCTATGTGGGCCGCGGCGTCATCCGCTTCTACCTGCCGCTCGACGTGCAGCTGAGGAACGACTTCTTCAGCCAGCTCGTGGTGGTGGCCAAGGACGTGCCGGCGCGGGACCGCCTGCGCGAAAGGCTCTCCAAGGTGCTGGCGGACGAGTTTCCGAGCGCCGTGTCGCGCATCGTGCCGCTGGAGCTCGGCCCGCCGGTCGGCTGGCCGGTGCAGTACCGCGTCAGCGGCCCGGACCTCGCCGAGGTGCGCGACGCCGCCATGCTGCTCGCCTCGACCATCGCGGCCGACACGCGGGTGCGCCAGATCAACTTCGACTGGATGGAGCCGGCCCGCAAGGTGCGCATTCGGGTCGACCAGGACCAGGCGCGCCTGCTCGGCCTCTCCTCCGAGGCGATCGCCGGGGTGCTGGCGAGCGTGGTCTCGGGCAATGCCGTGACCCAGATGCGCGACGGCATCTATCTGGTCGACGTGGTCGTGCGGGCGACCGACGAGCAGCGCGTCTCGCTCGCCACGCTGCGCAACCTGCAGGTCGCGCTGCCCAACGGCCGCACCGTGCCGCTCGGCCAGTTCGCCGTGCTGGAGGACGAGCAGGAGTATCCGCTGGTGTGGCGGCGCGACGGCCTGCCGACCCTCACGGTCCAGGCCGACGTCGCGGCGGGCGTCTCGCCCGAGGCCGTGGTGGCGGCGCTCGCCGACAAGGTCGCCTGGGTGCAGGGCGGGCTGCCGGCCGCCTATCGCATCGCCACCGGCGGCACCGTGGAGGAGAGCGCCAAGTCGCAGGCCTCGGTGTTCGCCGTGGTGCCGGCGATGCTGTTCGTCACCGTCACGATCCTGATGATCCAGCTGCAGAGCTTCTCCCGGCTCGCGCTGGTGCTGAGCGTCGTGCCGCTCGGCCTGATCGGCATCGTCGCGGCGCTCCTGCTGTACCAGAAGCCGCTCGGCTTCGTCGCCATCCTCGGCATTCTCGCCCTGATGGGGATGATCGCCCGCAACGCCGTGATCCTGATCGACCAGATCGAGACCGAGCGCGGCGAGGGCAGGCCCGTCTGGGACGCCGTGATCGCCGCCTCGCTGTCGCGGCTGCGGCCGATCGTGCTGACCGCCATCTCGACCGTGCTCGGCATGATCCCGATCGCCGCGACGATCTTCTGGGGCCCGATGGCCTATGCCATCATGGGCGGCCTCCTGGTCGCCACCGTGCTGACCCTGATCTTCCTGCCCGCCCTCTACGTCGCCGCCTTCCGGGCGCAGGAGCCGGCGGCGACCGCCGACGCCTGAGCCGACGCGGGCCGGTCAGCTCGCCGCCGGGCGGGACGCGGCCTCGCCGGCGAGCGCCTTCAGCAGCGCCAGGTTCTGCGGGCCGGGCGCGATCTCGCCGCGCTCGATGCGGCGGGCGAGATCCACCACGGCGGCGTTGACGGGCGCGGCCCCGCCGTGCCGCGCATGCGCCGCGACGACGAGGCCGTTGAGGTCGTCGACCTCGCTGTGGCGGCCCTTCATCCAGTCCTGCAGCACCGTGGTCTTGGTGTGCGGCAGCACGAAGCCGGCGAGCAGCGTGTCGAGCAGCACCTCGACCAGCCGGTTGGTCTGCCGCACGTCGTCTTCGGTCAGGCCGAAGATCGGCAGCACGCGGTGCCCCTGCAGCGCGCCGGCGTCGAGCGCCTCCTGCCCGGAGCGCAGCATCAGCTCGCGCATGCCCGGCATCGCCGCCGCCTCCAGCATCGGCACGCCGAGGATCGCCGTCGTCACCAGCGTCGTCGCGTTGCTGACCAGCTTCATCCACTTCGCCGCGCGGATGTCGTCGACGATCTCCACCGTACCGACGTGGCGCAGCAGCGCGGCGATCTCCACCTCGCGGCCCTTCGCCGCGGCGTCGATCGCGCCGACCGCGAACCACGAGCGCGGCGGCGGCGAATGGCGCTGCACCACGCCGGGATCGAACATCATCGACGAGATCTCGATGACGCAGCCCATGGTCCGGTGCGGCCCCACCACCTCGGCGATGGTGTCGGTCGTCATGCCGTTCTGCACGCCGGCGACGAGGCCGTCCGGCTTCAGATACGGCTCGATCAGCTGGCAGGACCAGCGGGTGTCGTAGGCCTTGGTGACCAGCAGCACGACGTCGAACGGCTCGCGGAACGTGCACACGTCGCAGAGGTGATGCGCCCGCACCGGCACCGTGAGCGTCTCGTCCGGCATCTCGATGCGGGCGCCGTGCGCCCGCATCGCCTCGACATGCGCCGGCCACTGGTCGATCAGCACGACGTCGAGGCCGGCGCGGGCGAGGTCGGCGCCGATCGAGGCGCCGTTGGCGCCGGCGCCCAGCACGGCGATTCGTTTGGTCTCGGACGAGGTCACGCGGCACTCCATGTGAGAACGAGATCGAGTGAGAACGAGCTCATGTGAGACACCTTCCGGAGGTCGCCGACCGAAGCGCGACGCGGGGCTTGACGAAGCGGCACCGGAGCGTGTGCGATCGGGCCCCGGCTTCGCTCCGGTCCCTTCCGTCTCTCCGTCACGCACCGTGGAACACCCCCGCCATGGACCATCCGGACTGCCTGATCGTCGGCGGCGGCAGCGCCGGCGCCGTGCTGGCGGCGCGCCTCTCCGAGGATCCGGGCCGCCGCGTGCTGCTGGTCGAGGCCGGGCCGGACACGCCGCCCGGCGCCGTGCCGGCCGACATCGCCGACACGTTCCCGACCTCGTCGCTGGCGCCGCGGTATTTCTGGCCCGGCCTCACGGCGACCCGGAAGCCGGGCGGCGCCGCCTACCCGTTCCCGCAGGCCCGCGTGATGGGCGGCGGCTCGAGCGTCATGGGCCTGTGGACCCTGCGCGCCCTGGCGAGCGACTTCGCCGCCTGGGAGGCCGCCGGCGCCGACGGCTGGAGCTTCGAGGAGGCGCTGCGGCTCTACCGCGCCGTCGAGCACGACCTCGACCGTGACGGCACCCGTGCCGCAGGACGGAACGGCCCGCACGGCCCCTATCCGGTGCGGCGGGTGCCGCGCGCCGAATGGCCCGCCTATGTGGCCGCGATGGAGCGGGCCGCCGCGGCGCGCGGCTTCGCCACGATCGAGGACATCAACGAGGCGCCGGGCGACAGCTTCTTCCCGATGCCGGTCGCCCAGGACGCGCAGGTCCGCTCGACCAGCGCCGGGTGTTATCTGACCGCGGCGGTGCGCCGGCGCCCCAATCTCGCGATCCTGGCCGACACGCAGGTGACGGCGCTGCGGCTCGACGGCCGCCGCGCTTGCGGCGTCGCGGTGCGCCAGGGCGGCGCGACCCGGACGATCGCGGCCGGCGAGGTGATCCTGTGCGCCGGCGCCATCCACTCCCCGGCCCTGCTGCTGCGCGCCGGCATCGGCCCGGCCGAGGACCTGAAGGCCCTCGGCATCGCCGTCGTCGCCGACCGGCCCGGCGTCGGCGCCAACCTGCAGAACCATCCCTATCTGCAGTTCGCCCTGACGCTGCCGAAGCCGGCCCGCATGCCGGCGGCGCTGCGGCGCTTCGCCATCGCCGGCCTGCGCGTCTCCTCCGGCCTGGAGGGCTGCCCGGCGGCGGACCTGCTGGTCTTCGCCATCGGCCGCGTCAGCCCCTATTCCTACGGCCCCGATCTCGGCATGGTCGGCGCCGCCCTCTACACGCCGTTTTCGCGCGGGCGCGTCGCCCTGCGCAGCGCCGACCCCGACGAGCCGCCGGCGATCGCCTTCGCGCTGTTGCAGGACCCGCGCGATCCGCCGCGGCTGCTGACGGCGGCGCGGCTGGTCGAGGCCCTGCTCGCCGATCCCGCGGTCACCGCGACCTATCGCGACGCCTTCCTGCTGCCGCCCGTGATGTCGCTGCAGCAGTTCAACCAGCCCGGCCTCGCCGGGCGGCTGCGCGCCGCCGCCGTCAAGGCGATCGTCAACGCGCCGGCGCCGCTCGCCCGCCTCGCGCTGAACCGGGCCCTGGCGCCCGGCCGCTTCGTCGGCCACCGCGCCGGCCGGGTGCGCGTGCCGGACGACGAGATCCTCGCCGCCGCCGCGCCGATGGCGCATCCGAGCGGCACCTGCGCGATCGGCCGCGCCGGCGATCCCCTGGCGGTGGTCGATCCGCATTGCCGGGTTCACGGGATCGCGGCCCTCCGGGTCGTGGACGCGTCGGTGATGCCGACCGTTCCGAGCGCCAACACCAATCTCACCACCCTCGTGGTCGCCGAGCGCGCCGCCGAGCTGATCCGCTCCGAGACGCGATGACGCGCACCGGCGCAGCGCCGCGCGCCGCGCCGTCACGGTGCCGGCAGGCCGCTCGCCGCGGCATCCTCGGGCTTCGGCTGGCGGGCGCGCCGCCAGCGCGACACCACGCCCATCACGCCGCCCGGGACGAACAGCGCGATCAGGATGACGATCATGCTGAAGATCACCCGGTTCACCTCGGACGTCACGGTGACGCGCAGCATGTCGGCGACCAGCAGCACGATCGGCGCGCCGATCAGCGGGCCCTGCCAGAAGCCGGCGCCGCCGATCACCGCCATCAGCACGACGTTGAGCGAGATGTCGAACGCGAACGTCCCGGTCGGCTCGATATAGGCGATGCGCTGGGCGTAGAGCCCGCCGACCACCCCGGCGATGAAGCAGGTGACGGCGTTGACGGCCCACTTCACCTCGACGGTGCGCACCCCGACGATCTCGGCGGCGTCCTCGTCCTCGCGGATGGCGACCAGGGCCCAGCCGATGTTGGAGTGCTCCACCGCCCACACCAGCGCCGTCACCAGCACGGCGAGGCCGAGGAAGACGAAGTAGAACAGCCGCTCCACCGCGATCGGCTTCAGCGGCAGGGCCGGCAGGTAGATGCCGAGCGCCCCCTGCGTGATGGTCAGGTCGAGGGCGAGGATCTGCACCGCGAAGGTGACGATCATGGTCACCAGCGCGAAATAGGCGCCGCGCAGCCGCAGCGTCGGGATGCCGATGGCGAGCCCGGCGATCGCCGCCGCGACCCCGGCGAGCGGCGCCGTCAGGAACGGCGACAGCTCGTGGTACTGGAACAGGATGCCGGTCGTGTAGGCGCCGATGCCGAAGAAGGTGACGAGGCCGAAATTGAGATAGCCGCCGTAGCCGCCGAGCAGGTTCCAGGCCTGGGTCAGCACCACGTACATGAACACGGTGGCGAGCGTGCTGAGCACGAACAGCCGGGTGCCGAACAGGCCGTAGGCCGCGAGGCCGGCGAGCAGCGCGAGCCACACGCCCCACGCGGCGAGCGCCGCCGTCCGGCTGCCGGTCGCCTTCGGGATCAGGAAGACCGAGAACACCTGATTCTCCTAGATGGTCCGGCGCACGGCGCGGCTCAGGCCCTCGCGACGGACCGTGAGGATGACGGCGAGCAGGACGTAGAGGACGAGATAGACGGTGTCGAACGGCATCACGGCCGTGCAGACGCTCTGGATCAGGCCGACCGCGATGCCGGCGGCGAGCGTGCTCGCGACGCTGCCGAGCCCGCCCAGGATGACGACCAGGAAGGCCCAGGCGAGCCACACCACCTGGGTGTTGGGCGAGAACGGAAACACCATGGCGAGCGCGACGCCGGCCGCGCCGGCGCAGGCGATGCCGAGCCCGAACATCACGGCCGACAGCCGGGCGATGTCGACGCCGACGATGCGGGCCGCCTCCGGGTTCTGGCCCATGGCGCGGATCGCCCGGCCCGTGAGGGTGAAGCGCAGGAACGCCCAGACCCCCCCGATCAGCAGGAGCGCGAGGCCGCCGGCGATCAGCCGCACATGGGGCAGCACCACGCCGCCGAGCACCAGCGAGGCGTTGGTGTAGGACGCCGTGACGACCCGCGTGTCGGTCGTCCAGGCGATGGTGCCGAGATTCTCGATCAGCACCATCAGGCCGAACATGGCGACCAGCCCCTGGGTCTGCGCCGCGCTCTGCACCCGCGTGATGACGACCCGGTAGACCACGATGCCGAGCACGAAGAACACCGGCAGCGCCAGGACGAAGGCGACGACGGGATCGACCCCGAAGCGGCGGAACAGCTCGAAGGCGAGGAACGAGCCGAGCATCACGAAGGCGCTGTGGGCGACGTTGACGATGCCCATGACGCCGAGCACCAGGCTCAGCCCCAGCCCGGTGATGGCGTAGATGAGCCCGAGCAGGACGCCGTCGGCGACGATCGAGAGGACGTGGGTCAGCATCGCGCGGTCCCCCTAGACGCCGAGCCAGCCGCGCACCATGGCGCCGAGATCGCCCTCGAAGGCGGAGCGGTCGCCCTCGATGTCGTTGCGGCCGGAGCCGAGCACGTAGACGTAGTCGGCGACCGCGATGGCGGCGCGCACGTCCTGGTCGACCAGCAGGATGGTGCGGCCCTCGGCCCGCAGCGCCTGGAGCTCCTGGTAGACCTGGCGGGCGACGATCGGCGACAGGCCGACCGACGGCTCGTCGACCAGCAGCACCCTGGGGTCCGGCACCAGCATGCGGGCGATCTCGACGGCGCGCTGCTGGCCGCCGCTGAGGCTGCCGGCGGCGCGCCGGCGCAGCGCGCGCAGATGCGGATAGCGGGTCAGCACCGCCTCGACGGCCTCGGCGAGGCGCCGGCGGTCGTTGCGCATCGACCAGCCGCCGAGCTCGATGTTCTCTTCGACGGTGAGGTCCGGGAAGGTCGAGCGGCCCTGCGGCAGCAGGCCGATGCCGAGGGCGACGTGGCGATGCGCCGGCAGGGCGCCGATGTCGTCGTCGCCCAGCATCACGCTGCCGCGCAGCGGCGCCAGGAACCCGGCCACCACCTTCAGCAGGGTCGACTTGCCGGCGCCATTCGGCCCCAGCACCACGGTGATGCGGCCCGCCTCGGCGACGAGGTCGACGCCGCGCAGGATCGGATGCCCGGGGACGTAGCCGGCATGCAGGCCGGCGATGCGCAGCGGCGGGGCGGTCACGCGGCCTCCTCGCTGCGGCCCAGATAGCCGTCGATCACCTTCTCCTCCCGGATCACGTCGGCGGGCAGCCCCCAGGCGGCGACGGCGCCCTCGACCAGGCACACCATCCGGTCCGACATGGCGACGAGGTCCGGCACCTCGTGGCTGACGATCAGGAACGAGGCGCCCTCGGCCGCCACCGTCTCGCGGATGCAGCGGATCAGGGTCGCCTTGATCTGCGGATGCACGCCGGCGAAGGGCTCGTCCATCAGCACGATCTTGGGCCGGGTCACCAGCGTGCGGGCGAACTCGAGCAGGCGCTGCTGGCCGCCCGACAGCTCGCTCGCCACCCGGTCGGCGTGGCGCTCGAGGCCGACGAAGGCGAGCAGCTCCAGGGCCCGGCGGTGGGCGGCGCGCCGCTCCAGCGCGCGCTGGTGCAGCAGCGGCACGAACAGGTTCTGGGTCACGGTCAGGGTGCTGAACACCCGCGCCGCCTGGAAGGTGCGCGCCACGCCGAGCGCCGCGAGGTCGGACGGACGCCGCCCCGTCGTGACGGCGCCGGACAGGCGGATCTCGCCCTGGTCCGGCGCCAGCACGCCGTTGACGATGTTGAGGAGCGTGGTCTTGCCGGAGCCGTTCGGGCCGATCAGCCCGAGCACCGACCGCGGCGCCACCGTGAACGACACGTCCTTCACGGCGACCACGCCCCGGAAGCGCTTGCCGATCCCGTCGACGGTCAGCAGCGCCTCCGCACCCGCCTCGCTCATGGCTTGCCGAGCACCGGCTGCGCCGTCTGCGCCTGCTTCGGCCACACGACCTGGTTCCTGCCGTTCTGGAACTGAATCAGGATCTGGCTGAACACCGGCGTGCCGTCGTCCTGGTAGCGGAACGTGCCGGCCGCGGTCTTGAACTCGTTGGCGTGGATGTAGGCCTTGAGCTTCTCCTGATCGAGCGTCTTGGCGCCCTCCACGGCCTGCTCGATCACCTGCAGGATGGCGTAGCCGACGATCGCGTAGGTCGGCAGCGTCTCGTAGCCGCGCGCCTTGAACACCGCGGCCAGGTCGGCGAGTCCGGGATAGCCCTGGGTCGGCCACGACACCGTGGTGCCGAAGCCGCCCTCGGCCGCCTCGCCGAGCTTCGGCCACGCCGACAGCGTCGTCACCTGCGAGCCGCAGGTGCAGAACACCATCGGCTTGAGTCCCTGCTGATGCACGCTGCGGGCGATGTTGAGCGTGTCGTTCGGCAGGCCGAGCGCCAGCACCATGTCGGCATTGGCCGCCTTGGCCTTCTGCACCAGGCCGTTGAAGTCGGTGGTCGTGGGCGGATACTGCTCGTCGAGGACGACCGGGATGCCGGCCTCCTTGGCGTAGTTCAGGGCGCCGCCCTTGCCGCCGATGCCGGCCCGCACCACCACGGTGAACGGGTTCTGCGAGGTGAAGATCGCCAGCCGCTTGGGCCGCTGCTCGGCCGGCAGGTCCTTCAGCATCTCGAACAGGCCGCGCGTGTAGTCCGGCTCCTGATAGGTGAAGCTGCCGATGATCGAGCCCTTGTTGTTCCTGAAGATGTTGATGCCGACGAAGCCGCCGTTGAACAGGAGCTTGCCGTGCGACATCACGATCGGCACCACGGCGCCGCCCACGAAGGTGGTGTAGGGGGCGATCACGATGTCGACCTTGTCCTGGTCGAGCAGCCGGTTGTACAGCGACTGCGCCACCGTCGGCGTGCTCTCGTCGTTGTAGACGACCATCTTGACCGGCCGGCCGAGCAGCCCGCCCTTCTTGTTCACCTCCTCGAGCCAGCGGTCGTAGACGAACTTGTAGTCGGTCGACGGCTCCGCATAGGCGCCGGTGAGGCCGAGCGTGCCGCCGATCACGATCGGCGCCTGCTGGGCGACCGCCGGCGCGGCGGCTGCGACCGCCAGCGCGAGTCCGGCGGCCACGCCGGCGGCGAGACCGGCGGCGCCGAGCACGCGGCGGCGGGTCGGGTCGAACGTCGTCATCGAGAACCTCCCTGGCGTTCTTGTCGTCGTCGAACGTGTCGGTGTGCAACCCGTCGGTGTTGAACGTGTCGGCGGCGCGTCAGGTCGCGTCGAGCGCCGCGCGCCGCGTCGCGACCTGGGTGATGGCCGACCAGTCCTTCGTCTCCGCCCCGTGGGCGAGGGCGTCGAGATAGTTGTCGCGCAGCACGCTGGCGAAGGGCAGCGGCAGGTGCACGGCCTCGCCGGCGGCGAGCGCGAGCTGGGTGTCCTTCAGCCCGAGCCGCAGGTCGAAGCCGGCCGGCTCGAACGTTTCGCTCGCGACGAGATCCGCGTAGGTGCGGACGATCGGCACGTCGAACAGCGAGCCGACCACGACGCCGAGCAGGTCGGCCGGCGGGATGGCGTGGGCGCGGGCGAGCGCCGCCGCCTCGCCGAGCGACTCGATCATGCAGGCGACGATCAGGTTGCCGGCGATCTTGGTGACGTTGGCGCTGGTCGGCTCCTCGCCGAGCCGCCACGTCCTGCGGCCGATCGCGTCGAACAGCGGCTGCACCCGGTCGATCGCCTCCGGCGGGCCGGCCGCCATGACGTTCAGCTCGCGCCGCGCCGCCATCTCGGGCCGGCCGAACACCGGTGCCGACACGTAGGCGACTCCGCGCGCCGCATGGGCCGAGGCGAGCTCGCGCGCGCAGGCGACCGAGGCGGTCGCCATGTTGACGTGGACCAGCGACCAGGGCGCGCGGGCCAGCACGTCGCTCTCCAGGAACACCGCCCGCATGGCGCGGTCGTTCGGCAGCATGGAGAGGACGGCGTCGCCCCGGACCGCGTCCGCGGCGGTCGCGGCCGCGGTGGCGCCGGCCGCCACCGCCCGGGCGACGGCCGCTTCCGACACGTCGAAGACCCGGACGCCGTGGCCGGCCGCGACGAGATTGCGGATCATCGCGAGGCCCATGCGCCCCGCGCCGACGAACCCGACCTCCATGACGTCTCCATCCCGGATGTTTTTTGGTCTTTGTATGCCAGGCAGGTTAGCGGTTCGCCGCGCCGTTGCAAGCCGGGCGTTGCCGCGCCGCCGGGCGGATCGGCGCGGCCGGCGATCCCCGGGCGACGGGGCGAGTGCCGGCCGGCGCGGCGCGGCCGGTCGTGGTCCGGCCGAACCGGACCGGGAGATCGCGGGCGGTCTTGCGTTTCGGCGACCGGAACCCGGGCACGGAACTTGCTATGATATGTTGGTCTGCTATCGAAGGTCGCGACGAGGACGGTCCGGCACCGCGACGACGACCTCGTGGACCAGGACCGAAGGCGCGGCGGGATCGTCGCGGTGGGAGTGACGGGATGGACTGCACCGCGATGCCGCCGACGCCGCGTTCGGGGAAGCCGCAGGGCGACGGGCCGCGGCGGCACGCGACCGGACGCTGCACGAGCGGACCGCGATGAGCGGGCCCGAGATCGGCTGCCCGGAGATCGGCTGCCAGGAGATCGGCTGCCAGGAGACCGGCCCCCAGGGGATCGGCGCGCGGGTGCCGCGCAAGGAGGACGCGCGCTTCCTGCACGGGCGCGGCGCCTACGTGTCCGACATGGTGCTGCCGGGCCAGCGCGAGGTCGCCTTCCTGCGCAGCCCGGTCGCCCACGCCCGCATCCTCGGGGTGCGCAAGCCCGCCGCCCGCTTCGTCTTCGTGCGCGACGACATGCCGGAGGCCCGGCCGATCCTCGGCCAGTCCGGCCTGCCGACCTACCGGCCGGTCGCCCAGCATCCGCTCGCCCACGAGAAGGTGCGCTTCGTCGGCGAGCCGGTGGCGATGGCCTGTGCCGCCACCCGGGCCGAGGCCGAGGATCTGATCGAGGAGATCGACCTCGATCTCGACGAGCTGCCGCCCGTGATCGACGCGGTCGCGGCGAAGCGCGATCCCGCCGTGCGGCCGCACGAGGACTGGGACGACAACCTGTTCCTGTCGCTGCGCTACGAGAGCGGCTTCGCCGAGAACGCCGCCGCGGCCGCCGTGGTGGTGGAGCGCGAGCTGTCGCTGTCGCGCCAGGCCATGGTGCCGCTGGAAGGCAAGGCCGTGCTCGCCACCTGGGACGCCCGCGCCGACCGGCTGGTCGTCTACGCGTCCAGCCAGGCGCCGCATCTGCTGCGCATCGGGCTGGCCAAGTTCCTCGGCCTCGATCAGCGCCGCGTGCAGGTGATCGCGCCCGACGTCGGCGGCGCCTTCGGCTACAAGTACAACATGCATCCCGAGGAGCTGTGCGTCGCCTGGCTGGCGATGCGGTTCCGCGCCCCGTTCCGCTATGTCGAGGACCGCCGCGAGCACCTGGTCGCCGGCGCCAACACGCGCCAGCACCATTACCGCATCACCGGCTATGCGGATCCGCGCGGCCGCCTGCTGGCGCTCGACGCCGAGGTGACGGTCGACGGGGGCGCCTACTCCAACTGGCACCAGACCATCGGGCTCGAGCCCGGCCAGATCGTCGGCAACCTGCCCGGCCCCTACGCGCTTCCGGGCTACCGGGTGCGCGCCGACTGCGTCGCCACCAACAAGCCGGGATTCCTGCCCTATCGCGGCGTGGCGCGCACCGGCGTGTGCTTCGCCATGGAGCTGATGATCGACGCGATCGCCCGCGCGGTCGACCGCGAGCCGTGGGAGGTGCGCCGCGACAATCTCGTGCCCGCCGACGCGATGCCGTACCGGAACGTCGCCGGGAAGCTGTTCGACAGCGGCGACTATCAGAAGGGCCTCGACATGGCGCGCGAGGCGATCCGGTTCGATCAGTGGCGGGCGCGCCAGCGCGACGGCGAGCCGGACGGCCGGCTGATCGGCATCGGCTTCGCCAGCTACTGCGAGCAGTCGGCCCACGGCATGAGCGTGTTCAAGAGCTGGGGCATGGAGTTCATCCCCGGTTACGAGCAGGCGATGGTGCGGGTCACGCCGGAGGGCGCGATCGAGGTGCGGGCCGGCGTGCATTCGCACGGCCAGGGCATGGAGACGACGCTCGCCCAGGTCGCCCACACGGTACTGGGCGTCGACATCGCCGACATCCAGGTGCTGCTCGGCGATACCGCCGAGACGCCGTTCTCCACCGGCACCTACGCGTCGCGCAGCATCGTGATGACGAGCGGCGCGGTAGCCGACGCCTGCCGGGCGCTGGTGCCGCGGCTTCTCGGCATCGGGGCGCATCTGATGCAGGCGGCGACCGGCACGGTGCGGCTGGAGCGCGGCCGCGTCGTCGGCCCGCAGGCGTCGCTGTCGCTGCGCGAGGTCGCCGAGGCGTGGTACTGCCGGCCCGACCGGCTGCCGCCGGACGTCGACGTCGGCGGGCTCGAGGCGACCGTGGCGCATCGCCCGCAGGTCGACACCGGCGCCTTCTCCTACGCCACCCACGCCGCCGTGGTGGCGGTCGATCCCGGCTTCGGCCATGTCGAGATCCTCGACTACGTGATCGTCGAGGACTGCGGCACGCTGGTGAACCCGATGATCGTCGAGGGCCAGACGCTCGGCGGCGCCGCCCAGGGGATCGGCACGGCGCTGTACGAGGAGAGCCCCTACGACGCCGCCGGCCAGCCGCTCGCCGCCACGCTCGCCGACTACGTGATGCCCGGCCCGGCCGAGATTCCCGACATCCGGATCACCCACATGGAGACGCCCTCGCCCTACACGGCCTTCGGCATCAAGGGCATGGGCGAAGGCGGCGCGATCGCGCCGCCGGCCGCGCTCGCCAACGCCGTCAACGACGCGCTGCGGCCGCTCGGCGTCGAGATCGGCGCGACGCCGCTGTCGCCGGAGCGCGTGCTCGCCGCCATCCTGCGCGGCCGGGCGCCGGCCCGGTCGGACGCCGCGTCGTGAAGGCGCCGGCGTTCGACTATGTGCGGCCGGCGAGCCTCGACGAGGCGCAGGCCCTGCTGGCCGGATCGGACGGCGCCAAGCTGCTCGCCGGCGGCCAGTCGCTCGGGCCGATGCTGAACCTGCGGCTGGCGCGGCCCGCCCTGCTCGTCGACATCTCGCGCCTCGACGTGCTGACGGAGATCGGCGAGGCGCCGGAGGCCTGGCGCATCGGCGCCGGCGTCACCCATGCGCGGCTCGAGGATCTGGGCGACCGGCTCGCCGGCGCGGCCATGGTGGGCACGGTGGCGCGCGGCATCGCCTATCGCTCGGTGCGCACCCGCGGCACCATCGGCGGCTCGATCGCCCATGCCGACCCGGCCGCCGACTGGCCGCTCGCGCTGGTCGCGCTCGGCGCGTCGATCGAGATCAGGACGCACGACGACACCCGCGTGCAGCCGGCGGAGCGCTTCGTGCGCGCCGCCTTCACCACCGACCTCGCCGCCGACGAGATCGTCAACGCGGTCGTCGTGCCGAAACGGTCAGCGCAGGCCCGCACCGGATACTTCAAGTTCTGCCGCAAGGCCGGCGAGTATCCGCTGGTCAGCGCCGCCGTGGTGCTCGATCGGCCGTCGGGCTTCGCCCGCATCGTGATGGGCGCGCTGCCGTCCGGCCCGACCGCCCTCCCCGATCTCGCGGAGACGGTGCTGACCGGCGGTGCCGCGGCGGCGACCGAGACGATCGTCGAGACCGCGGTCGCCGCCGCCGTGCCGGGACTCGACCCGGTCGCGCTGCGGATGCGGGCGAGCGCCGTCCGCCGCGCCATCCTGCAGGCCTACGCATGACTCACGTGACCCTGACCGTGAACGGCGAGACCATCGCGGCCGACCTGGCGCCGCGCACCTCGCTCGCCGACCTGCTGCGCGAGCGGCTGCGGCTCACCGGCACGCATCTCGGCTGCGAGCACGGCATCTGCGGCGCCTGCACGGTGCTGATCGACGACGCGCCGGCCCGCGCCTGCATCGTCCTCGCCGTCTCCTGCGACGGGCAGGCGGTGCGCACCATCGAAGGCTTCGACGACGACCCGGTGATGGCCGAGCTGCGCAGCGCGTTCTCGCGCGAGCACGCGCTGCAGTGCGGCTTCTGCACGCCCGGCATGCTGATCGCCGGCCGCGACCTGGCGCTGCGCCTGCCCGACGCCGCGCCCGAGACGGTGCGGCACGAGCTGTCCGGCAACCTGTGCCGCTGCACCGGCTATGCCGGCATCGTGCGCGCGGTGACGAGCGTCGCGGCGGGCGAGGCCGCGGCGCGGGCCCGGTCGGCACCGCCCGCCGCGCCGCCGGCCTTCCCGGCCGTCGCGGCGCCGGCGGTTGGCGCGTCGGCGGCGGGCGCGACGCCGGTCCCGTCGTCCGCGGTGTCCGCCTCCACCGCCGTCGCGCCGGATCTCGCGGACGCGCCGGCCCCGCCGGCCGGCTGGACGCGGTTCGAGGAGACCTTCTCCATCGCGCGGCCACCCGCGACCGTGTGGGCGGCGCTGTGCGACTTTCCGATGGTGGCGTCCTGCGTGCCGGGCGCCGAGCTGATCGAGCACGGCGCCGATCACGTGCGCGGGCGCCTGGTCGTCGCGGTCGGGCCGATCAAGGCGGCGTTCGCCGGCTCCGCGAAGATCGTCCGCGACGAGACGCGGCGGATCGGCCGCGTGCAGGGCGCCGGCAGCGACAAGGCCTCGGGCTCGCGCTCGCGCGCCGAGGCGACCTTCCGGGTCGAACCGGAGTCGCGGGACGGCAGCCGCGTCGTTCTGGTGGTCGACTACGTGCTGCAGGGCACGCTGGCCCAGGTGTCGCGCTCCGGCGTCGCCCAGGAGATCGGCCGCCGCCTCGTCGCCACCTTCGCGGCCAATCTGGACGCCGCGCTCGCCGGCGACACGGCGCCGGCGCGGACGCCGGCCGCCCTCGACGCCAAGGCGCTGCTGTGGGCCTCGCTGAAGGCCTGGCTCGGCCGGCTGCTCGGCCGAAGCCGCGGCTGAGGCGGCTTCCGTCTGATCAACTCGGCCATTCCGGGGCGGCGCCATCGGGTCCGGCCTTCGGCCGGCCCGACGACAGGCTCCGCGCCGAACCCGGACTCCAGCCGAGACCGCAGAGTTCGCCGTTGGATTCCGGGTTCGCACCTTCGGTGCGCCCCGGAATGACCCCGAACTGATCAGGCGGGATTCGTATCAGCTCCTCATCCCAGCACGCGCAGGTCGCGCGGCAGCTCGGTCAGGCACTCGCAGCCGTCCGGCTTGATCAGGATGATGTCCTCGACCATCATGCCGCCCCAGCCGAGTTCGTAGAACGGCGTCTCGACGCACAGCACCATGTTCTCGAGAATCTCGACGTCGCGGTTGGCGGGGTTGAGGGTCGGGAACTCGTGCGGCCCGATGCCGAGCCCGTGGCCGCAGTGGCTGCGCCGATAGTCCGGCAGCGCGCCCTGCCGCACCCGGTTCACGGCGACCTCGAACAGCTCGCCCGCCGTGACGCCGGCCTTGGCGATGGCGAGCTGCGCCAGCTCGCCGTCGAGCAGCGCCTGGTAGCGGTCGCGTTGCAGCGCCGTCGGCGCGCCGACCACGGCGGTGCGCGCCATGTCGCACCAGTAGCCGTCGACCGTGCAGCCGAGATCGAAGCGCACCAGGTCGCCCGGGGCGAGCACGGCCCGGGTCGCGTAGGCGTCGGCCAGCGCGGCGCGGTCGCCCGCCGTCACGACGACGAAGCGCGGGATGCCGCCGCCGGCGACGATCTCGGTCGAGATGATGGTGGCGAGGTCGAGCTCGGTCATGCCGGGGCGCGCGGCGTCCAGCGCCTTGGCCAGCCCGCGCTCGGTGATCGCCGCGGCGTGCCGCATGGTGGCGATCTCGCCCGGCGTCTTGACGCTGCGCGCCCTGATCACCGCCGGCCGCACGTCGAACGTCGTCGCGCAGCCCGCCAGCGCCTCGACCTGCTGCAGGTCGGCCGGCGCCGCCGCGTCGATGCCGACCACGTCGCCCGGCCGCACATGCGCCGCGACGGCCGCGGCGAGCGCCTCGGGGAAGGTCGCCTTGGCCTCGGGCATCGACGCGAGATCGATGCCGCCCGCGACCGACGAGACGTAGAAGACGCCGTAGCGGTGGATGCAGGTCGGGTCGCGCAGCACCTCCAGGGCCGGCGCCGCGTCGCTCGTCCCGGTCACCAGCACGGTGCGCTCGGGCGTGAGGATCGCGGCGCAGCGGAAGTAGCGGTCGGCGTCGGCCAGCACGCTGCGATAGCCGGTGAGCCAGCCGACATGGATCGGGTCCGTGGAGACGATCACGGTGGCGTCGTCGCGCGCCGCCGCGAAGGCCTTGGCACGCGCCGCCTCGGCGATCGCGCGCATGTCGTCCCGGTAATGCATGGGTCCTACTCCGGTGATTCTCAGGCGGCGGCGCCGCCCGTCACGGCGAGCACGTCGGCCAGCTGCCGGCGGTCCTGCACGCCATAGGTGACGATCTCGTCGAGCCCCACGGCCCGATAGGCGGCGAGCGCCGCGGCGACCTGGTCGGGCGTGCCGCTCGCGGTGTGCCGGTGCAGCACGTCGTCGGTCACCAGCGCCTCGACGGCCGGCCAGTCCTCGCGCGCGAAGGCGGCGGCGAGCGCCTCCTGATCGAGCGCCGTCCCGGCCAGCTCCAGGTTTTTGGCGTGATGCTGGCCGCGCAGGATGTAGGCGATGGTCCGCCGCAGCCGGTCGCGCGCGGTGCGGGCGTCCGCCGCCACCGAGCAGAACACCAGGCCGGCCTTGCGCACGCTGCGGCCGGCCTTCGCCTCGCCGCGCGCCACCAGATCGAGCGACCAGCGCACGAATGCGGGCGAGGTCGCGGCGCTGATCAGCACGCCGTCGGCGCGCTCGCCGGCGAGCTCCAGCATGCGCGGGCCGGAGGCGGCGAGCCAGAGCGGCAGCGGCCGCGCCCCGGTGGCGAGCCGGCGGCCGGCGGTGCGGAAGCGCTCGCCCGCATAGGTGACGGTCTCGCCGGCGAGCAGCGCCCGGGCGATGTCGATGCTCTCGCGCAGCGCCGCCAGCGGGTGCGCGGCGGCGACGCCGATCGCCTCCAGGTCGCGCGGCGCGCCGGAGCCGAAGCACAGGCCGACCCGGCCCGGAAACGCCTCGTCGAGCGTCGCGGCCGCCATGGCGGCGTGCACCGGGTGCACCGTGTAGGGGCTCATCGCCATCAGCACGACGCCGATGCGGCGGCTGCGGGCGAGCATCAGGGCGGCCGTCGCGATCGGCTCGCGGTGGAACAGATGCGACGCAACCCACAGGTTCGCGGCGCCCGCCGCGTCGGCCTGCTCGACCATGGCGGCGAGCTCGGCCGGCGCGCCCGCGCCGTCGTAGGAGATCGAGCAGAGGAACGACGCGCTCACGCTCCCGCCCCCCGCTTCAAGGCCGCGATCAGGTCGTCGAGCGACACCGGCTCGGCCGGCGGCGGCGGCACGACGGCGGGCATCTCCTTGAGGCCGGTCGAGGTGAGCACGACGACGACCGGCTCCTCGATCGCCTCGCCGCGGCGCACCGCCTCGTGCAGCGCCGCGAGGCCCGCCACGCCGGAGAACTCCTGCCACAGGCCCTCGTGCGCCAGCCGGGTCGCCGCCTCGCGCAGCACGTCGTCGTGGAAGGTCAGCGGCCGGCCGCCGGATTCGCGCAGCGCCACGGCGGCCCGGTACGACGAGACCGTGCAGGCGATGCCGGCGGCGATCGAAGCCGGCCCGCTCACCTCGGCGGCGGCGACGTTCTGGGCCATGGCGCGGGCGAGCGGCGCCCGCACGATCGGCTCGGCCGAGAGAAGCCGCGGCACCCGGTGGGTGAGTCCCAGCCGCTTCAGCTCGCGAAATCCCTTGTGGACGCCGAACAGCATCTCGCCGTAGCCGGTCGGCAGCACCACGGTGCCGGGCAGCTCGCGGCCGAGCTGGGCGAAGATCTCGTAGGCGATCGTCTTGTAGCCTTCCGGCCCGAACGGGTTGCCGGTGTGGAAGCGGGTGAGGTTCGAGGCCGGCATGAAGCCGGTCTCCTCGATGATGCGGCGGAGCGTCGGCCAGCGCGCGCTGCCCTCGACCTGGAGGAAGGTGCTGCCGAGCGCCGCCTGCAGATGCACGAAGGCGGGCTGCGCGTCGCGCGTCGAGATCACCACGCAGGGCAGGCCGGCGCGGCGCGCGTAGGCGGCGGCCGCGGCGCCGTGATTGCCCGTCGAGGCGACCGCGATGCCGGGCGCGCCGGTCTTCACCGCGGTCGAGACGATGCAGTAGTTGAGCCGGTCCTTGTGGCTCCAGGTCGGATTGCGGCTCTCGTCCTTCAGCCACACCGGCAGGTCGAGGCCGAGCCAGCGGCCGATCGCCTCGCTCTCGATCAGCGCGGTGCCGCCCTCGCCCATCGACAGCTCCGGCACCAGCGGCGGCAGCAGGGGCGCCCAGCGGGCGAGCCCGGGCAGCGGCGGCTGGGCGAAGATGTCGCGCGGCACCTTCGCGTAGTCGTAGTCGATCTCCAGCGGATACTGCATCTCCTCGGTGCTGGTCGCCGGGCACCCGGTCAGCAGCGGCCGGGCGAGCGGGAACAGCAGGCTCGGATCGCCGAGCGAGCGCTGGCCGATGGCGGTCGACGCCGTCGCGGTCATGGGCGTGCCTCTCCGCGCCGCGGCTCAGCCGATCTTCGGCCGAACCTCCTCGGCGAACATCTGCATCTGGTCCTTCAGCTCGGCGACGCTGTTGGCGGCGAAGAACAGGCCGAGGAAGTGGGTGACGCCGGCCTCGCGGAACGCATTGGCGCGGTCGACCACGGTCTGCACGCTGCCGACCAGGTTGATGTCCTCCGACTTGGTGCCGGCCTGCCCCTTCAGGGTCGACTTCCGCAGCGACTCGAAATGCTTGAACATCTGGCTCTGCTGGTAGCGCGCGACCGCGCTCTCCTGGTCCTTGCCGAGATGCACCACGTATTGCGGGGCGATCTGCAGCTTGGAGAAGTCGCGCCCGGCCGCCTCGGTCATGCCCTTCAGCTCCTGCACCATCCGGCGCAGCGTCTCCAGCGGCAGCCCGGCCGGCACCCAGCCGTCGGCCGACTCGGCCGTGCGGCGCAGATGGTTCGGGTTGTTGCCGCCGAAATAGATCGGCAGATGCGCCTGCTTGGTCTTGGGGTACAGCTCGACGTCCTTGAACTTGTAGTACGTGCCGTCGAACGAGGCGCTGCGCTCGGAGAACAGCAGCTGCAGCGCCTTGACGCCCTCCTCCACCATGTCGCCGCGATGCACCTGGCCGTCCGGATTCAGCGCCTCGAACTCCTCGCGATAGGCGCCGACGCCGACCCCGATCTCGACGCGGCCGTTGCTGAGGTGATCGAGCGTCGCGATCTGCTTCGCCGTGACCACGATGTCGCGCCGCATCGGCAGCACCAGCACGCCGGTGCCGAAGCGCAGCGTCGTCGTGTGGGCGGCCAGGAACGCGTAGGTGACCAGCGGCTCCCAGAACCGCGGCGGCACCGGGAACTCGGCCCGCACATAGTGCTGGGTCGTCATGTGGTCGTTGCCCCAGATCGAATGATAGCCGAGCTTCTCCGAATACTGGGCGATCTCCACCAGGGTCTCGGGATCCGAGAACGGGATCGGATAGGTCAGCCCTTCCATTCCGGTGGGGAAGCCGACGCTGAAGAGCAGGCTCATCGATTCGTCCTCTGGTTTCGCACCGCGCAACGAGTCCCGCTGTCGCGGGCCGGGCGCCGTGCCGTCGATCCTCGGGGGGTGTAAGGAAAGGTCGGGTCGTGCGGCCCCTGCGTAGCCACGCCCTCGTCCGAGGGCAAGGGTTCGCCCATCGAGACGGGGCGCGGCACGATCGACCGCGCGGAGTTGGACCGCCGCTTGCAGACGCGACGGGGCGGACGCAGGCCGGCGGAACGGACCGCCGGCGCGGCAACGGAGAGACCGGAATGAGCGGAACGATCGCCACCCTCGACGAGGTCGAGGACTTCTGCTGGGGCCTGACCTTCTTCGGCACCGGCGGCGGCGGCCGCATCGAGGCCGGCCGCGACCTGCTCGCGCCGCTCGTCGCCGCCGGCGAGACGATCGCACTCACCGACCCGGCGACGCTGCCCGACGACACCCTGGTGTGCTGGGCCGTGATCGTCGGTGGCAAGGATCCGGACGAGCCACCGCCCGCCGACGAGCTGGCGCAGCACGGGCTGGTCGCCGAGGCGTTCCCCGCCATCGTGCCACGGCTCGCCGCCGCGGTGCGGGCCCTGGAGAGCCACACCGGCACGACGGTCGGCGCCCTGGTCTCGCTGGAGCTGTCGAGCGCCGCGACGGCCGCCACCATCGCCACGGCCCGCCTGCTCGGCATCGGCGTGCTGGATGGCGACGTCGTGGGTCGCGCCATTCCGGAGCTGCCGCTCACCAAGCTGGAGCTGCTCGGCCGGCGCGCCACGCCGGTCGTCATGATCGACCGCTGGGGCGACCGCCTCGTCGTCGACGCGGCGGTCGGCACGCCGATGGTGGACCGGATCGGCCGCATGATCAGCCGCGCCGCCTATGGACGCGGCATCGCGACGGTCGGCCATCTGATGCGGCTCGGCGAGGCGCGGGCCGCGCTGGTGGAGCACAGCCTGCTGCGCGCCCGCACCGTCGGGGCCGCGCTCCGCCGCGGCGCCGCGGACGGCGGCGACCTCGCCGCGCGGCTGGCGCCGCTCGTCGCGGCGACCGGCGGCCGCGTGCTGGCGGTCACCGAGGCGGTGGCGACGGACTGGCGCGACACCCCGCCCTACACGTTCCGCGAGCTGACCTACCGGCTGCGCGGCACCGGCGATCACGCCGGGGAGGCGATCGACGTGTGGGTCAAGAACGAGCATCACGTGGTGTGGCGCGACGGCGCCGTGGTCGCCACCAGCCCCGACGTGATCGCGCTGCTCGACCGCGACACCAACCGGCCGCTCACGACGCTCGGCGAGGTGACGCCCGGCCGCGGCGTGGTCGTGTTCGCCATGCCGGCGCTCGATCCGGTGTGGCGCAGCCCGGCGGGCCGCGCCCTGCTCGGCCCGCGCCACTTCGGCTTCGATTTCGACGGCGTGGATCTCGCCTGAGGCGACGGCGGCGCGGCGCTGCATCAGTGGGTGCCGAAATAGACCCGCGCCGCCTCGTTGCGGGCGATCGCCTCGTCCATGGTCCCCTCCCAGGCGAGGCTGCCGGCCGCCAGCATGGTGCAGCGGCTGCCGATCGCGCGGGCGATCTCCATGTTCTGCTCGACCAGCAGGATCGGCACGCCCGAGTCGCGGATGCGGATGATCGCCTGGATCAGGCTGCGGGTGATGCCCTGGGCGAGGCCGGCGGACGGCTCGTCGAGCAGCAGCAGCCGCGGATTGGTGACGAGGGCCCGGCCGATCGCCAGCATCTGCTGCTCGCCGCCCGACAGCGAGCCGGCGAGCTGGCCCCGCCGCTCCTCCAGCACCGGGAACAGGGCGTAGATCTCCTCGAGCGGCTTCGGCGACCGCCCCTGCGCCGCGCCCGTCGCGGCGACCAGCGTCTCCTCGACCGAGAAGGTCGGGAACAGCTCGCGCCACTGCGGCACCAGAGCGAGGCCCTTGCGCACGATGGCGCTCGCGGTGAGGCCGGAGATGTCCTCGCCGAACAGCTCCACCCGTCCGGCCCGCTTCGGCAGCAGGCCGGCGATCGCCTCGACCGCCGAGGTCTTGCCGGCGCCGTTGGGGCCGAGCAGCGCCAGCGCCTCGCCCGCCGCGATGTTGAGATCGAGGTCGCGGACGGCGGCGACCCGCCCGTAGCTCACCGTCAGTCCGGTCACGCGCAGCGGAATCATGCGGCCACGTCCTCGCCGAAATAGAGCTGCCGCACCGCCGGCATGGCGATCACGTCGGCCGGCGTTCCCTCGGCCACGATGGCGCCCGCCCCCATCACCGAGAGCGAGCGGCACAGCCGGGCGACGAACGGGATGTTGTGCTCGACCACCAGCATGGCGATCCGCCGCTCCGCGTTGATGCGCAGGAGCAGCGCGCGCAGCTCCTCGATCTCGGCCTCGGCGACGCCGGAGACCGGCTCGTCGAGCAGGATCAGCCGGGGATCGGAGACGATCGCCCGGGCGATCTCCAGCCGCCGCTGGTTGCCGAGCGAGAGGGCGCCGGCCGGCATGCCGGCGAGATCGGCGAGGCCGACGGCGTCGAGCGCCGCCAGCGCCTCGCCGCGGGCCCTGGCGGTCAGCGGTCCGCTGCGCATCTCGTCGACGCTCTGGCCGATCGCGGCGAGCACGCCGTTGCGGCCGCGGCCGATGATCACGTTGTCGAGGCAGGAGAGCTGGCCGAACACCGCGACGTGCTGGAACGTGCGGGTGATGCCGAGCCGGATGCGGTCGCGCGGCGCCAGCTCGAGCAGCGAGGTGCCGTCGAAGGCGACGCGCCCGGCGTCCGCCGCCAGGAAGCCCGACACGATGTTGAACAGCGAGGTCTTGCCGGCGCCGTTCGGCCCGATCAGCCCGTGGATGCCGCCGACCGGGACGGTCAGGTGCGCGGCGTTGACGGCGTGCAGGGCGCCGAAATGCCGGTCGACCCCCTCGACCACGAGCAGCGGCGCGGCGCCGTCGGGCGCCGGCAGCGGCGTCACGGCGGCGGCCGCCTGCGCGCCCGCGACGGCCGGCTGCGGCGCCTCGCGCGGGCCGGCAGGGTGTCCGCGCAGGGCCAGGACGCCGCGCCGGATCAGCTCGACGAAGCCGCCCGGGAAGAACATCACGACGACGATGACCAGCGAGGCGAAGAACAGCTCCTGATAATCGGCCACGGGCCGCAGGAACTCGGGCAGCACGCGCAGCCCGCCGCCGCCGAGGAGCCCGCCCCAGATCGAGTGCATGCCGCCGACGATCGGATAGGCGAGCATGAAGATCGACGCCATCACGCCGTAGCTCTCGGGATCGAGAATGCGCACCCGCGGCGCCGCCAGCGCGCCGGCGAAGGCGACGCCGACCGAGCTGATCACGAAGGCGGCCGTGAGATAGGCCGGCACGCTGATCCCGAAGGCCTCGGCCGCCACCTCGTTCCCGGCCGCGGCCTGCAGGTTCTTGCCGAAGGCGCCGCGCACCAGGACGGTGAGGACCAGCACGGCGAGCGCCGAGAGCACGCCGATCAGCAGCAGGAAGTCGCCGTCGCTCCGCACCGTCCAGCCGAACAGCGAGGGCGCCGGCACGTGGATGCCCTCGGCGCCGCCGGTCAGCGTCTTCGCCTCGCGGATCAGGATGATGCAGACGCTCTGGAACACCAGCGTCACCATCGCGAGGTTGTGGCCGCGGAACCGGGTGCCCGGCAGGGCGATCAGCCAGCCGGCGATCGCCCCGGTGAGCAGCGCGGCGGCGAGCCCGATCAGGTAGGGCACGCCGAGATGGATCGCCAGCAGGCTCGACGTGTAGGCGCCGATCGCCATCACGGATCCGGCCGCCAGCGTGATGCAGCGGGCGAGCCCGACCAGCACCACCAGCGACGCCCCGACCACGATCGAGACGATCGCGATGGCGATCACGTATTTCGGATAGTTGTCGAGCGGCAGCCCGGCCAGGGTGGCGCCGAGGACGACGAGGGCCGGCGCCAGGCCGGCGAGGAGGCGGCGCGGCTCAGACACGGCGGGCCACCGTCTCGGGGAACAGGCCCTCCGGGCGCCACATCAGCACCACGAACAGCAGCAGGAAGCTGATGCAGTTCTTGAGCGCGCTGGACACGTAGGCGGCCGCCAGGCTCTCGCTGACGCCGAGCAGGAGCCCGCCCAGGATCGCCCCCTTCAGGCTGTCGAAGCCGCCGATCACGCCGGCGACGAAGCCGGCCGAGATGATCGCGATCGACAGCTCGACCGAGACGCCGCTCACCGGCGCGACGAAGACGCCGGCGAGCCCCGCCATCGCGCCGCCCAGGAACCAGGCGAACATGTAGACGCGGTCGACCGAGTAGCCGCAGAGCTGGGCGCCCCGCACGTTCGACGCCATGGCGCGCATGCCGCGGCCGAGCCGGCCGTAGCGGAACAGCAGCACGCAGGCGACGCAGATCACCAGCGCGCCGGCGATCACCCACAGGGTCTCCTGGGTCATGAACACCCCGTGGAAGACGAACGGCATGCCGACGAACATGCCCGGCACGGCGAGCAGCTCGGTGTTGTAGGTGAGGCGGAAGGCCTCCGACAGGGCGATGCCGAGGAACACGGTGGCGATGACCACCGTGAACATGTCGGCCCGCCGGAGCGGCCGCAGGATCAGGAACTCGATCAGGGCCGCGACCACGCCGATGAGCGGCGGGGTCAGGACATAGGCCATCCAGTACGGCCACTGCCAGTGCACGACGACGAGATAGCTGGAGAACGCGCCCAGCATGGCGAAGGCGCCATGGGCGAAGTTCACGGTCTTGGTCGCCTTGTGGACGACCACCAGACCGAGCGCCGCCAGCGCGTAGATGGCGCCGAACTTGGCGCCGGCGATCAGGACGAGAGCCAGCTCCGCCATCGTGACCGCTCAGGGCCGCTCGATGACGCGATAGACCTGCCACTCGCCGTTCTTCACGACGGCGGCGCCGAGGCGGTAGTTGCCCTGGTGGTCGGTCTCGGTGAAGCTCTCCGGGAAGCTCACGTCGAGGCCGCCCATCGTCTTGGGTCCGGCGTTCTTCAGGCTGGACCACGAGGCGAGGAACTTGTCGCGGGTGAGCTGGCAGCCGGTGCCGGTGATCGCGTCGGCGATCACGTAGGTCGAGCCGTAGGCGATCATGTCGTAGTTGTTCGGCCGGCCCTGCGGCATCGAGCCGAGCTGCTTCTTCAGCCGCGCCTCGAACTCCCGCACCGTGTCGTTCTGGCCCGGGAAGGCGGGATTGTTGAAGTAGCCGCGGATGCCGTCGGCGTTGCCGATGATCGGCACGATGGCGCGGCTGACGGCGGAGCCGTCCAGCACCCAGCGGATGTTGGCCATGCCGAGCTCGCGCGCCTGCTTGATGGCGAAGCCGGCCTCCGAGAAGCTGCCGAGGATCAGCACCGAATCGACCTTCTGGCGGCCGAAGGAGACGAGCTGGGAGGTGAAGTCGCGCGCCGACTGGTCGAACTGCTCGAGCGCGTAGTCGATCTTCTTGGACTTCAGATGCGCCTCGACCGCCTTGAGCGTCGCCTGCGGGAACGCGTAGGTGCCGGCCAGCACGCCGATCTTCTGCGGCTTGTGGCCGTCGTCGTAGAACAAGCCGATCAGGCCCGGCGCCGCGACCTCGACGGGCACGATGGCGCCGTGGAAGACGTTCTTGGAGAACGGCTCGCGGATGATCGGCGTCGAGCCGTAGAGATTGTAGGTGGGCACGCCGACCTGCCGCACGTAGTCGGCGGCGGCGGCGGCGCCGGTGCTGCCGGAGGCGAGCACCAGGGCGAACACCTTGTCCTGCTCGACCAGCTTCTTGACGGCGGCGAGGCTCTCGGCCGGGGTCGACGCGTGCTCGAAGTTCAGCTTCAGCTTGCGGCCGCACACGCCGCCCTTGGCGTTGATCTCGTCGATCGCCAGCGTCATGCCGTCGCGGCCCGGCGTGCCGATGAAGGCGATCGGTCCGGTCAGCGCCCCGATCGCGCCGATGGTGATCTCGGTGTCGCTGACGCCGGCTTCCTGCGCCATGGCGGACGGCGCCACGGTCGATGCGAGCGCCGCGGCGGCCAGCGCCAGCGCGATACGATGAAGGGGGCCACGTCGCATGGATCTCTCCTGGTTGTACTCGGCATGCAAAGGCGATCAAGTGGCGAGACTGACGGGCGGCGGTCGTTCGTCGCACGGTTCGAAGAGCGAAACCCGTCCGCACGCGACGGTCGTGATCTTAGGGCATCCGCCGGAGCGATCAATCGCCGCTCCGAGGGACGCCCGAATCTCCGCCGCGGACCGCCTCATTCGCCTTTCAGATGCTCCCCGGACCCGTAGAAGTCGTGCAGTGTCGCCTGCGACCGCGCGATCGTCGGTGCGAGCGCCCGCATCGACGGACCCGCGGCCCGCACCTGCGCTAGCAATTCCCGTTCCAGGTTCTCGAGATCGACGCCGGGCACGCGGCCGTCGCGGACGACCTCGCGGCCGTCGACGATCAGGCCGCGCACGTGGCGCCGCGTTGCGCGCGTCAGAACGACGTCGGTCTCCTCGACCATGCCGTCGATCACGTCGCCGGCCATCGCCTCCCAGTCGAGCAGCACGATGTCGGCCGGCAGGCCGGGAGCGATCTCGCCGTAGTCGTCGCGTCCGGTGGCGACCGTGAATCCGGTCCGCAGTGCCGCCTCGAAGAGCAGCGCGGGGGTGAGCGGCGCCGCATTTCCGGTCAGCGCGTGCAGCCAGTGGGTGACGCGCATCTCCTTCAGCGCATCGTCGTCGTCGTCGAAGGACGAGGAGTCGACCCCGATGGCGCGGGAACGCGCGGAGAGCGGGGCGCGATCAGTGGAGACGGCACAGACCCTCGTCGGAGAGTGTCTGGTTGGAGGCACGGTTCGAAGCGGCCGGCGGCGTGATCGGCGGCGGCGGCGCCGCCGACGGGATCGGCCGGGCGCTCGCCCGCGGCGAGGGCGAGACCGCCGACCTGATGTCCGGCGGCGCCCGGGGGCTCGCCGCCACCCGCACCTCGCTCGGCATCCGCATCGGCAAGGCGACCGCGTGGCCGATGGTGAAGACGGGCCACGAGCCCCTGCCGGCCGCGACCGCATGCCGAACACCGAAGTTCACGCGGCCGATGGCCGCCCGCATCGCCCGTACGACCTGATCGGCGGCAGCTTCGCCGCCTTCTTCCCCGACGCGCGGCCCCGGCCGGCGATCTCGCCCGACACCCTGGTCCCTGGTCCGCCGCGACGACTGCGTCGCCGCCGTCCAGCCGATCCGCCGCGGCGCCGCCGAAGCCGCCTGCCGCCGCATCGTCGGGCGATGAGGCGGGGCGGCATCGGCCGGAAATGGCCGCGAATCCGACGGCATGCCGGGAACGACATTCCGCGCGCGTCTTCCCGACAGCGCGGGATCAAAGACACATTCCGTTGTCGATCACCAGGTACTGACCGGTGATCGCCTTCGACTCGTCGCAGGCCAGGAACAGGATTGCATTGGCCTGGTCGATCGTCTCCGTCACCGGCAGGCTGGTGTCGACGTGACGCGCGGTGATCTCACGCATGTCGCGGTCCACGTCCTCCCGCTCGGTGGCCGCCAGCATCGGCGTCGGCGTCGGTCCCGGGCAGGTGGCGTTGCAGCGGATGCCGCGTCCGGCGTACTGGATCGCGATGTTCCTGGTGAGGGCGAGGACGGCGGCCTTGGCGGAAGAATACGACGCACCGGCGATGCCGTAGACGCCGCCGATCGAGGAGACGTTGACGATCGTGCCCGCGCCCTGCCGTTCCATCCGAGGCAGCGCCGCCCGGCACATCCGGAACACCCCGGTCAGGTTGGTGGCGATCACCCTGCCCCAGAGGTCGTCCGTGGTGTTGACGGTCGACTTGTGCTGATCGGCGATCCCCGCATTGTTCACCAGCACGTCCAGCCGGCCGAACGCGGCGACGGCGCCGGCGACCGCCGTCTCGCAGCCGTCGCGCGTGCTCAGATCCGCCGCGACATGGGCCGCCGCCCCGCCGGCGGCCTCGATCTCCGCCTCCACGCGCCGAAGGCTCGCCTCACGGCGCCCGACCAGCACGACGCGGGCGCCCTCCCGGGCGAAGAGCTTCGCCGTCGTCTCCCCGATCCCCGAGCCGGCCCCCGTCACGAGGGCCGTCCTGCCGACGAGCCTGCCCATCACACGCCCCTTTTGCGATCGATCGATCCGGTCCCGTCGCCCGGCCTCCGGTCCTGGACGGCACGCCGACCAGGACCGGAGAGCCCGCCCCTGTCCGTCAGGTCACCGGCGAGGTGTCGGTCACCCAGAACAGGAGTGCGTTGATCACCGCGACTCCGGCCAGCAGCGCGTAGGCCCCGAAGTAGCCACCCAGATAGGTGAGCCCGAAGGCCAGGACCGCGAAGGCGCAGCACCGCACCACGCCCTGGATCGGCTGGATCACCCCGAAGGCCGTGATGAAGGCCGCCCGCGGAAACTTCTCGGCGACGATGGAGGTGGTCAGATTGGTGGCCCCGCCGAACGACAGGCCGATCATCAGCAGCGAGGCCCACAGCGTGTAGATGTTGAGCTCGAACATGTTGAGCACCACCGCGACGCCCCACCACAACGAATAGACGATGAGACCCGCCTTGGTGCCGAGCCGCTGGCCGAGCCAGCCCCACAGATAGGCCCCGGGCACGCCGATGAACGCGGCGATCGCGAGATACAGGATGGCGGTGTTGAGCTCGTAGCCCATCGCCATCAGTCGCGGCACCAGCTGCGACAGGACGCCGACCAGCACCACGTAGATGCCGCCCGACCCGAGGCCGATCGTCCAGACGTCCCGCATGCCGAGCAGCTGGACCGAGGTGAACGGGCAGACATAGGTCTCCTGCTCGACGCGGGAGCGCTGCAGCTCCTCCGGCGTCATGCTGACGTTGTCGGGCGTGCAGCCGCGCTCCTCCGGCGTGTTGGTCACGAAGATTCCCACCAGCACGATCAGAGCGCCCATCATGAGGGCCACGATCCAGAACCCGTTGCGCACGCCGAAGAGGCCGAAGAACAGGGCGAGCATCGGCACGAACAGGGCCGTGGACATGGTCTGCCCCATCGTGACCCAGCCGAAGGCGAGACTCTTCTTGCGGGGGAACCAGTTGGCGATCAGGGCCGTGCCGCCGACATAGGCGTAGCCCGAGCCGAAGAAGCAGACGCCGCAGAACAGCGCCGTGAAGGCCCACACCGAGCTCCAGGTGCCAAGCAGGCCGAAGCAGACCGCGCAGGCGGCGAGACACAGCAGGATGTTGTACTTGGCGCCCTTCCACTCGACCAGCTTCGCGCAGAGATAGCCGGCCACGACCGATCCCCACGAGGCCGGCGTGGCCCAGAAGAGCAGCGTCGTCTTCTCGATGGCGAACTCCTGCGAGAGGACCGGCACGATGATGTTGAGGCCGTGCACCTGGACGCCGGCGCTGATCCACAGCATCAGTCCCTCGACGAGAATGATCGTCCACCCCCACCTGCCGAAGTTGGAGCGGGTGTCGGCGACGGCGACCTCCGGCAATCCCGTGGCACATGCGGTCTGTTGGCTCATGGCGGTTCACTCCTCTGGCTGCGAGCCGCGACGGGGACATCCTGCGGGCGGCTGCGAGCGCGGCGCGGCGGGCAAGCCTGGTCCGTTCCGCGAGCCCGAGAGCTCGCGGTCGGTCCGGACGTTCGGTTCGGAGACAGGCGGAGCCGCGTACGACCCGCCTCGCGTTCAGGGCGGCGCGTGCGTCAGCGTGTCACCTCCGCATCGACCGGCGTGGTGTCGATGTTCCAGATGAGGGCCATCGAGACGAACGCCACCAGCGTCAGGATCGCGTAAGCGCCCTGGAATCCCCCGAGATAGGTGACGCCGAAGGCGAGAATGGCGAAGGCGCAGCAGCGGACGATCGACTGAATCGGATTCACGATCCCCCACGCCTTCACGAAGGCGCCGCGCGGGAACTTCTCGGCGACGATCGACATGGAGAGATTGGTCGCCCCACCGAGCGCCTCCCCGATCATCACCAGCGAGATCCACAAGGTCACGGCGTTGAGCTCGAAGATGTTGAGAACCAGCGCCACGGCGTACCAGGCGAGGTAGAGCATCGCGCAGTGCTTCACGCCGAGCTTCTGGCTGAGCCATCCCCACATGTAGGCGCCGGGAACGCCGAGCATCGCGGCGATCGACATGTAGAGGATGGCTGTCTCGAGCGGATAGCCCATCGCGACGAGACGCGGCACGAACTGCGACAGGAGCCCGACGATGACGATGTAGAGCCCGCCGAAGGCCAGCCCCATGAACCAGACGTCCTTCATGCCGAGCAGCTGACGCACCGTGAAGGGACAGACGTAGCTCTCCTGCTCGGCACGCGAGCGTGCGATCTCGACCCCGGTCATCGGACGATTGTCGGGCGAGCATCCGAGCTCTTCCGGCCGGTCGGCCGCGAACCACCAGACCACGACGAACATCACGGCCATCAGCGCCGTGATTCCCCAGAAGCCGGCCTGCACTCCGAGGGTGGAGAAGCAGAAGCTCACGTAGGGCACGTAGGTCGCCGTGGAGAAGGTCTGGCCCATCGTGCACCAGCCGAAGGCCAGCCCCTTCTTGCGCGGAAACCAGCTCGTCACCAGCGCGGGCCCGCCGACATAGGCGAAGCAGCTGTCGAAGAAGCACACGGTGGCGAAGAGGACGACGAATCCGGTCGTCGACCCCCAGGTTCCCATCAGCCCGAAGGCGAGGCCGCCGCAGGCGAGACTCAGGAGGACGAGAAACTTCGGTCCGCGGCCGGCGCAGATCCAGGCCCCGACGAAGCCGGCCGCGATGGACGCCCAGGAGGCGGGCGTCGCCAGCGCCAGCAGCCGCGTGTATTCGAGATCGTAGGTCTGCGAGAGTGCCGGCAGGATGACGTTCAGGCCGTGCACCACCGACCCGGAGGAGATCCACAGGAGGGCCGCCTCGATGAGCAGGATCGACCATCCCCTGGCGCCGAAGTCCGAACGTCGGTCGAAGGCCGAATCGGTCGGGAGCCGTTCGTCGCCTCTGCCGGCTGCCAGCGTGTTCATGACGCGTGGCCCGACGGCGGCGGAGCCGCGCTGCGGGGGCGGGTGCGGGCACGGGCATCGCTCGCGTCGCGGCTCGTCCCGGCCATGGCCGCGGATGACCGCATCCGATGGACACCAGCGATCCGGCCCGCCCCGACTCGGCGGGCCGAGGAGGTGCCACGGACCGGAGCCGGACGGTGAATCCCGATCCCGCCCCGATGGTCGACCGCCACTTCGGCGTGCAAGCCGTCCATGACCCGCCCCTTCCGTTCAGGCGGCCATGATCGCGAGATCGTCGGCGACGACGAGCGTCGGCTCGACCTGCCTCTGGATCTCTTCGGGCGTGACGCCGTCGAGCACCTCGCGCAGGACGAGGCCCTCGGGGGTCACGTCGATCACGCACTGCTCGGTGACGATGTGATCGACGCAGGCTGCGCCGGTCAGGGGATAGGTGCACGCCTTCAGGATCTTCGGCGCACCCTTGGCGGTCAGCTCCATGGTGACGATCACCTTCCGGGCGCCGTTGACGAGATCCATGGCGCCGCCCATGCCGACCATCTTGCCGGGCCGGGCCCAGTTGGCGAGGTCGCCCTTCTCCGAAACCTGGAGGCCACCGAGCACGGTGGCGGCGAGCCTGCCGGAGCGAACGATGGCGAAGCTCTCGGCGCTGTCGAAGACGCTGGCGCCGGGCATCGGCACGAAACGCATGCCGTTGGCGTTGGAGAAGCTCTCCACCCGCTGGAGACCTTCGGCGAGCGGCCCGACACCGATCAGACCGTTCTCGGTGTGGAACATCACGCCCGGAGGCGCATAGTTGTTGCAGAGGCTGGGAACGCCGATGCCGAGATTGACGATGTCGCCAGCGGCGAAATAGGCGGCGGCGCGCTTGGCCATTCGGTGACGGATGTCCATGTCGTCGGTCTCACTTCGCCAGAATCATGTCGACGTAGACGCCGGGCGTGACGACGCTGTCGCCCTCGATCTCGTCCAGCTCGACCAGCATGTCGGCCTCCACCACGGTGACGGCGGCGGCCCTTGCGACCAGCGGGTTGAAGTTGCGACAGGTGCCGCGATAGGTGAGATTGCCGATCGGATCCGCGGAGCGGGCCCGCACCAGGCCGACATCGCCGCGCAGGGCGGGCTCGAGCAGCCAGCGCTCGCCGTCCACCTCGACGATCGTCTTGCCCTTCTCCGCCACCGTGCCGAGACCTGTCTTGGTCAGGACGCCGCCGAGGCCGGCGCCGCCGCAGCGCATGCGCTCGGCGAGGCTGCCCTGCGGGACCAGCGTCACCTCGATCTTTCCGGAGGCGACCAGCGCGACGGTCTCCGTGTTCATGCCGATGTGGGAGGCGACGACCTTGTCGACCCGCCCGGCATGGACCAGACGTCCGATGGTGAGATCGGCGTCGCCGGTGTCGTTGGACAGCAGAGTGAGGTGCCTGGCGCCGCTGTCGAGGACGCAATCGATCAACGCGTCCGGGACGCCGTGGTTGGCGAAGCCGCCGACCACGATGGTCTGGCCGTCGGCGAAGAGCGCGACGATCTCGTCCTTGGTTCTGAGCTTGCTGGACACGAGTTCAATCCCGTTCGAGAAGGACGGCGACGCCTTGTCCGCCGCCGACGCAGAAGGTGACGACCGCGCGGTGCAGGTCGCGGCGCTCCATCTCGCGCACCGTCCGGGCGACGAGGACGGCCCCGGACCCGGCGAGCGGATGCCCGATGGCGATGGCGCCGCCGTTCGGATTGACCTTGTCGAGGTCCATGCCGATGTCACGGATACAGGCGAGCGACTGCGAGGCGAACGCCTCGTTGAGCTCCCACAGATCGACGTCGGCGACCGCGAGGCCGGTCCGGCGCATCAGCTTGGCGACGGCCGCGACCGGGCCGATGCCCATCACGTTCGGATCGACGCCGGCCACGGCGTAGCCGCGGAACACCGCCATCGGCGCGAGGCCGAGGCTCTGCGCGGTCTCCCGCGACGTCACCACCATGGCGCCACCGCCGTCCGACATCGGAGAGGAGTTGCCGGGCGTGACGATGCCGTTCTCGACGAAGCACGGACGCAGCGCGGCGAGCGTCTCGACCGTGCAGTCGGCGCGGACGGATTCGTCGCGGGCGACGACCACGGTCCTGCCCTTGCCGGCATCGACCGTGATCGGCACCACCTCGTCGTCGAACCGGCCCGCGTCCCACGCAGCTGCGGCGAGCACATGGCTGCGGACCGAGAACGCGTCGAGCTCGCGCCGGGTGAGCCCGTAGCGCGCCGCGACGGTCTCGGCGGTGACGCCCATGCTCGGATTGCCGATGCGGTCGGGCGAGGTGTGGATGTCGACCCAACGCGGCGGCGTGACGGACCACGCCGTGTCGCATTTCTCCAGCGAGTAGGTGCGCCGGCTGTCGCTCTCGGCGCCCCCCGCGACGATCACGTCGGCGAAGCCGGCCATGATCTGGATCGCCCCGTAGGCGAGCGCGTTCAGCGAGGCGGCGCACTGGCGATCGAGGGTGACGCCGCCGACCGAGATCGGCAGGCCCGCCTCGAGCGCCACCATGCGCCCCATGTTGTTGATCTCGTTGTTCATCAGGTTCGCGAAGATCACGTCGTCGATCCGCTCCGGATCGAGTCCCGTGCGCTTCACGGCCTCGGCCACGACGGCGGCACCGAGCACGTGGGCCGGCACCGAGGCGAGGCTGCCGCGACAGCGGCCGACGGGGGTGCGCACCGCCGATACGATGACTGCTTCTCTCATCAGAGGTCTCCGGGCGGCCGGCGTCTCGAGACGAGACCACGGCGCGAGAGGATCAGCGCTTCAGGGCGGGGATGCCGAGGATCTCGCGTGCTTGCGCCGACGTCGCGGGCGTCTTGCCGAAGAGGCGCACGGCCTCGACGGCGCGGGTCACGAGGCCGACATTCGTGGCGGGCACGCCTTTGGAGAAGTAGACGTTGTCCTCGAGCCCGACCCGGAGGTTCCCGCCCAGCGCCAGCGTCCCGAACAGGATCGGCAGGTGGTCCTTTCCGACGCCGAACGCCGACCAGGTCGCGCCCGGCGGGATCTTGGACTTCAGGTAGAGGAGGTTCTCCACCGTCGCCGGCATGCCGCCGAGCACGCCGAGGCAGAACTGATAGTGCCCCGGCGTCGACAGCCGCCCCTGCTTCATGAAGTAGTCGGCGACGCCGAGCATGCCCGCGTCGAAGATCTCGATCTCCGGCTTGACGCCGTGCCGCATCATCGTCTCGCCGAGCTCGCCGAGGAAGGCCGGTGAGTTCATGAACACGCCGCCCGGCATCCAGTTGAAGGAGCCGGCGTCGTAGGAGGCCATCTCGATCTCCGGAAGCGCCGCGATGTGGGCCATCCGCTCGGCGTCGCTCGCGCGGCTGTCGCCCGAGGTGGTGCAGTTGATCACCACGTCGCAGGCGGGATCGGCCCGGATCAGCCGGATGGTCTCCGCGAACCTCTCGGCGCTCATCGTGCCGAGGCCGGCCGCGTCCCGCATGTGGAGATGGACGATCGCCGCACCGGCCTTCCAGCAGGCCCGCGCCTGTTCGGCGATCTCGGCCGGCGTCGTCGGAATCGACTCGTTGATGTCCTTCGGAGTGACGGCGCCGGTCAGTGCTGCCGTGATGATGACGCGTTCTTGTTGGCTCATGGAGCGGCTCGTTCTGATCGTCTGATGGAGGTGAAGCGGGTGGTCGCCCCCGCGGCTTGCCCGCGGGTGTCTGCCGCGCAGGATCGCCGGGCCGCGACGGGCGGTGGCGCTCGTGCACGCGGATGTCCGCGTTGCGGATCGTTTGCTTCGCGTGAGGGCGAATCCGGGCCGACATCCGGCTCGGATGCCGGTGCGGATCAGTGCTCGCGGGACGCCGGCACGGGTGCCGCGCGGCGGAACGCGGAAGGTCTCGTCGCGGCGGTCGCGCACCTGCGCGCCGCGGAGTCCCGGAGGCGGCGCATCCTCGTCGCGAGACATCGCGACGCCACGCTCCCGGCGAGACTTGTCAGGCCGGCTGTTGTCGATGTCATCGCCCCTCCACAAGCACGATCGATAGCATCGGCGGCCGCCCGGCGCCGCGACCCCGCCCGTCGTGAACGATGGCTTCTCGGGTCGCGTGGTCCGTGCGGAACGCCGCTCGTCGAGGCAGGAGCATAATGATATCGGGTGTGCGCTCTAATTCTATTTCGAGCGCCGCTTATGACCGTTCCGCATAACCATCGCCGATCGCATCGCGTGAGGTGGAGTCGCGGGCGGCAGCTCACCACGGGCGCCGGCACTGGCCGCGCCGATCGGGCAGCGGCGAGCGCCGGCAGGCTCACCGCGCAATCGTCGCGCGACGGGCCGATGGCTTTGGCGGGTGGCGGGCTCCTCGCCGGGGAAGCTCCCGACCGGCGCGGTGCGGCGCTCGATCTCGCCGTCGAGGCGCCCGATCGGTTCGGTCGAAAGCAGGCTCGGGCGAGCCAGCGAGGATCGGGTCGTCGCAATGGACAAGTGGGCCGGCCCGGCCCGACGAACCGGGCCACCCTGGTGACGGTCGCCTCCTCGTCACGCCCTCGGCGACGGGTTGACCTGATCCGCCAAGCACAACCGCGACGCGTCGCCCGCGGGGTCGTCTCCGCATCCCCGATCTCGGGCTGTGCAGAGGGATGACGCCTATTTGAGCAGCCAGGCGCTTCGATTACGGGGTAGGCTTCGGGCACCCCGGCCGGCGGCCGGGGCGCCCGCCTCACCTTTCGGACTCGCCATGCGGCTGCGCCATATCGAGGTTCTCCACGCCATCAGGCGGACCGGCTCGCTGAGCCGCGCCGCCGAGAGCCTGTCGATCACCCAGCCGGCGGCCAGCAAGATCCTCAAGCACGCGGAGCAGCAGCTCGGCTTCCCGCTGTTTCATCGCAGCCGCGGCCGGCTGCAGCCGACCGATCAGGCCGATGTTCTGATGCGCGAAATCGAGCAGGTGTTCGAGGCGCTGGAGCGGACCCGCCGGATGGCGCAGACGCTGCGCAGCGAGCTCGACACCCATCTGCGGGTGGTCTGCGTGCCGAGCCTCGGCATGGGGCTGGTGCCGCGCGCCGTGCAGCTCTTCCAGAGCCGGCGGCCCCGCACCATGATCGAGATCGCGTCGCGCCACGATCCGGAGATCGCCGCCGGCCTGCTCGCCCGCGACTTCGACATCGGAATCGGCTTCGGCCCGGCCGAAGGCGTCGCCGAAGTGCCGGGGCTGCGCGCCGTCCGGGTCGACGTCGCCGAGATGGTGTTCATCGACCATCCCGCACGCCCGTCCGGCCGGGACGGCCAGCCGATCCGGCTGGCGCAGATCGACCAGAAACGGCTGATCGGCCTCACCTCGGGGCATTTCCTCGGCACCGCGATCAAGGACGCGTTCCGGCGCGAGGACATCGCGCTGACGCCCGGCATCCAGGTGCAGACCTACTACATCGCCCGCACCCTGGTGGCCGCCGGGACCGGCTGTGCCGTCATCGACGAGTTCACGGCGAACGCGCATTCCGGCGACACCGTGGTGAGGCCGCTCGATCCGGCGGTGCGGTTCGGCGTCTATGTCTGGACGCGCGAGCAGCATCCGCTGTCGGCACGCGGCGAGGAGTTCGTCGCCTGCCTGCGGACGGTGTGCGAGACGAGCCGGCGCCCGGCGTCGCCGGGCGTCGTCCCGGAGGCTCCCGATCAGCCGCAGACCGCCGCGACGGCGGCGACGAACGGCTCGATCTGGTCGTCGCGCAAGCCGGCGAGATTGATCCGGCCGTCCGCCACGATATAGACGGCGTGCTCGGCGCGCAGGCGCGCCGCCTGCTCGGGCGTGGTGCCGAGCAGCGAGAACATGCCGCGGTGCGTCGTGAGAAAGTCGAAGCGATCCGTGTTCGTTCGCCGGCGGAACGCCTCGGCGAGCGCCTCGCGGTGTCCGACCACGTAGCCGCGCATCGCCGCGAGCTCGGCCTTCCAGTCCGCCGTCAGGCTCGGATCCGCGAGAATGATCCGCACGATCGCGCCGCCGTGGTCGGGCGGCATCGAATAGGTGATGCGGGCGACGACGACCAGCTGGCTGTGGGCGACGGCGGCGCGCGCCGCATCGGTCGCCAGCACGAAGGCGGCGCCGGTGCGCTCGCGATAGATGCCGAAGTTCTTCGAGCACGACACCGCGACCACCATCTCGGGCAGCCGGCGGGCGAACAGGCGCACCGCGTAGGCGTCCTCCTCGAGCCCGTCGCCGAAGCCCTGATAGGCGAGGTCGACGAAGGGGAACAGGTTCCGCGACGTGATCACGTCGCACACCGCGTCCCAGTCGGCCGCGGTCAGCGACGCGCCGGTCGGGTTGTGGCAGCAGCCGTGCAGCAGCACGACGTCACCCGGCGCGGCGCCGCGCAGCGCGTCGAGCATGGCGTCGACCCGCACGCCGCCGGTCGCCGGATCGAAATAGGGATGCGGTCGCACCGGCAGGCCGGCATCGGCCAGGATCGAGATGTGGTTCACCCAGGTCGGGTCGGGCACCCAGACGGTGACGCCCGGCCGGCTGCGGGCGATCAGCCCGGCCAGCACCCGCAGCGCGCCGGCGCCGCCCGGCGTCTGCACGGCGCGCAGCCGGTCGCCCGGATGCGCCTCGCCGAACACCAGGCCGGCGACCGCGGCACAGAACGCCGGATCGCCGGCCGGCCCGACATAGGTCTTGGTCGTCTCGCTCTCGTAGAGGCGCCGCTCCGCCTCGCGCACCGTGCGCAGGATCGGGGTGTGGCCCGCGGCATCGCGATAGACGCCGATGCCGAGATCGATCTTGCCGGGCCGCGGGTCGTCGCGGAACAGGCCGATCAGCGACAGGATCGGGTCGGGCGGGGCCGCCGCCAGGGTCTCGAACATGGTGTGTCCTCGTTGCGCCGTGCGCGTGTCGTGCCAGCCCTCGCCGGCCTCGCCCCGGCTCCGTCATTGCCGGGCTCGACCCGGCAATCCATCACGCTACGGGAAACGCACGTCTTTGGAAGTGATGGATGCGTGGGTCGGACCCGCGCATGACGCGTCGGAGAGTGTGGCGGTCGGTCTCACTCGAAGAGCTTGCCGGGATTGAACAGGCCGTCCGGGTCGAAGGCCGTCTTCACGGCCCGCATCAGATCGCGCTCGGGCACCGAGAGCATGCGCGCGAGCGCGGCGCGCTTGCCCTGGCCGATGCCGTGCTCGGCGCTCACCGTGCCGCCGAGGTCGAGCGCGATGTCTTCGATGCATCTGGCGATGTCGGGGGCCTTCTCCCGCAGGGCCGAGTCGCCCCCGCCCTCCGGCGGCAGCACGTTGACGTGGATGTTGCCGTCGCCGACATGGCCGAAGGCCATGGTCCGGCTGCCCGCCGGTGCGGCCGCGGCCATCGCCGCCTCGACGCGATCCACGAAGTCCGGTACCCGGCCGATCGGCACCGCCGTGTCGGTCTTGACCATGTAGAACTTCGCCTCGCCCATGGCGACCGCGATCCCCTCGCGCACCGTCCACAGGGCGCGGCGCTGCGCCTCGGAGGCGGCGACGACGCCGGTGACGGCGAGGCCGTCGCCGAGCGCCCGCTCCAGCACGGCCTCGAAGGCGTCGGAGAGCGCGAGATGGCGCGACGTCGCCTCGGTCTCGACCAGCACCAGCCACGGCGTCGGCGTGTCGAGCGGCTCGCGGCCCTGGCCCGCATGCGCCAGGTGGAACAGCAGCGACGGCCGCGAGATCAGCTCGAAGGCCGACACCGCCTCGCCGAGCTCGCGGCGCACCAGGCCGAGCAGCGCCAGCGCGTCGCGCGGCGTCGCGACGCCGAGCATCGCGGTGGCGCGCGCCACCGGCGCCGGCCGCAGCGCCAGCGCCACCGCGGTGACGATGGCGAGCGTCCCCTCCGAGCCGACCAGCAGGTGGCGGAGGTCGTAGCCGGCGTTGCACTTGCGCAGCAGGCGGGGCGGCGCCAGCACGCGGCCGTCGGCCAGCACGGCCTCGACCCCGAGCACCTGGTCGCGCGCCATGCCGTAGCGCAGCACGTTGTTGCCGCCCGCATTGGTGGCGATGTTGCCGCCGATGGCGCTCGACCCGGCGCCGCCGTGATCGAGCCCGACGGTGCGGCCGACCGCGGCGGCGGCCGCCTGCACCTCGTGCAGGGTGACGCCCGCCTCAGCGACCAGCACGTCGCCGACCGGGTCGACCAGGCGGATGCGCCGCAGCCGCTCGGTCGACAGCACCACGACCGCCTGGCCCGGCACCGGCAGGGCGCCGCCGCCGAAGCCGGTGCCGCCGCCGCGCGGCACGATCGGCACGCCGGCCGCGCGGCAGGCCAGCACGACCGCGGCGACCTGCGCCGTGTCGGACGGCCGTACGACGCACAGGATGCCGTCCGGCGCGTGGTGCGTGCTGTCCGCCCGGTAGCCGGCGAGGTCGGACGGCGCGACCAGCACGCCGCCCGGACCGACGATGCTGCCGAGACGGTCGGCGATCATGGGCCGCGCTCCGCCGTCCGTCAGTCCAGGGCGCCGATCGCCGCCTCGGCGGCGTCGAGCAGGGCCCCCTTGCGGGCGAGGTCGACGGCCGGCCCGCTCTGCAGCGGCATGTAGAGGTCGTCCATCTGGAACGGGATGGCGGCGCGCAGCGCCTTGTAGGCGGCCGTCGAGCCGGCGCCGAGCGCGTAGCCGCCGAGCTGCTCCTCGGTGACGAAGATGGCGCGCGCCGCGAGCAGCGCCTCGATGCCGACGATCTTGGGCAGGTTGTCGATGATCTGGCGCGCCTTGCGGCAGGCCCAGGCGGCCATGCTGACATGGTCCTCCTGGTTGCTCTTGGTCGGGATCGTGTCGACGCTCGCCGGGAAGCACAGCGTCTTGTTCTCCGAGGCGACCGAGGCGGCCGAGCACGAGATGATCGAGTAGCCCGAATTGAGGCCGATCGGCTCGCCGGCGAGATTGGCCGGCAGGCCGTAGCTCAGCGTCGGGTCGCACAGCGCGAACAGCCGGCGCTCCGAGATGTTGCCGATCTCGGCGAGCGACATCGCCAGGATGTCCATGGCGAAGGCGATCGGCTCGCAGTGGAAGTTGCCGCCCGACAGGAACTCCAGCGCGCCGCGCTCGTCCCAGAACACCAGCGGATTGTCGGTCGCGGCGTTGAGCTCGCGCTCGATCAGCGTCTTGGCGTAGGCGAGATTGTCGCGGCAGGCGCCGTGCACCTGCGGCAGGCAGCGGAACGAGTACTGGTCCTGGACGCGCGCCGTGTGGGTCGGGTGCAGCACGTCGTGCGGCAGCCGGACCGCGCGGGCGCCTTCGGTCGAGCGGCGGGTGCCGGCCATGATGCGCCGGACATTGCCGGCGACCGTGATCTGGCCGGGCTGGCGGCGCGCCGCGTGGATGCGCGCATCGAACGCCGCCTGCTCGCCGCGGATCGCCTCGACCGACAGCGCGCCGGTGACGTCGGCCTGCTTCATCAGCCGCTCGCCGTCGTGCAGGTTGAGGGCCGCCATGGCGGCGCACAGGCTGTTGCCGTTGATCAGCGCCAGGCAGTCCTTGGCCTTGAGGTCGAACCTCACCGGCGCGATGCCGGCCTTCTCCAGCGCCGCCGGTGCCGGCATGCGGACGCCCTGGTAGAACGCCTCGGCCTTCTCGTAGCCGATCATCACCGAGACCATGTGGGCGAGCGGCGCGAGATCGCCGGAGGCGCCGACCGAGCCCTGCAGCGGCACCACCGGGTGGACGCCGCGATTGAGCATCGTGATCAGCCGGCCGACCACCTCGATGCGCAGGCCCGAGACGCCGAGGCAGAAGGCGTTGATGCGGATCGCCATCATGGCCCGCACCCAGTCCTCCGGCGCCGGATCGCCCATGCCGCCGCAATGCGACATGACGATCGAGAGCTGGAAGCGGTCGTTGTCGGCCTGCGAGATGACGAAGTCCTTCAGCTTGCCGACGCCGGTGTTGAAGCCGTAGGTCGCGGGCGCGTTGTCGGTGAGCCAGTGGGTGTCGATGTAGTCCCGCACCTTGACGATCTCGGCGCGTGCCGCGGCGCTGATCTCCACGCTCGCGCCCTCGCGGGCGATCCGCACCACGTCGGCGATCGACAGCGTCTCGCCGTCCAGGCAAACAGTCGTCATGTCTCTTACTCGTGTTGGGGGTCAGCGGAGGCCGGGCAGCCACAGGCAGACGATCGGGAACAGGATCAGCAGGGCGACCCGGATGAAGTCCATCAGGCAGAAGCCGAGGACGCCGATGTAGGTCTCCCTCATCGGAACGTCCTTGGCGAGCGAGTTGATCAGGAACAGGTTGAGCCCGAAGGGCGGCGACACCATCCCGACCTCGACGCTCATCAGCACCAGGATGCCGAACCACACGAGCTTGGCGTCGTGCGACAGGCCGAAGTCGAGCGTGAGCAGCAGCGGGATGAACACCGGCAGGGTCAGCAGCACCATGGAGAGCGACTCCATGAAGCAGCCGAGGATGAAGTAGACGACGACGATGAAGAACATCACGACGAGGGGATCGGCGTTCAGGGCGGCGACGTGGCCGGCGAGCTCGGCCGGCATCCGCGACGAGGCCAGCGCCGCCGAGAACAGCTCGGCCGCCAGCATGATCAGGAACATCATCGCGGTGGTCTGGCCGGCGGCGAGCAGGCACTCGACGAAGCCCTTGAAGCGCATGCCGCCCTGGACGATGGCGAACAGCATGGTGACGAAGGCGCCGACCGCGGCGCCTTCGGTCGGCGAGAACCAGCCGAGATAGATGCCCGCGACGATCAGCCCGAACACCGTGAGGATCGGCCACACCTCCTGGGTCGCGACGAGGCGCTCCCGCCACGAGGCGCGCGCGAGCGAGCCGGCCGAGCCCGGCACGAGCCGAGTGAACAGGTTGACGACGATCATGTACTGGACCACCGCGATCAGCCCGGGGATCACGGCGGCGACGAACAGGGCGCCGACCGACTGCTCGGTGTAGACGGCGTAGACGACCAGGATGACCGAGGGAGGGATGAGGATGCCGAGCGTGCCGCCCGCGGCGAGCGTGCCGGTCGCCAGCGCCGGCGAGTAGCCGGACTTGCGCATCTCCGGCAACGCCACCTGCGACATGGTGGCGGCGGTGGCGAGCGAGGAGCCGCAGATCGCCCCGAAGGCGGCGCAGCCGCCGATGGTGGCGACCGCGAGCCCGCCGCGCCAGTGCCCGAGCCAGGCCCGCGCGGTGCGGAACAGCCGGGCGTTCATGCCGCCGCGGCTGGCGAACTCGCCCATCAGCAGGAACAGGGGCAACACCGACAGGCCGTTGTTGGCGAACTTGGAGTAGGTGATGGTCTTCAGCGTGCTCAGCAGCGGCAGCCAGCCGTTGATCGCCGCGTAGCCGAGACCGCCGACCAGCAGCATGGCTCCGGCGACCGTCATGCGCAGCGCGATCAGCGCCAGCGCGGCGACGAACATGAGGAGGCCGATGTCGAAACGGTCCATGGGTCTTGCTCTGCGGATGCGCCGGTCAGCCGAACTGCACTTCGTCGGCGGGGGCGGACAGGCGTCCGCGGGCCCGCAGGACGGACTCGTAGGCGACGTACAGGATCACGACGATCCACAGGACCGAGGTCAGGCTGCCGACCGCATAGACCCACCATTCGGGGATCTCGAGGAACATGCTGGCCTGCTCGCGCGTGAAGGCCGAGAGGCCGCCGGCCATCAGGCGCCAGGCGATCACGCCGGCGACGACCGCGAAGGCGAGATTCATCACCACGTCGAGCCAGTCGCGCACCACCCGCGGCAGCGGCTTGGCGAAGAAGTCGACGATCACGTTGCCGCCGTGCAGGTGGCACCACGGCAGGAAGCAGAACACGACGACGCCGGTGAGGCTGTCGACGATCTCGGTGTCGCCGAGGATCGGATGGCGGAACAGGTTCGAGCCGAGCACCGACGCCACCACGACCAGCATCACGGCGACCAGCGCGACGCACCCGACCAGCGCGACGGCGCGGCACGCCGCCTCCATGGTGCGGCGGCCGGGCGGGATCGGGGATGAGCGCATCGGCGTGTCCTCGTCGATCGTCGGGGGCGGCGCGTCGCGCGCCGCCCCCGCCTCGGTTGCGGTCGGGGTCTACTTGCGGCCGTACTTGGCCGTGGTGGCGAGGAGATCGTCGAACATGGCCTGGCCGGGCAGGCCCTTCTTGTCCATCTCGGCGATCCACAGCTTGTAGACCGGCGCCATGGCGGCGCGCCACTTGGCGAGCTCCTCGGGAGAGAGCGAGTACAGCGTGTTGCCGCTGTCGGCGATCGTCTTCTTGGCCGGGACCGTGAGCTCGTCGATCTTCTTGGCCACCTCGGTCGAGTAGGCGATGCCGATATTGTCGTCGATCACCTTCTTCAGGTCGGCCGGAAGCTTGTCGTAGGAGGCCTGGCTCATCAGCGACATGATGGCGTTCTGATAGAACGGCGTCTCCATGTTGAACTTGGTGACCTCCTGCAGCTTGTAGGGAGTCATGATCGCCCAGTTGATGGTCATGCCGTCGATCTGGCCGCGCTGCAGGCTCTCGTAGATGTCGCTGAGCGGCAGGCCGACCGGGGTCGCGCCCAGGCTCTTCATGGCCTCGCCGACGAACCGGCCCGGCACGCGGATCTTCAGGCCCTTCAGGTCGGCGGCGGTCTCGATCTTCTTGGTCCTCGTGTGCAGCACGGCCGCGTCGGTGGCGTGCATGTGGATGATCTTGATGCCCTTGAACTCGTTCTTCAGGAGCCACTTGTTCACCCACTCCAGCATCGCCGGGGTCTGGCCCGCCGAGGTGCCGACATTGGTGAAGGGCAGCTCGGTGCCCTGCAGCACCGGGAAGCGGTTCGGGGCGACGCCCGGGTTCATCATCACGATGTCGACGACGCCGTCCTCGAGCTGCTGGATCAGGTCGCTCGTCTTGCCGCCGAGCTGCATGCTCGGATAGAATTCGACCTTGAGCCGGCCGTTCGACTCCTTGTTGACCTTCTCGATCCACGGCAGCATCTGATACACGGCCTCGGGCGCCTGCGGGCTCGAGAACGAGTGCACCTTGAGGATGATCGGCTGCTGCGCGGCGGCCGGGGCCGTGAACGTCAGCGCGGCGAGCGTCGCGGCGGTGGCGGCCAGCATCAGGGTCTTCATGCGGCGATCCTTGGGTTCGGCGTTGCGGTGAGGGACGGCCCGGCAGAGAACGGAAGAGAGAACGGGAGGAAGCGTAGCGCGAGGCGGGCGGGGCGCGGTAGCGCCGGGTGGCGCCGGGCGGCCGCCGCCGCGGTTTCGGGCGGTGCAGCCAAGTGCATGACGCGGCTGCGCAAAGCCGCCCACCCATAACCCCCGGTCATGTGCTGGTCGGCAAATTTCATGCGCCGCCGCCCGGGAAATGCGCGATCCCCTTGCGGCTCGCCTCGTCGATCGCCTCGTCGTAGCCGGCGTCGGCGTAGCGCATCACCCCGAGCGACGTGTCGTTGTCGAGCGTCAGCCGCAGCCGTTCCTCGGCCGCCGGCGTGCCGTCGGCGATCAGGGTGACGCCGGCGCTGGTCATGTAGCCCGCATAGCCGCCGCCGCCGGAATGGATCGCGACCAGATCGGCCTGCGACGAGCAGGTGATCATCGCGTTGAGCAGCGGCCAGTCGGCGATCGCGTCGGAGCCGTCGCGCATCCGCTCGGTCATGATGTTCGGATGCGCCATGGCGCCGGCGTCGAGGTGATCGCGCGTGAAGGCGACCGGTCCGGCGAGCCGGCCCTCCGCCACCATCCGGTTGACGGCGAGCGCCAGCGCGGTGCGCTCGCCGTGGCCGAGCCAGGCGATGCGGGCCGGCAGCCCCTCGAACGGCACGGCGTCGCGGGCGAGCCGGATCCAGTTGGTGACGATGCGGTTGTCCGGGAACAGCGCGAGCACGAGGTCGTCGATGGCGGCGATGTCGGCCGGATCGTTCGACAGCGCGATCCAGCGGAACGGCCCGATGGCGCGGCAGAACAGCGGCCGCAGGAACGCCTCGGTGAAGATCGGGATGTCGAAGGCGTCGGCGACCCCGCCCTCGCGCGCCTGGGTGCGGATCAGGTTGCCGTTGTCGAACACCACGGCGCCGGCGCGCCGGAACGCCAGCATCGCCTCGACATGGCGGACGATCGCGGCGCGGCTTTCCGCCATCAGGCGCTTGGGATCTTCGCTGCGCAGCCGCCGCACCGCGTCGAGCGACAGGCCGGGCGGCACGTAGCCGTAGAGCAGGTCGTGCGCCGAGGTCTGGTCGGTCACCACGTCGGGCACGATGCCGCGGGCGACCAGCGCCGGATAGATCTCGGCGGCGTTGCCGCAGAGGCCGACGGACAGCGCCCGGCCGCTCGACTGCGCCTGGCGGATCATGCCGAGCGCGATGTCGAGGTCGGCGGCGCTGGCGTCGAGATAGCCGTTCTCGATGCGCTTGACGATGCGCGCCTCGTCCACCTCGATGCACAGGATGGCGGCGCCCGCCATGCGGCCGGCGAGCGGCTGCGCCCCGCCCATCCCGCCGAGGCCGGCGGTCAGCACGAAGCGGCCGGCCAGCGACCCACCGAAATGCCGCTCGGCGATGCGCGACAGGATCTCGTAGGTGCCCTGGATGACGCCCTGCGAGCCGATGTACTGCCAGTCGCCGGCGGTCAGCCCGCCCCAGCAGATCAGGCCCTTCTGCTCGAGGTCGTAGAAGGTCTCGGCGTTCGCCCACTGGCCGACGATGTTGCAGTTGGCCATCACCACGATGGGGGCGCGCGCGTGGGTGCGGAGGAGGCCGATCGGCTTGCCGGACTGGACGACCAGCGTCTCGCTCTCGTCCATGGTCCGCAGCGTCTCGACGATGCGCCGGTAGGACGGCCAGTCGCGCGCCGCCTTGCCGAGCGCCGCGTAGACGACGAGATCCTTCGGGTTCTCGCCGACCGCCAGCACGTTCTCCAGGAGGCGCAGCAGGCCCTCCTGCCGCCAGCCCTTGCAGCGCAGCGCCGGCCCGCCCGTGACCTTGAACTCCTGGCGTGACTCGTGCGGCATGGCGATCCTCACCGGCCGAGCGCGTAGGACGAGATGTCCATCCCGAGCGCCGTCTCGACGATCGGGTAGACGGACGGGTCGGTGACGCTCGCCGACAGCGGGATCACGTCCCTGGCGACGCGCAGCACGTGGAGCCGCATGCCTTCGCGGATCTCGCCGACGCTGACCGGCACGCCGTCGTCGTCGAGCGTCGTGATCACGTCCGGATAGGTGGCGAGCCGCTCGCCGTCCGGCCCGCTCACCGCCATGTACTCGTTCATCACGTGCAGCACGCGCCGGCCGGCGCCGCTGCCGATCGTCACGGTGCCGATGTCGAAGGCCTCCTGCGTGTAGGCGACCGCCTTCTCGACGACCTCGCCCGTGCCGATGATGCCGCCGCGCGAAGCCTCGCAGATCGCGTCGATCACGGCGGCGCCACCCTTCGGCTCAGCCGCCATGATCGCCTCGCCCAGCGCCAGCGCCATCGAGATGCCGCCGAGCGCCGCGTGCTCGCGCACGTAGGACGCGCGGATCGGGTTGCGGCAGGAGGCGATGAAGCCGCCCGACATGTCGGCCGCCTTGCGCAGGATCGGCGACACCTTCCCGGTCGCGCCGCGCACGACGAGCTCGAGATAGGCGTTGTTCGCGCGGTTGCCGCCGACCGCGGTCTGGATGGTCGGCTCGGGGCTGTTCGCGAGCCCGAGCGAGCCCATGTCGCCGGTCGGGTGGGCGCGAAGATCCCCCACCGCGTCGATCACCTTGGTGCCGAGCAGGGCGGAGGGCAGCCACGCATTGAGGGTGCTCGACTTGCCGTTCTGGCCGATGATCAGGCCGGCGACCGGGGCGCCGAGCTCGTCCTGGAGGAGCTGCACGGCCTTCACGTAGTCGGCGCCGAGCATCTGCCACGCCGTCGTGCCGGCCGGGGCGCCGATCGCCGCGGCGGTGGCGATCCACGCGTCGTCCGGCAGCTCGTCGATCGACACCAGCTCGGGCTGGCCGGCATTGACGGCGGCGGTGCCCAGCATGCGGCCGTGGTCGGCCCAGCCGCCGCCGCCGGCGGCGAACACGGCACCGCCCTTGATGGCGGGCTCGACGTCGCGGGCGGTCAGGATCCTGCGCATGCGTCGTCTCCTGGTCAGATGGTGCGGGCGCCGCGCCTGATCGCGTCGACGATCGGCGCCACCCGGGCATAGGCGTCGGCGGGCGGCAGCGCGCGGGTCCAGTCGTCGCGGTCCTCGTCGCGGCGGGTGGCGTCGAAGCCGAGCTTGGTGATGGTGCCGCCGAGCTTCATCGGCTCGGACCGGTCGGTGCGCAGGCCGGGCACCATCACGATGTCGCGCTCGGCGCGCATCCGCGTCGTCACGGCCCACTGCACGGCGGCGTCGTCCCACGGGTCGATGTCGTCGTCGACCACGGTGACCTGCTTGACCAGGTTCACGGCGGCGAGCGCGCCGAGGATCGCCTTGCGGGCGTCGCCGGGCCGGTGGTCGGCCGACAGGCTCACGACGGCGGCGAGCCGGCCGCAGCCGCCCATCCCCACCGCGACGCCGGCGACCGCCGGGATGAAGGCCTTCAGGTGCGACTGCAGGCCGGCCGCGATCGACACGCCGCCGAGCAGCACGTGCTCGACGTGATAGCCGGGCTCGACCACCTGCAGCATCGCGTCGGCGCGACGCGTGATCGCCTTCACCTCGACCACCCAGCCGGCGCCGTAGCGCTCGTACATGCCGTGATACTCGCTGACCGGCCCTTCCTCGACGCTCTGCGCCGTGTCGATCTCGCCCTCGATCACGATCTCGGCATGGGCCGGCACGATCAGGCCGCTGGTGGTGCAGCGCGCCGCGGCGATCGGAGCGCCCTGCAGGGCGCCGGCGACCGCCAGCTCGTCCTGGCCGAGCGCCAGGTAGAGCGCGCCCGCCATCAGCACGACCGGATGGTTGCCGAGCGTGATCGCGATCGGCAGCCGCTCGCCGCGCGCCGCGGCGGCGCGCGCCATCACGGCGAGATGGTGGTTCGGCGCGATGCCGATCAGGGCGCGGTCGGGACCGAGCGGCTTCAGCCGCGCATAGGAGAGGTTGCGGTCGCCGGTGACGCGGTCCTCCGCGACGATGCAGCCGGCCGTCACGTAAGGCCCGGTCTCGTGCTCGAAGAAGCGCGGGATCGGCAGCAGGCCGAGGTCGGGCGGCAGCACCGTCTGCTGCACGGGCGGGTTCTCGACGACGACCGGCGCCAGCGGCGCCGCGATCGCGGCGGCGATCCGGGCGGTCAGCGCGTCGCGGCCGACGCCGAGCCCGAAGGCGATGCGGTCGAGCCCGGCCAGCACGTTGCCGACCACCGGGATGCCGCTCGCGCCGGTGCCGGTGAACACCAGCGCCGGGCCGCCGTCGAGCGCCGACAGGCAGGCCGAGATCTCGAAGCCGGCCGGATCGAGCGCCGTCTCGACCACGGCGAGCTCGTCCCGCGCCTGCAGCGCGGCCAGGAAGGTGCGCAGCGAGTGCGTCTCGCCGGGACCGGCGGGGGGAAGACCACGCATCATCTCGTCTCCTCGCGGCGCGGCGGATCGCGGTCGATCCGGCACACCGCCTCGAACAGCACGGCCGCGCCGGCCGCGACCTCGTCCGGCTCGCTCCATTCCTCCGGGCAGTGGCTGCGGCCCTCCCGGCACGGGATGAACAGCATCGCGGACGGCGCGATGCGCGACACGAAGGCCGCGTCGTGCCCGGCGCCCGACGCCATCACGGTGGTGGTGCAGCCGAGCGCCGCGGCGCTGTCGGCGAGCGTTTTTCGCAATCCCGGATCGCAGGCGCTGGGATCGTTGCGCGACAGCACCGCGAAGCGCGCCAGCGTGACGCCGGTCTCGGCCGCGATCGCCTTGGCCTGCGCCGCGATGCCGGCGAGCAGCAGGTCGCACAGCGCCCTGGTCTCGGCCCGTGCGTCGATCACGATGCGGGCCTCGCCCGGCACCACGTTGGCGGCGCCCGGCGACACCGTGACGATGCCCGTGGTGGCGACGACGTAGCCCTCGCCGCGGTCGAGCAGCGCGGTGGCGACGTCGCGCACCGCCAGCACGGCGGCGCTCGCCGCCACCGCCGCGTCACGGCGATGGCGCATCCCGGCCGTCCCGGCATGCGCCGCCTCGCCCTGGAAGACGATCTCGACCCGGGTGATGCCGACGATCGCCGTGACGATGCCGGCATCGAGTGCTTGGGACTCCAGCACCGTGCCCTGCTCGATGTGCAGCTCGAGATAGGCCGCGACGTCGTCGCGGACCGCCTCGGCGAGCCGCTCCGGGGCGCCGCCGACGCGCGCGATGGCGGCGCCGAGCGTCTCGCCGCCCGGCCCGGTCATGGCGAGCTCGGCCGGGCCGAGCGCGCCCGCCATGCCGCGGCTGCCGACGCAGGAGAGGCCGTAGTCGCTCGGCTCCTCGGCGAGGAAGTCGATCACCTCGACCGCATGGTCCAGCACGACGCCGCGATCGAAAAGCGCACGGGCGACCTCGAGCCCGGCCAGCACGCCGGCCGGCCCGTCGAAGCGGCCGCCGCTCGGCACGCTGTCGCTGTGCGAGCCGATCAGGATCGCCTTGGCGCCCGCGACGCGGCCCTCGCGGCGGCCGATCAGGTTGCCGGCGGCGTCGATCCGCACGGCGAGACCGGCGTCCTGGAAGCGCCGCGCCAGCCAGGCGCGGCCTTCGAGAAAGCGCGGCGTGAACGAGCGCCGCGTCCACGGCCTGTCCGGATCCGTCACGGCGGCGAGCGCCATCAGGTCGGCCCACAGCCGGTCGCGGTTCACGGGGGCGTTGGACAGGTCCACGCGGGCCTCCGCTCAGCCGGCGACCGCGGGGGGCCGCACGAAGGTGCCGGTCCCCGGGGCCGCCGTGACGGCGCTGCCGTCGAACGCCATCCGGCCGCGCACGAAGGTCGCCACCGGACGGTAGGGCAGCTCCATCCCCTCGTAGGGGCTCCAGCCGACCACGCAATGCCCGCTCGCCGCCGCATCGTAGCGGCCCGGCCGGTGGCCGAGCACGACGATGTCAGCGTCGCGGCCGGGTGCCAGCGCGCCCTTGCGGTGGCCGATGCGGAACAGCCGGGCCGGATTGGCGGCGAGCAGCCGGGCCGCCCAGGAGAGCGGCAGGTTCCGCTCGGTCAGGCCCTTGACCAGCAGCGGCACCAGCACCTCGAGGCCGGGCACGCCGGAGGCGTTCTTCAGCATGTCGGGGTCGGTCTTGCGGTCCTCCGACCAGCTCACATGGTCGGTCGACACCACCGTGACGTTGCCGGCGGCGAGATGCGCCCACAGCGCCTCGCGCTCGGCGCGGCCGCGCACCGGCGGGTTGATCTTGGCCTTGCCGCCGAGGCGGGCGACGTCGTCCTCCTCGCTCAGCGTCAGGTAGTGGATGCAGGCCTCGACGGTCGCATCGACCCCCTGCGCCCGGTAGGCGGCGGCGAGCGCGTAGCCGCGGCCGACCGAGCAGTGGACGACATGGGCCGAGCAGCCGGTCGCGGCGGCGATCTCGTAGACCTCGGCCATCGCCAGCGTCTCGGTGACGGGCGGCCGCGACAGGCCGTGCGCGAGATAATCGGTGCGGCCGGAGGCAGTCACCCGCTCGACGAAGGCGCGCACGCACTCGTCGTTCTCGTTGTGCACGCCGGCGGCGAGCCCGTGCGGCGCGATGGCGGCGAACACGTCGCAGAGCAGCGGCGTCGGGATGCGCGGGAAGCGCTCCGGATGCGTCTCGTAGGTGGAGAACTTGAAGGCGCTGGCGCCGGCCGCGACCATCTCGGCGACGTGCCGCGGCCCGTCGGCCGGCCGGATCGTGCCGTAGAGCGCGAAGTCGACCCGGGCGTCGCGGCCGGCCGCCTCCGCCTTGGCGGCGAGGCGCTCGCCCGTGCAGATCAGGTTGCCGTCGTCGTAGGGCATGTCGACGATGGTGGTCACGCCGCCGGCGGCGGCCGCGCGGGTCGACCAGTCGAAGCCCTCGTGGTTCTTCTGCGAGCAGGAATGCACCTGCGCGTCGATGGCGCCGGGCAGCACCAGGGCGGCGCCGAAGTCGTGCCGCTCGCGGGCGGCCGGGCCGGCGCCGGCGCCGACGCGCTCCACGGTGCCGTCACGCACCGCGACGAAGCCACGGGGGATCGTGCGGTCGGTGAGGACGACGTGGCCCGTCACCACCAGATCGAAATCGCTCATCGTCGGCATTCTTCTTTTTTACCGGGGTCGACCATGCGCGCGAGCATAGCCGAGCCCCGGACCGGCCGCCCATTCCCAGAGCGACGGCACCCATAACCCGACGGACTGCGCGATGCGGTTTGTGCGGTGCAGTGTCATCCGGCCGGCCCGGCAGCCGGGACGCCGCCAGCGTGCGTGTCGTCGACACGACCATCTCGCGCGCGCCCGGCGCCCGGTCGGGACCGCCGTCGAGGCGCGCCTGCCGCCGGACCGGCGTGTCATGCCTGTCCGATCGCCACCACGGTCCCGCCACGTCGTTCTTGTTGTCGAGTGCCCCGGGCACAACTTCGATCGCCCGGCATACGTTCTACTCCTAGCCTCCGTTTTCAAGACGCGACCACGCCGCTAGTGTGCCGGTCGATAGCCGCTGCCGAACCGGAGCTCCGTCACGCGTCACGTCGATCGTCTGCCGAGCGCAAAGCCTCCCTCGATCGCCCGGCCTCGGCACCTGCTCCAAGCGGACCAAGACCATGGACATCAGGCTTCTGCGCGAGTTCCTCGTTTTGTCCGAATGCCTCAACTTCAGCCGCGCCGCCGAAAGGCTCGCCATGACGCAGCCGGTGCTCTCGCGGCACGTCAAGTTCCTCGAGGATCATTTCGGCGCTCAGCTTCTCAACCGCAGCACGCATCGGGTGGAGATGACCGAGGTCGGCCGCGTCTTCGCGCAGGAAGCGGCCAAGATCGTCGGCCAGTTCGAGCAGTCGGTGGCGGTGATCCGGGCCTGTCCGGGGGTCGGCCGGCATTCGCTCTCGATCGGCTTCCTCGGCGAGGCGACGCGACCGTTCCTCGCCACGTTTCTCGGCCGCTACTCCGAGCGCCATCCGAAGGTCGCCATCGAATGCGTCGACGGCGACCTCGACCTGATCGTCGGCCGCCTGGAGAAGAACACCTGCGACCTCGGCTTCATCATCCGGCCGCAGGACGGACTGCGGATCGACCATCTCAGCCACCTGACGCTGTTCAGTGATCCGCTCTGCGCGGTGCTCAACCGAAACCATCCGCTCGCGGCCCGCGACGGCGTGGCCCTCGCCGACGTGGCACGGTGGCCGATCATCGGCATCGCCCGACACGTCTCGCCGCTCGCGCACGAGTGCAATCAGCTGTTCTTCGCGCGCCACGAGGTCGAGTACCGGATCGCGAAGGAGTGCCCCAATCTCGAATCGTGCTGCTTCACGGTCGAGTTCAACGAGCAGGCGATCGTGCTGCTGCCCCGTCACCGGGGGTTCCTGACGGGTGTGAACTCGGTCCTCAAGCCGGTCACCGACGCCGGCTGCAGCTTCGACATCGACTTGGTGTGGGACGCGGCCAATCCGAATCCCTGCATCCGGGGCTTCCTCGACGATTTCACCGCCTTCTGCCGCAACCGGGATTGGGAAGCGGATCTGGCGCGGCGCTTCGAGCCGGCGGTCGCAACCCCGATGACCGCCGGACCGGTGGGGCACGATCGCGTCTCCGCCTGCGCGGTCTCACCGGGCTGAGACCGACGGCGGCGGGCTCCGACCGCTCCGTCCGTCACGGCCGGGCATCACGAGCGTGCGTCAGCGGCCGCGGGAACGAGATCGACCGCTTCCGGCCCGAGACCGGGACGTCGACCCGCGTCGCGAGGACGAGGACGGCCGCGTTCCTCTCGGACGCGGCCGCGCCGACGTGGTCCGGCCGAACGAGCTGGATGCCGCCCGGAGCGAGCCTCGGACCCTCAGTAGAGCTTCCACCCCACGGTGAGATGGGCGAACGAGACGCCGACGTCGTTTCGGGTATGAAGAGCCTGAAGATAGCGGGCCGTCACCGTGAATGCGCCGAAATCGTAGCCGACCATCACGCCGGCCTTGAGATGCTGGATCTTCGTGTCGGGCTGCGCGACCCCGAAGATCTCGTCGTCCTCGAGCTGCTGGGTGTAGTTGCCGATGACGCCGAGCGTGTATTTCCCGATGCGCCTGGCGACGGTCGCGTCCAGATAATAGATGTTGCCGGTCCTGTAGTTCGTCCTGGTGTTCTCGCTGTTGATGTCGAGAATGTTGTTGAGGGTGAGGGTCCAGTCGCCCGTCATGTAGGTCACGGCGAGATTGGGCTCGACCGTCCAGTAGTTGTTCCCGATGTTCTTCGTCGTGGTCCTCCAGCGGGTGCCGGTCCACGTGTAGTCGGTCGTCGCGTCGGGCACGATCACGGCGACACCCGTGCCGACGAACAGGCCGTTTCCCAGGTTCCACGACAGGTTCAGCGGCGAGATCGACGTGTTGACCATGCCGGAGGCGCCGGTGGCCTCGTCGAAGACGGTGGTGTGGGCGTACTTGAGCGGTTGCGCGAGCATCGCGCCATAGTCGGCACCGAACAGCTTCCATCCCGGGACCCACAGCAGCACGCCGACCGTGGAGACGTTCGAGGCCTTGAGCTTGGGGCTCGTCTGGTCGCTTCCGGAGTCGTCCTTCAGCTTGCCGAACTCGTAGGCCGTATCCCAGCTGAAATAGAGTCCCGGCGGCGGCAGCGCACCGGCCGGATTGCCGGTCGTGGCACCCGGCTGCAGCGGCGAGATGCCCTCGGCCGCCTGTGCGATCCCGCTCCCGGCGATGACGGCGGCGACGCCCGCTGCCGCCCAGATGAATCTGCTCATGATCCTCGAACCCCCGTCTGTCGGTAAACGTCTTCGTTGATGTCCCGGCCTCCGGATCGCGAGCCTGCGGTCCTGCGGCCGACGCCGCTGCCGGTGAAGCGGCAAGCCGACGCCGTCCCCGTTCCGCACGGATGCGGCGAGTTCCGATCGGCCGATATGGTGGCTGTCGGGCGAAGCGCTCGGCCGGTCAGGCCGGGCGCGCGTCGCCCCGCGGAAGGCCGGTCGCGTCCGGGGGCGAACCGTCGATCGCCCCCGTGCCCGGCATGGTCTCGGCTGGCGCCTCGGCGCGCCGGTGCCGCCTCTCGAGCATGATCATGTCCTCGGCCCCCCGTAACCGGCGGTCTTCCGTCGAGACGACATCACGAATTCACGTCGAGGATCTCTTAGTCATCGGCCGGTGCGGCGGCCAATTCTATCTCGGGATAGGCTCATGCCGTGCGTACATAAGGCCGACGCGCCTGGGCACTTCGAGAATCGCCGCGGGCGGCATCGACAGCGATCGATACCGCCCGCACGCTCTCACGGCTCGCCGCGCACACGTGTCGCCATCGGGCCGTCCCGCACGGAACGCCCTGGTCCACGCGAAGCGCGCCCTCGCGACGGAGGCGAGATGCCTCTTCGTCGCGGTCGAAAGCTCACTTGATCTCGTCTTCCTCCCGGCCGCCGTCGATCCGCGGACGGATGATCTTGCCCTTCTTCTCGGCCGCCTTGACGAGCTCGGCCTCCTCGTGCGCCCAGTGCCAGTAGTTGACCTCGTGCGGCGAGTGCTCGGTGGCGGTCACGAACATCTCGGTCGCGAAGCTGCCGCGGAGCTCCTTGGCGATGTCCTCCTTCCAGGCCTGGCGGAGGATCTGGGTGGTGACGCGACGGGTCGTGCGGGTGCCGGTCCGCATGATCAGCTCGGCGATCTCCCAGGCGCGATCGTAACAGGATTCCGTGTCGGGGCAGATCTCGTTGACCATGCCGAGGGCGAGGGCCTTGCGGGCCGTGATGATCTCGCCGGTCAGCTCCGCATAGGCGTAGCGCTTCCGGCCCATCAGCTCGCGCCAGGCGATCTGGATGCCGTCGCCCGGGACCATGTTGACCCGGAAGTGCATCTCCGTGGTCCACGCGTCCTCTGTGCAGAGCGTGATGTCGCTGAAGAGGACCAGATCCGAATGGAAGGCGGCACCGTTCCACACGCCGATGGTCGGAACCTCGAGATCGAAGACCTGCCCTTCGATGTCGTTCGTCCCGTCGTAATACTGGAAGTCGTACATCTTCCAGGCTTCCGAGGGGTGCGAGCTGAACTCGGTCGCCGGCTGCCACTTGCCGTTCTCGTCGAGCCGGCCGATGCCCCGCATGAAGTCCTTGCCGGTACCGCCGAGGATGATGACCTCGTTCTCCGGATCGCGCCCGGCCCAATCGAAGAAGTAGTGCAGGCCCTGGTGCGCCGGCGCGCCCCACTGCAGGCTGTCGCCGCCGGTGTGAAGCCGGGCTTCGAGAATTCCGTTCTTCCGCTTCATGGTGAAGCAGTGCTTCAGCCGTTCCGAATACTCCGCGAGCGTCATGTGGGGAACGACCCCGTACTCCCGTTCCGCCTTGGTCGACACCTTGCTTCGTTCGTGATCGGAAGGGTAATTGGCCCTGATGACCATCGCTTGTTCCTTTGCACTTTGGAGTCTGTTCCGCCGCCCACCGAGATGCGGACGCAGGATCACTCGAAGACACGCGTTCCGTGCCCGATGTCGATCGAAGCAATACTATCCGTTACTTTCGACCTTCGAGGATCGATATCACCGCCCCCCGGGGCGACAGAAATTCTTTTTGGGCCAATTGTTATGTCGGCCGGGCATAGCCAGGGCCGGCCGGCCCGGATCGCCGCGCCGACCCGTTTCGGGCCCCGCCCGCGTGATGGCGGCGATGCCGGCGAGCCGTCTCCGCGGTCGATGCGACCCAGGCGACTTCGACGACGGGAGACCGCGGTGAGCCGGGCCACGCCCGGCGGAGCCGAGCCGGCAGCCCGTGCGAATCCGGGGCAGCGCGCCGGCAACACGGCGTGGCAGCGGAGGCGAGGGCGGTCCGCCCCGCCCTCCCGGGCGAAGCTGATCTGGATCTCCTTGGTGGCTGCTGGCCCTCCTGGTGCTGCCGAGCACCCACGGCCCCGCCGGGGTCTGACGCTGGAGATGGACGGGGCCGGCCGCGACGGGACGTCATGGATCGGAACCGGCGGGGCGATGCGCGGGAGCCCCGCTTCCGGCATCACGCCCGAGCTCGAGCAACACATCGTGCTGATCGGGGAGGCCGGCCGGGTGCGCCCGCTTCTCGACGGCCGCGTCGTCTACGACGACCCAAACGTGCGGCTCGAGCCGAGCGACAGCCCGCCGATGCTGGGCGCTTGGTACGGGCCCAGCCGCGGCATGAAAGAATCGGCTATGAGTGTGCAACCACGACGATTCGCACGGGATGCTCGAACACTCCGCACCACGCCCACAGACCGCGCTGCACTGCTTCGTGTGGATCGCACGGCAGGCGGGGGTGGACCTGTCGGTCGAGCGGCTGATCCACGACCATGCGATCGGTCCCGGCGAGCTGTCGGCCAGGGAGCTGGTGCGGATCGTCCGGGCGAGCGGGATGCGCGGCAAGGCGGCGCGGCTGACCGTGCCGGAGCTGCTGGCGCTCGGCCCCTCCTTCCCGGTGCTGGCGCGCGTCAAGGACGGCTCGACCATCGTGGTGGTCGGGGTGCGGCGCGGCCCCGACGGGGAGCACATCGGCCTGCTCGATCCGCTCGCCAAGGTGCAGGGCGTGATCGCCGTGACGCCGGAGCAGTTCGCCCCCAACTGGACCGGCGAGGTGGTGCTGGTCCAGCCGGTGCGCCGGATCACCGACCCGGACCAGCCCTTCGGGCTCGCCTGGTTCGTGCCGGAGCTGCTGCGCCAGAAGCGCTTCTTCGTCGGCGTCGGGGTCGCCGCCGTGATGCTGCATCTCCTCGGCCTCGCGGTGCCGCTGTTCTTCCAGCTCGTCATCGACAAGGTGCTGCCGCACGAGAGCGTCGCCACCCTGTGGGTGCTCGGCATCGCGGTGACGCTCGGCCTCGCCTTCGAGGCGCTGTTCGGCTTCCTGCGCCGCTTCCTGCTGCTCTACGCCAGCAACCGCATCGACGTGCGCACCGCGCGGCGGACCTTCGGGCGGCTGATGCTGCTGCCCATCTCGTTCTTCGACCGCATCCCGGCCGGCGTGCTGGTGCGCCACATGCAGCAGGTGCAGCGCATCCGCGAGTTCCTGTCCGGGCGGCTGTTCCTCACCCTGCTCGACGCCGTCGCCCTCGTCGTCTTCCTGCCGGTGCTGATGCTCTACAGCGGGACGCTGACCATCCTGGTGCTGGTGTTCTCGGCGCTGATCGGCGGCTGCATCGCGCTGATGCTGCCGGCGCTGCGGCGCCGGCTGTTCCGGCTCTACGAGGCGGAGTCGCAGCGCCAGGCCTTCCTGACCGAGAGCATCCACGGCATGGCGACCATCAAGGCGCTGGCGCTCGAGCCGCGCCAGCGCAGCGACTGGGACGACCGCACCGCCGACACGGTGCGCACCCAGTTCGAGGTCGGCCGCATCTCGATCGGCGCGCAGGCGATCATCGGCTTCCTGGAGAAGCTCCTGATGGTCGCCGTGATCATGGTGGGGGCGCATCTCGTCTTCGCCGGCACGCTCACCATCGGGGCGCTGGTCGCCTTCCAGATGCTGGCCAACCGGGTCAGCAACCCGCTCGTCCAGCTCATCGGCCTGGTCAACGAGTACCAGGAGACGGCGCTCGCCATCGGCATGCTGGCCGGGGTGATGAACCAGGCGCCGGAGCGGGCCGGCGGCCAGCGCGGCTACCGGCCGCCGATCCGCGGCGAGATCGAGGTGGCGGATGTCGGCTTCAGCTACGGCCCCGGCCTGCCGAGCGTGCTGCGCGACGTCTCGTTCAAGATTCCGGCCGGCGGCTTCGTCGGCCTGGTCGGCACCTCGGGGGCCGGCAAGACCACCCTGACGCGGCTGATCCAGGGCCTCTACGTGCCGCAGAGCGGCGTCGTGCGCATCGACGGCACCGACATCCGCGAGATCGACATCGTCCATCTGCGCCAGCACATGGGCGTGGTGCTGCAGGACAGCTTCATGTTCCGCGGCACCATCCGGGAGAACATCGGCATGGGGCGCCCGGACGCCAGCATCGAGCAGATCGTCGAGGCGGCCCGGCTCGGCGGCGCGCTGGAGTTCGTCGAGCGGCTGCCCAAGGGCTTCGACACGCTGCTGGAGGAGAACGCCTCGAACCTCTCCGGCGGCCAGCGCCAGCGGCTGTCGATCGCCCGGGCGCTGCTGCGCCAGCCGCGCATCCTGCTGTTCGACGAGGCGACCAGCGCGCTCGACCCGGAGAGCGAGGCGATCGTCTACGGGAACCTGCGGGCGATCGCCCGCGGCCGCACCCTGATCATGATCTCGCACCGGCTCGCGTCGCTGGTCGAGGCCGACAGCATCGTGGTGCTCGACAAGGGCGGCGTCGCCGGCCTAGGCTCGCATGCCGCGCTCCTGAAGACCTGCGCGCCCTACCAGCAGCTGTGGGCGCGCCAGACCAGCTTCCTGCGCTGAGATGCCCGACCCGCGCCCGCCCGCGAAGAGCGACGCCCCGGCCCCGAAGCCGGCGGTCGCCCGCGAGTTCCAGCCGGCCGCGATCGCGCTGGAGGAGGAGGAGCCGGCACGCGTGCACTGGTGGACCCTCTACGCCGCGACCGGGCTGCTGGCGACCGCCGTGCTGTGGGCGTCGCTCGCCGACATCGACCGCATCGTGATGGCGCGCGGCGAGCTGGTCACCGTCGAGCCGGCGCTGGTCGTGCAGCCGCTGGAGCGGGTCGGCGTGCGGGCCGTGCACGTGAGGACCGGCGACATCGTCGCCAAGGGACAGGTGCTCGCCTCGCTCGACCAGACCTTCGCCCAGGCCGACGTCGAGCAGCTGCAGACCAAGGTGGCGAGCTACCGGGCCCGCCAGGCGCGGCTCGAGGCGGAGATCCGCAACGCCGACTTCCGGCCGGGGGACGAGCCGGACCGCTCCGCGCGGCTCGAGCTGTCGCTGTTCAACGAGCGGCGGCAGACCTACGCGGCGCGGCTGCGCACCTATCACGAGGAGCTCTCGCGCATCGGCGCCTCGCTGGCCGCCACCCGGGCCGACATCGACAAGGCGTCGTCCCGCATGGCGCTGCTGCAGCAGATCGTCGACATGCGCCAGGCCATGGTGATGCGCGAGTACGACACCCAGCTGCGGCTGCTGGAGGCCAAGGCGCAGCTCATCGCCACCGAGCGGGAGAAGATCCAGGGCGAGGGCAAGATCGCCGAGCTGCAGCACCAGCTGATGAGCGTCAACGCCCAGCGCGACGCCTATGTGCAGGAGTGGCGCGAGAAGGCGGCCGACGAGCTCGTCACGGTGCGGCGCGAGCGCGAGGCGGCCACCGAGGAGCTGAACAAGGCGCTGCGCCGGCGCGACATGGTCACGCTGGTCGCGCCGGAGGCCGGGGTCGTGCAGGAGATCGGCCAGCGCTCGATCGGCTCGGTGCTGCGCGAGGCCGAGATCCTGTTCACGCTGGTGCCGCTCGAGGCGGTGCTGGAGGCCGAGGTGCGGGTGTCGCCGCGCGACATCGGCGTCGTCAAGGTGGGCGACGAGGTGCGCATCAAGCTCGACGCCTTCCCGTTCCAGCAGCACGGCACCGCGACCGGCCGCGTCACCACCATCAGCGCCGACGCGTTCCGACCCGGCCGCGGCGAGGGCCAGGACCCGCAGCGCACCGAGGCGGTCCAGTTCCACAAGGCCCGCGTCACCCTCGCCGACACGGCGCTGCGCAACGTGCCCCCGCATTTCCGCCTGCTGCCCGGCATGACCGTCTCGGCCGAGATCAAGGTCGGCACCCGACGGGTGATCTCCTATCTCCTCAACCCGATCCTCAAGGGACTGGACGAGAGCCTGAGGGAACCCTAGGCGCGCATCGTACGAAATTGCCCGTATTTCGTGCACCAAAAATTAGGAATATATGCGCGTTGACGATCTGTTTCCGTTCGTTTCCGCAGAATAACGAATGAACCTGCCGTCCCGACCCGGGCATACAATCGAGCATCACCGGTGTCGAAGTCCGTCGAGTCACGTCCGGAATCCATCCCTTCGACCGCTGCCCGAAGCGGCCGGCAGCCCGGAAGCTGAACAATGCCCGACATCATCGAGACGACAGACGCCTCGGCCGGCACGACCACGGCCTATTCGCTTCAGATCGGGCAGATCGCGCAGGGGCGGCTGAGCGCCGCGGGCGACCACGACTGGTATCGAGTCACCCTGACGGCCGGGCAGATCTACACGGTCGCCCTGGTCGGCACCGGGACGAGCGGCGTGACCGATCCGTACCTGCAGATCTACGGCACCAATGGCTCCACGGTCGTCGCCTCGGACGACGACAGCCTGCCCAACATCAACTCCGTCGTGACCTTCACGGCGTCCACGTCGGGCACCTACTACATCGACGCCGGGGCGTACAACAACAGCGGAGCGGGGCAGTACGGCGTGTCGATCACCACCGGCACGCGGGCGATCGTCGACGTGCCGATGGGCGCCGGGATCATCGACGCCTATGGCGGCAGCAGCGAATACGCCTGGAGCGCGACGCCCGGCACCGGCGCCACCGTGACGGTCGGCTTCCGGGTCACCGACGACGGGCTGGAGCCGAACTTCTCGCAGTTCTCGGCCCAGCAGCGGACCGCCCTGGAGGCCGTGCTCCAGCTCTATCGCGACGTCTGCGGCCTGAACCTCGTCAACTCGGGCCAGACCGACAACGCCACCATCCTGCTGTCGAACTACAACTACAACGACAATTCGGGCGGCTACGCCCAGTATCCGGGCTCGACGGCGGCGAGCTCGCAGGCCGGCAACATCCACATCAACATCGCCGGCGGCAACTCGACCACCTCGGTTCCGGTCGGCTCCTACAGCTTCTTCACCCTGATGCACGAGTTCGGCCACGCGGTCGGCCTCACGCATCCGGGCCTCTACAACGCGGCGCCCGGCGTCTCCATCACCTACGCGGCGAATGCCGAGTTCACGCAGGACACTCATCAGTACACGGTGATGAGCTACTTCGACGAGTCCTACACGACGGGGAGCTACGGCAGCTATCCCGACGGCCTCATGCTCTACGACATCTACGCGCTGCAGCAGATCTACGGCGCCAACATGTCGACGCGCACCGGGGCGACGGTGTACGGGTTCAACTCCACGGCGGGCGGCATCTACGACTTCACCAGCAACACCTCGCCCGCCCTCTGCATCTGGGACGCCGGCGGGATCGACACGCTGGACCTCTCGGGCTACGCCAGCACGCAGTCCATCAGCCTGGTCGCGGGCACCTTCTGCAGCGTCGGCGGGCTGACCGGCAACCTCTCGATCGCCTACGGCTGCACGATCGAGAACGCCGTCGGCGGCAGCGGCAACGACACCATCACGGGCAACAGCGCCAACAACATCCTGCGCGGCGGCGGCGGCACCGACACGATCGACGGCGGCGCCGGCTGGGACAAGGCGATGTTCACCGGGACGATCGGAACCGCCTCGATCTCCCGCAACACGACGACGAACACGTGGACCATCACGTCCGGCGGTCAGACGGCCACGCTGACGAACGTCGAGGTGGCGCAGTTCTCTAACGGGACGAGGGCGCTGCGGGAGCGGCCGGCCGCCGATTTCAATGCTGATAACAGGTCCGATATCCTGTGGAGGAATACGTCGAGCGGATCGATCGGCTATTGGCAGATGTCCGGTGGATCGCCGCAGTTGGTCGGATTGAGCACCGTCGCGAGCAGTTGGACCATTTCCGGCTCGGGCGATTTCAACGCGGACGGCGGTTCAGAGATCCTCTGGCGGAACTCCAATGGTCTGGTGGGCTACTGGAACGTGGCTGGATCGCAGCCGCAATTCGTCGGGCTATCGACCGTCGGCAATGATTGGAGCATCGCCGGAACCGGGGACTTCGATGTGGACGGCCGAACCGACGTCCTCTGGCGGAACAGCAACGGCGGAACGGGATACTGGACGCTGAGCGGTAGCCAGCCACAACTCGTCGGCTTGGCGTCTGTCGGCAACGAGTGGGACGTTTCCGGGATCGGGGACTTCAACGCAGACGGCCGTTCGGACATTCTTTGGCGAAACGACAACGGCCAAGTGGGTTACTGGAACGTGAGTTCCGCAAATCCGACCTTTGTCGGTCTGGCTTCCGTCGGCAACGATTGGGAAATCGCTGGAACTGGGGACTTCAATGCCGACGGACGAACAGATGTCCTTTGGCAGAACGACAGCGGATGGGTCGGATACTGGAGCATGGCCACCGGCCAAGTTCAATTCAACGGGCTGGCCGGGGTCGGCAACGACTGGTCGATCGCCGGCACCGGAGACTACAACACCGACGGCAGAACCGACGTCCTTTGGCGAAACGCCGGCGGTGGAGTCAGTTACTGGAACTTGGCCGCTGGTCAGCCTCAGCTTGTCAACCTGGCCACCGTGGACTCAAGTTGGCAGATTCAGCCCACCTGAGGGCGCCGGAGAAACCACCAAACGTCGCGGTCAGACCTTGGTCGAAATCGCGTATTGCGACACGTAGTACTTCATCCAAACCGCGAGAGTCGCATAGACCTCGTTCGCGTCCCGTCGCGCAATGCGCAACATGTCGTCTTCGATGTAACGGTTGCGAATGTAGCCGCTTTCCTCGACGAAAAACCCAGCCGCCTGAGTTCTCTCGACTTGCGTCTGAAGGGTTATCGTGGCGCGATGGGTTTTGTCGTCCCTGAAATTTCCACAGACGACCGGCAGACCGACCGCGTGGAATTCTTCGCGTCGAGGAACTTCCTCCATGAAAGGGCTCGGGCCTTCCACGTAGAGCATTCCGCCGCACCGGAGTCTGCGAAACGCGAACTCCGACAAACGATCTATCCCGCCATCGATATGTTCGACAAAGTTGGAACTGTACATGGCATCGAAAACCATCCCCCCGAAGCCCGGCTCCCCCTTGTCGAAGTCGACCAACTCGTAGCCTTCGTAACGATGGAAGTGAGCGCCCGCGCCGAGCGACACGGCATAGAGCTTCAGATCAGGCCTCAGGGGCTCAAGCCAATCCTTGAAGATAGCCAAAGCCCCGTCGCCGGCACCGAGATCGAGGACCGTCGAGTTGATGGGAAGGGACTTGAGAAATCGAACTCTCGGAGAGGCCAAGTGCAGCCAGGAGGTGACGACGGCAGGATCGAGTGATCCGGCGGTCGCTTCTGCGACCAGCTCTTGCATGGACGGAAGTTTCGGGTTCATGCGCGACGAATATAAACGACATGCCTCGCGATGCCAAGCGAGCTCGATCGAGCCTCCACTCTCGACTGCCAGCGCGATCGCCGTTATGTAGCTGAATCATCGAATCCGCGCCTTCGCATCGCGTATCCGACTGCTTGAAACGGACTTCGTCGCATCGTGTCATCATCGAACAATGGAGACGTCGGATGATGCGATCCATCCCGACCTCAGCCGCTCGCCGCGCGGCCGCATTTCTGGCGCTGTCGGCACCCGCACTCCTTTCCGCTTACTATATTTTTTCATATAGCATCGACATACCGTATTATGACGAATGGGCAATGGTCCCCATGGTCGACCGCTGGCTTTCGGGCCACGGAGCATGGTCGGATCTATTCATCAGACAGGGTGGCCACGTCATAGCTCTGCAGAGGGCCATCACCATCCTGAGCGCCGAACTCTTCGGCTGGGACATACGGATAGAGATCCTGGTCGGATTTTTCTTCCTAGTCGCAACTGCACTTCTACTGATCAGACAAGCCGTTCGCACCGGCCTTTTCACCGCTCCCGCCATTGCATTTCCCGCCATCCTGGCGGTCATGAGCGTTCTCTTTGGACTCCGTCAGTGGGAGAATTTACTGGCTCCCTGGTCGATCAACCCCTTTGGATCCACCTTTTTCGCCCTGACGTCATTTTATTTTCTTAGCAAGGACGTGACGGCGAGTTTCTTTCTCATCCTCGTCGCGACCGCATCGGCACTGCTCGCATCGCTGACGTTCACGAACGGACTCCTGGTCTGGCCTATTGGAATTCTAATAATAATCGCCACACGGAAAGCGAAGCCACTCCTGTTGATCACTTGGCTCGCCGCCACTGCTCTCTGCGTAACCATCTACGCTGTCGGCTCCGCCACCGGATCGGCGCACCTCGTTCGGATCGGCGCGATTTCGGCATTCCGCGGACTCGCCGTCCTCGGCGCCCAGTTCTCGGCAGACAAATCCATCATCACGGGTGGCGCGACTTCTGTCCCGAGCACCTTCATTGACGGAGGACAAGCGATAGCGCTCGGGCTCGCACTGATTGCAGCCGTTGCTTGGGCCTTGTGGCGCGCGCGACACTCAATGTCGCCTCACGCCTTCTCCATCTCCGTCATTCTATTCGGACTAGGGAGCTGCGCCTTCATCGCTGCTGGTCGCGCAGATTTGGGAATTTTACAGTCGACTGCGTCCCGTTACACCAGCACCAGCGGGCTGGTCGTGATCGGGCTACTGCTGTTGATCGCCGAGCTGACCACCAAAGATCGTACAAACCAGTTCAATATCGGCTCAGCTCTCGTCGCGGCAGTCCTCGTGAGCGCCAGCTACGGCATCTTCGCCGAACTTGCACTCGGACCGGCGCGCCGCCAAGCCATGACCGCTTGGGCGAATCACATAAGGCAATATCAGTCAGCCATTGACGCAGACCTAAAAAACCCACACTACACTCCCGAACAAATCCGCAAGTTCTCCACCATTCTTCAGCAGCATAAACTCAGCGTATTTTCCAGATCTTCTGACCATTGATCTGTTTTCACACGATTACCCCCAACCTTTTCGCGCACTTGGCCGTGCCCGCTGCATGTGCATAACTCTCCGCCGCCGACGCGAGCGTCCTTGACCACGTCAAGGCGGACGCCCATTGATGTCCGCAATTTTTCGCTCCGGTGTCGCGAGGGCAGGAGGACGTGCAAGGCGTCGTTCGGCGGACTCGGCCTACGCGGACGGGATTGCAGACGGGCTTCCGGGAGTGAGCGCGATGAAGGTGGTGATCCTGGCGGGCGGGCTCGGCAGCCGCCTCTCCGAGGAGACCACGGTGCGGCCGAAGCCGATGGTCGAGATCGGCGGGCGGCCGATCCTCTGGCACATCATGAAGATCTACAGCCGCTTCGGCTTCCACGACTTCGTCGTGTGCCTCGGCTACAAGGGCTACATGATCAAGGAGTTCTTCGCGAACTACTTCATGCACACCTCGGACGTCACCTTCCACCTCGCCGAGAACCGGATGGACATCCACCGGCAGACCGCCGAGCCCTGGCGGGTGACGCTGGTCGACACCGGGGACGCGACCCAGACCGGCGGACGCCTCAAGCGGGTGCTGCGCTACGTCGCCGACGAGGAGGTGTTCGCGCTCACCTACGGCGACGGCGTCGCCGACATCGACCTCGACGCCGAGATCGCCTTCCACCGCGGCCACGGCCGGCTCGCCACCGTGACGGTGGTGCGGCCGGCCAAGCGGTTCGGCGCCGTGTCGATCGACGGCGACCGGGTCACCGCCTTCGCCGAGAAGCCGGACGACGACGGCGGCTGGATCAACGGCGGCTTCTTCCTGCTGTCGCCGCGGGTCGGCGAGCTGATCGCCGGCGACGACACCGTGTGGGAGCGCGAGCCGATGGAGACGCTGGCCAAGACCGACCAGCTGCGCGCCTACACGCATCGCGGCTTCTGGCATCCGATGGACACGCTGCGCGACCGCACCTTCCTGGAGGGCGAGTGGGCGAGCGGAACCGCGAAATGGAGGATGTGGTGATCGATCCGGCGTTCTGGGCCGGGCGCCGCGTCCTGATCACCGGCCATACGGGCTTCAAGGGCGCCTGGGCGTCGCTTCTGCTCGGGTCGATGGGGGCGGAGGTCACCGGCCTCGCGCTGCCGCCCGAGACCGACGAGGGGCTGTTCGTGGCGGCCGGGCTCGCCGGCGGCATGCGGCACCGCATCGGCGACATCCGCGACCTCGCCACGGTGCGCGACGCCGTCGCCGCGGCACGCCCGCAGATCGTCGTCCACATGGCGGCGCAGTCGCTGGTCCGCCTCTCCTACGACGATCCGGTCGGCACCTACGCCACCAACGTGATGGGCACCGTCAACGTGCTCGAGGCGGTCCGTCACGCGCCGGACGTCGAGGCCGTGCTCGTCGTCACCAGCGACAAGTGCTACGAGAACGTCGGCTGGGTGTGGGGCTATCGCGAGATCGACCGGCTCGGCGGCCACGATCCCTACAGCAACAGCAAGGGCTGCGCCGAGCTGGTCGCCGACGCGTACCGGCGCAGCTTCTTCGGTGGCGAAGGCGCGGCCCGCGTCGCCACGGTGCGGGCCGGCAACGTCATCGGCGGCGGCGACTTCGCCCGCGACCGGCTGGTGCCGGACGCGATCCGGGCGTTCCGGGCCGGCCGGCCGCTGCGCATCCGCAATCCGCTGTCGATCCGTCCGTGGCAGCACGTGCTCGACCCGGTGATCGGCTATCTCCGCCTCGCCGAGCGGCTCGCCGCAGGGGTCGACGGCACGGCCGACGCCTGGAACTTCGGCCCCGGTGCGGCGAGCGAGGTTCCGGTCGCGCAGATCGCCGACACGCTGGTGCGGCTGTGGAGAGGCCGGGCGGCCTGGGAGCAGGATCCCGGCGAGCATCCGCACGAGGCCCATCTCCTGAAGCTCGACTGCACCAAGGCGACCACGCGGCTCGGCTGGCGCCCGCTCGTCGGCCTCGACGCGGCGCTCGGCATGGTCGTCGACTGGTACAAGGCGCTCGATGGCGGCGCCGACATGCGCGCCGTCACGCTGGGGCAGATCGCCGGCGTGCTGGCGTCCGCGCGGTAGACGGCGCTCGGCGGCTCGCGGTGACTCGTCAGGACGCCGCCGGAAGCGCCAGCACCTCGGCCATGCGGGCCTCGATCGGCACGGCGTGGCGGAGATGGGCGCCCGAGCGCACCGACAGCTCGGACTTCAGCAGCACCACGAGCGCCAGGATCGCGCGCTCCAGCGGCGCGCCGAGCCCGGTGCGGCCGAAGGCGGCGCCCGAGAGGTGCGGCCGGTTCTCGATGAAGGTCAGCCAGTACAGATAATCGTAGCCGGGCACGCCCCAGAAGGCGTCCTCCCAGTCGATCGCCACCGGTCGCGAGCCGTCGGTCATCAGGTTCTTGGGGCCGAGATCGCCGTGGCACAGCACCCGCGGCAGGCCCTCGAGCGCCGCCCGCAGCTGCGCGAGAAGGCCCGCGACCGCCGCGGCGGTCGGCGACGTGAGGAAGCCCTGCCCTTCGAGCCGCGCCACGGCCCGCTCGCCATGGGCGACGTAGTGTTCGATGGTCCAGTCGTCCGGCAGGCCGGCCGGACGCCAGCCGGCGAGCATCTGGGAAAAATCCCGGACCAGCGCGGCCGCGTCGGCCGGCGGCATCGGCGCGGTGCGCGGCGCGAGCTCCGCCATCACGAGGCACAGCCGTGCGGCCTCTCCGGGCACGACGACCTCCACGGCGTCGCGCAGGACGGCGGTGCCGTAGAGGCGGCGCAGGATCTCGCCCTCCTTGGCGAGATTGGCCCGCGCCGCCGCGCTCGGGAGATGCGTCTTCAGGAACAGCCGCTCGGCGCCGACCTCGACATGGCAGCAGACGCCGAGCGTTCCGCCGGAGGCCGGGACGACGCGGACGGGCCGGCCGCCCTGCCCGAGCTGCCGGGCGATGGCGGCACGAAGCGCCTCGTCCTGCCCGGGTCCTGCCGACGGCGCCGGCGCGCCCGCCTCGAAGAAGGCGAGCTTACTGAGCATAGAGCTCGGCGAGATAGTCGATCCTGTCGTAGCCGAAATGGCGCGCCAGCGCCGCCGTGCCCTGGGCGATCTGCCGGCGCTCCGCGTCCGAGAGCTCCTGGATGACGGCCCGGTTGTAGTCCTTCGTGCTCTTCAGCACGGTGCCCCAGGGCGCGATGCTCTCCTTGATCTCGACGCCGTTCCAGCTCGGATACAGCATGGTCTCGGCGAACGGCACGCCGATGAACGCCGCGGCGTCGGTCATGAAGCGACGCTTGTCGTCGACCAGATCCTCGTAGCGCAGGACACGGACGTTGTTCGGATGCATCCTGGCGAACATCTCCACGGTGGAGTGGTAGATGTTCCAGGTGATCAGGTATTTCGACAGCGGCTGCGGGAACGGCCGGCGCTTGGTGTCCCGGTAGGCCGAGAAGGGATTGCGCACGATGTGCAGGATGCGGATGTCGGGGAAGTCGCGCACCATCCGGTCGGCGTCGATGCCGATCGCCGGCGAGTAACCCATGTGGACCATTCCGGGCCGCGGCCTTGTGTAGTAGTTCTCCCAGGCCGTGAAGGTCGAGCGGAAGAAGGCCTCGACGACCTGGCGGCGGAAGATCGGCGGCTCGCCGACGAGGCGGGCGAACTCGGCGATCCGGTTCTTCTCGTCCATCACCAGGTCGGCGTCCTTGAACTTGGAGCCGTTCCGCTTGCGCAGGAAGGTCTTCATCTCCTCGTCGATGATCTGCTCGTAAAGCTCGACCGCCGTCAGTCCCTCCGGGAACTCGGGATAGCGGTACTGCACGCGCTCGACCGAGGCGAGGAAGTCGTTGAAGTTGCGGTTCCCGAGCTGGGATTCGAAGGGATAGACGAGCAGGTCGGGATGCCCGTCGAAATGACGATGGGTGACGTTCCCGCCGTGCTCGAAGCCGGCCGAGATCATTGCCAGACGAAAGTCGCTCATGTCCGCGTGCCCCGAAATCCTTTGCGCCACCGCGCCCCTGGCTTACTGGGGCGGGCCGCGATGATCAAGGCCGGCCTCGGGCGCAGGGCGGCCATGCCCGCCGGCGGGACCACGGCCATCGGCCGCCCCGCCGTTGACGCGCCGTCCGGGCTTCTCTAAGCGGTGCATCATGCGTGTCCTGGTCACCGGCGCGAGCGGCTTTCTCGGCTCCCATCTGGCCGCCGACCTCGTCGCGCGTGGGCACGAGGTGGTGGCGCTGCTGCGCCCGGGCTCGCAGGCGCCGCGCCTCGCCGGGCTGATGGACCGCCTCCGCGTCGTCCATGCGACGCTCGAGGACCGGGCCGCTCTGAACCGGCATCTCACGACGGTGCGGCCCGACGCGATCGCGCATCTCGGCTGGGACGGCGTCGGCAACGTGGACCGCAACGCGCCGCGCCAGGCCCGCAATGTCGGCACCACGGTCGACCTCCTCGCCCTCGCGGCGGACGCCGGGGCGCGCATCTTCGTCGGCGCCGGCTCGCAGGCCGAGTACGGCCCGTGCGACCACGTCATCCGCGAGACCGACCCGACCCGGCCGACCACGCTCTACGGCCATGCGAAGCTCGCCGCCGGCGCGATGGCGGACCGGCTCGCCGCGCTGCGCGACGTGCGCTTCGCCTGGCTTCGCGTCTTCTCCACCTACGGCGCCGGCGACAATCCGGGCTGGCTGATCTCCGACCTGATCGGCAAGCTGAAGCGGCGCGAGCGCATGGCGCTGACCCGCGGCGAGCAGCGCTGGGGCTTCCTGCACGCCCGCGACGCCGCCGCGGCGTTCCGCACCGTGCTCGAATCCGACACCGCGCACGGCGTCTTCAACGTCGGCAGCCCCGACGCGCCGCCGCTGCGCGACACCATCCTGACGCTGCGCGACCTGATCGACCCCACGGTCGAGCTCGGCTTCGGCGAGGTGCCGTACCGGCCCGACCAGGTGATGCTGCTGCAGGCCGACATCGCGCGCCTCGTCGCGCTCGGCTGGCGTCCCGAGGTCGACCTGCGCCGCGGCCTCGCCGAGGCCGTGGCGGCCCACGCCTGACAGAGCCCGCAGACACCATGCCCGACACGATGCCCGAGAGCCCGCGCGACAACACCATGGATCCGGCCGAGTTCGCCCGGCGCATCCGCGTCCATGCGCTGCGCATGGTGCACCGGGCGAACGCCTCGCACATCGGCAGCTGCTTCTCGATGGCCGACGTCCTGGCCGTGCTCTACACCCGCGTGCTGCGGCTCGATCCGACCCGGCCGGACGATCCCGACCGCGACCGCTTCGTGCTGAGCAAGGGCCACGCCGCCGCGATCCTCTACGCGGCGCTCGCCGAGCGCGGCTTCTTCCCGCCGGCGCTGCTCGACGACTACAGCCGCAACGGCTCGCCCTTCACGGGCCATGTCAGCCACGCGATCCCGGGCGTCGAGGTGTCGACCGGCTCGCTCGGCCACGGCCTGCCGATCGCCACCGGGCTGGCGCTCGCGGCGCGCGCCGCCGGCCGGCCGAGCCGCGTCGTCTGCCTGCTCAGCGACGGCGAGTGCGACGAGGGCTCGAACTGGGAGGCGATCCTGTTCGCCCCGCATCACCGGCTGACCAACCTCACCGTGATCGTCGACCACAACAAGATCCAGAGCTTCGGCCGGGTCGACGAGGTGCTCGACCTCGCGCCCTTCGCCGACAAGTGGCGCGCCTTCGGCTGGCGCACCGTCGAGGTCGACGGCCACGACCTCGGCGCGCTCGAGGGCGCGCTCGGCGCCCCGCCGGATCCGGAGAAGCCGCGCGTCGTGATCGCCCACACGGTCAAGGGGCGCGGCGTGAGCTTCATGGAAGACCGGCTGGAGTGGCACTACAAGTCGCCGTCGGCCGAGCAGCTGGCGCAGGCCGTCGCGGAGATCCTCGGGTCATGAGAAACACCTTCGTGGCGACCCTGGAGGAGATCGCGGCGCGCGATCCGCGCATCTGGCTGCTCAACGGCGACCTCGGCTTCTCGGTGCTGGAGCGCTTCGCCGAGAAGCATCCGGGCCGCTACCTCAACGTCGGCGTCGCCGAGCAGAACATGGCCGGCATCGCGGCCGGGCTCGGGATGAGCGGCAACACCGTGTTCGTCTACTCGATCGGCAACTTCCCGACGTTGCGCTGCCTGGAGCAGCTGCGCAACGACGTCTGCTATCACGGCGCCGACGTGAAGGTGGTGTCGGTCGGCGGCGGCTACGCCTATGGCAGCCAGGGCTACACCCACCACGCCCTGGAGGACGTCGCCGTGATGGCGGTGCTGCCCGGCATCGAGGTGTTCGTGCCGAGCGATCCGGCCGAGGTGCGGGCGATCGTCGCCGCCGTCGCCGCCTCCGGCAAGCCGGCCTATCTCCGGCTCAGCCGCGCCGGCGAGCCGGTGCTCGACCCGCGCCCGATCGGCGACGTGCGCCGGGTACGCCCGCTGCGCGACGGGTCCGACGTGGCGATCCTGGCGAGCGGCCCGGTGGCGCGCGCCGCCCTGGCGGCGGCCGATCTTCTGGCGGAGCGTGGCGTCTCCGCACGGGTGCTCAGCGTGCCGTGCCTGAAGCCGCTCGACCGCGACGGCATTGTCGCGGCGGCGGCCGGCGTGCGGCTGGTGGTGACCATCGAGGAGCACATCGCCCGCGGCGGCTTCGGCCGCGAGGTGGCGGCCGTGCTGATCGGCGAGCCCGGCCACCCGCCGCTGCTGACGCTCGCGGTGCCGGAGACCGATCCCGGCAAGGGCTGCGTCGCCGGCGACCGCGACGCCCTGCTGGCGGCGGCCGGCCTCTCGCCCGCCGCCATCGCCGACCGGATTCGCGCCGCGGTCCGCAGCCCCGAAGGTCCCGCACGAGAAGGCCGGCCACCGTAAGCCGCTTCGGTCGCGCACGCGGCCAGAGGTCTCGACTCAGGGAGCGTCCAGGATGTCGAAAACCTGTTATTGGTCGAGCTGGGCGCTTTTGCTGGTTATTACATTTTTCAGCGTCCATCTGTTCCTGGCCGGATATCGCCTGACGGCCGATGACGTGCTGTACCATCAGGTCGGCCTGGGAGGTTTCCGGAAGGCGTGGGAGTTCACGCGCGGCGCGGCGGCTGCACAAGGCCGGATCGGCCACTACCTGGACGTCGGCCTATCGGTGCTGTCGGCTCCCTTCGTAGATTTTTATGCTTTCAGGGTCCTTTATACAGGACTTTACTATTCTACATTCTATCTCTTCGGATATTACGTCTCCCTGCTCGGGGGGGGCCACCTCGGCCTCGTCACCGCCCTGCTTCTCGTTTCTCACCATGCGCTGGATTATTATCATCTCCCGCCGAACTCCTACCCGTTCCACATCTCCGTCCCGATCGCGGCGATCATCCTCTCCAGGATTGTTCTTCTGCACCGGCGTCGAGAGGAAACGACCCGATCGGAGTGGCCGATGCTGGCCCTGATGGGCGCCGGCGCGATCTTCAATGAAAAGGCGTTCGCCTTCTGCATTGCCTTGCTGTTCGTGGAAAAGTCCTGGGCTGTCGTGCAGGATTCGGAACGTGTCGGCCTTCGGCTCGCCGTCCTGGGGCGGCTTCGGAGCCGCTCGACATGGGCCGATATCGCCCCCTTGGTCGGGGTGGTCCTGGTCTATGCCGTGTTCCGAGCGGCGCATCCCTCCAGTTACGAGGGAAACCAGCTTTCGCCTTCGCTGATCGGCATTCCCTTCTTCAAGACGATGCTCGGGCACATGTTTGGCGGCTCGGCGCCGGGCACGATCACGCGGATGCTCGATGAGTACCGGCGGGGCGGCGGCGGCCCGTCCGACTGGAATTGGATGTCCGTAGCGATCGTATCGTTTTCGACGCTCGGCGTCGCGCGACTGGTCTTGCGCTCCGAAGCGAACGACGGCGGCGCTCGACCTCGATATTTCGTCCTGGTGGCGATCTTCCTTCTTGCCGCCATGATGGTCACGGCACCGGTCGCCATCGTCGAGAAGTATCAGAACTGGTGCCAGGCCTTCGTTTTCTGCATGTTCGTCGACACGCGCCTTTCGTTCGTATTTCTCGGCGGAGCGGGAGCATCGTTCATCCTCGGCTTGAATCGGATCGCCCGGACGACCTCCCTGTCGAACGCGGTCACCTGGTCGCTTGCGTTCCTGCTTGCCGTGCTCGCCGCGCTGGTCTTCTCTCGAAATACGCTTCTCGAAAGGGACATGCGGGACTATGTATCCGGGTGGGAGCGGGCGAAGCTTCTGGCGTGTGTCTCGGACGACGATCTGGATGCCCGTCGTCAAGAGCTGCCGAGCCTCATCGAGCCCCGGAAGCGAATCTCCTTTCATCCCAATTTCGATGTCGCGGCATACTGGCTCGCCTATGTCCGGAGCACACGAGGACGGATCGACTGCGGCACGGCTGGTCCGATGGACTCCACTCTCGGCGGCCTCGCCAAGGACCGTTGAGAGTGCACATGGTACGCATGACCCCGCGATGCTTGACGCTCATCTCGGGTAAACCCGAGATCGGTGGCGAGCACCTCGGGATGACGTGTCGCTGTCCGAGGCAGCGGGGTCAGCGACCAGGGCCGGTGCAAGACTGGTCGAGCGTGAGGACGGTCCGCGTCAGTGCAGGTCGAATGGCGGAGCAGCCCCGCGCGGATCTCCATGCATTGGTCGCCCGGACGAAGGCGCCGCCTCGAAGTTGATCCGCTCGCGCTCGAACACCACCGGCTTCTCGCGCACCTGGCCGTAGATCGCCAGCACGTACTCGCCGATCACGCCCATGAAGAACAGCTGGACGCCGCCGAAGAAGAACAGCGCCACGATCAGCGTCATGATGCCGGGCTCGGCGAGCTGCTGGTAGAAGGCGAGGCCGATGATCAGGTTGGTGACCGCGTAGACGAGGCTCATGGTGGCCAGCGCGAAGCCGACGAACAGGGCGAGCCGCAGCGGCGCCGTGGTGAACGAGACGAGGCCGTTGAGGCCCTGGTCGATCAGCGACGACATGCGGTTCTTGGAGAAGCCCTTCCTGCGGGCCCGCCAGGTGTAGGGGATGCCGACGGCGCGGCCGCCGCACTCGAACGTCATCATCCGCATGAACGGGTAGCCGTCGCGCACCCGCCGCATCGAGTCGATCACGCGGCGATCGACGAGCTGGAAGTCGCCGACGCCGGGCGGCACCTTCACCTCGGAGAAGCTGGTGAGCACCCGATAGTAAAGATGGCGGAGGGAGCGCATCACCCGCCCCTCCTCGCGCGTCGCCCGGATGCCGTAGACGATGTCGTAGCCCTGCTCCCACAGGGCGACGAACTCGGGCAGCAGCTCGGGCGGATCCTGCAGGTCGGCCGGCAGGAACAGCAGCACGGCGTCGCCGGAGCTCGCCATCACGCCGTTGTAGGTGTTCTTCAGCGGCCCGAAGTTGCGCGCGTTGACGATGATCCGCACGCCGGCGTCCGCGGCCGCGATCTCCCTGAGGATCGCCAGCGTGCCGTCGGTCGAGGCGTTGTCGCAGAAGATGTGCTCGCGCCGGTAGCCGGCGAGCGGGCCGTCGAACAGCGCCTTCACGGCCTCCCAGCAGTCGCGGACGTTCTGCTCCTCGTTGTAGCAGGGCGTCACGACCGTGATGGTCTTGACGGTGGAGGTCTCGACTGCGGAGGTCTCGCGGTCCGGCATGGCGGGCTTTCGGGTCGGTTCGGGTCGGCCGCACCATGCCGGCTCGGGCCGGCGATGGGAAGCGCCGAATCGGCATCGCCGCGCCGCCCGGCGCGGGCGCGGCGCCGCGGGCGACGGGATCAGGTGCCGGCGGGGCGGCCGGTCAGGGGGCCCCGGGAGCCGGCGGCGCGCTCCGGCCGGCCGTCCGGAACACCAGCCGGTGGTTGATCTGGTAGGACAGGAGAACCACCGGCGGAAGCGCGACGAGCTGGCCCAGCACGGGCGACACCCCGGCGAGCAGCAGGCCGTCGACCAGCAGGATGTTGAGCCCGCAGGTGACGACGTAGCCCAGCACGAACGGCACGAAGGCGCGCAGCCGCCGCGACCCGAACACCAGCCGCCCGGTCGAGAAGAAGTTGAAGACGACGCCGAGCACGGTGGCGATCACGATGGCGACGCGATGCCGCCCGGTGGCGAGATAGATCGCCGCGAAGAGCCCGTATCCCACCGCCGTGTTGAGCACCCCCACGACGAGAAAGCGGAGGAAGCGGGGGGACGCCGTCCACACGGCGGCGCGGTCCTCTTCCCCCGGCTTCCCGGCACGGTCCGACGCCGCCAGCCCGAACATCGCACGCAATCCCCTGTCAGCGCCCTGCCCGCCTGGACGAACGCGGCAAAAAATGTCTAATTCGCGGCAGCCGCCATGCCGGAGTTTTGCAGGGTAACATGCTGGCATTCTGGACGAAACGGGCGAGACAAGAACCGAAACTTCCGGCGACGTGCTCGCTCCCGCTCGCCCCGATCTTCATCATCGGGTCCTACCGGTCCGCCACGAGCGTCACCACCTGGGCGCTCGGCCAGCATCCCAACATCTTCCCGCTGGAGGAGACCCATTTCCTCTACAAGCTCGCCGTCGACCTCGACTACCTGTACGAGATCGGGTCGGGGCTGGGGGATCGATCGTTTCTCGGCGCGGCGGGCCTGCGGCGTCGCGACTTCTACCAGGTGTTCGGACAGGCCTGCGACGGCCTCGTCCAGAGCTCGCGGGACGGCATCATCCGCCGGTCGTCCTCCGAGAGGCACAAGGCCAGCTGGAGCGACAACTTCATGCTGGCCCGCGCGCCGCAGGATCCCAAGCGCCGATGGGTCGACGGCACGCCCGAGAACTCGCATTTCGTCTATCCGCTCCTGCGCCTGTTTCCCGGGGCGAAGTTCATCCACATCCTGCGTAACCCGAAGCGCGTGGCGACCTCGCTGATGCATTTCTCCTCGGTCGCGTCGGGTGGACCACCCGACTATCGCGAACAGGAGGCGTACGACACCTGGGCGGGGCTGGTCCGCAGTGCGGCTTTGGCCGAGATGGCCTTCGGGCCGAAGCGAGTGCTGCGGATCGACCACGGGGAGATCGAACGGGACCCGGAGACCGTGGTGCGTCGTTGCCTCGATTTCGTCGGCGAGCCGTACGATTCGAACTGCACGCTGCCGTTCCGGAGCCGCATCAACGGCTCGCGCTACGACGACCCCGGAGACTGCAGCATCGAGGCCAATCTGTCGTCTCCCGAGGCCCATGTTCGAGACGCGTTCACGCTCTACCAGGCCGCCCTTTCCGGACGCGTTCCCGGCGTCGAGACGCCCGTCCAGGCGTTTCGCGCGCTGAAGAGCGCGTTCAGGCAGTACGCGGACAGCCTGCGCCCGTCGACGAACCAGTGGATGAGCGACGAATGTGCCCGGTTGAGCGCCGAGCTTTCGGCGCTTCGCACGCACGCTGCGAAGCTGGAGGGGCGGCTCAAGGCCATCGAGCGACCGCTCCGGATCGTCTCGTTCGGTCCGGACCGCGTACGCATCGGCGAAGCGTTCAATCTGCAGCCCACCGGCGACTCCGCCCTGTGGCTCCGGACCGAGAACGCCGGGCCGAATGCCGTGATCGAGCTCGGCGGACGGGACCTCGAAACCGTGGTCGATTGCGGCGGAACGTTGCTGACGGCCTGCGTCCCGGCGGATCTGCTGTCGCGGGCCGGCGAGCTTCAGCTGTTCGTCAAGGACTCCGTCACCGGCGAGCGGGTCGGCCCGGAGCTGCTGCGCGTCGCAGGATGATCGGAGACTCCGGCGCGAGGGCGCGCCGCGCCGGCATGCCTCCCGTTGTTCCCGCGAATACGACACACGCCGTCGGCCACAGGGGTGCCCGAATCCGCCGAACACCCTAGAATGACGCGGATCTCATGGAGGACGAGCGATGGGCGGTGTCTGTGACGTTTGCCGGCAGGGCCGAGTGTCGCTGTTCCGCACGATCGCCGGGGTCGACTATTTCGCTTGTGACGCGTGCGGATCGATCGTCGCGGATCGGGCTGGCTTGCGCCGCGGCGAACAGGACATCTCGCGCAAGTACGACGAGAGCTACTGGCAGGCGGAGCTTTCGGCCGCCCGGGAGCGCTCCTTCGGGTCGTCGCTGCTCCGGATCGCCGAGCTGTTCCGGATGGCACGACGTCCTCTGACCCGCGTCCTCGATGTCAGTGCGGGCGACGGCAGCCTGTTGACCGCCCTGGAGGTCGTGCTGCCCGAGCTGTCGGAGGTGTTCCACGGGATCGAGCCGTTCCCGCCTCCTGAGGTGTATCGGACCACCCACCGGAACTATCGCGTCGGCCACGTTCACGATCTCGACGGGGCATTCGACGGCGGCGTCTGCATCGAGGTGATCGAGCATCTGTTTCCCGATACGCTCGCCGAGATGATCGGCGCCTTGGCCGCGAAGTCCAATCCCGGTGCCGTGTACTACTTCAACTCGGCGCAGCCGAGCTTCGTCGTGGAGCGCGACAACGCCTATCTCGACCCGTTCGAGCGCGGCCATGTGGCGTCGTATTCGGTCGCAGGGCTCCGCGCGCTGTTCGCCGGAGCCGGCTTCACGGTCCAGACACTGCCGGGCCGGGACTGGGCGTTCCTGGCGGAGTACGGCCCGTTCGAGGTGCTGACGACGGACCAGATGTTCACCCGGCTCTGGTATCCGGTCGAGGCGAACATGGCGGCGCTTCGTGGCTGCCGGCTCGGGCCGATGATGATCGCGGCAGGGCTGGAAAGCGCGCGATGCTATCTGGAAGCAGCCACGGCCGCCGAACGGACCAGGTGGGCGCTGTGCCTGCAGGCTGCACAACGGGCCTGACGGCATCGCGGTCTCACAAGCCCACGCTCGAAGACGAATACGCCCGTGGTGTCCCGCCGGCCACGCCGTCGCGTGAAGGCGACGAAGCGCATGCAGGTTACGAGACATCGCGCGGATCGGAGATGCTCTCCGTCGTGCTGCCCGGGGCCGCGCAACCCGCGCCGGCGCGGCCGCCGGACGTCCCCAGTGCCGTCTTCACGATCGTATCCAGCCGGCCGCGTCCGCACAGCACGCCGGGCAGCCCCACGCGCGCCGCCGCCGCGGCCTCGGCCGGCTTGACGGCGACCAGGAAGGAGCCGGCTCGCGCGATCGGCCATTCGGCGAAGGCCCGGTGGAGGAGCCCGGCGCCAGACACTCCGTCGTCCTGCTCGATCGTCGAACGCGCGCCCGTTCCGCTCCGCTGGCACGACGCGGCATAGACGCCGTCGACATGGGCGCCGGCGCGGGCGAGGCATGCCCGGAGGGCCAGCGTGAACGGCGTCGAGTCGTCGTGCATGTCATCGCCGCGGGCGATGCCCGGCCGATCGTCGACGAGGAAGACGAAGTAGCCGCGATCGTTCAGATGCCGCACCGCCTCCGCGGCTCCGTCGACGAGGGCGAGATCGTCCGCCCGGGTCGCGGCGCCGCGACCGACATCGAGAACCGCGTCACGGACCAGGAAGACCGCCGGCCGGACCCGTACGGCCGGCAGCTCCGCACGTCCGCGGGCGAGCGACTCCGGCGTTCCGATATCGATGAAGTAGTCGTCGAACACACGCCCGCGGACCTCCCCGCGGGTGACCAGCAGGGGGAACACGTCCCGCTCGATGGAGCACGGGAGCGGCGCGGCGAGGTCGACCACGGAGCGGCGAAGCACGTAGATGCCTCCGTTGATCGTCCCCGGCGCCCGGACCGTGGGGTCCTTCTCGACGAACGCGACGACCCGGCCGTCCTCGACGGTCACCCGGCCGTAACGGCCGGTGTCGTCGAGCGCCTTGAGGGCGAGCGTGGCGGTGGCACCGTCGACGCTCGCCTCGGCCTCGAGAGCGCGCAGGTTGATGTCGAACAGCGCGTCGCCGTTCATCATGAGGAACGCGTCGTCCAGAACGGCGCGCGCCACCGTGAGGGCCCCGCCCGTGCCGAGCGGCTCCGGCTCCCGCAGAACCCGCAACGTCGAACCGTGCAGCGTGCGTCCGGCATAGCGGCTCTCGACCTGCTCGCCGAGATGTCCGGCGAGAAGCACGACGTCGAAGTAGCCGTGGCGCGCCACCGATTCGAGAATGTAGTCGAGAAACACCCGGTCGCCGTCGATCGGCAGCAGCGGCTTCGGCACGTCCCGCGCGAGCTCGCCGAGCCGGGTGCCACGCCCGCCGACGAGAACGACCGCCTGGCGGATCGGCTCACGGACTGTCGCAGGCGCGCCGGTCACCATCGCCAGCTTTCGACGCCGGAGCTCGTGAAGTTGCACGGGAGGACGACCCCGCCGAGTTCCGCGAGGGCCCGGACCACCTCGTGCCGTCGCGGAGGATCCGAGAGAAGCATCACGAAGCCGCCGCCGCCCGCACCCGAGACCTTTCCGGCATAGGCGCCGGCTGCGAGTGCGGCCTCGATCAGCGTCGCGATCCGGTCCGTGCTGATGCCGGGCGCCGTCTTCTGCTTGGCGAGCCATCCGCGATGCAGCGCTTCGCCCACCTTTCGGATCTCGCCCTTGAGGATGGCCTCCTTCATGTCGATCGCCTCCTGCCGCAGCAACAGCAGGCTCTCGATCGACGCCTTGTGGTCCGTCCTCATGTTGCGGATCTGGCGATCGATGATCTCCGCCGACGATCGTGACTTGCCCGTGTAGCAGAGGACGATCGAGCTCTCGAGCTCCCAGAGCGTCGTCGGCTTGATCCGCAGGGGATTGATGACGACGCGATCGCCGGCCGAGAACTCCATGAAGTTGAATCCGCCGAAGGCGGCGGCGTACTGATCCTGACGGCCGCCGGACAGCCCGATCTCCTCGCGCTCGATCTCGAAGGCGAGCCGGGCGATGTCGTACTCGCCGAGCGGCAGATTGAGGTAGTTCCGGAAGGCCTCGACCAGTGCCACGACGAGCGTCGACGACGATCCGAGCCCGGAACCGGCCGGCACGTCCACGGTCGTGCGCACCTCGACCGGCAGCGCCTGCCCGCCGTTGAACTGGCGGACCATGCGATTGTAGACGCCCTTGTGCAGAAGGGACGTCCCCTGAAGGGGAACCTCGGCGACCGCGGGCCCCGTGAAGCATTCGTCGATGTCCGCGGCATCGAAACGCAGGCAATCGTCGGACGACGAGGTGAGATAGGCGTAGGCGTAGAGCTTGACCGTCGCGTTCATCACCAGACCGCCGTGCTCGTCACAGAACGGCGAGACGTCGGTGCCGCCGCCGGCAAACCCCAGCCGGAGCGGCGCACGCGCACGGATCACGGGGCCGGAACTCAAGGTCTCTTCCTCCCGTCGGCGCCTCGAGCACCGGTACCGACTCTCCCGCCCATCCTGAACCTCCGATCGGGTCCTGCCGTCGCGCGCCTCGCCCCGTTCCGTCACACCGACAGTTCGGGCATGAACGAGGCGAAGGACGCGGCGACCGCCTCCGCCGTATAGTGTCGGCGGACGAAGTCGAGTCCGCGGCGAGCCCGACGTACGGCCTCGTCGCGATCCGCGAGCGCATGCCGGACCGCCGAGGCGAAGCTCCCGGCGTCCTCGCCGAGGAACAGCATCGCCTCGGGATCGTCGATTCCCTGTGCACCGATAGATGTCGTCGCGATCGGTCGTCCCTTCGCCATCGCCTCGACGACCTTTCCCTTCACACCGCCGCCGAACCTCAGCGGAGCCACGACGAGATCGGCCTCGGCATACAGTCGGGTCAGCGCGTCGTCGCTGACCCGACCATGCACCACGATGTCGGGCCCGGCGAGCGCGGCCACGGCCGCCGGAACGTTGGAGCCGACGATGTGAAACCGCACGCCGGTCGCGATCCTCCGCAACTCTGGCATCACCGCTTCGGCGAACCAGAGGACCGCATCGACATTCGGGCCGTGTCGGTAGCCCCCCACGAAAAGCAGCTCCGCCGTGCCGCGCTCCATGTGCCGGTCGAGGGCCGCGGCTCCTGCGGCCAGGTCTGCCTCGTCGAACACGTAGGCCGGCACCGGCTCGACCCTGACACCGGAAGGCAGCGCAGCCCGGAGGACGTCGACCTCCTCCTGCGACGGATAGAGCGAGACGTCGGCCCGACGGACGATGCCGTACTCGCAATCCCTCATGGCTTCGATGTCGGCCATCAGGCTCTCGCTCGGCTCGAGCCGATACTCGCCGGCCATCCGACGGTGATGGAGATCATGCCCGTAGTACAGGACCTTCACGCCGGGATGCTGCTTGACCTCGCCGATGTACTTCTCCGCGACGTGCGGACGGCTGAGCAGGACGTAGCGGGTGTGGCCTGCCCTTTCGGCAAACCACTCGGGAAAACGGTTCCGATAGCTCGCCGAGTAGATCACCTCGACGCCGAGATCCTGAAGAGCGGGCGTGTACTCCGGATCCTCGTGAAGATTGTCGGGCCAGAACGCCACATGAAACCCGCGCTCGACCAGCATCTTCATGAAACCATGCATCGTGCGGGACCCGGCGTCCCGGTCCCACTGCGGGACATAATGGTCGACGACGAGAATGCGGACGCGGTTCCGGGAGCGGTCGCGTGCGAGAACGACGTCCGTTCCGCTGTCGAAGTGCTCCTCCTCCAGGACGGCACGCCACCGCTCGTGGAGCTTGCGCTGGTTGACGGTCTGAAACGCCTTGATCCCGGTCCCGATCTCGCGACCGTGGCTCAGCCCTTCGAGATGGAACACCTCCGAGCGCGGCTGGTAGACCACCGAGAGCCCCTCGGCGCGGACCCGGAAGGCGAGGTCGGCGTCCTCGCAATAGGCCGGAGCGAAGGCCTCGTCGAATCCGGACAGGCGGTCCCAGACGGAGCGGCGAAGCGCCATCGCGGCGCCCGACACGTAGTCGACCTCCTTCCGGTAGTTGAATTCCGGGAGCCCGGGTTCCTGTCCGCGCCCGTAGTTCCAGGCCGAGCCGTCCCGCCAGAAGATTCCCCCCGCCTCCTGCAGCGTGGCGTCGGCGTTGAGCAGCTTCGATCCGACGAGGCCGACATCGGCGTGTTCGTCGAGGAGGTCGATCAGCGCATCGAGCCATCCGGGCAGGACCAGCGTGTCGTTGTTGAGGAAGACCAGACAGGCTCCGCGCGTCTCCGCCGCGGCGCGATTGCAGTTCCGGAGAAATCCGAGATTCGTCGCCTGACGCACGTGACGGACGCAGCCGCCGATCGTTCCGAACAGCTCGGCGCGGGCGTCGGGGGAGCAGTCGTCGGCGATCACCAGCTCGAACGGCCTGCGGCTGCCGACCTCGAGAACCGAAACGGCGCAGGCGAGCGTCACGAGAACGTTGTCGAACATCGGAACGACGACGGACACCTCGGGCTCCGCCGCCGACGCACGTTGCGCCGCGCTGCGGGCGCGCGCCAGCAGGCGCCGCTCGAGGTCGGCCTCACGGTCGCCGGCCTCGCCCGCGGCCGCATCGAAGAGGTCGCCATACGCGGCCGCCGAGTCGCCGCCGTGGCGGGCGACGATGTACCGCAAGGCCCGTGCCTTCGCTGCTCCGGCAAGGCCCGTGGAGGCGGTCCCGGGGCGCCGCTCGACGCTCCCGGTCCGATCCGGCGGCTCGGACAGCGGCGGCCGGGCGCCGTCGCCGGAGGGGAGGGACGACGGAGGGCGCCAGACATCCGGCCGGGGCGAGCGCCCCTCGGCACGCCCGTGCAGGAGGTAGTGCACCAGCGGGTTCGAGCCCGCCATCCGGACGTCCAGATAGCGATCCAGATAGCCGCTGGTGCTGAACTGCGGATGCGGGTCACGGCCCTCCCGCCAGCCGTGGACGAGATAATGCCGGACCGGATCGGCGCCTTTCGTCCGCACGTCGGGATTCCGGGCCAGGTACCACTCGCTGTCGAAGAGGCCGGACGGGACGACGATCGTCCGCGCCACTCTCCAGGTCACGACGCGATCCACGAGGCGTTTCGGCAGCACGGCTTCGGCGAGACGCCGGAGCGTCGCCCTGGACCCGCCCGCGCCGGACATCAGCCTGCGCTCTGCTGCGGTCCGACCCGCGGCGCGGGCCGGCGGGAACGCGGGCCGCGAGCCGACCCGGCCCGCCATGCGCCGCACGAACCGCAACGGTGCGGTGATGCGCCAGGACGTGGAGGACCGCAGGGCGATCACGGTGGCCTCGAGCGTCGCGATGGTCTCCGCCCGGCGCGCCAGCTCCGATTCGCTGACCTGCGCGTCCACGTTCCGCTGCCGGCGAAGACCTTCGACGTCCTCGCGAAGGCCGGCGATCTCGGCGTCACGTTCCCGGCGCTCGAGGGCGAAGGCACTCTCCCGCTCCGCGAGGGCGCGCTCCAGCTCGGCCCCCCGCTGCCGCGCCTGCTGCAGGTCGTCCTCGCGCAGGGAAAGCCGGATCTCGTGCTCGCTGACGGCCGCGTCGCGCTGGGTGACGGCGGTATCGCGCTGAGCGACCGCGGTGTCTCGCTGCGCAAGCGCGGTGTCGCGCTGCGCCAGCGCGGCTTCGCGCTGGGCGAGCGCCGCTTCCCGGTGGGCAAGAGCAGCTTCCAGGCGAGCGATCGTGCTGTCGCGTTCCGAGAGGACGGCCCTCTGCTCCGACAGGCTCAGGTTACATTGCGCGACGAGATCACTCGCGGCCGCGAGCATCTTCTCGCGCTCCGCGATCACGAGGTCCCGTCGCTCGACGTCTCCCCGCAGCGCCAGGATCTCGCGCTCGCGCTCGCGAACGAACTCGCGTTCCGACACCAGCTCCTGCTCGCTGCTCCGGATCGCCGCCTCGAGCTCGGCGCACTGTGCGCGGACGGTGCCGGCCTCGGCACTCAGGGCCTCGGCGTGCGCCACAGCTCGCCGGACGTCCTCTCTGGCCCGCTCGACGACGGGCCGGAACAGTGGATCGGCCTCTCCGAGCGCGGTCCTGACGCGATCCAGCGCGGCCGTGTCCAAGGGACGATGCCGATCGCGGCAGGCCGCGTCGAGAATCGCGAAGGTCTCGCGGATCCATCCGGCCACCGTCTGGTCGTCCAAGACGGCGGAATCCGGAACGTCGTGATGGCGCAGCGACGGTCGGAGGAACGCCGCCACGTCGGACGCGACCTCCTCGACGTCCCGGGGCCACGACAGATCGAGCGCGGCCCCCAGGCTGGACACCGACGCCCGCCAGTCCCCCAAGACCTCGTCGTAACGGACGAAGACCCTCGCTACCCCGCGCGACCCGAACTCCGCATCCAGCGCGTGCCGCAACCAGAGAAGCTGCGCGAACCCGGGCTCCATCTCGTTGCGGGCCTGCAGGGACGCGGCGACGTCGAACGGATTGCGGACCGGGATCACGACCCGCGGCTCGATCGCTGCCGTCTCCAGCACCGGCAGCCACAACGGCAGCAGCCGACACAGCCGGGGATCCTTCAGGACGAAAAGCGGGCTGGCGCCGAACTCCTCCGCCAGCACCTCGAGGCACCGGCTCCGGAACGCCCTGGCGTCCGTCGTCTCGAACCAGCCGGGATCGATGGCGCGCCAGTCGTCCCAGGTCGCTCCGTGTGCCGCCAGGATGGCGTCGTTCAGGACCGAGACGGCGATCGATTCCCAGTGCCCGGCCTCGTTGCCGATCCCGGCCGGCATCAGGGTCTTCGGCAGATCGCACCCGAGCAGGTTGAGCAGGCGGGCCACGGCGGAGGTCCCGCTGCGGTGCATGCCGGCCACCAGGACCGCGATCCTCCGGCGCTCCGGCGCCGCCGACTCGCGCGCGGCCGGCAGGCCTTCGGGCGACACCCGGCCGGGTCCGAGCTCTTCCGAGACAAGGCCTGACAATTCAACCATAATTCAGCCCCGCGGGCACGGCTGTCCGACGCATTCGGAGGCCGGAGCCGCGCGCCCCGTCTTTACGCAACCCGTCCCCTCCCCGCAACCTTTCCGGCCTGCGTCGCTCGCTTGGTTCGGTCCGGGCCGCGTGGTAAGCAGGCCGCGCATGCATGGACATCTTCGAGGAGGCTTCGGGGTGGCAAGTCAGCCTGCCCGGTTACACCTGCTGGCGTCACAGGTGCTGGCGCGGGTCCGGCTCGCCGTTCAGCTCGCGCAGCGCGAGGTGGCGGCGCGATACCGCGACTCGGCTCTCGGCCTCGTCTGGTCTCTCCTGACGCCGCTGTTCATGCTCGCCGTCTTCACCTTCGTGTTCGGCACCGTGTTCAAGTCGCGCTGGCCCACGGCCGACGACGGCGGCGATCACTCGACGGCCGAGTTCGCCGTCATCCTGTTCACCGGAATGACCGTGTTCCAGCTCTTCGCCGACGTGATCACGCGCGCGCCGCGGCTCGTGTTGGAGAACGTCAACTACGTGAAGAAGATCGTCTTCCCGCTGGCGATCCTGCCCATGGTGGCGGTCGGCTCGACGCTGTTCGACACGGCGATCAGGCTGGCCGTTCTGATCGTCTTCATCGTCGCGATCCAAGGCGGCCTGCCCGCCACCGCGCTTCTCCTGCCGCTCGTGCTCGTGCCTTATCTCGTCCTGATCCTCGGGCTGTCCTGGTTCCTGTCGGCCCTCGGAGTCTATATCCGCGACATCGCCCAGATCATCGCGCCGCTGTTGACGGCGATGATGTTCCTGTCGCCGATCTTCTTTCCGGCCAGCGCCCTGCCGGCATGGACCCGCCCGATCCAGGTGCTCAACCCGATCGTCCTCCCGGTCGAGGAGGCCCGCAACGTGCTGATCTGGGGGCACCCGCCCGACTGGACCGCCTTGGCGCTCTATTCGGTGACCGCCGGCATCGTCGCGGCGCTCGGCCTGCTGTGGTTCCAGAAGACCCGCAAGGGATTCGCCGATGTCCTCTGACGCGACCCGCGGCGACGTCGCCATCCGGGTGCGCGACATCTCCAAGCACTTCCTGCTGTTCGACCGGCCGCAGGACCGGCTCAAGCAGTCGATCGTGCCGCGCCTGCAGCGACTCGCCGGTCGGCCGCCGCGGCGCTACTACCGCGAGTTCGCCGCGCTCGGCGGCGTCTCGTTCGACGTCCGCCGCGGCGAGACGGTCGGCATCGTCGGCCGCAACGGATCGGGCAAGTCGACGCTGCTGCAGATCGTCTGCGGCACGCTGCGGCCGAACGCCGGCAGCGTCGAGGTGAACGGCCGCGTCGCCGCGCTGCTCGAACTCGGCGCCGGCTTCAATCCGGCCTTCACGGGCCGCGAGAACGTCTATCTCAACGGCGCCATTCTCGGCCTGTCGCGCGCCGAGATCGACGAGCGCTTCGACGCCATCGCCGGCTTCGCCGACATCGGTGCCTTCATCGACCAGCCGGTGAAGACCTACTCGTCGGGCATGTATGTGCGGCTCGCCTTCGCGACCGCCATCAACGTCGATCCCGACATCCTGGTCGTCGACGAGGCCCTCGCCGTCGGCGACGAGGCGTTCCAGCGCAAGTGCTTCGCCCGCCTCGAGCAGATCCAGGAGCGCGGCGCCACCATCCTGTTCGTCAGCCACTCGGCCCAGCTGGTGGTCCAGCTCTGCTCGCGGGCGCTGCTCGTCGATCGCGGCGAGCTGATCCTCGACGGGCAGCCGAAGACCGTGACGGTCCAGTATCAGCGGCTGGTCAACGCGAGTCCCGAGATCGCGCCGGATATCCGCGCCGCCATCCTGGCGATGCACCTCGATCCGGTGGCGCCGCCGGATGGGGCCGCGGCGACGCCCGCTCCGCCGCACGACCCGCCGGCGGCCGAGGCGGCGGCACCGCCGCCCGCCGACGCGCCGAGACCGGCGGCGGCCACGGCCCCCGCGCCCGACGCCCCGGTCATTCCGGCCGCCGCGCCCTCAGGTGCCGAGTTCTACGATCCCGGGCTGCGATCGCAGTCCATGGTCGACGTCGAGCAGCGCGGGGCCCTGATCCGGGACGTGCGGGTCACGACGATGCGGGGCGAGGCCGTCAACGTGCTGATGACGGGCCGGCGCTACGTCGTCGCGTACGACGTCGACTTCTCGTGCCGGGCCGAGAGCGTCGGCTTCTCGACCTATCTCAAGACCCTGCACGGGCAGGGCCTGGCCGGCGCCTCGACCCTGTTCAACAAGAGCCTTCGGACCCCGCTCGTCCGTCCCGGGACCACCGCCCATGTGCGTTTCGAGTTTCAGTGCCAGCTGCTCCCGGGAACCTATTTCTGGAACGCCGGGGTCGTCGGCACCGTCGACGGAGAGCGCTACTATCTTCACCGCCTCATCGACGTCGTGGTCACGCGCGTTCTCCCGACTCCGGAACCGGTGGCGCTCGGGGTCGTCGACATGGGAATGATCCCCTATGTGACGATCGACGAGAGCCCGATTTCCTGACGACCGGAGCAGACATGTCCGTGGTCTACGTCGTCGGCGCCCACATCCCGGCCGGAGGGGCCTACATGGCCTACCATCTCGGCCTCCTCCTGAATCGGCATTTCGGCCGGCCGGTCGTCTCCGTCGATCCGCGCCGCATCGACGAAGACGACGTCTTCGAACGGGAGGCCGCCCTGCCGCGCATCGGGATCGAGGAGATGCTGGCCCGGGCCGGCACCGCCGACATCCTGATCTGCAATCCCTCCTTCTCCCACTTCGGCCTGGGCCTCCGGTTTCCCGGCCGGACGCTGTCCTATCTGCAGGGGTTCAACACCTACCCTCTGCTCGACGTCCATTTCGAGCGATACGTCTGCGTCAGCCGCTTCGTGGCCGACTATGTCCGCGGCCTCTACGCCATCGACGCCAAGGTGATCCCCGCCTTCGTCGAAGCGCCGCCGGAGCCGCCGCCGCCGTGGCGCGAGCGTCCGGCCCGCCGGGCCCTGGTCCACACCAAGGGGGCGACCCTGCTTCACCGCGCCGTCGAGGACGAGGTGATGCGGCGGCTGAGGTCGCGCTGCCCGGACGTCTCCTTCGAGCCCCTGCTGGCGCAGGGCCGGGTCGCTCACGACGCGCTGATGCGGCGGCTCGGGCAGCACCGCTATCTGATCACGCTGGCTCCGGCGGAGGGATTCGGGCTGGTGCCGCTCGAGGCCATGAGCCTCTCCGTCGCCGTCGCCGGCTTCGACGGGTTCGGAGGGCGGGAATTCATGGTGCCCGGCGCCAACTGCCTGGTGACGCGCTACGGCGACATCGACGGTGTCGTCGAGAGGGCGCGCCGCATGCTGCTCGACGACGCTCTGGCGGCATCGTTGGCGCACGACGGCGTCGGGACGGCGTCCCGCTACACGCGGGCGGCCTTCGAGCGGCGATGGATCGACGAGTTCGCGGAGTTCCTCGATGAACGGCCCCGTGCGTGATCTTCTCGTGACGGGCGTCCCGCGGTCGGGCACGACGCTCGCGGCTGCGTTGATCGACAGCTGCGCGAACGCGGTGTGCCTGTCCGAGCCGGACCATCAGGTCCGGCTCTCGCAGGAGTCCGGGACGGCCGACGCGTTCGCGGAACGGCTGCGCGACGACCTGCGCGACATCCGGACGACGCTCCGCTCGGGCGGAACCGTGCTGGACCGCCGGGCGGCCGACGGCGGGCCGGTCACCAACTACTTCTCGACCGCGCGCACCGACGGCACGCGGCGGACCGACTACACGCTGGTCGCCCGCGCCGCGCGCGACCTGCCCGAGGACTTCCTGCTGGCGGTCAAGCACAATGCCCTGTTCACGGCGGCCCTCCCGGAGCTGAGCCGGCACAGCGGCGCGGCGATCGTCGCGATCGTTCGCGATCCGGTGGCGACGATCCTGTCCTGGCGGTCGCTCGATCTTCCGGTCAGCGGCGGCCGGCTTCCGGCGGCGGAGCGCTTCTGGCCCGCGATCCGCATCATCTCCGAGACGGACGTCCCGCTGATCGACAAGCATGTCCTGATCATCGAGGCGTTCTGCCGGCGCTACGCCGACCTCGTCCCCGCCGTCGCCGTCCTGCACTACGAGAGCCTCACGGCCGATCCGGACGGCGTGCTGGCACGGCTGGGGCTCGACCCGACCACCGCCGCGCGCGACCTGATCGCGGTGGCGGCCCCGGTCCGCCCGGCGACGGCCGAGGCCGTGGACATCGCCCGCCGGATCCGGGAGATGGCGAGGACCCGGGGCCTCCCCGGGCTGCTGACCTTCTACCCCGAATACGGGACGGACCGATGAGCGACCAGGATCGCGATCCCGCCGCGTTCGATAATCGAGCCTTCTGGAGCCGGAGATACACGACGGCCCCCTGGCTCGGCAGCGGCCCCGGTTCCAGAGGAATCGCGGCCTGGTACAAACGCGCCATCGTGGAGAGAGTGATCGTCGAACGAGACGTACGCTCGGTTCTCGACGTCGGCTGTGGCGATCTGTGCTGGATCGACCCGAAGGACAATGTCCTCGACGCCCGGAACATCCGGTACATGGGGCTGGACATCGCCGCGCCCGTCGTCGCGCTCGGACAGGCCCGGTTTCCGCAGTTCGAATTCCGCGTGTTCGACCTTCTCGCCGACGACCTGCCCGACGGATTCGACCTTCTGATCTGCTTCGACGTCCTCATCCATCAGTGCGGCGAGGGCCAGCTCCTGCTCTGCATGGACAAGCTCGTGGCCGCCACGAACGGCACCGCATTGATCAGCTATTCGACACCTGGGTGCACCGAGCCGGCCATGCCGGATCTCGCTTCACCGGACGCGTCCGCGCTCGAGGCCGCGTTTCAGGACGAGTTCCGCACGAGGCGCGAGCGAGTGGAGGCGGCGAGGGTCCGGACGCTCGGAAGCTTTCCGGATCTCGTACGCCAACGCCACCCGACCATCGGGATTTCGGAACTGGGACGGTACAGGTTCCAGACGATCTACGAGCTCGGCAAGTCGACGGGCGACGAGGACGGGGCACAGCATTCGGCTGCTTCGCCCCGGTGACGCCAGCGGCCGGACCTTCGCCCCGTCTTCCCGAAGACACCGGACGCAACCGAGCCGCGACATCCGTGACTCCGGCCCGTCGCTCCGGGAGAGGACTTCGGCCGCAGCCCGCGCCCTACCCCCCGCCTCGCTCCCGCCCCATCTCCCCCCGCCGGCGCGTTTCTGGCATGGTGGGGGGCATGTCCGATCCCACTGCCGCGGCGGCCGCCTCGCCGGTCGCCTTCGCCACCACGCTCGACGCCCGGGTGCTGCGCCACGACCCGCAATGGGGCCTGTCGACCCTGTTCTTCGGCGACGGCGAGCTGCGGGTGCCGATGGTGGCGGCGCCGGTCGACACCGGCGTGCGGGTGACGATCGACGCCCGCGACGTCGCCGTGGCGCTGACCCGGCCCATGGACGTGTCGATCACCAACCGGCTGCCCGGCACGATCGTCACGGTGGAGCGGCTCGCCGCCCCCTATGCGCGGATCACCTTCGACCTCGGCACCACCCGGCTCGACGCGCTGGTGACCTGGGAATCGGTCGAGCGGCTGGCGCTCGAGCCCGGCCTCAAGGCCTGGGCGATGATCAAGTCGGTCGCGATCGGGAACGAGGCCGTTCGTCCGGCGGATCTGCCGACGCCGCGCCGCTGGCCCGTGGTCGGTAGTCCGGATCGAGCGCCGCGGTGAGCTCGGCCAGCGTGCTCGCCCCGCTGCGGCGGGCCTGCCGCTCCAGCGACCGGTAGAGCGCGACCAGCCGCTCGCCGAACACGGTGAGCTCCGCCCCGCCGCCGCGCCGGCCCGGGAAGGTCTCCACCACCGGCGTCTCGAAGGTGTGGTTGAGGGCGTCCACCATCAGCCAGCACTTGCGGTAGGAGGTGCCGGTCGCCCGGCTGGCGCCGAGGATCGAGCGCTCGCGCCGGATCGTCTCCAGGAGGGCGATGTCCTCCGGATCGAGGCTGCCGCCGTTGCCGAAGGCGAGACGCAGCTCGATCGTCGTCGGCGTGGTCGCCGGCGTCCGCGCCGCGGCGTCGCCGGGCACCGTCTCGACCGTTCGGGCCGCCGCCGTCCTGTGTGGCATGCCGATCGCCTCGGGGGTCATGGTCACGGCGCCGCGGGCCGTCACCGGTCCCGTGCCGTCACCGGTCTCTTGCGTAGGTCAGGATGCGGCCGGTGGCAAGCGGACCGGCCCGCAGGTCGATGGCGGCGAGCGTCGCCTCGGCGATTCGTCGCGGGCGGTCGTCGAGGCCGGTCCAGCGCGCCTGCCGGCCGCGCGGATCGATCTCGATCAGCTTGACCCCGGCCGGCACCTCGAGCCCGTCGCGCACCGCGCCGCGCAGGATGCCGTCCATCGGCGCCGGCACCGGCACGCCGTCCAGGTGCCCGACCGGGAAGCCGACGAAGACCCGCCTGCCGATCTCCACGGCGCTGCGCCAGCGCCCGGCCGCCGCCGCGTAGACGAAGCGCTCGCGCCCCGCCCCGCCGAGCCGGCTCGGCACCCCGTCGGCCGCCTCGGTCCGCCCTTCGGTGACGGGCCGCACCGGGCTCACCGGCCGGGTCTCCACCGCCACGTCGCAGTTGGCGCCGACCGCGAAGCCGGGCCCGAGCCCGACCGCGACGCCGGCGAGATGGCGCAGGTCCGGCGTCTCGCTGCGCTTGTGCAGGCGGGCGTCGACCAGCACGTCGAGGCGGCCGTGGACGATGAGGTCCAGGAGCCCGAGGCGGGTGACCGCCACGGTGTCGGGGATCGCCAGCACCGGGGCGAGATCGACGAAGCGGTCGGCCCGCCGGCCGACCACCTCCTCCACGGCGGCGACGTCGTCGTAGAGCGCGTCGTGGAACGCCATGCCGCGGCGGATCACCGGCGGGTTCGGGTCGTGCACCAGCACCACGGCGTCGCCGGCCCGCCGCAGCAGCACGGCGACCGCCGAGGCGATCTCGTTGGTGCCGAGCACGACGGCGAGACGGCGGGTCGGATCGGGACGGAACATCTTTGGGATCCCCGGGTTGCCGGGGATCCGTCAGCAAGCCGCGGGCCAGAGTCCCCGGCGCCCGAACGAGGCAGCGATTTCAGGCGTTTCCAACACCCGTACGCGCCCCCGGCCAGTCCCGGCCGCGCCCGCTGTGCTGTACCCTACACGATACAGCTTCGCCCTGTCGGACACGCGACAGCCTATCGGCCGGAGCGATGCGCCGGCCTCCGTCGTTCCGGGGCGCGGACCTGACGGTCCGCGCCCCGGAATCCAGCGACGGCCTCCGAATTCTCGGCGGGATTCCGGGTTCGCACCTTCGGTGCGCCCCGGAATGACCGCCCCCTCACCGGCCGATCAGCAGATCGCGCGTCAGCCAGTCGATCTGGGCGACCTGCTCGAGGCCGAGGCGGAGGCGCTCGCGGTCGCGCTGGGCGAGCTGCTTGACCACCACGGCGTTGCCGGCCGGGATGCCGTGCTCGAGGTCGGCGAGCTGCTGGGCGAGGATCAGGTCGAGGAACGTCCCGAGCGCGTCGACCAGGCCCTGCAGGTCGTGCTGGCCGCCGAGCCCCAGCGTCCGCATGGCGGCGAGCCGCTCCGGCGTCGAGCGCTCGACCACGTGGTGGCGGATCGCCAGCGCCCGCGCCGCGGTGACGATCGGGAACGTGCCGGTGCGCTTGAGGTCGAGCCGGCCGCCCTGGGTGCGGAAGCCGCCGAAGAAGCCGAGCCCCAGCTCCACCGCCCCGGCCGATTCGGCGAGCAGCTTGGCGAAGGCGATCTCGCCCTTCGCCGCGTCGAAGGCGGCGGCGCGCAGGTCGTTGGCGATCGCCGGGTCGCCGTGCACGGGCCGCAGGTCGAAGAAGATGTCGACCGAGAGCAGGTCCTGCGGCCGCGAGCGGCGCACCCAGGCGGCGATGCGCTCCCGCCAGGTGGCGACCGAGCCGCGCCACTCCGGCGTCTTGCCCATCACGCCGCCCTTGCAGAACGGCAGGCCGACATCGTTGAGGATCGCCGCCAGATGGGTGCCGAGCTCGGCGAACCAGCGGTCCTCCGGGCCGTCGGGGTCGCCGGTCGCGAAGAACAGCGCGTTGTCCTGGTCCATGGCGAGTAGGCTCTCGCCGCGTCCGGCCGAGCCGAGCACGGCGACCGCATAGGCGCACGGCGGCTCGCCGCGGCCGGCGTCGCGCATGCGCGCCTCGGCGATCACGGCGGCCTGGCGGGTGACCGCGCCGAGCTCGCGCGAGATCACCGCGGCGACGTTGCGGGCCGACACCTTCTCGGCGCTCAGCGCCGCGGCCACCCGCGGCAGCGTCGCCCAGGCGGCGGCCAGCCCCTCGACGTCCTCGGCCTGGTCGATGGCGTCGCCGAGCGTCACCGCCTCGCCGGCGCGCAGCCGCAGCAGGTCGCGCGCCGAGAGGGCGCCGACCACGAAGCCGGCCTCGTCGACCGCGGCGAGATGGCGGACGCCGAGCCGCCCCATGCGGCCGATGGCGCGATACACGAAGGCGTCGGCCGGCACCGCGGCGAGCGGCTTCGCCATCACCTTGGCGACCGGCAGGGCGAAGGCGTCCGGCCCGTGATGGGCGAGCGCGCGCAGGATGTCGCGCTCGGTGACGATGCCGAGATCGGCCGGCCGGAGCCGCGCCGGATCGGCGCCCGGCGCGTGGACGAACAGCGACGAGATGCGCTCGCCGACCAGGGTGCCGAGCGCCGCCGAGAGCGGCGTGTCGGAGGCGGCGAGGCGCGGCGGCGCCCGCATGATCTCGCCGATCGTGTGCCGGTACGGGTAGGAGTCGATGCGGGCGAACACCGCCTCGCGGTCGGAGCGCACCGGCGCCGACACCGGCTCGACCCAGCCGGCGCGGTGGTGCTGGTCGAGCACCTCGGTGAGGGTGCGGCAGGCCTGCTCGGCCTCGGCCAGCGTGCGGATGCCGCGGGCGCGCAGCCGCGGCACCAGGGCGAGGAAGAGCTGGGCGCAGGCGCGGGCGTCGCCGAGCCCGCTGTGGCGGCCCTCGATGGTGATGCCGAGCCAGGAGGCGAGGCTGTCGAGCGAGTATTCGGCGAGGTCGGGCTGCGCCACCTCGGCGAGCAGCAGCGTGTCGAGGGTGCGGGGCCGCGTCCACGGCAGGCCGGCGCGCTCGCATTCGCGGCGCAGCACCGCGAGGTCGAAGCCGACCGCGTGGCCGATCACCACGGCGCCGGTGCGCATGAAGGCGGCGTAGTCCGGCCACGCCTCGGCGAAGGCCGGCGCCGCGGCGACCATGCCGTCGTCGATGCCGTGGATCGCGGCGGCGGCGCGCGGAATCGGCTCGGGCGGGCGGACGAGGCGGCGGAACACCGGCTCCGGCACCACCCGGCCGGCCGAGATGCGCACGGCGGCGAGCTCCACGGTCCACGCCTTGCGCGGATCGAGCCCGGTCGTCTCGGTGTCGATCGCGACCGCCTCGAGGACCATCAGGGGCGTCGCATTGTCGGCGGCGGCCATGTCCTCCCCCCCCCCCTCGCGGCTCCCCGGTGCGCTCGTCGCCCGCCGTGGCCCGCTCTCAGCCGCCGCCGCGCAGGAGGGCCGCCGTCACGGCGTCGGCATCCAGGCGCTCGGCGAGCTCGTCGTGGATGTTGCACAGGCCGACCCGCAGATAGTTGCAGGTCGTGTCGAAGTCCTGTCCGCGCAGCTTCGGATGGATCGGCATCAGCGCGAAATAGGGCTTCATGTAGGGCTCCGGCACGTCGATGACGCGCTTGACCGGATGCAGCGCGCAGCGCTCGACCACATGGGCGACGTCGTCGCGCGCCGCCGCCCAGGCCTCCGGCCCGAGCGAGGGCGGCGCCGGATAGCGGTCGAACACGGCGAGCGCCGTTCCGGTCAGCGCCGCGCGGACGCCGGCGAGATGTCCCGCGGCATGAGGCCGCAGCTCGCCCTCGACCATCTCGACCACCATGGCGAGGCCGAGCGGGTAGGCGCGCCAGCGCGCCGCCTCCACGGCGGCCTGGAAGTCGGGCTCGTGGAACAGCACCTTGGCGTAATGCCCGGCGCGGGCGCGCGCATACTCGAAGATGCCCTTCTGCACCAGAAAAGCCGACTGGCTGTCGATGAAATCAGCGAGCGCCGCCGCGTCGCGGACGGGCGGCTTGCGACGGAGAAAGCTGAACAGAGCCATTGCGAGTCCCGGTTGTCGGGCGAGACTACCGCGCCCGCGCGCCCGACCGGAAGAGGAAACGCGCCGACGTCCGCATTGCACTGCAACATCAACGAAATGATCACGTCGCGATCGACGAAAGTCTAATAGGCGCAGCCACAACCGATGTTAGCATTTTTACTATCCCGACCCGGCACCCAAGACCGGGAGGACAAGGGAAGAACGCCGTCGCGATCAACGCCGGCCCCTGATCTTTCAACACCCACCCGAACGCTGCCCTCCGGCGGCGTCGCAGGAGGTTACAGAGTCATGTCCGTCGAACCCGTCAGTACGCCAGAAAACGATCGCGACCACTGGAGGAAGACCACCAGGCTGATGTTCGGCCATCTCGCGGTGTGGTTCGTCTTCGGCTACGTGATCCACATGTTCGTGATCCCGCTCAACAAGATCACGATCCCGGTGCTCAACTTCCCGCTCGGCTTCTACATGGCCGCGCAGGGATCCCTGATCGTCTTCGTCGTCATGCTGTTCGTCTTCGCATGGCAGCAGGACAAGATCGACCGCGACCACGGCGTCGCCGAGGACGAGTGAGCGAGGATCCCGACATGGCGACACAAGCATCAGGCTCCTCGGACTTCATCAAGAATCTGGGGAAGATCTACGGGTTCTACACGGGCGGGTTCTTCCTGTTCGTGATCGCGCTGGCGCTGCTCGAGCAGGTCGGCGTGCCGAACAGGATCCTCGGCTACCTGTTCGTGTTCTTCACCATCGCGGTCTACGCGATCATCGGCATCATGTCGCGGACCGCCCAGGTCTCCGAGTACTACGTCGCCGGCCGCAGCGTGCCGGCCTTCTACAACGGCATGGCGACCGGCGCCGACTGGATGTCGGCGGCCTCCTTCGTCGGCATGGCCGGCACCCTGTTCCTGCTCGGCTACGACGGGCTCGCCTGGGTGCTCGGCTGGACCGGCGGCTACGTGCTGGTGGCGATCCTGATCGGCCCGTATCTGCGCAAGTTCGGCGCCTACACGGTGCCGGACTTCATGTCGTTCCGCTACGGCGGCAACTTCGCCCGCATGCTCGGCGTCATCGTGCTGGTGTGCTGCTCCTTCACCTACGTGACGGCGCAGATCTACGGCACCGGCCTGATCGCCTCGCGCTTCCTCGGCATGCAGTTCGAGATCGCCGTGTTCGCCGGCCTGTTCGGCATTCTCGTGTGCTCGCTGCTCGGCGGCATGCGGGCCGTCACCTGGACCCAGGTGGCGCAGTACATCGTGCTGATCGTCGCCTACCTGACCCCGATCGTGATCCTCTCGTACCAGAAGTTCGGGATCCCGATCCCTCAGCTGACCTACGGCAACGCGATCATGGACATCACGGCGCGCGAGCAGCAGATGCTGCAGACGGGCCTCGCCACCGCGGCCGCCCTGAAGCCGCACATCCAGCCGTTCACCAGCTACACGCCGCTGAACTTCTTCGCGATCATCTTCTGCATGATGATCGGCACGGCGTCGCTGCCGCACATCCTGATGCGCTACTTCACCACGCCGAGCGTCCGCCAGGCGCGCCTGTCGGTCGGCTGGTCGCTGCTGTTCATCTTCCTCCTGTACTTCTCGGCGCCGGCCTACGCGGCCTTCTCCAAGCTCGAGGTCTACACCGAGATCATCGGCCGTGACCTGACCGCGATCCGTCCCTGGCTGTTCAACTGGGGCGAGCTCGGCCTGATCCAGATCTGCGGCAAGAACGCCACCAACATCGACGCCGTGCTCGCGGCGTGCAAGGCGGTGGCCGGGCATCCGGGCGTCGTCCGGCTGCAGGACTTCGTCATCAACACCGACGTGATCGTGCTCTCCACCCCCGAGATCGCGGGCCTGCCCTACGTGATCTCCGGCCTGGTGGCGGCCGGCGGCCTCGCCGCGGCGCTCTCCACCGCCGACGGCCTGCTGCTCGCCATCGCCAACGCGCTCAGCCACGACGTCTACTACAAGATGCTCGACCCGAACGCGCCGACCGCCCGTCGGCTCATCGTGGCGCGCGTCCTGCTGCTGGTCGTCGCGGTGTTCGCCGCCTACCTGGCCTCGACCAAGCCGGCCGACATCCTCGCGATGGTGGGCTGGGCGTTCTCGCTGGCCATGGCGGGCAACTTCCCGGCCCTGACCATGGGCGTGTGGTGGAAGCGGACGACCTCGGCGGGCGCCATCGCCGGCATCATCGCCGGGTTCGGTCTCTGCCTGTTCTACCTGCTCGTGACCCGCTACTTCCCGGGCTACGGCGTGGCGTATTTCGGCATGACCTCGAACCTCAACCCGGTGACGGGCGCGCCGCTGGTCGACATCGCCAAGGCGATGACGATGCCGAACGCCATGGAGGTGTGGCCGACGCTGGCGCATCCGCTCGCCAACAAGGTCGGCTGGTTCAACCTCAACAACATCGCCGCCGGCCTGCTCGGCATGCCGCTCGGCTTCCTGGTCATCATCGTGGTCAGCCTGCTGACCAAGGCACCGTCGGCCGAGATGCAGTCGCTGATCGACGAGATCCGCAAGCCGCGCGGCCGCACGGTGCTGCAGGAGAAGACCTGACGACAAGACACCTGACGGGTCCGCCCGTCGGGTTCGGAGCGGGGTCCTTCGGGACCCCGCTTTTTTGTGGGCTTGCGGCCGAGCGGTTCGCGGTGCAATGGAACCGCACGCGGCGGGCCTGCTCGCCGTCATTCCGGGGCGCGGCAAAGCCGCGAACCCGGAATCCAGCCGAACGTACGGAGATCGCCGCTGGATTCCGGGTTCGCGAGCCTTCGGCCCGCGCCCCGGAATGACGGCGAACCGATCGACCGGGTTTCGGTCACCCGACCCGCCCCTGCATTGCGAGAGGATGTCGTTTCATGACCACCGGAGGATCGCTCGGATCCTGGCTGCTCTTCGTGCCGAACTTCGTGCTGGCGGCGCTGATGTACACGCTGCTCGGCCGGGCCGTGCTGGGGATCGTCGTCGGCACCGATTCGACCAACTACATCTGGCGCTTCTTCTGCCGGATCACCGACCCGGTGGTCGCCGTGGTGGCGCTGGTGACCCCCAGGGCCGCCGCGCCCGTGATCGTCTGGCTGTTCGGCGTGGTGTGGCTGTTCTGGCTGCGCGTCGCGCTGCTCTACGCCTATCTCGCCTTCGCTCCCACGCAGGCCGGGTGAGGGCCGCCATGGACCGCAGCTTCTATTTCGTCGGCATCGCCTTCTTCGGCATGATCAACGGCCTGTTCAGCCCGTTGATGCCGGTCGCCTACGTGTTCTCGACCGCCCTGATGTCCGAGCCGCTGTTCGACAGCCAGGCGGCCGTGTTCTACTTCGCCTCGCTGATGCTCTCGACCGCGACCGTGATTCTCGGCGGCATCCCGGCGGCGCTCTACGAGCGCGCCAAGGGCGCCGAAGACTCGACGCCGGCGTCGCTGTTCATCTGGCTCGTCGGCACCGCGCTGCTGACGCTGCCGGCGGTCGGGAGCTTCCTCGCCATCGGGCTGTGACGGCGCCGGCGCGGCCCGGCGGCCGGGCGGGCACCGCCCGGTTCAACCCCTCGTGAGCGCGTTGTGGCGGCGCGGAACTGCCGGTACCCTCTTGCTTTGTCGTCGGGTTCACGAGGGCGGCGGCGCCGCCGCCCGGTCCGAGGCGGAGGGAGCATGGAGGTCCTGCGGCGGGTCGCGTTCGAGATCGTGCTGCGGGCGTGCCTGTTCGGGTCGCTCGCGATCTTCTGCGTGATGGTTGCGCTGTCCTTCGAGCCGCGCGCCGCCTTCAAGGCCGGCGGCGTCCTCACCCTGGTGATGGTGGGCGTGCTGCTCATCAAGGCGGTCGAGGCCCGCACCAAGGACCATCGCCGCACCGAGATGTGGCTCTATCTGCCGAAGGAGCACCGGCCGCCGCCCGCCTATGCCCAGACGGTGAGCGCCATGGTGCTGCGCGAGACCTATCTCGACTTCGCCCGCCGCACCGCCTTCGTGTCGGTCGTCATGTGGTCGCTCGCCCTGGTGCTGGCGCTCGCCGGTCTGTAGCGCGGCGGGGTGCAGGCGATGGGCACGGCGCTCCGCCGCGGCGTCACGCCCCGAGATAGGCCTGCCGGACGTGCGGGTTCTCCAGGAGCTCGCGGCCGGTGCCGGTGAGGGTCACCCGGCCCTGCTCCAGCACGTAGGAGCGGTCGGACAGCTCCAGCGCCGCGAAGGCGTTCTGCTCGACCATCACCACGGTGACGCCGTCCCGGCGGATGCCGTCGATGATCTCGAAGGTGCGCTCGACCAGGTTGGGCGCCAGCCCGAGCGACGGCTCGTCGAACAGCACCAGCTTGGGCCGCGACATCAGCGCGCGCGAGATCGCCAGCATCTGCTGCTCGCCGCCCGACAGCGTGCCGGCCGCCTGGTCGCGGCGCTCGGCCAGGATCGGGAAGCGGGCGAACAGCCGGTCCATGTCGTCGGCGATGCCGGCGCCGTCGCGGCGCAGGAAGCAGCCCATCTCGAGATTCTCGCGCACCGTCATGTAGGGGAAGACGCGGCGGCCTTCCGGGCAGTGGGCGATGCCGAGCTCCAGCACGCGGCGCGCCGGCGCCCGGGTGATGTCCTCGCCGTCGAACACGATCCTCCCGGCGGCCGGCGTCAGCAGGCCGGAGATCGCCTTCATGCTGGTCGTCTTGCCGGCGCCGTTGGCGCCGATCAGCGTGACCAGCTCGCCGCGCTCGACCCGCATGGTCAGGTCGCGCACCGCCTCCACCTTGCCGTAACGGCAGACCAGGCCTTCAACCTCGAGCACGGACGTACCTCTCGCCCAGATAGGCGCGGATCACCTGCGGGTCGCGCTGGATCGCGGCCGGCGGCCCGTCGGCGATGATCCGCCCCTGGTTCAGGCAGACGACGCGGTCGGACACGCCCATCACCATCTTCATGTCGTGCTCGACCAGCAGGATCGTCGTGCCGCGGGTGCGGATGCGGGCGATCAGCGCCATGAAGGCGCCGGTCTCGGCCGGGTTCATGCCGGACACCGGCTCGTCGAGCAGCAGCAGGGTCGGCTCGGCGGCGAGCGCGATGGCGACCTCGAGCAGCCGCAGCTCGCCGTAGGACAGCGACGCGGCGACCTCGCCGGCCCGCCCGCGCAGCGACACGAGATCGAGAATCTCCCAGGCGAGGTCGCGCAGCCGCGCCTCGTCGCGCCGCACCCCGGGCAGGCCCAGCATGATCGCCAGCGGATGCTGGCGGGCCCGCCGGTGCAGCCCGATCAGCACGTTGTCGAGCACCGGAAGGCCGTTGAACACGCTGGTCTTCTGGAAGGTGCGGACCACCCCGTGGCCGGCGATCTGGTCGGGCTTCAGCCCGGTCAGCGGCACGCCCCGATAGGTGATGCTGCCGCTCGACGCCGGGATGTAGCCCGTGATGGCGTTGAAGGCCGAGGTCTTGCCGGCGCCGTTGGGGCCGATCAGCGACAGCACCTCGCCCTCGCGCACCTCGAAGGTCATGTCCTCGACCGCCATCAGGCCGCCGAACCGGATCGACAGGCCGGCGACGGCGAGCGCGACGGGCGCCGGAGTCGCCGCCGCGTCGGGAGCCGGGAGGGTGTCGGGCGTGCTCACGGGCTCGCCTCCGCGGTCGCCGGCGTCGCGCCGGCCGGGGTGGCGGGCGCCGGCTGCGCGGGCGGCGCGCCGGAGCGGCCGCCGACGCGGCGCCAGCCGTCGCGCACCGCCGGCACGATGCCCTCGGGCAGGAAGTAGACGATCAGGATCATCAGCACGCCGTACACCACCCACTGGATCTCGGGCTGCACCTCGAAGCCGCGCAGGAGCTCCGGCAGGATGCCGAAGATCAGCCCGCCGACGATCGGCCCGGCGAGCGTGCCCTTGCCGCCGGTGACCACCATGATCACCATGGTCACCGTGTAGATGAACAGGAACACGTCCGGATCGACGATGCGGACATACTGGGCGTAGACGGCGCCGGCGAGGCCGGCGAGCGCCGCCGAGACCACGGTCGCCAGCACCAGGAAGCGGGTCACGTCGATGCCGACCGAGGTGGCGAGCGGCTCGTTCTCGCGCAGCGCGATCATGGCGCGGCCGGCGCGCGAATGCACGAGGCGGCGGATGATCACGTAGGTGACCACGGCGACCACCAGCACCAGATAGTAGTTCGGCATCTTGCCGAGGACGTCGATGTCGCCGATCCCGGGCAGCCACAGCTTGAGGAACGGGATGTTGTTGAGCGCCATCGGCCCCTGGGTGAGCTCCAGCCAGTTGAGCGCGACCAGCCGCGTCACCTCGGCGAAGCTCACCGACACGATGACGAAATAGGCGCCCCGCACCTTGAACGAGATCTTGCCGATCATCCAGCCGCACAGGCCGGCGAACACCACCGCGACGATCATCGACAGCCAGACGGGCTTGGGGGCGAGGCCGACCGGCACGTCGAAGACGTGGATCTCGAAGCCCAACGAGCACAGGCTCGACACATAGGCGCCGATGCCGAAGAAGGCGACGTGGCCGAGGCTGAGCTGGCCCGTGTAGCCGAGCAGCAGGTTGAGGCTCATGGCGGCGACGATGAAGATGCCGGCCATGATCAGCACGTGGAGGAAGTAGAGGTTGTCCATCCACAGCGGCAGCGTGAACAGGAACACCACCCAGGCGAGCGTGACGGCGCGGCTCATCCGATCCGCTCCTTGCGGGCGAACAGGCCGGTCGGCTTGACCAGCAGGATCACGATGATCAGCAGGAAGCCCATGGCGTCGCGGTAGCCGGAGGAGACGTAGCCGGCGCCGAGCTCCTCCATGAAGGCGAGGATGAAGCCGCCGATGGTGGCGCCCGGGATGCTGCCCAGCCCGCCGAGGATCACGATGGCGAAGGCCTTGAGCGAGGCCAGATCCCCGATCGTCGGATAGACGACGAAGACCGGGCCGAGCAGCGCGCCGGCCGCCGCCGCGAGGCCGGAGCCGATCGCGAAGGTCGCGGTGTGGACGCGGTCGATGCGCACGCCCATCAGGGCGGCCGCCTCGCGGTCCTGGAAGGTGGCGCGCATCGCCTTGCCGAGCCGGGTCTTCTGGATCAGCACCCAGGTGCCGGCGATCAGCATGACGGCGACGGCGAAGACGAACAGCCGCGTCCACGACACCGAGACGCCGCCCATCACGAGGGGCGCCGAGGGGAACGGCGAGTCGATCGACTTGGCGACGCCCGACCACACCAGCTGCTCGGTGTTCTGCATGGCGATCCAGGCGCCGATCATCACCAGCATGGTGGTGTCGATGTCGGCGCCGCGCAGCCGCCGCAGCAGCAGAATCTCGATTCCGGCGCCGAGCAGCACGCCCAGCGCCACGGCGAGCGCGATCGACACGACGAAGTTGGCGCCGATCAGCATCACCCACATGTACATCATGTAGGCGCCGAAGGCGTAGAGCTCGCCGTGGGTGAAGTTCACCACCCGCATGATGCCGAAGATCAGCGTCAGCCCGATGCCGAGCAGGGCATAGGTGCCGCCGAGGATCATCGCGTTGAGGGCGTGCTGGAGAAGCTGGTCCATGAATCCCGCGAGAGTTGGGGTCTGATCGCTTCACGCCGGAGACGCGTCCGGCTCCGTCTCCGTTCGTCCCCGTGGAGGCGGGGACCCAGGGGCCACGCGTCGTATGGCCCCTGGATGCCCGCCTTCGCGGGCATGAGCGGAGTTCGGGTCCACGGCGCGTGCCGCCCGGAGGCGGCGCGCCGCGGCGGGATCGCTCAGAGGCCGGACTTGACCACCTTGCCGCCGTCGATCTTCACCAGATAGACGGACGGGATGTTCTGGCCGCTCTCGGAGCCGGCCGGGCCCTGCTTGATGAACGCGATGTTGCCGTAGATGCCCTTGACCTTGGTCTTCCACAGCGCGTCCTTGATGGCCGCGGGCTCGGCCTTGCCGGCGATCTTGATCGCCTCGACGATCGTGTAGATGCCGTCGTAGCCCCGGAAGCCCTCGGTCAGGCCGCCCGGCTCGTGGCCGCGCTTCTTCCACTCGTCCATGTAGCGCTTGGCCGGCTCCGGATTGGTGACGACCTCGGGGAACCAGGGTGGGAAGAACACCGTGTGGAACGAGCCGTTGGCGGCGTCGCCGGCCTGGGCGATCAGCTGGTCGGGCGAGTTGGAGCCGCCCGTGGTGATGATCCGGGTGTTGAGCTGCAGCTCCTTCGCCTGCTTCAGGATCAGCGTCACCTGCTCGACCGCCGTGGTGACGAACAGCGTGTCGCCGCCCGACGCCTTGATGCGGGTGAGCTGCGCCGAGAAGTCGGTCGCCTTCGGATCCATCGTCTCCATGACGCCGACGGCGACGCCCTGGGCCTTCAGCATCTTCGAGTACTCGGCCGCCGAGCCGATGCCGAAATCGTTGTTGGTGTTGAGGAAGTCCGCCTTCTTGATGGCCAGCTTGGGGACCAGCGGCTTGAACGCGACCGCCTCCATCTCGGAGGTCGGGCTGATGCGGAAGATGTAGGGATTGCCCGAGGTGGTGATCTTGCCCGACGACGAGGTCTCGACCACCATCGGCACCTTGTACTCCTGCAGCTTCGGCATCACGGCGAGCGTGAGGGTCGAGCTCCAGGCGCCCATGATGACCGGCACCTTGTCGCGCACGATCAGCTTCTCGACGGTCGCCACCGCCTCGGTCGGGTTGGACTTGTTGTCCTCGACGACGAGCTGGATCTTCTTGCCGAGCACGCCGCCGGCGGCGTTGATCTCGGTCTCGGCGATCCGGGCGCCCTGCGCCACGTAGTTGCCGGACGCCGCGAAGGCGCCGGTGAGGGGCTGCGTCACCCCGATCTTGATGGTCTCCTGGGCGAGCGCCGGCCCGGCGAGCAGCGTCGCACCGAGCAAGGCGAGAGCGAGCTTGGCAGTCCTGGTATGCATTGCAGTCTCCCTGTCGTCTCCCGGAATTCAAGCAATCTCCATGCCGGCCGGCGGTCGAATTCTTCTGTTCTGGATTGCGCCGGGCCGGCATCGTGAACGCCCGTCCGGCGGGGCCGGGCGGGGCCGTCGAGTCGTGTCCGCGTCACGTGCCTGCCGTCACCTGCACGTCGTCACGGTCCGCGTCGTCGCGTCGGCGTGGCCGCCTCCGCGTCGTCACCTTCGCGTCGTCGCCTTCGCGTCGTCGTCTTCGCGACGCTGCCTTCGCGTCACTTGGCCTTCAGCTTGGGCAGGATGTCGTTGGCGATGGCGTCGATCTGCTCCGCCTCGTAACGATACGGCACGAAGATGATGCGGTCGATGCCGGTGGCGAGATGCGCCTGCAGCTGTTCGACGCACTCCTCCGGCGTGCCCATGATGGCCGAGTCCATGGTCGACTCCGACCACGAGGCGTAGTCCCACTCGGTCTGCAGCCACTCCTTCATCGGCCCTTCGATCTTGTCGCGCGGGCCGACGCAGATGGGCAGCTGGTTGGTGGAGATCAGCTCGTCCGGATCGCGGCCGGCCTCCTCGGCGAAGCCGCGCACCTTGGCCCACACCCGGGCGAAGGCCTCGGCCGTGTAGTAGTAGGTGAGCCAGCCGTCGCCCTTGGTCGCCGCGCGCTTGAGCACCGCGTCCACGTAGCCGCCGATCAGGATCGGGATGCGCGGCTTCTGCACCGGCTTGGGATACATCACGGCGCCGCGCAGCGTGTAGGGATCGTAGTCGCCGACCACCTTCTCCTCGGTCCACAGCCGCGTGATGATCTCGAGGCTCTGCTCCATGATCTTGCCGCGCTTCGAGAAGTCGACCCCGAGCGAGTCGAACTCGCGGCGATACCAGCCGACCGCGGCGCCGAGCAGCATGCGGCCGCCCGAGATGTGGTCGATGGTGGCGAGCTCCTTGGCGAGCAGCACCGGGTTGCGCAGCGGCATCACCAGGATTCCGGTGCCGATTTTTATGCGCGATGTCCGCGCCGCGACGGCCGTCAGCATGAGCAGGGCGTCGTGGATCGGGAAGTTGGGGTCGACGCCGAGCAGCGTGTGGTCCCACGCCCACAGCGACTCGAAGCCGAGCTCCTCCATGCGCACGCCGTACTCGATCAGCGCCTTCGCGTCCGGCATCTCGGGATACCGCGTGAAGTTGCGCATCGCAACGCCGTAGACGGTCTCTTTCGTGAGGCTCATGCAGTCCTCCGGTCGCCGGGCGACCTCGCTTGTCGTGAACACAGGCGCCGCGGACGCGGCAGCCGACGGAAACGGTGGCTGGCCGCCCGGCGATGCCGGGCGATGCGGTCAGGCCGTGTAGAGCCGGCCGGGGTCGAGCTCGCGGATCAGCGCCAGCTCCTCGGCCTGCGGCGGCGTCGTGACCGAGAGCTCCCGGGCGCGACGCAGCGTGAAGCCGGTGTTGTCCTGCACCTGCTCGAAGGTGACGCCGGGATGCAGCGCCAGCACCTCCATCTCGCGGGTCTGGGCATCGAAGCCCATCACGGCGAGGTCGGTGACGACGCGCCACATGCCGCCGGTCGGCAGGCCGCGGCGGCGGCGGCTGTCGTCGCCGTCGAGCCAGCCCGGCGAGGTGACGAAGTCGACCTTCTCCACGAAGCGGCGCTTCTCGTGCTTCATCGCGACGATCATGTCGGTGAGCGACGAGATGTCGTTGCCGCCGCCGGTGCCGGGCAGGCGGATCGCCGGCTTGTCGGCCGGGCCGATGAACGAGGAGTTGAGGTTGCCGTAGCGGTCGATCTGGGCGCCGCCCATGAAGCCGACGTCGACATAGCCGCGCTGCAGCAGCAGCAGCACGTCGGTCGACGGCAGCACCATGTTGGCCCGGCGGGTGCAGCGCTGCTCGTTGGTCGACGGCGGCAGCTCGCCCGGCTTGATGAACGGGCCGATGACGCCGCCCTCGAACAGGATGGTCAGCTTCGGCGCGAAGACGCGCTGCGCCAGCGTCGCGGCGAGCAGCGGGATGCCGACGCCGGCGAACACGATCTGCCCGTCGGTGAGCAGCCGGCCCGCCATGATGGCGATCAGCTCGGAGGCCGTGTAGACCGTGGAGGTCGGGGCGTGCTCAGTCATTGTAGATCACCCGGCCGCGGCGGCTCGCCGTCAGCAGCGTCTCGAGTCCCACCTCGGCGAGATAGCCGGCCCAATCCTTCGGGCCGTACACCATCTCGTCCAGATACTGCTTCACGCCGCCGATCGGATCCTTCGCGGTCAGCGCGGCGTAGCGGTCGAGCTGGGCGAAGATCGGCTCGTACTGGCCGTAGCACTCGTGCGGCGCCGAGCCGTACGGCACCTCGACCACCGCCTCGACCGTGAAGAACGGGATGCGGGTGTGGTCCGGGGCGCGGCGGATCTGGTCGTTGGAGACGATCCGCTCGGTGGTCAGGATCACCTTCTTCGCGGCCATCGCGATGTCGATGTCCATGAACTGCAGGCCGTCGAGCTGGGCGTTGCCGTAGGCGTCGGCGCGCTGCACGTGGAGGAGCGCCACGTCCGGGTTGAGGGCCGGCACCGCCAGCAGCTCCTCGCCCGTGAACGGGCAGCGCATCGGCCTCACCTCGTCGGCCCGGATGCGGCCGACGTCGGAGCCGATCATCGAGCGCACCGGCATGAACGGGATGCCCATGCCGCCGGCCCGGTAGCGCAGGCCCATCGCCATGTGGCTCCACTCGTCGAACTCGGCCAGCCCCTTCTCCACGTGGTGGCGCATCACCTTGGAGATGCCCCACACGATGCCCTGGCTGAACCAGCTCGACACGATCTTCCGGCCGAGACCCGACGCGAAGATCAGGTCGCCCTCGGTCGAGGTGATCGAGCGCGACACCGTCAGGCCGGTCCGGCGGGCCCGGATCAGCGACCAGATCATCGCCATCGGGGTGCGCGACAGCGTGCAGCCGCCGATCGCCACGTGGTCGCCGTCGGCGACGAGCTGCGCCGCCTCGTCGAGCGACATCACCTTCTCGCGCAGCCCGCGATCGCGCGCCGCGATCTCGCGGCGCAGCGTCTCGTAGTCCTTCACCAGCGGTCCGCTCATCGGCCCGGCAGCTCCATCTCGGTGAGCGGCACGATGGCGACGCCGGCCTGCTCCAGCGCGGCGCGCGCCGTGCGGGCGACCGCGACCGCCGTCGGCTCGTCGCCGTGGACGCACAGCGTGTCGACCTCGACCTTCACGACCTTGCCGTTCATCGAGAGGATCTCGCCCTCGGTGACCATGCGCACCGTCTGCTTCGCCGCCGTCTCGGCGTCCTTGAGCACCGTGCCGGAGAGGGCGCGCGAGGCGAGGTTGCCGTCGTCGTCGTACATGCGGTCGACGAAGCCCTCGCGGGCGAGCGGCAGGCCGAGCGTCTCGGCGGCGCGCTGCATTTCCGACCCGTAGAGCGCGACGTAGACGATCGACGGGTCGACCGTCTTGATGGCGCGGCCGATCGCCATCGCGTAGTCGGCGTCCTCGGCCGCCATGTTGTTGAGCGCGCCGTGCGGCTTGAGATGCGTCACCTTCAGGCCGGCATACTGGGCCATCGCCTGCAGGGCGCCGATCTGATAGGCGACCATGTATTCCAGGTCGACCGGCTTCATGTGGATGCGCCGGCGGCCGAAGCCCCACAGATCGTTGAAGCCCGGGTGGGCGCCGATGCTGACGCCGTTCTCCTTCGCCATGCCGCACAGGCGGTGCATGGTGTTGGCGTCGCCGGCATGGAAGCCGCAGGCCACGTTGGCCGACTTGATGATGGTCATCAGTTCGGCATCGTTGCCGATATTGTAGGCACCCCAGCCTTCCGCGATGTCGGCGTTGAGATTGATCCGCTTCGCCATTGCTCCTTCGCCTCTCCGTCGGGGTGCTGCGGCGCCGTCTTTTCCGGCAGGGCCGGGGGTGGACGACTGGTGCTATTTATAGGACAACCATACAACAGCCGCGTCCCCGTGCAACCACCCGGGCTGCCGTTCTTTCAGGCGATCCGGACGGGCCGATGGCGCGGCGCACGCCGCCGGGTTCGAGCAGCGTCGGCTCGAGGATGGCCGGTTCGAGAGGAGCGATGTCGAGCGAGCCGCACCCCCGCATCCTGACGAGCGGCGACACCGCCCTGGTGGTGGAGTTCGGCCGCGAGGTCGACCGCAGGGTGAGCGCGCTGGTGCTGGCGCTGACGCGGCGGCTCGAGGCGGCGGCGCTCGACGGCGTCGTCGAGCTGGTGCCGACCTTCCGCTCGCTGATGGTGCACTACGATCCGCTGGTGCTGGCGCCGTCCGATCTCGCCGCGCGGCTCGCCGCGCTGGCGGCCGGGCTCGACGCCGTCGAGGAGCCGGGGCGGCTGTGGCGGCTGCCCGCCTGCTACGATCCCGCCGTCGCCCCCGACATGGCCGACGTCGCCGCCGCCACCGGCATGACGCCCGCCGAGATCGCCGCCGTCCACAGCGCCGAGACCTATCACGTCTACATGCTGGGCTACCTGCCGGGCTTTCCCTACATGGGCGACACGCCAGTGCCGTTGCGCCTTCCGAGACGCCGGGATCCGCGTGTGAAGGTGCCGCCGGGCTCGATCGCCATCGCCACGGCGATGACGGCCGTGTACGCGATCGAGAGCCCGGGCGGGTGGAACCTGATCGGCCGCACCCCGGCGCTGATGTGGGATCTGCGGCGCGACCCGCCCGCCCTGCTCGCCGCCGGCGACAAGGTGCGGTTCGAGCCGGTGTCGCTCGCCGATTACGAGGCGCTCGCCGCAAGCGCCGCCGCGGGCACGCTGGTGCTGACGCCCGAGCCGGCCGCCGCCGCGTCCGCGGCCGTGCCGGAGTCCGTGACATGAGCGCGGCCGCCACCAACGGCGCCGCCGCACCCGCCGGCTCCGCGCCGGACGCCGGCGACGCCCCCGCCCTGCGGGTCGTCGCGCCCGGGCCGGCGACGACGCTGCAGGATGCCGGCCGCACCGGCCATCAGCGCTTCGGCATCCCGGTGTCGGGCGCCATGGACCGCGTCGCGCTCGCCGCCGCCAACCTGCTGGCCGGCAACCCGCCCGAGACGGCAGCGCTGGAGATCGCCTATCTGGGCCCCACCCTCGTGGTCGAGGCGGAGAGCGTGCGGGTCGCCTTCGCGGGCGGCAGCGCGACCGTCGAGGTGCTGGACGACACCGGCGAGCCGCCGCGAAAAATCCCGCCGCTCACCAGCGTGCGGCTGGTGCGCGGCCAGCGGCTGCGCATCGGCGGCCTCGGGGGCAGCGTGGTCGGCTATCTGGCGGTCGCCGGCGGCTTCGCCGTCGCGCCGTTCCTCGGCAGCCGCGCGACCCTGATGCGGGCCGGGCTGGGCGGCTTCGCCGGCCGCGCCCTGCAGGCCGGCGACCGGCTGCCGCTCGCCGCCGCCGTCGCCCCGCTGCGCGACGAGACGACGCTGCCCGACACGACGTTTCCCGCACCGCAGCGGGTGCGCGTCGTGCTCGGCCCGCAGGACGATCATTTTTCGGACGCCGGCGTCGCGACCTTTCTGGGCAGCACATACAAGGTGTCGGCCGCGACCGACCGCATGGGCATGCGGCTCGACGGGCCGGCCATTGCGCATGCGGACGGCTTCAACATCGTCTCCGACGGCATCGCGCCCGGCGCCGTGCAGGTGCCCGGCAACGGCCTGCCGATCGTGCTGCTCGCCGATCGCCAGACCACCGGCGGCTATCCGAAGATCGCAACCGTGATCTCGGCCGACCTGCCGGCCCTCGGCCGGCTCGCGCCCGGCGCCACGCTGACCTTCGAGCGCGTCGATCTCGACGCCGCCGTGGCGGCGCGCCGCGCCCTCGCGGCCGAGCTCGCCGCGATGGCGGCGCGGCTGGTGCCGGCCGGCGGCGGCGTCGACATCGCGGCGCGCATCCTGAGCGAGAACCTGATCGGCGGCGTCGTCGACATGCATGCGGAGCACGCGCCGTGACCGACGCCCGTGCCGACGCCATCAGCGGGAGGACGCGATGAGGACGGCCCGATCCGCCGCGCCGGCGGGGCGCCCCAAGCGCAGCGCCGCCAACGGCGACGCCGACAGCCGCGTGCCGCGCTACCTCCAGGTCGCCGCGGTGCTGCGCCGCCGGCTACGCGACGGCATCTGGTCGGTCGGCGAGAGGATCGCGACGCTGGAGGAGCTGGAGCGCGAGTTCGGCGTCGCCCGCGTCACGGTGCGCCAGGCGATCGAGCTCCTGCAGTCGGAGGGGCTGCTGGAGTCGCAGCAGGGCCGCGGCACCTTCGTCACCAACACGGTCGACCACCGCCGCTGGCTGCAGCTCGCCACCGACTGGGAGAGCCTGATCTCGATGATCCGCGAGAACGTGCCGCATCCGCTGCCGGCGGGTGTCGTGGGCACGCCGCGCATCGCGCCGGGCGAGGGGCGGCGGGCCGCGGCCTACCGGTTCCTGCGCAGCCTGCAGACCCGCGACGGCGAGCCGTTCGGCTATGCCCGCGTGCATCTCGCCCGCGACGTCTACCGGCTGGCGCCGAAGCAGTTCGCGGCACGCGCCGCGCTCGTCGTGCTGGCCGAGATGAAGGGAATCGAGATCGCCCGGGCGCACCAGACCTTCACGTTCGGCTCGGCCGACGTGGAGACGGCGACGCTGCTCGGCATCGGGCTCGCCGCGCCGACCGTCGAGGCCCGCTGCGTCGTCGCCGACGCCGCCGGCACCGTGATCTATGTCGGCGAGATCACCTACCGGGGCGACTGCGTCAGCCTCGACATCGAGCTGCGCGGCGCCGCCGGCGGCAAGGCGTCTCCGGCGGCGGCGGCGTCGCCGGCGAAGCCCTCCCGCGCCGAGCGCCCGCCCGCCAGGTCCGCCGCCGCCGCGAAGCGGGCCCCGCCCCGCCGCCGCGGCTGAGGGGACGTCATGGCCGCACTCCTCACCCGTCATCCCGGACGGTGCCGACGCGCCGCCCTGCGACCACCGGGAGATTCCGGGAATTCCGCTCGTCCCCGCGCAGGCGGGGACGAGCGGAGTGTGCGGCCACCGCGGTGAAAACGTTCTAGGATCGGCTTGTCATATCAACCATGATCGAGGCCTCCCGTGATCAGCAACGGACCAGCGACATGACCGACGCAGGGATCGGGGCGCGGCTGCCGCGCAAGGAGGACGACCGCTACATGCGCGGCCGCGGCCGCTATGTCGGCGACATTCGGCCGGCCGGCCTGCAGGACGTGGCGTTCCTGCGCAGCCCGCTGGCGCACGCCAAGATCCTGTCGATCCGGGTGCCCGAGCACCTGCGCGACCGCGTCCTCCTCGCCGCCGACCTCGCCGCGGTACGCGAGATCCGGGCCGACACCACCCTGCCCGGCTTCAAGTCGTCGACCCAGCCGGTGCTGGCCGGCACGCGGGTGCGCCATGTCGGCGAGCTGATCGCCATGTGCGTCGCGCCGACGCGCGCCGAGGCCGAGGACATCGCGGCCGAGATCGAGGTCGAGTTCGAGGAGCTGCCGGCCGTCACCGACATGCTGAAGGGCCGCACCCCGGGCGCGCCGCTGCTGCACGAGGCGTGGGGCGACAATCTCTTCCTCGTCTCGCTCACCGACGTGAATTCGGCCGAGCTGAAGCAGAAGGCCGCGTACAGCGTGGCGCGCGAGCTGCGCACCGCCCGCCAGGCGATGAGCCCGCTGGAGGGCCGCGGCGTCGTCGCCGAGTGGGACGGCCGCGTCGGCCAGCTGGTGATCCACTCCTCCACCCAGCAGCCGCACATCGTCCGCTCCGGCCTCGCCGAATGCCTCGGGCTCGACGAGGGCGCCATCCGGGTGATCGCGCCCGACGTCGGCGGCGGCTTCGGCTACAAGGGCATCCTGCTGCCCGAGGAGGTGGCGCTCGCCTTCGGCACCCGCCGCTTCGGCGTGCCGCTGCGCTGGCTGGAGGACCGCCGCGAGAACCTGATCGCCGGCGCCGACTGCCGCGAGCACCATTACAACCTCACCGCCTATGCGGACGCCGACGGCCGGCTGCTCGGGCTGGACTGCGAGGCGAGCGTCGATTGCGGCGCCTACTCGGCCTATCCGTTCTCGGCCTGCCTGGAGGGCGGCCAGATCGGCAGCATCCTGCCCGGCCTCTACGACTTCTCGCTCTACCGCTGCCGCGTCCACTCGGTCGCCACCAACAAGCCGCCGATCCTGCCCTATCGCGGCGTCGCCCGCACCGGCGCCTGCTTCGCCCTGGAAGTGACGCTGGATGCGCTCGCGCGAACAATCGGCATCGAGCCGACCGAGCTGCGCTTCCGCAGCCTGGTGCGGCCCGAGCAGATGCCGTTCGACAACGTGGCCAAGCGCCACTTCGATTCCGGCGACTATCCGGAGGCGCTGCGCCGCGCCGTCGACGCGCTCGACCTGACGGCGGTGCGGGCGCGCCAGAAGCAGGGCGAGCCGGACGGCCGCCGCATCGGCATCGGCTTCTCCATGTATGCCGAGCAGGCCGGCCACGGCACCAGCGTCTACTCGGCCTGGGGCATCCCGATGGTGCCGGGCCACGAGCAGTGCCAGGCGCGGTTCACGCCGGACGGCGGGCTCGAGCTGCGCATCGGCGCGCACAGCCACGGCCAGGGCCTGGAGACGACGCTGTCGCAGGTGGCGCATTCGATCCTCGGCGTGCCGCACGACAGGATCAGGCTGATCCACGGCGACACCGCGCTGACCCCCTACTCGACCGGCACCTGGGGCTCGCGCTGCATGATCATGTCGGGCGGCGCGGTGGCCGAGGCCTGCGACGCGCTCGCCCTGCGGCTGAAGAAGATCGGCGCCGCGCTGCTGCAGGCCGACCCCGCCGCGGTGCGGCTCGAGGCCGGCGAGGTGGTCGGCCCGGGCGGCCGGATGAGCGTCGCCGAGATCGCCCGCACCTGGTATCGGCGGCCGCAGGACCTGCCGCGCGACGTCGATCCGGGCGGGCTCGAGGTGACGGCCGGCTACAAGGCGCTGCGCGACACCGGCACGTTCAGCTACGCGGCGCACGGCGCCGTGGTGGCGGTCGATCCGGAGACCGGCGAGACCGAGATCCTCGACTACGTCATCGTCGAGGATGGCGGCGTGCTGGTGAACCCGATGATCGTCGACGGCCAGATCATCGGCGGCACGGCGCAGGGCATCGGCACCGCCTTCTACGAGGAGATGCCCTATGACGAGCGCGGCCAGCCGCTCGCCTCGACGCTGTCCGACTATCTGCTCCCCGGCCCGACCGAGATGCCGGACCTGAAGATCCTGCACATGGAGACGCCGTCGCCCTACACGCGCTTCGGCCAGAAGGGCATCGGCGAGGGCGGCGCCATCGCGCCGCCCGCCGCGCTCACCAATGCCGTCAACGACGCGCTGAAGGAGTGGGGCGTCGAGCTCCTGATGTCCCCCGTCACGCCGCGCCGCATCGTCGAGGCGATCGCGGCGGCCCAGCACCGCGAGGCCGCGGAATGAGCCCTCCGAGTCATTCCGGGGCGCACCGGAGGTGCGAACCCGGACTCCAGCAACAGGCTCCGACGTCTTGGTTGGATTCCGGGTCCGCGCGCTGGCGCGCACGTCCCGGAATGACCAGCCCTGATCAGGCGGATTTCGCATGAAAGCTGCTGCATTCGACTATGTCCGTCCGGCGAGCGTCGCCGAGGCCTGCGCGCTGCTCGCCGAGGATGCCGACTCGAAGGTGATGGCCGGCGGCCAGTCGCTCGGGCCCATGCTGAACCTGCGGCTCGCGCGGCCCGCCCGGCTGATCGACATCACCCGCATCCCCGAGCTGGGGCGCGTCGAGGAGAGCGCCGACGCCGTGACGCTCGGCGCGGTGGTGACGCACGCCGCGATCGAGGACCGGCGCGTCGCCGACCCGACGCACGGGTTCCTGTCACGGGTCGCCCGCGGCATCGCCTATCGGGCGGTGCGGTCGCGCGGCACCATCGGCGGCAGCCTCGCCCATGCCGACCCGGCCGCCGACTGGGTCTCCTCGCTGACGGCGCTGGGCGCCGAGGTCCTGATCACGCGCGCGGACGGCACGCAGCGACGCCTGCCGGTCGAGGACTTCATCCAGGGCGCGCTGGCGAGCGCGCTGGAGCCCGGCGAGATTCTCGACGGCGTGCGCATCCCGCGCTTCTCGGCCGAGGCGCGCTTCGGCTTCGAGAAGATCTGCCGGAAGACCGGCGAGTTCGCCGAGGCCATGGGGGTCGCGGTGCACGATCCCGCACGCGGCGTCTGCCGCATCGTCGCCGGCGCCGCCGGCGGCCGGCCGGTCGTCATCGAGGCGAGCCGCGGCGCCGGCGCCCGCCTGCTCGAGCGCTTCGCCGATGCGGCGGCCGTGCACGACATGCTGACCGAGGCCGGCCTCGCCGGCGACGCTTACCGGATGCGCCTGCACGTCGCCGCCGTGCGCCGCGCCGTCGAGGAGATCCGCCGATGACCACCGTCACGATCGAGGTCAACGGCAAGGCCGTCACGGCCGAGGTGACGCCGCGCACCCATCTCGCCGATTTCCTGCGCGAGCAGCTGCTGCTCACCGGCACCCATGTCGGCTGCGAGCACGGCGTCTGCGGCGCCTGCACGGTCGAGATCGACGGCGAGATCGCCCGCTCCTGCATCACCTTCGCGGTCGCCTGCGACGGCGCCACGGTGCGCACCATCGAGGGCTTCGACGACGACCCGCTGATGGCGCGGCTGCGCGACGCCTTCTCCACGTCGCACGCCCTGCAGTGCGGCTACTGCACGCCCGGCCAGCTCGTCGCGGCGCGCGACCTGATCCGCCGCAAGAGCATCGAGCCCGACCTCGACATCCGCACCGAGATGAGCGGCAACCTGTGCCGCTGCACCGGCTATGCCGGCATCGTCGCGGCGATCGAGACCGTGGCGGCCGAGCAGCCGGCCGTGCCGGCCCTCGCCCGCGACCGCTGGGCCGGCCCGGCGCCGGGCCCGGGCGCCGCGACCGCGGCACCCGTGAAGCCCGCCGCACCAGCGGCTGCGCCCAAGGTCACGGCGCCCAGGCCCGCTGCGCCCAAGCCCGCTGCACCCAAGCCCGCTGCACCCAAGCCCGCTGCACCGTCTGCGCCGTCGCGCCCCGTCGAGGTCGAGGTCGGGCCCGTCACGGTCGAGGCCGGCGAGACGCGTTTCACCCAGACCTTCGTGCTGGAGCACCCGGGCGACGCCGTGTGGGCGCTGATGCGCGATCCCGAGCAGGTCGCGGCCTGCATGCCCGGCCTCGCCCTCGATCCGCCGGGCGAGGACGGCCGCCTCACCGGCCGCATGGAGGTGAAGCTCGGCCCGATCGCCGCCGGCTTCTCCGGCGAAGGCACGATGCGGCGCGACGACGCCGCCCGCCGCATGGCGATCGAGGGCCGCGGCAGCGACCGCCGCAGCGGATCGCGGGCCTCCGGCCGCGTCGACTACACGCTGGCCGACACCACGGCCGACACCGGCGCCGCGGCCACCCGCGTCGACTGCGTCATCGCCTTCACGCTGCAGGGCCCGCTCGCCCAGTTCGGCCGCTCGGATCTGGTCCGCGACCTCGTCGGCCGCATCGGCGCAGCCTTCGCGACCAACGTCGACGTCCGCCTGCGCGCTCCCGACGGTGCGACGGTCGCCCCCGCCGAGCTCGGCGGCGCCTCGCTGCTGCTCGGCGTGCTGTTCGGCCGGATCAGGCGGGCCGTGATGAGGATGCTGGGGCGCGGGAGCTGATCACGATCTCCGGTCACCTCTACCCTGCGGGGAGAGGTGATACGGCATCCGGCTGATTCAGTCGGTGGTCATTCCGGGGCGGCGCGAAGCGCCGAACCCGGAATGACGGCGAACTGATCACCCGGAACAGTATGACGTTCGCGGCAGCCCTCGAGCCCCCCTCACTCCGGCACCTTGCGCGGCCCCGGGCCCGTGTAGGTCCAGATCTGGTCGCGCGGGATCGGGCCCTTGTTGCGGTAGTCCGACTGGCTCTCCTCCCAGGCATGGGCGAGGCAGCCGACCGAGCGCGACAGCACGAACAGGCCGCGGCACAGCGGCGGCGGAAAGCCGAGCTCGGCGAAGACGACGCCGGTCGCGCCGTCGATGTTCATCGGCACGCGCTTGCCGCCGCGGCGCTGCGCGATCACGTCCTCGACGGTGCGGCCGATGGCGGCGAACAGGCCGCTCACCGCGCCCGCCGCCGCCGCCTCGTCGACGAGCGACAGGATGCGCGGGGCGCGCGGGTCGAGATGATGGAAGCGGTGGCCGAAGCCCGGCACGTGCCTGATGCCGCGCGCCGCCAGCGCCTCGATTTCGTCCGTCACAGCCTTGGTGATGGCCGCGGCGTCACGGGCCCCCTCGGGCAGCCGCGCCGCGACCGCGTTGAACAATTCGACGCACTGCTCGCCGGCGCCGCCATGCACGTCGCCCAGCACGTTGGTGGCCGACGCCATGGCGTTGTTGATGCCGACCCCGCAGGTCATCGCCATGCGGGCGATGGCGATCGACGGCGCCTGCGGCCCGTGGTCGACCGCTGCCACCAGGGCGGCCTCCAGCAGCTTCGCGGCCGGCTTCGACGGCAGCTCGCCGCGGGTGAGCAGATAGACCATCTCGGCGAAGCCGACCCGGCCGATCAGATCCTCGATCGCGTAGCCGCGATAGCGGATCATCCCGGGCTTCATCTCGATGATCGACGTCGCCCACCAGTCCGACGGCGACAGCTTCTGGCGCTCGCTCATTTGGATCCTCGGTTTGCTCGCAATTTGATCCGTCATCCTGAGGTGCGAGCGAAGCGAGCCTCGAAGGATGAGCGGCCGCTGACTCCGGGGCCGTCGCCCTTCGAGGCTCGGCCTGCGGCCGAGCACCTCAGGGTGACGGAGGAAGTGCCGACGCGCGGCGTCAGATCGCGCCGCCCTCGCGCAGCCGCGAAATCTCCTCCGGCGCGAAGCCGAGCTCCTGCAAGATCGCGTCGGTGTCGGCGCCGAGCGCCGGCGGCGGCGTGTGCGGGGTGGGATCGCCGCTCTCCAGCTTGAAGCCGGAGCGCACGACCGGCACCTCGCGGTCGACCCCGGGCGCGCCGGGGAAGCGCGTGACCAGCTTGCGCTCCCTGATGTGCGGATGCTCCAGCACCTGCGGAATCGACAGCACCTCGCCGGCCGGGATGCCCTTGGCGTTGAGCAGCAGCGACCACTCCTTGGCGGTCTTGCGGGCCAGCGCCTTCTCGATCTCGGCCTTGAGCTCGAAGCGGCGCTTCTTGCGGTCCTCGCGATCGACATAGAGCGGGTCGGTGGCGAGCTCGGGTCGGCCGATCACCTGGCACAGCGCGACGAACTGCTCCTGCTTGTTGGCCGCGATGTTGAGCGGGCCGGAGCCGGTCGTGAAGGTGCCGGACGGGCTCGCCGTCATGTTCTCGTTGCCGATCGGCCGCGGCTGCACGTGGGCGACCAGATAGTTCGACACCTGCCAGCCCATGGCGACCAGGGTCGATTCCAGCATCGACACGTCGATGAACTCGCCCTCGCCGGTCCGTCCGCGCCGCACCAGCGCGGCCGCGATGGCGAAGGCCGCCGTGATGCCGCCCATGGTGTCGGCCACCGGGTAGCCGACCCGCAGCGGCGCCGTGGTCTCGTCGCCCGTCACGCTCATCACGCCGGCCAGGCCCTGGACGATCTGGTCGTAGGCCGGGTTGCCGTGCAGCGGCCCGGTCTGGCCGAAGCCCGAGATGGCGCAATAGACGAGGCTCGGCTTGATCTCCTTCAAGGTCGACCAACCCAGCCCGAGCCGGTCCATCACGCCGGGGCGGAAGTTCTCCACCAGCACGTCGGCGCTCTCGACCAGCCGGCGGAACACCGCCTTGCCGGCCGGGTCCTTCAGGTTGACCGTGACCGAGCGCTTGCCCGCGTTCTGGGCCAGGAACGAGACGCCCATCAGCGCCTTGTTGAGGTCGCGGTCGGCGCCGAGCTGGCGCGCGAGGTCGCCCGTGCCCGGGACCTCCACCTTGATCACGTCGGCGCCGAGCAGCGCCATCTGGTAGCAGCAGAACGGCCCCGCCAGCACGTTGGTGAGGTCGAGCACACGAATTTTGTCGAGAAGCGGGCTCACGGTTTGCCCCATGGGAAGCGCGCGGCGCCGGGCCGGGTCTTGGCGAGCGAGCCGTGCGTCTGGCGTAGGGACGGGCGAGAGCCGCCGCCCCGAAGACTACGGTCCTGTGTACACGATTGCGGTCTGCGCGACGAGTGACGCCGCGGCGGATCCGCCATCCGGACGAATGCGGAACGAGCCCGCGCCCCGGTTGCCGCGCCGCCCCGCCGCGCCCGGAGCGGGCGCAGGCCGCATCCCGGATCAGTCGCGCACCGCCTTCTCCAGGGTCGCCGTGACCCACTTGTTCAGGCTGACGCCGGCCCGGCGCGCGGCGCCCGAGACGGCCTTGTGCAGGGACGGATCGGCCCGCACCACGAACTGCCCGGAATACGGCTTCTCGGGCTCCTCGCCACGCGCCTTGCAGAAGGCGAGATAGTCCTCGATCGACTCGGCGAACGCTGCCTTCAGCTCCGCCACCGACCGGCCCTGGAACGTGATCACGTCGCGCAGATTCGCCACCTCGCCGTGGAAGACCTCGGCGTCCTCGTCGTACTCGACGACGGCCTCGTATCCCTTGTAGCTCATGGTCGTCATGGCTCGATCCCGGCCTCGGTGAGAAAGCGGCGCACCGATTTCACCGCAGCCTTATCGGTCTCCTTCTGCGGATGCGGGCGGTGGAAGACCGCGCGGACACCGCCGAGCGCGACCCGCACCCGCGAGCCGCTGCCCTCGCCGATCTCCGCCCCGCAGGCACTGAACAGCGCCTCGATGTCGGTCCAGGCGATCCCGGACCGGACCGGCGAGGCGAAGATCGCCTCGAGCGTGGCGCGGTGCTTCCGGCTCAGATCCATATAGTATCACTTTTTGATATCAATTCAACGCGGCACGACCTCCAGCGTGCGACGCGCAGCTGCCGGGCGCAACCTTCCGGGCTCAGTCCGCCAGGATGCGCGCCAGCGTCGCGACGTACCGGGCCGTGATCGTCTCGCGGGCGTGGTGGCGGCCGTCCTGCACCACGACGGCACCGCCGGCCATCACGGTCGCCACAGCCTCGCGGCCGGCGACGAACAGCCAGAGATCGATCAGCCGGTCGATCGCCCGGTCGCCGCTCGCGCCGGCGAGGTCCGGGTGCGTGGTATCGAGCACCACGAGGTCGGCGCGGTTGCCGACCGCGATGGCGCCCATCGGCTGGGCCAGCGCCTGGGCCCCGCCCCGCAGGGCCTCCGCCAGCAGGCGACGGCCGGTCGACTCGCCCTCGGCGGTCGCCATCACGTTGCGGGCCCGCAGCGCGAGGCGCTGCGAGTATTCGAGCTGGCGCAGCTCGCCGGCCGGATCGATGTCGATGTTGGAGTCGGTGCCGACGCCGAAGCCGCCGCCGCTTTCGAGATAGCGGGCCCCGTCGAAGATGCCGTCGCCGAGCGACGCCTCGGTGAGCGGGCAGAGGCCCGCCACGGCGCCGGACCGCGCCAGCCGCACGGTCTCGTCCGGCGTCATGTGGGTGGTGTGGATCAGCACCCAGCGCGCGTCGACCGGCATCTCGTCGATGAGCCACGCGACCGGCCGGCGGCCCGACCACGCGACGCAGTCGTCGACCTCCTTCACCTGCTCGGCGGCGTGGATGTGCACCGGGCCGTCGGGGGCGATCTGCAGCGCGGCGCGCAGCGTGTCGGGCGTGACGGCGCGCAGCGAATGCGGCGCGATGCCGACGCGGCCCCCCGGCACGGCGCGGACGGCCTCGCGGCTGCGCGCGACCAGGCGGGCGAAGCGGTCCGGGTCGTTGAGGAAGCGGCGCTGGCCGGCGACCGCCGGCTGCCCGCCGAGGCCGCCATAGCCGTAGAGCGAGGGCAGCAGCGTCAGGCCGATGCCGGTCGCCGCCGCGGCGGCGGCGATGCGGACCGCCATCTCGCCGAGATCGGCATAGGGCGCGCCGTCGATGTCGTGGTGGAGATAATGGAACTCGGCGACCGCGGTGAAGCCGCGCTCCAGCATCTGCATGTAGGCGAAGGCGGCGATCGCCTCGGCATCGTCCGGCGTCAGCCGGGCGAGGAAGCGGTACATCACCTCGCGCCACGTCCAGAAGCTGTCGGAGGCGGGGCCGCGCCGCTCGGCGAGCCCCGCCATGCCGCGCTGGAAGGCGTGGCAGTGCAGGTTCGGCACGCCGGGCAGCGCGAGCCCGGCGATCCGCTCGCCCCCGTCCGCCAGTGAATCCGGCTCGACCGCGGCGAACACGCCGTCCCGCACCGTGACGCGCACGTTCTGCGCGAACCCCTCCGGCAGCAGCGCCTGCGCGAGCAGGAAGGTCTGGGTCATCGTCTCCTCCGTCTCGACCTCTCCCCGCTGGCGGGGCGAGGGGCACAGGCGCCGTGCCGAGCCCGCGCGCCGGACCATAGCGGAGGGCGCGGCGATTCTGTATGGGACGGAGCGCGGGCGCGGCATGCCTGCGGGACGACGAGGCCTTCCATGCGGTTCGACCGGCTGTGGCGCGACGCGCAGATCGCGACGCTCGATCCCCGAAAGCCCGGGCTCGGGCTGATCGCGCGCGGCGCCATCGGGGCGACGGACGGCCGCATCGCCTTCGTCGGCCCCGAGGCTGACCTCCCGGCCGATGCCGACGCGGCCGAGACGATCCGGCTCGACGGCCGCCTCGTCACGCCCGGCCTGATCGACTGTCACACCCATCTGGTCTACGGCGGCTCGCGCGCCAGAGAGTTCGAGATGCGGCTCGCCGGCGCCACCTACGAGGAGATTTCGCGCGCCGGCGGCGGCATCGCCTCGACCGTGACGGCGACGCGGGCGGCGAGCGAGGACGCGCTGGTGGCGAGCGCCCGGGCGCGGCTCGACCGGCTGATCGCCGAAGGCGTCACCACGGTGGAGATCAAGTCCGGCTACGGGCTCGACGACGCGACCGAGACCCGCATGCTGCGCGCCGCCCGCCGCCTCGGCCGCGAGGCGGACGTGCGGGTCGTCACGACCTATCTCGGCGCCCACGCGACGCCGCCCGGCGAGCCGGACAAGGACGCCTATGTCGAAAGAGTCTGCGCCCTGATCCCGACGCTGGCGCAGGAGAAGCTCGCCGACGCGGTGGACGCCTTCTGTGAAGGCATCGCCTTCTCGCCCGAGCAGACCGCGCGCGTGTTCGCCGCCGCCAAGGCGGCCGGGCTGCCGGTGAAGCTGCACGCCGACCAGCTCTCCAACCTGCACGGTGCGCGGCTCGCCGCCGCGCACGGCGCGCTCTCGGCCGACCATCTCGAATACACCGACGAGGAGGGCGCCGCCGCGATGGCGCAGGCCGGCACCGTGGCGGTGCTGCTGCCCGGCGCCTACTACGTGCTGCGCGAGACCCACAAGCCGCCGGTCGAGGCGTTCCGGAAGCACGGCACCCGCATGGCGCTCGCCACCGACTGCAATCCCGGCACCTCGCCGGTCACGTCGCTGCTGCTGATCATGAACATGGGCGCGACGCTGTTCCGCCTCACCGTCGACGAGGCCATCGCCGGCGTCACCCGCGAGGCCGCCCACGCGCTCGGCCTCGCGTCGGAGATCGGCACGCTGGAGACGGGCAAGTCCTGCGACCTCGCGATCTTCGACGTCGACACCCCGGCCGAGCTCGTCTACCGCATCGGCGCCGCGCCGCTGCATGGCCGTGTGTGGCGCGGGCAATGACATCATGGTGTTCGGAACGACACTCCTCTCTCCGTCACCCTGAGGTGGCCGCGCAGCGGCCCTCGAAGGGCGACGGCCCGCGACGCCTCGGCCGTCCATCCTTCGAGGCCCGGTTTCGCCGGGCACCTCAGGATGACGGGTCCAGCACAAGGACCAACAGATGACCCGCATCGACAACGCCCGCACCATCCGCGCCCCGCACGGCAACGCGCTCTCGGCCAAGAGCTGGCTCACCGAGGCGCCGCTGCGGATGCTGATGAACAATCTCGATCCCGACGTCGCCGAGAAGCCGGGCGAGCTCGTCGTCTACGGCGGCATCGGCCGGGCGGCGCGCACCTGGGAGAGCTTCGACCGCATCGTCGCGGCGCTGAAATCCCTCGAGGCCGATCAGACCCTGCTGGTGCAGTCCGGCAAGCCGGTCGCGGTGCTGACCACGCACGCCGACGCGCCGCGGGTGCTGATCGCCAACTCCAACCTGGTGCCGCACTGGGCGACCTGGGACCACTTCAACGCGCTCGATCGCCAGGGCCTGATGATGTACGGCCAGATGACGGCCGGCTCGTGGATCTATATCGGCTCGCAGGGCATCGTGCAGGGCACCTACGAGACCTTCGCCGAGATGGGGCGCCGGCACTACGGCGGCGACCTCGCCGGCCGCTGGATCCTCACCGCCGGGCTCGGCGGCATGGGCGGCGCCCAGCCGCTCGCCGCCGTGATGGCGGGCGCCTCCTGCCTGGTCGTCGAATGCCAGCCGAGCCGCATCGAGATGCGGCTGCGCACCGGCTATCTGGACGTCAAGGCCGACACGCTCGACGAGGCGCTGGCCATCATCGAGCGCGCCTGCGCCGCGAAGACGCCGCTCTCGGTCGGCGTGCTCGGCAACGCCGCCGAGATCTTTCCGGAGCTGTTCCGCCGCGGCGTGCGGCCCGACGCCGTGACCGACCAGACCTCGGCGCACGACCCGGTCAACGGCTATCTGCCGAAGGGCTGGACGCTCGCCGAGTGGGAGGCGAAGCGCGAGACAGACCCCAGGGCCGTCGCGGCCGCGGCCAAGCGCTCGATGGTCGATCACGTCAGGGCGATGCTCGACTTCCACCGCGCCGGCGTACCGACCGTCGACTACGGCAACAACATCCGCCAGATGGCGCAGGACGAGGGCCTCGCCGAGGCCTTCGCGTTCCCGGGCTTCGTCCCGGCCTATATCCGCCCGATGTTCTGCCGCGGCATCGGCCCGTTCCGCTGGGCCGCGCTGTCCGGCGACCCGGCCGACATTCTTCGCGCCGACGAGGCCGTCAAGGAGCTGCTGCCGGACGACCGCCATCTCCACAACTGGATCGACATGGCGCAGAAGCGCATCAAGTTCCAGGGGCTGCCGGCGCGCATCTGCTGGCTCGGGCTCGGCGACCGCCACCGCGTCGGCCTCGCCTTCAACGAGCTGGTCGCGAAGGGCGAGATCAGCGCGCCGATCGTGATCGGACGTGATCACCTCGACTCGGGCAGCGTGGCGAGCCCGAACCGCGAGACCGAGGCGATGCTGGACGGCTCCGACGCGGTGTCGGACTGGCCGCTCCTCAACGCGCTGGTCAACTGCGCCAGCGGCGCCACCTGGGTGTCGCTGCACCACGGCGGCGGCGTCGGCATCGGCTACTCGCAGCACGCCGGCATGGTGATCGTCGCCGACGGCACGCCCGAGGCCGCGCGAAGACTCGCCCGCGTGCTGTGGAACGACCCCGCCACCGGCGTCATCCGCCACGCCGACGCCGGCTACGACCTCGCCATCGACTGCGCCCGCGAGAAAGGCCTGATCCTGCCGAGCCTGGGGTAGGCGCCCGGCTGCACCCAGCGGATCCTGGAAGGCTCGCCTTCTTCCCTCTCCCCTCGCGGGAGAGGGAACGAGCCGTGCGCCATCACGCGCGAGCGAACCAGCAGCCGCCCCCTACTCCAGCCCCTCGAAGGTCAGCCCGAGCAGCGGCGCGTGCTGCTGGGCGCCGTAGACGTCGCTGTCGCCGACCGCGCCGGAGGCGAGCGGGCGCTTCAGCGTGATCTTGATCGCGTGCGCCGGGTCGAAGGCGACGATCGAGATCACGTCGGTCTCGGCGACGCCGTAGAGCGCGGCGATGCGGGCAGCGTCGAGGGCGCCGCTCTGGCGCACGCGCTGATACCACGCCGCGTCGCGGAACATGACGTCGAGCGTCAGCTCGAACGGGCCGGCGTTCTTCGAGCGGATCACGCCGGCGATGTCGACGAGGCGCACCGGGCTCATCGGACGACCTCCGCCACGGCCGGCGCGCCGATCTCCTCGAAGCGCACCGGGAAGAGCGCGCCGGGATCGTCGATGCCGGTCAGCAGGTGATAGACGGCGAAGCGAAACACCTCGCCGGCCTGCAGGTCGGACGGCGAGTACGGGAAGGCGAGGTTGCCGGCGGTCGAGACGCGGCCCGGATAGCCCCAGTGCAGCAGGCTCGAGCGGGCGAAGCTGACGATCGTGTCGGCGATCTCCTGGGTCGCCGCCACCGCCTCGACGACGAGGCCGATCTCGTGCGGGGTCGCGGTCGCGCGCAGCGGCTCGCTCGCCCCCATCACGCCGTCGCGGCCATAGAGCCGGAACAGCAGCCGGTAGTCGTCCGGCGACAGCGTGCGCGAGAAATTCTCCGCGACGCGCGCGCGCACCGCATCGAGGATCGAATCGATCTGGGCGATGAAGGAGGGATCGCGCACGCCGGCGATCGACACGGTGCGGAAGCCGGCGAGCGCCGCGCCCTCGATCTTCAGCGTGTAGGGCCCGCGCATCATGCGGCTGCCGGCGACCCGCACGGTGCGCGCGTCCTCCTGCACGAAGGTCGTCGCGGTCAGGTCGAGCACGCCGCCCGGTCCGGGCAGGCGATACGGGTCGCTCTTCTCGTAGAGCGTGTGGGCCGCGACCGAGACGACGGTGCAGCGCCGCTCCGGCGCCATCGGCTCGACCAGGAAGTGATCACGTCGCAGCGTGCCCAGCATGCAGTCGCCGCCCGAGCCGGGCACCGCGGCGATGGCGGCGCATTCGAGGATTTTTCCCAGATGCACGGCGAGGCCGGCGTCGAAGCCCCGCATCAGCGGCAGCGCCGCGAACACGGCCGGGTCGTAGGCGCGGCCGGCGACGATCACGTCGGCGCCGCGCGCGAGCGCCTCGATCAGCGGCTCGGGTCCCATCTGGGCGACCAGATGGGTCGCCGCCCGCACGTCGTCGGCGCTCGCCTCCGGTCCGGGCGGCAGCGGCACCAGGCGGCCGTCGCGCTGCGCGGCGAGCAGCGTCTCGGGATCGATGTCGGCCGGGATCACGGCGAGCCGGAACGACAGGCCCTCCTCGGCCGCGATCTCGCGCACGATGGCGAGCGTCCAGTCGAGATGCGGCCGCGCCCCGCAGCCGCCCGCCGTGCCGACGATCACCGGGATGTCTCGCGCCCGCCCGGCGGCGAGCATCAGCCGCAGATCCCGCTTCACCGCGGCCCGGTCCGTGAACGGCACCCCGGCGCCGAGATAATACGGCCCCGGATCGGACGAGCCGGCGTCCACCGCGATCACGTGCGGATCACGCGCGAGCCCCGCCGCGAAGGAGGATTCGGGAAAGCCGTAGCCGAGGATCGCGGTCGGCGACAGGATTCTCAGCTCGTCGGGGGGAGGGGTCATCTGTGCTTGTCTCTTCCGTGCGATCGGAGTCGCTCAGCCATTTCGGAGGCTCGATCGCGGGCTCCGAGTCCGGGGCTCACCCCCCTCCCCGACCCTCCCCCACAAGGGGGGAGGGAGCAGGCTGCGGCAAGTGGCCTGATCATCGAAGCAGACGATAAGGTTCGCCGATCGGCACAGGGAAGCGGCTCCAGCGTTCCCTCCCCCCTTGTGGGGGAGGGACAGGGAGGGGGGTAGCCCCACGCACGACGCTGTCGTTTCATCCATCGTGGTGTGCCATCGTGAATCCCACCTCACTCCACCTTGGCGCCGGCGGCCTTCACGACCTCGGCCCAGGTGGCGAGATCGGTGTCGAGGCGCTTCGCCAGCTCCTCGGGCGTCGAGGTGACGATGGTGGCGCCCTGCGCCTTCAGCTTCTCCTGGACGCCGGGGTCGTTCATCGCCTTCACGGCGGCGTCGTGCAGCCTGTCGCGGATCGCCACCGGCAGGCCGCGCGGCGCGAACAGCGCCACCCACAGGTCGGCCGCGAAGCCCGGGATCGTCTCGGCGATCGCCGGAATGTCGGGCGCCGCCGGGGTGCGCTGCGCCGAGCTCATCGCCAGCGCCTTGAGCGACTTGCCCTGCAGCTGCGACATCACCGACGGCATGCTGGCGAAGCCGAGCATCACGTGGCCGGCGATCATGTCGTTGATGGCCGGGGCGACGCCACGATACGGCACATGGGTGAGCGGAATGCCGGCGCGGCTCTTCAGCATCTCGCCGAGCAGGTGGTTGAGCGTGCCGTTGCCGGCGGAGGCGTATTGCAGCGGCTGCGCGGCGTTCTGCCGGGCGAGCCCGATCAGCTCGGCGACCGTGTCGGCCTTGAGCGAGGGATGCGCGACCAGCACGTTCGGCACCGTCGCCAGCATGGTGATCGGCTCGAAGTCCTTCACCGGGTCGAAGCCGAGCTTGGAGAACAGCGCCGGATTGATCGCCTGGGTCGACGAGATGTTGACGATGAGCGTGTAGCCGTCCGGCGCCGCGCGGGCCGCCGAGGCGGTGCCGATGTTGCCGCCGGCGCCGACCCGGTTCTCCACCACGAAGCGGGCCTGGCCGAGACTCTCGCCCATCTTGTCGGCGAGCACGCGGGCGACGATGTCGTTGGTGCCGCCCGCCGCCTGCGGCACGACGACGATGACGGGGCGGCTCGGATAGACGTCCTGGGCCGCGGCCGGCGCCGCCGCGAGGCCGGCCGACAGAAGCGCGGCCGCGGCGAGGAGCGCGCGGCGGGAGAGCGGGAACGAATCGGTCATGAAAAGGTCCTCCCTCGGTTGCGGGCCGGCGATCTCCGCCGCCGGATGAAACCGAGGGTAGGCGGGCGGCGCGCAGGACGGGAAATACCGTCTCGCTCTGCGGGCCATAAGCCCCGCTTATGCCGTCCCGGCCAGCCGGACGCCGCGCCAGGCGCCGGCGTCGACGCGCGCGCGGGCGAGCGCCAGCAGCAGGTCGTGCACGGCCTCGACGGCCGGCGTGCGGGCCGCCGAGGCGAGCCGGCACAGGCTGACGGGGCGCGCCACCTCCGGCGCCACCAGCCGGCGGTGCGCCAGCGTCGCGCCCGGCGGCAGCGCGGCGAGCGCCGAGAACGGCAGCACCGTGCAGGCGAGGCCGTCGAGCGCGGCGCCGAGCAGCAGCGGCAGCGAGTCGATGTCGGCGACCACGGTCGGCGCCTCGACGCCGGCCTGGGCGAAGGCGCGCTCGACCAGCAGCCGCAGGCCCTGGCTGCCGCTCGGCAGCACCAGCGGCACGCCGGCGAGCGCCGCCACCGGGCAGGTCGCCGCCGCGTCGTCGCCGGCCGCCGCGGGCAGCGGGCCCATGACGAACAGGTCCTCCTGCAGCAGCGGCTCGACCGCGACATTGGGCGTCTCGACGTCGCGATAGAGCATCACCAGGTCGAGCCGGCCGTTGGCGAGCAGCTCGGCCAGATAGCCGCTCATCGATTCGAAGATCTGCAGCCGCAGGCCGGGATGGCGGGCGCGCACCAGGCGCAGCAGCGGCGCCGCCAGCATGGCGGCGACCGTGGTGGGCAGGCCGACCGCGACCGTGCCGGTGACGCCGGCGCCGGCGCCGCCGCGCACCTCGGCGGCCGCCTCCTCGAGCTGGCGCAGCACCGTGCGGGCGTGGCGGTAGAGCGCCTTGCCGGCCTCGGTCGGCCGCACACCCTGCGGGCTGCGCAGCAGCAGCGCGGTCTTCAGCTCCGCCTCCAGCCGGGTCATGCGCTGGCTCAGCGCCGGCTGCGCCACGTGCAGATGCGCGGCCGCCCGGGTCAGGCTGCCGAGATCCACGATGGCGACGAAGGCCTTCAGCTGACGGATGTCCATGGCGGCGGGCTGGTCGGATGACACCGGCCGATCCTAGAGCATATCGCGACGGCGATGCATCGCCCCCGATCTCCGCTCGTCGCCGCGAAGGGAGGACCCAGGAGCCTCACGACCTGCGGCCCCTGGAGTCCCGCTTGCGCGGGACTGAGCGGAGGGTGGGGCGAGCTCGGCGAAAGGCGCGCAGGCGCCGGCTCAGCCGGCCGGCGGACGCGGCTTCGGCGGCCGCGGCCGGCGCACCAGCAGGACGGTGAGGTTGAACCCGATCGCGACGGCGAGCGCCGTCGCGAGGCCGGGCCACACGCCGACCAGCGGCACCGCGAGATGGATGGTGAGGCAGGCGGACGAGAAGCCGATCAGGCCGAGCAGCGCGTTGGCGATGATGGCGGCGGTCGGCGGCCCGCCGAGCCGCGGCTGCAGGATCATCACGAAGCTCAGCAGCACCACCGGGAAGGCGGAGAGCAGGCCCGTGAAGGCGGTGCCGAGCCAGGAGCTGCCCGTCACCACGAAGCCGACCAGGCTCGCCACCATCAGGGCGCGGGCCGGGATGTCGTACCAGCGCCGCCGCGCCGGCAGGATGCGGGCGTGGCGGAAGCGCGCCGCCAGCGTCACGCAGGCGATCAGCACGCCGAACACGGCGGCCGCCGCCGGCACCGTCGTCCACGCCACCGCCTGCACGCCGAGCGCGGCGACGAACCAGCAGGCGAGCGCCCCGAGCGAGCTCGGCGCGGTTCCGCAGCGCTGCGCCAGCACCACATAGGCGAGCGCGAAGGCGCCGTTGGCGATGTTGGCCGTGAAGCTCGCCAGCGCCGCGTCGGCGATGAAGCCCGGCCCGTGGTCGAGCGCCAGGAACACATAGGCCGGCCCGGTCGAGGTCGGCAGCGTCGCGATCATGGCGCCGATCACCGCCCCGGCCCGCTCGGCCGCCAGCGTCGCGGCGACGACGATCAGGGCCGTGATCGCCATCTTGCTGGCGAGCGGCAGCAGCAACGCGAGATCGGGAGACATGTCGAAACCGGGATCCTTCAGCCAGTCATTCCGGGGCGCGGGCGAACCCCGCGAACCCGGAATCCAGCGGCGACCTCGGAATCAGGGTCTGGATTCCGGGCTCGTCGCGGCGCGGCGTCCCGGAATGACCACCGAATGGGATCGATCACCCGACTCTGATACGAGCGGCGTCGCAGCGCCCCCTCAGGCGCGGTCGAGCCGCACCGTGACCGGCGGGCCGTTCCGGATGGTCTGGTAGACGACGCAGTAGCGCTCGGTCAACGTCAGGAGCTGGTCGAGCTGCTCCTGCGGCGCGTCGGTGTCGACCGTGAAGGTCAGGCGGATCGCGGCGAAGCCGACCGGCGCGTCCTTGGCGACGCCGAGCGTCCCGCGGAAGTCGAGGTCGCCCTCCGCCGCGACCGTGCCGCCCGCCAGCGGGATCGCCAGCGCGGTCGCCACCGCCTTCAAGGTCACGCCGGCGCAGGCGACCAGCGCCTCCAGCAGCATGTCGCCCGAGCACAGCTCGAGCCCGCTGCCGCCGGTCGCCGGATGCAGGCCGGCGACCGCCAGCGCCCGCCCGGTCTCCACCTTGCAGGCGATCGCCTGGTCGGCGAGCGTGCCCCTCGCCTTCAGGGTGACCATCGCGGTCGTCGGATCGGCCTTGTAGCGCTCCTTGATCGGGGCCTGCAGGGCGCGCAGCGCGGTCGCATCCATCGGGGCGTCTCTCGGTTCGGGGGTTTTCGCCGGACCCGCACGTTAGCGCCCGCCGCGGCGCGCGCAAGCGCCCCGGAGGCCACTCCTAAGCCTTTGTGAATACGTTCGGTTTGACTGGACCCCGGCAATCCGCCACCTTGTCCGAAACCTCTTCGCGTGTTTTCGCGCCGTGGCGACGCGCCGTTGCGTCGCCGCTGGTCTCAGCCCGTTCCGCTGCCGTGTCCGAGTCCCGAGTGATGACAGCGCATCGCGCGAACGCCGATCCTTCCGCCCCCGAACCCGGACGAGCCGACATCATTTCCAGGACCTTCCAATTCCTCGCCGGCGGCGGCGAGATGGGCGCGCTCATGCGGGCCCACGACTGGACGCAGTCGCCGCTCGGACCGCCCGAGCGCTGGCCCGACGCGCTCAAGATGGCGGTCAGCATCTGCCTCGCCTCCCGCTTCCCCATGGTGATCTGGTGGGGGCCCGACCTGGTGATGCTCTACAACGACGCCTACCGGCCGATCCTCGGCATGACCAAGCATCCGGCGAGCCTCGGCCGGTCCGGCCGCGGCATCTGGCCGGAGACCTGGAGCATCATCGGGCCGCAGCTGGAGAGCGTGCTGGAGGGCGAGGCGACCTGGTCGCAGGACGTGCTGCTGCCGCTCGACCGCAACAACTACCTGGAAGAGGCCTACTTCACCTACTCCTACAGCCCGATCAAGCACGCCGACGGGCGCGTCGGCGGGGTCTTCACGGCGGTCACCGAGACCACCGAGCGGGTGCTGGGCGAGCGCCGCCTGCGCATCCTGCGCGAGCTCGCGGCGCAGACCGCCGAGGCGCGCACCGTGGCCGAGGCCGGACGCCGCGCCCTCGCCGTGCTCGGCGCCGACAATCCCGACCTCCCGCTGGCGCTCCTCTATCTGGTCGACGACGAGCGCGGCGTCGCCCGCGCGGTCGGGGCGTGCCGGGTGCCGGCCGACAAGTACGCCGCCGACATCGGCCCCGACGACGACGATCCCTGGCACGTCGCGCGGGTGATCCGCACCGGCGAGCCGGCGCTGATCGACTATCTGCCGTTCCGCTTCGGCTCGCTGCCCGGCACCGTGTGGCCCGAGCCGGTGAAGCGCGCCCTGGTGCTGCCGGTGCCGCGGCTCGGCGCCGCCGGCGCCGTGTGCGGCGCCATCGTGCTCGGCATCAATCCGCGCCGCGCCTTCGACGACGACTATCGCGGCTTCCTCGATCTCGTCGTCGGCCACCTCGCCAGCGCGGTGTCGAACGCCCGGGCGAGCGAGGAGGAGCGCCGCCGCAGCGACGAGCTCCAGCGGCTGGAGGCGCGCTTCCGCGACCTCGCCGATTCGGCGCCCGTGATGATCTGGGTGTCGGATCCGGCCGGCGCCTGCACCTGGTTCAACCGGCCGTGGCTCGCCTTCACGGGCCTCGGCCTGGACGCCTCGCTCGGCGACGGCTGGCTCGCCGCCGTCCATCCCGACGACCGCACCCGCTGCGAGAGCGTCCGCGACTCCGCCTTCGCGCAGCGCGAGCCGTTCCGCTTCGAGTTCCGGCTGCGCCGCCGCGACGGCGAGTGGTGCCAGGTCGACGACACCGGCGTGCCGCACTACGCCGCCGACGGCACCTTCCTGGGCTTCGTCGGCTCCTGCGTCGACGTCAGCGACGCGCGCCGCTTCGAGGCGGCGCTGCGCAAGAGCCGCGAGGAGCTGATCCGCCTCAACGAGACGCTGGAGACCCGGGTCGCCGAGCGCACCGAGGATCTGGCCGCCGCCAACCGCCAGCTGCTCGCCCAGATCGAGGAGCGCGAGCAGGTCGAGGCGACGCTGCGCCAGATGCAGCGGCTCGACGCGGTCGGCCAGCTCACCTCGGGCGTCGCCCACGACTTCAACAACCTGCTCACCGTGATCCTCGGCAACGCCAGCTGGCTGGAGCGGCTGTGGGCCGACGCCGACGATCCCAAGCTGATGCGGCGCGTCACCCACATCCGCATCGCCGCCGAGCGCGGCGCCAAGCTGATCGCCCAGCTGCTCGCCTTCTCGCGCCGCCAGCGGCTGGAGCCGCGCGCCCTCGACCTCAACGAGACGGTGACGCGCATGCGCGAGCTGCTCGGCACCACCATGGGCGGCGGCATCGAGATCGAGACCGTGCTGGCGCCGGCGCCGTGGTCGGCGCTGGTCGACCCGACCCAGCTCGAGCTCGTGGTGCTCAACCTCGCCATCAACGCCCGCGACGCCATGCAGGTCGGCGGCCGGCTGACGGTGCGCACCGCCAACGTCACGCGCGGTGACCAGACCCGGCCCGAGCACCCGGTGCCGGGCGACTATGTCGAGCTGGCGGTCAGCGACACCGGCACCGGCATGTCCGAGGAGGTGCTGGCCAAGGCGTTCGAGCCGTTCTTCACCACCAAGACGGTCGGCAAGGGCTCCGGCCTCGGCCTGTCCCAGGTGCTCGGCTTCGCCAAGCAGTCGGGCGGCGGCGTGGCGATCGAGACCGAGGCCGACCGGGGCACCACGGTGCGGGTGTTCTTCCCGCGCGCGCCGCTCGCCGAGGAGGCCGAGACCGACGGCGCGCCCGAGGCGCCGGCCGGCCGGGCGCTGTCCGCCTGCGTGCTGGTGGTCGACGACGACGACGACGTCCGCCACGTCACTGCGGCGATGCTGGAGACGCTCGGCCACCGCGTCGTCGAGGCGGGCAGCGGCGGCGCCGCGCTGGAGCGCCTCGCCTCGCGCGACGACATCGACCTCGCCCTGATCGACTTCGCCATGCCGGGGATGAGCGGCCTCGACCTCGCCCGCGAGGCGCGGGCGCGCCGCCCCGCCCTGCCGATCCTGTTCATCACCGGCTACGCCGATTCGACCGTGCTGGCCGGCGTCCGCCACGAGCACATCCTGCGGAAGCCCTTCCTGGAAGCCGAGCTCGACCGCCGCATCCGCGCCGTGCTGGCCAACACCCGCGCCGGCACCGTCGACGCCCTGATGACGCCGCCGCGGTAGCGCCGCAAACGACATTCATCGCCCGGGTGATTCCGTCCGGCACGGCCCGTCCCTCTCCCCTCGCGGGAGAGAGTGGCTCGCCGCGAAGCGGCGAGACGGGTGAGGGGGCCGTCCTCTTGCTCGGAGATCGTGGCACGCCCCCTCACCCGCCCTCGCTGCGCGAAGGGAGAGGGACGCGGAAGGCGCGGCGCTGCTCGGGCCGGCCGCAGGCCGGACCTCGAGGTCCACGTTCCGGAATGACGAAGGAAGCCGAGAAAAAACGGCGCCTTTCGGCGCCGTCAGGAGGCGTGCGCGGCCGTCTTCCGCGGCCGCGGTGGAGGGGCTCAGGCCGGGATCTGCTTCTGCTCCGCGGCGCGCTTCGCCTTGATCGCCTTGAGGACCTTCTCGGAGGTCGCCGGCAGCGCCGTGATGCGCACGCCGACGGCGTCGTAGATCGCGTTGGTGACGGCGACCGCGGTCGGCACCAGGCTCGGCTCGCCCACCGCCTTGGCGCCGAACGGGCCCGTGTAGTCGTAGTTCTCGACGATGTCCTCGTCGATCTCCGGCATGTCGAGCGAGGTCGGCAGGATGTAGTTGGTCAGGTTGCAGTTGACCTGCTTGCCGGTCTTGTCGAACAGGATCTCCTCGTAGAGCCCGAAGCCGAGCCCCATGTAGACGCCGCCGTCGATCTGGCCCTCGACCAGCATCGGGTTGATCGCCGTGCCGCAGTCGTGCGACGCGGTGATGCGCAGCACCTCCACCTCGCCGGTCTCGTCGTCGACGTCGACCTCGGCGATCTGGGTGGCGTAGACATAGGTGCCGAACGGCTTGCCCTGCCCTTCGGCGTCCATCGGCACCATCGGCGGATCCCAGGTGGCGCTGCCGATCGGCGGCGTGCCGACGCCGTTGTAGGCGCGGTTGCAGACGTCGGCGATCGGCGCGCTGCGGCTCGGGAAGCTCTTCACCTGGATCTTGTGGTCCTTCGCCTCGAGCTGGTCGGGCTTGACGCCGAGCATGCCGGAGGCGACCTGGAACAGCGTGTCGCGCGCCATCTCGGCGGCGAGCCGCACCGCGTTGCCGGTGATGTAGGTGGTGCGGCTGGCGATGGCGCCGGTGTCCATCGGGCAGGTGTCGGTGTCGCCCGAGACGATGTGGATGTCGTTCGGCGCGATGCCGAGCGCCTCGGCGGCGATCTGGCTCAGCGCGCCGAGCGAGCCCTGCCCGGTCTCCACCGTGCCGGTGAGGACGACGGCGCTGCCGTCCTCGTTGAGCTTGACCACCGCGCCGCTCGGGTTCGAGTACCCGGTGAAGCCGACCGGGTACCACATGCTCGCGATGCCGCGTCCGCGGTGCTTCATGACCGCACCTCCCATCCGAACTTGCGCGCCGCGTTCTGCAGCGACTCGATCACCTTGACGCTGTGCAGCACCTGGCCCGTGGCCGACATCGAGCCCTCGCGGAAGAAGTTCTTCATGCGCAGCTCGATCGGGTCGATGCCGAGGTCGCGGGCGATCTCGTCCATCTGGGACTCGTAGGCGAAGCACACCTGCGGGGCGCCGAAGCCGCGCATCGAGCCGGACGTGGTCTTGTTGGTGTAGACGACGCAGCCCTCGACGTGGATGTTCTCGATCGCGTAGGGCCCGGGCGCCAGGATCGAGGCCTTGCCGAGCGTCGTCTCCGAGAACGAGCAGTAGGCGCCGCCGTCGAGCACCATGCGGATCTGGCGGGCGAGGATCTTGCCCTCCTTCGTCACCCCGGTCTTGTAGTCCATGATCATCGGGTGGCGGATCGTCGAGGCGATGAACTCCTCGACCCGGGTGAAGCGCCCCTTCACCGGACGCCCCGCCTTCTTCGACAGCAGCGCCAGCACCGGCTCGTGCCGGATCTCGTTCTTGCCGCCGAAATTGCCGCCCACGATGGTGCCGATCACCCGCACCCGGCTGATCGGGATGCGCAGCGTCTTCGACAGGTCGACGCGGGCGAGCGTGATGCGCCCGATCGAGGCGTAGACGGTGAGGCGGCCGTTGGCGTCCCAGTCGGCGATCGACGTGAACGGCTCCATCGGCGCGTGCTCGATGCCGGGCGTGGTGTAGCGGTTCTCGTAGACCCGGTACGACTGGGCGAAGCCCTTCTCGACGTCGCCGCGGCGGATCAGCTTCTTGAAGTAGATGTTGGTGTCGCCGCCGTGCACCTTGGGCGAATCCGGCTGCAGCGCCTCGAGCGGGTCGTAGACGCCGGGCAGCGGCTCGTACTCCACCTCGATGGCGTCGATCGCCGCCTGGGCGATCTGCTCGGTGACGGCCGCCACCGCGGCGACGCCGTCGCCGGCGTGGCGGACGATCTCGTCGACCAGCAGCGGCTGGTCGACGATCGAGGTGCCGAACAGGTTGAGCGGGATCTCGCGGCCGAGCAGCACCGCCTGGACGCCCGGCATCGCCTCCGCTTTGGAGACGTCGATGCGCTTGATGCGGGCGGACGAGATGCCGGCGCGCTTGATCTTGGCGTAGAGCATGCCCGGCAGGGCGATGTCGTCGATGTAGCGGGTCAGGCCGAGGCCGTGATAGCGGCTGTCGGGCCGCTGCGCCCGCAGGCCGACCGCGCGGGTCTGCTCGCCCACCTGCGGAACCAGCGGCGGCTCCAGCGGCAGCGTCGTCGGCGGGGCGACGGCGGGCAGCCGCAGGCCCTCGTCGGCGCGCCGCAGCGTCTCGACGGGAGCGGCGCGCGGCTTCTCCAGGACGTCCGGAGCCCGTTCCAAAAGATCTTCGGCCATGCGTCTCACCTCTGCTGCGGCGCTGCGAGCGCGGGGGTCTCGGTCGACTGCAACATCTTGGCGGCCTCGTGGACGCCGTCGATCATCTTCACGTAGCCGGTGCAGCGGCACAGGTTGCCGGCCAGCGCCGTGCGGATCTCCTGGGTCGACGGGCTCGGGTTCTCGTCGAGCAGCGCCTTGGCGGTCATGATCACGCCGGGGCCGCAGAAGCCGCACTGCAGGGCGCCGGTCTCCTCGAACACCTGCTGCAGCGGATGCAGGCCCTCGCGGGTGGCGAGCCCCTCGATGGTGACGACGGTGCGGCCGTCGGCCTGGGCGGCGAGCATCAGGCAGGCGTTCACGGCCTTGCCGTCGACGATCACGGTACAGGCGCCGCAGTCGCCGATGTCGCAGCCGGTCTTGGCGCCGGTGAGCATGAAGTGCTCGCGCAGCAGCACGAGCAGCGTGGTCTCGGGCGGCACCGAGGCGGAGCGGAGCTCGCCGTTGACGGTCAGGGTCACGTTCACGATGCGAGATCCTTCTGGTTCGGCGTGACGCGGGCATGGGCGCCGGCGAGCGCGCGCTTGACCAGCACGGCGATCAGGTCGAGCCGGTACTCGGCGCTGGCGCGGAAGTCGGTGATCGGCTTCGCCTCGGTCGCGGCGATGCGGCCGGCCTCGGCCATCGCCTCCTCGCTGATCGGCCGGCCGGCCAGCCAGGCCTCGGCCTTGGGGGCGCGGATGACGGTCGGGGCGACGGCGCCGAGCGCGATCGCCGGCTCGGCGAACACCCCGTCGCCGCCCCAGAAGCCCGCCGCGGCGTTGACCAGCGCCAGCGCCTGGCCCTTGCGCAGCCCGAACTTCTGGAAGGCGCTCGGCTTGCCGACGTTCTTCTTCGGGATGACGATCTCGACCAGCAGCTCGGCGAAGCCGAGGCTGGTGCGGCGCGGCCCGACGAACAGCTCCGACAGCGGGATGGTGCGCCGGCCGGAGGGGCCGAGGATCGTCACCTGGGCGTCGAGGGCGAGCAGGGTCGGCCCCGAATCCATCGACGGCACGCAGGTCATCAGGTTGCCGCCGATGGTGCCGAGATTGCGGGTCTGCACGGCGCCGATCACCACGGCCGCCTCGGCGAGCGCCGGCAGCGTGTCGGCGATCAGCGGCGAGTCGACGATCTCGGTGTGGGTGGTCAGGGCGCCGATGCGCAGGCCGGCGTCGGTCAGCGCGATGCCCTTGAGGTCGGCGGCGCGCGAGATGTCGACCATCACGTCGGGCGGCGGATGCGGCGAGTTCTTCAGGTCGGCGAGGAGATCGGTGCCGCCGGCGAGCACCTTGGCGCCCTTGCCGTACTCGGCGAGCAGCGCGACCGCGTGCCCCGAATCCTTCGCCGCGACGTATCCGAACGGTTTCATGCTTCACGAGCCTCGGCGGTGGGCCGGCCGGCTGCCGTGTCGGGCGGGTGATTCGCGGCCTGGGCGGCTCCGGTCGGAGCCGCGGTCTGACGGGCGCGAGGGGCGCGACGACGGGCAGGGACGAAACCGGCTGAACGATCGGGAAAACCTGCCTGCTTCCCGAACGGGCGACAACCCCGGCAAACACGGGCCACATCGTCGCGGGACGCAGGCCTGCCCCGGCCCGGCCCCGCCCCGGCAGCCCGCAGCCGCCGGAAAAGACACGGCTTTTCAGAATCGTTCCGGTGTACGCTGCAACTCGTGACGGACGGGACGTCCACTTGTTCCTGGCACGCAGGAAATTCGCCAAGAATTACATTGCGTTGCAACATGAGCCGCCGCCGGCCTGCCGCACCGCGGAAGGTTTCCCCCGGCACGGCGTCACTTTGCATGCCGAGCCGGTCGCGGTCGGGGCGCGACCGGACCGGCGCCGGCGAAGGCTCTGCAGGCATGGTCATTCCGGGGCGGCGCGCAGCGCCGAACCCGGACTCCAGCCGAGAGCTCGGAGCCTGCCGCTGGATTCCAGGTTCGCACCTTCGGTGCGCCCCGGAATGACGCCGCGCCCATCGAACCGGAACTGGTCCGAGCCAGCCTCCCCTGGCCGGCCCACGACGGGAGAGAGGCAGAAGCCGGCCGGCCCGGGACGTCGCATCCCGCGGCGCCTCGCCCGCCGGGACAAGGCCCGTTAAGATTCCCGGGTTAGGCTGGCGGTCGGCGGCTCCGGCTCGGCCGCGCTCGCAAGAAGGATCGTCATGATCAGGATCGCACGTCTCGTCGTCCCGGCCGTCGCCATCGCCGCGTCGGCTGCGGCGACGATCGTCGTCACGCCGGCGCCGGCCCAGGACGTGCGCGGCCTCGAGGCGTGCGGCCGCGAGAGCCAGATGGAGCGGCGCACCGGCTGCCTGCAGTCCAACATCGAGTACCTGCACGCCGTCATCACCCGCAACAACGCCACGGCCAACCAGCGCCTGTCCGCCGCGGCGGCCGAGATCGCCGTGCTCAAGGCGACCGTGGCGGCCCTGCAGGCGCAGGTCGAGGCGCTCGCCAAGGCGAGCGGGAGCAGGCCCGGCGCCGCCGCCCCGCCCGACGGCAAGCCGGCCGACGCCAAGCCGCCTGAAAGCAAGCCGCCCGAGTCGAAGCCGGGCGCCCCCACCGAGGCCGAGCCGCCCGCCGGGGCGGCCGTGCCCGCGGCCCCCAAGTGAGCGATCCCGTCGCGACCACGGCCGAGGGCCGCCGGCTCGCGGCGGCGAATGCCGGGGCCGCCCCGTGGCGCCGCTTCGGCCCCTATGTCAGCGATCGCCAGTGGGGCACGGTGCGGGAGGACTACTCGGCCTCCGGCGACGCCTGGGCGTATCTCACCCACGACGCGGCGCGCAGCCGCGCCTATCGCTGGGGCGAGGACGCGATCGGCGGCTGGTGCGACGGCGGCCAGCACCTCTGCCTCGGCCTCGCGCTGTGGAACGGCGCCGACCCCATCCTCAAGGAGCGCTTCTTCGGCCTGACCAATGCCGAGGGCAATCACGGCGAGGACGTCAAGGAGATCTGGCACCATCTCGACGCGGTGCCGAGCCACGCCTATGCGCGGATGCTCTACAAGTACCCGCAGGCGGCGTTCCCCTATGCCCGGCTGGTCGCGGAGAACCGCCGCCGCGGCCGCGCCGACCGCGAGTTCGAGCTGATCGACACCGGGGTGTTCGACCACGACCGCTATTTCGACGTGACGATCGAGTACGCCAAGGCCGATCCCGAGGACACGCTGTGGCGCATCACCGCGACCAACCGCGGCGACGCGCCGGCGCGCCTCCACGTGCTGCCGCAGATCTGGTTCCGCAACACCTGGTCCTGGACGGCGGGCGCCGCGAAGCCGGAGCTCGCCGCCGACGGCGGCGCCGCGATCCGGGCCGAGCACGCGACGCTCGGCCGCTTCACGCTGCATCTCGAGGCGCCGCGGGATCTGCTGTTCTGCGACAACGAGACCAACGCGCAGCGCCTGTTCGGCACGCCGCCCGCGCCCGGCTTCTTCAAGGACGGCATCGGCGACTGCGTCGTCGCCGGCCGGCGCGACGCCGTGAATCCGGCCCGCACCGGCACCAAGGCGGCGGCCCTGCACGTGATCGACGTGCCGCCCGGCGGCAGCGTCGTGGTGCGGGCACGGCTCTGCCGGGGCGACCGGCGCCCCGACGCCTTCGCCGACTTCGACGCGGTCTTCGCCGCCCGCATCGCCGAGACCGAGGCGTTCTGGGCCGCCCTGCAGGCCGATGTCGGCGATCCCGACATGCGGGCCGTGCAGCGCCAGGCGCTCGCCGGGCTCCTGTGGTCGAAGCAGTTCTACGCCTACGACGTGACCGAGTGGCTGGCCGGCGATCCGGCGCAGCCGGCGCCGCCGGCGGGGCGGCGGCACGGCCGCAACGCCGACTGGGGCCATCTGGTCACGGCGGGCGTGATCGCCATGCCGGACAAGTGGGAGTATCCCTGGTTCGCGGCGTGGGACTGGGCCTTCCATCTCGTCACCATGGCGCTGGTCGATGCGCGCTTCGCCAAGGACCAGCTCCTGCTGCTGTGCGAGCCCTGGATGATGCATCCGAACGGGCAGCTGCCGGCCTACGAGTGGAACTTTTCCGACGTGAACCCGCCCGTGCACGCCTGGGCGGCGCTGCGCATCTTCGCCGCCGAGACGGCGCGGCACGGCATCGGCGACCGCGGCTTTCTCGAGGCCGTGTTCGTCAAGCTGCTCCTGAACTTCACCTGGTGGGTGAACCGCAAGGACGAGGGCGGCCGCAACGTCTTCCAGGGCGGCTTCCTCGGCCTCGACAACATCGGCGTGTTCGACCGCTCGCAGCCGCTGCCGGTCGGCGGCACCCTGACCCAGTCGGACGGCACCTCGTGGATGGCGATGTTCTGCCTCCACATGCTGAAGATCGCGCTGGAGCTCGCCCGCGAGGACGCCGCCTACCAGGACATCGCCTCGAAGTTCTTCGAGCACTTCCTGCTGATCGGCGGCGCGATGACCAATCTGGGCGGCGAGGGCCTCGGCCTGTGGGACGACCAGGACGGCTTCTACTACGACTGGCTGGTGCGCGACGGCGGCGGGAAGGAGCCGCTGCGGCTGCGCTCGATGGTCGGGCTGATCCCGCTGTTCGCCGTCGAGGTGCTGGACGAGGATCTGCTGGCGCAGGCGCCCGTGTTCGTGCGCCGCATGGAATGGACGCTGGCGCACCGGCCGGAGCTCGCCGCCCTCGTCTCGCGGCCGCAGACGCCGGGCGCCGGCGGGCGGCGCCTGATCGCCGTCGCCCGCGCCTTCCGCATGAAGGCCGTGCTGGCCCGCATGCTGGACGAGACCGAGTTCCTTTCCGACCACGGCATCCGGGCGATCTCGCGGGTCTACCGCGACCGCCCCTACGTGTTCGAGCGCGACGGCTTCCGGGCCGAGGTGCGCTACGCGCCGGGCGAATCCGACACCGGCCTGTTCGGCGGCAACTCCAACTGGCGCGGGCCCGTGTGGATGCCGGTGAACTATCTGATGGTCGAGAGCCTGGAGAAGTTCGGGCTGTTCTACGGCGACGACCTGAGCATCGAATGCCCGACCGGATCGGGCCGCATGCTGAGCCTCGCCGCGGTCGCCGACGAGCTGCGCCGGCGCCTGGTCGGCCTGTTCCTGCGCGGCGCCGACGGCCGGCGGCCGGTGCTCGGCGATCATCCCAAGCTGCAGGACGACCCGCACTTCCGCGACCACCTCGTGTTCCACGAGTATTTCGACGGCGACAGCGGCCGCGGCGTCGGCGCCTCGCACCAGACCGGCTGGACCGCGCTGGTCGCCAACCTGATCGACGAGCTGCACCGGCCCGGGCGCTGACAACCCGTCATTCCGGGGCGCACCGAAGGTGCGAACCCGGAATCCAGCGACGAGCTCGGAGTTCATGGCTGGAGTCCGGGTTCGGCGCATTGCGCCGCCCCGGAATGACGGGGCCCGGGACATCGACCGCGTCCGACCGAGCTGCCTTCGACCGACACCGCGTCACGACACCAGGAGCCCAGCATGACGACCCCGAGCGACACCCCGTCCGACACCGCCGCGGCGCGCCCGCCGTTCAACACCGACCTGCCGGCCTTCGACCGCATGCCGAAGCTGCTCACCGGGCAGGTCGCGCTGGTCACCGGCGCCAATTCCGGCATCGGCCAGGCGGTGGCGATCGCCATGGCGCAGGCCGGCGCCGACGTGGTGGTGAACTACGTCGCCGGCACGGCCGACCCCGTCGTCGCGGCGATCGAGCAGGCGGGGCGCCGGGCGCTCGCCGTCAAGGCCGACGTGTCGGAGGAGGACCAGGTGGTCGCCATGGTGGCCGAGGCCGTGAAGGCCTTCGGCACCATCGACATCATGGTGGCGAACGCCGGCCTGCAGCGCGACGCGCCGCTCACCGCGATGACGCTCGCCGAATGGAACAAGGTGATCGGCGTCAACCTCACCGGCCAGTTCCTGTGCGCCCGCGAGGCCGCCAAGGAGTTCATCCGCCGCGGCGTGCGCCGCGAGGTGTCGGTGGCGGCCGGCAAGATCGTCTGCATGAGCTCGGTGCACGAGGTGATCCCGTGGGCCGGCCACGTCAACTACGCCTCCTCCAAGGGCGGCATCCAGATGATGATGAAGAGCCTCGCCCAGGAGCTCGCGCCGCACCGCATCCGCGCCAACGCCATCGGCCCCGGCGCCATCCGCACGCCGATCAACACGGCGGCGTGGGAGACGCCCGAGGCCTACGCGAAGCTGATGGCGCTCGTCCCCTACCGGCGCATCGGCGAGCCGCAGGACATCGCCAACGCCGCCGTGTTCCTGGCCTCCGACATGGCCGACTACATCAACGGCATCACCCTGTTCGTCGACGGCGGCATGACCTGCTACCCGGGATTTGCGACGGGGGGATAGGACGCGGGCGGCGGGCGCGCGCGGGCAGCCGCGGGTGATCGCGGCCGCAGCGCGGTAGCCCGCATGAAGCGCCAGCGCAATGCGGGTCCACGACGACTTGTACGGACGGTCTCCGGTCCTGCCCCTCGCCGTCCTCTCACCGTTACCCTGAGGCGCTCGGGCGAAGCCCGAGCCTCGAAGGGCGACGGCCCGAGCGCCGGTGACCGCATCCTTGTAAGCGTCGTTTTCAGGCCACGGCTTTGAGGGCTTGCGGCGGGGCGTAGGCCCAGGGCAGCAGGTCGTCGATGCGGCTGTTGGGGTGGCCGTC
>NZ_JAUSUJ010000005.1 GCF_030813915.1 Rhodoplanes tepidamans
CCGTGCCGCTGTGCCACACCCTCCTGGCCCGCGCCGCGTGGCCGGCCGGCCCCCCCCGGGCGGTCATGACGCGCGGGGGGTGGGTCCGGGGGCGCCCCGCGGCGCCGCGCCCCGGAACGACGGGATTGGCCCTCAATGCGCCGGCGTGGCGGCACCGGCTGCGGCCGCCGCGGCCGGTGCGGCCGCGCGCGGGGTCACCTCGGGCATCACCAGGCGGGCGAGGCTGGGGATCACCAGGAGGCTGCAGATCGGCGAGAACAGCATGCCGCCGACGATGACGGCGGCGAGCGGCTGCTGCACCTGGGCGCCGATGCCGGTCGACACCGCCGCCGGGACGAGGCCGATGCAGGCCGAGAAGCCGGTCATGAAGATCTGTCGCATGCGCGTCTCGGCGGCACCGACGATGGCGCGCTCGGTGCCCTCCCCCTGCTCCAGGGCGCGGCGGATGTAGGAGACCAGCAGGATGCCGTCCATGGCCGAGACGCCGAACAGCGAGATGAAGCCGACCGCCGCCGACACCGAGGCGTTCAGCCCGGCGACGTAGAGCCCGATGATGCCGCCGGCGACCGCGAACGGGATGCCGGACAGCGCCAGCAGGCTGTCGCGCACGCTGGCGAACAGGCTGTAGAGCAGCATCAGGATCATCAGCAGGCTGAGCGGGATGATCAGCGCGAGCCGCGCCTTGGCCTCCTGCAGGGCGCCGAACTCGCCCGACCACTCCATCCGGTAGCCGGGCGGCATCGGCACCGTCTCGGCGATGCGCACCTGCGCCTCGGCGACCGTCGAGCCGAGATCGCGGCCGCGCACCGAATATTTGAGCGGCACGAAGCGCTGGCTGTTCTCGCGGTAGATGTAGGCCGCGCCGGTGACCAGCTTGACCTCGCCGAGCTCGCCGAGCGCCACGTAGGAGGTCGGCGCCTTGGGGTCGGCATTGGGCAGCGCCACCGGGATCGAGCGGATGGCGTCGACGTTGCGGCGATACTCGGGCGCGAGCCGCACCGTGAGGGCGAAGTTCATCTCGCCCTCGTAGACGCGCGCCGCCTGCTGACCGCCGATCGCCGCCTGCACGACGGCGTTGATGTCGGCGATCGAGAAGCCGTAGCGGGCCGCCTTGGCGCGGTCGATGCGGATGATCAGGTTGGGCTGGCCGAGCAGGCTGAACACGGCCGGATCGGTGACGCCCGGCACCTTGCCGATCTCCGCCTTGACGGCCTTGGAGAGACGCTCCAGCTCGACGAGGTCGCGACCGAAGATCTTGATCGAGTTCTCGCCCTTCACGCCCGACACCGCCTCCTCGATGTTGTCCTGGATGTACTGAGAGAAGTTGAAGTCGATGCCGACGAACTCGCGGTTGAGCCGTTCGGAGAGGGCGCGGACCAGATCCTCCTTGGTCATGCCGGCCGGCCACTGGTCGAACGGCTTCAGCGGCACGAAGAACTCGGCCAGGAACGAGCCGTCCGGATCGGTGCCGTCGTCGCCGCGCCCCTGCTCGGAGAACACGGTGCGCACCGGCTCGTAGCTGTGGATGACGTCGCGGATGCGCGCCACCGTCTCGATGCCGGCCTCCAGCGTGATGGTCGGCGGCATCATGGCGCGGACCCAGAGATTGCCCTCCTCGAGCTTGGGCAGGAACTCGGTGCCGAGCCGCATGCCGGCGACGCTGCACAGCGCCAGGAAGGCGACCGCGACGGCGACCGCGATCCGGTAGTGCCGCACGGCGCGCGGCAGGACCGCCATGTAGACGGTGCGCAGGCCGCGCACCAGGAAGGTCTCGACCTCCTCGACCCGCTCGGGCAGCAGGATCGAGGAGAGCACCGGCGTCACCGTGAAGGTGGCGATCACGGCGCCGATCAGCGCGTAGGCGTAGGTGCGCGCCATCGGGCCGAAGATCTGGCCCTCGACGCCCCGCATGGTGAAGAGCGGGATGAAGGCCGCGATGGTGATCACCACCGAGAACAGAATCGCCTTGTCGACCTCGACGGCGGCGACCAGCACGCGGTGCAGCTTGTCGCCGAGCCGCTCGGCGCGGCCGGAGCCCGGGACGACGGGCACGGGATGGGAGAGGTGCCGGTAGATGTTCTCCAGCATGATCACGGTGGCGTCGATGATGATGCCGAGATCGATGGCGCCGACCGACAGGAGGTTGGCCGACTCGCCGCGCAGCACCGTGATGATGACGGCCAGGAACAGCGCCACCGGGATGGTGCCGGCGACGATCAGGGCGCAGCGCAGGTTGCCGAGGAACACCCACTGGATCAGGAAGATCAGCGCGATTCCGAACAGCATGTTGTGCAGCACGGTGTCGACCGTGACGGCGACCAGGTCGCCGCGGTCGTAGAACGGCACGATCCTCACCCCGGGCGGCAGGCTGCCGTCGCTGTTGATCCGCTCCACCGCCGCGCGCACCCGCTTCACCACGTCCATGGTGCGCTCGAACTTCTGCATCAGGACGATGCCGGTGACGACGTCGGTCTTGTCGTCGCGGCCGGCCATGCCCAGGCGGGGCGCGTGGCCGATCTGCACGTTGGCGACGTCGGACAGCATCACCGGCGCGCCGCCCTGCTGCGACAGCACGATGTTCTTGATGTCGTCGAGCGAGCCGGCGACGCCGATGCCGCGGACGTTCACCTGCTGCTCGCCCATCTCGATGGTGCGGCCGCCGACGTTCGAGTTGCCGGCCGAGATGGCCTGGATGATCTGCGGCATGGTGATGCCGTGTGCCATCATCCGCACCATGTCGATCTCGGCCTGGATCTCCTTGGTCTTGCCGCCCAGCACCAGCACGTCCGAGACGCCCGGCACGATGCGCAGCTGCCGCTCCACCACCCAGTCCTGCAGGGTCTTCAGCTCCATCACGCCCATGCCGGGCGGACCGACCAGCTCGTAGCGGAAGATCTCGCTGATGGTGCCGGCCGGCGAGATCACCGGCTGGACGCCCTCCGGCAGCTCGGCGTCCTTGAGCCGGTTGAGCGCCTCCTGGCGGACGAAGTGGTAGTCGCGGCCGTACTCGAACTGCAGGCGGATGAAGCTCAGGCCGTAGACCGTGTTGGAGCGGATGAACTTGAGCCCGGGCGTGCTCGCCACCGCCACCTCGATCGGGATGGTGACGTAACGCTCCATCTCCTCGGGCGACTGGCCGGAGCGCTGCGCGATGACCTCGATGATGGGCGGCGCGGGGTCCGGATAGGCCTCGATGTTGAGCGTCGTGAAGGCGACCCAGCCGATGGCCAGGAACGCCAGATAGGCGATCATCACCAGCGGGCGCCGGGAGAGACAGAACGCGATGAGTTGCCGCAACATGGAACCGCCGAATCCGTTCAGTGCCGTGAGGACGGGGGCCGCCCCGCATTCCGCTCATGTCCGTGCAGGCGGGGCCCCGGAGTCCCCGGCCGTGTCGCCCCTGGGTCCCCGCCGTCGCGGGGACGAGCGATGTCGTCGTGCAGATGAGCCCCCACCGACGCCGCTCTCGCCTACTGCTGCCACTCGTTCTCGATGAAGATGGCCCCGATCGTGACCACCCGGTCGCCGGCGCCGAGGCCGGCGCGGATCTCGAAGCGGCCGTCCTGCTCCATGCCGAGCGTCACGTCGCGGCGCTGGAAGACCATCGGCTCGGTCTCCACCCAGACCACGTCGCGGCTGCCCTCGCGGATCACCGAGCGGACCGGCACGGCCGGCGCGGCGCGGCCCTCGGACGTCTCGATCGTCACCGCCGCGAACATCTCGGCCTTGAGGGCGCCGTCCGGGTTCGGCAGCACGGCCCGCACCACGACGCGATGCGTCACCGCGTCGGACAGCGAGCCGATCACCGCGACGCGCGCCCTGAACGTCCGGCCCGGCAGGGCCGAGACCTTGACCTCGATCGTGTCGCCGACCCGCACGGCGGCGAGATCGGCCTCCGGCACCTGCGCCTCGAGCCACATGGTCGAGAGGTCGGAGATGGCGTAGAGCGGCTCGGAGAGCTCGCCGCGCACGTGCTGGCCGACCGCCACCTTGCGGGCCGTCACGGTGCCGGCGATCGGGGCGCGGATCACCACGCTGCGGCTGGTGATCCCGCGCGCCTCCAGCTCGGCGATCTGGTCGTCGTCGCGGCCGATGATGCGCAGCCGCTGGCGCGTCGCTTCGAGCGCCGTCTCGGCCGCCCTGGCGTCGTTCTCGGCGGCGACCAGGGCGGCCTGCGCCTGCTGCCAGTCCTTCAGCGCGCCGGCCTTCTGCTCGTAGAGGCCCCGGGCCCGCGTCTCGGCGACGCGGGCGAGATCGAGCTGCGTGCGCGCCTTGGCCAGCGTGCCGACCGCGGCGACGTGATCGTTCTGGGGCGGCAGCACCTCGACGCTGTCGAGCTCGGCCAGCGGCGCACCCGGCGCGACGCGCTCGCCGAGCCGGGCGATCAGCCTGACAACGCGCCCCGAGAACGGCGAGGACACGACCGTGGTGGCGTCCTGGTCGTAGCCGACCTTGCCGATCGCCAGCTTGCGGACCCGGAAGTCGCGCGTCTCGACGCGCTCGACGACGATCTGGTGCTCCTGGTCGGGCGTCACCCTCACCCGGTCGCCGCTCTTGCTCGGCACGAAGGCGACGGCGCCGGCCGACGCGAGAACGACGGCGAGGGCGGCCGCCGCGCACGTCGCCGCGGCGTGCCGTCCGGCGGCGCCGGCCGCGCGGATCGTCCGGGTGAAGCGACGCATCGCCGGTCCTCAGCGTCCGCTCGCGATGCGGTCGATCAGCAGGCTGCCGCCGGCGACGATGCGCTCGCCGGGCGCGAGCCCGTCGACGATCTCGACGATGCGCTGGTCGACCATGCCGGTGCCGACGCGCCGCAGCTCGAGCCCCTTGTCGTCGCGCACCACCCATACCTTGGCGACGTTGCCCTCGACGATCAGCGCCTCGCGCGGCACGCCGGCGGCCATCACGGTGCCGTTGGTGGCGATGGTGACGCTCGCCAGCATCTCCGGCTTGAGCAGGCCGTCGGCGTTGTCGACGGTGGCGCGCACCATCAGGCGGCGACTGCCGGCGTCGATCTCGGAGGCGACGTAGTCGACCGCGCCGTGGAACACGCGGTCCGGCCACGCCTGCACCGTGAAGGCGATCGGCTGGCCCACCCGCACGAGGGCGGCGTCGGTCTCGCGCACGAAGGCGACGAGCCGCACCTTGGAGAGATCGGCGACGACCAGCACCGGCTCGCCGGCGGCGGCGTTGACGTACTGGCCGGTCCCGACCTTGCGCTGAACCACGGTGCCCGACAGCGGCGCCGGGATCGGCATGTCGGGATCGATGCGGCCGCCGGCCGCGAGGTTCGCCACCGTCTCCTCGGCGGCGCCGAGGCGGCGCAGCCGGTCGCGTGCGACGTCGACGGCGGTCTCGGCCGAGCGCAGGTCGCTCAGCGCCGCCGCGAGCGCCGCCTGCGCCTGCTGCAGCTCCTTGAGCGGCACCGCCCTGGCCGCGAACAGGTCGCGGTTGCGCGTGTCGGTGATGCGGGCGAAGTCGGCCGCGGCGCGCGCCTTGGCGAGGCCCGTGACGGCGGCGACGAAATCGGTCTGCGCCTGGACCATGTCGTTCGCCTCGACGACGAACAGCGTCTGGCCCTGGACGATGGCGTCGCCCGCCCTGGCGAGGATGCGGGTGACCCGGCCGGCATAGGGGGAGAACACCGGCGTCGCGTGGTCCTCGTCGATCTGGATCTTGCCTTCGGTGACGTGCTCCGACCGGAAGGCGTGCTCGGCCACGGGCTGGACCGCGACCGCGGTCCATTCGGCGTCCTTCGGCGTGTAGAAGCCGGTGCGCTGCGGCTTGGCGTGCGCCGTGGTCGCGCTCGTGGCGGCCTGCCTGCCGCTGCGCCCGGCCAGCGTCCAGGTCGCGCCGGCGCCGGCCGCGACCGCGAGCAGAACGATCACGGCGACGATGCGCCAGCGCCAGCTCATGCGTCCCGCCATGGCTGCTCCTCCGATCGGCTCGGGTTCACGCGTCGTGCGGCACGGCGACGGCGCGTCGATGCCGGACTCTGGCGAGGATCGGTTTCATCGGTGTGTCCGTGCTGGGGAACGCGGAAGTGCCGGGGCGCCGGTCGACCGCAATCTGGCACCGGCCGCTTACAGCAACCTTACAGAAGCTGAAGCGGCGCCGTTCTGCACGCCTGCGATGCCGAATCACGACATCCGCCACGCGGTCTTCGCGCAGCACCATCGCATTTCGCGACGCGCGCGACGGCAGCCTGAACAGATATTCAGATCACGACACCGAAGGAACGGGCGTCGGAACAGGCCGGCGGATACGGCTCCGCGGCGCCCCCGAACGACGTGATCAGAACTGCCACATCGAGCGTAGGCCGGTGACGAGCGCGTTGCGGCGGGGATCGCCCGCCGCATGCCACACCCGCGTCAGCACCGGCTGCACGAGCCAGCCCGGCACGATCTGGGCCGTATAGTTGAGCTCGAGATTGGCCTCGAAGTCGCGCACCACGCCGGTCCCTCCACCGAGCGCGATCGCGTCGCGGTCGTAGGCGCGCAGCGCGTCGGAGAAGCGGGTGTAGATGGCGCTCGCACCGAACTTGTCGTCGGGGCGGCCCGGCACCAGGCCGGCGAACACGATGCCGCCGTCGACGTAGAAATCGACCGGATTGCGGTCGGACGGGCTCGCCGAGACGCGGCCGAACAGCGAGACGCCGCTGTCCCAGGTGCCGCCCTTCGGCCTGTAGAGCTGCTGCTCGACCACCGCGTAGACGCCCCAGTTCCCGCGGTGCCGCAGCGCGATTCCGGAGCCGTTCGGATCCGCCAGCAGGGTGCCGTCCGCGGCGAGACGCCAGTCGTCGAACTCGCCCATGTGCGACCAGACCCCGAGCTTGAGGCCGGCGGCGAGGCCGGCGTCGTCCCGGCCGTGGTTCCGGCGCAGCTGTGCCTCGCCGATGATCAGCGGCGGATCCTGGACCCGGAAGTTGACGCCGTAGCGGTTGCGGATCTGCTCGTCGGCCGGCGGCGGGGGACCGGCCGGATCGCCGTTGAACACCGCGACCAGTACCGAGAGATCCTCGTGCGGATCCACCTTCAGCCGGATGCCGGGGGTGGCGAGCGGATAGGCCGGGCCGCCGCTCGGCTGGTTCAGGGCCGTGATGGTCGGCCAGTCGCTCTGCAGGAACATGAAGCTGAGCGACGAGTAGAAGAACTCGACGTCGGCGGCGAGCTGGCCGACCCGCAGGCTCGCCGTCTCGCCGAGGAACGACTGCTGCAGCCACAGCTCGGCGAGCCGCGTCGTCGGCATCGCCTCGATGGCCGCGATGGTGTTCACCCCGCCGACATAGTCGCGGCGGAAACGGCCGGTGTCGTGGATCTGATAGGCGTCGGTGTAGAAGGTCAGGCCCTTCCAGCCGGTCAGCGGCTCGAAGTCGTAGCTGACCTGCAGCTCGAGCTTGCCCTGGTCGACCGTGCCGGTGCGCAGGCCGCCCTTGATGTTGGACAGCAGGTCGTTGGTGTAGATCAGGTTGAAGGTGAGGCCGCGGGCGGCGAGCCAGGCCCGCGCGCCGGTCGGGTCGCCGTTCGCCGGCAGGCTGGTCGCGATCGACGGCGCGGTCCAGCCGCCCGGGGTCGGCCCCTCCTGTGCGGCGGCAGCGGTCGCGGCGGCAGCGGTCGCGACGGCGGCCGTCGTGATCAGGACCAGCCCCGCGGCGGCGCCCTGCCGGGCGGCGGGCCGCCGGCACCCGAGACGCCCCGCGATCGACTCCCACAGCCGCATCCGCACCACCGCCTCGCCCCCCGCGGCGGTTATCCGGGCGGGCACATGACAGGACGATGACGGATGCGCGCGCCTGGTCGCGCGGCGCAAGAGCGCGGCGCGCGGCGGGGCTCTTTTCGCGGGACGCTGTGGCTTTTGGGCGTCAGGCGCCCGTGGCGACCGCCATGCCGGCCGGCCCGGTCGATCAGAACAGCAGGTTGAAGCGCAGCATCGCCTGCATGCGCTCGAAGTTCTCGAGATCGAGCGAGGCGGCATCGCCCACCGCCTTGCCGGCGACCTGGAAGCCGACCGTGCCGGACAGGCCGGCGTTCCTGGCGATGTGCCACGAGAAGGTCGGACCGAGATAGAGCGCCTCGCCCTTGAGCCGGTCGAGCCCCATGCCCTCGTAGGCGCGCAGATAGCGCAGCTCGCCGCCGAGGATCAGGTTGGGCGCGACGCGTGTCGCCACGGCCCCGTAGATCGCCACGTCGGAGTCGTGCGACCATTCGCTGGTGGCGATGTCGCGCGAGGCGCCGGTGCCGTACCAGAGGTTCACGGCGGCCCACAGCCGGTTCGGCAGGATCTCCTTGTCGAACAGGGCGGCGAACTCGCTGCCGTAGGACTCGACCCGGAGGCCCGTCGCCTCGTCGACCCGGTTCCAGCCGGGCTGGACGTGCAGGGTGAGGCCGAACGGCGCCACGGCGCGGTCGAGCACCTTGTAACGCATCTCGAACACGGCGCCTTCGACCGACGCCTGCTGGCGGTCGTCGAAGCCCGGGACGTTCTTCACCTTGCTGCCGCCGAAGATCACGCCCGGGGCGACGCGGAAGCTGTCGGTGACCGTGTACTTGACCAGGCTCAGCGTCGAGATCGTCCAGTAGGTCCCGTGGCGCTTGCCGAACCCGCCGGTCGTCTCCATCTCGAGCTCGACCTCGCCCTTCTCGCCGATGTCGGATCCCATCGTGAAGCCGAAGATGTGCTCGGTGTCGACGTGATCGTCGCCGCCGTGATCATGCGCGCCGGCCTTCGCGGCCGCCGCCGCCTCGGTGGCGGAGGCATAGGCGGCGAGCCACTGCGGCTGCGGCCGCTCGGCCGCGAGCGCCGGACCGCCGAGCCCGCCGAGGGCGAGCATCAGCGCAGGGCCGAGAACCCCGGCCGTGCAACGGCCGGCCGCCGCGCGGCGTCTCGCGAGAACGGAACGGATGCGGCGCGAGGCCGCACGACGCGTGCGTGACATGACAATCCCCCTTTGGCCACCCCCGCGGCCGCAATGGCCGCACCGTGTGGTTGCGAGTCGTTCGCGTCAAGTTAGTTTGACAACTAATTCAATAGGTTAGAACGGTTCGAAACTCGTGTTTGTCGCTCCTGCGCAGGCACTTCGCCGCACTGTTGCCGAACCGTCACGCTCGCCGGATTCCGCCGGCGCACAACCCTCACGCGGTCCCGGCCGACACCCGCCGCCGCGCCAGCACGCCGTGGCGGGGCGCGAACAGGAAGGCGAGGCCGAACAGCGTCGCCTGGGTCAGCACGATGCAGGCGCCGGGGGCGCCGTCGATGTGGAAGCTCGCCAGCGTCCCGGCGGCGGCCGAGAGCGTCGCGGTCGCGGTCGCGATCGCCAGCATGCGGCCGAACCGGTCGGTGAGCAGATAGGCGGTGGCACCGGGGCCGATCAGCATGGCGATCACCAGGATGATGCCGACCGCCTTGAGCGAGGCGACGATGGTGAGCGCGAGCAGCACCAGCAGGCCGTAGTGCAGCAGGCGCACCGGCAGGCCGATGGTGCGGGCGTGCGCGGGATCGAAGCAGTAGAGGAGGAGGTCGCGGCGGAACGCCAGCACGATCGCGAGCGTGCCGCCGGCCACCACGGCGGTCTCGATCACGTCGCGGGCCGACACGCCGAGCACGTCGCCGAACAGGATGTGGTTGAGGTGCTGGTCGGTCTCGACCCAGGTGAACAGCACGAGGCCGAAGCCGAACATGCCGGAGAACACGATGCCCATCACGGTGTCCTCCTTGACCCGGCTGTTCTCCTTCACGAAGCCGGTGAGCAGCGCGCAGGAGAGCCCGGCCGCGAAGGCGCCGACCGCGAGCGGCAGGGCGAGCACGTGGGCCAGCACGATGCCGGGCAGCACCGCGTGCGAGACGGCGTCGCCCATCAGCGACCAGCCCTTGAGCACCAGGTAGCAGGACAGCACCGCGCAGACGGCGGCGACCATGACCGACACCGCGAGTCCGCGCTGCATGAACGGATAGGCGAGCGGCCCGGTGATCCAGTCGAGGACGGCGGTCACGGCGTCGCCTCCAGGGTCGCGGCGCGGCGCCGGCGGGCGGCCAGCACGCCGTGCTTCGGCGCGAACACGAAGGCGAGGCCGAACAGCACGGTCTGCAGCGTGACGATGACGCCGCCGGTGGCGCCGTCGAGGAAGTAGCTGAGATACGCCCCCACCGCGCTGGTGGTCGTGCCGAGCGCGACCGCGATGGCGACGAGCCGGCCGAAGCGGTCGGCGAGCAGATAGGCGGTGGCGCCGGGCGTCACCACCATGGCGATGACCAGGCAGGCGCCGACCGCCTGCAGGGCCGCCACCGTGCAGGCGCTGAGCAGGGTGAAGAACACCACCTTCAGGGCGCCGACCCGGATGCCGATGCTGCGGGCGTGCGCCTCGTCGAAGAACGTCACCATCATGTCCTTCCACACCACCGCCATCACGGCGAGCGACACGGCGGCGATGACCGCGACCTGCACGACGTCCTCGTCGGCGATGGCGAGGATGTTGCCGAGCACGATGGTCTGGATGCTGACCGCGGTCGGCCGCAGCGAGGCGATCAGCAGGCCGAGCGCGAACAGCGTGGTGAAGACGAGTCCGATCACGGCGTCCTCGCGCAGCCGCGACTTCTGCCGCACCACGTGCATGGCGAGCGAGGCGAGCAGGCCGGCCGCGAAGGCGCCGGCCGCGAACGGCGCCCCGGCGATCGCCGCGACGGCGACGCCCGGCACGATGGCGTGGCCGAGCGCGTCGCCCATCAGCGACCAGCCCTTGAGCATCAGATAGGCCGACAGGAACGCGCAGGTGCCGCCGACCAGGGCGCTGACCCACATGGCCTTGCGCATGTAGTCGTAGCCGAAGGGGATGAGCAGCTCGGCGACCAGCGTGTCCATGTCAGCGCCGCCTCTCGTCGTCGCGCCCGGCCGCGTCGGCCGCGTCGGGCCCGTCGGCGTCGCGGCCGGCGTCGTCGCCGTAGAGGACCAGCGGCCGCTCGTCGTCGGTCAGCACGGTGAGGCTGCGGCGGTCGGCATCGGCGTCGGCGTGCAGGGCGGCGCCGCCGAGGCTGAAGTTGCGCAGCACGCCGCCGAAGGTGCGCTCGAGATTGGCCCGGGTGAACACGGCCGCGGTCGGGCCGGCGGCCAGCACGGTGCGGTCGAGCAGCACCACCTGGTCGCAGAAGTCCGGCACGCTGCCGAGATTGTGGGTCGACACCAGCATCACGTGGCCGGCGTCGCGCAGGTCGCGCAGCAGCGCGACGATCGCCGCCTCGGTGGTCACGTCGACGCCGGTGAACGGCTCGTCGAGCAGGATGATGCGGCCCTCCTGGGCGAGGGCGCGGGCGAGGAAGACGCGCTTCTTCTGCCCGCCCGAGAGCTCGCCGATCTGGCGCCTGCGGAACGCCGTCATGCCGACCCGCTCCAGCGCCGCGTCGACCTTGCGCCGGTCGTCGCGCGAGGCGACGCGCAGCAGGTTCATGTGGCCGTAGCGGCCCATCATGACCACGTCCTCGACCAGCACGGGGAAGTTCCAGTCGACCTCCTCGCTCTGCGGCACATAGGCGACGATGTTGCGCTTCAGCGCCTGCGGGACCGGCAGGCCGGTGAGCCGCACCGTGCCGGCGGAGGGCCGCACGAAGCCCATGATCGCCTTGAACACGGTCGACTTGCCCGAGCCGTTGACGCCGACCAGGGCGCAGATGGTGCCGGGGTCGAGCGCGAAGGAGGCGTCGCGCACCGCCGTCATGCCGTTCGGATAGGTGACCGAGAGGCGGTCGACCAGGATGCCGTCGCCGCGCGGCGCCGCGGCGGCGGGCGGCACCCCGGCGGTCGAGGCCGCGGCGGTCGAGGCCGCGGCGGTCGAGGCCGCGGCGGTCGAGGCCGCGGCGGCGAGGCGATCGGCCGGCACCGGCGCGTTCACGTCCCGAACCCCGTGGCGATGGTCTCGACCGTGACCTTCAGGAGATCCAGATAGGTCGGCACCGGCCCACCCTCGGCGCTGAGCGAGTCGACATAGAGCACGCCGCCGTAGCGCGCCCCGGACTCGCGGGCGACCTGCCGGGCCGGCCGGTCCGAGATGGTGCTCTCCGAGAAGACCACCGGAATCCTGTTCTTGCGGACGAGGTCGATGACCTTGCGGACCTGCCGCGGCGTGCCCTGCTCGTCGGCGTTGATCGGCCACAGATAGGCTTCGCGCAGGCCGTAGTCGCGCGCCAGGTAGGAGAACGCCCCTTCGCTGGTCACCAGCCAGCGCTGCGGCTCGGGGATCGCCGCGAGCCGCGCCCGCAGCGGCGCGTCGAGCGCCCTGATCGTCTCGGCATAGGCGGCGGCGTTGCGGCCATAGGCTTCGGCGTTCGCCGGATCGCGCGCCGCCAGCGCCTTGCGGATGTTCTCGACATAGACGAGGGCGTTGGTCGGCGACATCCAGGCGTGCGGGTTGGGCTTGCCCGTGTAGGGCCCCTCGCCGATGCCCATCGGCGCGATGCCTTCGGTGACCACGACGCTCGGCACCTCGCGCAGCGTCTCGAAGAACCGCTCGAACCAGCGCTCCAGGTTGAGGCCGTTCCACAGGACGAGGTCGGCGCCCTGGGCCCGCACGATGTCCTGCGGGGTCGGCTGGTAGTCGTGGATCTCGGCGCCCGGCTTGGTGATCGACTCCACCACGGCGCGGTCGCCGGCGACGTTGCGGGCGATGTCGGCGATCACCGTGAAGGTGGTGACGACCTTCAGGGGCCGGGCCAGCGGCCGGGCGGGTGATCCGGGGTCGGACGCCTGCGCGACGGCCGGACCGGCGGCACCGGCGAGCAGCGCCGCCCCGAGCAGCACCGGGATCCCGCAGAGCCGCGCCAGCACGGCGCCGGCACGCGCGACGATGGTCATGACGTCTCTCTCCCCTCGGATGGCGCGCAATCTCGCAATTGCAAATTATTCGCAAGTAAAGTGGTGCCGCCGCGCCGGCTTGTCAATCGTTTTTGCGAATGGCTCGCAAATACGGGCAGCGGCCCTTCGACGCGGCAGGGAGCCGGCGCGGCGGCGGGCCGCCTGCGGCGCGGGATCGGCGTGAGGGGGGATGGTGGAGAAGCGGGGCCTGGGCGAGGGGCGGCGGGTCGCGCGGCGGCGCGACCGGCGGGCGGAGGACGGCCGCCTACTCGGCCGGCGCGACCCGGGCGGCCTCACCCGGTCCGCCGGCGCGGCCGGCCTGCCCCCGGCCCCACCAGCGGCGGTGCAGGCGGTCGAGCAGCAGATAGATCACCGGGGTCGTGTAGAGGGTCAGGATTTGCGAGACCACGAGGCCGCCCATGATGGTGATGCCGAGCGGCCGGCGCAGCTCCGAGCCGGGGCCGGTGGCGAGCACCAGCGGCAGGGCGCCGAGCAGCGCCGCGCAGGTGGTCATCAGGATCGGCCGGAAGCGCTCGATGCAGGCCTCGTGCACGGCCTTGTCGGGCGACAGGCCGCGCGCGCGCTCGGCCTCCAGGGCGAAGTCGACCAGCATGATGCCGTTCTTCTTCACGATGCCGATCAGGAGGATGATGCCGATGAAGGCGATCACGGTCAGCTCGGCCTTGAACATGTTGAGCGCGAGCAGCGCGCCGAGGCCGGCCGAGGGCAGCGTCGAGATGATGGTCAGCGGATGGGCGAGGCTCTCGTAGAGCACGCCGAGCACGATGTAGACGGCGAGCAGCGCCGCGAGCAGCAGGATCGGCTGGGCCCCGGCGCTCTGCGCGAAGTTCTTGGCGTCGCCGGCGAAGTCGGCGCGGATCGAATCCGGCAGGTGCATCTCGTCGACCGCCTGGCGGATCGCCGCCGTAGCGGTGGCGAGCGGCATCTCGGCCGTCAGGTTGTACGTGATGGTGACGGCCGGGAACGGGCCCTGATGGTTGATGACCAGCGGCGCGAGGCCGCGCTCGAACCGCGCCACGGCCGAGAGCGGCACCTGCGTCCCCCTGCTCGCCTGCACGTAGACGCGGTCGAGGTCGGAGGGATCGCGCTGGTACCGCGGGTCGACCTCCAGCACCACCCGGTACTGGTTGCGCTGGGTGAAGATGGTGGAGACCTGGCGCTGCGAGAAGGCGTTGTTGAGCGCGTCGCTGATCTCCTGCACGTCGACGCCGAGGCGGGCCGCGGCGACGCGGTCGATCACCACGTCGGCCTGCAGGCCGCCCTGCTCGCGGTCGGTCGACACGTCGATCACGCCCGGCACCTTGGCGATCCGCTCCTGCACCTTCGGCACCCAGGCCTGCAGCTCGTCGAAATTCGGGCCCCACAGGGTGAACTGGTACTGCGAGCGGCTGGAGCGGCCGCCGACCCGCACGTCCGAGGCCGGGAACATGAACACCCGCACGCCCGGGATTCCCATCAGCCTGCCGCGCAGGCGGTCGACCACGCGCTGCGCCGGCATGCCGCGCTCGGCCAGCGGCTTGAGGCTGATGAACAGCCGGCCGCTGTTGATCGAGCCGCCGAAGGCCGAGCCGCCGACCGAGGAGCCGACGCCCGACACGGCCGGATCGGACAGCACGATCTCGGTGGCGCGCTGCTGGAGCTGCAGCATCTCCTGGTACGACACGTCGGTCGCGGCGACGACGCCGCCGAAGATCAGGTTGGCGTCGTCCTGGGGCATGAAGCCCTTGGGCGTGACGACGTAGAGATAGACGGTGAGGCCGATGGTGAGCAGGAGCGACAGCACCGCCATGAAGCGGTGGCGCAGCACCACGTCGAGGCTGCGGCCGTAGGCCCGGACCATGGCGCCGAGCACGCCGTCGACGATCCGGTCGAAGCGGCGCACGTGGCCGGGCGGCTGCCTGACGAAATGCGCGCAGATCATCGGCGTCACCGACAGCGACACCACGGTGGAGACCACGATGGCGGCGGCCAGGGTCACCGAGAACTCGCGCAGGAAGCGGCCGACGATGCCGCCCATGAACAGGATCGGGATGAAGGCGGCGATCAGCGACAGGCTGATCGAGACCACGGTGAAGCCGATCTGGCGGGCGCCTTCGCGCGCCGCCCGCATCGGCGGGAGGCCCTTCTCCAGGTTGCGGAAGGTGTTCTCGATCATCACGATGGCGTCGTCGACGACGAAGCCGACCGAGACGATCAGGGCCATCAGCGACAGGTTGTTGATCGAGTAGCCGAACGCCCACATCGCCATGCAGGTGCCGGCGAGCGACAGCGGCACGGTGACGCCGGCCGCGATCGTCGCCGCCCCGTGGCGCAGGAACACGAACACCACCAGCATCACCAGCACCACCGTGGCGGCGAGCGTGAACTGCATGTGGTGCACGCTCGCCCGGATGGTGTCGGTGCGGTCGGTGAGGATCGCGATCTCGAGGTCGGCCGGCACCCAGCGCCGCAGCTCGGGCAGCAGCGCCCGGATGCGGTCGACCATGGCGATCACGTTGGCGTCGGCCTGCTTGGTGATCACCAGCAGCACCGAGGGATCGCGATCGAACCAGGCGGCGGAGCGGCTGTTGCGGGTGCTCTGCTCGACGGTCGCCACCGCGGACAGCCGCACCACGACGCCGTCCTTGACGCGGACGATGATGTCCTCGTAGTCGCGCGCGTCGCGGAGCTGGCCGTTGGTGCCGATCGTCTCGCCGAGCCGCGCGCCGTCGAAGGTGCCGAGCGGCCCGGTGGCGTTGGCGTCGACGATCGCCTTGCGCACGTCCTCGAGCGCGAGGCCCATGGCGGCGACCGCGGCGGGATCGACCCGCACCCGGATCGCCGGCTGGTCGGCTCCCGAGACGCTGACCTCGGCGACGCCGTCGACCTGGGCGATGCGCTGGGCGACCACGGTGTCGGCGACGTCGTAGATGGTGCTCGCCCGCATGGTCTTCGAGGTCAGCGCCAGGATCAGGGCCGGCGCCGCGGCGGGATTGAGCTTGCGGAAGGTCGGGCGCGACGGCATGTCGCCGGGCAGGTCGGACAGCGCCGCGTTGATGGCCGCCTGCACGTCGCGCGCCGCGCCGTCGACATTCCGGGACAGGTCGAACTGGGCGATGATCGAGGTCGAGCCGAGCGACGAGGTCGAGGTCAGCTCGGTGACGCCGGGGATCTCGCCGATGCGGCGCTCCAGCGGCGCCGCCACGGTCGCGGCCATGATCATCGGGTCGGCGCCCGGCCGGCTCGCCGACACCCGGATGGTCGGCAGGTCGACGGCCGGCAGGCTGGCGACCGGCAGGTTCTGGTAGGCGACGAGCCCGACCAGGAACAGCCCGATCGCCAGCAGCGTCGTGGCGATCGGCCGGGCGATGAACGGGCCGGAGAAGTTCATGACGGCGCCCTCCGACCCTCTCCCTCGGGGAGAGGGTCGGTCGTCCGCGCAAGAAGGTGTTCGTGAGCCCCGTCATTCCGGGGCGCGCCGAAGGCGCGAACCCGGAATCCAGCGACGAACTCGACATTCCGGGCTGGATTCCGGGTTCGGCGCTGCGCGCCGCCCCGGAATGACCGGCCATATACTCCGCTCGCGCTCCGCTCTCTCATCGCCCCTACTCCGCCGGCCGCACGACGGCGGGGCCGGCGATGCGGGCGCGCAGGCGTTCCATCCAGAGGTAGATCACCGGCGTCGTGTAGAGCGTGAGAACCTGGCTCAGCAGCAGGCCGCCGATGATGGTGATGCCGAGCGGGAAGCGCAGCTCCGAGCCGGTGCCGCTCTCGACCGCCAGCGGCAGGGCGCCGAACAGCGCCGCCAGCGTCGTCATCATGATCGGGCGGAAGCGCAGCAGGCACGCCTTGACGATGGCGTCGCGCGGAGAGAGCCCCTCCTCGCGCTCGGCGTCGAGCGCGAAGTCGATCATCAGGATGGCGTTCTTCTTGACGATGCCCATCAGCAGGATGATGCCGATCAGCGCGATCACCGAGAGGTCCTGGCGGAACAGCATCAGGGCGAGCAGCGCGCCGACGCCGGCGGACGGCAGCGTCGACAGGATGGTCAGCGGGTGGATGTAGCTCTCGTAGAGCACACCCAGCACGATGTAGATCGCCACCACGGCGGCCAGGATCAGCCACGGCTCGCCGGCGAGCGACTTGGCGAACTCGGCGGCGTCGCCCGAATAGCTGCCCGTGATGGTGGCCGGCATGCCGATCGCGTGCTCGGCCTGCGTCACCGCCGCGACCGCGTCGGACAGCGAGGCGCCGGGCGCCAGGTTGAAGCTGACGGTGGCGGCCGGGAACTGCGCCTCGTGCATGATGGCGAGGGGCGCCGTGGTGCGCTCCAGCGTCGCCACCGCCGAGAGCGGCACCAGGCTGGTGGAGATCGACGGTGCCGTCGAGGTCGCCGAGGTCGAGCTGGTCACCGAGGTGGTCGTCGCCGTCGAGCCGACCGGCAGGAACAGCTTCGAGAGCGTCGTCGGATCGGTCTGGTACTCGGGCTTGGCCTCCAGGATCACCCGGTACTGGTTCGCCTGCGCGTAGATGGTCGAGATCTGGCGCTGCCCGAAGGCGTCGTAGAGCGTGTCGTTGATCGACTGCATCGGCACGCCGAGCCGGCCCGCCGCCTCGCGGTCGATGCGCACGAACAGCCGCAGCCCGCCATCCTGCGCCTCGGAGGCGACCTCGCGCATCCGCGGATCCTCGCGCAGCGCGGCGACCAGCCGGTCGGCCCAGCCGGACACGTCGGCCGAGTCCACCCCGGTGAGCGTGTACTGGTACTGGGCGCGGCTCGCCCGGGTGCCGATCTGGATGTCCTGCACGGGCTGGAAGTAGACGACCATGCCGGGGATCGGCGCGACCTCGCGCTTGAGCCGGTCGATCACCGCGTCGACGAAGTCGGGCCGCTCGCTGCGCGGCTTCAGCATCACCGAGAGCCGGCCGGCATTGGGCGTCGGGTTCATGGTCGAGACGCCGACCACCGAGACGACGCCGGTGACGTCGGGATCGCGGCGGATCGCCGTCACCACCTGGTCCTGCAGGCGCTGCATCTCGGCGAACGACACCTCGGGCCCGGCCTCGGTCACGGCCGTGATCATGCTGGTGTCCTGCAGCGGCAGGAAGCCCTTGGGGATCACGATGTAGAGCCACACCGTGGCGAGCAGCGTCAGGGCCGTCACCACGAGGGTCGCGACCTGCCGTTCCAGCACCCAGTCGAGGCTCCTGCGGTAGCCCTCGATGCTCGCCTCGACGAGGCGGTTGAAGGCGCGCCCGACGGCGCCGCCGCCGGCGTCGTGGCGGCGCAGCAGCCGCGCGCACATCATCGGCGTCAGCGTCAGCGACACCACGGCCGAGACCACGACCGCGATGGTCAGCGTCAGCGCGAACTCGCGGAACATGCGCCCGACGATCCCGGTCATGAACAGGAGCGGGATGAACACGGCGATCAGCGACACGGTCAGCGAGATCACCGTGAAGCCGATCTCGCGGGCGCCGTCGAGCGCCGCCTGGAGCGGCGGCTCGCCGTCCTCGACGTGGCGGACGATGTTCTCGATCATCACGATGGCGTCGTCGATGACGAAGCCGGTGCCGATGGTTAGCGCCATCAGCGACAGGTTGTTGAGGCTGAAGCCGCAGAACCACATCACCCCGAAGGTGGCGACCAGCGACAGCGGCAGGGCGACGCCGGCGATCACGGTCGCCCGGGCGCTGCGCAGGAACAAGAGCACCACCAGCACGACGAGGCCGATGGCGAGCACCAGGGTGAACTGCACGTCGCGCACCGAGGCCCGGATCGTGTCGGTGCGGTCGGAGACCACCGAGAGATCGACCCCGACCGGCATGGCGGCACGCAGCCGCGGCAGCTCGGTCATGATGCGGCGGACCGTCTCGATCACGTTGGCGCCGGGCTGGCGCTGGATGTCGATGACGACGGCGGGCTGCCCGTCGTACCAGCCGCCGACCTTGCTGTTCTCCAGCCCGTCGACCACGTCGGCGACGTCGCGCAGCAGCACCGGCGCGCCGTTGCGCCAGGCGATGATCTGGGCCCGGTAGGCCTCGGCGGCCTCCAGCTGGTCGTTGGCGGCGATCGTGTAGGACTGGTGGGCCCCGTCCAGCGAGCCCTTCGGTCCGGCCACGTTGGCGTTGATGATGGTGGCGCGGAGATCCTCCAGGGCGATCCCGTAGGCGGCGAGCCGCGCGAGATCCGCCTGGATGCGCACCGCGGGCTTGAGATTGCCCTGCACCGAGACGCGGCCGACGCCGCTCACCTCGGAGAGGCGCTGGGCGATCATGGTGTCGGCGAGATCGCTCATCGCCCGCAGCGGGATCGTCTTCGAGGTCAGCGCGATGGTGACGATCGGCGCGTCGGCCGGGTTCACCTTCGAGTAGGCGGGCGGATAGGGCAGGTTCCGCGGCAGCGTCGAGCCGGCCGCGTTGATGGCCGACTGCACGTCCTGGGCGGCGGCGTCGATGTCGCGGCCGAGGTCGAACTGCAGGGTGATCTGGCTGACCCCGTAGGAGCTCGACGAGACCATCTGGTCGAGCGCCGGGATCTGGCCGAACTGTCGCTCCAGCGGCGCCGTGACCAGCGACGCCATGGTGTCGGCCGAGGCGCCGGGCAGCCGCGTCGTCACCTGGACGGTGGGAAAGTCGACCTGCGGCAGCGAGGCGACCGGCAGCAGCCAGTAGCCGAGCAGTCCGCCGAGCATCACGGCGACGCCGAGCAGCGAGGTGGCGATCGGCCGCCGGATGAACGGCGTGGAGACGCTCATCGGACCGTGCTCCCGCCGGCTCCCTCGGTCCGTCGGCGCTGCTCTCCGGCGGCGCGCTGCGCGTCGCCCGGGTCCGTCGTGCCGGCGCTCGGCGGCGGCATCGCCGAGCCGGGGCCCGGGCCCGAGCCCTGCGCCTGGGGCTCGCCGCCCGAGCGGCGGCGTCCGCCCGGCGCCGCACCCGCCGGCGGTCCACCCGGGCCGGGCGCCGCCCCGGGCGATGCGCCCGGCGATGCGGCGTTGCCCGACACGGTCACCCGCTTGCCGTCGGCCAGCTGGGCGAAGCCGGTCGTCACCACCCGGTCGCCGGCCGAGAGGCCGGTGGCGATCACGGCGGTCGTGTCGTCCTGCTGGGTCACCGTGAGCGGCGTCACCGCGACCGCGTCGCCCTTCACCACATAGGCGAAGGGACCGTTCGGGCCGCGCTGCACGGCGGCGGTCGGCACCGTCACGACCTGCTTCAGCGTATCGACCAGGAGCTTGACGTTGACGAACTGGCCCGGCCAGAGCTGCAGGTCGGCATTAGGGAACTGGGCGCGCAGCTTCACGGTGCCGGTGGTCGAGTCCACTTGGTTGTCGATCACCTGGAGGACGCCGCGGTCGAGCACCGTGCGGTTGTCGGTGCCGAGCGCCAGCACGGGCAGCCGGTCCTCGGAGAAGGCCTTGTTGACCGTGGCGAGCTGCTGCTGCGGCAGCGTGAAGATCACCGAGATGGGCCGGATCTGGGTGATCACGACGAGGCCGGTGGTGTCGGTGGCCTTGACCAGGTTGCCGACGTCGACGAGCCGGATGCCGGTGCGGCCCGAGATCGGCGCGACCACCTTGGTGTAGTCGAGATAGGCCTTGGTGTTGTCGATCGCGGCCTGGTCGGCGTTCACCTGCGCCTCGAGCTGGGCCACGGTGGCGCGCTGGGTGTCGGCCTGCTGCTTGGTCGCGGCGTTCGACTGGGCGAGGCGCACGTAGCGCTCGAGGTCGAGCCGCGCATTGGCGAGCTGGGCCTCGTCCTGCGCCTTCTTGGCGACCGCCTGGTCGTACTGGGCCTGGTAGATGGTCGGGTCGATCTCGGCGAGCACGAAGCCGCGCTCGACGTCCTGGCCCTCGGTGAAGTTGAGCTTCAGGAGCTTGCCGTCGACCTGGCTGCGCACCGTGACGACGTTGAGGGCCCGGACCGTGCCGACGCCGTCGAAATAGACCGGCACGTCGGCCGTCTCGGCGGTCGCGGCCAGCACCGGCACGGCCATGTCGCGGCCGAAGCGTCCGCCCGGGCCGCCGCCTCCGCCGCCCCGCATCATGCCGGGCGGGCCGGGCGGCGCCCCTTCGCCGCCGCCGGGCTTGAAGCCGGTCTGCGTCACGATCAGCCAGGCGACGCCCGCCATCACGGCGAGCGTGATCAGATAGCCGAGAGCCGTGCGGCCGCGCCGACGCGGCCGCGTCGCCGGCTGCGGCTCGGCCGCGCCGTCGGTTCTCACGTCAGGTCCGCTGGTCACGCGGGATTGCCTCCGATGCGCGGCGGCCATCCGCCACCGAGCGCTTGGAACAGGCTCACGGCCGCCAGCATCCGGGCCAGTCGCACCTGGACGAGCGTGTCCTGGGCCGTGAACAGGGTCTGCTGCGTGTTGAGCACCGTGACGTAGTCCACGATGCCTTCGCGCAGCCGGGACTCGGAAATCTGGAACGCCTCCCGGGCGGTGCGCACCGCGACGGCCTGCAGGCGCTCGCGCTCGGTCTGCTGGTGCAGCGACACCAGGGCGCGCTCGACGTCGGCGAAGCCGTTGATCACCGCCTGCCGGTAGGTCTGCAGCAGCTCGAGCTGGCGCCCCTGCGTCTGCTCGAGCTGGCCCTGCAGGTTGCCGCCGTCGAAGATCGGCTGGGTGAGCGAGGCGGTCGCCGTGTAGAACCACGCGCCCGGGCCGAACAGGCTCGACAGCGCGGCGCTCTGCACGCCGTTCTGGGCGGTGAGGCCGATGGTCGGGAAGAAGCTCGCCCGCGCCGCCTCGACCGAGTGGTTGGCCGAGACGAGGCTCGCCTCGGCCGCGCGGATGTCGGGCCGCTGGTTGATCAGGTCCGACGGCAGGCCGATCGGGATGCGCGGCACCGCGACCTTGTCGAGCGTTCCGCCCTTGACGGCGAAGTGCTCGGGCGTGCGGCCGACCAGCACGGCGAGGTAGGCGGCGTTCTGCCGGATGGTGATCTCGTAGGCCGGCAGGTTGGCCCGCACGGTCGCGACCAGCGACTCCTGCTGCGACACGTCGAGGCTGTTGGCGGTGCCGGCGGCGAAGCGCTCCTTGATCAGCGCGAGGATGCGGCTCGACGCGGCGAGATTGTCGCGGCCGATGCGCAGCCGGTCCTGGGCGGCGAGCAGCTGGAAGTAGTAGGTCGCGACGTTGGCCATCGCGGTGAGGGCGACGGTGTCGCGGTCGAACCGCGTCGCCACCGCGGACTCCTGGGCGGCCAGCAGGGTCGCCCGGTTCCTGCCCCAGAAGTCGAGCTCGTAGCTCGCCGTCAGATAGGTCGTGTAGCTCGACCGCTCGCTGCTGACGCCGGAGCTCGTCGAGGCGCCGGCCGTGCGGGTGCGGGTGGCCGAGCCGGCCCCGGAGAGGCTCGGCAGCAGCGCCGAGCCGCTGATCCGGGCCTGGGCGTCGGCCTGCATGATGCGGGCGACCGCGGCGGCGATGTCGAGATTGGAGGTCTGCGCCTCCTCCATCAGCACGGTCAGCTCGCCCGACCGGAAGCCGCGCCACCAGTCGAGGCCGGGGCCCTGCTCGGCGCTGCCGCGGCCCTCCTTGTACTGGCGCGGGACGTCGAGCGCGAGCTCGGGCTTCTCGGTGTCGACGAAGCAGGCGCCCAGCAGCGGAGCGAGCGCGAGCAGGCACGCGATCGCGGTGGGACGTCCGGCCCGTCCGGACCCGGATCGTCCGCCCTCACAAGCCTCGCTCTGGTCCATGCTGCACATCGTCGTGGTCGGGTCGTCCGGGACGGGCGGAGTGGGATGGACGCGGCAAGGCCGATGCGCCGTGCGTCCAGTGAACAGTGGTCCGTCCGTAGTCGACCCCGTTTCAGGCAATTCTAAAGCCGGCCAGCGACGGGACCGTCATTACAAATACGACAGGAGCCCGGGATTCCTTCGTCCGGCCGAGGAATGGCGGAGCGCCGTTGCGGAAATGCGACAACGACGCACGGAGGCCGGGCGCCGGCGACGGCGGGGTTGCACGCCGACGCCGTCCCGGCGCCGCACCGGCCGCGACCGGTCCGAACGGAATATGGCCAGGCGCAGGCCCGGCCATATCGCGCGGCGGGCGCAGGCGCCCGCCGTGATCCCGGTCGATCGGCCGCTCAGTCCTCGAGCTTGCCGATGTGGTGCTGGGCGTAGAGCTCGAGCCCGAGCTTGGAGACGAGATCGAGCTGGGTCTCGAGGAAGTCGATATGGCCTTCCTCGTCCGCCATCAGCTCCTCGAACAGATTCTTGGAGGGGAAGTCCTGCACGCTCTGGCAGTAGGCGGCCGCCTCCTGGTAGAGGGCGCGGGCGCCCTGCTCGGCCGCGAGGTCGCATTCCAGGACCTCCTTGACGGTCTGGCCGATCTGCAGCGGGTCGAGCACCTGCATGTTGGGGAAGCCGTCGAGGAAGAGGATGCGGTCGACGAACTTGTCGGCGTGCTGCATTTCCTCGATCGATTCCGCGCGCCACTTCTTCGCCAGGTCGTTGTAGCCCCAGTTGGCGAGCATCCGGTAGTGCAGCCAGTACTGGTTGACCGCGGTGAGCTCGCTCCGCAGCCCCTTGTTCAAGTAGTCGATGACTTTGGCGTCGCCCTTCATCCTGCGTGCTCCGTTCCTGGCGCCGAGGGGCGCCCAGCGCTCCTTTGCGCGATTCTAAACTGGGGGAACCGAGGCACCAAAGCAAGGGCGCGATTGGCTCAAAAAAGAACCATCACGTTACCGGCAGGGCTGAATTCGTCCCGCCCCGGTGGCACCCACACCCCGTCTCCCGCGGTCAGTCGGCCGCGCCGTGCACCGGGTGGGGGTGGCCGAGCCGGGCGTGCCCGGAGCGCCCGGGCGCAGGATCGCGCGGGCCCGCCTGAGGGCCGGCCGGCGGGCGGCGGGTCGGGTGATCGTGCTCGTGGGCGAGGTCGGCCGCCGGATGCGCCTGCGGCGCGTGCCGCTCCGCATCGGACCCGTGCGCGGGGTGCGCATGCTCGTGATGCGCGTGATCATGGTGCGCATGATCATGGTGCGCATGGTCGTGATGCGCATGCGGGTGATCGTGGTGCGCGTGATCGTGGTGCGCGTGGTCGTGGTGGCTGTCGGCGTGATGATCGTGGTCGTGCGCGTCGCGGCCGCCGGCGGGACAGCAGGCGCAGTCCTTGGCGCAGGTCAGCAGCGCCTGGTCCATGATCTTGCGGATGGTGCGGGCGCAGCGGCCGCACTGGGCGCTGCAGCCGAGGCAGCCATAGACCTGGCTGGTCATCCGCGTGCCGCGCTCCGCCACCACGTCGCGAATCTGGCGGTCCGACAGGACATTGCAGGAACAGACGATCATGGCGGACGCGATTTCCCGTGGAGACGATCGACGAACGCAAGCGCGATCCTGAAATAGGGCAAGGTGGACTGGATTGCAAAAGAAAAACTCTCTTTTAAACCGTTCTAAGTGACGTGATTTCGAGAAATACTCCAGCATACGCAACACTAGCGGCCACGAGTTTGGACAATCTCCACCCCGAGAAGGACTCCAAAGTACAGGTCTAGTGCCACGCGGACCTCGACGACTCGACCTTTCTTCGTCTTGAATCCTTCAAGGCTTTACTTTCGCCGAGAGGACGGGGTCGGCCGCGGCGTGGCTGTTCCTGCGAGCGCGTCGCAGATTCGTCTGGCGGTTGTCTTGAACCGCACGCTCCGCCGGGCCCCGCCGGGGGCCTCCGGTCGAATACGTAAACAGTGTCGCAGCAACGATTTTCAGGCGCGGCGGCGGGCCAGGGCGAGCAGCAGCAGGAGCGCCAGCGGGGTGGCGATGTCGGTCACCAGGATGGGGCCGGCATTGCCGGGGGCGAGGTTGCCGGCCGTGACGATGTCGCGGACATGGCCGAGCGCCGCCCCGCCCAGGAAGGCGGCGACCATCAGGGCGGTGGCGAGCCGCGCCTCGAAGCCGCGGAAGGCCGCGTAGAGGCCGGCCAGCCCGATGCCCAGATTGGCGACCCCGACCTCGTACTGGAACGGGCTCGGCGCCCAGCCGATCGACGCCGCCGCCTCGGCCGGGAAAGCGATGTGCCCGAGCGCCCCCCACAGGCCCATCAGCCCGACCGGGAACACCAGGATCCAGCGCAGCAGGACGTCGACGACGGCGACGGCGTGCAGCGGCCGCGGACGACGAGCGACGACGAGGGCGGCGAGGACGAGGGCGGCGAGCCAGCTCGCCACCGGGACGATCGACACCATGGGGGGGCCTCCGGGTCGCGCGCGCGGCCCGGGCCCGCCGCGGCGGCGCTCAGTGTATGCCGAAACGGATCGGCTGGGTGAAGCCGCGGCCATGCCCGTCGGGCGGCGCCGGGAACGGCGAGGCGCGCCGCACGACCTCGACGCTCTCCCGGTCGAGGTGCGGATTTCCGCTGCCGCGCAAGAGGGTTACCCCGGTCACCCGGCCGCCGCCGTCGAGCGTGAAGCGCACCGTGGCGGTGCCGCCCTGGCCCTGCGAGCGGGCCTCGGCCGGATAGCGCTTGTGGCGCGCCAGATGGGCGGCGACCAGCCCCGGATAGTTCGAATGCGCGTCGGAGCGGCCGATCCCGATGCCGCTCGACCCGGCCGACGGGGCGGCGACCGCGACCCGCGTCTCGGTGCCCGCGCGCCCGCGCGGCTTGGCCGCCGATGGCTTGGCGACCTTCGGCTTCGGCGGCCGCACGGGGACCGGCTCGGTCTGAACCGTCGGTGCCGCCTGCGGTTTTTCCGGCGGCGCCGGCACGGCGGCCGTCTCGGCGGCCGGCATCTCGGTGGTCAGCACCCGCTCGACCGGAGCCGGCGGGGGCGGCTGCTCGGCCGGCTGCTCGACCGCCGTCTCGGCGGGCGGCGGCGCTTCGGCGGTCGCGACCGGCTCCTGCGGCGGCTCCTGCGGCGCTTCCGGCGGCGGCGCGGTCTCGGGCCCGTCGGGCGGACCGGCCGGGGTCGCCGCGGCGGACGATTCGGCCTCCTCCGGGCCCGGGGTGGCGGCGGTGCCGGCGGCGCTGTCGGCGCCCAGCACCAGCTCGACCGACACGGATTCGACCCCGATGCTGGCGAGCGGCGTCACCGGCCGATCGAACAGGGCGTAGAGCGCCGCATGGGCGGCGATCGACGCCGCGAGCGTGCCGATCAGCAGGCCGGTGCGCGACGGGTGCCGCCACAGCGGCGCCGGACGATGCGCCTCGGCGACCGCCGCCGGTGCGGCGGCCGTGTCGGTGCCGGCTGGCCGGCGAAACGGAACGATGTTGTCGCCCTCGGGCAGCGGCACGTCGACCGCCCGGCCGGGCGGCGGCGCCGGCCGGACCTCCGGCGGCGCGCGCAGGTCGGGCGCCGAGCCGGCACCGGCCGGACGCGGCCGGAGATCCGACGCTACGGGCGAGACTTGGGGCGACGACACTTGGGGCATGGAGCTGCTTCGTACGGACCGTTAGTCTACCGTATCCGCCAAGTCCGTGACACCGGTATGCCGGCCCGCCGTTCCCGACCGGCCCTGCCCCGCCGCCGAAGGACCCCATGCCCGCCACCGCCATCGACTCGATGATCCTGCGCGACGTCTTCGCCACCACCGCGATGCGCCGGATCTTCTCCGACGAGCACCGGCTGAAGCTCTATCTCGACATCGAGTCGGCACTCGCCCGGGTGCAGGCGGAGCTCGGCGTCATTCCGGCCGCGGCGGCCGAGGAGATCGCACGTCATTGCGCCGTCGACGAATTCGACCTGGAGAAGCTCAAGCGCGACACCGAGCGCATCGGTGCCCCGGTGCAGCCCGTGGTCGCGCAGCTGACGGCACTGTGCCGCGACGACCTCGGCCAGTGGTGCCACTACGGCGCCACCACCCAGGACATCATGGACACGGCGACGGCGCTGCAGATGCGCGCCGCCTTCGCGATGATCGACGCCGAGCTCGCCGACATCGCCGAGGCGCTGGCGGATCTCGCCGGCGGCCACCGCGACACCGTGATGGCGGCACGCAGCCAGCTCCAGCACGCCATCCCGACCACGTTCGGCTTCAAGATGGCGGGCGTGCTCGCCGCCGTGCTGCGCGACCGGGCGCGTCTCGCCCAGCTCTCGCCGCGCGTGCTGGTCGGCCAGTTCGGCGGCGCCGTGGGGACGCTCGCCTCGCTCGGCGACAAGGGGCCGGCCGTGCACGCCGCCCTGATGGCGGAGCTCGGGCTCGCCGCCCCGGAAATCGCCTGGCACACGGCGCGCGACCGCGTCGCCGAGGCCGGCGCCTTCCTGGCGCTCGCCACCGGCACCTGCGGCAAGCTCGCCCGCGACGTGACGCTCCTGATGCAGACCGAGGTCGCCGAGGCGGCCGAGGCCGCGGCGCCCGGCCGCGGCTCGTCCAGCACCATGCCGCAGAAGCGCAATCCGGTGTCCTCGGTGATGATCCAGGCGGCCGTGCCGGTGGTGCGCCAGCTCGCCGGCACGCTGTTCGAGGCGATGGTTGAGGATCACGAGCGGGCGAGCGGCGCCTGGCAGATCGAGTGGATCGTGGTGCCGGAGATCTTTTGTCTCGCCGCCGGCGTCCTCGCCCACACCCGCGCCCTGGTGAGCGGCCTGACCGTCGATGCCGGCCGGATGCGGAGCAATCTCGGCATCACCAACGGGCTGGTGACCGCGGAAGCCGTCGCCATGGGGCTCGCGCCCGTGATGGGCCGGGCGACGGCCCATCACCTCGTCGCCGAGCTGTCGCGCGAGGCGCTGAAGAGCGGGCGTGCGCTCGCCGATCTCCTGAAGGAGAGCGAGGCGGTGACCCGGCATCTCGATCCCGACGCCATCGACCAGCTCTGCGATCCGGCGAACTACACCGGGTCGGCGGGCGCCGCCGTCGACCGGGTGCTGGCGCTGCACGCGGCACGCGACGCCTGAGCCGGCCGGGCCGCATCGGCGAGCCGCGCCTGCGTCGGCCGCGCTCGCCTCGCACGCGAGATCAGGCGACCGGCTCCCCGGACGGGGCGAGCGGCGCCACGGCGGCCGCCCCGTGCTCCGCCGGAACGGCCGGTGGCTTCTCGGCACGACCGGTAGGCTGCCGGAATCCGATCGCCTCCAGCGCCTGCGCGCACAGCCTGGCGGGATCCCGCTCCCCCTCGGTCGCCCGGGTCATGATGTGCATGGCTGCGGCGGCCTTCACGAGCGTGAGCGCCTGACCGCAGTGGAGGGTGCCGCAGACCCTCTCGAAGGCCTCCTCCATGGCCGCGATGGTCGCCCGATCGAAGCGAGAGGACGTCCACAGGCCGGGCGTCGTGATGGACATGGGCTTCCTGCTTTCTCTCGACAGCCGGCCGTGGCGGCGGATCAGGGGACATGCATTCGCATCCGCGATCACGACGTCCGCGGGCGCTCCTTCAGGACGAACAGCAGGTGATGGCCGGACTGCCAGTCGGCCATGACATGCCCGCACACCTCGCAACACACGCCGCTGCGGTCCTGCACCGCCGTCTCCTCGATGCGCACCGCATACAAGGCGCCGCAGCTCTCGCACGTGAACTCACCGCCGATGGCGGTGTCACGGGTCTCGGCCATGGTCGATCCGCCGGCTTCCGAGGCCGCGCAGCCCGTCAGCGGCGCATCACCTCGATCTCGCTCTCCCTGACGACCCGCTCGCAGACCTCGCGGCCGCTCTTGATGCGGTACTGAAAGTCGCCGTCCGTGTAAGGAAGCTGACGAACGATCTCCCACGGCCCTTCGGTGACCTGGCGATGGAGCATTCCGCCGAGAAGGCGCACGTTCTGTCCGGGACGAAACTTGTGATTCATGTCGTCACTCCACAACCGGCATGTCCACGGATGTCGTCCGGCCATGCCGGCACCGGCGACACCTCCAGCGATGCAGCGTGCCCGAAGAGACGGGTCCGAAGACGAGACACGTGTCCGACGGTGTCCTCCGCCGACGATGTCCTCCGCTTCGACACAATCCGGCCGGATCGGAACCACCGGCGCCGCACCACCGGCTGCCTGCGACATTCGACAGACGAGAATCCGGACACGGGACGGTCCGGAGAAACGATCGACCGGACGATCGACCAAGCACCGCGCCGCCGTCGATCGTGGCGCGCGAGACTGCACGAGCGGTCGATCCCGTGAGAACCCCAGTCCTCGATCGGGGTCCGGCCCGAATGAACGTCACCTCGGCGCCCCGGGATGGCTGGAGCGCGATCGGTTCCTCGTCCCGCGGCGCAGTCGGAGCGCGCCGCCAGTCGCCTCAATGTGGGGGTTCGGCAGGCGAACGTCGAGGCCTTTCTCCGGAATTGGCACCCGACCCGTCACTCGGCGGTATCGGGTGCCGGCGACATCTTCTTATGCGTTATTTGATCCAGATCAGGACTGCGGCCGTACTTTGCTGTTGGAAGGCGGATGTCGGGGGCAATGTCCCAGTGGGCGCAGGATCTTGTCGGTCGCACGGGGCGCCGACAGCCGAGAGCCGGGCCGCCGACCCGAAGGCCGCACGAGCATCGAACATTCGTCTCGCGGGTCGCCGACCGGAGAACGCACCATGCCGCTCCCGCCGGAGCTTCGACACGCAGCGGTCATCCGGGACGAGATGGAAGCGCTGTCGACGCTCGACCGCGCTCTGTCGATGTCGGGCTGCACGGTCCGCGACGCCAACCTGCTGCGCGGCCTGCTGCTCGCCAAGGCGGCCGTGATCGCCGTGAACCGAACGACCGGCGAGGTGGTGGTCGGGTTCCACCGCATCGAAAGCCCCCAGCGCCGGCGCTGGTTCACGCTCGGCGACGGCGGCATGAACTTCGTCTGGGAGAGCGACGGCGAAACCGCCGTCCCCGAACCGCCGCTGCAGTGACGGCGCCCGGCGGCCTCCCGAGCGGCACTCTCAGTCGACGTAGAGCTTGACCTCGTTCAGGCCGCCGCCGGCGCCGCGGAACGACAGCACCTCGAGACGCACCGCATCGCTCGACGGCACCGGCGGGTCGAGCGTGCGCTCGGTCCACCAGGGAAACGGCGCGAGCGCGAGCTCGACGGTGCGGACCGGCCGTCCACCCTGGAGGAAGACGGCACGGATCCGCTCGGTCGCGCGGTCCGCCGCTCCCCCGTTGCGGGTGCCGAGGAGGGCGAGCCGGCGCACCGGGCTCGGCGCCCGGAACGTGATGGTCAGCACCCCGGGCGTGCCGGCCGGCGCCAGCCAGTGATCGTCGCAGATCTCGAACACGCTGCGGTCGTCGACCGCGGCAGCCGGATGCGCGGGGTCCGCCGCCTCGCCCTCCACCCGGGCGACGGCGACGAGGCTCGCCTCCAGGCGCGCCAGCCGGTCGCGCCGCAGGTAGAGCCGCGGACAGCGCTCCGGCGGCACGACTCGCGAGGCGAGCACGAACTCCTCGGCCAGGACCGCCGCGAAGGCCGGGAAGGACGCCACGCCCTGCCGCGCCGGGTCGGTGAAGCCGAACGCGCCCGGCGACACCACGTCGACCACGATGTCGGGCCGGCGGCGGGCGAAATCCGCCATGAAGCGGTCGCGGAAGTAGGGCTGCAGCGCCGTGTCGTAGACCTGGTTCTCGCTGGTGGCGTCGCGGGTCGCCGGCGGCAGCGCATTATCGACGTGGCACTCGGCCCGCCACCCCCAGCACACGATGGCCTCGTCGGCGGCCGGCCGCAGCCAGCGCAGCGCCCGTGGCGCCTCGAACGGCTTCGCCGTCAGGAAGACCTCGCCCGGCCCGGCCCGATAGGCGGCGAGATAGGCCGCCTGCCAGCGGCCGCCGGCCAGCCCCGGCCCGGCGCAGGCGATGGCGAGCGCCGCCACGGCCAGCCCCCGCCGGACCGACGCGGCCGTCCGGTCGAGCAGGACCGACGCCGCGAGCGCGGCGGCGACCGCCAGGGCCGGCACGGCGAGCAACAGATAATGGTCGCTGAGCCGGCGCGGCGTTTCGATGGCGAGCACGGTGGCGGGCGCGAGCACCAGCAGCAGGAGCGCGGCCCGGCGCTGCAGCGACGTCGTGCGCGGCCTGTCGCGCAGGACGAGGCGGACCATCGCAGCGAGGCCGAGGATCGCGGTGCCTATCATCAGGGCGAGCACCGCCGGATTGCGCCACAGCAGCGCCGCGAGCGCCGACGGGCCCGGCGGCCCGGCCCGCAGCACCTGCTGGAGGACGGCGCTTCTGAAGGCATCGTCGAGCCCGCCGGCGAGCCCGACCGGCACCAGGATCACGGCGGCCGGGATCAGGGCCGCCGCGGCGAGCCCGGCCGCCCGGCCGACGCGGTCCGTCATGGTGGCCGCCGTGGCGGCGCCGGCCCAGAGGACGAACAGCCCGACCGCGGCGGCCAGCGGGACCGCCTGCGGCTTGGCGAACGGCACTGCCCCGAGCACCACGGCGGCGGCCGCCAGCGAGAGGCCCCCCGCGCCCGTGGTGCCGCACGCCAGCAGCGCGAGCGCCACGGCCACCAGGGTGATCGGCAGCGTCTCGCTGGAGTAATGGACGAAGTCCGGCCCCAGGGCCGACCCGAAGAAGAGAACCACGGGTACGGTCGCCAGCATGGCGCCGGCGAGCCCGGCGAGCCGGCGGGCCGCCGCGAACAGGCCCGCGATGGTGAGGCAGGTCAGAGCGGCTGCGGTGAGGCGGCCGGAATAGAGGGTGATGTCGCCGCCGAACAGGCGCGGCCAGGTCAGCACCATGCCGGCGAGCGGCCCCGAGGTGGTCGGATCGGCGACCGTCCAGTCGAGCCAGCCGAAGGAGGCCCGGAGCGCGTTGGCGGCGAACAGTGCCTCGTCGGGATTGAGCACCGGATCGTAGGCGAAGACGGTCGCCCGCACCGCGACCACCAGGACGACGCTCGCACCCAGGAAGGCGCCCGCGATGCGCCGGTCGCGCCCGCCCGGATCGGGCCGGGGCCGGCCGGCCGCGGCGATCAGCAGCGCCGCGACCAGGAGCCAGACGAGCCGACAGACGTCGAGGACGGACATGGGCGGCTGCGGGTACGGGCGATCCCGGGCGAGCGACACGAGCCACCGGCGCGGCGACCCTGTCGATCCGGCGGGCGACGACCCAACCGATACGATCGACCGCCCCGTCGCGCAACCGTCGTGCGGCGAGCCGCGGGGACGGCGATCAGGCCGGATGGGCGCGCTTCGGCCGGCGGACGGCCGGCGTCGCACGCGGCCGCGACGGCCCCACCGCGGTGGCCGTCAGGGCCTTCAGCCGCGACAGCTCGTAGCTCGCCACGAAGGCGGCGATCTCGTCGGCGGGCAGCGGCCGGCTGAACAGGTAGCCCTGGATCTGGTCGCACCCGCGCGCGCGCAGGAAAGCCTCCTGCGCCTCGGTCTCGACCCCCTCGGCCACGATGGCGACGTCGAGTGCCTTTCCGAGCGCCAGGATCGCCTCCGCGATCGCCGCATCGTCGGGATTGTCGAGGACGTCGCGGATGAACGAGCTGTCGATCTTGATCGTGTCCACCGGGAACTGCTTGACCAGCGCCATCGACGAGTAGCCGGTGCCGAAGTCGTCGATCGCCAGGTGGACGCCGCGCTCGCGCAGCGCCGTCAGGAGCGGCAGGGTCCGCTCGAAGTTCTCGACCACCACGGTCTCGGTGATCTCGAGCTCGAGCAGATCGGGCCGCAGCCCCGACTGGGCGAGCGCCGCCTCGATGTCGGCGAGCAGCGACTCGTCGGCGAACTGGCGCGGCGACAGGTTGACGGCGACCCGCAGCGGCGCGAGCCCCTGGTTCTGCCACGCCACCGCCTGGGCGCAGGCCGTCGCCAGCACCCAGCGGCCGATCGGGACGATCAGCCCGGTCTCCTCGGCGAGCGGGACGAAGCGGGCCGGCGACACGAGGCCGAGGGCCGGATGGCGCCAGCGCACCAGCGCCTCGATCCCGGAGATGTCCCCGGTCGCGATCCGGCGCTTGGGCTGATAGTGCAGCACCAGCTCGTTTCGCTCCAGCGCGCCGCGCAGGCCGGTCTCCAGCACCAGCCGCTCGAAGGAGCGGCGCTCGATGACGGGCGAGAACAGGCGGAAGCAGCCGCGGCCCTCCTCCTTGGCGAGATACATGGCGGCGTCGGCGTTGCGGGCCAGAGTCTCCGCGTCGTGACCGTCGGTCGGATAGAACGCCCCGCCGATGCTGACCGAGATCCGGCACTCCTGGTCGAGCACCACGATCGGGGCGGCGACGGCCGCCAGGATGGCGCGGGCGACCTCGGCGACCCCGTCCGCGTCGGAGACGCTGCGCAGCAGCACCAGGAACTCGTCGCCGCCGAGCCGGGAGACCACGTCGTCGGCGCCGACGCAGCTGGCGAGCCGGGTCGCGACCTCCTTCAGGAGCAGGTCGCCGGCGGCATGCCCCAGCGTATCGTTGATGTACTTGAAGCGGTCGAGATCGAGGAACAGCACGGCGAAGCGCCGCCGGCCGGCGCGGGCGACGACCTCGTCCAGGGTGCGGCCGAACAGGGCGCGGTTGGGCAGCCCGGTCAGCTCGTCGTGGGTGGCGAGCCACTCGGCCCGGGCGACGGCCCGCTCGCGCTCGGTGACGTCCTCGAACAGCACGACGGCGCCGCCGTCGGCGATCGGCCATTGCGACAGCAGGATGGTGCGATCGCCGGCGATCGCCATGGTGGAGCTGCTCGGGGCGCCCCCGGCGAGCCGGCCCTCGAAGAAGGCCGTCATCTCGGCGGCGTCTCGCCCCGGATGGTTGCCGGCCCCGATGCTGCGCGCCAGCATCTCGCGGACCGTCATGCCGGGCCGGAACGTGCCCGGCGGCAGCCTGTAGATCTCGCACAGGCGGGTGTTGCTGACCACCAGCCGACCGCGGCGGTCGAACATGCACAGGCCGTGCGACATGTTGCTCAGCGCCGCCTCGAACCGCATGTTCTGGTCGGCGAGCGAGCGCGCCAGCGCGCTCTTCTCGCGCTGCTCGAGCAGATGGCGCAGGCTGCGCCGGCCGAGTGTGACGGCGAGCTCCACCGCGGCCGCCAGATAGAGCAGCGTGACGACGGCGAAGATCTGATACGCGGCGCCGCCGTGCAGCAGCGCGCCGAGCGCGATCGGCACGAGGGTGAGGACGATCTGGACGATCGCCACCGGCGGCCGGCCGGCATTGCGAGCCGTCGCACCGGCCGTGTAGCCTATGGTGGCGGCGTCGGCCAGGAGATGGACGACCGGATCGTCGACGGCGAGGCTGGCGGCGAGGCAGAGCAGCCCGAGCAGGGCCGCGAAGGACCAGGCGCCGGCCACCCACAGGGTCTCCCAGCGGCGCACGGTCTGGACCGTGCTGTGCGGCCCGATCGGAGCACGCCGATAAGCCAGCACGAGCCACAGCCGGGCGGCCGCGACGAGCGCCAGCGTAACGGAGACGGCGGTCAGCCAGGCGCTGCCGGTCCGCAGGCTGACGACGGCGCCGATCAGGACGCTGCTCCCCCACCCCAGCATCAGGGAGGGCAACGGCGTGTAGAGCCCGGCGATCAGCTCGGCATGAACGTCGGCGGGCAACCGCTTCCGCCCGTGGCCGCCGAACAGCTTCCTCCCTGCCGTTACCTGCATTCCCGCCACCCCGGACTCCGAGGGAGGTAGCCTATGCAAGGATCTCTAAGAATTTCTCTCCGAACGGCATCGTCGCACGGCGGCACGGCGCGGCGCCCCGTCAGCCCTGGGCCTGGGCGGCACGCCCGCGCAGGCGGAGGAACTGCACGGCCTTGCGGGCGGTCTCCGGCCGCAGCTTGGTATAAGCGGTGAGATACTCGTTGCTGCGGACGAGCGCGCCGCCGTCGCGCAGGCGCAGGATGGTCTTGGTGGTGTTCCACGACAGGCCGATCGCCTTGGCGAGCAGGATGACCAGGTCGCCGCGCGGCTGCACCATCGCGCGCTCGCAGGCGTCGACCGGCAGGTCGGACATCTCGGCGAGCGCCACCGTGGTCTCGTCGAAACGGCCGGTGGCGGCGAACTCGCGGATCTTCACCTCGTCGAGGGCGCCGCAGCGGCGCAGCTCGGCGACGGCGCGGCGCGCCTCGGTGTAGTCGCCGGACTGCCGCCGCACCGAGGCCTGCACACGTCCGGCGACGTCGGACAGCATCTCGCGCAAGACCTTGCCGCTCTGGCCCTCGACCGTCTCGAGGGTGCGGCGCACGTTCTCCGAGGCGACCGTGAAGAGCTTGAGGAGGTGCTGGCGCGGGATGTCGCGGCGGACCCATACGCCCGCGGCCAGCGCGTCGTCGTCCTTGGAGCGCTCGACCAGCATGCCGTGGCCGTGCTCGGAGAAGCGCACGCCGGCATTGGCCACCGTGGACAGGGCGACGGCGCGGTCCCCGCGCGTGACCAGCACGTCGGACACCGCCTCGCTGACCACGGCCCGCTTCGAGATGGCGAGCAGATGCGCCTGGCTGGCGGTGCTGGCGGTCTCGACCAGCGTTTCCTCGCCGAGCCGTTCCGAGCCGGCGAGGACCGGACCGGCGACGTCGATCGCCTCGTCGCGGGCGAGCATGCGCACGAGCGTCCTGGGCGCGTTCGGCACGGCGGCCAGCCGCTGCGCCAGGACGGCGCGCATCGAGGTCTCCATCTCGCCGATCAGCCGCACCATCACGTCGTCGAACAGCGCGACCTCCTCCTCGTCGTACTCGGCGGCGCGGCCGAGGAACAGGTCGGCGATGCGCCGCAGCGCCTCGGCCCGGTAGCCGATCGCACGGTTGGAGAGCGCCTCCTCGAGCTCCTCGATGATGGTGCGGTTCTCTCTCATGGGTCAGGCCGACCGGACCATGGCGGCGTCCGCCGCGGGGGCGGCGCCCGGCGCGGGGGCGGCGACCAGCGCCGTCGCGGGCGCCGGCCGCCCGACCAGATAGCCCTGCACCTGATCGACGCCGGCGGCCCGCAGGAGCCGCAGCTGCGTCTCCGTCTCGACCCCCTCGGCGACCGTGACCATGTCGAGCGAACGGCCGAGATTGACGATGGCGCACACGATGGCACCGCAACCGTCCCGGGCCAGGAGATCGCGGGTGAAGCAGCGGTCGATCTTGAGCTTGTCGAACGGGAAGGTGGTCAGGTAGCTGAGCGACGAGTAGCCGGTGCCGAAGTCGTCGAGCGCGATGGACACACCGAGATTCTTGAGCTGATGCAGGGTGGAGACGTGATCGGCCTCCCATTCCAGGAGGACCCGCTCGGTGATCTCGATCTCCAGCCGCTCCGGCGGCAGCCCGGAGTCGACCAGGGCGCACATGATCACGTCGAGCAGGTTGGTCTTGCGGAACTGGACGGGCGAGATGTTGACCGCGACCGTGGCGTCGTCCGGCCAGGTCGCCGCCTCGGCACAGGCGGTCTGCAGGATCCATTCGCCGAGAGCTCCGACGAGCCCGGTGTCCTCGGCCATGGCGATGAAGCGGTCCGGCGCGATCAGGCCCTCGTCGGGATGGTTCCAGCGGATCAGCGCCTCGCGACCGACGAGCCGCCGTGTCCCCGCCTCGACGATCGGCTGGTAGTGGAGCTCGAACTCGCCGCGGGCCAGCCCGGCCCGGAAGTCGATCTCCAGCCGGTGGCGCTCGTCCGCCTCGGCCGCCATCGAGGTGTCGAAGAAGGCGAAGCCGTTCCGGCCGTTGCCCTTGATGGCATAGAGCGCGAGGTCAGCCTTCTTCATCAGCTCGTCGGCCCGCGTTGCGTCCTTCGGAGCCATGGCGATGCCGATGCTGGCACCGACCGAGACCTTGGTCCCGTCGATGTCGAACGGCTCGTCGACGAGATCGACGATCCGGCTCGCCAGCACGACGGCGCTCTCGTGCATCGCCTCGCTCCAGTCGCCCCCCGGTGCGAAGTCGCGCGGCGGCGACTGGATGACGGCGAACTCGTCGCCGCCGAGCCGCGCCAGCACGTCGTCGGCGCGCAACGCCTTCTGCAGGCGGCCGGCGATCTCCTTCAGCACGATGTCGCCGGCGGCGTGACCGAGCGTGTCGTTGACGGGCTTGAAGCGGTCGAGGTCGAGCATCAGGACCGTGAACGGCCTCTCCTCGGCCTCCAGACGCCGGCGCGCCGTCGCCATCTGCTCGAGGAAATGCGAACGGTTGGCGACGCCGGTCAGCAGGTCGCTGTGGGCGAGCCGTCGGATCTTCTCCTCCGCCTGCCGGCGATCGGTGACGTCCTCGTGGGTCGACAGCCAGCCGCCACCCTCCATCGGCTGGTTGGCGACCAGGATCGTGCGGCCGTTGCCGAGGGTGAACTCGTGACTCGATACGCTGCCGCTCGTGGTGCGCTCGCGTATGGCGCGCGTCACCTTCTCGATCGACTCAGGTCGATCACGCAGGTCGGCGCAGGCGGCGATCACGGCGTAGAGCGGTGTGCCCGGCACGGTGTCGCCGGACGGGATGCCGTAGATCTCGCGGTAGCGCTCGTTGCACACCACCAGGCAGGCGCTCCGGTCGAACATCGCGAGTCCCTGGGTCATGTTGTTGAGGGCCGCGTCGAAGCGCTGGTTCTGGAGCTGCAGCGCGGCCTGATGGGCGAGCAGCTCGGCGTGCTCGCGGACCAGCGCCTGCGACTTCTCGGCGAGCGACGCCTCCGAGGCGCTGGTGCGACGATACTGCCGGACCATCAGGACCAGCAGACCGGTCGCGGCCACCAGGAAGGCCAGCGTCGCGGCGCCCACCACCAGCGAGCGCTGGCGCCAGGGCGCCAGGACGTCGGCCTCCTCCACCGAGACGTTCACGACGAACGGATAACCGTCCAGCGGCTGCACGGCGACCCAGCGGGGGCGCCCGTCGAACAGCCCCCACGACCAGTAGGTGCCGCCCCCGTTGGCCACCACGTCGTGCCAGGGGGAGTTCAGCGGAACGATCGTACCGGTGCGGCTCTCGGAATCGGGATAGCGGATGAACACCCGCCCGTCGGCGCGCGCGAAGGTGAACACCTGCCGGTTCAACCGCTCGACCGGCCGGTACACCCGCGCGAAGTAATCCATCGCGAGGCTGACATAGACGATGCCGAGGAACCTTCCGTCCGCGCCGTTCAGGCGGCGGGCCAGGACCAGCGTCTGGGCCCCGTTGATGCGGCTCCTCACCGGCAACGGGGTGCTCAGGCGATCGTCGTCGTGGGCCTGGAGATCGAGGAAGTACTCGCGGTCTGAGAGATCGAGGTCCGGCGTCGGCCAGCGCGCCGTCGTCAGGACAACCCTGCCGACGCTGTCCGTCACCGTGATGCCGAACGCCTGCGACAGGTGCGCGAGCCGCTCCAGCATGAGAAGTCGAAACGCCTGCGGGTCGGGAATGGCGGGGGCATCGTGGCCGGGCGCCTGCACGTCGGTGGACAGCCGGGCCTGCAGCTCGCGCAGGACGATGTCCACCGCCTGGATCGAGCTGGTGAGCTGCCCTGCCAGGACCACGGCGACGTTCTGCACCTCGCGCAGGCCACCGCGGACCTCGTGCTCACGGTCGACATAGAGGGCGACGCCCACCCCGCCGGTCGCCAGTCCGAGCACCAGCACGGCGGCGGCAGACAAGGCCCGGAACGTCCATGATCGGGACATGAGGCGGGTCGCGAGGCTGTACGGGAACGACGGGAACGAGGTGCGGAAGCGAGCCGCATCATGCCGGCGGAAGTGCTAAGGATTCATGCAATGCCTGCAGGAAACCGCACGCAGCGACGTAGTACTTCAGCATTAGCAACAAGGCGAGACGTCGCGTCGTTCAGTACGCGCCCATCTTCACGCGCACATAGACGGGCAGCAGGATGACGACGAACAGCACCGGAAACACGCAGATCATCAGGGGCACGGACAGCTTCACGGGCAGGCTGTAGGCCTTCTCCTCGGCGAGCGACAGGCGCTTGTGGCGCATGTCCTCGCTGTACACGCGCAAGGCGTCCGTGATGCTGGAGCCGAGCTCGTCGGACTGCTGGATCAGCGTCGCGAAGGAGCGCACCTCCTCCAGCCCGAGGCGGTCGCCGAAATGCTCCAGCGCCTCGGTGAGGGTGCGGCCCGCCCGGATCTCGAGATTGGTGATGTGGATGTTCTGGGCGAGCGCCGGGTAGGAATCGGCGAGCTCGCGGCCGACGCGCTCGAGCGCGCCTTCCATGCCGAGCCCGGCGTCGGCGCAGACGACCAGCAGATCCATGAAGTCCGGGAAGCCGGTGCGATACTCGTCGCGCCGCTGCCTGACGATGCGGTCGAGCGCCAGGCTCGGACCGAGATAGCCGGCCAGTCCGGCGACCCCGACCAGCCCCCAGAACGACGAGGCGCCGGCGTCCATCACGGTCGGCAGCAGCGCGAAGGCGAGGCCGCCGAGGCCGACCGCGAGACCGCCGCGCAGCACGAAAAACAGGCCGACGGCGCGCGGATCGAAGATCCCGGCCTGCACCAGACGGGCGCGCAGCAGCTTCATGTTGCCGGTGTCGAGGCTCGCATAATGCCTGGTGGTGTAGTCGACGAGCTTCTGCACGGCCTCGACGCTGGCCTGGCGGAACGAGCGGCGGCCGCCGCTCTCGGCCAGGCTGCCGCCGCCGACGATCCCGGCGGCGCGCCGCTTGACCGCGCCGCGCACCCGCACCACCGCCATCACGCCGAACGCCGCCGCGGTCGCCGCCACGAACACGAAGGCGGTGATCAGCAGGTCGGTGTTCTGGGCGATCAGCGTGTCCATGCGGCGGGCCGGCTCCGTGCGGTGTCGCGATCAGATCTTGAAGTTGACCATGCGGAACATCAGCAGGTTCCCGATGAGCATCCAGGCGCCGGCGACGCCGAGACCGAACTTGGTCAGGTCGTACTTCCACACGCTGCCGTAGAAGTCCGGAGACACCACCTGGACGATGAAGAACATGCCAATCGGCAGCGCCGACAGCAGCATCGCCGACATCTTGCCTTCCGCGGCGAGCGCCTTGACCTTGCGCCGCATCTTGAAGCGGTCGCGGATCACCGAGGAGAGGTTCTCCAGGATCTCGCCGAGATTGCCGCCGGTAGAGCCCTGGATCGCCACCGCGGTGACGAACAGCGGCAGGTCGTCCTGCCCGACCCGGTAGAACAGGTTGCGCATGGCGGTCTCGAGATCGGCCCCGTAGGTGATCTCGTCGGCGACGATGCCGAACTCGGTACCGATCGGATCGGGCAGCTCGCGCGCCACCATGGTGACGGCGATCGGCACCGGATGGCCGGCCCTGAGGCTCCGCACGATGATGTCGATGGCGTGGGAGAACTGGGCGCCGAACTGCTTCTGCCGGCGCGAGCGGAGCACCTTCAGCGCCAGGATCGGACCGAGCGCGAGCGTGGCGAGCGTCGCCGGAATCGCCTCGACCATGCTGTTGCGGAGGGTCAGGACGGCGCCGAACACGACCACGCCGGCGAACAGCGTGTAGATCACCAGCCGGGTGATGCCGCCCGACATGCCGGACTGCAGCAGCAGCCGGTTGAACGACATGATCGGCAGCGTGAGGTCGCCGCCCGAGGTGAGGCCGCGCTCGCGGCGGAGCTGGATCAGGATGCTCTCGCGGTCGGGCGTGTCGGCGAGCAGCGCCAGCCGGCGGTTGACCCGCTTGCGGTAGGAGGCCGCCGAGAAGAACAGCAGATAGGCGCCCTCGCCGAACATGATCGCCGAGGCGGCGGCCAGCGCGTAGATCATGTAGACGGGATCGATGTCGGGCATGGCGGTCAACCGGTCACAGCGGATGGCCCGGATCGAAGTAGCTCGACGGGATCTTGATGCCCTTGGCGGTCAGCTCGGTCAGCACACGCGGGCGCACGCCGGTGGCGACGAAATGGCCCTGCACGGTGCCGTCCTCGAGCGTCGCGGTGCGGACGAACTTGAAGATCTCCTGCATCTGGATGATGTCGCCCTCCATGCCGGTGATCTCGGCGATGCTCATCACCTTGCGCTTGCCGTCGGAGAGGCGCGAGAGCTGGACGATGATGCGGATGGCGGCGGCGATCTGGCCGCGCACCGAGGCGATGGTCATCGGTAGCCCGGCCATGCCGATCATCTGCTCGAGGCGGGAGATCGCCTCGCGCGGATTGTTGGCGTGGATGGTGGCCATCGAGCCCTCGTGGCCGGTGTTCATGGCCTGCAGCATGTCGAACGCCTCCTCGCCGCGGCACTCGCCGAGGATGATGCGTTCGGGCCGCATGCGCAGTGCGTTCTTGACGAGGTCGCGCTGGCGGATCTCGCCCTTTCCCTCGACGTTGGGCGGCCGCGTCTCCATGCGGGCGACGTGCGGCTGCTGGAGCTGCAGCTCGGCGGCGTCCTCGATGGTGATCAGCCGCTCCTTGTCGGAGATGAAGGCCGAGAGCGCGTTCAGCATCGTCGTCTTGCCGGAGCCGGTGCCGCCCGAGATGATGGTCGTCACGCGGGCCTTGACCAGCGCGGCGAGCAGCTCGGCCATCTGCGGCCGCAGCGCTCCGACGTCGACGAGCTTGCTCAGGTGGAGCGGCTTCTTGGAGAACTTGCGGATCGACACCAGCGGGCCGTCCACCGCGACCGGCCGGATCGCCACGTTGACGCGGGAGCCGTCGAGCAGGCGGGCGTCGCAGAGCGGATGGGATTCGTCGACCCGCCGGCCGACTGCCGAGACGATCTTGTTGACGATGCGCAGGAGATGCGTCTCGTCCTTGAAGCGCACCGCGGTCGGCTCCAGCATGCCGCCGCGCTCGACATAGACGCATTCGTGGCCGTTGATCAGGATGTCGCTGATCGAGGCGTCCTTGAGCAGCGGCTCGATCGGCCCGAGCCCGGTCATCTCGTCGAGGATCTCGGTGACGAAGTCGGCGAGCTCCTGGGTGTTGAGCGCCAGCCGCTCGACCAGCACGTACTGCGCGACGAGCTGCTGGATGTGCTTGCGGATCTCGTCCTCGGGCAGCTTCTCGAGCGCCTGGAGGTTGATCTCCTCGATCAGCCGGCGATGCAGCCGCACCTTGGCGTCGAGCAGCTTCTCGCGAAGCACCGGGTTCGCCGGGGCGACGGAGGGGGCCGGCGCGGGCGGCGGCGGTGGGGACGGCGGCGGCGGGGCGAGCGCCGCGGCCGCCTCCGGCGCGCCTTCGGGGAAGACGGTCCAGGCGATGCCGTCCGGCGCGGCCGCGGTCTCGTCGGGCATCGCCGGCTCGACCGGCGGCGACGGTACCTTGCGGAAGCTGAAACGTCCGGCCATGGCCCCTCTCGTCACCTCGTCGTCGTGCCGCCCGGCGGCGCGATCATCCCCGCGCCCAGGACAGGCCCAGACGCCGCTTGCCGGCCGGCTCGGCGGCCGCCCTGTCGGCCGGCACCACGGGCGCGACGAGCTTCCGGAGCTGGGTCGTGATCTTGTTGCCGGCCTTGACCTCGTCGAGCGGCACGCCGCGGTCGATCGCCTCGCGCACCAGCCGGTAGTCGTTCGGGATGGTGGCGGCGAAGTCCTCCCCGAGCGCCTGCTCGACGTCGCTGCGGCGCAGGCCGGCGCCGAACAGCCGCTGCTCGAAACGGTTGATGATCACCTGCGGGCGCGGACCGTCCTCCAGCCGCTCGCGCACCGCGGTGACGAGCTGCTTGGCGTGCTTGATGCCGGGGACCGTCATCTCGCTCACCACGAACAGCCGGTTGGAGCCGAGCAGCACGTTGTCGGTCCAGGCGAACCAGGTTCGCGGCAGGTCGATCACCACGTAGTTGAAGTGCGAGGAGACGAGGTCGAGGAGGCGCGTCACGGTGTCGGGATCGAACGAGCGCATCTCGGCCGGCCGGCACGGCGCCGCGATCACGGCGAGGCCGGAGGCATGATAGGAGAGCATCACCTCGAGCAGCTGGCGATCGAGCCGTTCGGGGCGCGGCTCGATCTCGTTGAGGTCGAGCCGCGGCTCCAGGTCGAGATAATCGGCGCAGGCGCCGTGCTGGAAGTCGAGATCGACCAGGCAGGTCGCCGGCCGTGTCTTCTGGGTGCCGCTGCCGAGCAGCAGCAGCGCGGTCTGGATCGCCAGCGTGGTCACCCCGGCGCCGCCGACCGCCGGCAGATAGGTGACGATCTCGGCCTCGCTCGACTCGTTGCCGGTCGGCGTCTGCACCACGCGGGCGCAGGTGCGGACCAGCTCGACCGGCTGCACCGGCTTCACCAGGAAGTCGGCGATTCGCATCTTCAGCAGCTGGCGCATCACCTCCTTGTCGAAGGCGTCCGTCACGGTGACGACCGGCGGCCAGCCGGCGAACCGCGCCGTCAGGCCGTCGAGGGCCGCCATCTCCTCGGCCGTCGCGGCGTGCAGGTCGACCACCACCACGGTCGCGTCGGATTCGGCGACGGCGGCGGCCTGCCCGGCCAAGGTCCCCGGCAGCAGATCGAGATCGATCTGCGGCGCGGCCGCGAACGTCTCCTGCACGACCCGCTCGAACTCGGGATCGGGGGTGACGACGACGACGCGCGTCTTGGCTCCGGAGGATCTGGTGCGGGGACTTCGCATGATGGGGGTCTTTCGGACTCGCGGAAAGGCGGCGGCGCCGCGGTCAGTCCTTGACGGTCTCGCCTCCCGAGGTTGCGCCGGCGACCGTGGGTGCACCCTCGGCGCCCTGCGACTGCTTCCAGGTGGAGGTGGTGCCGAGGCCCTGCGGCTTGATCACCCGGCCGCGCCGGTAGCGCTCGGCGGCGATGGCGACCGTGGTGCCCTGGCCCGGGATGTTCCGGTCGGCCGCCGCCTTCGGCCAAGGATCGATCGTGTGGATGGCGGCGTTGGTGGCGACCGCATCCTGGGCCCCGAACAGCAGGGTCTCGCGGCGATCGTAGTAGATGTCCGAGCAGCCGCCGAGCAGCGCGGCGAGCACGAGGGCGCCACCGAGGGCGCGGAACCGGACCGTCTCAGCGCACCACATAGACGCCTCCCACCGGGAACTCGATCATGTGCCCCGTGTAGGGCCGCAGCGCCGCCGTCTCGCCCCGCACCGCCGGGCCGCGGTCGAGCTCGGGCTTGCCGCCGACGAAGAAGTCGAGGTCGTTGGCCGGCAGCGTGTTGTCGAGCGGAGTCTTGAGCGGATCGCCCGGCCGCGCCGGCCGCGCCAGGCGCGGCGTCACGATGATGACGAGATCCGTCTCCCTCTTCTGATACGACTTCGAGGAGAACAGGGTGCCGAGGACCGGCACGTCGCCGAGCCAGGGGAACTGCTCCTGCTCGGTGGTCGAGTCGTTCTGCAGGAGCCCGGCGAGCATGAAGCTCTGGCCGTCGCGCAGCTCGAGCGTGGTCGAGGCGCGCCGCACCGTGAGGCCCGGCACCGAGATGCCGTTGGCGACCGACACGGTCGTCGACTTGTCGATCTGGCTGACCTCGGGCTCGATCTTCAGGTTGATGATGCTGCCGTTGAGCACGGTCGGCGTGAAGGCGAGGCTGACGCCGTAGCGCTTGTACTCGACCGAGATCTGGCCGAGCGTGCCGGACACCGGGATCGGATACTCGCCGCCCGCCAAGAAGTTCGCCGTGTCGCCGGAGAGCGCGACGAGGTTCGGCTCGGCGAGCCGGCGCACCAGCCCCTTCTCCTCCAGCGCGTTCAGGGCGACGTCGATCTGCATGCCCTTGGTCACCAGGCTGCCGACCAGGAAGCCGAACGGGTTGCCGCCGGAGAGCACGCCGGCCGCCGTGGTGCCGACCGCCTGGGTGACCGGCAGCGAGGTCGTCTGATCGCCGATATTGCCGGTGAAGCGGCCGTTCTTGCTCCACGCGTTCCACTGCACGCCGAGCTCGCGACCGGCCGAGCGCGACGCCTCGACGAAGCGCACCTCGAGCAGCACCTGCTGGGGGGAGGCGACCTGCACGGCGTTGATCACCTGCGGGCCGAACTCGCGGGAGATGGACAGGGCCTGGTCGAGGGTGATCGAGTCGGGCGCGGTGCCGCCGAGCAGGATGCGGCCGTTGACGCTGGTGACGCGGAACTTGGCGGCCGGGAAGCGGTGGGCGAGCTCGGTGGCGAGCGCCGACACGTCGTAGGAGACCTCGACGTCGAACACGCCGACCAGCTTCTTGCCCTCGCCGTAGACCGACACCCGGGTGGTGCCGAGCTTCTTGCCGAGGATCGACAGCGTGCGGTCGGTGAGCGGATTGACGTCGGCGATCTCCGGATCGCCGAGCGAGATCTCGAGGAAGGGCGTGTCGGTGCGGATGTCCTGCGACTTGCCGACCGGGACGGTGACGGCCTGGGTTCGCTTGCCGGCCGAGAACTGGATCGCCTTCTGGGCCCGCGCCTCGGAGACGAGGCCGGGCAGCGCCGCGGCGGCGAGCGCGCCGCCGAGCGCCAGCGCCGTGGCGACGGCGAGCGTGCGCCGGTGGCGCCCCGCCGCGCGTGCCGCATTCCGCGACGGCCCTGCCGTCCTCTCCGCCATGATGCCGTCCCCGTCCATTTCAGCCCCCGAAGTCCTGGTCTCGGCGACCCCGCGCCCCCCGGCACGAGCCCGCCGCCTCTCTCATTCCGCCGCCGCCCAGGCGCCGCTTCCGCCCTCGTGCGGCACGCGGTAGTCCTGCCTCTGCCCGGCCCGCGTCACCACCACGGTGGTGACGTCGCTCTTCGGCTTCTCGCCGACCAGCTCGTTGAGCAGGTCCTTGATGGTGACCCGCGCCGTCTTGCTCTCGGTGGTCTCGCCGGCCTTGCGCAGCAGCAGCGAGAGCGAGCCGACCGACGCGGCGAGGCTGAGCTTCTGTCCCGAGGCGGTGTCGACCTCGAGCGTCACCGCCTTCGGGATCATCGGATTGGCGGCGCGCTCGTCGGCGACCTGGTCGACCGCGAGCACCCGCACGTCCTGCAGCAGCACCTGGGTCGAGGCCTGCTCCTTGTCGGTCTGGCGCGTCAGCACGACGTCGACGCGGTCGCCCGGCAGCACGAAGCCGCCGACGCCGTCGACGTCGTTGACCCGGATGGTGACCGCCTTCATGCCGGGACCGACCAGCGCCGACAGGGTGGCGCGCTGCCCCGGCCCGGTGATCTTCAGCGCGAGCACCGGCTCGTTCGGCTCGATCGGCGTGAGGACGACGCGCTTGCCCTCGCCGAGCACGTCGGAAATCCTGGCGAACGCGCCGCTCGGCAGCGTCTCGGCGTGCCACGGCTGCTCGCGCAGCACCTGCGGCGACAGCTCGTGGCCGTAGCGCAGCGGCCGCGCCGCCACCACGACCGTGCGGGCGGCGACCGGGGTCCCGCGGTTGGCCTCCAGGCTGCGCAGGCGCGCCTCGGCCTGGCTGTTGAGCCAGCTCCGCGTCGCGAACACGGCGAGCAGGCCGAACACGGCCGCCACCGCGATCATGATGACTGTGCTGCTGCGCACCGGTCGGTTTCCCGCGGACCCGCACCATGCGGCTCCTGACCGACCACTAGGCCCCTGGAGAGTATGGAATTCGTGAACCGGACCAGGGTTCTGACGGTATGCTGAAGGCAGCCTCAAGGGTTATCGTCAACGAACCGTGCACGGCCCCGCGATCGCACCGCCGCACGTTAAGGAATGCCGCCCGCAGTGGTGCCATGAAACCGGTGGCGCAATGCGGCGGCGCGGCGCGGCCTCGCCCCACCCCCGCCCTGCCGGGCCGTGGTTGCGGACTGCGCGGCCTTGCGGAATAGTTCGCCCAGCACGGGGTTCGACGACATGATCAGCATCGCGGTTCTCGCACCGGGAGAGATGGGCGCGGCCGTCGGGGCGCGCCTCGTGGCGGGCGGCGCCCGGGTGACGACCTCGCTCGCCGGCCGCAGCGAGGCGAGCGCCGAGCGGGCCCGCCGCGCCGGGCTCACGGTCGTCGGGACCGACCAGGAGCTCGTCGCCGGCGCCGGCCTGGTGCTCTCGATCGTGCCGCCCGGCGAGGCGGTCGCGGTCGCCAAGCGGCTGCGGCCGGAGCTCTCGCGCCTCGCCGAGAAGCCCGTCTATGTCGATTTCAACGCGGTGTCGCCCGACACGGTGCGGCACATCGCGGCGGCGCTCGCCGACACCCGCTGCCCGTTCGTCGACGGCGGCATCGTCGGTCCGCCGCCGGGCCCGACCGGCCGGACCGTCTTCTACGTCGCCGGCGAGGCCGCCCGCCGGACCGCGGCGATGCGCGAGCTCGGGCTCGACATCCGTGTGCTGGAAGGACCGGTCGGTGCCGCCTCGGCGCTGAAGATGTCCTATGCGGGCATCACCAAGGGGCTGACTGCGATCGGGGCAGCCATGATGCTGGGCGCGACGCGCGCCGGCTGCGCGGCGGACCTCGCCGCGGAGCTGGCCGAGAGCCAGCCGCAGCTCCTCAAATGGCTGACCCGGCAGGTGCCGGCGATGTTCCCCAAGGCCTACCGTTTCGTCGCCGAGATGGAGGAGATCGCCGACTTCCTCCACGCCGACCGGCCCTGCGGCGAGCTCTATCACGCGGTCGCGCTGCTCTACGCCCGGCTCGCCGCGCAGGAGGGCGAAGCCGACGTCGACGCCCTCGCGCGCTTCTGCAGCGCGCCGGCCCAGGCGAAGGTCCGGGCCGAGGCGCCGGCGGTCCCCGACGCGGCGGGGTGAACAGGCGAGCTGGGCGACGCCTCGCGACGCCCGAAGCGCGTTTCGGGCTTCGATCCAGGCCGCGCATCACGCCGCCTCGTCTCTCGGATCTGGCCCGTTGGTCGTGAGCTGCCGAGGTGGTTTTCCGGCCGCGACGCACGTCCTGCAACCACAGCGAGCCCTACAGACAAAGAAATGCAATTTTGCGTAGAAGGCAAAATTTTAACCGTCGTTTTCTAGGCTCTCGGAAAGCCCTTCGAAGTCCTCGCCGCGCATCCTTCCGTCTGCGCCGCAGGGGCCGTCGGTCCCGAGCGTGTCATGAGAGCCGAGTTCCAGCGTTTTGCGTTCGTGACGGTCGTGGGGCTCCTCTGGCTCACCGGTTGCGAGACCACATCGGTCAAGCTGCCGGAGCTGCCGAGCTTCGGCCAGACCGACGTCACCGGCACGGTGCCGGTCGCGATCGCCGACGGCGACATCACCGGCTCGACCGGCGGCACGTCACCCAAGCTCGTCCAGGACAACATGACGCCGAGCGCGCCCAGCGACGATCTCAGCGTCGGGCGCGAGCAGTTCCGGCAGGGCAACTACGGCATGGCCGAGAAGCACTGCCGCCGCGCCGTCGAGCAGTCGCCGAAATCGGCAGACGCCTGGCTGTGCCTCGCCGCCGCCTACGACCGGCTGAAGCGGTTCGACCTCGCCGACCGCGCCTATCTGCAGCTCATCCGCCTCACCGGCCGCACCGCCGCCGTGCTCAACAACATGGGCTATTCCTACATGCTGCGCGGCGACTACCGTCGCGCCCGCGCCACCCTCAACGAGGCGGCCGGCAAGGATCCGGCCAATCCCTTCGTGCAGAACAATCTCGCCCTCCTGGCCGAGGCGACCGCCACGAAGGAAGGGATCCGGTAGCGGAACCAACCGTCTCCCTGCGGCTGATCGTCCCGGCGGGTGGGCTTTTGCTGTTTCGCCCCGAGATCCGCTAGAAGGCGTCCGATCCGGCGGGCGCCCGGTCGACCGGCGTCCAGGCGCCGTCGCGAGCGCCCTGTCGACTCGAGCGCCCTGTCCACGCGCCGCTTTCGGAGCAGACCCGCATGTTCGCCGACATCAAGACATTCCTGGCCGAGCTGACCAGCGGCGGCAAGCACCCGGCCCGCTTCGACGCGAACGACTACCGGCTGGCCGCCGCCGCCCTGATGGTTCACGTGGCGACGCTCGACGCGACCCTGTCGGAGGTCGAACGCGAGAAGCTGCACACCTTGCTGAAGACCCGCTTCGCCCTCGACGACGCGGCGACCGACGAGCTGATCGACGCCGCCGTCGCGGCCGACCGCGACGCCGTCGACTTCTACCAGTTCACCAGCCTGCTGATGCGCACCCTCGACGAGGAGGGGCGGCGCAAGGTGGTCGCCATGATGTGGGAGATGGTGTTCGCCGACGGCGGCGTCACCGAGTTCGAGGACAACGTGATGTGGCGGGTCGCCGACCTCCTGGCGGTGCCGAACCGCGAGCGCATCGAGCTCAAGCGCGAGGTCGCCGCCGGCCGCGATCCGCTGGACGATCCGCAGTGACGGCGGAGACGCCGCCCCCCGTCACGTCGACTCCCGTCGCCGTCGTCACCGGTGCCTCCTCGGGCATCGGCGCCGAACTGGCGAAACTGTTCGCCGCCGACGGCCACGCCGTGGTGCTGGTCGCCCGCCGCTCCGCCGAGCTGAACGCGCTCGCCGATGCGATCGCGGCCGATGGCCGGCCGCGCCCGACCGTCGTGGTCCTCGATCTCGCCGCCCCGGACGCACCGGCGCAGTTGCAGGCCGCACTGGGCGAGCGCGGGCTCGTCGCCCGGTACCTGGTCAACAATGCCGGCTTCGGCCTGCTCGGGGTCGCCAGCGCGCTCGACCCGGCCGAGCAGCTCGCCATGATCGATCTCAACGTGAGGGCGCTCACCGGACTGACGCTCGCCTTCGCCGACGATCTCGTCCGCCAGCAGGGCGCCATCCTGAACGTCGGCTCGCTCGCCGGCTTCGTGCCGGGGCCCGGCATGGCCGTCTACTACGCCACCAAGGCGTTCGTGATCTCGTTCTCCGAGGCGCTGTGGCGCGAGCTCGGCCCCCGCGGCGTCGGCGTGACGGTGCTGTGCCCCGGGCCGGTGCCGACCGGCTTCCAGGCGCGCGCCGGGGTCACCGTGACCGGGCCGCAGGGCTTCCTCACCGTCACGGCGGAGGAGGCCGCGAAGACCGGCTACGACGCCCTGATGGGCCGCCGCCGGATGGCGATACCGGGGCGTCTCGCCGCTCTGGTGCCGCTGCTCGCCCGCCTGCTGCCGCGCCGCACCATGATCGCCCTGATCGCCGCGACCCAGATCCGCCGGCTCGGCCACCGCGGCGGTCTGTGATCCGACCGACAAACCGTTTTTCCGCCGGTTCGCACCGAAGAACGACCATGCTGCCCTGCGGCACCGGACAGCATGCGAATTTCTCTTTCGTGCTGTGCGTGGCGCGAGGCTTGCATGTCGCAATGCGGCCCATTTAGGCTCGCAGATTGATTGCTTCCCAGCCGCTGCCAGGGACCGAAACGCCGATGCCCGAGCCCGTTCTGATCGTTCTGCACCAGGAGACCTCGACGCCGGGGCGCGTCGGGCAGTTCCTGCAGGCGCGCGGCATCCCGCTCGACGTGCGCCGACCCCGCTTCGGCGAGCGGCTGCCGGAGACGCTGGCCGAGCATGCCGGTGTCGTGGTGTTCGGCGGGCCGATGAGCGCCAACGATCCCGACGACTGGATCAAGACCGAGATCGACTGGCTCGCCGTGCCGCTGAAGGAGCAGAAGCCGTTTCTCGGCATCTGCCTCGGGGCCCAGATGCTCGCCAGGCACCTCGGCGCCCGCGTCGCGCCGCACCCCGAGGGCAAGGCCGAGATCGGCTACTATCCGCTGCGCGCCACCCTCGACGGCCACCGCGTCTGCCCGCGCTGGCCCGATCACGTCTATCAGTGGCACCGTGAGGGGTTCGAGCTGCCGTCGGGCTCGCGCCTGCTCGCCGAGGGCGACATGTTCCGGGTGCAGGCGTTCCGGCACGGGCCGGCCGCCTACGGCATCCAGTTCCACCCCGAGGTCACCCATGCGATGATGTGCCGCTGGACCACCCGCGGCCACGAGCGACTGGCGCTGCCCGGGGCGCGGCCGCGCACCGACCACTTCGCCGAGCGGCCCATGTACGACGGCGCCATCCGGGCGTGGCTCGCCGAGTTCCTCGACGGCTGGCTCGCCCCGCGGTCCGAGGCCCGCCCCGGCCGCGGTGCCGAGCGCGTCACCGGCATGGCGATGGCCGCCGGCCCCTACGCGGCCGGCTGAGACGGCCGGCCGCCGGCCGAACCGCGCCACCGTCGCCGGTCAGTGCGGCAGCAGCAGCCCCTGCTCCACCATGCGGCCGTTGAGCCGCGCCGCCGTGCGGCCGTCGTCGGCGAAGTACAGCCGGCCGTCGAGCCGGACCATCAGCCCGTAGCGCAGCACATCGAGCGGATCGAGCGGCAACCCGGCCGCCCGCGTCAGCACGGTGCCGAGATAGGCGGCTTCGATCTCGTCGGGCAGTTCGTGATCGAGCACCGGCGTCGTGCCGATCCCGTCGACGGCGAAGAAGGTGCGATAGGCGAGCTCCTCACGCGGCGCCTGCTCCGGAAACGCCGCGGCCGCGGGGTCGTGCCCGAGCAGCCGCGCCGTGAAGGGCGGCTGGTGGTCGCCGAACCGGACGATCAGGACGCGGCGCGACGGAACGCGGCGGGCGAGCGCCTCCCGGAGCGCGGCATAGTCCTGCGCCGAGGCGCGCAGACGGCGCATGTACTCGTCCGTCTCCGTGCCGGCGATCGGCGGCGTCGGCGGCGCCATGCCGCCGTCGAAACGCCGGTCGTGCGGAAAGTGGTTCGAACTGGTGACGACATAGAGAAAGGCCGGGCCGCCACCCGCCTCGGCATGGCCCTGCAGCCAGTCGAGCGCGCGATCGTAATAGAACCGGTCGGGCGCCCAGTCGCTGTCGATGCCGAAGCTGTCGCGGTCGAGCACCGTGTCGAAACCGACGGAGTCGTAGAACGCACCGGTGCCGACGAACGACTTCACGCTCGAATAGACGGCCGTGCTGCGGTAGCCGCGGCGAGCGAGCCGGGCCGGCAGGCCGGTGCGGACGCGTCCGGTCGCCCAGTGGAAGACATGGGTCGCGAAGGCGCCGTAGCACCCGGACGGAATGCCGGTCAGGACCGAGAACTCGGTTCTCCACGACATGCCGCCGAACGTCTCGACCCGCAGTCCGCGGCTGCGCCCGTCGGCCGAACGAAAGAAGCCGGCGAGCTCCGGGTCGAGCGGGATGCCGTACAGCGGCGGCGGGAAGGTCGACTCGCTCAGGATCAGGACAATGTCGGGCGGCGCGTCGTCGGGCGCGCCGACGGCGCCGGGGACCGGCCCGGCAGGCGACGACAGGCCGTTCGGCGACGCCACCGCGAGGACCCCGCCGCGCCGCCAGGCCTGCAGGGCCTCGCCGGCGCTCAGGGCGAGCCGGGCGAGATGCACGGGACGGGCGTAGTGCACGAAGTCGCGATGCGCCGGCACGCCGCGCCGCGTCGCCGCCACCAGCAGGGCCGCCACGAGGCACAGCCCGAGCGCCGCGATCCGGTCGATCGCGACCGGCTCGACGGCGGCCGCCGCGCCGACCAGGACGGCACCGGCGAGCGCCCGGCCGGCCGTGCGGATCACCAGCCCGCGATGGGTGCCGATCAGGAACCGCAGCGCCGCCCGGTCGCGCGGGAAGGCGACGAGGTCGTAGGCGTGCAGGTTCATGCCGGTGTGCCGGAACTTGGCGGCCGACAGCGCCATCAGGAGATCGACCAGCACGGCGACGGCGAGCGCCGCCGCGGCCGGGCGGCCGCCGGCCACGAGCCCGACCGAGAAGACCAGCAGGGCGATGGCGCCGGCGAAGCGCGCGTCGGCTGCGCCCGGCTCACTGCGCAGGATGCGCTTCGCCACCGTGTAGAGGACCAGCGCGGCGACCAGCCATCCCGCCGCCGGCCGCAGCCCGTCGAGACCGGCGCGCGCCGTCGCGGCAAGCGCCGCCAGACCGGGATGGACCGGCTCCAGGACGGTTGCCGTCGCGAGCAGCCCGAGACGCACCGTCACGGCCGGCCATGCCCGGGCGACGCGCCGCAGCACCGCGGCGGAGTCCGTGGCCTTGCGCAGCGCCTTGATCAGCGGCGGCAGCTCGATCGAAAGGCGGACGAGCGCCTCGGCGAGCAGCAAGGCGAGCAGCGGGCGCGCCAGCACCAGCAGAGCCACGGCATAGACGACGGGCGCCAGCACGGCCCATTCGAGCCGGCGACGCGGGTCGGCGATCGCGACGATGCGGCGGGCGGTGAGGCCGGCCGTCACGAGCGCGACCACCACGACCAGACCGGCGGACACCGCGCAGGCACCGGACGCGAGACATGCGATGGTCATGAAACGACAGGACTCTCGGCGGGGGTAACGCGGCGGAAAGCGCGGAAGATGCGATCGGGTCCGCCGCTGTCAAGTCGTGCGGCCGCGCCTCACGCCGAGGTCGCGCCGCCGCGGGCCCGCTCGCGCAGGAAGGCGACGAAGGCACGCAGCGGCGCCGGCAGGTGATCCCGGCCGGCGTAGTAGAGGAACGGCCCCGAGAAGCTCTGCCACCAGTCGGCGAGCACCGGCACCAGCGTGCCGCGCGAGAAGGCCGGCGCGAGAAACTCCTCGAACGACGTGATGACGCCGAGCCCGCCCTCGGCGGCGGCGAGCTCCAGATCGATGGCGGACGCGACGAGCGGCCCCTTCGGGCTGATGCGGACCACCTCGCCGTCGCGCTCGAACTCCCACGGCAGCGCCATGCCGCTGGCGAAGCGGTGGCGGATGCAGGCGTGCTCCAGCAGATCGCGCGGGTGCTGCGGGGCACCGCGTGCCGCCAGATAGGCCGGCGCCGCGCCGCAGACGAAACGCTGCACCCGCGGCCCGATCGGCACCGCGATCATGTCCTGCTCGAGCCGCTCGTCGTAGCGCACCCCGGCGTCGAAGCCGGCCGCCAGCACGTCGAGGAAGCCGTCCTCGGCGACCACCTCCAGGGTGATGCCGGGATGGCGGGCCAGGAACGCGCAGGCGATCGGCGGCAGCACGCAGCGCGCCACGATGGACGGCACGTTAAGACGCAGCGTGCCGGTCGGACTGTCGCGGAAGCTGTTGACGGCGTCGAGCGCCGCCGCGACCTCGCCGAGCGCCGGGCCGAGTCGCTCCAGGAGGCGCGTGCCGGCCTCCGTCGGGGTGACACTGCGGGTCGTGCGATTGAGCAGGCGGACGCCGAGCCGCCCTTCCAGCCGCCGCACCGCCTCGCTGAGGCTCGACGGCGACACGCCGCGCACCGCCGCGGCCCCGCGGAAGCTGCGCGCCCGCGCCACCGCCGCGAAGGCGTCGAGATCGGCCAGATCCGCCTGTGCCATCGGCCCTGCCACTGTTCGGCCAAGCGAACAACCCGTTCCGAGTTTGCCGCGTTATCGAACAGAGCGCCAGCCCCCATAGTCTGCCGCAGCGGACCGGGAGCCCCGGTCGCCCCCCCACGACGGAGACTATCGATGCAACAGCGTCAGCTCGGACACACCGGCCCCACCGTCTCGGCCCTCGGGCTCGGCTGCATGGGCATGTCGGCCTTCTACGGCCCGGCCGACCGTGCGGAGAGCCTCGCCACCATCCAGGCCGCGCTCGACGCCGGGGTCACGCTGCTCGACACCGGCGATTTCTACGGCATGGGCCACAACGAGCTGCTGATCGCCGAAGCTCTGAAGCAGGTGCCGCGCGACAGGGTGCGGATCAGCGTGAAGTTCGGCGCCCAGCGCAGCCCCGACGGCAGCTGGCTCGGCTACGACGCGCGGCCCGCCGCCGTGAAGACGGCCCTGGCCTACACGCTGCAGCGGCTCGGCACCGACCATGTCGACGTCTACCGCCCGGCCCGGCTCGACACGGCCGTGCCGATCGAGGAGACGGTGGGCGCCATCGCGGACATGGTGAAGGCCGGCCATGTGCGGCACATCGGCCTCTCCGAGGTCGGCGCCGCGACGATCCGGCGGGCCGCCGCCGTCCACCCGATCTGCGACCTGCAGATCGAGTACTCGCTGATCTCGCGCGGCATCGAGGAGACCATCCTGCCGACGCTGCGCCAGCTCGGCATCGGGGTCACGGCCTACGGCGTGCTGTCGCGCGGCCTGATCAGCGGCCACTGGACGAAGGAGGCTGCGTCGGCGGCCGACTTCCGGGCCCACAGCCCGCGTTTCCAGGGCGACAATGCCGACCGCAACCTCGCCCTGGTCGAGGCGCTGCGAACGGTCGCCGAGGCCCGCGGCATCACCGTGGCCCAGGCGGCGATCGCCTGGGTGGCGGCACAGGGGCCGGACATCGTCCCGCTGGTCGGGGCGCGGCGCCGCGACCGCCTCGCCGAGGCGCTGGGCAGCCTCGACGTGACGCTGTCGGCCGACGACCTCGCGGCGATCGAGCGGGCCGTGCCGAAGGGGGCCGCCGCCGGCGCGCGCTACGCCGAGGCGCAGATGGCGGTGCTCGACTCCGAGCGGTGACGGAAGCGGCGGTCGAAGGCCGGCGGGGACGCCCCCGGCTTCGACCGGACCCGCGCCGAACGCGGATCGGCGCCGGACGGGCATGGCTCCCCTGCACCGCAAAGCGCCTCTCGCGGCACCGATCCGGCGAAAGAATTTACCTTCTCTCGTTACAACCAGAAAATTGCAAAGATGCGAGCGCTCCCGCACGGCGGCGCTCGACGGCGAAAGGATCCCGCATGACGTTTCGGCTACGTCTCACTCACAAGATCGCGGGCCTCGGGGCGCTCGGGATCGTCGGGCTGTTCATCGTCGCGGGCCTGTATTTCGCCGGAAACGCCACCCAGTCGCAGTTCCGCCTGGCCGCCGAGGACGCGCGCGCCATCGGTCGCAGCGCCGACCGCCTGCTCGTGCGGCTCCTCGACATCCGCCGCGCCGAGAAGGACTTCCTGCTGCGCAAGGACGAGCAGTATGTGCGCCGCCACGCCGAGCTGAGCCGGTCGATCGGCGACGAGATCGCCGCTCTTCAGACCATGACGGCCGCCGCCGGCGGCACGATCCGGGGCGATCTCGAGGCGGTCCGGACCGGCTTCGAGACCTATGCGCGCCACTTCGCCGACCTCGCGGCCGCCCGCACCGCCCTCGGCCTCGACGAGAATGCCGGGCTGGAAGGGCGGCTGCGCAAGTCGGTGCACGCCATCGAGACCCGGCTCCGCAGCCTCGACGAGCCGCGGCTCACCGTCACCATGCTGATGATGCGCCGTCACGAGAAGGACTTCATGCTGCGCGGCGACCCGCGCTACGGCGACGAGATGAAGGCGCGCGCGACCGAGTTCCGCTCGCGGCTGGCCGCCTCCGCCGTGCCGGAGACCGTGCGGGCCGACCTTCTGGCGATGCTCGACGCCTACCAGACCGACGTCCTCGCCTGGATGGCGGAGGCCGGCCGCGCCGCCGCGGCGCAGAAGCGGGTGTCCGAGGCCTTCGCCGGGATCGAGCCGCGGTTCGACGCCATCCACCGGGCGCTCGACCAGGCCCGCGCCGCCAGCGAAGGCGCCGAGACGGCCTCGCGCACCGAGACCGGCCGGCTGATGCAGATCGCCATCGTGGTCGTCACGCTCGGCGTCGGCGTGATTGCTTTCCTGATCGCCCGCGCCGTGTCGCGGCCGCTGTCGGCCATGACCTCGGGCATGCAGCGGCTGGCGGCAGGCGACTTCGACGTCGCGCTGCCGGGCCTGGCGCGCGCCGACGAGATCGGCGACATCGCCCGCGCCGTCGAGGTGTTCAAGGTCGAGGCACAGGACCGATCGCGGCGCGAGGCGATGGCCCAGGCCGAACAGGAACGGGCCTTCGCGGCCGAGCGCAGGGCCGACATGGTCCGGCTCGCCGATCGGTTCGAGGCGACGGTGGGCGGCATCATCGGCACGGTGTCGTCGGCGGCGACCGAGCTGGAGGCGACCGCGACGACGCTCACCCGCACGGCCGACACCACCCAGCAGATGTCGGCGACCGTCAGCTCCGCTTCGGAGGAAGCCTCCACCAACGTCCAGGCGGTCGCCGCCGCGACCAACGAAATGTCCTCGTCGATCGGCGAGATCTCGCGTCAGGTGCAGGCGTCGAGCCGGATCGCCGACGAGGCCGTCACCCAGGCCGCCAAGACCGACGCACGGGTGAACGAGTTGTCCCAGGCCGCCACCCGCATCGGCGACGTGGTCGAGATGATCACCGCCATCGCCGAGCAGACCAATCTGCTGGCCCTCAACGCCACCATCGAGGCGGCCCGCGCCGGCGAGACCGGCAAGGGCTTCGCCGTGGTTGCCGCCGAGGTGAAGGCGCTGGCCGGCCAGACCGCCAAGGCGACCGGCGAAATCTCCGCCCAGATCGCGGCCATGCAGGCGGCGACCCGGGACTCGGTGTCGGCGATCCGGGAGATCTCGGGCACGATCGGGCAGATCGCCGAGGTCGCGTCGGCGATCGCCGCCGCCGTCGAGGAGCAGGGCGCCGCGACCGCGGAGATCTCGCGCAACATCCAGCAGGCGGCGGCCGGAACCACGCAGGTGGCCGCGACCATCATCCAGGTGAGCCGCGGCGCCGAGGAGACGGGCGCCGCCTCGGGCGAGGTCCTGACCGCGGCCGGCCAGCTCGCCCTCGAAAGCAGCCAGCTCCGCACCGAGGTCGAGAAGTTCCTCGCCACCGTGCGGGCGGCCTGATCCGCCGCGCCGCCGGCCCGACGACGATCGCGAAGACCAGGCGGCCGGCGGCCCTCGCCGGCCGCACGGGCCGGTTTCCAACTTCGCAGTGGTCGAGCGCCGCGTGGCCTGTCACATGCATGGGTTCCGCCCCCGTCGGAGGTCGACCCGTGCCCGCCCGTTCCGCGCTCCTGCGCCGCCTGCCCGCCCCTACCCTGCCCCGCCCGGCCGTGTCCATGCCGGCCCCGTTCCGGGCGGCCCGCTGATGGCCGCGTGGAAATCGGCCGTCGTCGCCGTCCCGGTGATCGCGCTGGCGATCGCGGCCGCGGTCCAGCACGCCGGCGGCGGCCACAGCCTGTGGCTCGCCTTCTTCGTCGTCCTGGCGACCGTGCTGATGTGGGCGACCCGGGTGGTCCCCGAATATCTCGCCGCCTTCGTGTTCTTCGTGATCTGCGCCATCGGGCTCGTGGCGCCCGCCTCGGTGTTCCTGTCCGGCTTCACCGGGCCGGCCGCGTGGCTCGTCTTCTCCGGCTCGGTGATCGGCGCCTCGCTCGGCCACACCGGTCTCGCCGACCGGCTCGGCGCCAGGCTCGCGGCGATCGCCAACGGCTCGTTCCGGGCCGTGATCGCCCGGGTCGCCGTGTTCGGCACCGCGCTCGCCTTCCTGATGCCGTCCGGCATGGGCCGAATCTTCCTGCTGGCGCCGCTGCTCGCCGCCTTTGCGCAGCGCGCCGGCCTGCCGAAAGGCTCGCGCGGCCGCGCCGGCGTGATGCTGGCCGGCCTCTACGGCACGTTCTTTCCGGCAATGGGCATCCTGCCCGCCAACGTGCCCAACAACGTGCTGGCCGGCCTGCTCGAGACCACCGGCCTCGGGGTGCCGAGTTTCTCGGAATATCTGCTGCTGCACTTTCCGGTGATCGGGATCGCCAAGCTCGCGCTGCTGATCGGGCTGCTCACCGTGATGTTCCGCGACGTCGCCCCGGTGCCGGCGCCGGAGACCGAACCGCCGCCCCCGATGACCACCGGCGAGAAGCGGCTCACCGCGCTGCTCGTCGCCACCATCGGCCTGTGGCTCACCGACAGCCTGCACGGCGTCTCGGCCACCTGGGTCGGCATGGCAGCCGCGGTGGTGTGCCTGTGGCCCGGCACCGGGCTCCTGCCGGCCAATCCGATGAAGAGCGTCGCCTTCGAGCCGATCGTCTACGTCGCCGGCGTGGTCGGTCTCGGCGCCGTGGTCGGCCATACCGGGCTCGGCACCAGGCTCGGCGAGCTGCTCGCCGGCGTCATCGCGCCGCTCGCCGGCAATGCGGTCGCGAGCTATGTCGGGCTGGCCGCCATCGCGGCCGGGCTGGGGCCGCTGGTCACCGCGGTCGGCGTGCCGGCGATCCTCACCCCGATCGCGCCCGTGCTGGCGACCGCGACCGGGCTGCCGATCGCCACCGTGACGATGAGCCAGGTGCTCGGCTTCTCGACCATCTTCCTGCCCTACCAGGCGCCGCCGCTCGCCGTCGCCGTGCAGATCGGCGCGCTGCCGGTCCGCGAGGCGGTGCGGGCCTGCCTGGCACTGGCGCTGCTCACCATCCTGCTGCTGTGGCCGCTCGACGTCCTGTGGTGGATGCTGCTCGGACGGCTGTGAGCCGCCCGGCCGTTGCGGCGGGCCGCCGCTGCAGCGGCGGCCTCAGGCGACCTTGGCCAGGAACTCGTCGACCGAGGCCTGGAGGTTGCGGGCGGCGCCGGCGAGCTCGCCGGTCGCGCCCAGAACCTCGCCGGCGGAGCGGCTCGCTTCGCCGATCGCCCCCGTTACGGTGGTGATGTTGCCGGCGAGGCTGCTGGCACCGGCCGCCGCCTGGGCGACGTTGCGCGAGATCTCGTTGGTGGCCGCGCCCTGCTCCTCGATGGTCGCGGCGATCGAGCCGGTGAAACGGCCGATCTCGTCCATGGTCGCGGTGATGCGGCCGATCGCCTCCACCGCCTCGCCGGTCGAGGTCTGAATGCCGGCGACCTGGGAGGCGATGTCCTCGGTCGCCTTGCCGGTCTGGCTCGCCAGCGTCTTCACCTCGGAGGCGACCACCGCGAAGCCCTTGCCGGCCTCGCCGGCGCGGGCCGCCTCGATGGTGGCGTTGAGAGCGAGGAGGTTGGTCTGCTCGGCGATCGCCTTGATCAGACCGACGACGTCGCCGATGCGGTGCGCCGCCTGGGCCAGCGTGGCAACCTGCTGGTTGGAGCGGTTGGCGAGCGCCGTCGCCTCGGAGACCACCTTGTTGGCCTGGTGGACCTGGCGGCCGATCTCGGCCACCGAGGAGCCGAGCTCGTCGGCCGCCGAGGCGACGCTCGACACGTTCTCGGCCGCCTGCTCGGAGGCCTGGGCGGCGTCGCCGGCCTGCTGGGTGGCCGAGGCCGCGACGGTGTCGAGGGACGACGCGGTGCCTTCGAGCTTCCTCACGCTGGTGTCGACCGCGGCGAGCACGTCGCGCACCTGCCCCCGGAACGCGGCGATCAGGCTCTCGACGTGCTTCTGGCGGGCGGTCTGGTCGGCGCGGGCGCGGTCCTCGGCAGCCATGCGCTCGATCGCCGAGACGCGGAAAACCTCGATGGAGCGCGCCATGGCGCCGAACTCGTCGGTCCGATCGATGTTCGGCACCGTGATGTCGTAGCGGCCGTCGCGCATCTCTCCCATGGCACTCGACAGCCCGCCGATCAGATCCCGGATGGTGCGCAGGACGATGCGGCTCATCACCACGACGGCCAGGATGGCGCCGACCGTGAGGACGAAATAGAGGACGATGTTCCACCATGCGTTCGACAGCCGGCGGTCGGCTTCGGCGACGCTGCCGTCGAGGCTCGCCGAGATTAGCTTGGACATCGTCGGAAGGAGCACCTGGTTGACGGCATCCCAGGCCTTGACGTCGGCCTCCGAGGCCTTCTGGCCGGCGTTCTTCAGCGCCAGCGCCTGCAGCTCCGCATAGCGGCTGCCGTTGGCCCGCAGGAACTCACGATACTGCGCGACGACGTCGGGCAGCGCGTAATCCTCGAGAAGACGGCCGTAGCTGCCCTGGTGGGCGGCCGCTTCGGTCAGCATCAGGAAGGCCGGCCCGGGCAGGCCGCCTTCGCGCAGCGCGCGCTCGCCGTTGTTGCGCGAGACCAGGCTCGCGCTGTTGTACTTGAGCAGGGCGAACAGGCCGAGGATGCGACGCGACAGCCCGTCCTCGGCGGTCACCACGGCGGTGCGACCGATCAGCTCGATGCCGATGCCGGCCAGCGGCGCCCGGAACGCCGGGATGTCGGACAGAGCAGCGGACTTGGCGTCCATGCGGGCGCGGTGCCCCGCCTGCTGGCCGAGCCGCTCGTCGATGGCGCGCAGATAACCGCGGATCGCCGGGTCCTCCGGCGCCACCGCGGCGACCGTGTCCTGCAGCGCCTTGTAGCTCTGGTCGGTCGACCGGCGCTGTGCGTCGAGCGCCGCCTTGTCGGTGCGGCCGAGCAGCCACTCGCGCTCCGCCGCCCCTTCGGCCGGAAACCCGAAGGCGACGAACCGGGTCACCGAGACGGCGAGCTGCAGCATCCGGTCCGCCTCGGACAGGGCAGCGTATTTGAGCCACTGCTCGTAGGTGAGACGGCCGGCGAACAGCGTCAGCACCAGAACCGGGACGATGCTGACGATGAGGAGAAGCTTGGCGAAGGGGATGCTGCGCACGGCTCTGACGACCTCGGCTGGCGGGGGCCCCGAGATCTATAGGCCGCAGAGGTAAATGAACCCCTGCCACCAAGCCGTGCTGCGGATTGCGACCACCCACGATGTGGTGCGGTCCGGCCGCCAGGACCGGCACCGCTGCCGCGGCGGATCACTCCGCCTGGATCAGCGTGGCGACGCAGTCGACCGGGTCGTAGACCGAGACCTGCAGCACCGGAAAGCTCTTCTTGATCACGCGGCCGGCCTGCTCGGCGGCCTCGATGGTCGGGAACGACCGCTTGGTCTGGCGGTCGACCTGGAGCAGGTAGCGGCCGGTCTCGGGCTGGTGGCGCTGCGATCGCGTCTCGGCCGCGGCGGCAGCCGGCTCCGGAGCCACGAGCTTCGTGAGGGTCTTGCCCCCCGCGCGGGTCGCCATGTGTGGAATTCCTTCACAAGAGTCCAAGAGGGCAGGTCTGTCGCGGCGCGGCCAGCCGAACCTGGTCCGGCGGGGAAACGACGCATCACGACATACGAACACAATGCCGACCGGCTCGGCGACAGACACCCGCTCCGCGCCGTATGGCTGCGGATCGACGCTGCGCGACGGATCGGACCGGATGGGATGGTGGAGCCGAGGGGATTTGAACCCCTGACCTCCGCAGTGCGATTGCGGCGCTCTCCCAACTGAGCTACGGCCCCGCCGCTCGCGGCCGCAAGGGCGGCGAGCCATCAGGTGGCGCCATTTACGGGTCCGGTCCGGATGGTGTCAAGGATTGTCGGGGGCCTGTGCAGGAAGTCTCTCCGGCGTGGCTTCCGCGCCTCGCCGGCACCGCCTGCAGGCGCGGGCCGCCGACCGGATCGGGCGAATCGCCCGCCGGCGGGCCGATCACGTGCCGCCGGCCGGGACTCTCCCCGGTTACGACGGACCGCCGGTGAAGGACGTTTACCAGCGGCGTTCTTGGGCCTTGCCGGTGCGGGACCGGGACGGTACACGTCGCTCGGCCCGGGCCCGCCGCATCCGCGCGCCGCCGGCGCATTGCGATCACCCGACGAGACCCGAGAGATGATTGAATTCCTAGGTTTCATCAGCACGCTGCTGACGCTGTACGTCTACATCCTGATCGCTTCGGCGGTGCTGAGCTGGCTGATCGCGTTCAACGTCGTCAACACGCGCAACCAGGCCGTGTCGGTCATCGGCGAGTTCCTGTACCGGATCACCGAGCCGGTGCTGCGGCCGATCCGGCGGGTGATGCCGGATCTGGGCGGCATCGACATCTCGCCCGTCATCATCATCCTGGTGATCTTCTTCATCCAGTCGGTGATCCTGCCGAACCTCGCCCGGGCGCTGGTGTGACCGAGCCCGCGGCCGCCTCGTCGGCCGATTCGCCGGCCGAGTCGGGGTCTCCCTGGGTTGCGGCGCCGGACGGGCTGGTGGTGACGGTGCGCCTGACCCCGCGGGGCGGCCGCGACGCCTTCGACGGCGTCGAGCGGCTCGCCGACGGTCGCGCCGTGCTGAAGGCGCGGGTGCGGGCCGCCCCGACCGAGGGCGAGGCCAACGCCGCGCTGATCAAGCTGTTTTCCAGGGCCCTGAAGGTGCCGGCCCGCGCCGTCGCGCTCACCGCCGGCGACACCTCCCGCATCAAGCGAATCAAGATCGCGGGCCCGTCCGCCGTCCTCGCCGACGCGCTCGCCCGCCTGTCCGGAGTCTCCGCATGACTGCTCGTCTGATCGATGGAAAAGTGGCGTCCGAGGCCGTCCGGGCCTCCGTCGCCGCCGAGGTGGCCCGCCTCTCCGCCGCGCACGGACTCGTGCCCGGCCTCGCCGTGGTGCTGGTCGGCGACGATCCGGCGAGCGCGGCTTACGTGCGCAGCAAGGGCAAGCAGACGGTGGCCGCCGGGATGCGCTCGTTCGAGCACCGGCTGCCGGCGACCGCCACCCAGGACGAGGTTCTCGACGTCGTCGCGAAGCTCAACGCCGATCCGGCCGTACACGGGATTCTCGTCCAGCTTCCGGTGCCGAAGCAGATCGACCCGCATGCCGTGATCCTCGCCATCGATCCGCGCAAGGACGTGGACGGGCTGCACCCCTTCAGCGCAGGCCTGCTGGCGAGCGGGATGCCCGGCCTGGTGCCCTGCACGCCGCTCGGCTGCCTGTACATGGCGAAGACCGTGCATCCCTCGCTCGACGGCCTGGAGGCCGTGGTGGTCGGCCGTTCGAACCTCGTCGGCAAGCCGGTGGCGCAACTGCTGCTGCGGGAGAACGCCACCGTCACGGTGGCGCATTCGAAGACCCGCGACCTGCCGGCCGTCTGCCGCCGGGCCGATCTCCTGATCGCCGCGGTCGGCCGGCCCGGCATGATCCGGGGCGACTGGATCAAGCCGGGCGCCACCGTGATCGACGTCGGCATCAACCGGGTGCCTACTCAGGACGGCAAGGGCCGGCTCGTCGGCGACGTCGCCTTCGACGAAGCCCTCCAGGTCGCCGGGGCCGTCACCCCGGTCCCGGGCGGCGTCGGGCTGATGACGGTGGCGTTCCTGCTGGTCAACACGGTCCGGGCCGCCTGCGCCGCAGCGGGATTGCCGGCGCCGACGATCTAGAGAACTCTCGCCCGGGCACGGCCGACCCCTTCCCCTCTCCCCTCGCGGGAGAGGGTTCGGGATGCCTTGCCAAGCGCCGAGCCGCGAATTAGCACTCGCCCGTCACAATCGCGCCGGCCGGCGACGGCGGCTCTGTCCCGAACAATCGACCCCCTACAAGGCGAATCATGGCGACGTACAAGCTCCTCCTGCTTCCCGGCGACGGCATCGGCACCGAGGTGATGGCCGAGGTGAAGCGACTGATCGCCTGGATGAACCAGCACGGCCTCGGCACGTTCGAGACCGAGGAAGGGCTGGTCGGCGGCGCCGCCTACGACGCCGAGGGCGTCGCCATCTCGGACGCCACCATGGCGCGGGCCCAGGCCTCCGACGCCGTGATCTTCGGCGCGGTCGGCGGGCCTAAATGGGCCGACGTGCCCTACGAGGCGCGGCCCGAGGCCGGCCTGCTGCGGCTGCGCAAGGACCTCGCGCTCTACGCCAATCTGCGCCCGGCGATCTGCTACCCGGCGCTCGCCGACGCCTCCTCGCTCAAGCGCGAGGTGGTCGACGGGCTCGACATCATGATCGTGCGGGAGCTCACCGGCGGCGTCTATTTCGGCGAGCCGAAGACCATCGTGGATCTCGGCAACGGCCAGAAGCGCGCCATCGACACCCAGGTCTACGACACCTACGAGATCGAGCGCATCGGCCGGGTCGCCTTCGAGCTGGCGCGCAAGCGCCGCAACAAGGTGGCGTCGATGGAGAAGCGCAACGTCATGAAGTCCGGCGTGCTCTGGAACGAGGTGATGACCGCGCTCCACGCCCGCGAGTTCAAGGACGTCGAGCTCGAGCACGTGCTGGCCGACGCCGGCGGCATGCAGCTGGTGCGCTGGCCCAAGCAGTTCGACGTGATCGTCACCGACAACCTGTTCGGCGACCTCCTGTCCGACGTCGCCTCGATGCTCACCGGCTCGCTCGGCATGCTGCCGTCGGCCTCGCTCGGCGACGTCGATCCGGCGACCGGCACCCGCAAGTCGATGTACGAGCCGGTGCACGGCTCCGCCCCCGACATCCAGGGCAAGGGCATCGCGAACCCGATCGCCATGCTGGCGTCGTTCGCGATGGCGCTACGCTACTCGTTCGGGCTGGGCAAGGAGGCCGACTTCATCGAGACGGCGATCGCCAACACGCTCGACAAGGGCCTGCGCACCGCCGACATCAAGTCGGAGGGCACGACCGTGGTCGGCACCCGCGAGATGGGTCAGGCCGTGATCGACGAGGTGGCGCGACTTTCGCAGGCATGAGGCGTTTCTCGACCCTCTCCTGTGGGGAGAGGGTCGGGCGCGAGCGCAGCTCGCGACCGGGGTGAGGGGCGTTTGCGCCGATGGCTGGCCTCGGCCCCCTCACCCGGATCTCGCGCCGCGCGAGATCCGACCTCTCCCCGCAGGGGAGAGGTGAGATAGGCCGCGGCTCAGTACCGAGAGTAGCCCGGGATGTCGAACTGGCCGGGCAGCGGCGAGCGCGACCACGAGCCCGGGAAGGCGTTGTTGTCCATCCACTGCGGGAAGATCGTGTAGGACGGCGACAGCGCGTAGTCGTGGTAGTGCTGGCTGTTGGGCAGCGGCTCGCGGCCGGGATCCAGGAACGAGCGCTTGCGCACCGTGATCCGCGACGACGGCCGGCCGTTGTAGTCGGCCACGATGTCGTAGGTCCGGGCCTGGCGCCGCTTGGTCGCGGCCTCCGCCTCCGGCGCGGAGAACAGCACGGACAGAAGCCCGGCGGCGGCAGCGCAGGCGACGAAGGTCATCGGGCGCATCGGATCCTCGCAAGCGTTTCGAACGCGAATATCGTTCTTACCGTCGATTCCGGTAGCACGACAAGGCAACGACCGCGTTAACGCCGGGTTCCTGTCGACTTCTCGCCTACCTGTGGCGCCACTGCTGCACCCGGCGGGATTCTGCCGGGCGGCCTAGTAGTTCCGCCGCGGCGCGTAGGGGCTGGCCTTGCGGGCGACGGCCGGGTCGGGGCCGCGCGGATCCGACGTCTGGACCACCGGCGCGGCCGCGCAGACCGGCCCCCTCGCCGCCCCGGCCCGCACGAAGGCATCGGCCTCGCGGGACGGCAGCGGCCGCTCCGGCACGAGTCCGTCGAGCAGGCAGGCGACGTGATGGGGCGACGGCCGGGCGCCGTCCGCCTCGCAGTACCAGCCCTTGAGGTAGACGGCCGAGGTGGTGAACCGGCTGAGGAAGGCGAGGCACTGCTTGCGCAGGCCGTCGGCGTAGAAGACGGCATCGACGGCACGCACCTCCCCGAACCGGGTCTCCAGATCCCAGAAGCTCTGGCCGAACCGGCCCGAGACCTGGCGCGGCACCGGCATGCTGCTGATCTCGCGGGGGATATCGGTCTCGCCGAGCCAGTTCGCCGGGGGCAGGACCAGCGCGACCGTGAGGTCCTGGTCGCGGCCGTGGACCTGGCCGTACTGGCGCAGGTCGACCCGGCCGATGCCACGGCTCGCCACCACCATGCCGCGCGTGCCGAGGCGGTCGAGCGACGGGACGGCGACGCGGAAGGCGGCGGCGTCCTCGGTCCGGGTGAGCTGATAGCTCGACACCCGCAGGATGGCGAGGCCGATCAGGCCGAGCACCAGGGCGCCGACCAGATAGAACGAGTATCGGACGAGGATGCCGACCGTCGAGACGGCCGCGGTGAGCGGCGAGCGGCCGGAGCTGTCGTGGCCGAGAAACGGGGTGGTCATGAAACGCGCCAAAGCCTATATCGGGCCTCCGCGCACCCATCGCCGGATCGCGGCCGAGCCATGCGTTGTCTCGCCCGCCGTTCTCGCCTAGAAGCGGTTGCGCTTTCGTGTCTCCCGGAACGAGACCGAGGGATATTAATCCTGGGAGTAAACTATGGGTTACAAGGTCGCTGTCGTCGGCGCCACGGGCAATGTGGGCCGCGCGATGCTGGAGATCCTCGCCGAGCGGCAGTTCCCGGCCGACGAGGTGGTTGCGATCGCGTCCCGGCGGAGCCAGGGCGTCGAGGTCTCCTACGGCGACAAAACCCTGAAGGTCAAAGCCCTCGAGCACTACGACTTCACGGACGTCGACATCTGCCTGATGTCGGCGGGCGGCTCGGTGTCGAAGGAGTGGTCGCCGAGGATCGGCGCCCAGGGCGCCGTCGTGATCGACAACTCGTCGGCCTGGCGCTACGACGCCGACGTGCCGCTGATCGTGCCCGAGGTGAACGCCGACGCGGTGGCCGACTTCCGCAAGAAGAACATCATCGCCAACCCGAACTGCTCGACCGCGCAGCTCGTCGTGGCGCTGAAGCCGCTGCACGACCACGCCGTGATCAAGCGCGTCGTCGTGTCGACCTATCAGTCGGTGTCGGGCGCCGGCAAGGACGCGATGGACGAGCTGTTCGCGCAGACCAAGTCGGTCTTCACCCTCGACGAGATGCAGGTGAAGAAGTTCCCGAAGCGGATCGCCTTCAACCTGATCCCCCAGATCGACGTGTTCATGGAGGACGGGTACACGAAGGAAGAGTGGAAGATGATGGCCGAGACGAAGAAGATTCTCGACCCGAAGATCAAGCTCACCGCGACCTGCGTGCGGGTGCCGGTCTTCGTCAGCCACTCCGAGGCCGTGAACATCGAGTTCGAGAAGCCGATCACGCCCGACGAGGCGCGGCAGATCCTGTCGACCGCGCCGGGCTGTCTGGTCATCGACAAGCGCGAGCCGGGCGGCTACGTGACGCCCTACGAGGCGGCCGGCGAGGACGCGACCTATATCAGCCGCATCCGCGAGGACGCGACGGTGGAGAACGGCCTCGTGCTGTGGTGCGTCTCCGACAACCTGCGCAAGGGCGCCGCCCTCAACGCCGTGCAGATCGCCGAGTGCCTGCTCAAGCGCGGCCTGCTCGAGCCGAAGAAGAAGGCGGCCTGAGGCGACACGCCGGGCGACCGGCCAGACGATCCGAAGCCCGGCCGAGGGCGATCCTCGCGCCGGGCTTCGCTTTTCCCGACGCGCCGCGCGGCGCGCGGTCCCCAAGAAGACTGCCCTGCCTGGAAGCGCCCTTTCGGACGTCCTGCCCCCGCCGGTGGTGTCCGCCACCGCCCCGAAGGAGCCCCGCCATGAGCCCCCGCCCGCTCACCTGCCTGTTCGACCCGCTGTGCGGCTGGTGCTACGGCGCCGCCCCGGCCCTGCGCCGCCTCGCCGCGCGGCCGGACGTCGCCCTCGCCGTGCGGCCGACCGGCCTGTTCGCCGGGCCCGGCAGCCGGGCCATGACCGACGCCTTCGCGGACTATGCCTGGTCGAACGACCAGCGCATCGCGAAGCTGACCGGGCAGCCCTTCACCGACGCGTATCGCGACTCCGTGCTGTCCGACCGCGTCCGCCGCTTCGATTCCGGCCCGGCGACGCTGGCGCTCGGCGCCGTCGCCATGACGGCGCCGGCGCGCGAGATCGACGCGCTCGCCGCCATCCAGTCGGCCCGCTATGTCGACGGCCGCGACGTCACTGCCACGGCCGTGCTGGCGGACATCCTGGCCGGCCTCGGCCTCGCCGAGGCCGCCCGGCTGGTCACGGCGCCGACCGCGGTCCTGTCGGCATTCAACGACGAGCGGATCGCCGGCGCCCGGGCCCTGATGCAGGCGGTGGGGGCGCAGGGCGTTCCAGCCCTGGTGCTGGGCGGCGACGCCGGGACGCGGCTCCTCGACGCCGGCCTCCTGTTCGCCGGCCCGGAGAAGCTCGCCGCCGCGCTGGCCGCGGAGTAGCTCAGCAGGCGTCGATCAGCCGCGTCCCCGACGTCGTCCACGACCGGGACGACGCGCAGCATTGCTGGCGACCGCGCTGCGGCGAATGGGGCGATGCCACTCTGCCGGCACCTTCGTCGCCGCGGATGGCGGCGGCACCGGCGGGACCCTCGCCGATGAGCAGGACCGCCGCCCCGTGCGCTCGCCCGCCACCGCCGCGAAGCGCCGGTGCTTCGCCGAAAACGCCACGGGGGGCGCTTTCGGCGCCCCCCGGAACGACGGATCGAATCGACAGAGATCGGGATCAGTCGAGCGTCTTGAGCGAGAAATACCAGTCGGCGGTGTCGAGCCCCTCGTGCATGCGCCTCTCCGCCGCCTCCGTGGTGGTCGGCGCGCCGAGCAGAACCTTGTCGCCGGGTTGCCAGCCTTCGGGAGTCGCCACGCCGTTCGCGACACTGGTCTGCAACGCCCTCACCAGCCGCAGAATCTCGGCGACGCTGCGGCCGTTGGTCATGGGATAATAGATCATCGCGCGCAGGATGCCGTTCGGATCGATGACGAAGGTCGTGCGCACTGCCGAAGTGTCCGAAGCGCCGGGATGAATCATTCCATAGGCGTTCGCCACCCGCATCGACAGATCCTCGATGATCGGAAACGGAATCTCGACGTCGAACTTTTCCTTGACGCTGCGCACCCAGGCGACATGCGAAAAGATGCTGTCGATGGAGAGCCCAAGCAACGCACAACCGAGAGCGTCGAACGCCGGCGCCGACCTGGCGAAGGCGATGAACTCGGTGGTGCAGACCGGCGTGAAGTCCGCCGGATGAGAGAACAGCACCAGCCACTTGCCGCGATAGTCGGCGAGCGACCGGGGTCCATGGGTGGTCATGGCATTGAAGTCGGGAGCTGGCGCATTCATGCGCGGCAGCGACGCGACCACGGGGGGTTGGGCCTGCGTGGACCGGGGGACAGCGACGGCCGGAGCCACGGCGGCGGTCGCGGCGGCCGGAGCCACGGTGGAGGCGGCATCACAACTCATCGGAGAACCTCTTGGAATTCCCTGTTCGGTAGACGCACCCTACGGACCTGTGCGCAGTTGCAGAAACGAACAATTCCGGCTTCTGTGATCGAGAGAGGCGATCAACATGAAGCCGCTGCCCAATCTGCGCCAACTGCGTTACCTGGTCTCGCTGGCGGAACATCTCCATTTCGGCCGCGCCGCCGACGCCTGCGCCGTCACCCAGTCGACACTCAGTGCCGGAATCCGCGAACTGGAGGCGATCCTCGGCGTGACCGTCGCGGAACGCACCAAGCGCTCCGTTCTGATCACGCCGATCGGGCGTCGCATCGTCGAACGCGCGCATGCGTTGCTGCGCGACGCCGAGGCGCTGGTGAGCATCGGGGCGAGCGCCACCAGGCCGTTGACCGGCCAGCTGGAGCTCGGCGTCATTCCCACCATCGGTCCGTTCCTGCTGCCGGAACTGCTTCCGCACATCGGCCGGCACTACCCCGATCTCAAGCTCATCCTTCGCGAGGACAAGACCAACGCGATCCTAGACCGCCTCGGTGACGGCCGGCTCGATCTGGGTTTGATCGCGTTTCCGTACGTCACCGAGGGATTCGAAGCCCTGCCCTTGTTCGACGACCCGTATTGGTTCGCCTGTCATCGGCGCCACCGTCTGGCCGCCATGCCGAGCATCGGCGAGGCCGATCTGGCGGACGAGGGCTTGATGCTCCTGGAACGGGACCATTGCCTGCACAGCCACGCCCTGCCGCTGCTCGCGGCACTGCCGAAATTGGCCCAGACGACGTTCTCGGCGACCAGTCTCCACACACTGGTGGCCATGGTGGCGGCCGACCTCGGCGCGACGCTGCTGCCGGAACTGGCGATCCGCGCCGGCATCCTTCACGGCGACTCAGTGGCGATCTGCCCGCTGGCGGACGGCGCGCACGCGCGCAGGATCGGCCTCGTCTGGCGAAAGCAATCCGTACGGGCCGACGAGTTCCGCATCCTCGGCGACCTCATCAGCGATTGGGCGGCAACGGCGCTGTCGCCGCCGGAGCGGCGGCGCTCGGGCGAGCGCGGCGCCGAGATCTCGCGGCCGAGGTCGGCGCGATCGTCGCGCGGCGTGGGCCACAAGAAGGTCACAAGAAAGACTAGCCCGGTCTTCTCACAGAGTTGAGGCGCACCGGGGCTCGCAAGCCTCCCGCCGAAGCGGTGCGCCGGCGCGCCGGTTCAAAGGAGTTCCGTTGGATCACGCCGGCCTCCCGGAGCCGCCGGCGCCGTGCGATCGCCAAGGCGTGGTGGATCGGCCGCGGGGCCAATCCGCGCTTCGTCGTCATTCGTCGACTCGGTCCGAGGTCGGCGCGCAGCGGCTCCAAGGCGCCGCCCTCACCATTCCGCCGTCAGATCCTCGTACACGTCGAGCTGGACGGCGCCGCCGAGCACCTGGCGCCACGCCTGCAGGAAGCTCTGGATGCGCAGGTCGCCGGCGATGCGCTGGCGGCTCATCTCCATCGCCTCCGGGGTCTCGTAGGCGATCTCCTGGATGAACTGGGCGGGATCGTCGACATTGCGCAGGAGTCGCGTCGAGGTGCCGCCCAGCAGCCCGTAGAACGGCGCCGTCGCCTGCACGACGGAGCGCACATAGGCGGGATCCGCCGAGGGCAGCGTCACCTTGAGAAACAGGATTCTCCGCACGCTCCCGCCGGTCGCCGCCATCGCCCGCCCCCGCTCAGGTCGCAGCGACCTCCGGCTGCGACCGTTTGGCGAACGTAGCGCGGATCGGGTGCGCCGGATAGACGCCGAGAATCTTGAGCGATTTCGGCTGGGTGAAGAAGGCGAGCTCCTCCAGCGCGAGCTTGAGGCCGCGCTCCTCCGGATGCCCCTCGACGTCGGCGTAGAACTGGGTGGCGGCGAAATTGCCCTCGACCATGTAGCTTTCCAGCTTGGTCATGTTGATGCCGTTGGTGGCGAAACCGCCGAGCGCCTTGTAGAGCGCGGCCGGAATGTTGCGCACCTGGAACACGAAGGTGGTGATCACCGGCCCGTTGTTCGGCTCGACGACGGCGGGCTCCTTCGAGAGCACGATGAACCGCGTCGTCGAATGCGCCTCGTCCTCGACGTTCTCGGCCAGGATGTCGAGCCCGTAGATTTCGGCGGCGAGGCGCGACGCGATGGCGCCGCGGGTCCTGTCGCCCGCCTCGGCGACGATGCGGGCGGCGCCGGCCGTGTCGGCCGCGACCTTGGTGACCACGCCGATCTTGCGAAGGAAGCGGCGGCACTGGCCGAGCGCCATGATGTGGCTCTCGACCGTCTTCAGCCCGTCCAGCGTCGCGCCTCTCGGGGCCATGAGCTGGTTGCGGATCGGCAGGAACCACTCGGCGACGATGCGCAGGCGCGAGGTCGGCATCAGGTGGTGGATGTCGGCAACCCGGCCGGCGACCGAGTTCTCGATCGGGATCATGCCGAGCGCTGCCTTGCCGGACGAGACCGCCACGAAGGCGTCCTCGAAGGTCGGACACGGCATCGGCACGAAGTCGGGATAGGCTTGGCGGCAGGCGATGTCCGAGTTGGCGCCCGGCTCGCCCTGAAAGACGATTTTCTTCTGGTCCATGATGGCCTCGGGTTTCGCGCCGGGAGGCGGGCGAGTCAATCGAAGTGTCGACCGGGCGCCGCGAGAATCGTCCGTGCGGCGGCGAGATCGTCCGGGGTGTCGACGCCGAGCGGCACCGAATCCACCAGCGTCACGTCGATCCGCAGGCCGGCCTCGAGTGCCCGCAGCTGCTCCAGCTTCTCGCGCTTCTCCAGGGCCGACGGCGGCAGGGCGACGAAGCGGGCGAGCGCGGCACGGCGGTAGGCGTAGAGGCCGATGTGGTGGAGGAGCGGGCCGTCGCCCCACGGCGCGGTCGCGCGGGTGAAGTAGAGGGCGCGCAACCGCCGGTCCGCGACCGGGCTGCCGACCACCTTGACGACGTTCGGGTTGGTCCGCTCCTCCTCGCGCCGGATCTCGGCGGCCAGGGTCGCGATGTCGACCGAGGGATCGTCGAGCGGCCGCACCGCGGCGGCGAGATCGGCGGGATCGAGGGTGGGCAGGTCGCCCTGGACGTTGACGACGATCCCGAAGCGGCCGTCCGGGTCGATCGCCTGCAGGGCCTCGAAGATGCGGTCGGACCCGGAGGGATGGTCGGCCCGGGTCGTCACGGCGCGGCCGCCGGCGGCCTCGACGGCGGCGCGGATCCGCTCCGAATCGGTCGCCACGACGACGGGCCCGATCCCGGCCGCCGCCGCCCGCTCGAAGACGTGCACGATCATGGCCTTGCCGCCGATGTCGGCGAGCGGCTTGTCGGGGAGCCGCGTCGCCGCCAGCCGGGCCGGGACGAGAACGACGATGTCGGTTGCGGACATGGGAAAGCGCCGGATCGTGGGACGGCGAGGGCGCCGTTCCGCGGCCGCGAACCGCGGCCTTCGGCGGCGCTTATACGTGTTGCAAGGTCGCTCGCAAACCCGCTATGTCTGCCCGGAACCTCGTGCGGCGACCCCCGCCGTAGACGCTCTCGCCCCCGGAGCCCGTGCGCGATGGATTCCTACGAAGTCAACAAGATCGCCGGCGCCGTGCTGTTCAGCGCCGCCTGCGTGGTCGCCCTCAACATCACGGCCGGCATCATCTTTTCGGCGCCGGTCCCGGAGCAGCCGGGCTACGCCATCGCGGTGGCCGGCGCCCCCGAGGCCCCGAAGGCCGCCGAGGCCCCGGCCGAGCAGCCGATCACGGCGTTGCTCGCCACCGCGAGCGCCGAGCGCGGCGCCAGCGCGGTCCGCAAGTGCGAGTCCTGCCACACCTTCAACAAGGGCGGCGCCAACAAGGTCGGCCCCAACCTGTGGGGGGTGGTCGGCCGCCAGCACGCGTCGCACGCAGGCTTCAAGTATTCGGCCGCGATGGCCGCGAAGACCGGACCGTGGACGATCGAGGAGCTGAACGCCTTCATCCAGAACCCGAAGGCGGCCGTCCCGGGCACCGCGATGTCGTTCGCCGGGGTGCCGCGGGCGAGCGAGCGGGCCGACATCCTCGTCTATCTCAACCAGCAATCCGACAACCCGCAGCCGCTGCCCACCACCACGGGCGCCGCCTCGCCGGAGCCGGCGCCGCCGGCCCAGCCGCAGCCCGGCAACCAGGGCGCCCAGCCCAACGCCCCGGCCGAGGCCGCGCCGCCAAAGCAGTGAGGCGGGTCGCTTTTCGGAAGCGCGCCATCGTCCCGGGGCGGCGCAAGCGCCGAGCCCGGGACCGATAGCCCCTGTCTTTCGTGAGCCACTTTCACTGGGCGTGTGAAGTCCGGGCTCGCGGCGCTTTCGGTCCGCGCCCCGGAATGACGATGATGGCCAGCCCTCTCGCAGGCGGGCATCCGGAGCACCTCGCCGTGTCGCCCCCGGATCCCCGCCTTCGCGGGGGACGAGCGGCATTCGCGGGCTCGGCTGTCTCGCCCTTGCGCCTCGCTCCGTCCAACCCGCCGAGATTGCCAACATTTAACCCGTTTCGGCGCGCCGCGGCTGGCGGACGCACATCCCAAAACCGACATATTCGGTTAGAACCGTCGGTCGAGCCGTCTCGAGGCTGTCTCGGGAGGCCCTCCCTGGGAGACGTTCCTTGCGCCTGACCCGCCGTGACCTGATCCGCTCGACCGCGATCGCGGCGGCGACGCCCGCCCTGGCCCCGCTCGCCGGGATCGCCCCGGCCGCCCTCGCCCAGACGGGCGGCGGCGAAGCCCCCGCGAAAGGCGCCTGGCGGCACGGCGTGTCGCTCTTCGGCGAGCTGAAGTACCCGCAGGACTTCAAGCACTTCGACTATGTGAACCCGGCCGCCCCGAAGGGTGGCACGGTGCGCCAGATCGCCATCGGCACGTTCGACAACTTCAACGTCGTCGTCTCGGGCGTGAAGGGCAATCTCGCCGGCCCGGTGTTCTTCACCTACGAGACGCTGATGACGCCTGCCCTCGACGAGGTCTCGACCGAGTACGGGCTGCTGGCCGAGGCCGTCTCCTATCCGGCCGACTACGCCTCCGTGACCTACCGGCTGCGGGCGAACGCGCGCTGGCACGACGGCCGCCCCGTGACGCCCGAGGACGTCATCTTCTCGCTCGACGCCTTCACCAAGAACCATCCGCAGTTCGGTGCCTACTACCGGCATGTGACCAAGGCGGAGAAGACGGGCGAGCGCGACGTGACCTTCACGTTCGACCAGCCGGGCAACCGCGAGCTGCCGCAGATCGTCGGCCAGCTCCGCGTCCTTCCCAAGCACTGGTGGGAGGGCACCGACGCCTCCGGCCGCAAGCGCGACGTCACGCAGACGACGCTCGACGTGCCGCTCGGCAGCGGCGCCTATCGGATCAGGGAGTTCTCGCCGGGCCGCACCGTCGTGCTGGAGCGGGTCAAGGACTACTGGGGCAAGGACCTGCCGGTCGCGGTCGGCCGCGATAATTTCGACGAGCTCCGCTACGAGTATTTCCGCGACACCACGGTGGCGCTCGAGGCGTTCAAGGGCGACGCGGTCGACTGGCGCACCGAGAACTCCGCCAAGGACTGGGCGACCGCCTACGACTTCCCGGCCGTCAAGGAGGGCCGCGTGATCCGGGAGGAGTTCCCGATCCGCAGCTCCGGCGTCATGCAGGCCTTCGCGTTCAACACCCGGCGCGACAAGTTCAAGGACCGCCACGTCCGGCGGGCGTTCAACTACGCGTTCGACTTCGAAGACATGAACCAGGCCATGTTCTTCGGCCAGTACAAGCGCATCGGCAGCTATTTCGAGGGCATGCCCGACCTGATGTCGTCCGGTCTGCCGCAGGGCCAGGAGCTCGCCATCCTGGAGACGGTGCGCGACAAGGTGCCGCCCGAGGTGTTCACCACGCCCTACACCAACCCGGTCGCCGGCTCCCCGGAGGCGGTGCGTGCCAATCTCCGCGAGGCGCTGCGGCTGTTCAAGCTCGGCGGATACGAGGTGCGCGACCGCAAGCTCGTCAACGTCAAGACGGGCGAGCCGATGGCGGTCGAGTTCCTGCTCTCGTCGCAGACCTTCGAGCGGCTGGTGCTGCGCTATCAGCCGTCGCTGGAGCGGCTCGGGATCGCCGTGTCGGTGCGCACCATCGACCCGACCCAGTACGAGAACCGCATGCGCACCTGGGACTTCGACATCATCGTCGACTCCTGGGGACAGTCGCTGTCGCCCGGCAACGAGCAGCGCGGCTTCTGGGGCTCGCAGGCGGCCGACCAGCCGGGCTCGCAGAACTCGGTGGGCATCAGGAATCCGGCGGTCGACGCGTTGATCGAGAAGGTGATCTTCGCCAAGGATCGGGCCGAGCTGGTCGCCGCCACCAAGGCGCTCGACCGCGTGCTGCTGTGGAACTTCTACGTCGTGCCGCAATGGACCTACGGCAAGGTTCGGACCGCGCGCTGGGACCGCTTCGGCCGACCCGAGACGATGCCGACCTACGGCGCCTCCGCATTCCCGACGATCTGGTGGTGGGACGCGGCCAAGGCCGCCAAGACCGGCGGCCGTTCGTGAGCCGGGGCGAGCGCCACGAGGGGCTCTTCCTTGCACCCCTCCCCGCGTCCGGGGAGAGGTCGAATGTCGCACCGCAGGCGCCAGATCGGGGCGAGGGGGCCTCGGAGCTGGAGCCGCAGCGCCACCTCACCCGTCCCGCTGCTGCGCCGCGAGCGGACCTCTCCCCGCCGGCGGGGAGAGGCAGCGCCGGCACGTGGCCGAGCCGCCGCGAGTTCCTGATCACGTCCGCAGCCGCCGGTCTCGCGGCCGCGAGCGGCCTCGCCGGCCGGCCGGCCACCGCTGCCGCCGAGGCAGGCGAGACGCACGGGCTCTCGGCCTTCGGCGACCTCAAGTATCCGGCCGACTTCCGTCGTTTCGACTACGTCAATCCGGACGCCCCGAAGGGCGGCACCTTCTCGCTGATCGGCTCGACCCGGCAGTTCAACCAGAACTTCCTCACCTTCAACTCGCTGAACAGCTGGATCCTGCGCGGCGACGCGGCGCTCGGCATGGAGCTCACCATGACGAGCCTGATGGCACGCGCCACCGACGAGCCGGACGCCATGTACGGGCTCGCCGCCCGCGCCGTGCGGGTCGCACCGGACGGCCTCGCCTACACGTTCGTGCTGCGGCCCGAGGCGCGCTTCCACGACGGCACCCGGATCACGGCGCCCGACGTCGCCTGGTCGCTGGCCACGCTGAAGGAGAAGGGCCACCCGATCATCACGCAGCTGCTGCGCGACATGATCGGTGCCGAGGCCGAGGGCGACGACCTGGTCACGGTGCGGTTCGCGCCGGGGCGTGCGCGCGACGTGCCGCTGTTCGCGGCCTCCCTGCCGATCTTCTCGCGCACCTATTACGCCGACCGCGCGTTCGACGAGACGACGCTCGACGTACCGCTCGGCTCGGGGCCGTACAGGGTCGGCCGCTTCGAGCCCGGCCGTTACATCGAGTACGAGCGGGTCAAGGACTGGTGGGCGGCCGGCCTGCCGGTCTCGGTCGGTCAGTACAATTTCGACACGGTGCGCTACGAGTTCTACCGCGACCGCGACGTCGCCTTCGAGGGCTTCACGGGGAAGAGCTACCTGTTCCGCGAGGAGTTCACGTCGCGCATCTGGGCGACCCGCTACGACTTTCCGGCAATCCGCGACGGCCGCGTCAAGCAGGCCGTGCTGCCCGACGACACACCCTCCGGCGCGCAGGGCTGGTTCCTCAACATCCGGCGCGACAAGTTCAAGAACCCGAAGCTGCGCGAGGCGCTGATCGTCGCCTTCGACTTCGAGTGGGCCAACAAGTCGCTGATGTACGGCTCGTACCAGCGCACCCATTCGGTGTTCCAGAACTCCGACATGATGGCGACCGGCCGGCCGGAGGGCGCCGAGCTCGCACTGCTGGAGCGGTTTCGGGGCCAGGTGCCGGACGAGGTGTTCGGCGAGCCGTTCGTTCCGCCGGTGTCGGACGGCTCGGGCCAGGACCGCGCACTGCTGCGGCGCGCCTCGCAGCTCCTGCTCGAGGCCGGCTACCCGGTGAAGAACGGCAAGCGCGTCGCGCCGAACGGCGAGCCGGTGACGATCGAGTTCCTGCTCGACGAGCCGGCCTTCCAGCCGCACCACATGCTCTACATCAAGAGTCTCGCCGTGCTCGGCATCGACGCGACGCTGCGCATGGTCGATCCGGTGCAGTTCCGGGCCCGCGTGGACGCCTTCGACTTCGACGTGACGATCCAGCGGTTCAGCTTCTCGACCACGCCGGGCGACACGCTGCGCTCCTATTTCTCCTCGCAGTCGGCGGCGCTCAAGGGATCCCAGAACCTCGCCGGCATTTCCGACCCGGTGATCGACCAGCTGATCGAGGCGGTGATCGCGGCGAACACCCGGGCCGACCTCGTCGTCGCCGCGCGGGCGCTCGACCGCGTCATCCGGGCCGGCCGATACTGGGTGCCGCAATGGTACAAGGCGTCGCACTGGCTCGCCTACTGGGACGTGTTCGACCGCCCGCCGACGAAGCCGCGCTACGCCCGCGGCGCACCGGAGACCTGGTGGTGGGACGCCGCCAGAGCGGCGAAGACCGAGGGGAAGGGATAGAGTACCGGTAGACGAGCGCACGGGCCGCGCCCTTCGAGGCTCGGCCTTCGGCCGAGCACCTCAGGACGAGGGGCGAGGACGGAACTGCTCCTCGTCCTGAGGAGCCCGCGCAGCGGGCGTCTCGAAGGACGTGGCCACCGAACGGAACCGAACACCAGAGATGACCGCATACATCGTCCGCCGCCTCCTGTTCATGATCCCGACGCTGCTCGGCATCATGCTGGTGTCGTTCGTCGTGGTGCAGTTCGCGCCGGGCGGCCCGGTCGAGCGGGTGATCGCCCAGATCTCGGGCTCCGACACCGGCGCGACCTCGCGCATCTCCGGCTCCGCCGGCGGCGACTTCGGGGCGCGCGGCCAGCCGCAGGGCGGCGCCCAGATGGACGCCACGTCGTCGAAATACCGCGGCGCGCAGGGCCTCGACCCCGAGTTCATCAAGAATCTCGAGCGCCAGTTCGGCTTCGACAAGCCGGCCTGGGAGCGCTTCTACATCATGCTGAAGAACTACATCACCTTCGACTTCGGCAAGAGCTACTTCCGCGACGTGAGAGTGATCGACCTGATCAAGGAGAAGCTGCCGGTGTCGATGTCGCTCGGCATCTGGATGCTGCTCCTCACCTACCTGATCTCGATCCCGCTCGGCATCCGCAAGGCGGTGCGCGACGGCTCGCAGTTCGACGTGTGGACGTCCGGCATCATCATCATCGGCTACGCGATCCCGGGCTTCCTGTTCGCCATCCTGTTGATCATCCTGTTCGCCGGCGGCTCGTTCTTCGACTGGTTCCCGCTGCGCGGCCTGACCTCCGACAACTGGGACCGGCTCGCCTGGTGGCAGAAGATCCTCGACTACTTCTGGCACCTGGTGCTGCCGATCCTGTCGATGGGCATCGGCGCCTTCGCCACCATGACGCTGTTGACCAAGAACTCGTTCCTGGACGAGATCCGCAAGCAGTACGTCCTCACGGCGCGCGCCAAGGGCTGCACCGAGCGGCAGGTGCTCTACGGCCACGTGTTCCGCAACGCCATGCTGCTGATCATCGCCGGGTTCCCGGGCGCCTTCGTGTCGGCGTTCTTCTCCGGGGCGCTGCTGATCGAGACGATCTTCTCGCTCGACGGGCTGGGGCTCCTCGGCTTCGAGAGCGTGCTCAACCGCGACTATCCCGTGGTGTTCGCCACCCTCTACATCTTCTCGCTGGTCGGCCTGATCGTGAACCTGATCTCCGACCTCACCTACACCTGGGTCGATCCACGCATCGACTTCGAGACCCGGGAGGTGTGACATGGACGCACCCAGCGCCACCCCCCGTCCAGCCGAACGCGCCGCGGCCGAAGGGCGCGAGCCCGAAACCACCGCCGTGGCGCCGACCGGGCTCGCCGTCACGCCCGAGCGGCGGCCGCTGGCCGTGTCGCCGATCACCCGCCGGCGCTGGCAGAACTTCAAGGCCAACCGGCGCGGCTTCGTCTCGCTCTGGGTCTTCCTCGTGCTGTTCGTGCTGTCGCTGTGCGCCGAGTTGATCGCCAACGACCGGCCGTTCCTGATCCAGTACGACGGGCACTGGTACTTTCCGGTACTGGTCGACTATCCCGAGACCACGTTCGGGGGCGACTTCGAGACCACGGCGGACTATCGCGACCCCTATCTGAAGCAGCAGATCGCCGACAAGGGCGGCACCATGTGGTGGCCGCCGATCCGCTACTCCTACAACACCCACAACCTCGACCTGCCGACCCCGGCCCCCTCGCCGCCGACCTGGATGCTGACCGAGGCCCAGTGCAAGGCCGTGGTGGAGCGCAAGGGGCTCCAAGGCTGCCGCGACCTCGAATACAACTGGCTCGGCACCGACGATCAGGGCCGCGACGTCGTCGCACGGCTGATCTACGGCTTCCGCCTCTCGGTGCTGTTCGGCCTCTGCCTCACCATCGTGTCGTCGGTGGTCGGCATCGCGGCCGGCGCCGTGCAGGGCTATTTCGGCGGCTGGACCGACCTTTTGTTCCAGCGCTTCATCGAGATCTGGACCTCGGTGCCGTCGCTCTACCTGCTGCTGATCATCTCCTCGGTCCTGGTGCCCGGCTTCTTCGTGCTGCTCGGCATTTTGCTCCTGTTCTCCTGGGTGTCGCTGGTCGGCCTGGTTCGAGCGGAATTCCTGCGCGGGCGAAACTTCGAATACGTGCAGGCGGCGCGTGCGCTCGGCGTCTCCAACACGCTGATCATGTTCCGCCACCTCTTGCCCAACGCCATGGTGGCGACGCTCACCTTCCTGCCCTTCATCCTGTCGTCCTCGGTGATGACGCTGACGGCGCTGGACTTCCTCGGCTTCGGCCTGCCGCCCGGCTCGCCCTCGCTCGGCGAGATGCTCGGCCAGGGCAAGGCCAACGTCCAGGCGCCCTGGCTCGGCCTCACCGCCTTCTTCACCGTCGCCGTGATGCTGTCGCTGCTGATCTTCATCGGCGAAGCGGTGCGCGACGCCTTCGACCCGCGCAAGGCGTTCGGGTGAGTCTTTTCGCGTTTCGCGCTATGATGGCCGTGGCCGAAGGAGGCCGCCCATGAACAAGATCGTGCGAGAGAACTACCCCGCCTCGAAGCTGCCGGAGGAGCTGCGCCCGAGCGCGGATCCGGACGCCCGAGTCCGGGTCACGATCGAGGCGCCGGAGCCCGCGGCCGACCAGCAGTCGGCGCGGCCACCGACACTCGAGGAAATCTGGGCACGCCGACAGCCTCCGTTCCGGACCAAGGACGAGATCGACGCACAGATCCGGGCAGATCGAGACGAATGGGATGACTGACTCTTTCGATCACCCGTTCGTCTATGTCGACGCGAATCCGTTCATCTACTTCGTCGAAGGAGACACCGACATCGCCGAGCCGGTCCGCGGCATTTTCGAGCTGTTGAAGACGCGGCCCGGTCTCGGCGTGACGAGCGAGCTCACGCTCGCAGAGGTTCTCCCGAAGGCACGCTCGCCGATCCATCATCGCAATTTCGTCGAGCTGATCGTCTCGAGCAAGGTCTTCGGGCTCGTTCCGGTCGACCGCGACCTTCTGCTCGAAACCGCGGACTATCGCCGGGCCGCATCCCGGACGGATATCGACGGCAGGCGGATCATGCCAAAGCTGCCCGACGCAATTCACGTCGTCTCGGCTGTTCGAAGCAGGTGCCGGGCGATCCTGTCGAACGACGACCGGTTGACTCTTCCGCCCGGACTGCAGCGGTTCAAACCCGATGTCGGCGGAATCGCGGAGCTCGTCGAGGTGCTGCCATGACCACCCCCCTCCTCTCCGTCAGCGATCTCTCGGTCGCGTTCCGCCAGGGCGAGCGGCAGATTCTCGCCGTCGACCGGGTCTCGTTCGAGCTCGCCGCCGGCGAGACGCTGGCGCTGGTCGGCGAGTCGGGCTCGGGCAAGTCGGTGACGGCGCTGTCGGTGATGAAGCTCCTGCCCTATCCGGCGGCGAGCCATCCTTCGGGAACGATCACGTTCAAGGGTCGGGAGCTGATCGGCGCGACCGACGACGAGATGCGCAAGGTGCGGGGCGACGACATCTCGATCGTGTTCCAGGAGCCGATGACCTCGCTCAACCCGCTCCACACCATCGAGAAGCAGATCGCCGAGATCCTCCTGCTCCACCGTGGCCTCACCGGTGAGCCGGCGCGACGACGGATCGTCGAGCTGCTGGACCAGGTCGGCATCCCGGATCCGGAAGGGCGGCTCGGCAGCTATCCGCATCAGCTGTCCGGCGGCCAGCGCCAGCGCGTGATGATCGCCATGGCGCTCGCCAACGAGCCGGATCTCCTCATCGCCGACGAGCCCACCACGGCGCTCGACGTCACGGTGCAGGCGCAGATCCTCGCACTGCTGAGGGACATCCAGCGCCGGCTCGGCATGTCGATGCTGTTCATCACCCACGATCTCGGCATCGTCCGCAAGATCGCCGATCAGGTCTGCGTGATGAAGCAGGGCCGGATCGTCGAGCACGGCGCCGTGGAGCGGGTGTTCACGTCGCCCGAGCATCCCTACACGCAGGAGCTGCTCGCCGCCGAGCCGAAACCCGATCCGGCGCCGCTGCAGCCGGACCAGCCGGTCGTCGTCGAGACGAAGGATCTCAAGGTCTGGTTCCCGGTGAAGCGCGGCGTGATGCGGCGCGTCGTCGGCCACATCAAGGCCGTCGACGGCATCGACATCGCCGTACGCAAGGGCGAGACGCTCGGCATCGTCGGCGAGTCGGGTTCCGGCAAGACCACGCTGGGCCTCGCGATCCTGCGGCTGATCTCCTCGCAGGGCCCGATCGTGTTTCTCGGCAACGAGCTGCAGGGCCTGAAGTTCGAGCAGATGCGGCCGTTCCGGCGCGACATGCAGATCGTCTTCCAGGATCCGTTCGGCTCGCTCTCCCCCCGCATGTCGATCGCCGACATCATCGCGGAGGGCCTGTGGGTCCACCATCCGAAGATGCCGGCGGCCGAGCGAGAGCAGCGGGTGATCCGGGCTCTCCTCGACGTCGGGCTCGATCCGGAGTCGCGCTTCCGCTATCCGCACGAGTATTCGGGCGGGCAGCGCCAGCGCATCGCGGTCGCCCGCGCCCTGGTGCTGGAGCCGACCTTCATGGTGCTGGACGAGCCGACCAGCGCGCTCGACATGCTGATCCAGTCGCAGATCGTCGACCTGCTGCGCGACCTGCAGAGGCGCCGCAACCTCACCTATCTGTTCATCTCGCACGACCTGCGGGTCGTCGCCGCGCTCGCGAGCCGCCTCGTCGTGATGCGGAACGGCAAGGTGGTGGAGGAAGGCCCGGCCGCGCAGGTGTTCAACGCGCCGAAGAGCCCCTACACGCGCGCCCTGTTCGCCGCCGCCTTCAATCTCGACATCGCCCCCGAGGGCGTGGTGGCGCAGTGAGCGCCTCGCCTTCCGCTCGTCCCCGCGAAGGCGGAGACCCGGGGGCGACACGGCACGACGCTCTGGATTCCCGCTTTCGCGGGAATGGGCGGAGGGTGCGGTCGCGCTCGTGCCGGCACATCGCGGCACCGGCTCTCCTCAGCGTCGTTCTTGTGCTATGACGCCGCCATGAACAAGCCATCTCCTCCGCCCGTCCTCGCCGATGCGCCGGCCGATGTGACGCTCGAAGGCCCGGAGCTGCTCGGTCCCGGCTTCCGCCGCTACGAGCGCTTCTCCGTCACGCTCGATCACGGCGGCACGCCGGCGACGCTGTCGCGCGACATCCTGCGCATCGGCCGCACCGTCGGCATGATCGCGGTGGATCTCGCCCGCGACGAGATCGTGCTGATCCGCCAGTTCCGCCTCGCCGCGCATCTCGCCACCGGCCACGGCGACATCGTCGAGATCCCGGCCGGCTACATCGACGGCGGCGAGACGCCGGAAGGCGCCGCTCATCGCGAATGCATCGAGGAGATCGGTGTCGCGCCGCGAGCGATGCGCGAGGTGTTCAGCTTCATGCCGGCGCCCGGCATGCTGGAGGAGTTCGCCCATATCTTCCTGGTCTCGGTCGACGCCGCGCAGGTGCCCGAGCAGGCGGGCGCGACCTACGAGATCGAGCACACGCGCCCGGTCCGCGTCCCGATCGACGAGGCGATCGCGTCGCTCTCGGCCGGCGCCGTCCACAACGGCTACCTGCTCCTGGCGCTGCAGTGGCTGGCGCTCAACCGCCACCGGCTCGCCGTCCTGCTCGGAGAGGATTGATCGCATGCAGCTCACCAGACGAGGCGCCGTCGCGGCGCTGGCGGCGACCGCGGCGTCGGCGACGCTCGCACCCGCCGGCCGCGCCCAGGACGGCGCGCTGTTCCCGATCCGGGGCGAGGACGGCAAGCCGGTCGTCAACTACAAGGTGCCTGTCGAACTCGAGAGCCGGATCGAGGAGTTGCCCGGCGTCGTCGTGATCGGCAACCCGAAAGGCGACGTGACGCTCGCCGAGTTCTACGACCTCAACTGCCCGTTCTGCCGCAAGGCGGCGGCCGATGCGGCGGCGCTCGTCGCCGCCGACCGGGAGTTGCGGCTGGTGCTGGTGCCGTTCCCGGTACTCGGCGTGCCCTCCATCCAGGCGGGCCGGGTCGAGCTCGCGGTCGCCAAGGTCGGCACGCCGGCCCAGTTCCAGGCGTTCCACCGCGAGATCTTCTCCGGCCGCGGCACCGTCGACGGCAAGCGTGCGCTCGCCGTGGTGAAGGCGATCGGCCTGTCCGTCCCGGCCGTCACCAGGGCCGCCGACGACGATTCGATCACCGAGACGATGATCGCGCATGTGCGGCTCGGCAACGCCCTCGGCCTGCAGGCGACGCCGTCGTGGATCGTCAAGGGCCTCGCGGTGCTGGGCCATCCGGGCCGCCGGGCCCTGGAGCAGATGATCGCCTCGGTGCGCCGCTGCGACCAGCCGAGCTGCTGAGCGGGGGTGATGCCGCCCGCCTTTCAGCCGCGCCGCTGGACGAAGTAGGGCTTGTCCTTCAGCTTCAGCATCACCACCGGGCTCGCCATCAAGAGGGCGCCGCCGACCACCGCACCGGTGGCGGTGACGAAGTCGAGCCGGCCCGCGGCGGCCGCGGCGGCGAAGATCGCGATGCCGAGCGGCAGGAACAGCACGACCGCGGTGACGAGCCCGGGCGAGAAGCGGCCACGCGTCGCGACGAACGGCAGAATGTGGAAGAAGCAGGCGTTGATCAGCATCAGCGCGGCGTAGGTGAGCGGCGCCCAGGGCAGCGTCGGCGCCAGCATGCCCTGGGCGATGCCGAGCGCGACCACGACCGAGTTCGTCACGTAGAAGTCCGGCCACTCGACCGGCAGGCCGATGACGCCGCGCGCCCAGTTGCGCCAGTCGAACGTGTACTCTTCGAGGATGTGGACCGCATAGGCGGCCATGGCGAGCCAGGAGAGGTCGACGAGGGAGAGGTCGGGGGTCATGGGGCGCTCCTCGAAGGCTCCGGCGGGACCGCCGCCGGTCGATCTCGTCTCCGCACTCATCCCAGCGCGGTCGCGCCGGCGAGCCGCCGCATGCCGGTGACGATGCCGCCCGCGCCCGCGATGCGGGCGACGGCCGCGGCGGTCGGCTCGACCGCGACGCTCATGTGATGCGCATTGGCGTGCAGGACCGTCGTCGCGTCGCGCACGATCGCGACGTGTCCCGTCCAGAACACCAGGTCGCCGCGCCGCAGCGTGGCGAGATCGGCGGGATCATCGAGTGGTGTACCGAGCTCGCGCTCCTGCATGTCGCTGTCGCGGGGCGCAGCGATCCCGGCGGCGGCGAGCGATACCTGCACGAGGCCGGAGCAGTCGAGCCCGAGGCTCGTCCTGCCGCCCCACAGATAGGGCGTGCCGACGAATTTTTCGGCGATCGCGACGAAGTCCGGTTCGACGGCATCGACCGGCGCCAGATGCGCCGCGAACACGAAGCCGCCGCTCGCCAGCCCGGCGAACCCGCCATCACTCCGCACGACCGCCACCCGGGCGCCGAGCGACAGCGTCATCGCGGGTGGCGTCTTGATCGACGGCGCCGGGAACACGAAGGTGCGCAGCGCCGCGACGCGGTGCGTCGGCACCGGACCGGGCGCTCCCAGGGCCTCGCTCGGCAGATACCCCACATAGCCGTCCGCGAGCTGCGCCCACGACCAGCCCTCGTCGTCCGCCTCGTAGACCGTCACGGTCTCTCCGAACAGCGCTTCTGTATCGAGCGGCGCGTCGGGCTCGCGACGGCGCCGCAGCGGCGCCTGCGCCGCGACCACGGCGCGCGGCACGCCCTCGACGAACCGCTCGGCCGCGACCCGGCCGCGGAGATGCGCGGCCGCGAGGTCCGGCCTCGCCGGGGTCAGGCGGGGATCGAAGGTCATCCGTAGCGTTCGCACAGCAGCGCGTAGAGGGCGCGCGCGGCCTGGCACTCGCCGCCTTCCGGGCGGCCGGGCTTCGCCGACGGGGTCCAGGCGTAGATGTCGAGATGCAGCCAGCTCTTCGCCGCGGCGACGAAGCGGCCGAGAAAGAGCGCACACAGGATCGAGCCGGCGAAGCCGGACGTGCCGACATTGTTCACGTCGGCGACCTTCGACTCGATCATCTGGTCGTAGGGATGCCACAGCGGCAGGCGCCACAGCGGATCGTTCTCGGCGGCGGCATGCCTGGCGAGCGCGTCCGCCAGCCCGTCGTCGTCCGTATAGAAGGGCGGCAGGTCGGGGCCGAGGGCGACGCGCGCCGCGCCCGTCAGCGTGCCCATGTCGATCAGCAGCTCCGGCGCCTCCTCGTCGGCGAGGGTGAGCGCGTCGGCGAGCACGAGACGGCCTTCCGCGTCGGTGTTGCCGATCTCGACCGTGAGGCCCTTGCGCGACGGATAGACGTCGAGCGGCCGGAACGCGTCGCCCGAGACGGCGTTCTCCACGGCCGGGATCAGCACGCGCAGCCTTAGGCGCAGGCCGCGCCCCATGATCATGTGGGCGAGCGCCAGCACGGTCGCGGCGCCGCCCATGTCCTTCTTCATCAGGCGCATCGAGGCCTCGGTCTTGAGGTCGAGGCCACCGGTGTCGAAGCACACGCCCTTGCCGACCAGCGTCACCTTGGGGGCGGACGGATCGCCCCAGGCGAGGTCGATCAGCCGCGGCGCCCGGGTCGAGGCGCGGCCGACCGCGTGGACGAGCGGCAGGTTCGCGGCGAGGAGATCGTCGCCGACGATGCTGCGCAGGCTCGCGCCGTGCCGGTCGGCGAGCTTCTTCGCCACCTCCTCGAGCTCGGCCGGCCCCATGTCGTTCGACGGCGTGTTGACGAGGTCGCGGGCGAGGTACACGGCCTCGGCGACGCAGGGCAGATCGGCGCCGGAACCATCCGGCGGCACCAGGCGGACCTCGCGCTCGCCGCCCTTCTGGTACCGGCCGAACCGATAGGCGCCGAGCGCGAAGGCGAGCGCGGCGAGCCGCGCGTCGGCCGGAGGCTCGGCGAACCGGTAGGTGCCGCGCGGCAGCAGCGCCGGCAGACGGCCGGGCAGGAAGGGGTCGCGGCCGGCGAGGCCGGGCGGATCGACCCCGAACACCGCGGCGGCGAGACGTCCCTTCGCATCGGGCAGCAGCGCATGGCGCCCGGGCTTGGGCTCGAAACCGGTCGCCTCGGCAAACGCGATGGCGGCCGGATCGAGCCGCGCCCGCACCTGCGGCCAGGTGCCGGGATCGACCAGCCAGATCGGGGTCGCGGTGGTGCCGTCGGTCGCGAAAGCCGGTTGCATGCGGAAGTGGTCCCTCGTCGCGGAACCATGCTGCTAGCACGCGGCCGGGCCGACTTGAAGCAGCCCGTCCGGCGCGGCTGCCCGGCATGCCGCGGCGCGCGTGGACGGCCGCACGGGGTTCGACTATTCGGTTCGGCAGGCGCGCCGCAGAGCGCCCGGCACGAGGACCCCGCATGGCGATCGAGTTCTACACCTACAGCACCCCCAACGGCCGCAAGATCAGCGTCGCCCTGGAGGAGATGGGCCTGCCCTACACGGTGAAGGTGATCGACATCACCAAGAACCAGCAGTTCGATCCCGCCTTCCTGGCGATCAGCCCGAACAACAAGATCCCGGCCATCGTCGACTCCGAGGGGCCGGGCGGCGCCCCGATCAGCGTCTTCGAGTCGGGCGCGATCCTGATCTATCTGGCCGAGAAGACCGGCCTGTTCATGCCGAAGGATCTGCGCGCCCGGGTGCCGGTGCTCGAGTGGCTGATGTTCCAGATGGGCGGCTTCGGCCCGATGCCGGGGCAGGTGCACCACTTCATCGGGCTGGAGAACGAGCAGGACCGTCGCTACGGGCTGGAGCGCTTCTCCAAGGAGACGCAGCGGCTGTACGGCGTGATGGACCGCCGTCTCGCCGATCACGCCTTCTTCGCCGGCGACATCTCGATCGCCGACTTCGCGATCGTCGGCTGGGCGTGGCGGCACGAGCGCCACAAGATCGATCTCGCCCAGTATCCCAACGTGAAGCGCTGGTACGAGACCATGATGGCCCGTCCGGGCGTCGCCAAGGGCTTCGCGGTGCCGCTGAGCTGAGCCGGACACGATCCGGCGTGGCGGCGGAACGACACCCCGCCGCCACCGCTTCGCCATCTCGCTACGACGTGAAAACTTTAACCGGACGTTAGGGTTAACGGTCTATTGCTGATCTCGTGCCGGAGCCCGCGGCCCGGCCCGAGTGAGGTTCCGCCGTGTCCCCTTCCGTTCGCATTCCCCGCCTCGTCGCCTCCGCCGCCTGCCTCGGGCTCCTCGCCCTCTCGACGGCCGGCTGCACCACCACGGGCAACACCCTCGCCTCCGCCCTGAGCTCGGCCGGACGCGGCGACCGGACCGCCTCTGTCCCCGCCGAGACGACGCAGCCGCGCACCGAGGCGGAATGGCGACGCGACGCCGAAGCCTACGCGGCCCGCTATCGGGCAGACCCCTCCGACGCGAACAACGCGATGGCCTATGCCAAGGCGCTGACCGCCACCGACCAGCGCGCCCAGGCCGTGTCGGTGCTGGAACAGGCCTCGCTGCGCAATCCCAAGAACCAGGCGCTGCTCGGCGCCTTCGGTCGGGCGCTCGCCGATGCCGGCCGCTGGGACCAGGCGCTGGAGGTGCTCGGCCGCGCCCACAGTCCCGACCGGCCGGACTGGCGCATCCTCTCCGCGCAGGGCACGGTGCTCGACCAGCTCGGCCGCCACAAGGAGGCGCAGGCCTATTATTCGACCGCTCTCAAGATCGCGCCGGACGAACCCTCGGTGCTGTCCAATCTCGGCCTCTCCTACGCGCTCGCCAGGGATCTCAAGAAGGCCGAGGCGACGCTGCGCCGCGCCGCCGCGCGGTCGGACGCCGATCCGCGGGTGCGCCAGAACCTCGCCCTGGTGGTCGGCCTGCAGGGTCGCTTCGGCGACGCCGAGACGATCGCCAAGGCCGACCTGCCGCCCGACGAGGCGGCTGCCAACGTGACCTATCTGCGCGAGATGCTGGCCGACAAGGGCGGCGACTGGAAGCGCATGGGCCAGCAGCCCAAGATCGCGGCGCGCGGCAAGTCGTGACGCTCGGCTCTTGCCCTCTCCCGACGGGAGAGGGTCGGGCGCGAGCGCAGCTCGCGACCGGGGTGAGGGCCGTATGCGCCGATGGCTGGTGTCGACTCGCCCTCACCCGCGATCCGCGCCTTCCCGGTGAACCGCGACCTCGCCCGCCGGAGAGAGGTGAAGGTGAGGCTGCGGCATCGTAACGCCGTCACTTCAGCGCCATCACCTGGATCGCCGCCGGGCCGAGAATCACGATGAACAACACCGGCAGGAAGAACACGATCATCGGCACGGTGAGCTTGGGCGGCAGCGCCGCGGCCTTCTTCTCGGCCTCGGCCATGCGCATGTCGCGGTTCTCCTGCGCCATCACCCGCAACGCGTTCGCCATCGGCGTGCCGTAGCGCTCCGACTGCTGCAGCGCCAGGCAGACCGACTTGACGCCTTCCAGGCCGGTGCGCTTGGCGAGGTTCTCGTACGCCTGCTTGCGGTCCGGCAGGTAGGAGAGCTCGGCCGTCGTGAGGGTGAACTCCTCGGCGAGCGGGATCGACTGTGCGCCGACCTCCTGGCTCACCTTTCGCAGCGCCGCCTCGATCGACATGCCTGCCTCGACGCAGATCAGCAGGAGATCGAGCGCGTCCGGGAAGGCGCGCCGGATCGAGAGCTGCCGCTTCTGGATCTTGTTCTTGAGGATCAGCGGCGGAAGCTGGATGCCGAAAAAGGTCGCGGCGATGCAGATGCCGATCTTGATCGTAGTCGGCTGGTCGAGGTCGAGCAGGAAGAAGACGTAGACGATCGACAGCACCATCAGGACGAGCGGCGCGACCATCCGGAAGAACAGGAAGCCGACATAGGGCGCCGAGCCGCGATAGCCGGCCTGGGTCAGGAGCGTGCGCGCCTCCTCCTGGCCGAGCCACTTGTTGAGGTTGAACTGCTCGACCACACGCTGCATGTACTGCTTCGGGGTCGCCCGCAGCTTCACCCGGTCGCCGCGCGCCATCCGCTCGCGCTCGCGCTGGCGGATCTTCTCGCGCTCGATCGCCACCGCGTTCATGCGCTTCGACAGCGTGTCGCCGGCGAGCAGCGGCATGGCGAGCGTCACGACCGTTGCGCCCGCCGCGATGGCCGCCAGGATCATCATGATCAGGCGGGTGTCGTGGAGAATGTCGATGATCATGGCCGGCCCTCAGAAATCGAACGTGATCATCTTCTTCATCACCAGCACGCCGGCCGCCATCCAGGCGGCCGAGCAGGCGAGAAGAACGTGCCCGGTCGGGTGCGTCCACAGGAGCGAGATGTAGTTCGGGCTCGTGATGTAGACGGTCAGCATGACGACCGGCGGCAGCGCGCCGATGATGGTCGCGGAGGCCTTCGCCTCCATCGACATCGCCTTGATCTTCTCCTTCATCTTCTTGCGGTCGCGCAGCACCCGCGAGAGATTGCCCAGCGCCTCCGAGAGATTGCCGCCGGCCTGCTGCTGGATCGCCACGACGATGCCGAAGAAGTTCGCCTCCGGCAGCGGGATCCGCTCGTAGAGGCGGCCGCAGGCCTCGCCGAGCGGCATGCCGACCGTCTGGGTCTCCAGGATGGCGCGGAACTCGCTGCGGATCGGCTCCTCGGAGTCGAGGACGATGACCTTCATCGAATCGAACAGAGGCAGCCCGGCCTTGATGCCGCGCACGATGACGTCCACGGCATCGGGAAAGTGCTCGAGGAACTTGGCCTCGCGGCGCTTGCGAAGGAAGGAGAGGAGCCAGTTCGGCAGGCCGGCACCGGCGCCGAAGCCGAGCCCTAGCGCAGGGAGGAGCCCGCCACCGGCGAGGAACACCAGCGCGAACACCGAGACGCCGAGGACGATGCTGATGGTGACGAACTTGCGCTTGGACCAGTCCAGGCCGGCGCGGGCGATCCGTGCCGAGAGCGACGGCCGGTTGACCTTCCTGCCGCGTGCCTCGATTTCCTTGAGGGTCTCCTCGACCTGCTCGCGCCGGGCCCGTTGCGGCGAGCGCGCCGAGGCCTTGCGGGCCGGCTCGGCGCGCACGACGCTACCGAAGCGCTCCTCCGCCGCCTTCTCGCCCGACAGCATCGGGTAAAGGAAAACCCAGGCGACCCCGCCGACCGACATGGTCACCAGGAACACGAGCGCGATGGTCTGCAGGGTCATGACCGTACTCCCCGCGCCGCCCGCCCTCCCCTGCCGGAGACGCCGGGACGGCGCGTTACACAACGCGACACACACCATGTCCGGCGCCGACGGCGCCGGACCAAACCCGTCACGGTGCGACCGCCTCCGCCGCGTCGAGGGCGGCGGCGAGCCGCACGTCCTCGCCGAAGTAACGCGCCCGCTCCCAGAAGCGCGGACGACCGATCCCGGTCGACCGGTGACGTCCGATCAGGCGGCCATTGGCGTCCTCGCCCAGGAGGTCGTACAGGAACAGGTCCTGGGTGATGATGACGTCGCCTTCGAGCCCCATCACCTCGGTGATGTGGGTGATCTTGCGCGAGCCGTCGCGCAGGCGCGCCGCCTGGATGACCACGTCGACCGACGCGCACACCATCTCGCGGATGGTGCGCGAGGGCAGCGAGAAGCCGCCCATGGTGATCATGGACTCCAGGCGCGACAGCGCCTCGCGCGGATTGTTGGCGTGCAGCGTGCCCATCGAGCCGTCGTGACCCGTGTTCATCGCCTGCAGCAGGTCGAATGCCTCGGGTCCGCGCACCTCGCCGACGATGATCCGTTCGGGCCGCATGCGCAGGCAGTTGCGCACGAGGTCGCGCATCGTCACCTGGCCCTCGCCCTCGAGGTTGGGCGGCCGCGTCTCCAGCCGCACGACGTGGGGCTGCTGCAGCTGCAGCTCGGCCGCGTCCTCGCAGGTGATCACCCGCTCGTCGTCGTCGATGTAGCGGGTCAGGCAGTTGAGCAGCGTCGTCTTGCCCGAGCCGGTGCCGCCCGACACGATGGCGTTGACCCGGCAACGACCGACGATCTTGAGGATCTCGGCCCCCTCCGGCGAGATCGTGCCGTAGCGCACGAGCTGCTCGAGGGTGAGCTTGTCCTTCTTGAACTTCCGGATGGTGAGGGCCGGCCCGTCGATCGCCAGCGGCGGCACGATGACGTTGACGCGCGAGCCGTCCGGCAGGCGCGCGTCGCAGATCGGCGAGGATTCGTCGACACGCCGGCCGACTTGGCTGACGATGCGCTGGCAGATGTTGAGGAGCTGCTGGTTGTCGCGAAAGCGGATGCCGGTCTTCTGGATCTTGCCGGCGACCTCGATGTACACCGTGCCGGCACCGTTCACCATCACGTCGGCGATGTCGTCGCGCGCGAGCAGCGGCTCCAGCGGGCCGTAGCCGAGCACGTCGTTGCAGATGTCGTCGAGCAGCTCCTCCTGCTCGGCGATCGACATCACGATGTTCTTGATCGCGATGATCTCGTTGACGATGTCGCGGATCTCCTCGCGCGCCGATTCGGCGTCGAGGCGGGCGAGCTGGGCGAGGTCGATGGCTTCGATCAGGGCCCCGAAGATCGCGCTCTTGGTCTCGTAATAGGAGTCGGAACGGCGCGAATCGACCGCGGTCGGCACCCGCTGCGGCGCCGCGACCGGCTGGTCGGCGAGCGACGGCACGCGGCCCGCCACTGTCGCCGGCGGCGGCACCATCGGGGCACCGAGCCCCGTCGAGGGGAACGGCGCGTGCCCCGGCTCGGTCCGCTCCGGCGGCGGCGGCGCCACCGGCGCGGGCGTCATCCGCGGCGGCTCTCTGGCTTCCGTCGGCAGGCCGGACCGTCTTCCGAACACGTGCACTCTCCGGGGCGGTTGAACTCTAGCGGGCGAACAGCTTGCCGATCAGGGGCGGCAGCCGGCCGGCCCGGACCTTCTTCGATTCGGCGCGCCCCGTGAGGAGCTGAGCGAGATGCCGGAACGACTCGGCGATCCGGTGCGAGGCGGCGACCTCGGCGATCATCTGCCCGTTGTTGGCGGCGGTGCCGAACAGCTGCGGCTCGAACGGCACGACCGCGACCGGATCGTCCTCCAGCGCCTTGGCGAAATCCGCCGGCTTGATCTCGGGCCGCTTCGGCACGCCGACCTGGTTGAGGCAGTAGAGCGGCCGCCGATCGTTGGGCCGGGCCGCCTTGAGCATGTCGATGATGTTCTTGGCATTGCGCAGGCTGGCGAGATCCGGCGTCGCCACCACCAGGATGTCGTCGGCGCCGACCAGCACCCGCTTGGTCCAGGCCGACCACACGTGCGGCACGTCGAGCACCACGCAGGGCACGCTGGCGCGTAGCGCGTCGATCACCGGATCGAAGCTCTCGGGCGAGAAGTCGCAGACCCGGTCCATCGTGGCGGGCGCGGCGAGCAGACTGAGATGATCCGTGCACTTCGACAGCAGCCGGTCGATGAAGGCGGTGTCGACCCGGTCAGGCGAGAAGACGGCGTCGGCGATACCCTGGGGCGGATCCTGGTTGTAGTCGAGGCTCGCGGTGCCGAAGGCGAGGTCGAGATCCGTGATGACGGCGTCGAGCGACAGGTCGCGTGCCACCGAGAAGGCGACGTTGTGGGCGATGGTCGAAGCGCCGACGCCACCCTTGGCGCCGACCACCGCGACGATGCGGCCGACCGGCTTGGCGCTCGGGGAGTGGAACAACGTCGAGACCGCCCGCACGATGTCGATCGGATCGACGGGCGCGATCAGATACTCGCTGATGCCGCGCCGCACGAGCTCCCGATAGAGCCCGATGTCGTTGTGGTGGCCGATCACGATCACCCGGGTGGCGGCGTCGCACACCTCGGCGAGTTCGTCGAGGGCGCCGAGGATCGCCTCGCCGCGGGTCTCGGTCTCCAGCACGATCACGTTGGGGGTCGGCGAGTTGCGATAGGCCTCGACGGCAGCCGCCATCCCGCCCATCTGAACGCGCAGATGCGCCTTGATCATCCGCCGGTCGCCCGCTGCGGCCTGCACGGACGCGGCCGTCTCGGCGGTCTCGCAGAACGCCTGGACGGAGACGCGCGGGGCGGGCGCGATGTAGTCGTCGCCGTCGCCGGCGACGAGGGTGTCGGGTGCCGTTGGTTGCTGCTGGTGCGTGGTCATTTGCCGACGTCGCTGATCTTGCCCTTGTCTTCCTTCGGATAGGTGCCGCCCGTGGCTTCACCCTTGCGGAACTTCTCGAGCACGACCGTGCGGCGCGAGGTCGGGACCGGAGTCTCGCCGCGCGGCTGCACAAGATCGTGCGGGTCGTCGATCATGGCGGCGAGGTTGCGCTGAGTGGCGCAGCCGAGATTGTGGTAGGGCCGGTTCGACATGTAGTCCGGGTTGGCGTAGCTCGGCCCGAGGTCGTCGGGCCACAGGCCGCACGGTCCCGCCTCCGCCACCATGCGGGGATAGCGCAGCCGCATCGTGGCGATCTTCCGCGGACTCTCGGGATGGTAGGGCTGGACGTAGATGGCGTTGGCCGGCAGGCCGCCGGCCTGCAGGATCGCCTGAACCTCGGGCAGCGCATCGGCGGCGGCGCGCTCGTTCGGCGTGCCGGCCGGCAGCTCCACGACGATGCCGCCGGTCGCCTCGCGCTTCCAGGTCTGGGCGAAGGAGATCACCTGGGCGCGCTGGTTCGGGGTCAGTCCGCCGCGATTGTTGCCGATGAACAGCTCCACCATCTGGTCGCCATCCTGGATCGCGATCGGATGGCGCAGCCGGTAGTCGTTGGGGACGCTCGCGGTGACGTCGCGGTCGCGGGTGCCGAGACAGCCGCCGAGCGCGGTCGCGAGCAGCAGTGCGGCGACGGCCCGCGGCAGCGCCGCGCCGCGTCGCCGTGCGGCGGTCCGGCGGCGCTCCACCCGGTTCGTCGGGTCCGTTCGGGTCATCATGGTCTCCCGGTCCCTGCCGCTCAGTCGAGAATGAAGCCGTACTTGCCGAAGTACGTGCGGTTTGGATTGCCGCTGCCGGCGACCCCGTAGATCCGGTTCAGCCGGCCCATCAGCACCGAGGACGGATCCGACATGTCGGCGAAGCCGTCGTCGGGGCGCGACAGGTTCTTGGGCGCGACCGCACGCACCATGTAGGGCGTCACGATGATCATCAGCTCGGTCTGCCGGTTCACGTAGTCGCGACTGCGGAACAGCGTGCCCAGCACCGGCACCTGCAGGAGCCCCGGCAGGCCGTTGATCTGCTGCTTGGTCTGCTCCTGGATCATCCCGGCCATGGCGAGCGCGCCGCCCGAGGGGATCTCGACGACCGTGTCGGCCCGGCGCACCCGGATCGACGGGACGGTCAGGTTCTGGCCGGATCCGGTGACGGTCAGCACCATGGCGTTGTCCGACGAGAGGTCGGAGACCTCGGTCATCACCTTGAGGCTGATCCGGCCCTCCGACAGCACCACGGGGGTGAAGTGCATGCTGATGCCGAACTTCTTGAAGTCGACCTGGGCCTGGCAGACCGGCGGCGACTTGGTCGTGTCGCACGACAGGCCGGCCGGGATCGGAAACTCGCCACCCGCCAGGAAGGTCGCGCTCTCGCCCGACACGGCCGAGAGCGTCGGCTCGGCCAGCGTGCGGATCACGCCGGCCCGCTCCATCGCCTTGAGGGTCGCCGACATATTGGAGAAAGTACCGGTGATGGCGGTGTCGCTGATGTTCTGGCCAAACGCCGTGAATGGATTCGCCGTGGTGATGTCGAGCACCGTGCTGCCGCCGCCGATGGTGCCGGACAGGTCGATGCCGAGCTGCTTGATGATGTCGCGCTGCACCTCGGCGACCGTCACCTTGAGCATCACCTGGTCGCGGCCCTTGATGACCAGGGCGTTGACCACCTTGGTTTCGGAGCCCACCAGCCGGGACGCGAGCTCGAAAGCCTGCTGCGATTCGGCCGGGCTCGCCACCGCACCGGTCAGCATGACGCCGTCGCCGACACCCTCGATCGAGACGTCGTGGCTCGGGAACATGCGGCGCAGGCTGGCCCGGACACCGTTAAGGTCGCGCGTCACGGCGATGTCGTAACCGACGATCTGGGCGCCGGTGTCGTCGAAGAAGTAGATGTTCGTCTGGCCGACCTTGCCGCCGATCAGATAGGCGCGGCGCGAGGTGCGGATCACGGCGTTGGCGATCTCCGGGTTGGCGACCAGGACGTCCTTCACGTCGCGCGGCAGATCGATCACCACCGACTTGCCGACCCCGAGCTGGACCGAGAGCACCCCGGCCTCTACCGGAGCGGGCTCGAGAGCCACCGGGGTGCGCACCGGCGGCAGACCACGCGGATCGGCGGCACCAGCCGGGACCGGCAGGCCGAGCACGGCTCCGAGCAGCACGCCGAGCGCCACGCCCCGCGTCTTCGTCCACGGCATCGTCCACATGGACATTTCCGCCCCTCCCGTCGCGGCCCCGCGCGGCGCGCCGCTCACTTCGCGATCGACGTCGAGGTCACGCCGAAGCGGACCATGTTGACCCGGTTGCTGCCGCGCTCGATCTCGACGACCTCGGCCTTGTCCTTGGTCGGATCGGAGTCGGCAAGGCTGCGCAGCGCCAGCGACATCGAACCCATCTGCTTGGACACCGCGAGGGTCTCGGCTTGGCGCGGGGTCAGCTCGAGCGTCGCAGTGCGGCCGACCACCACCTTCTGGCCGCCCTTCTCCTCGACCAGCTGGTCGATGGCGAGCACCCGCACGTCCGACAGCACCGTCTCGCTCACATGCGTCTCGATTCCGGTCGCCCGCTCGGTCTCGCGGTCACGCCGGGTCAGCAGCACGTCGACGCGGTCGTTCGGCAGGATGAACCCGCCGGCGCCCGTCTCGGGCGAAATCTCGGTGGACACGGCCCGCATGCCGGCCGGCAGGATCGCGGCCATGTAGCCGGAGCCCTTCACCCGGATCAGCTTGCTCTCGCGCACCGGCTCCCCGGCGGCGATCGGGGTGCGGGCGACGGCGCCGGCGAACTGGGCGATGGCATCGGGGCGGTCGGTGCGCTTGAGGAAAGCCGGGCTGATCGCCCCGGCCGGCCACGCCTGCCAGCGCACGTCCTGCTCGCCGAGAGACTGGCCGATCCCGATGTCGTTCTTGGCCACCAGCACGTCGACGGTGTCGAGCTTGGCGACGGGCGGAGGCGGAGGCGCCTCCGAATCGAGCGTGCCGGCCAGGAAGGCGGCGAGGCCACCTGCGGCGACCGCGATTCCGAGAACAATCAGGCGCGCGGCTTTCATACGCTTCACTTTCCACGATCACGCGACGGCACGGGGTGTCGTCCTGCCGTGATTTCAGCAGGGAATGGTCAATTCATGGTTAATGAGGCGTATCCGATTTGGTGTATGCCGCCGCGACGACGCCGCGACGGCACACACCGAAACGTTCCGTTAACCGATGCTCGTCGGCGGTGGCCGCATCCCGTCGGGGATTCTCGACGATCCGCCCCGGTCGACGATCGCCGATGCGCGGGGCGATGGTCAGCCGTGGTCAGCCGATCGCGGCCATCCAGGGCGTCGACGGATAGATCAGCAGCGCCGCTGCGGCGAGCGCGATGCCGTAGGGAATGCCGCCGTCGCGCCGATGCAGGCGCTCGATCCAGGCGCTCTCCGACAGGCGGCCCGGCAGCGCATACTTCCGGAACTCGAGCAGCGCCAGGGTGAGCACGCCGCCGAGCAGAGACGCGTAGAGGACGTACTCGTAGAGATAACCGAAGCCGAGCCACAGCGCGGTCGCGGCCGCGAGCTTCGCGTCGCCGCCGCCGATCCAGCCGCGGGCGAAGAACACGAAGCCGACCACGAGGACGATCACGGCGGCGCCGACGTGCATGCCGATCTCGACGAGCGGCATGCCGGTCGCGACGGCGAGCGCGCCGAAGCCGAGAGCCAGCAGGATCGCGACGCGGTTGGAGATCGTCATGGTGAAGAGGTCGCTCGAGGCGGCGAACGCCATCAGAGCGGGAAACACCAGAAGCCGCGCGGCGTCGAGGAGCATGAACTCAGTTCCCGACGGTCGAGAGCTTGGTCGAGACCTCCTCGAACCGCTCCCGGACGCTCGTCCCCATCGCATTGACGGCGACGATGATGGTGATCGAGATTCCCGCGGCGATCAGCGCGTACTCGATCGCGGTGGTGGCGCGGTCGTCGGTCGCGAAACGCTTCAGTACGTCGATCATGCGTCGCCATCCCTTGCGATACGTCGTGAGACTACGGTGCAGGACTTAAGCGCGGGTAACTGCCGCCCCTTTCGCATGCGGATATTCCGACGACCGCAGCCGTATCGCGGCATCGGAACGGCGAAAGCCCCGGCGACTCGCACCGGGGCCTTGCGCGCGACGAACTCGGCAGCGTTAGTTGGTCTTGCCGAGCGCGGCAGACACGTTCGAGAACGTCGTGTTGAGGTTAGAGCCGAGGCTCTGCACGACCGCGATGATGGCGACCGAGATGCCCGCGGCGATGAGGCCGTACTCGATGGCCGTGGCGCCCGACTCGTCCTTCACGAAACGCTTCACAAGGGTGTTCATGTCCTGCTCCTGAAATCCACGCATGCTGTCTGAGCTGGCTCGCGGGCCGTTGTGTCCCGGCCGGTCCGAGCCATGGCGACAACGTATCGCGCCCCCCTTGCATGCCGGTTAATTCGATCGCAGAAACCGGTCTGTTCCGCGATCCTTCGGCGCGTGGTTAATGCGATCTTTCGAAGACGCCGAAAATACGCGAGAAACGCCCGTCGAATCGAGACTTCTCACGAACCGGACCGACGTCGCCCATTGGCGGTTCGTTCACCATTTCGGCGGCAAGGTCGACACCTGAGAGTACCGCCCCGCGGTCTCGGATCCGGAGTGAGTTGGAGAGTTCCGATGACGTGTTCGTCGCGGCGGCCCCGGGCCGCTCTCGCCGGCCTCGCGCTGGTGCTGGCCTGCGGTACGGCGGCCGCGGAGACGACCCCGCCCGCCGATCCGCTCGTCGTGGTCCTCGATCAGGCCCGGCTCGTGAGGATGCCCGAGAACGTCGCCACGATCGTCGTCGGAAATCCGCTGATCGCAGACGTTTCCGTGCAGGCGGGCGGGCTCCTGGTGGTCACCGGCAAGGGCTACGGGGTCACCAACCTGATCGCGCTCGACCGCGCCGGCAAGGTCCTGATGAGCGAGGCCGTGCAGGTGCAGGGGCCGCCCGACACGGTGGTCGTATATCGCGGGATCCGCCGCGAATCCTATTCCTGCACGCCCGACTGCGACCGCCGGATCACGCTCGGCGACACGCCGGAGTTCTTCACCGAGACGATCACCCAGACCGGCATGCGCAATCAGCGCGCCCAGTCGCGCGGCCCCGGCAGCGGCCCGGCTCAGTGAACCGAAAGGTCCCGCCGGCCCGGTCGGCGGACGCGACGGACGCCCGAACGAGGCCTGCGGGCCGCGGCTCGGTTAACGGACCCCTAACCCGGGGGGCGGCCCGCTCCACGTCGGGCGCAATGGTTTCACAAGAGGCCTTTGCCTAAAATAGCTCGTTCGCGAGAGGTGCGCCCATGCCCGGACGATGCAGGGTGATGTTCGAGACCGCCCGGCGACGATGCTCCACCCGCATCGCGGGGCGCGTCGTGCCGGCTTGGTTGCGGCGCTTCACCCGCCGGCAGGACGGCGCCACCGCCGTCGAGTTCGGGCTGGTGCTTCTGCCCTTCCTGTCCATCCTGCTGATGACCATGGAGACGGCGCTCGTCTTCTTCGCGCAGCAGACGCTGGAGACCGCCGCTGCCGACTCGGCACGGCTGATCATGACCGGCCAGGCGCAGAACCAGAGCTTCGACGCCGCCAAGTTCAAGGCCGCCGTGTGCGACCGGGTGGTGGCACTGTTCGACTGCTCGGGCGGCATGTATGTCGACGTCCAGAAATACACGTCGTTCGCCTCGATCAGCAACGGCGTAGCCGTCGACTCGGACGGCAATCCGGTGACCAACTACAATCCGGGCGGCAAGAACGACATCGTCGTGGTGCGTCTGATCTACAGGTGGCCGATCGTCTCGCCGCTCACCCAGCCCTACCTGGCCGACGGCTCGACGGGCAAACGCATGCTGGTCGCGACCGCCGCCTTCCGCAACGAACCGTTCTGAGGCCGTCATGCCGCACCTTCGCCCGCTCCGCCTCGCCACCGGCCGGATGCCACGCCTCGTCGCTCCGCTGCAGCGCTTCGCGGGGGACGACGGCGGCGTGTCGGCGGTCGAGTTCGCGCTGCTGCTGCCGGTGATGCTGACCCTCTATCTCGGCGGGGTCGAGGTGACGTCGGCGGTCAGCATCGACCGCAAGGTGACGCTGGTGTCGCGCACGGTGGCCGACCTCGTCGCCCAGGCGACCACGGTGACGACCGCCGACCTCACCGACGTCCTCCAGGCGTCCACGGCCGTCGCCGCGCCCTACTCGGCGTCGCCCCTGAAGGTCACGGTCTCGAGCGTCACGATCGACACGTCGAAGACGGCGAAGATCGTCTGGAGCTCGACCCTGAACGGCACGGCGCGCGTCAAGGACGCCGACGTGACGGCGCTGATCCCGCAGGCGCTGCGCGATCCCTGCGCCACCGCCACCACTGCCTGCACGCTGATCTGGGGCGAGGCGACCTACGACTACAAGCCGACCATCGGCTACGTCATCACCGGCACGCTGACGCTCAAGGACCAGATCTTCATGAAGCCGCGGATGAGCAACGAGGTGACGAAGAGCTGAGCCGGTCATTCGGGGGCGCGAAGATCGGTCCGCGCGCCCGGAAGCGTGGTTCCCGCCCTCACCGCTGCAGCGGCACGTCGTCGATCGGCAGCACGGTGGTCGACTTGATGCGCTCCATGGCGAAGCGCGACGTGACGTTCTTCAGCGGAACCGTGGCGATCAGCTGCTTGTAGAAGCGGTCGTAGGCGTGCATGTCGGGCACGACGACGCGCAGCATGTAGTCGACGTCGCCGGCCATCCGGTAGAACTCCATCACCTGCGGCATCGCCCCGACCGTCCTCGCGAAGCGGTCGAGCCAGTCCTGGGAATGGTCGGCCGTCTCCACCGAGACGAACACCGTGACGCCGAGGCCGACCTTGTCGGGATCGACGATCGCGACACGGCGGGAGATCACGCCGGCGGCCTCCAGCTTCTGGATCCGCTTCCAACAAGGGGTCGAGGAGAGGCCGACACGGTTGCCGATCTCCTGCACCGAGAGCGAGGCGTCCTCCTGCAGGAGCGCGAGAATCTTCCTGTCGATGGCGTCCATGCGGGCGAAATGTCCTGCGCGGCGGGCCGGGTCAGGCCGGCGTCCAGGCCTCGTCGACCCAGCCGCGGATGATGTAATTGGCGATCGCGATCGGTGGCGGCGCCGAGAGGCCGCCGGCGTGCCGGCCGGCCAGCATTGCGGCGACCTCGTCGCGGGAAAACCAGCGTAAATCCTCGAGTTCGGTACGGTCGATCACGAGCGCGGTGTCGAGCACCTCGGTCACGCAGCCGATCATCAGCGACATCGGGAACGGCCACGGCTGCGAGGCGACGTAGTGCACGCGCCCGCAGCGGATCCCGGCCTCCTCCAGGGTCTCCCGCCGCACCGCCTCCTCGACGTTCTCGCCGGGCTCGACGAAGCCGGCGAGGCACGACCACATGCCGGGTGCGAAACGCGCCTGGCGCCCGAGCAGGCAGCGGTCGCCGTCGACCGCGAGCATGATGACCACCGGGTCGGTGCGCGGGAAATGCTCGGCCCCGCAGGCCGGGCAGGAGCGCCGCCAGCCCGCCTGGTCGGGCCGCGAGGGCTGGCCGCAGACCGAGCAGAAGCGGTGGCGGGCGTGCCAGAGGAGCAGCGCCTTGGCTTCGGCGAGCGGCGCGAGGTGCTCGGCCGCGACCAGTCCCTGGACTGCGATGGAGCGCAGATCCGTCACCATCAGATCGGGGCGCGCCGCCAGCGCCTCGAGCGCGGCCGGATCGAGCCCCACCCCGAACCGCCCGGCGCGTCCCGCCGGGGTGACGGCGGCGGCGTGGCCGAGCCACACCGTCTCCCGGACCGGGCCGAGCGCCGCTGCCTCGCCGAGGTCGAACAGCGGGTCCGCGCGCGGGTCGCCGCGCCGCATGACCACCAGATCGCCGGCCGTCACATAGGCGCGGGCGGCCGGGTCCGCCGCACAGGCGGCGAGCCGGTCCGGATCGTGCCGGACGACGGGATCGCGATCGAGAAGGCTGCCGGTGTAGCCGAGCCGGGGACGATCGTCGGGAACAGGGGGGGTCAGCATGGCGGCACTAAAAGGCGGGGCCCTGGTCGGACGCAAGCCAAATCCGCTTCCGCAGCGCCCGGATGAAGGCCTCGACCTCGCGCGGATCGTGGGCGACCGGCGCCACCGCGCCCCACACCGGCCGCGGCCAGGCGGCGTCGCTGGTCCGGCGGGCGATCACGTGGACGTGGAGCTGCGGCACCACGTTGCCGAGCGCCGCGATGTTGAGCTTGTCGCACTCGGTGACCGCCTTGAGGGCACGGCCGACCCGGGCGATCTCGGTCATCAGCTGCGCCTGCTCGACCTCGTCGAGGTCGATGATCTCGGCGACGCCGGGCCGGCGCGGCACCAGGAGGAGCCAGGGATAATTGGCGTCCTGGATGACCAGGACCCGGCTGAGCGGCAGATCGCCGATATTGATCGTGTCCTTGGCGAGCTGCGGGTGCAGCGACCAGGCGGCGGACGGCTCGGGCATGGCGGGACTCGGGGCGGGAATCGGTCGCCGCGACCCTACCATGCCGGCCGCCGAGGCGCTTGCAATCGGGGCCGGTCCCGTCGATATAGGGGGCGGGAGGTTGGCGGTGGACGAGCCACTCGCCAACCGGGTCAGGTCCGGAAGGAAGCAGCCCTAACGAGCCCCGGTTCGGGTCGCTTGTCAGCCTCCCACTGAATTCCCTGGATTTGCGCACCCCGATCGCGCTGCGAGGCCCGGCCGAGCGATGGACGACGCCGAGACAACCGGGCTTGTGCCGGCCACCGGGCCGGCCGAACCGGCAGCGCCCGGGCTGTTCCCCGCCCCACCCGCCTCCGCCGGCCAGACCGCCCCCCAGGCGCTGCCCGCCGAGCCGGCCGGCGCCTACCGGGTGCTCGCGCGGAAATACCGCCCCTCCACGTTCGAGGACCTGATCGGCCAGGACGCCATGGTCCGGACGATCTCGAATGCGTTCGAGACCGGTCGCATTCCCCAGGCCTGGATCCTCACCGGGGTGCGCGGGGTCGGCAAGACGACCACGGCCCGCATCCTCGCCCGCGCTCTCAACTATGCGCTTCCCGACGGCTCGATCACCGGCCCGACCATCCACATGCCGGTGCTCGGCACGCACTGCGCCGCCATCATGGAGAGCCGGCATTTCGACGTGATCGAGATGGACGCGGCGTCCCACAACGGCGTCGACGACATCCGCCAGATCAACGACGCGATCCGCTACGCCCCGGTCTCGGCCCGCTACAAGGTCTACATCCTCGACGAGGTCCACATGCTCTCCACGGCGGCGTTCAACGCCGTCCTGAAGACCCTGGAGGAGCCCCCGCCGCACGCCAAGTTCGTGTTCGCGACGACCGAGATCCGCAAGGTCCCGATCACGGTGCTGTCGCGCTGCCAGCGTTTCGACCTGCGCCGCCTGGATGCCGAGCTCCTCGGCAGCCATCTCGGCAACATCGCCGCCAAGGAGGGGGTCACGGTCGAGCCGGAGGCGCTCGCCCTGATCGCCCGCGCGGCCGAAGGCTCGGTGCGTGATTCGCTGTCGCTGCTCGACCAGGCGATCGCCCATGCGGGCGGAGGATCGAGCGGCGGGGCCGGCGGCACCGTCGACGCCGCCGGCGTGCGCGCCATGCTCGGGCTCGCCGACCGCAGCCGGGTCATCGACCTGTTCGAGACGCTGATGAAGGGCGACATCGCCGGCGCGCTGACCGAGCTGCGCGACCAGTACGACAGCGGCGCCGACCCGGTGACGGTGCTGGAGGATCTCGCCGAGCTCACCCATTTCGTCACCCGCGTGAAGGTGGTGCCGTCGGTCGCCGACGACCGGGCGCTGTCGGAGGCGGAGCGCACCCGCGGCCGGGCGCTCGCCACGGCGCTGTCCATGCGGGTGCTGTCGCGCACCTGGCAGATGCTGCTCAAGGGCCTCGCCGAGGTGGAGGCGGCCTCCAAGCCGATCGCCGCCGCCGAGATGGTGCTGGTCCGCATCGCCTATGCGGCCGACCTGCCGACCCCCGACGAGGTGATCCGCTCGCTCGGATCGTCGACCGGTGCCGACGCGCCGGCGGGCGGCAACGGCGGCTCCCGCGGTGCCGCACCCGCCGGTCCCGCCCCGAGTGGCGAGCGGACGATGCGGCCGGCCCTCGACCGGCCGGCCCCGGCCGGTCCGGAGCGCCCCGCCTTCGCGGGCGGACGGGCCCCCGCGGCGGCGGAGCCGCGCGCGCTCGCCCAGCCCGGCGCCAAGCCCGCCGCCATGCCCGCCGCCGGCCCGGTCCCCGACGCCGCGCCCCTGGTCGGCAGCTTCGAGGAGCTGGCGGCACTCGCCGGAACCCGGCGCGACATCCAGCTCAAGACCGTGCTGGAGCGCGACGTCCGGCTGGTGCGGTTCGAGGACGGGCACCTGGAGATCGCGCTCGAGCCGAATACCTCCAGGGCGGCCATCGGCGACCTGTCGCGCCGGCTCGGCGACCTCACCGGCCGCCGCTGGATGGTGGTGGTCTCCTCCGAGCCCGGCCAGCCGACCCTGCGCTCGCAGCAGCAGGCGCGCGAGGCCGAGGTGAAGCGCGGCGTGCTGGCCGACCCGCTGGTGCAGCGGGTGCTGGAGCGGTTTCCCGGCGCCGAGGTCGTCCAGGTGCGCCGGCGCGAGACCGAGGCCGAGGCGCCGGCGGCGTTGCCCCCCGTCCCGGAGCCCGACGACGACGGCGAGATCCCGCCGGTCTGGGACGAAAGCGCCTACGGCGCCCACGGCCTGCCCGACGATCTCGACGACGATTTCTGAACCCGGTCCGATCAGGTAGTGTCGCGACAACGTTGTCGTACGACCGACCGGTGATCCTGGCGGCCCACGACCCACCGAACTCGAACCGCGGGCCTTCTCCCGCTCCATTTCACGAGGCGATCCATGGCGAATTTCCTGGGCCTGATGAAGCAGGCCGCCGAGCTCAAGGGCAAGATGGAGACGCTCCAGGCCGAGCTCGAGCAGATCGAGGTCGAAGGGTCCTCGGGCGGCGGTCTGGTCGCCGTCACGGTGACGCCCAAGGGCGAGCTCAAGAAGCTGAAGATCGACTCCTCGCTGATGAAGCCCGAGGAGACCGAGGTTCTCGAGGACCTGATCGTCGCCGCCCATGCCGACGCCAAGCGCAAGGCCGACGCGCTGCTCGCCGAGAAGATGCAGGCGCTCACCGGCGGTCTGCCGATCCCGCCCGGCATGAAGCTGTTCTGAGGCCCGTCTCGCCTCCGTCATGGCCGGGCTCGTCCCGGCCATCCACGTCTTTTGTTGCCGCGAAGCTCGAGGTCCGTGGATGGCCGGCAAACGGCGGGCCATGACGGCTCGGCGGGCATGACGGCTCGAGAAATGCGACATCCCTCATGAGCGCCGGTCCCGAGATCGAGCGGCTGATCCAGCTTCTCGCCAAGCTGCCGGGCCTAGGCCCGCGCTCCGCGCGGCGGGCGGCCCTGCATCTCGTCAAGAAGCGCGACCTCCTGATGGCGCCGCTCGCGTCGGCCCTGCAGGCCGCCATGGACACCATCACGGTGTGCCGGGTGTGCGGCAATCTGGACAGCAAGAACCCCTGCACGGTGTGCAGCGATCCGCGGCGCGATCCCGCCATGATCGTCGTGGTGGCCGACGTCGCCGATCTGTGGGCGCTGGAACGCGCCAAGGCCGTCAACGCCCGCTATCACGTGCTGGGCGGCACGCTGTCGCCGCTCGACGGCGTCGGCCCGGACGACCTCGCCATCGCCTCGCTGGTGACGCGGGCGCACGATCCCGCCGTCAAGGAGGTGATCCTCGCCCTCAACGCGACGGTCGATGGTCAGACCACGGCGCACTACGTCACCGACCTGCTGGCCGACGCCGGCGTCAAGGTGACGGGCCTCGCCCACGGCGTGCCGGTCGGCGGCGAGCTCGACTATCTCGACGAGGGCACGCTGACCACGGCGATCCGCAGCCGCACCAGCATGGGATGAGGGGGGGCGGCCGCGGCTTTAACCGGTCATTCCGGGGCGGCGCGCAGCGCCGAACCCGGAATCCAACCTCAGATGCGGAGCTTGCCGCTGGATTCCGGGTTCGCGGCTTCGCCGCGCCCCGGAATGACGGCAAACTGATCAAGCGGAATCGTCCTCACTCCACCTGGACGCCGCTCGCCTTGATCGGGGCGGCCCATTTCTCGATCTCGCTGTTCACGAACTTGGCGAGATATTCGGGCGTCATCCGGTCGGGCGAGACGACGACGGCACCGAGCGCGGCGAGGCGCTCCTGCACCCAGGGGGTCTTCATGGTGTCGACCAGAGCGGCGTTGAGCTTGTCGACGATCGCCTTCGGGGCGTTCTTGGGCAGGAAGATCGCGTTCCAGGTATAGGCCTCGACCTTGGTCCCCTCCTCGGTCGCCGACGAGAGGTTGGGCAGCGCCGGCGAGCGGTCCTTGGTCAGGATGGCGATCGGCTTCACGGCACCGCCGTCGATCTGCGGCTTGGCGGTCGAGATCATGTCGCACAGATAGTCGACGCGCCCGCCCTGGAGGTCCTGCATGGCCGGACCAGTGCCGCGATAGGGCACGTGGGTGACCGGCAGGCCGGCGGCACTGTTGAACACCACGCAGGCGAGATGCGAGGCGGACCCGGCGCCCGCCGAGGCGAACGTCATCTTGCCGGCATTGGCCTTGGTGTAGGCGACGAAGTCCTTGAAGTCCTTGACCGGCAGATCCTTGCGGATGACCAGCACGATCGGCACGTCGGCGAGCAGCGCCACCGGCGTGAAGTCACCCTCGGCGTTGTACAATGGGCGCTTGTAGAGCGTCTGGTTCTGGGCGTGGGTGCCGACCGTGCCGAGCACCATGGTGTAGCCGTCCGCGGGAGCGTTGGCCACGCGCAGGCTGCCGTTGCCGCCGCCGGCACCGCCGACATTCTCCACCACCACCTGCTGGCCGAGCACCTCGCCCAGCCGCTGTGCGACGATTCGTCCGAGCACGTCGGTCGGCCCGCCCGCCGCGAAGGGGATCACCATGGTGAGCGGGCGGCTCGGATACTCCTGGGCGGACGCGAGCGCCGGTACGGCGAGCGCGATCGCCGCCGAGACCAGCAGCTTGAGCGCGGCACGGAACATCGGTTCCTCCTTGTTTGATCGGAGCGTTCGATTATGAAAAATAATGCCGTCAGAACGGTCCAGGGCCGGTAAGGTTGCAGGAAATCCGACCAACGGGAAGGCGAAAATGGTGCCGATGCGGATCGGAATCGCGGGCCTCGGCGCCATCGGGCGGACAGTCGCCCGGGCCCTCGCCGACGGCATGCCGGGGCTGGAGCTCGCCTGCATCGCGGTTCGCGATCACGGCAAGGCGCGGGCCTGGCTGGAAAGCCAGAGCATCCCCTGCCCGATCGTCAAGCTGGAGGCGATGCCGTCCCACGCCGACCTGGTGGTGGAGTGCGCGCCGGCCAGCGTGCTGGACGACATCTGCCGGCCGATGCTGTCGGCCCGCAAGAAGGTCATGGTGCTGAGCGCCGGCGCCCTGCTGCCGCGCCCCGAGCTGATCGAGCTCGCCCGGCACAAGGGCGGCCAGATCATCGTGCCCACCGGCGCGCTGATCGGTCTCGACGCCGTGACGGCGGCCGCTCAGGGGACCATCCACTCCGTCCGCATGGTGACCCGCAAGCCGCCGCGCGGCCTCGCCGGCGCGCCCTGGCTGGTCGAGCACGGGATCTCGGTCGAACACCTCGCCGAACCGCTGCGGGTGTTCGCCGGCTCCGCCCGCGCGGCGGCGCAGGGCTTTCCGGCCAATGTGAACGTGGTGGCGGCGCTGGCGCTGGCCGGCATCGGGCCGGACCGCACGACGATCGAGATCTGGGCCGATCCGGGCGTCGCGCGCAACTGCCACACCATCGAGGTCGATTCCGATTCGGCCAGGTTCTCGATGTCGATCGAGAACATCCCGTCGGAGAACCCGCGCACCGGCCGGATCACGGCGCTCTCGGTGCTCGCCGCGCTCGCCAAGCAGCGCGCGCCCCTGCGGGTGGGAACGTAAAGTTACGGTCATTCCGGGGGCACGGCGAAGCCGCGAACCCGGAATCCAGCCCAGAACTCCGAAGCCACCGCCGGATTCCGGGTTCGCGAGCCTGCGGCTCGCGCCCCGGGATGACGGATCCTCAATCCTTCGCCCGCTCCACATAGGTGCCGTCGGCGGTCGACACCACGATGCGGGTGCCGACGCCGACATGGGGGGGCACGCCGGTGCGCAGGCCGTTCGACAGCACCGCCGGCTTGTAGGACGACGACGCGGTCTGGCCCTTCATGGCCGGCTCGGTCTCGACCACCTCGAGCACGACGCGCTGCGGCAGCTCGAGGCCGACCACCACGCCCTCGTGCACCGACAACTTGCACTTCATCTCCGGCTGCAGATACACGGCGAGGTCGCCGACCACGTCCTCGGCCGCGGCGACCTGGTCGTAGCTCTCCATGTTCATGAAGTGGAAGCCGTCGCCGTCCTGGTAGAGGTACTGGTACTCGCGCTCCTCGACATGGGCGCGCTCGACCTGGTCGGTCGTCTTGTAGCGCTGCGACGACTTCACCCCGTCGGAGAGGCGGCGCATGTCGAGCTGGGTCACCGGGGTGCCCTTGCCGGGGTGGATGTTCTCGGCGCTCAGAATGACGTAGAGCCTCCCCTCGAGATCGACGATGTTGCCCTTGCGGAGCGAGCTGGCGATGACCTTCACGTGCGTAAATCCTCGTTGCGGGGGCGCCGGGGCGCCAGCGGGGAGCGGCGACGGAACCCGGGAACCGGCGGTTTCGCGTGCAACATACTGATCCTTTGGCGCTTCGCCAGTGGTTTTCGGCACCCCCCGGCGTCGGCCGGGCGGATCGGGCGGGAGCCGGGCGGGCGAAAATTCGGTCGAAACGTCAATGCCTCCGGACCGCGCTCCGGCCATGACCGCGGCCTCCCCCTGGTGGACGCCGCACGTCCATGCGGACCGCCGCCCGCTCCTGCTCGCCCGCAACCGCATCGCGGCGCGGGTGCGGGCATGGTTCGAGGCGGACGATTTCGTCGAGGTCGACCCCGCGGCGCTGCAGGTGTCGCCCGGCAACGAGGCGCATCTGCACGCCTTCGCGACCGAGGCGGTCGGCCCCGACGCCAGCCGGCGCCCGCTCTTCCTTCACACGTCGCCCGAGTTCGCCTGCAAGAAGCTCCTGGCCGCCGGCGAGCCGCGGCTGTTCGCCTTCGGCCATGTGTTCCGCAACCGCGAGCGCGGCGCCCTGCACCACCCCGAGTTCACCATGCTGGAGTGGTACCGGACCGGGGCGCCCTGGACGGGCGTGATGGACGACTGTCTCGCCCTGCTGGCGCTCGCCTGCGAGACCACCGGGGTGCACCGGGTGACCTTCCGGGGGGCCGAGGCCGACCCGTTCGCGGCGCCCGAGCGCATGACGGTCGCCGAGGCATTCTCCCGCTTCGCCGGAATCGACCTTCTCGCCACCGTTTCGGTTACCGACACAGACCGCGACGCCCTGATGGCGGCCGCGACCGCCGCCGGCATCCGGACCGCCGCGGACGACACCTGGTCGGACGTGTTCAGCCGCGTGCTGGTCGAGCGCATCGAGCCGCGGCTCGGGATCGGCCGGCCGACCCTGCTCACCGAGTATCCGGTGGCCGAGGCGGCGCTGGCTCGGCCGGCCGGGCACGATCCACGCGTCGCGGAACGCTTCGAGCTCTATGTCTGCCGGGTCGAGCTCGCCAACGGCTTCGGCGAGCTGACCGACCCGGCCGAGCAGCGCCGCCGCTTCGAGGCCGAGATGGCCGAGAAGGCCCGCGTCTACGGCGAGCGCTACCCGATCGACGGCGATTTCCTGGCCGCCCTGGAGATCATGCCCGAGGCGTCGGGCTGCGCGCTCGGCTTCGACCGGCTGGTAATGCTGGCGACGGGCGCGCCCCGTGTCGACGCCGTGATCTGGACACCCGTGGCGGGGTGACACGCCCGACCTTCACCTCTCCCCGCGCGGCGGGGAGGGCGTCGAGGCCCTGCCAAGGCCACGGCCTTGTAGCCGCCATCGCTGCGGCGTATCGCTGGAGCCCGAAAGGCCCCCGATGACCACGCCTCGAAAGACGCTCAGGACGGCGGCGGAACTCGCCGATGCGGGCTTCGTGCGCCCGGTGGACGTCGCCGCTCTCGACGCGGTCGCGGCCCGCTATGCCGTCGCGGTCACGCCGGCGCTCGCCGACCTGATCGACCCGGACGATCCGGACGACCCGATCGCCCGCCAGTTCCTGCCCGACCCGGCCGAGCTCGACACCGCACCGGAGGAACGTCCCGATCCGATCGGCGACGACACCATGAGCCCGGTCGAAGGCGTGGTGCACCGCTATCCGGACCGCGTGCTCCTGAAGCTCGTCCATGTCTGCCCGGTCTACTGCCGCTTCTGCTTCCGCCGCGCCATGGTCGGCCCGGGCGGGCGGCCGACGCTGTCGCAGAGGAAGATCGCCGCGGCCCTCGACTACATCCGCGGCCGCCGCGAGATCTTCGAGGTGATCCTGACCGGCGGCGATCCGCTGATCCTCGCCCCCGACAAGCTCGGCGCCGTCGTCGCGGCACTCGGCGCCATCCCGCACGTGCGGGTCGTACGCGTCCACACCCGCGTGCCGGTGGCGATGCCCGAGGCGGTCACGCCTGCGCTGGTCGCGGCGCTGAAGATCCCCGGCAAGGCGACCTATGTGGTGCTGCACGCCAACCACCCGCGCGAGCTGACTGACGCCGCGCGACGATCCTGCGACCGGCTGATCGACGCCGGCATTCCCATGCTGTCGCAGTCGGTGCTGCTCCGCGGCGTCAACGACGACGACAAGACGCTCGCCGAGCTGATGAGATCCTTCGTCGCCGCCCGGATCAAGCCCTATTATCTGCACCACGGCGACCTGGCGCCGGGCACCTCGCATCTGCGCACCACGCTCGCCGAAGGTCAGGTGCTGATGCGTCGCCTGCGCGGTCGCGTCTCCGGCCTCGCGCAGCCGACCTATGTGCTGGATCTGCCCGGCGGCGCCGGCAAGGTGCCGGTCGGACCGACCCACGCGGTCCCGACCGCCGGCTGCGATCCCGCCGGACCGGCCCATTGGGAGATCGAGGATCTGCAGGGCCGCACCCACGTCTACCCGCCGCCGCCCGAGGACATGGAACCGGTGCCGGAGGAGGACGAGCCGGGCGAGCCCAAGGCGGAGTCCTGAGCGCCCGACGTTACGCCACGCGCTTCGCCGGCCCCCGCTTCTGGCGCCGCTCCGGTCCCGCATAGGCCGGGTCCTCGCGCCTACGACGGTCGAGCGCGCCGGTGCGCAGGCTCTGGAAGAAGCCGGCGACCTCGCTCGACAACCGCTCGGCGTGGCCGGCGAGCGCGTCAGCCGTCGTGAACACGGCACCGGCCGAGCGGCTCGCCTGCGCGACGGCGTCGCTCACCACGGCGATGTCGCCGACCAGCGAGGCGTTCCCGGCGGAGGCCGACTGGGCGTTCTCGGAGATCTCGCGGGTCGCCGCGCCCTGCTGCTCGACCGCGCTGGCGATGGACGCCGTCACCCGGCTGACCTCCTGCATGGCGAGGCCGACCTCGCGCACCGCGACCACGGCGTCGCGGGTCGACGCCTGGATGGCGTCGATCTCGCCGGCGATCTCGGCGGTCGCCTTAGCGGTCTGTCCGGCGAGCGCCTTGACCTCCTGGGCGACCACGGCGAACCCCTTGCCGGCCTCGCCGGCGCGCGCCGCCTCGATGGTGGCGTTGAGGGCGAGCAGATTGGTCTGGCCGGCGATCGCCTGGATCATCTCGACCACGGCGCCGATGCGCTCGCTCATGGCGGCGAGGCTCTCGATCTCGGCGACCGAGCGGCCGGTCTTGGCGTCGGCGGCACCGACGACCGCGGTCGCCTGGGCGATCTGGCGGCTGATCTCGGCGACCGATGCGGACATCTCCTCGGCGGCCGCCGCGACGGTCTGGACCGACTGCGCCGCCTGCTCGGAGGCCCCGGTGGCGGCGCTCGCACGACCCGAGGCGCGCGCCGCGACGTCGTCGATCGCCTGGGCGTTGCCGCGCATCTCGGTGGCGCTCTCGGCCACGGCCGCGACCACGCCCTCGACCGACTCGCGGAACGCCGCGATGGACTCCTCGATCTTGCGGTTCTGCGCAGCGAGCAGCTCGGTGCGGGCGTGCTCCGCCCGCTCGGCGTCGACATGGGCCTTCTCGACCGCCTTCACCTTGAACGCTTCGACGGCAGCCGCGACATCGCCGATCTCGTCGCGCCGGCCGAGCCCCGGCAGCGTCACGTCGAAGTCGCCGTCGGCGAGCTGTCGCATGCCCGCCGTGAGCGCCCGCAGCGGCTGGACGATTCCACGGTTGAGCAGGAACGCGAGCCCGAGCGTCAACAGGAGGACGGCTCCGCCGATCGCCAGCGCCGCACTGCGCACCTCGGCGAGTGCGGCGATCGCGGTGCTGCGGTCGACGCCGAGAACATAGACGCCGATCGCGTCGCCCCGATAGTCGCGCACCGGTGCGAGCACCACGGCGTGCTCGACGCCGGCGACCGGCATGGCCCGCGCGGCCGACGGCGCGGCGAGCGCCGCCGCGATCTGCTCCGGCGTCAGCGCCGGCAGCACGCGGAACGTCGTGGCGTAGGTGTCGAAGCCCTGCGGGGTCTTCAGCAGAAAGGCGACGTCGGCACCGGTCGCCCGCTTGAAGGCCTCGAAAAACGGCTTGCCGAACGACATGCCGATCTCGACCGTTCCGATCTGCTTGCCCTGGTGCACGACCGGCACGACGCCGCGGATGCCGAGTCCCTCGACCCCGTTCTCGAGTCCGGCGACCGGCTTGCCGGTGCGGTTGACCTCGACCACGGTGTGCCGGAACGAGCTCAGATCGTCGCCGAACTTCTCAGCCCGATGCACCCGCAGGAACGAGGTCGCCGGGGCAGTGTGGAACTGGAGCTGGACGACGCCGTGCTTCTCCTTCAGCGCCTTGAAGCCGGGGACCAGCATCGCGTCGAGCGCGGCGCGGTCGCGCGCCGCGAAGGCCGCCTGGATCGTGGTGTTGAGGGCGAGGCTGTCGGCGAGCGAGATCGCGCGGGCCGCGTCGTCGGCGAGGCGCCCTGAAAAGAAGGCCTGCAGCACCGAAAGTTCGTGCGCAGCCGCCTGCTCGGACATCCGGGCCGAGAGCCAGAGATTGCTGGCCGTGGTGGCCGCGACAGCCAGGACGACGCTGGCCGAGATCGCCGCCACGAAGCGCATTCCGATGGTGATCCGACCGAAGCGGCCCGGCACATTCGTCATGAGACGCTCCTACCGACGTTCTAGATTCGGACTAGAACCGAAACGAATTGTCGTACCAGGCAGTTACATTGCGATACGTGAATTAACGTTGCGTTTCCCGTTCACGTTTCGCTCGCAAGAGGTGTACGCTGGCGTCGCCGCGTCGGGGCGGTGCCGGGCCTTCGTCCGGCGCCGATGCGCCGGGCGGCGATTCAGCCGCGCAGCATGCGCACGAGCACATCGTCGCGGCGGATGAAATGATGATACAGCGCGGCGAGGATGTGGGCGGTGGCGAGCAGCGCGATCAGGATGCCGAAGGTCCGGTGCAGACCGAACAGGGCCTCGGAGAAGGCGCGGTCCTGCGGCCAGATCGGCGGCAGCTCGATCAGCCAGAACACCAGGATCGGCGCCCGGTACGCCGAAGTGGCGATCCAGCCGACCAGCGGCTGGACGATCAGCAGGGCGTAGAGGATGCCATGGACCGCCTGGGCGGCGGCGCGCTGGCGCGCCGGAATGTCGCGCGGCAGCGGCGGCGGGGGATTGCCCAGGCGCCACGCGAACCGAACCAGCATCAGCGGCAGCAGCACGATGCCGAGCGAGCGGTGCAGATGGAAGGCGAGGTCCTGGACCGGGCCGGGCTCGGCGTTCGCCATGTAGAGGCCCCCCGGGATCAGGGCGATGACGATGGCGGCCGTGATCCAGTGGAGCGCCCGCGCCGTAGCGGTATAGCCGCCGCTCGTCCGATCGGGTGAGGTCGCCATGGTGCTCATCTCGGGGTGCTCATCTCGGGGTGCTGATGTCGGGCCGCCTGCCAGTCCACGTCGGATGCGCCGGGGGTCATTGAGCCGCCATGCCATGACAGGATAAAGTCCGGTCGGTTGCAAGCGTCCCGTGCATCGCGGCACGGCCGCGGAAACGTCCGCGCGGGCGCAGCGTTTCGCCTCCGGGGCAGCACGAGGTCGTCGTGCCGCCCCGCCAGCCACCCCGTCGAGCCGTCGATCGAGCCCAGTCGGTCCAGTCGTCGTGTCGAGAAGCCGGAACGCGCCTTTGGATCCGTCGTGTTTTTCCCTCGGTGAGAGTCCGGCCGGCGGCTGGTCGTGCGTGCCGGAGGCGTTGCGGGCCGGGGCCGCGCTGCCGCCCGCCTGGGAGCCGCTGTTCGGGCCGCTACGCGCCGGCGCGGTCGACGGCCTGATGGTGATCGGCCAGGTCGGCCAGTCGCTCGACGGCCGTATCGCGACGATCGGCGGACGGCTGGAATACATCAACGGCGCGGAGGGGATCGCCCATCTCCACCGGCTGCGCGCCGTGGTCGACGCGGTGGTGGTCGGGGTCGGCACCGCGAAGTGCGACGATCCCCAGCTCACCGTCCGGCACGTCGCCGGCCCCAACCCGGCCCGCGTCGTGATCGACCCGAACGGCCGGCTGGACGCCGACGCCCGGCTGCTCGCCGACGACGGCACCCGACGGATCGTGATCACCTCGGCGGCGGCCGCGATGCGGCTGCCGGACGGCGTCGAGCGCCTCGCGCTGCCCGACATTGGCGGCCGGCTCGATCCCGCCGCCATCCTGGCGGCCCTCGCCGCGGCCGGCTTCCGCCGCATCCTGATCGAGGGCGGCGCCGACACGCTGTCCGGGTTCCTGGCCGCCGGCTGCCTCGACCGGCTGCACGTGGTGATCGCGCCGATCATTCTCGGCTCGGGCCGTCCGAGCTGCACGCTGCCCGCCATCGCGGACGCCGAGGACGCCCTCCGCCCGCGGGTGAAGACCGTGCCGCTCGGCGACGAGGTGCTGTTCGACTGCGACCTGTCGGCTCAGCGCCGCCCGGTCGGGCAGGCGAAGATGTCGAGGTGACCGACCTGCAGGGTGGAACGGCCGGCGGCGACCAGGATGCTACGCCGGGTCGCCCAGCCGTCGATGGTCGTCTGCGGCACGCCGACGAGCTCGCGCGCCGCCCCGGCGAGCGAACCGACGATTTCCTTCAGGAGCGGATCGCCGGCCTCGATCAGCCAGTCGGAGGCGCCCTGCACCACCTCCCAGCCGAGCCGCTCGAACATCCGCACGGCGGTGCCGGCCGCGGCCGGCCCGAGCGCCGGCCCGAACCCCTTGTCGGTCGTCTGGTGACGGTTAAACGCCGATACGATGGTGGCGTCGGCGTCGTCGGAGGGGTCGAGGATCAGCCGGCCGTCATAGGTGAGCGCCGCATGGAAGGGCAGCCGGCGCGCCGCGACCTCGGTGACCAGACGCTCCAGCCAGTCCTCCGAGACCAGATCCAGAAACGCCGAGGTGGTGACCAGATCGACCGGCCCGTCGAGCGCGGCCTCGAGATCGCGCGCGAGGTCGATCGCCGTCACGGTGACGCGCGGCACGGTGCCGCCCGATCCTGCGACCGACTCGGCCGCCCCCTTGGCCCGCGCCAGCAGCCCGAGATCGTTGTCGACCAGTCGCCAGTGCTGATGCTTCGGCAGGATGTCGACGAGCGCCCGCAGGGTCGCGCCGGTGCCGCAGGCGAGGTCGACGATCGACAGCGACGCCTGGTCGGCGAAGCGGTCGCGGATCGCCGCGAGCACGCGGGGATTGCGGGCCCGCCGATCGTGCGGCTCGCGACGTTCGAGCCAGTCTGCGCTGAAGCCGGTCACGTCCCTGTCCTGATGCGATCGATCGTCGCGGCGACGATGCGGGCCGTCTCGGCCCAGGTCGGCAGTCCTTCCGCCGCGGCCCGCGCCGCCGCCGCGAGGCGCGCCCGCACGGCGGCATCGCCGATCACCCGGTGCAGCGCCGCCGCCAGCGCCGCGACGTCGTCCGGCGCGACGAGGAGCCCGGCGCCGGCCGGAACCGTGTCGGGAATCGCCCCGCCCGTCGTGCCGACCACCGGCAGACCGTAGCTCGCGGCTTCCGAAAACGCCATGCCGTATCCCTCGAAGCGGGACGCCAGCACGAAGACGTCGGCGGCGCCGTAGAGTGCCGCGAGCGTGTCCGCCGGCACGGCCCCGGCGATTGTCACGCGGTCGCCGAGGCCTTCCGCCGCGATCTGGGCGGCGATCGCCGCCGCGGTCGCCGGGTCGCGGTCCGGCGGGCCGACGATGGTCAGCCGCCAGTCCAGATCGGCGAGGCGCGACAGCGCCGAGACCAGCACGTCGTAGCCCTTTCGCGGGACCAGGGCGCCGACCGCGAGCAGCGCCACCGGCCCGCCGCGCCGGACGTCAGTCGGACGCGGCGCCGGGCGCTCGACACCGGGCACTGCGACCGTGATCCGCTCCGGCGCCACGCCGTAGTCCGCGGCGACGAGCCGCGCCGTCGCCGGGCTGGTGACGATCACGCCGCGGGCGCCGGCGAGCGCGCTGCGCTCGCTCTCGCGCAGCTGCCGCGCCTCGTCGGCCCCGATCCCGCTTTCCAGGGCCAGCGGATGGTGCACCAGCGCGACCACGGGCACGCGGCGGCACACCGTCGCGGCGAGCTCCGGCAGCACGCCGAAGGCGAGGCCGTCGACGATGGTCGGCGTCTCGGGCGCGATCGCCTCCAGGCTCGCGATCGCGGCGGCGCGTGTCGCAGCCTCGGGCCGCGGAAAGCCCTCCCCCAGGTTCATAACCTCGACCCCCCGGCCGGCGGCGCGCAGCTCCGCGATCACGCGCCTGTCGTAGGCGTAGCCGCCGGTCGGCGTGTCGAGGTCGCCCGGCACGGCGAAGACGAGACGCCTCGCCGGAGCGTCGCTCACCACAGCGGCGCCTCGTACCAGGCGCGGGCGACGTGCGATTCGGAGATGGTGACCCGGATGGCGTGGAGCGCGCGTCCCTCGCGGCCGAGCGCGCCGGCGCGCGCCGTCTCGGCGAGACGATCGAAGACGTGCCGGGTGAGAAACTCGGTCGTGGTGTTCCGGCCCGCGAACTCGGGAACCTCGTCGAGATTCCTGTAGTTCAGGGGCGCCAGCACCGCCTTCAGCGCCTCGTCGAGCCGGCCGATGTCGACGACGATGCCGTTCTCGTCCAGCGCCTCCGACAGGATCGCCGCGTCGACCACGAAGGTCGCACCGTGCAGCGCCTGCGCCGGGCCGAACACGGCCCCGCGGAACGAGTGGGCGATCATGATGTGATGGCGTACTTCGACGGCATACACGGGGGCGGCCTCCGGTTCGGGGCGCCCAGGATAGCCGAAGACGGACTTAGACGGAAAATTTTCGCGAAAGCAGCCTAACTCCCAAGTATTTCTAAATTCTTGAGGGAGGCTTCCAGATCAGATGAAAACTCTTTGAAAGATTCGGCTCGGCTCAACCGATTCAAATCGATATCAGTTCCAATTCGTTCAAGAATGTCGCCGATCTGAGGGAGCCGTCTTTGTCTGGTTCTGGAATGCAGAGTTTTGACTGCATCTCGCAAAATGGCTTTTGGGTCGTTCAGGGATTCCGCCCGATCGGGATTCCATGGCCGAACGATGTTCGAGGGCCATGCATCAAATCCGCAAGCTCGTGCAATGGCATCCGGGTCCGTTAAAGCCCAAGATTCCATTTCTCGACATGGAAGCAGTGGCACGATCCGATGCTTACCAAGACCGCATTGGCGGGAAGCTATTTCTTTTATGTCTTCTATCATCGTTTCGAGTATACGCATTCGCGCATTTGCTGCAGCATCGGCATGCACAACGAAAAGATCTATCGCACGGGCTTCGCTGCACATTCTAGCAGCGCGCTCGCCATTAATCGTGCCCGGCAAAAGAATTGGATCCTCTTGCAACTGAACGTTCTGTTTTCCACCGACCTGGATCAAATCAAGGGTATGACGATAAATAATCTGTGGAAGGAACCGACTGTCCGTCGATCCTTCACTGAAAAGCCCAATTACAAGCCAGATCATATTGCAGCATCGTTCCCTTTAGTAATTCTTTCGGCTTCAATTCTGGTCAGACGCCGTTCGCGGTCACCGAAATCAAACTCAGCATTCTCGACGACACCTGTGCGCATTCTCGTGTGACGGAGGACGGAATGCATGGTTGGGTCGATTGAACTGACAACATCTGCCACCACCAATTCTTCAAGTTGAGTCTCACGCAACACCACGGGAGAGTGTGTGTTGACGAGAATCTGGAAAAGCCACCCCCCTATTTTTTCTTCTCCGTGCACATTGCTGCATGTGCCCCGAAGAAGGCGAATCAATTTAACGAGTCGATCTTCGTGTACGCCATTCTCTGGCTCCTCAAATAGGAGGACACCCCTTCTACGAGGGTCATATAAAAATGTCAGAAGAGCGAGAACTCTTAGTGTCCCGTCGGAGAGAACTCGAGAACTGAATTCGCTCTCCCCCCGCATGGAGATAAAAAGCCTATACCTCCCAGCCGACTCGTCACGTTCAATGCGCAAGTCCTTCGTGCCAGGTATCAGCGCGGTTAAGCTATTCCTGATGTCGGCCAGATCTCCTCGCGGACGCTCCACCGTTCGGGTTTCCGTCTCAATGCGCGCCAAAACTTTCGCGAGATTGGATCCGTCTGGCAAAAGCTCATCTGGCGCGAGAGCATCGCTCGGCTCACGCTCCGAAGTCGCTTCTAACTGGAGGAATGTTATCGACGCCAACTCTTGGCGAAGAGCAAAGAGATGAGGAAACTCCGTAGCGGTCGTAATTCGAGACAGAACAGTGGCGGTAGCCCTGTCCTTTGATATCGGAAACGGTCTCGGTCGCCCCTGTACGCCATCTTGATTAACCTGGAACTTATCACTCAAGGTTTCCAGGAACGCACTTCTTCCGCCACCGCTGGCGTAACGCGCATATTCCTTTACAAAGTCCGGATGCGGCGGCGGCGATCGTCTAAGCCAAGTATCGTCGGTTCGCTTGATTGGCCGAGCTGATTCGTGACGAACATAGAGCCGTTCGGGGCCACCGATTCCCCCCTGTCTTTCAATCTCAAGCTCGTAACGCACTCTAGTATGCTTAAGCGGCCGCTTTTGACCGAACGCATCCTCGACTTCGGAATCGAGCAAAACCTCGGCGGCGAAACAGATAGTTCTTGCGCTATTTCCGGTGGGTTCTCTGCGAAACAACTCACTTGGATCGCCACGCAATCGGCGCACGGCTTCCAATAGATCGAACGAAGCAAGCTGCGACAAAAAGCGCAATGCATCGAAAAAATTCGATTTCCCGGAAGCGTTTGGACCCGCAACCACCGTAAATGGGTGCAGGTCCAGCTTCAGATCTTTGAAGCTTTTAAAACCGTCGATTTCGATGCGCGTCAGCATGCTGAAACTTTACCCGACAACTATCCTCGTGAGAACCCTCACTTCGCCATGCGCTTCCGGCGCTGACCCAGGGTGCGCAGGCGCAGGGCGTTGAGCTTGATGAAGCCCTGGGCGTCGTGCTGGTCGTAGGCGACGGCGCCTTCCTCGAAGGTGACGAGCTCCTGGTCGTAGAGCGAGTACGGGCTCTCGCGGCCGATCACCGTGACGTTGCCCTTGTAGAGCTTCAGCCGGACGCGGCCGGTGACGAACTCCTGGCTCTTGTCGATCGCGGCCTGCAGCATCTCACGCTCCGGCGCGAACCAGAAGCCGTTGTAGACGAGCTCGGCATACTTGGGCATCAGCTCGTCCTTGAGATGGGCGGCGCCGCGGTCGAGCGTGATCGACTCGATGCCACGATGCGCGGCGAGCAGGATGGTGCCGCCGGGCGTCTCGTACATGCCGCGCGACTTCATGCCGACATAGCGGTTCTCGACCAGATCCAGCCGGCCGATGCCGTTGACGCGGCCGAGCTCGTTGAGCTTGGCGAGCAGCGCGGCCGGCGTGAGCTTCACGCCGTCGACCGCCACCGCGTCGCCGCGCTCGAAGTCCACCGTGATGACGGTCGGCTTGTCGGGCGCGCTCTCCGGATCGACGGTGCGGCTGAAGACGTAGTCCGGCACGTCCTGCGAGGGATCCTCCAGCACCTTGCCCTCGGACGAGGTGTGCAGCAGGTTGGCGTCGGTCGAGAACGGCGCCTCGCCGCGCTTGTCCTTGGCGATCGGGATCTGGTGCTTCTCGGCGAACTCGATCAGCTTGGTGCGCGACGTGAGATCCCATTCGCGCCAGGGCGCGATGACCTTCACGTCGGGCTTGAGCGCGTAGTAGGCGAGCTCGAAGCGGACCTGGTCGTTGCCCTTGCCGGTGGCGCCGTGGCAGACCGCGTCGGCCCCGACCTTCTCGGCGATCTCGATCTGCTTCTTGCCGATCAGCGGCCGGGCGATCGAGGTGCCGAGCAGGTACTGGCCCTCGTAGACCGCGTTGGCCCGGAACATCGGGAAGACGTAGTCGCGCACGAATTCTTCGCGCAGATCCTCGATGAAGATGTTCTCGGGCTTGATGCCGAGGAGGAGCGCCTTCTGCCGGGCCGGCTCCAGCTCCTCGCCCTGGCCGAGATCGGCCGTGAAGGTGACGACCTCGCACCCGTAGGTCGTCTGCAGCCACTTCAGGATGATCGAGGTGTCGAGACCGCCCGAATAGGCCAGCACCACCTTCTTCACGTCGCTCTTCGCCATGCTGTCTCGGCCGGCCGGCCGCTCCTCGTGCCGACGGGCCCGGCGGTCCGGGCCCCTTGGTCGGCAAATGAAATTCGCGGCGGACTATAGGCGGACGGCGCGCCCGCGCAAGCCGAGCCCCCGCCCGGCAGGGATGCCGCCCGCACAACCGGCCCGGGCGCGCGGCGCGGCCGGCACCCGGCAGGGCTTGTCGAACGATTTCAGAGATTTGGTTCCGGCCCGGGGCGCGACCGCCGGCGCCGGCCCGCCCGCGGCGAGGCCGGCCGCCGGCGCTTCCGCCTCAGTCGGCCGCCTCCGCCGGGATGCCGCGCTCGGCCAGCTCCTCGCGCCACGTCTTGAAGTAGTCCTCGTCGCGGTCGTTGTCGTAGGCGTCGTGATAGGCGTTCTCGTTCAGGCCGGCGCGCCAGTAGCCGATGGCGTGGATCTGGCGCCGGTCGAGCTTGCGCTCCTCGCGGGCATAGGCGCGCAGGGCCCGGACCGTGGAGGATTCGCCGCACACCCAGGCGAACGGCCGCTGCGCCGCCGCCGGCCAGGGCAGCGCCAGCACGGCGTCGCGCAGCAGCGTGTTGCGTCCGGGCGGCAGGCCGTCGCGGTGCAGCCAGGTGAGCACGATGCCGTCCGGCTTGCGGAGCTGCTGCTCCTCGGCCGCGTCGGGTATCTCCACGAGGGCATGGCCGACGGCGTCGGCCGGCAGCTTCTCCAGGACGTGGGCGATCGCCGGCAGCGCTGTGTGATCGCCGGCGAACAGGTACCAGTCGGCGGGGAGCACCTTGCGTCCGCCCGGCCCGCCGACGCCGACCAGGTCGCCCGGCTTGGCCCGGCGGGCGAAGCGCGTCGCCTCGCCGTCGGCGTGCAGGACGAAGTCGACGGCGAGCTCCCCCCTGACGGCGTCGAGCCAGCGCAGCGTGTAGGTGCGGACGATCGGACGCAGCGGATCCTTGGGCCAGACCGGCTTTCCGTTCGGCCCCTGCAGCGGCCAGCCCGGATCCGCGACGCCCTCCGGCGCGAACAGGATCTTGATGTTCATGGCGTCGTCGCGCATCCCGGCGATCTCCTCGCCGCCGAGGATCAGGCGGCGCATCTGCGGCGTCACGGTTTCGGTGCGGAGCACCTCGAGAATCCGGATGCCGCGGTAGCGGGCCGGCGGTCCGGCCGTCGGGGTGGACGGAGCGGTCATGGAAGGTCCCTCGTGGCTGTCAGGCTGCGGTGGGTCGCGGATCGAACGGGTGGGCGGCCGGCCCGCCGGGAGCCGGCGGCAGGGCGCCCTCGACGACGACGTGCGGAATGCCGGCCGGATCCTGCTCGATGCGGGCCGCGACGCCCCACACGGCGGCGAGCGTTCGCGCGGTCAGCGCCTCGGCCGGGGTGCCGATCGCCGCGACGCGCCCGTGGTCGAGCACGACGACGCGCTCGGCCCAGCGGGCGGCGAGATTGAGGTCGTGCAGGACGACCAGCACGGTGCGACCCTCCGCGGCGAGCGAGCGGGCGGCCTCCATCACGGTGACCTGGTGGCGCAGATCGAGCGCGCTGGTCGGCTCGTCGAGCAGCAGGAGGCGCGGCTCGCGCACCAGCGCCTGGGCGAGGCTGACGAGCTGGCGCTGGCCGCCGGAGAGCTGATCGAGCGAATCGAGCGCGAGATCGGCGATTCCGAGCCGGTCGAGGGTGGCGACGGCGCGCCGCGCCGCATCGGCACCGGCGAGCTCGTCGGGCCGCGACGCCTCGAAGGCGGCGACGATCGATTCCAGCACCGAGAGCGCGACGCCCTGGGGCAGCGCCTGGGGCATGAAGCCGATCAGGTCGGCCCGCGCGGCGAGCGGCATGCGCAGGAGCTCGGCGTCGCCGAACTGGACCCGGCCCTCCGCCTGCACCAGCCCGGCCAGCGCCTTGAGCAGCGTCGACTTCCCCGCCGCATTGGGCCCGACCAGTGCCGTGACGGCGGCGGCCGGCAGCGGCGGCAGCGAGAGGTCGCGGATCACCGGGCGGCGCGGATAGCCGGCCGAGAGACGCGCGATGGTCAGCGTCGCGTGCATCACCGCCCCCGCCGCGTCAGCACGAGGGTCATGAAGATCGGCACCCCGATCAGCGAGGTGATCAGTCCGATCGGCAGCACCACGCCCGGGACGGCGGTCTTGCTCGCCACCGAGGCGAGCGACATCAGCACGGCGCCGCAGAGCGCGCTCGCCGGCAGGAAGAAGCGGTGGTCCTCCCCGATCAGCAGGCGGGCGATGTGCGGCCCGACCAGGCCGACGAAGGCGATGACGCCGACATAGGCGACGGCGGCGCCGGTGAGCAGGCTCAGCCGCATCAGCGAGAACAGGCGAAGCCGGCCGATGTCGATTCCGAGGCTGCGGGCCCGCTCGACCCCGAGGCGCAGCGCGGTCAGCTTCCACGCGGCCCTGAACGAGAACGGCACCACGCAGGCGATCACCAGGCCGAGGATCGCGATCTTCTCCCGATTCGCCCGCGACAGGCTGCCCATGGTCCAGAACACCAGCTGCTGCAGCGCCTGCTCGCTCGCCACGAACTGGGTGATGGCGACCAGTGCGTTGAAGGTGAAGAACAGCGCGATGCCGAACAGCACCAGGGTCTCGCCGCCGTGGCGCAGGCGGCTCAGCACCTGTAGCAGCATGGCGGAGCCGAAGGCGAACACGAAGGCGTTGACCGGGATGCTCCACTCGGCCGGCACGCCGGGCAGCGCGACGCCGAGCACGATGGCGACCGCCGCCCCGAAGGTCGCGGCCGCCGACATGCCGAGCGTGAACGGGCTCGCCATCGGATTGTTCAGCACGGTCTGCATCTCGGCGCCGGCGAGCGCCAGCGCGACACCGACCAGGATCGCCATCGCGGCCTGCGGCAGCCGCACGTCGAAGACGATCACGGCGGCGGCGCGGCCGAGCTCCTGAGGAAAGAGGATCCCGCGCAGCACGTCGACGATCGAGAGCGCCGACGGGCCGGTGGCGAGGTCGAGCAGGAAGGCGGCGATACCGGCGAGCGCGAGCCCGGCCACCACGGCGGCCCGCCGCCGCAGCAGCCGCCGGTGCGCGACCAGCGCGCTCTCGGCCGCGGCGGAGAGCGGCGACGCGACCGGCTGTCCGAGCAACGCCGCCACCCCTACCGCCCTCCCGGCGGTGGGTTCAGCGACACCCAATAGGTGCCGCGCATGGGAACGGCGAGCAGCGTCTGGTTGGCGACCGCGAGGCTCGCGTCGGGATCGACGTCGCCGAACAGCTTCGGATGGAACCAGCGCGCCAGCGCCTCGAGCGCCAGCACGTTGAGCGGGAAGTTTCCGAACAGATGCCACAGGCCGTGGACGCGGCCGTTGCGCACGGCGGAGAGATCGGCGAGGCCCGGGCGGCTGACGATCTCCTGCAGCCGGGCCCGCGACTCCGCGGCATCGACGCCGGGCCCGAGCACCAGCCCGCCGGTGCCGGCGAGATGCTGGCCGCCGGTGCCGACATAGATCTCGGGATCGCGCCCCAGCACGTATTCGAGGCCGATCGGGCCGAACGGCGTCTTCAGCACGTCGGCCGCGATGTTGTGGCCGCCGGCGACGTCGATGAACGCCCCGATGGTGGCGCGTCCGGGAGCGTTGCAGCACTCGTTGAGGCCGGCATGGGCATTCATCAGCACGGTCGGCACCACCGGCCTTGTGGCGGCGAGGCGATCGCGGATGCGGCCGGTCCGGGTCTCGTTGAACTGCACGACCTTCTCGGCGGCCTCCTCGCGGCCGAGCAGGCGGCCGAGCAGCCGCAGGCTCGGCACGATGTTGTCGAGCGGTTTGGCGATCAGATCGATGAACACGACCGGCACGCCGGCGGCCTCGAAGCGGGCGATCGTCTCCTTGGAGCGGATCGACGGGCCATAGCCGCCGGACAGGATCGCCACGTCGGGCGCCGTCGCCAGCGCCTGCTCGATGGAGAAGCTCTCCTCCGAGCCGCGGCCGACGATCGGGATGTCGGCGATCGCCGGAAATTTTTCACGGTATTGCCCGTACGTCACCTTGTCCTGGCGCACCAGGTCGCCGGGCCAGCCGGCGAGCAGCGACACCGGATCGGGATGGACGAGCGCGAGCGTGATGAGCTGGCGCCCCTCGCCGAGCACGATGCGCTTCACCGGCCTGGCGATCTCGACGCGCCGGCCGAGCACGTCCGTCACCGTGATCACGTCGCGCGCGGCGCGGGCGCGGCGCGGCAGCAGCGTGCCGAGCGCCGCGGCGGCACCGGTGCGCAGGAGCGTGCGGCGGGAGAAGGTCATGACGCGTCTTTCAGAGGAGCGGCAGGCACGGCGCGAACCCTCTCCCCTCGTGGGAGAGGGTGGCTCGCCGCGAAGCGGCGGGCCGGGTGAGGGGGAGCTCCACAAACTCGGAGTTCGTGGCGCGCCCCCTCACCCGCCTCGCTTCGCTCGGCACCTCTCCCACGAGGGGAGAGGGGAAAAGACGGCGCCATGTGATCACGCGCCCCTCCGATGGCCGACCGGCATTTCACGATCACCCCGCAACGGCCGACCCAGCGCCAGCGTGACGGCGCGCGAGATCGCGGCCGGGACCACGGAGACATGGTCCTCGTCCGGGAACTCGACGTACTCGGCCGTGAGCCCGCGGCCGGCGAGCGGGGCGAGGCGCGCCGCCATCTCGCGAGCATTGTCGATCATCCGGTTACGGCGCTTCCAGTCGGCCCGGACCGCGGCGTCGGCGCCGTCGATCTCGACCGCGGTCGGCTCCTGCTCGCAGCCGCCCATCGTGATCAGCAGGCGAAGATCCGCCCCGGGCCGAAGCGCCGCGACGAAGGCACGCTCGTGCGCCTCGACCACGCGGTCGGCGAACCAGATCGACGGGCTCGCGGCGACATGGGTGCGGAACAGGCCGGGCCGGGTGAACAGGGCGTAGAGCGTGAGCAGGCCGCCGAAGGAGTGGCCGAACAGCGTGCGCCACGCCGGATCGAGCGGAAACTCGGTCCCGATCGCCGGCAGCACGTCGTCGCCGATGAAATCGAGAAACCGGTCGGCGCCGCCGACCGGCGGCCACAGCGAGCCGTCCGGCCGCGGCGGCATCTCCAGCGGGCCGCGCGGAGCCGGCGTGTAGTCGAAGGTGCGGCGGACGAGGTCGAGCGGCTCGTCGGTCGGATAGCCGAGCCCGACCACCACGGCCGGCACCACGCCGGTCACCTCCGGCCGGCGTGAGCGCAAGCCCACCGCCTCGACCATGGTGGCGAAGGCGGCGTTGGCGTCGGTCAGCACGATCAGCGGATAGCCGTCCGGCGACGGCGGCGGCCCGTGCGGCCGCGCCACATAGATGCGATGCTCCAACCCGCCGGCAGGGCGCAGCGTGCGGACCTCGGTGTGCGGCAACGCCGCCGGCGGGGGGCCGGAGAACGTACCCTTGCCGGCGGCGTCTTCGACGCGATCGCGCGGACGCACGATCGCGGGTCCGGTGAAAGCCGTCACCAGCGATACCTCGCGGTCGCCAGGATGGTGCGGCGGGTGCCCCAGAAGCAGCCGACGTCGATGTTGCCGGTGCCGGTGCCACACGAGGCGACGTACTCCTTGTCGAACAGGTTGGTGGCGTTGAGCGACAGGCGCAGGCCCTTCAGCTTCGGCTCGATGTACTCGAAGTCATAATGGATGCCGGCGTCCATCAGAGTGAAGGCCGGGACCTCGATGGTGTTGGTGGTGTTGGCGTAGGTCGATGCGACATGACGGACGCCGGCGCCGATGCCGAAGCCGGCCAGCGGCCCCTCGTAGAACGTGTACTTGCCCCACAGCGAGCCGTAATACTCCGGCACCATGATGGGCCGCTTGCCGAGCGCGGTGCTGTCGTTCGTCTGCGTGACCTCCATGTCCTGCCAGGTGAAGGCGCCGACGAACTCGATGTTGCGGGTGAGCTTGCCCTTGGCCTCGAGCTCGAGACCGCGGCTCAGGACCGCGCCGGTCTGCACGCTACAGCGCGTGCTCACGCCGCCGCATTGCAGGCCGACATGGGTCGAATCCGGATCGGTGGTCTGGACGTTGTACTGGGTGAGCTCGTAGGCGGCGACCGTGAACAGCAGGTCCCAGCCGGGCGGCTGATACTTGATCCCCGCCTCGGCCTGCTTGCCGGTGGTCGGCTTGAACGGCCGGCCGTAGTAGTCGAGGGTCGTGCCGGTCACCGGCTCGAACGAGGTCGAGTAGCTGATGTAAGGCGCGAGCCCGTTCTCGAAGTGATAGAGCAGTCCGGCGCGCCAGCTCGTCGCCTCGTCGGTCTGCGAGAGGTCGTACGCCACTTTTCCGGTCGCGATGGTGACCTGCCTGTAGTCGAAGCTCGCCCGGTCGCGCCGGATGCCGAACATGCCGATCATGTTGCCGAGCCGGATCTGATCCTGAGCGTAGAACCCGAGCTGATCAGTGGTCTGGCTGGAGTCGGTCAGGTAGGGCGCCACCGGGATGTTCTGCCAGTAGATCGGGTTCGTGTAGTCGATCGTCGTCGCGGCGGCGCTGCCGAGCAAGCGACGAGAATCAGCGTACTGATAGTCGAGCCCGGCCAGAACCGTGTGCTGGAACGCGCCGGTGGCGAACTGCGACTGGACCTGGTTGTCGGTGGCGACCGAGTCGAGTTCGTCCTTCACGTTCGACTTGTTGCGGCTGATCGTCGTGCCGCTGAGGCCTGACGGCGAGAGGCCGCGGAAATGCGTGTCGAGGTGCATGTAGCGGGTGTTCTGGCGCACCGTCCAGGTGTCGTCGAAGCGATGCTCGAACAGCGACGTCACCGAGGCCTGCTTGCGCTCGAACACCTCGTAGCCCGGATCCGAGACGTTGAAGGTCGACGGGATCTGACCGCGCGAGCTGGCGTAGAGGGTGCCGTTCTTGGGCAGGAACACCGAGTAGAAGCTGTTCGGATCGTAGGTGTAGTTGGCGAGCAGCGTCCAGGTGGTGTCGGTGCTCGGCTTCCAGGTCAGGGCCGGGGCGAGCATGTAGCGGTCGTCCTCGGTGTAGTCGACCTGGGTGCCGGAGTTGCGGGCGAGGCCGGTGAGGCGATAGAGCCAGTGCCCGTCCTTGTCGATCGGGCCGGAGAAGTCGAAGGCGCCCTGCAGGCGCTCCCAGTTGCCGCCTGTGATCTCCACCTCGTGGAACGGCTTGTCGAGCGGCCGCTTGGTGACCAGGTTGATCATGCCGCCGAGATTGGTCTGGCCGTAGACGATCGACGACGGGCCGCGCAGCACCTCGATGCGCTCCAGCGCATAAGGATCGACCGTCGGTATCGCATAGGAGATGCCGCGGAGCAGCCTGAGGCCGTCCTGGAAGCCGACGAAGCTCTGCGCCACGCTGCCGCCGTTGCTGTAGCCGCGCACCGGGACGATGTCGAAGCGGCTCGCCGGCCGCAGATCCGGGAGCACGCCCGGCGTGTAGCGCAGCGCCTGGCTGACGCTCTCGGCGCCCTGGTCCTCCATCTGGTCGCGCGTGACCACCGACACCGACTGCGAGGTCTCGACGATCGGCGTGTTGGTCTTGGTGCCGGTCATGCTGCGGTCGGCGACGTAGCCCTCGACCGGGCCGACCGCGCTCGACGAGGTCGCGGCGACGCCGCGGGTCGGGGTCACCGCGCCCCCCTCGCCACCGGCGCCGGGCGCGGTCGCCTCGCCGTCGCCGCCGCCACCGGTCTGGCGATCGCTCTCGACCCGGATGGTCGGCAGCGCCGTGCCCTCCTGCGCCTGCACGGCCGTCGACACGGCGCCGCCCAGCATCGTCGTCGCGAGCAGAAGGCTGACGATCCGGGCGGATCGGTCGGTGAAAGTCGTGCAAGTCATGGCCAGCCCCCGTCGACGTCACGGCCGTGGCCGTGTCTTCCCACCCCCACAGTGGTCGGATCAGTTAACCGACGGAGGGAGGAGACGTACATTCGACGGGACGTGTATTTTCTTTGCGAAATCACCAAACCCCTACGACGAAGGGCTTCCCTGCTGCAATTCTAGACTTGGAAGATTAGAGCTATACCATTTCAAATGCGCGCCGCCGCGATTGACACGGCCGTCCCTCCTGCGTCCTTTGTCGGTCATGAGAGGCTGGACGGCACTGCGATGAATGCGATGGACGACGCGCCGCGCGGCCCGCGAGTCGTGCGCCATCGCGATCTGCGGCGCTGGGCGAAGGCCGCCGACTTCCGCCTGGTCGCGCCGGTGCTGGAGGACGAGGCCGTGCTGCTGCGCGGCGACTTCGTCCAGATGGAGCTGCGCTCCGGGCTGCACCTGCACGCCACCGACGTCTGGGATCTGCACGATCTCGAGACCCGCGCCGTGCAGGAGCCCGGCCTGACCTTCTCGCTCTTCCTCGAAGGCGGCGTCACCGCCCGGATGGGCGAGCGCATCTTCGCCATGGGGCATCGCGACGAGGGCCGGAGCGCCCCGGTCGAGGCCGTCGTGGTGGCGCGCGCCCGACGCGAGACCTTCCAGCGCCGCTCGGCCTGCGGCACCCATGTCCGCAAGGTCACCGTGACGGTATCGCCGCAGTGGCTCGACGAGAGCGGCCTCGACGCCGTCGAGGGCCATCGCGGCGTGCTCGCCTTCAGCCGCTCGCATCTCGCCAGCATGCGATGGACACCGTCCGCCCGGCTGGTCTCGCTGGTCGAGCAGATCCTCAAGCCGCCCGCCTACGCGCCGCTGATGCGCAACCTCTACTGCGAGAGCCGCGCCATCGACATCGTCGGCGAGGCACTGCACGCCGTCGCCCGCTCGGAGAGCGCCGCCGCGGCGCCGTTGCTGCGGCCGAAGGACTACGCCCGGGTGCGCGCCATCTGCGAGTTCGTCGACGCCCATCTCGACGACGCCGTCACGCTCGACACGGTGGCCCGTCACGTCGGCATGAGCGTCTCGACCATGCAGCGCATCTTCCGCGCGGCGCGCGGGACGACCATCGTCGACCACATCCGGGGCCGCAAGCTCGACCGTGCCCGCGAGGCGCTGGAGCGCGACGGCGTCTCGGTCAACGAGGCGGCGTTCCTCGCCGGCTACGCCAACCCGGCGAATTTTGCCACCGCCTTCAAGCGGGCCTACGGCGTGCCGCCGCGCCATTTCCGCGCCCGCCTCTAGCCGGTCCGGCCGCGGCGCCACGGCGCTTTGTCGCAGGACGTGATCACGTCCGCGTCGCCGCTCGTAAAATCTCGCAGAAGCCACGCGCACGCCATCCCGCCGCGGCGCCCGGTCGCACGGTGCGACATCGCGAACGTCCCGGCGGGTCTGGCGCGGCGCGGGCACCTCTCTACCTTCTGGCGAGGATCAACGACCGGGAGCGCATCGTGCGACGCCGAGCAGCAGCCTGACGACACGCGCACGCATGGACTGCGACCGGGATCTCTCCGACGCGAGTCCGGGCGGCCGACTTGGAAATTCCCGAGCTTGGAAATTCCCGAGCCGAACCGAACGAGACCACGATGCCGTTTCCGACTGCCTTCACCGGGCGGGCCCTGGCGCTCGCCCTGACACTCACGATCGCCCTTCCGGCCGCTCACGCGGCCGACGGAGCCGCACCGCCGGACCACGGCCGCGACCGTGACCGCGAGGGTGTCGCGATCGCCCTCGACGAGCGCGAAATCCGCACCGCCGGCATCGCCACAACGGCGGTCACGCCGGAAACCGGCGACCTCGAGCTCTCGCTGCCCGGCACCGTCGCGATCCCGCCGCAGCAGCTGCGCGTCGTCGCGGCGCCGGCCGGCGGTCTGGTCGAGACCGTGCTGGTCGCGACCGACGAGTCCGTCACGGCCGGTCAGCCCATCGTCAAGCTGCGCTCACCCGACCTCGTCGAGGCGCAGCGTCAGTATCTCGCCGCGCTCTCCGACGAGGCGCTGGCGGCCGACCGGCTGCGCCGCACCCGGCTGTTGTGGGAAGGCCGGGTGACGCCCGAGCGCGAGCTGCGGGTCGCCGAGACCGAGGCGGCACACGCCAGGTCGCGGCTCGACGAGCGCTCGCAGATCCTCGCCTTGATGGAGATGTCGGACGCCGAGATCGAGGCCTTGCGCACCACCCGCAAGATCGCCAGCGCCGTCACGGTGCACGCGCCGATCTCGGGCACGATCGTCAGCCGCAACGCCAATCCGGGCCAGCGCGTCGAGCCGGCGGCGGCGCTCCTCTCGATCGCGGCGCTCGATCCCTTGTGGCTGAACCTGCAGGTGCCGGCGACCCGTCTGTCGGCCGTGACGGTGGGATCGCGCGTGATCCTGCCGGCTTACGGAGTCGAGGGCCGCATCATCCGGATCGGCCGCACCGTCGACGCGGCGACCCAGTCGGCCGTGGCGGTCGCCGAGATCAATTCCGCCGGCGGCACGGTCCGGCCCGGCCTCGCCGTCGCGGCGACCCTCAGGATCGGCCAGAACGGCCTGCCGCAATGGTCGGTGCCGGCGACCGCGGTGGTGCGCCATCGCGACCGCGCCTGGGTGTTCGTGCGCGAGGAGACCGGCTTCCGCGCCAAGCCCGTGCAGGTGGTCGCCGAGCGCACCGCCACGACGTCGATCCGCGGCCGGCTGTCGCCAGGAGACCAGGTGGCCGATCGCGGCATCGTCGCGCTGCTCTCCGAGCTCGCCGCCGCCGACCAGGACTGATCCGATGCTCGCTTCTCTCGTCGACGTCGCGCTGCGCCAGCGCCTCCTCGTCTTCATCGGCGCGATCGCGCTCGCCGTATGGGGCGCCACCGCCTATCAGCGGCTCTCCATCGACGCCTTTCCGGACGTCGCGCCCGTGCAGGTGCTGGTCTCCATGAAGGCGCCCGGCCTGACGCCCGAGGAGCTGGAGAGCCGCGTCACCACGCCGATCGAGCTCGCCGCCCGCGGCATCCCGAACCTCGTGCGCATGCGCTCGACGACGCGCTACGCGGTCGCGCTGCTGACCTTCGAGTTCGCCGACGGCACCGACATCTTCTGGGCCCGCGCCCAGGTCAACGAGCGGCTGCAGGAGGTGCGTAGTCAGCTGCCCGACGACGCCGACGGCGGTCTCGCCCCGATCGTCACGCCGCTCGCCGAGATGGTGATGTTCACCATCGAATCCGACACGCTGACCGCGCAGGAGAAGCGCTCGCTGCTCGACTGGACGATCCGGCCGGCGCTGCGCGGGCTGCCCGGCGTCGCCGACGTCAACGTGCTGGGCGGATTCGTGCGCACCTTCGAGGTGATCCCCTCGGCCTCGGCCATGGCGGCGCGCGGCATCACCACCCAGATGCTCGAGAAGGCGATCGAGAACAACAACAGGAACGACGGCGCCGGGCGCATCCGCAACGGGGAGGAGGCCCTGCTGGTGCGCTCGGAGGGCCGCATCCGCACCCTCGACGACGTGCGCAACACCATCGTGACGGTGCGCAACGGCGCGATCGTGCGGGTCGGCGACGTCGCCGACGTGCGCTTCGGCGCCCTCGCCCGCAACGGCGTCGTCACCGCCGACGCGGCGGGCGAGACCGTGTGGGGCCTGGTGCTCGGCCTGCGCGGCGCCAACGCCCGCACCGTGGTCGACGGGGTGAAGGCGAGACTCGCCGCGCTGCAGCCGCAGCTCCCCGAGAACACCCGCGTCGTGATCTTCTACGACCGCAGCGAGCTGATCGGTGCCGCCGTGTGGACCGTGCAGAAGGTGCTGCTGGAGGCGATCGCGCTCGTCGTCGTCATGCTGCTCCTGTTCCTCGGCAATCTTCGCTCCGCCCTGGTGGTGTCGCTGATCCTGCCGCTCGCCGTGCTCGCCACCTTCGCGGTGATGCGCCAGCTCGGCTGGTCGGCCAACATCATGTCGCTCGGCGGGCTGGCCATCGCCATCGGCCTGCTGGTCGACTGCGCCGTCGTGGTGGTGGAGAACGTCGAGCACCGGCTGTCGACGGTCGAGAGGCCGGATCTCGCGACCCGGCTGCGCCTCACCCTGGACGCGACCCGCGAGGTCGCGGTGCCGCTGGTCTCCGGCGTCGCCATCATCATCGTGGTGTTCACGCCGCTGCTCGCCCTGCAGGGGCTGGAGGGACGGCTGTTCAGCCCTGTCGCGCTCACCATCGTGGTGGCGCTGATCGCGGCGCTCGTTCTCTCGCTCACCGTGGTGCCGGCGATCTCGGCGCATGTGCTGCGCGCCGGCCATCACGCCGACCCGTGGCTGGTGCGCAGGCTGCACGCCGGCTACGACCCGCTGCTCGCCTATGTCATGCGCAAGCCGGTCGCCGTGGTGATGGCGGTGGCGATCGGCGTCGGCGCGGTCGCGGTGGTGTTCCCGCGCATCGGCAGCACCTTCATGCCGGTGATGGACGAGGGCACGCCGGTCGTCACCATCCGCAAGTTCCCCACCATCTCGGTCGACGAGGCGGCGGAGACCGACCTGCGCATCCAGCAGGCGCTGATGGCCGAGATCCCGGAGATCAAGGGCATCATGGCGCGGGCCGGCGCCGACGAGCTCGGCATCGATCCGGTCGGGCTCAACGAGACCGACATGTTCATGACCCTCGCCCCCAAGGACCAGTGGCGCGGGCCCGACACGCGCTGGTTCCTGGGCGAGCTGCGGCGCGTGCTCGACACCATCCCGGGCATCGACTACGCCCTGACCCAGCCGATCGACATGCGCGTGCAGGAGATGATCATCGGGGCGCGCGGCGACGTCGTCGTCAAGGTGTTCGGCGACGACATCGCGACCCTCAACCGGGCGGCCCGCGATGTCGCCGCGGCGATCCGAACCGTGCCGGGCGCCATCGACGTGTTCGCGCTGCGCAACGCCGGGATGCGCTACTTCACCGTGGCGGTCGACCGCGAGAAGGCGGGGCGCTTCGGGCTGAACGCCGACGAGGTGCAGGAGGCGCTGCGCGTCTGGGTCGACGGCCGCCGGCTCGGCCTGGTGCTGGAAGGCCAGGTGCGCACGCCGCTGGTCGTGCGCGGCGAGGAGCGGCTGCGGTCCTCGGCGGCCGACCTCGCCCGGGTGCCGATCGTGCTGCCGGGCGGCGGCACCGTGGAGCTGTCGCAGGTCGCGACCATCGCGGTCGAGGACGGGCCGATCCAGGTGATCCGCGAGGACGGCCAGCGCTTCGCCACCGTGCTGGCGAACGTGCGCGGCCGCGACCTCGTCGGCTTCGTCGACGACGCCAAGGCGGCGGTCGCGGCGCGGGTCGAGATGCCGAAGGGCTACGGGCTCGTCTGGGGCGGCCAGTTCGAGAACCAGCAGCGCGCCGCGGCGCGCCTCACCATCGTGGTGCCGATCGCGCTCGCCGCCATCTTCCTGCTGCTCTACCTCACCTTCGGCTCGCTGCGCCAGGCCACGCTGGTGTTCTGCAACGTGCCGTTCGCCGCCATCGGCGGCGTGGTCGCGCTGTGGGCCTCGGGCGAGTTCCTGTCGGTGCCGGCCTCGGTCGGCTTCATCGCCCTGATGGGAATCGCGGTGCTCAACGGCGTGGTGCTGATCTCCTACATCAACGAGGTCTGCGCCCGCGGCGACCTGCCGTTCCGCGAGGCCGTGATGGAAGGCGCGCGGCGCCGGCTGCGGCCCGTGACGCTCACCGCCTCGATCGCGGCGCTCGGCCTCGTTCCGTTCCTGTTCGCGACCGGGCCCGGCGCCGAGATCCAGCGTCCGCTCGCCATCGTGGTGATCGGCGGCCTCGTCACCGCGACCGCCCTCACCCTGCTCCTCCTGCCGATCCTCTACGACCGCTTCGCCCTGCCGCGCGCCGAGCGCCGCCGCCTCGCCGAGGCGGAGGCCGAGGCACCGGCGGCCGCAGCGGCGGCCGGGGCGGCGCCGCCGGCACCCCCGCCCGCGGCGGCGCCCGCTCCGGCCGCCCCGGCGGTCGCGACCGGCGGTCCCGCCGCCGCGGCAACGGCTCCCGGAAAGGCCGCACCGGCCGACGCGCTGGCGACGTGACGGAGGAGCGGGACGATGCACCTCACCCCGCCCTCCGCTCATCCCCGCGCAAGCGGGGATCCAGGGCCAAACCCACCAGCGCCCGTCGCGCGGCTCCTGGGTCCCCGCCTTCGCGCTACGGGATGCACACATTGCGTGTCACGCATGAAAGCGTCATGCGCGGGCTCGCCCCGCGCATCCATCACCTTCACCAAAAAAGCGTTCTGTGGCAGAGAGATGGATAGTCGGGTCGAGCCCGGCGATGACGTCGGAGGGGGCGGCCGGCGTGTTTGCCTCTCACCGAAACTCCGCAGCTTTTCGAGACCTGTGCATCCCGTAGCGCCTTCGCGGGGACGAGCGGACCCGTGCGCATGAGCTTCGGCTCAGCGCTGGACGACACCTCGCGACGGCCCGATCTGCTATGGTCCGAGGGATTCGAACCCCCGGGGACCTTGCGTGCACATGCCGGACCGCGATCGCCTCATCGCCTGCCTGCCGAAATGCGAACTGCACATCCACATCGAGGGCTCACTCGAGCCCGAGATGGTCTTTTCGCTCGCCCGCCGCAACAACATCCCACTGCCCTGGGACTCGGTCGAGGCGCTGCGCCGCGCCTACGCCTTCGGCTCGCTGCAGGACTTTCTCGACGTCTATTACGTCGGCATGTCGGTGCTGGTCACCGAGCAGGATTTCTACGACCTCGCCTTCGCCTATCTGAGGCGGGCGCACGCCGACAATGTCGTGCATGTCGAGATGTTCTTCGATCCCCAGGGCCACACCAGCCGCGGCATCGCCTTCGACACCGTGGTGAACGGCCTGCATCGGGCGTGCGTGGAGGCGAGTGAAAGCTTCGGCATCCGGGCGAGCCTGATCATGTGCTTCCTGCGCCATCTCGACGAGGCCGACGCGCAGCGCACCCTCGACGCCGCGCTGGCGCACCGCGACCGCATCGTCGGGGTCGGACTCGATTCGTCGGAGAAAGGGCATCCGCCGGAGAAGTTCGCGCATGTGTTCGGCCGCGCCCGCGACGCCGGCTTCCAGCTCTTCGCCCATGCCGGCGAGGAAGGCCCGCCGGACTATGTGTGGCAGGCGCTCGACGTGCTCGGCGTCCGCCGCGTCGACCACGGCAACCGCGCGCTGGAGGATGCCGCCCTGATCTCCCGCCTCGCCCGCGACCGGGTGCCGCTGACCGTGTGCCCGCTCTCCAACCTCCGCCTGCGCGTCGTCCCCGACCTCGCGCATCATCCGCTGCGGCACATGCTGGAGAAGGACCTCACCGTCACGGTGAACTCCGACGATCCGGCCTATTTCGGCGGCTACGTGAACGACAACTTTTCCGCCATCGCCCGGGCGCTGGACCTGTCGCCGGCCGAGATCGTCACGCTCGCCCGGACGAGCTTCTCGGCCGCCATGATGAGCGACGACGAGCGCGCGGCGGCGCTCGCCCGCTTCGATGCGGCGGTGCGGCAGACGGGGGCTCGTTGATTCGTCGTCGTCCGGCGGCGGCGCGCAGGCGCCGAGCCGGGATGGCGTCTTCTACGGAGAGCGCCGCACGCCCGGCTCTCACTTCTTCCCGAACGCATCCCGGAAGGAGTCGAACTTGCCGCCGGTGGTCTTCGGCTTCGCCGATTCGGTCTCCTTGGGCGGCTCGCACGGGACGATGCCCTTGTCGATGACCTGCTGGGTGCGGTTGTCGACCGTGTATTCGCGGCAGTTCCCGAGATAGTCGGCCTTCACCAGCATCCGGCCCCAGCGGCGCACCTCGGCCTCGGGCGGACCGGACGGGCCGAACACACGGGTGGTGAGCGGCACGTAGCCGAGCTGCCGGGCCCCGACCTCCCACCCGGCGAGCGCGACGACCACCAGCCCGACCGCATAGGCGACGAGGGCGGCGATCCCGTGACGGGCGTGGTGTGTCCTGGTCATGGTCTTTCCCATGCAGCCTACCCCCGAGTCGTTAACCGGCGTTTACGATTTCCGCTCGATCTGTCGTCGGCGGCGCGGTCTCACGGCCGGAACGCAGGCCGATGCCTTGATACGCCCCGCGACCGCGCGACCGGGCGCAGCCTGCACGCGATAAGGAAACACACGCGACATGCGCGCGGCGCCGAAAAGCTGATATAAGCAGGCATCGTCTCGCGGATTCCCCGTCCGGACCGTCCCCTGCAGGATGCGCCCGGCCCGCATGGGACAGCCACGTTCCTGGTGCAAGCTAGTTCCGGAAGGACGCCGTGACCGCGCTGGTTCGATCGATCGTGACGGCGGGAGCCGTCGGCCTCTCCCTCGTGCTCGCGGCCTGCGGCGAGCAGAACCAATACGTTCCGCCGCCGCCCCCCAAGGTCTCGGTGGCCAAGCCCGTCCAGCAGGAGGTGACGCGCTTCCTGGAGGCGACCGGCTCGACCGCCGCGGTCAACCAGACCGACCTGGTCGCCCGCGTCGCCGGCTTCGTCCAGGGCATCAGCTACGGCGACGGCGACTACGTGAAGCAGGGCCAGCTCCTGTTCACGATCGAGCCGGAGCCCTACCGGGTGAAGGTGGAGCAGGCCAAGGCGGCCGAGCTCGGCGCCGAGGCCAACCTCAAGCAGCAGCAGATCGTCTACGACCGCCAGGTCGACCTGGTCGCCAAGCAGGCGAGCCCGCAGTCGCTGCTCGACCAGGCGACCGCTGCCCGTGATTCGGCGCAGTCGAACCTCGATCAGTCCAAGGCCAACACCCAGCTCGCCGTGATCAACCAGGGCTACACCCACGTGACCGCGCCCTTCGACGGGGTCGTCACGGCCCGTCAGGTGTCGCTCGGCCAGTATGTCGGCGCCAACGGCCAGCCCACCACGCTCGCCACCATCGTGCAGCTCGAACCCATCTACGTGAACTTCACGATCAGCGAGACCGACGTGCAGCGCATCCGCGACGAGATGCAGCGCCGCGGCCTCACCCGCGACGACATCAGGAAGGTTCCGATCGAGATCGCCACGCAGACCGATACCGGCTGGCCGCATGTCGGCACGCTCGACTACGTGTCGCCGAGCGTGACCGCCTCGACCGGCACGCTGCAGGCCCGCGCCATCCTGGCGAACCAGGACCGCGGCCTGCTGCCCGGCTACTTCGTGCGGGTGCGGGTGCCGATCGAGCGCATCCGCTCCGCCCTGCTGGTGCCCGACACGGCGATCGGCAGCGATCAGGGCGGCCGCTACGTGCTGGTCGTCGCCGCCGACGGCACGGTGGAGCAGCGCAAGGTCGAGGTCGGGCCGCAGGTCGGCGAGCTGCGGGTGATCGAGAAGGGCCTCTCGGCGGACGACCGCGTCGTGGTCGCCGGCAGCCTGCGCGCCGTGCCGGGCCAGAAGGTCGATCCGCAGGCCACGACGATCGCAGCGCCGCCCCCCGCCTCGCTGCCGGCCGCCCCCCCTGCGCCGCCGCCGCTGCCCAACACGCTGCCGGCCGCCCCGAAGGTGGGCGAGCCCGCGCTGCCGCCATCGCCCTCGCCGGCGCCGCCCGCGGTGCCGGGCGGTCTCCCCCGTCCCCGCACCATGCAGTGACGCGGCGAGGCCCGCATGATCTCGAAATTCTTCATCGAGCGGCCCGTTCTCGCGAACGTGCTGGCCATCCTGATGATCGTGATCGGCGCCGTCGCGCTGCTGCGGCTGCCGATCTCGCAGTATCCCGACGTGGTTCCGCCGACCGTCTCGGTGACGACGAGCTATCCGGGCGCCAGCGCCCGCACCGTCATCGACACCGTTGCGCTGCCGATCGAGCAGCAGGTCAACGGCGTCCAGGACATGATCTACATGCAGTCCTACTCGGGGTCCGACGGCAGCTACAGCCTGATCGTGACCTTCGAGATCGGCACCGACCTCGACACCGCGCAGGTGCTGGTGCAGAACCGCGTGGCCACCGCCTTGTCGCAGCTGCCGCAGTCCGTGCAGGTGCAGGGCGTGACGGTGCAGAAGAAGATGACGTCGATTCTGCAGATCGTCACCCTGACCTCGCCGGACGGCCGCTACGACAGCCTCTATCTCGCCAACTACGCGACCATCCGGCTGCGCGACGAGATCTCGCGCCTGTCCGGCGTCGGCAACGTCACGGTGTTCGGCGCCGGCCAGTACTCGATGCGGGTCTGGCTCGATCCGAACAAGATGCAGGCGCGCGCCCTGACCACCCAGGACGTGGTGCAGGCGCTGCAGGGCCAGAACCAGCAGGTGACGGCCGGCCAGGTCGGCATGCAGCCGTCGCCGAAGACTCAGAACTTCCAGTACACGCTCGACGTGCTCGGTCGTCTCGACGATCCCGAGGAGTTCGCCGCCGTCATCGTCAAGACCGGACAGAACGGCGACGTGACGCGGGTGCGCGACATCGGCCGGGTCGAGCTCGGCGCCCAGACCTACAGCCAGGTCTTCACCCAGGACGGCAAGCCGGCCGCCGGCCTCGCGATCTTCCAGTCGCCCGGCGCCAACGCGCTCGACGTCGCCGACCTGGTCAAGGCCAAGATGACGGTGTTGGCCAAGGAGTTCCCGCAGGGCCTGGTCTACGGCGTCCCGTTCGACACCACCATCTTCGTCACCGCGTCGATCAACGAGGTCTACAAGACGCTCTACGAGGCGGCGATCCTGGTGCTGATCGTCATCCTGCTGTTCCTGCAGGACTGGCGCGCCATGCTGGTGCCGGCCACCACGGTGCCGGTGACCATCATCGGCGCCTTCGCCGGCATGGCGGCGCTCGGCTTCACGGTGAACCTCTCCACCCTGTTCGCCATCGTGCTGGCGATCGGCATCGTGGTCGACGACGCCATCGTCGTGGTCGAGGGCGCCGCACACAACATCGAGAAGGGGATGAGCGGCCACGACGCGGCGATTGGCGCCATGACGATCCTGCTCGGCCCGATCATCGGCATCACCCTGGTGCTGATGGCCGTGTTCCTGCCGGCCGCCTTCCTGCCCGGCCTGACCGGTCGCATGTACGCGCAGTTCGCTCTCGTCATCGCCGCGACCGCGCTGCTGTCCGCCATCAACGCCCTCACCCTCAAGCCGACCCAGGCGGCGACCTGGCTGCGCGCGCCGGTGCCACCCGAGCAGCGCAACGCCTTCTTCCGCGGCTTCAACGCCGTCTACGGCAAGGCCGAGCACCTCTACGAGGGGCTGATGAAGCGCATGGTGGCGAAGAGCGCCGCCATGGCCGTGCTGGCGCTCGCCATCATCGGCGGCGCGCTCTTCGGCTTCACCCGGGTGCCGACCGGCTTCCTGCCGATCGAGGATCAGGGCTACATGGTGGCGAGCGTCCAGCTCCCCGACGGCGCCTCGCTCACCCGCACCCAGGCCGTGCTCGACCGCGTCTCCGCCATCGCGGCGAAGACGCCGGGCGTCAGACAGGTGATCACCATCGCCGGCATCTCGCCGCTCGACAACTCGGCCTCGCTCGCCAACGCCGGCGTCGCCTACGTCATGCTGGAGGACTGGGACAAGCGCGGCAAGGGCGAGGATCTGCGCTCGCTGTTCACCGGGCTCAACAACGCCCTCGACGTGATCGAGGAGGCCAAGATCCTCGTCGTGCCGCCACCGCCGATCCAGGGCGTCGGCAACGCCGGCGGCGTGACCATGCAGGTCGAGCTGCGCGACGGCAGCTTCGACCTGCCCAAGCTGCAGGGCATCGTCGACAACTTCGTCGCCAACGCGGCGAGCCAGTCGCAGATCCAGCGGGTGATCTCCACCTTCCGGTCGAGCGCGCCGCAATACCGGGTCGAGGTCGACCGGGTGAAGACCGAGACCCTGCAGGTCTCGCTCGATCAGGTGTTCCAGACGCTCGCCGGCTATCTGGGCTCGACCTATGTCGACCAGTTCAACAAGTTCGGCCGGGTCTTCCAGGTCTACGTGCAGGCCGACGCGGACTTCCGCCAGCGGCTCGACGACGTCCGCAACCTGACGGTCCGCAACACCAAGGGCGACATGATCCCGCTCGGCACGCTGATGACCATCACACCGACCGTCGGGGCGCCGCTGATCAGCCTGTACAATCTCTATCCGTCGGCCACCATCGTGGCGCTGCCGGCAGCCGGCGTGTCGACCGGCCAGACGATGCGGCTCATGGAGGAGATCGCGGCCCGCACCCTGCCGCCGGGCGCCGGCATCGAATGGACGGCGATGTCGTACCAGGAGAAGATCGTCGGCAACCAGATGTTCATGGTTTTCGCCCTGTCGATTCTGCTGGTCTATCTGGTGCTGGCCGGGCAGTACGAGAGCTGGTGGGCGCCGATCTCGGTGGTGCTCGCCGTGCCGCTCTCGCTGCTCGGCCCGGTCGCGGTCCTCAACGCGCTGAAGATCGACAACAACCTCTATGTCCAGATCGGCCTCGTGCTGCTGATCGCGCTCTCCGCCAAGAACGCCATCCTGATCGTCGAGTTCGCCCGCGAGACCCGGGCCGCCGGCAAGAGCATCCTGGACTCGGCCGTGGAGGGCGCGCGCGAACGATTCCGGCCGATCCTGATGACGTCGTTCGCCTTCATCCTCGGCGTCGCGCCGCTGGTGGTGGCGACCGGCGCCGGCGCCTCGGCCCGGGCCTCGATCGGCATCACGGTGTTCTCGGGCATGATCGCCTCGACCTGCCTCGCCGTGCTGTTCGTGCCGTCCTTCTTCGTCCTGACGCAGCGGTGGGAGGAGCACCTCGCCGCGCGCAAGGCGAGGAAGGACGCGGCGAAGAAGGGCAGCGAGCCGACGGCGACACCGGCGGAGTGAGGCTTTCGGCTGACGCCCAATCGCACGATCCTCGCGATGGTGGTCGTCCGCGGAGGCGAGGGCTTTGCAGAATTCGTCATTCCGGGAGGACGCGGAACGTCGGACCCGGAATCCAGCCCAGAATGCCGAGTTCGGAGCTGGATTCCGGGTTCGCGCCTTCGGCGCGCCCCGGAATGACGGATTCTGCAAAGCCCTCGCGGAGGCGGACGACCCAGGATCCGCGGCTTCCGGTGTTCAACCCCGCAAGGCTGCGGCGGACCGGGTGCTCCGCCTTCGCGCTACGGCATGCACAGATCCCGAAAGCGCCGGCGAACTCAGTGCGTCGCGTTTTTCGGCGTCATCGCCGGGCTCGACTCGGCGATCCATCCGCCTCGAAGAACATGACTGCTTACGAAGAGTGATGGATGCGCAGGTCGAGCCCGCGCATGACGGCTTGCATGCGCGGCGCACGATGTGCATCCCATAGCGCCTTCGCGGAGCACGGCGACGGAGAGGCCGAAGACCGCGGCCCGGCCTCTATCCCGGCAGGCCGGCGGCCGCCGCGGCGGCGTCGCCTTCGGCGGCCGTGCCGGGGCCGGCGGCGATGAACTGGTCGCGGGCGAGCTCGGCGAAGCGGCCGTCCTTCGCCATCAGTTCGTCGAACGTGCCCTGCTCGACCACGCGCCCGTGCTCGAACATCAGGATGCGGTCGGCGCGCCGCACCGTGGCGAGGCGGTGGGCGATCACGAAGGTGGTGCGGCCCTTCATCACCTCGTCGAGCGCCGCCATCAGCCGCGTCTCCGTCTTGGCGTCGAGCGCCGAGGTCGGCTCGTCGAGGATCAGGATCGGCGGCTCCTTGAGGAGCGCGCGGGCGATGGAGAGGCGCTGGCGCTCGCCGCCCGACAGGCTGCGGCCGCGCTCTCCGACCCGGGCGTCGAAGCCGCCGGGGGTGCGGGCGATGAACTCCATGGCCTGGGCCCGCTCGGCGGCGAGCCGCAGCTCGGCGTCGGTCGCGTCGGGCTTGCCGATGCGCAGGTTCTCGGCGATCGAGCGGTTGAACATCAGGCCCTCCTGGAACACAACGCCGATGTTCCGCCGCAGCGCCGAGAGCGTCATGGTGCGGATGTCGATGCCGTCGATCCGGATGGTGCCGGACTGCGGGTCGAAGGCGCGGTGCAGGAGCGCCAGCGCCGTCGTCTTGCCGGCCCCGGTGGTGCCGACGAAGGCGATGGTCTCGCCCGGCTTCGCCGTGACGGTGAGATCGGCGACGGCGGCCCGCTTGCCGTCGTAGGAGAACGACACGTCCTCGAACGCGACGAGGCCCTGGAGCCGGCCGGGATCGACGGCGCCGGGCCGGTCGCGGATCTCCGGCACGGTGTCGAACACCTCGAAGAACTCTGCCAGCCGCGGCGCCTCGGCGAACACCCGGTTGACGAACCACACGGCGTCCTGCAGCCGCGCGATCAGCATGGTGGCGAAGCCCATGAAGGTGACGATCTCGCCGACCGAGGCGAGGCCGTAGACGTTCAGCCAGGTGCCGAGCAGCACGATCGCCAGCATGGTGAGGGTGGTCGACGCGCGGGTCAGCACCGCCACCACGGCCCACCAGGACAGCACCGGGATCTGGGCGGCGAGCAGCCGGTCGATGACGGTCTTGAGCCCCGTCACCTCGGCCTCGACCCGGGCGAAGGAGTGCACCAGGGCGACATTGCCGAGCGTGTCGGAGGCGCGCTCGGCGAGCTCCGAATAGTTGGTCTCGACCAGACGCTGCAGCGTCTCGGTCTTGCGCATCACGAAGGCGGTGAGCACCGCGAAGACGACGCAGAGCGCGACGAGCAGCAGCGCCAGCCGCCAGTTGAGGACGAGAGCGAGCGGCAGCAGCACGAAGAACGACACGAAGGCCGCGAGGTTGTCGCGGAAGAAGGCGAGCCACAGGCCCCACAGCGCGTCGGTGCCCTGCAGCATCACCTTCATCAGCCGGCCCGAATGGGTGGCGCCGTGGAAGGCGAGCGGCTGCTCCAGCACGCGCTCGAAATAGCTCGCCAGGACCGCCTGACGCTGCTGGTGGGCGAGCCGGTCGGCATAGAGCGCGGTGAGCGTGCCGCAGGCGATGTTGAACAGGCCGAACACCGCCCAGGCGGCCAGGAGGGTCGCGAGCGTCGACCAGGCGAAGGCGCTTCCCGGGACCGCGGCGCGCGACAGCGTGTCGACGACGCGGCCGAACAGCACCGGCTCGGCGAACTGCGCGGCCGCCAGCGCCAGGTTGGCGAAGGCCAGGGTCCAGGCGAGACGCTTCACCGGCGCCAGCAGCGCCAGCGCGCGCACATAGAGACGGAAGACGTTCATGACGACCTGCCGGAACGAGTCAGCGGCGGCCTTTATAGCAGGTCTTTCCGGGATCGTTCGGGGTGCACTGGCTCTGTCGTCCCGGGGCGGCGCGACGCGCCGGGCCCGGGACTCATGACCCCTGTGTTTCGTGAGCCATCGGCACCGGGGATATGGATTCCGGGCTCGCGGACCTGCGGTCCGCGCCCCGGAATGACCCGGTCTGCTACCCCGCCGCGAGCAGGCGGGTGACGTTGTAGGTGACGAAGGCGGCCGCGTAGGCGAGCGCGATCATGTAGCCGAACGACACCGCCATCCAACGCCAGCCGCCGGTCTCGCGGCGGATCACGGCGAGCGTCGAGGCGCATTGGGGCGCGAAGATGTACCAGGCGAGCAGGGCGAGCGCCGTGGCGAGGCTCCAGCTCTGGGCCAGCGTCGCCCCGATCTTGTCGGCCGCCTCGGCGCCGCCCTCGATGGCGTAGACGGTGCCGAGCGCCGCCACCGCGACCTCGCGGGCCGCCATGCCGGGCACCAGCGCCACGTTGATGTGCCAGTCGAACCCGATCGGGGCCGTGATCGGCTCCAGCGCCTTGCCGATCCAGGCGGCGAGGCTGTAGTCGATGGCCGGCTCGGTGGCGCCCTCGGGCGGCCGCGGGAACGAGGCCAGGAACCAGATCAGCACCATCATCGAGAAGATGGTGGTGCCGGCCCGCTTCAGGAACATCATCGCCTTGGTGTAGAGGCCGATCAGCACGCTCTTGGGGCGCGGCAGCTTGTAGTCCGGCAGCTCGAGCATGAACGGCTCGGTCGGGTGGTCGCGCCAGAACAGCCGCTTGGCGACGAACGACACCAAGAGCGCGCTGGCGATCCCGATGGCGTAGAGCCCGAACATCACGAGCCCCTGCAGCGAGAACAGGCCGAGCACCTCCTCGTCCGGCACGAAGGCCGAGATGATCAGCACGTAGACCGGGATGCGGGCCGAGCAGGTCATCAGCGGCGCCACCAGGATGGTGGTCAGCCGGTCGCGCCGGTTGTCGATCACGCGGGTCGCCATGATACCCGGGATGGCGCAGGCGAAGCTCGACAGCAGCGGGATGAAGGCACGCCCGTGCAGGCCCGCACCGCCCATCACGCGATCCATGAGGAACGCGGCGCGTGCGAGGTAACCCAGATCCTCGAGCACCAGGATGAAGAAGAACAGGATGACGATCTGCGGCAGGAACACCAGCACGCTGCCGACGCCGGCGATGACGCCGTCCTGGACGAAGCTCTGCAGCAGGCCTTCCGGCAGATAGGCCTGGACCAGCGCGCCGAGCGCCTCGAAGCCGGCCTTGATGCCCTCCATGGCCGGCTGCGCCCAGGTGAACACCGCCTGGAACATGACGAACAGCACGGCGAGCAGGATGACGATGCCGAACACCGGATGCAGCAGCACCGTGTCGAGCCGCCCGGTCAGGGTGTCGGGCCGGCCCGGTGCCTTCACGGCGGCGGCCAGGATGCGGTCGGCCTCTCGCTGGGTGGCGCGCAGCTCGGACGCCGTCGGCACGGCCCAGGTGCCGGCCGCGGCCTTTGCCGGAGGGGCCGCGATCAGCGCGTCCATGCGGCCGACCAGGTCCTCGACGCCGCCGCGGCGTACCGCCGTCGAGGTGACGACCGGAATGCCGAGCTCCTCCGACAGCCGGTCGAGGTCGAACTCGAAACCGCGCTTCCTGGCGATGTCGATCATGTTGAGGGCGAGCATCATGGGCCGCCCGACCTTCTTGAGCTCCAGCACCAGGCGCAGCGCGATGCGCAGGTTGGTGGCGTCGGCGACGCACAGGAGCATGTCGGGGGCCGACTCGCCGGCGAGCTTGCCGAGCACGGCGTCGCGGGTCACCTGCTCGTCCGGGCTGCGGGCGCGCAGGGAATAGGTGCCGGGAAGGTCGAGGAGATGGACGCTGCGGCCGGACGGCGTCTGGAACTGGCCCGACTTCCGCTCGACCGTGACGCCCGGATAGTTGGCCACCTTCTGGCGGCTGCCGGTCAGGGCGTTGAACAGGGCCGTCTTGCCGCAGTTCGGGTTGCCGACCAGGGCCAGATGCCACGGCCCGACCGGTTCGGCGGCGCTCATGTCGGAAACCCGGATCAGCTCACCAGGATCGCCATCGCTTCGCGGCGGCGCAGCGCGATGGTCGCGTCGTTGACCCGCACGGCGATCGGATCGCGGCCGAAAGTCCCCTCGTGCAGGATCTCCACCCGGGCGCCCTCGACGAAACCGAGCTCGAGCAGCCGGCTCTCCAGCTCGCCGGCCGGCAGGCCGGCCGCGTGCCCGGTGGCGGCGATCGCGTCGATGCGGCCGCAGAAGCCGCGTCGCGCCGTGCCGAGCGGGAGGGGAGATGCCGAGGCCGACAACGCGGCGACGGTCTGCACGTCCGGAAACACATGAGCCATGAGGACGCCTCGGTTCTGAAATCGCAACTGCGAACCAATGTCAGGTTGTCTTGGAGCGGGCCCTCGGAGTCAAGAAAATATCTACGAAACGTCAGTAAGTTAGAAAGCTTGCAAAGTAGCCGGGCGGCGCGACGGGGACGGGGCGACGCGGGCGCAGTCCGCCCGGACTAGTGCCGCGCCGCCGTCAGGCCGGCGAAGCCTCGGGACGGGCGCGGGCGCGCAGCCGGTTGACGGTGTCCTGCGCCTCCTCGGCGGAAACGCCCAGGCGCTGCAGGGCGAAGTCCGACATGCCGAAGGCGATCTCCCGCTCGCCCATGACGGCGAGCCCGACCCCGGCATCGGCGAGATAGAGGGCCTCGGCATCCGAATGGGTGCGCACCACCGTCTCGATCGTCGGGTTGAGGGCGCGGGCGAGCGCGATCACCCGGCGAGCGTGGAACGCATCGGGCAGCGCCACCACGATCAGCCGGGCCAGTTCCGGAAAGGTGGCGCCGAGAACCTCGGGACGGCTGGCGTCCCCGTAGACCACGGGGGTGCCCTCGTCGCGCAGCCGCTCGGCCAGCCGACGGTCGGATTCGACCACCACGAAATCGAGGCCGTGCCGGCGCAAGGCGGTCGCGACGGTCGAGCCGACCCGCCCGTGCCCGACCAGGATGGCGTGATCGACGAGCATGCCCGGCCGTGACGTGAACGACAGGAGCTCGTGATCGCGCCAGCGGACCACCGCGGGCCGCTCGCCGAGCCAAGCCGCGACCCTCAGGGCGATCGGAAACATCAGCGGGTTGAGCATGATGGCGACCAGCGCCGCAGCCAGCACGAGGTCGCGGCCGATGCCGGGCAGGAGCCCGTGGCGAACCGCGAGGTCGGACAGGATGAAGGAGAACTCGCCGATCTGGGCGAAGGTCGCACCGACCACGCCGGCCGTTTCCGGGCTCGCCCGCAGGACCAGCAGGATCGCCATGGTGACGAGCCCGGTGCCGACCCCGATGGTGACCACGAGGGTGGCGATCTCGAGCGGCATGCGCACGATCGTCGCCGGGTCGAACAGCATGCCGGCCGAAACGAAGAACAGCACGGCGAAGACGTGCTGCATGGGCAGCGCCTCGGCGGCGGCGTGATGGTTGAGGTCGCTCTCGCCCAGCACCACGCCGGCGAAGAAGGCGGCGAGCGCCAGCGAGATGCCGAACAGCAGCGACGCTCCCCAGGCGATGCCGAGCGCGATCACCACCACGGCGAGGGTGAACAGCTCGCGCGAGCCGAGCCGCGCCACGTAGCCGAGCAGCGCCGGGATCGCCCGCCGGCCGACCACCAGGATGATGACGACGAAGCCGACGAGCTGCAGCACGGCCCGGCCGAGCTCGACCGCGAAGTCGCCGGCCGTGGCGGCACCCGAGCCGAGCGCCGGAATCAGCACCAGCGCCAGGATCACCACCATGTCCTGGACGACCAGCCAGCCGAGCGCCATGCGGCCGGCCGGCGCAGTGAGCTGGCCGCGCTGGTCGAGCGCCCGGGTCGCCACCGCCGTCGAGGCGATGGCGAGCGACAGGCCGACGATGACGGACGCGACCGGATCGAGGCCGAGGACCCAGGCGGCCACCGCCCAGCCGATCGCGGTCGAGGCGGCGATCTGGACCAGGGCCCCCGGCACCGCCGTGGTGCGCACCGCCAGGAGGTCGCGGAAGGAGAAATGCAACCCCACGCCGAACAGCAGCAGCGCGACCCCGATCTCGGCCAGCTCGTTGGCGATCGCCTGGTCGGCGATGAACCCCGGCGTGAACGGCCCGACCACGATGCCGGCGACCAGATAGCCGAGCATCGGCGGCAGACGTATTGCACGGGCCACGACGCCGCCCAGGAAGGCGATCGTCAGGCTGACCACCAGGGTCGACAGCAATCCTCCGTGTCCGATCATGAGTGTCCGATCACGACGTATCCGATCATGCGGGCCCGGCCGCCGGTGCCACGATCATGGTCCATGATCATGGTCCATGATCATGGTCCAGGTCATGGTCCAGGTCATGGACGCGCGGCGCCGACCGCCCGGGGTGGTTGCGACCTCCCGTCACGCGGCGGCACGGCGGCTCAGGATAAGGTGGAATCGGTAGGCAGAATCTTGCGGCAGCGCATTTTTTCGGCGGTGCCGGTGCCCGCGGCGTCCGCCGGAACGGTCCGGCGCCGCCTGCGGGGTTTTGCGAAGGGAACAAACCACGGAAATCGTTCACGGAACTCTGTTCGTGCTTCGTTGCGCCGGCGCTGCCATCCGAAACGTCAGCCGGCGGGGCGACGCGCCTGCACGAAGACGTGCGCATGCGCCTGCCGCGCCAGGGGTCAGCCGCGCCCGCTTTCTAGGCATTGCATACACCAACTGCATACAACCGGCCGGTGCCAGCATCGGAATTCGTCGCGCCACTTTTTGGCACATGCCTTGCAAAACCGCTCCACGGCCCGCCGGCCCGGCGGCGACACGGAGTGCCCTCATGTCGATTTTCGACGATCCCTTTCGAAGCGATCGCCGGCTGACGTCCGGCTGCGCCTGCGGTCGCCATGCGAGCCAGACCGAGCACGACCAGGCCGTCCGGGCGGAAGCGCTGCAGATGCAGCAGGCCGCCGCGGCCGCGGAGGAGGAGCGCTACAAGGGCGTGGTCGCCTCCGCCGTGATGCGGGCGATGTTCCCCAAGGACGCGGCCCGCCGCGCCTTCCTGAAGTCGGTCGGCGCCTCGACGGCGGTCGCCGCGCTGTCGCAGTTCTTCCCGCTCGGCACCGCGACCGAGGTGTTCGCGCAAGGCGCGGGCGCGCTGGAGAAGAAGGACCTGAAGGTCGGCTTCATCCCGATCACCTGCGCCACCCCGATCATCATGGCGCATCCGATGGGCTTCTACGCGAAGCACGGGCTGAACGTCGAGGTGGTGAAGACGGCCGGCTGGGCCGTGGTACGCGACAAGACGCTCAACAAGGAATACGACGCCGCCCACATGCTGTCGCCGATGCCGCTCGCCATCACGCTCGGCGCCGGCTCCAATCCGATTCCCTACACCATGCCGGCGGTGGAGAACATCAACGGCCAGGCGATCACGCTGGCCATCAAGCACAAGGACAAGCGCGATCCGAAGTCGTGGAAGGGCTTCAAGTTCGCGGTGCCGTTCGACTACTCGATGCACAACTACCTGCTGCGCTACTACGTGGCGGAGCACGGGCTCGACCCCGACCAGGACATCCAGATCCGCGCCGTGCCGCCGCCCGAGATGGTGGCCAACCTGCGCGCCGACAACATCGATGGCTTCCTCGCCCCCGACCCGGTGAACCAGCGCGCCGTCTACGACGGCGTCGGCTTCATTCACGTGCTGTCGAAGGACATCTGGGACCGCCATCCCTGCTGCGCCTTCGCCGCCTCGAAGGAGTTCGTGACGACCGCGCCGAACACCTATGCGGCGCTGCTGAAGGCCATCATCGACGCCACCGCCTACGCCACCAAGGCCGAGAACCGCAAGGCGATCGCCGAGGCGATCGCGCCGGCCAACTATCTCAACCAGCCCGTCACCGTGGTCGAGCAGGTGCTCACCGGCACGTTCGCCGACGGGCTCGGCAACGTGAGGAAGGTGCCGGACCGGATCGACTTCGATCCGTTCCCGTGGGAATCCTTCGCGGTGTGGATCCTCACCCAGATGAAGCGCTGGGGCCAGATCAAGGGCGACGTCGACTACAAGGCGGTGGCCAGCCAGGTGTTCCTGGCGACCGACACGGCCCGCCTGATGAAGGAGGTCGGGCTGACGCCGCCGACCGCCACGACCAAGAGCTTCTCGGTGATGGGCAAGACCTTCGATCCGGCCAAGCCCGAGGAGTACGTGGCGAGCTTCAAGATCAAGCGGGCGTAACAACCGGCGGGGCTCCCAATCCGGCCCGTCATGGCCGGGCTCGTCCCGGCCAGCCACGTCGCTTTCTCGGCGTCGACCCGAGGCATGGATGCCCGCGACGAGCGCGGGCATGACGGCTCGGAGAGCGGCGCCGCTTCCATCAAGCGCCGAAGTCCCTTTCAGGAGCTCGGATGACCCGTTCCCTCACCTTCCGTGCGGCGATCGTCTCTATCCTGCTGTTCGCCGCCTTCGTGCTGGTGTGGCACCTGGCGACGCGCGGCTCGGGCGCGACGGTCGCGATGGATCCCGAATACGCCAAGCTGATGGGTGCAACCGCGACGACCGGCAAGTCGGCGATGCCGGGACCGCTCGACGTCGGCGCCACCGTGTGGGGTCACCTGAAGGATCCGTTCTACGACCGCGGCACCAACGACAAGGGGCTGGGCATCCAGCTCGGCTGGTCGATCCTGCGGGTGACGATCGGCTATCTGCTGGCCGTGCTGGTGGCGATCCCGATCGGTTTCCTGATCGGCATGTCGCCGCTGATGAGCAAGGCACTCGATCCCTTCATTCAGGTGCTCAAGCCGATCTCGCCGCTCGCCTGGATGCCGCTCGCGCTCTACACCATCAAGGACTCGGGTCTGTCGGCCGTGTTCGTCATCTTCATCTGCTCGCTATGGCCGATGCTGGTGAACACCGCCTTCGGCGTCGCCTCGGTCCGCAAGGAATGGATCAACGTCGCCCGCACGCTCGAGGTCGGCACCCTGCGCCGCATCTTCACGGTGCTGCTGCCCGCCGCGGCGCCGACGATCCTGACCGGCATGCGCATCTCGATCGGCATCGCATGGCTCGTCATCGTCGCGGCCGAGATGCTGGTCGGCGGCACCGGCATCGGCTACTTCGTCTGGAACGAGTGGAACAACCTCTCCATCACCAACGTCATCACGGCCATCCTGGTCATCGGCGTCGTCGGCATGATCCTCGATCAGCTCCTCGCCCGCGCCACCCGCGCCGTCACGTTCCCGGAGTGAAGGGGATGCCGCTCAGCCATTCGTCCATTGCTCGTCGTGGCCGGGCTCGTCCCGGCCATCCACGCCTTCCTTTCAGCGCCCGCATCGAGACGTGGATGCCCGCGACGAGCGCGGACATGACGGCAGAGAGCATGGCCAGCCCATGACCGACAAGTTCATCTCCATCGAAGGCATCTCCAAGCGCTTCCCGGCGGCGGGGGGCGGCACCACGACGGTGTTCGAGGATCTGTGGCTCGGCATGGAGCGCGGCACCTTCACCTGCGTGATCGGGCACTCGGGCTGCGGCAAGACGACCGTCCTCAACGTGCTGGCCGGGCTCGACCGGCCGAGCGACGGCGCCGTCATCGTCGACAACCAGTCGATCGAGGGCCCGAGCCTCGACCGCGCCGTGATCTTCCAGAGCCACGCGCTGCTGCCGTGGCTCACCGTGATGGGCAACGTCGCCTATGCGGTGGCGTCGAAATGGCGGCGCTGGTCGCGCGCCCAGGTCGAGGAGCACGCCCAGAGATTCATCGCCCTGGTCGGACTGTCGGGGGCCGAGCGAAAGCGTCCGGCGGAGCTCTCCGGCGGAATGAAGCAGCGCGTCGGCATCGCCCGCGCGCTGTCGATCGAGCCGAAGATCCTGCTGATGGACGAGCCGTTCTCGGCGCTCGACGCGCTCACCCGCGGGACCCTGCAGGACGAGGTGCGGCGCATCTGCCAGGAGACCGGTCAGACCGTGTTCATGATCACCCACGACGTCGACGAGGCGATCTATCTGGCCGACCGCATCGTGCTGATGACCAACGGCCCGCAAGCCGTGCTGGCCGAGATCGTCGACAACCCGCTGCCCGCCGACCGCGCCCGCGACGACGTCCACAAGCATCCGCTCTACTACGCGGTGCGCAACCACGTCGTCGATTTCCTGGTGACACGCTCGAAGAGCTACACTGACGCCGACAAGGCGGCGCTCGACCGCCGCAATCCGCCGATCGTCCGCCCAGGCGCGCCGGAGCCGGCGATCGTCAGCGGCGAGTCCGCATCGCCGTCATGGCCGGGCTTGTCCCGGCCATCCACTTCCCACGCCGGCTGACGGACGCAAGACGTGGATGGCCGGCACGAGGCCGGCCATGACACAGACCGTTTTCAGATCACCATCTCGAAGGAGACCCGTCATGATCCGTGCCGACCTCACCGAGAAGCTCCTCGACATCAAGCGCGAGAAGGGCTGGACCTGGAAGTACATCTGCGACGAGATCGGCGGCTTCTCGCCGGTGCTGATCGTCGGGGCGCTGCTCGGCCAGCACAAGCTGACCAAGCCGCAGGCCGCCAAGGCGGGCGAGCTGTTCGGCCTCGACAAGGCCGAGACCGCGATGCTCAACGAGGTGCCGATGCGCGGCGCCGACGCCGTGATACCGCCGACCGACCCGCTGATCTACCGCTTCTACGAGCTCGTGATGGTCAACGGGCCGGCCTGGAAGGCGCTGATCGAGGAGGAGTTCGGCGACGGCATCATGTCGGCGATCGACTTCGACATGGTGATGGAGCGCCAGCCCGACCCGAAGGGCGACCGCGTCAAGATCTCGATGTCGGGCAAGTTCCTGCCCTACAAGTACTACGGCGCCACCGGCAACGTCCCGGCCTACGGCTTCAAGGAGGAATAGGCGCGTCGTGTGCCATCGTGCACGGGTCCGCCCGTGCACGATGGCTTAGACATGAATGTCCGGCTCGGCATCCTGTGCGGGAGCGGCGTCTCGCCGACGCTCCCCGGGCCCGGTCGACCGCAGCGACCGGCCGTGACGGCCTGGAGAGAACCGCAGCGCACACCGACCGCGATCTCGGCCGGCGCGATCTCGCGCCGTGCGGGTCGAGCCCACCCAGGTCGACCGTCGGCCGCCTGAAACAACCGTCTTGCCCCGTACAAGAGCGGCAAGCACTTTTCACAGGCACGCGGACATCGATATGGCAGTCACCGGACGTCAGGCAGCCGAGACCCTCCTGAAGGTCTTCGGACCTTGCCGCGTGGTGCATGTCGGACCGGGAGACGACTCGCTGGCGGTCGAGTTGCGGCTCGCCGGATGTGCGATCTGTGCTGTCGACGAACTGTCGATCCCGCCCGGTCACGACCCGATGTCGCCGGACCGGCCGGCGGCGCTGCCGCCCGACGTCGTCGTCCTCGACCTGCTGCACGGCGGCGACCCCGCTGCGGTCCTCGCCGGCATCGCCCCGCGCCTCGGCTCTCCCCGCGGATTGATGCTGCGCAGTGAAGGGGAAGACCGACGGCGGGTCGAGGCGGGCCTGTGGAAGTCCGGATGGCGTCGTCATCCCGGAGCGATGACGGTTCACGACTATGCTAGGCTGCACGACATCGAGATGCCGGAGCTGGCATTCTACGAGCGCATCCCGCACGACGCGGCGCGTCGCTGGCCGGTCGAAGCGCTGGCGGCGGAGCGTGGGCTGCACATGGACATGCTGCGCGAAAGCGGCTGCCGCGCAGATGCGCACATCGTTCGCTACACGCTCGCCGCGACCTACATCCGACCCGGCGACACGGTCCTGGATTGCGCGTGCGGACTGGGCTACGGCACCGCCGTCATGGGCGCACTGGCACGGGCCTCGCGATTCGTCGGCGTCGACGCCGACGCCGGCGCGATCGACTATGCGACAGCCCATTACGGACGCGAGGACGTGGAATTCCGGATCGGCGACGCGGCCGCGCTCGACCGGATGGCCGACGGCTCCATCGACGTGGTCGTCTCCATGGAGACCCTGGAGCACGTCCCGGACTGGCGTGCCGCGCTCGCCGAGTTCCGGCGCGTGCTGAAGCCCGACGGACGCCTGATCGCGAGCGTTCCGGATCGCTGGGCGGACGAGACCGGACACGATCCCAATCCTTATCACTTCCACGTCTTCGACTGGCAGACGCTCGCCGGCGCCCTGAACGACGACTTCATCGTCGAGGCCAGATACCTCCAGACCGCCCCCGGCGGCGTGAAGCTGCCAGCCGCAACCCGGGTGCTGCGACGGATCGAGCTGGACGCCGACGTCGAGGCCGAATGGGTGCTGGTGGTGGCGTCCAACAACCCGTTCGCGGCCGACGAGGCCGCGTGCAGCCGCTACTCCCACCCGGCCTTCGCCAGGGCCCTCTCGGCCAGCGGCGCGGCCGTCGTCGACTTCGGCCGCGGCTACGACAATCCCTACCTGTACCGCCTGCTCGTGCAGATGGGCGAGCGGCTGACCGACGAGACGAAGCTGACGCGGCTCGCGGAGTGGGTGGCGACCTACGCGCGGGTCGGCTCCGCCGACCAGGGCGCCGGACTCTGCGTGCTCGGCTATCGGGCGTTGGAGGCCCGCAGCTGCGATGCGGCCCGCCAGATCGTGGAGCGGATCCAGGCCTACGACCAGGCGGCGGCCGCCGACCGGACGAACCCGCATGTGGCGCGCTGGCGGGTGTCCCTCGCCTTTCTGGCCGGCCGGCTGTCCGAGCTCACCGACGAGCGCGGCGCCGCGCTCGACTGGTACGGCCGGGCGTCCGAGGGAGACTGGCGCTCGTTCTCGCCCCTGCTGGCGACCAAGACGGTCGCCGCAGCGTTCTTCGCCGGGCGCTTGTGTCTCGCCGACGGCGATACGGTCGCGGCGCACCGATGGTTCGCCCGGGGGATCGCCGAGGCCCAATCCGCGGCGCAAAGCGATTTCCGCTCGATCCTCGGCGATCCGAACGAGCCGATTCCATTCGGACTGACCGAGCTCGCCGAAGTGATCGACATGGGATCCCAATGTGCGAACGCCGTCACCGCACTGGCCCTGTGGCAGCGGGATCCGGGGCTGTTCTGGCGGCAGGTCGACATCCGGCGCTTCGGCGTCGCGTCCTGGGCTCGTGACGTCGAGAAGGACAACCAACGATTGCTCGCGAGCCTGCAGGCTGCAAACGCCAAGATCGTGGCCACACAGCGAGAGCTGATCCGTTCACGTCGAGCACCCGAATATCGGTAGGCTCGCCGGCTTCGGCCCGGGCGCGCTCCACGTCGGCGCGAGAGGCTCGGAGTCTTCTGCCGGTTCGAGCAGCCCGGGCGCGGCCGGCACTTCGGCACCGCCGAGGCGGGATGACTTTCATAGGAGCACGATCCCTTCCGAGAATGCGTGCCACATCTCGGGATCATGCTTCACCACCTGATGCCGTCCGCGCCGACCGTCTGGTTCGTGCGCCCGGTCAACGAGGATCGAATGCTGCAACCCGATTTCGCCGAACTGGCTTGGCTGTTCACGTCCAGCAACCGCAACCGCGGCATTCTTCGCCAGAACTTCGACGAGGCGGCGCTGCTGTGGCGCGCCGTCCGCCGCAGCGCCGGCCCGATCCTGGAGATCGGACGCCGGCACGGCGGCTCGACCGCTCTGCTGCTGACCGCCGGTGCGGGCCGTCCGGTGACCAGCATCGACATCGAGCCGGCCCATCACGAGGTATGCCAGAGGCTGTTCGACCAGACCCTGCTCGCCACCCCTGAACGGCTCCATTTGATCGTCGGCGACTCGCGTGTGCCGCTGCCCGGCGCCAGTTTCGGCTTCGCCTTCATCGACGGCGACCATTCCTACGAGGGTGTGAAGGCCGACACGGCCGCCCACTGGGCCGCGCTCGAGCCGTATGGCGACAGCCCTCCGACCGTCGTCTATCACGACGCCGTGCCCAACGACGGGCTGGCCGATGTCGGCCAGCCCAATCATTGCGACGGCGTCCTGCTTCTGTGCCGGCAGTTGATGGATGCCGGAATCGCCCGTCCGGTCGCAACCGCCGGCTCCAGCCTGTGGCTGGAAAAGATGACGGAGTTGCCGTCCGACTTCTGAGGGGGTGCCTCTCGACACGCGACGCGATTGTTTCCTGGAGATGAAGGCGCTCTTTCCGCAGCGCACACTAGTCGCCGCAGTGCAGCATAGGTATGTTTACGGGTAGACTGAACCACGCGTTCGCCGTCTCACGCACGCAGAGCGTGCGGAGACGCCTCGCACGAGGGGCTCCAGGACCGACCCGACCATGATCTCGCTCGCCATCAATGCGGCGCTCGCCTTCTACGGCGCGGTCTTCCTCGCCGGCCATACGGCCTCGCAGCCCGATCCCTACACCGAGGCGCTGGGGTTCGCGGTGACGGGGCGGGAGAACGCCGACGTCAAGGTGGTCGACTGGTCGGCCTGCGCGTTCGAGGCGGATGGCGCCGTGATCCGGATCGGCGACATCGACCGCTCGCGGCTCGCCTTCGCGATCAAGGAGACGATGACGGGCTGGGGCCCGGTCCGGCGGGTCACCGTGACGCTGCACGGGGACGGGCCGGTCTACGAGCGCACCGACAAGGGGCTCGACGAGGAAGGCCCGTGGGACGACGAGGCGGTGCGGATGCTCAAGCGCATCGTCAAGGAGCGCAACCCCGAGCTGTTCCGCGACCGCAAGGTGGCGGCGCGCGACTACACGCTGACGCTCGCCACCACCGACATCGAGCGGGTGCGCCAGGACTGGACCACCGTGATGCGCGGCTGCGTGCCGCGCCGGTCGCCGTCGCCGTCGCCGGCTCCCGCCGAGTCGAGCGCCCCCGCTCCGATCGCGGCCGCACCGGCCGCTGCGTCCCCCTGGCGGCTCGACGCCGCGACCCTGTCGGCCTGGACGGCGGCGGCCTGGACTACGCCGCCGCTCTGAGCGCCGTCGCCCGCGCGGCGAACAGCCGGGCGAGCGGGCTCTCCGGCTTCGCCGCGGCGCGCTCCGCCGCCAGCGCGGCGGCGAGCGCAGCGTCGCCGTCGCGCAGCGCCGCCTCGATCAGGGTGAGGTCGATCACGTCGCGCTGGGCGTGGCTGCCGCCGAACCGGTGAGCGATGCCGCGCACCGGCCGCAGGAGCCGCACCGTGTCGGCCCAGCGGCCGTCGCCGAAGGCGACCATCGCCTGCACGACCGGCGCACCGACCTCGCGCGTGAAGGCGGCGTTGTCGCCGGGCCCCTCCATGGCGCGCCGCTGCGCCTCGACGACGCGCGCCACCGCCTGCGGCCGCCCGGCTCCGACGAAGGCCATCACGGCGTGCACGTCGTTGAACGCATAGAGCCCGGCCTCGGCGACCGGCTCCCAGGCGTCGGCGATCTCGGCGAAGCGGGGACCGACGTCGATGCCGCGCAGATGCAGGCGCCACAGCATCGCCGCGGCGTCGATCATGTCGAGGATCAGACCCGAGCGGCCCGAGCGGATCGGGCCGTCATAGAGGTCCAGCACCGCGTCGATCTCGCCCCGCTCCAGGTGATAGAGGGCGAGGTGCCACCAGTTGTGCACGGCGAGGAAGTTGCCGTCGGCCCAGGCGTCCGGCTCCCGGCTCATCCAGGCGATGCCGTCGTCGTGGCGGCCCTGCATCTCCATCACGTGGGCGACGGCGTGCCGGGCCCAGGCGTCGCGCGGCTCCGCCTCGACCGCCGCCCGCCCGGCCCGCTCGGCCTCCGCATAGGCGCCGGTCTCCTCCAGGCCGAAGGCCGCCATGCCGAGCACGGCGTGATGGCCGGGCACCGCCGGCGACCACGCCGGCCGGGCCCGGGCGATGCGGTCGCGCAGCATGCGGGCGTCGCCGCGGAAGAAGTCGAGCTGGTGGCCGGCCTGGAGGGCGAGCAGGTCGCGCGGATGCGCGATGGCGACGTCCTCCAGCACCCGGGCCGCCGCGTGCCAGCGGGCGTCGGCGAGATGGGCGATCGCCGCCAGGTGGCCGCGCTCCTGCTCGGTGCCGGCGCGGTCCCGCGCCGCAGCGAGCGCGGCGCGGGCCACCGGCACACCGGCCGGCTCGGTGCCGAGCAGGTGCAGCCACGCCCTGAGGGCGTGCGCCATCACGAAGTCCGGGCTGTCGGCGAGCGCCGCGTCGACGGTGGCGACCGGGTCGTCGCGGAACAGCGCCAGCTCTCCCACGGCCTGGTCGTAGAGGCGGGCGGCGGCCTCGCTGGCGCCGCCGAGGCGATGGCCGCGGATGTCGGTGACGGTCATGGGGGTGTCCTCTTCGACGGTCGTCCGGCGCCGGCGGCGGCCGGTCCGGCGTCTCTTTGGTCGGTACGGACCCTACCGGCGCGACCCGTCCGGCATCAGTGGACCCGTGGTACGGCCCGGTTCACGAACCCGTCAGTCGCGATTTCAACGGCTTGGCCGCCGCCGGGGGGACGGCGGCGGCCGGCGCGCCCGACCCGGCGCGCAAAGCCGCACTCGTGGTACAGTGCGGGATCGCCGCGAACCGGAGCCCCCGCCGATGTCGACAGCGATGCCGCAGACCCGCCCGCGCCGGCGCGGCGAGACGCGCGAGCGGCTGCTCGCGGTCGCCGAGGAGGCGATCCTGGCGAAGGGCTTCGCCGCCACCTCGATCGACGAGCTGATCGCCGCCACGGGCCTCACCAAGAGCGGCTTCTTCTACCACTTCAAGGACAAGGGCGAACTCGCCAAGGCCCTGCTGCGGCGCTATCTCGACCGCGACGAGGAGATCCTCGACGGCCTGTTCGCCCGCGCCGACGCGCTCAGCGACGACCCGCTGCACGGCTACCTGATCTTCCTCAAGCTGTTCGCCGAGATGCTTGCCGACCTGCCGGGCGCCCATCCGGGCTGCCTCGCCGCCTCCTACTGCTACCAGGAGCAGCTCTTCGACCAGGAGATCCGCGACCTCAACCGGGCCGGGGTGCTGGCCTGGCGGGCCGCTTCCGGGCCCGGCTCGACCGCATCGCCGAACGGCATCCGCCGCGGCTGCCGACCGACCTCGACGTGGTCGCCGACATGGCCGCGACCCTGGTGGAAGGCGGCATCGTGCTGTCGAAGCTGCTGCGCGATCCCGCCGTGCTGCCTGGCCAGGTCCTCGCCTACCGGGACTATGTGCGGCTCCTGTTCGGAACCGCCTGAGGGCAGGCGGCCGCCGACCGGGGGCATCGGGATCTTGCCTTTGCCGAAACGATACGCTACTGGACCGTTCCGTTAGCCGGCGAGGGGCGTCGGCGCGGAGACGCAATGCCGACGCCATACACGGAGATCCAGCCGCAGCGTCCCGGGCCGCGCAGCGGCGGCCGGCCGTCGCGCGAGGCGGCGGCCCGCATCGGCGGACGCATCCTCTCGGCGGCCAGGGCGTTGTTCCTGCGCGACGGCTTCGCGAAGACGTCGATGGACGCGATCGCCATCGAGCTGGGCATGTCCAAGCGGACCCTCTATGCGCGCTTCCCGGCCAAGTCCGACCTGTTCGCGGCGGTCGCCGCCGACGTGCTGGAGCAGTCGCTCGCCGGCATGGCGGACCTCGACCTGCCCGGCCGGCCGCCGCGCGAGCAGATCCTCGAGGCGGCGCGCCGATTCGTGGAGACGGCGCTCGCTCCCGAGCTGGTCGCCCTCGACCGGGTCGCCACTGCCGAGGCGCGGCACGCCCCCGATCTCGCCCGCCGGGTCCACGAGCACGCCGTCGCCCGCTCGGTGGAGGTCATGGCCGGGCTCCTGTCGCGCAGCGGGCTGCTGCCGGACGCCGACCCGCAGGAGATTCACCGCGACGCCCGGCTGCTGCTGGAGTTCGTGGTCCTGCCGCCGCTGCGGGCCGCCGTGCTGGGCTTGACGGAGGCGGCCGAGGAGACCCATAGCGACGCCCTCCTGCGCCGCCGGGTCGAGATCTTCCTCGACGGCGTCGTCTCCAGGCAACACCCGGCGGCCGAGACCCGTCGGGGGTCCGATCGGACCTCCGAGCCAACGTGAACGTGTGTGACTCATGAGTGTGGTGGACGTCGAACCCGGCAGCCGGGACCTCGGCAATGTCGAGAGTGCGCTGCGGTCGGCCGTGCGGGCCGCGGCCGACTGGCTGATCGAGCGGCAGAAGCCGGACGGCCACTGGGTCGGCCCGGCGCAGTCGAACGCCTGCATGGAGGCGCAGTGGTGCCTGGCCCTGTGGTTCCTGGGGCTCGAGGACCATCCGCTGCGCCCGCGCCTCGCCCGCGCCCTGCTCGACACCCAGCGGCCGGACGGCTCCTGGCAGATCTTCCACGGCGCCCCGAACGGCGACATCAACACCACGGTCGAGGCCTACGCGGCGCTGCGCTCGATGGGGCATCGCGACGACGAGCCGGCGCTGCGCCGCGCCCGCGCCTGGATCGCCGACAAGGGGGGCCTGCGCAATATCCGCGTCTTCACCCGCTACTGGCTGGCGCTGATCGGCGAATGGCCGTGGGAGAAGACGCCCAACCTGCCGCCCGAGGTGGTGTGGCTGCCGCTGTGGTTTCCGTTCTCGATCTACAATTTCGCCCAGTGGGCGCGCGCCACCCTCATGCCGATCGCGGTGCTGTCGGCGCGCCGGCCGAGCCGGCCGCTGCCGCCCGAGAACCGCCTCGACGCGCTGTTCCCCGAGGGACGCGACCGGTTCGACTACGACCTCCCCCGGAAGGCCGGTGCCGGGGCATGGGACGTCTTCTTCCGCGCCGTCGACAAGGCGCTGCACGCCCTGCAGACGGCCGGTGGCCGGCTCGGCCTGTCGCTGCAGCGCGAGGCGGCGATCCGGCACGTGCTGGAGTGGATCGTCCGCCACCAGGACGCCGACGGCGCCTGGGGCGGCATCCAGCCGCCCTGGATCTACAGCCTGATGGCGCTGCGGGTCGAAGGCTACGGGCTGGACCATCCGGTGATCGCCAAGGGCCTCGCCGCCCTGGACGATCCGGGCTGGCGCGTCGACCGCGGCGCGGCCACCTTCATCCAGGCGACCAACAGTCCGGTCTGGGACACCATGCTGACGCTGCTCGCCTTCGACGATGCGGCCATGGCGGACCGGCATCCGGAGGCGGTCGACAAGGCGGTGCAGTGGCTCCTCGACCGCCAGGTGCGCGTGCCCGGTGACTGGTCGGTCAAGCTGCCGGACGTGGCGCCGGGCGGCTGGCCGTTCGAATACGCCAACAACTCCTATCCCGACACCGACGACACCGCCGTCGCCCTGATCGCCCTCGCCCCGTTCCGCCACGACCCGCACTGGCGGGCGCGCGGTATCGAGGAGGCGATCCGGCGCGGCGTCGACTGGCTGATCGCCATGCAGAGCCGGTGCGGCGGCTGGGGCGCCTTCGACAAGGACAACGACAGGCGCATCCTCACCAAAATCCCGTTCTGCGACTTCGGCGAGGCGCTCGATCCCCCGTCGGTCGACGTGACGGCCCATGTGGTCGAGGCGTTCGGCAAGCTCGGCGTCTCTCGCGAGCATCCCGCCGTGCAGCGGGCGCTGGCGTTCCTGCGCCGCGAGCAGGAGCCGGACGGCGCCTGGTTCGGTCGGTGGGGCGTCAACTACGTCTACGGCACCGGCGCCGTGCTGCCGGCGCTCGCCGCCATCGGCGAGGACATGCGCCAGCCCTGGATCGCGCGGGCCTGCGACTGGCTGGTGGCGCGCCAGCAGGACGACGGCGGCTGGGGCGAGAGCTGCGAGTCCTACATGGATGCCGCGACGGCCGGCCGCGGCGTCGCCACCGCGTCGCAGACCGCCTGGGCCCTGATGGCGCTGCTCGCCGCCGATCGCCCCGGCGACCGCGAGGCGATCGAGCGCGGCTGCCTGTTCCTGGTCGAGCGCCAGACGCGCGGCACCTGGGAGGAGGCGCAGTACACCGGCACCGGATTCCCGGGCTACGGAGTCGGTCAGTCGATCCGGCTCGACGACCCGCTGCTGCGCCACCGGCTGATGCAGGGCCCCGAGCTGTCGCGTGCCTTCATGCTGCGCTACGACCTCTACCGGCATTACTTCCCGCTGATGGCGCTCGGCCGGGCGCTGCGCGCGCGCCGCGGCGCGGCCGGCACCGGGTCGACGGCGCAGGCGCCGGTCAGCGCGGCCGTTCCGAGCGGCCGTAATGGCTGAAATGGCCTTCGCGGGCGGCCTGGGCGCGGGCGGACGTGATCAGGCCCTTGCTCCGGCCCTCCGGCGCCACGCGGGAGACCAGGCGCTCCAGCGCCGTGCCGCCGCAGGCCGGACAGACCGGCGTGTCGGAAGCGCGGATCAACAGTTCGACGTCCTTGTCGCAAGTCGCACAATGATAGCCGTAGAGCGGCATGACGGAGGCTCCCCGTCGGCTGTGAAAGCCTGATCGTTCGACGGAATCCGACGCCTCGCCGACCCGCTCGCACGGCCGGCGCGGCGTCGTGACGGGTCTTGCAGAAATCGGACCATGTCGGCCCGCCGAGGTCAGGCGGCGTCGGCCGCCCGCACCAGGGCGATCAGGTCGGCCCCGTAATGCTCGAGCTTCTTGTCGCCGATTCCCGGCACGGCGCGGAGCTGATCGAGCGCCGTCGGCCGGGCTGCGGCGATGCCGTCCAGCGTGGCGTCGTGCAGCACCACATAGGCCGGCACGCCGCGCCGGCGCGCCTCCTCGGAGCGCCACGTCTTGAGCCGGGCGACCAGAGCGGCACCGGCGGCATCGACGGGCGCGGCCGCCGGGTCGCCACGCCGGGCACGGTCGCGTCGGGCCCGCCGTGTGTCCGCCTGCTCGCGCAGCATCACCCGGGTCTCGCCCTTCAGCACGCTGCGCGCCGTGTCGGTCAGCCGCAGCCCGCCATAGGCTTCGGCATCCGGCCGCAGATGGCCCAGCGCGACGAGCTGGCGGGCGACGGCGCGCCACTGCTTCTCGGTCATCTCGCCGCCGATGCCGAACACCGACAGGGTGTCATGCTGCAGCGACTGCACCCGCTCGGTCGGGCGGCCGAGCAGCACGTCGATCAGATGCGCGACGCCGAAGCGCTGGCCGGTGCGATAGGCGCAGGACAGGAGCTTCTGGGCCGCGACGCTGCCGTCCCACTGGCGCGGCGGCGCCAGGCAGTTGTCGCAGTTGCCGCAGGTCGCGCCGGCGCGCTCGCCGAAATAGCCGAGCAGATGGGCGCGCCGGCAGCCGGCCGTCTCGGCGAGGCCGACCAGCGCCTCGAGCTTCTCGCGCGACACCCGCTTGAAGGCGTCGCTGCCGGTCGACTCGTCGATCATCCGGCGCTGCTGGACGATGTCGGAGAGGCCGTAGGCCATCCAGGCCTCGGCCGGCTTGCCGTCGCGCCCGGCCCGTCCGGTCTCCTGGTAATAGGCCTCGATGCTCTTCGGCAGGTCGAGATGCGCGACGAAGCGCACGTCCGGCTTGTCGATGCCCATGCCGAACGCGATGGTGGCGACGATGACGACGCCGTCCTGGTTGACGAAGCGGTCCTGGTGGCGGGCCCGCACCGCGGCGTCGAGACCGGCGTGATAGGGCAGCGCCGGGATGCCGGCCCGCACCAGCGCGGCCGCCGTGTCCTCCACCTTGCCGCGCGACAGGCAGTAGACGATGCCGGCCTCGCCGGCGTGGCGGTCGGCGATGAAGGCCTCGAGCTGGCGCTGCGGGCTCGTCTTCTCGACGATCTCGTAGCGGATGTTGGGCCGGTCGAAGCTGGCGACGAACATGGGCGCGCCGGCGAGGCCGAGCCGCTCGACGATCTCGGTTCGGGTGCGGGCGTCGGCCGTCGCGGTGAGCGCGATGCGCGGGACCGTGGGGAATCGTTCGGCCAGCACCGACAGGCCGATGTATTCGGGGCGGAAGTCGTGCCCCCATTGCGACACGCAGTGCGCCTCGTCGACGGCGAACAGCGCGAGCCGCGCCCGCTCGAGCAGCGCGAGACAGCGTGGGGTGAGCAGCCGCTCCGGCGCGACATAGAGAAGGTCGAGCTCGCCGGCGACGAGCTGCCGCTCGACCGCGGCCGCCTCGTCGAAGGTGAGGGTGGAGTTGAGCACCGCGGCGCGGACGCCGGCGTCACGCAGGCCTTCGACCTGGTCGCGCATCAGCGCGATCAAGGGCGACACGACGATGCCGCAGCCGTCGCGCAGCAGCGCCGGCAGCTGGTAGCACAGCGACTTGCCGCCGCCGGTCGGCATCAGCACCAGGCAGTTGCCGCCGTCCGTGACGTGGCGGACGATCTCCTCCTGGGCGCCGCGGAAGGACGGCAGGCCGAACACCGCCTCGAGCACCGAGAGCGCGGTCGGCCGGCGATCGGACTCGCGTCCGGGACTGGAAACCGAGTGTTGCGCCATGCGCCTTCGCGAGCCGGTCGGGAACGTGGCCGGAGAATAGTCCGCCGCCTCCCCGGCTTCAATTGCATCCCGGACGAAAGGCCCGGGCTTCACTCCGGCCCCGGCGCCGCGGCGGCATCGGGCGGGGCGGCGTCGGGCGCGACCGCGTCGGGCTCGGGCTCCGGCTCCGCCTTGGGGTCGGCTTTCGGATCGGCCTTGGCGTCCGGTTTGGCGGGCTCGGGCTTCGGCTTCGCCGGCGGTTTCCAGGAGGCGTCGCGGACCTCCCACTTGCACAGGCGCATCCCGTTGCGCCGCTCGGCCAGATCCACGTGCACATGGGCTTCGTGATAGCCGTCGGAGCCCGGGCCCAGCACCGTCATGAAGCGGGCGCAGACCGACTGCGCGAGCGCGCTGCGCACCGGCTTGTCGGCCAGGTGGTCGGTCAGGACGATGGTGCGCCCGCTCGCGAAGGCGACGGCACGCACGTCGAGCGCGTTGCCGGTGCCGTGCTCGCTCATCTTCGCTCCGGCGACGCGGTTGCGGGTGCGGCACTCATAGGCGCTGTCGACCACCAGGGCCGAGGGCGGACCGAGCGCGGCCGTCGCCGCGACCACGTCCTCGCGCACCCAGCTGGCGACCGCCTCGGCCATGCCGCAGCGCAGCCGGGTCTGCGGCTGGAACGGCGCCTGGAGGGCGACGCGGCCGCCGCCCGGCAGCCGGATCGCGATCAGGCGGACGAGCTCGCGGGTCTCGCAGCCGGCGGGTCCGAGCACCGGCGGCTCGGGCTCCGCCTCGGCGAGGCCGGCGAGCCGGGCCAGGCAGGCGGCATGGGCGGCGTCGGCCTCCGGATCGCCCGGCGGCCCGGGAATCGGCAGCCCGGCCGAATCGCGCGCCGGGCCCGGGCGCGGCAGCGGCACGGCGACGGGAAGGCCCGCCGGCAACAGGTCGGCCGGCAGCCGGACCAGCGGCACAGTCGCCGGTGCGTCGGGCGGCCGCGGACGCGGCAACGGCACCGGACCGGCCGGCCCCGGCGCGGCGACGGCCATCCCGCCCGCGGCGGCCAGCAGCACCGCCGAAATCACCGAGTTCCGCATGCCCCCTCGCCGTCTCCCCCCGCCGCCGACGACGAGCCCCAGCGATCTCGGGTGCCATTGTGGCGCCAGCGGGACGGTCGGGCGACGAGCCGGAATGCACGGGAAGACGTCTGGAGGGGGCGGGTGACGGCCCTCCGGCGGAAGGCCGCGCCTCACCCCCGCGCGTCGTGCGCCACCGGGCGCCAGACCAGCAGGCGACGCTCGACGACGCTGACCAGCACGTCGATGACGATGACGAAGGCGGCCAGGACGGTCATGCCGGCAAACACGCCGGCGACGTCGAACACGCCCTCGGCCTGCTGGATCAGGTAGCCGAGGCCGGCGGCCGAGCCGAGATACTCGCCGACCACCGCGCCGACCACAGCGAAGCCGACCGAGGTGTGCAGCGACGAGAACATCCACGACAGCGCCGACGGCCAGTAGACGTGCCGCATCAGCTGGCGCTCGCTCATCCCCAGCATCCGGGCGTTGGCCAGCACCGTGGGACTGACCTCCTTGACGCCCTGATAGACGTTGAAGAACACCACGAAGAACACCAGCGTGATGCCGAGCGCCACCTTCGACCAGATGCCGAGCCCGAGCCACAGCGCGAAGATCGGCGCCAGAACGACGCGCGGCAGCGCGTTGATCATCTTGACGTAGGGATCGAAGACCGCCGCGATCAGCGGCTTGCGGGCGAACCAGAAGCCGACCAGCGCACCGCCGAGCGAGCCGATCACGAAGGCGAGCACCGATTCGGTCAGCGTGATCCACAGATGGATCCAGATCGAGCCGTCGGCGAACCACTTGACGATGCGGGCGCCGACGTCGGCCGGCCGCGAGAAGAAGAACGGCGGAAGCAGCACGGTGCCGAAGATCGGCACGCTGGTCAGCAGCTGCCACAGGCCGATGACCACCACGGCGACGAGAATCTGGAGCGCGAGGAGCGTCAGGCGGGACATTGGCAGCCTCCAGACGAAGCATCGACCAGGCGACGCGTCACCTCTCCCCAGCGGGGAGAGGTCGACGCGCGGAGCGCGTCGGGTGAGGGGGTGCCGAGGCCTCCATCGGCTCCGAAAACCCTCACCCCGGTCGCGAGCTGCGCTCGCGCCCGACCCTTTCCCTGACGGAGAGGGTTCGGCGTGCGCAGCGGCTCCCCGTGCGAGACCATGCTCATCCCAGTCCCCCCGTCTGCGCGTAGCCCTTCATCACCTCGTCGCGCAACACCGCCCAGATCTCGCGGTGCAGGTCGTGGAAGGCCTTGTCGAGCTTGATCTCGGCAACCTCGCGGGGCCGCGCCAGCGGGATCGTCCAGTCACCGATGATCCGGGCGGCGGGACCGGCCGACATGATCACGACGCGGTCGGCGAGCGCGATCGCCTCCTCGAGGTCGTGGGTGACGAACATCACGCCCTTGCGGTCGGCGCTCCACAGCTCGAGCAGCAGGTTGCCCATGATCTGCCGGGTCTGCGCGTCGAGCGGCCCGAACGGCTCGTCCATCAGCAGGATCTTCGGGTGGCGGATCAGCACCTGGGCGAGGCCGATGCGCTTGCGCTGGCCGCCCGAGAGCATGTGCGGATAGCGGTCGCCGAAGGTGCCGAGCCCGACCCGCGACAGCCAGCGCGCCGCCTCGGCGCGCGCCTCGGCCTTCGGCGTGCCGGCGACCTCGAGCCCGATGGCGACGTTCTCCAGCGAGGTCTTCCACGGGAACAGCGCGTCGGCCTGGAAGAGATAGCCGGCGGTGCGGTTGAGGCCGGCGAGCGGCTGCCCGAAAATCTCCACCGTGCCGGCGGCCGGCGTCAGCAGGCCCGCGGCGGCGTTGAGCAGGGTCGACTTGCCGCAGCCGGTCGGCCCGACGATGGCGACGAACTCGCCGTCGGCGACCGAAAGCGAGGCGTCGCGCACCGCCGTGAAGGTCGAGCGGTCGGCGAGCCGGAACGCGATGGTGAGGTCGTCGAGATGCACGGCGCGCGGCGCCGCGGACTCCCGGGCTGCGGCCTGCTGCACGTGCCCCCCTTCCCTGATGGCCCATCATGTCCCGCGGCGGTCGGCCTGCCGCCGCGGTGATCGAAAAGGCGCAATAGCGTGCGCCGGCGCAAACGTCCATACGCCGTGAGGCGAACCGGACCGAGACGCCGGCGACGGCTTGGCGGCGGCCGCCGGTCGTGGCTTACTTCCCGGACGCGGCGTCGCACTCCTGCTGCGCCGGACGCGCGAGAGACGCGGGAGATCGGACGGAGGCCATGACCGGCGGGTCGAGCACCGGGATGCTGGTTCGCTTCTGGGGCGTGCGCGGCAGCGTCACCTGTCCAGGGCCCGCGACCGTGCGCTACGGCGGCAACACCGCCTGCGTCGAGGTCCGCTGCGGCCACCGGCTGGTCATCTTCGACGCCGGCTCCGGGCTGCGGGGCCTCGGCCTCGCCCTGGCGGCGGGCGGCGAGACCGCGGCCCCGGCGCCCGGCCGGCCGCTGCCGGTCGACGCCGACATCTTCTTCAGCCACTGCCACCTCGACCATGTCTGGGGCCTGCCGTTCTTCCAGCCGGCCTACGAGCCGGGCACCCGGCTGCGCCTGTGGGCCGGCCATCTCCTGCCCGAGACGACGCTCGCGGCGGCGATCCGCCAGCTCGTCGCCCACCCGCTGTTCCCCGGCGGCGGCGACCTCTTCCGGGCCGACATCGCGTTCGAGGACTTCCGTTGCGGCGAGACGCTGACCCCGCATCCCGGCATGGTGCTGCGGACCGGACCGCTGCAGCATCCCGGCGGCGGCACCGGCTATCGGCTGGAGTATGGCGGCGCTTCGCTCGCCTACGTGACCGACACCGAGCACCGGGCCGGGCAGCTCGATCCCGCCGTCCTGGCGCTCGCCGCCGACGTCGACCTGTTCGTCTACGACTGCACCTACACGGAGGCCGAGTACGCGGCCAATGCCGGCCGCGGCCACTCGACCTGGCAGCACGGGGTGCGACTCGCCTCCGCCGCCGGCGCGCGGCGGCTGGCGATCTTCCACCACGACCCGAGCCACGACGACCCCACCCTCGACCGCATCGCCCGCGAGGCCGAAGCGATGCGTCCGGGCACCCTGGTCGCGACCGAAGGCCTGACCCTGCGGCTTCCCGCCGCCCCGCCGGCGCGTGCCCCCGAGGTCCACAGCGACGACGGCACGCCCTGGCTGGTGTGACGCCCCGGCGGTTCCGGCGGCGGTCCGCCTTGTGTGATCCACTTCACATTGCAGGGCCGCGGCAGGGCCTATGGATCCGGCACACAGTTCGTGGAGGTGCCGATGTCCACCGTTCTTGCCCTGCCGCGCGTGAGCGACACCCAACGCCCCCCGGCGACCGGCGCCAAGGCTCCGGGTGCGAAGCCTCCGACCGACGCCGGCCTGATGGCCCGCATGGCGGCCGGCGACCGCGCCGCCCTCCAGGCCTTCTACACCCGGCACCATGTCCGGGTGTTCCGCTTCGTCCTGCGCATCCTGGGCGACCGCACCCAGGCCGAGGACGTGATCAGCGACGTGTTCATCGACGCCTGGCGGCAGGCCGGCCAGTTCGAGGGCCGCTCCGCCGTCTCGACCTGGCTGCTCGCGATCGCCCGCCACAAGGCCTACGCGGTGCTGCGCCGCCGGCCGACCGAGTCGATCGACGACGAGAAGGCGGCCCAGATCGAGGACGGCTGCGACACGCCGGACGTGACGCTGGAGAAGCAGAACCGGGCCGCCATCCTGCGCCGCTGCCTGGAGGCGCTGCCGTCGGCGCATCGCGAGATCGTCGATCTCGTCTACTACCACGAGCGCTCGGTGGCCGAGGTCGCCGCGGTGTTCGGCATCCCGGAGAACACGGTGAAGACGCGGCTGTTCTACGCCCGCAAGAAGCTCGCCGGCATGCTCGCGGCCGCCGGCGTGGATCGCGACTGGCTGTGAGGTCCGGCCGCCTCAGCCCGAGGCGGCCCCGGACGACGCCGCCCCGCCGCGCGGCGCCGCCGCGCCGAGCGACCGCATGAACATCTGCATGCCGTAGTGGAAGGCGACGAAGGCGCCGAGCTCCATCACCTGCGCCTCGGTGTAGTGGCTCTTCAGCTCGTCGTAGAAGGCCGCGTCGATCTTGCTGGGGTCGAGGAACATCTGGTCGGCGTAGCGCAGCGCGCACTTCTCGGCCGGCGTGAACAGATCGGACTCCTCGTAATCGCCGCAGCCCGCCTCGATGCGGGCTTCGTCCAGTCCCATCGCCTTCGCCTTCTCGGAACGCAGCGCCGCGAAGTAGCGGTCTCCGGCGAAGCGCGCCAGCAGGATGCGGACGACCTCCTTGAGCCGATGATCGACATTGCCCTCCGCATGGCTGTGGATCAGGGCCCGCATCACCGGCACGGCGTGGTCGGGCGAGCGGGCGAGGAGGCGCGGAAACAGATCGTCGGGCACCCCGAGCGCCTCGCCCTCGGCGACGAGCCGGGCGAGCTCCGGATCCGTGATCGCCGCGCGCGGCAGCGGTGCGATGCGGGTCATTCGGCGGCCTCCTCGTCGGACGCGAGCGAGCCGGGCGCCGCGCCGTAGATCCGCTCCGACTCCTCCTGCGAGACGAGCCGGCCGTCGGGCGCGAACATCGGGTAGAACTTCAACGACCCGAAGAAGGTGTGGTAGCCGAGATTGAAGCCGACGAAGGCCCCGAGCTCGACGATATCGTCGTCGTCGTAGTGTCGCCGGAGCTCGGCGAACATCGCGTCGTCGACGGCCTCCGGATCGGTCGCCATCAGCTCGCTGTAGCGCAGCGCCGCCTTCTCGGCCGCGGAGAACCGCGCACTGCTCGCGTAGGCGTCGATGCCCTCGTCGAGCAGCTCCTCGGTCAGTCCCTGTCGCTTCGCCGAAGCAGACCGGACGTTCCCTCAATAGCTGCAGGAGGCCATGCGGGAGAGCTGGACCCGGATCACCTCCTTGAGGGGGTGCGGGATCCGCCCCTTGTTGAACAGCGAGTCCCACGCCACGAACATCGCCTCGGCGAGATCGATGTTGTGACCCATCACGGCGTGGAAGCCGGGATCGGGAGCGCGGTGCACCAGGCACTTCTCGATATAGGGCCGGAGCTTGGTCCGGCGGAGCACCTCGATGTCGAGCAGGGTGACATGGGCCATTCGACCTCCTTCTCCGCCGTCGGCGGCTTCAGGCGTGCGTTTCCACCAGCTTCTTGAGCACCTGTCGGCGGTCCACCCCGGTGCGGGTGGCGACGAGGGTGCCATCCTTGAAGAACATCAGGGTCGGCGCGGCGTGCACCCCGAGACGCTCGGCGAGCGCCGGATTCTCCTCGATCTGCACGGTGCCGATCCGCACCCCGGAGGGGATCTCCGTCGCCAGCTGCTGCAGAAGGCGGCCGAGCTGGCGACACGGGGCGCAGCCTTCGCTCCAGAAATCGACGAGGGTGAGGCCGGACCGGCCGAGCACCTCGACCTCGAAGGTCCGCTCCGTGAAGACCGCGAAGCCCGTTTCGTTCATCGAGATGCCCTCCGGGACCCGACACAGTGTCGCATCCGTAGCCTGCGGCACGCAACCCGGTTCGCCTTCGTACGGCGGACCTCCGCCGCGACGGGAACGTGGTGTTGACAGCGGCGCCGGTAAAATCTCAAGCTGGGCATACAAAGCAGAACAACGTCCGCGCAATGGCGGGCGATCGGGAGGAGACAGACATGCATCGTACCGTCACGGCCGCGCTCGCGGCCGGTCTCGCCGTGCTGGCCGCGACGCCGGCCGCGTCCCAGGAGACGTTCCGGCTGCGCATCGCCTCGGGCCATCCGCCGGTGCAGACCTACGTCAACCTGATCAGCACCTTCTTCGTCCCCGAGGTGACCAAGCGGGTCGCCGAGCGGACCAAGCACAAGGTGCAGTTCGTCGAGGGCTACGGCGGCTCGATGGTGAAGGTGGCCGACACGCTCGAGGGCGTGCAGTCCGGCATCATCGACATCGGCGGCTACTGCTTCTGCTTCGAGCCCTCCAACCTGCCCCTGCACGCCTTCCAGGTGATGCTGCCGTTCGGCACCATGAGCCCGGTGGCGAGCGTCAAGCTCGCCCGGGAGGTCTACGACCAGGTGCCCTACCTGTCGAAGGTCCTCGAGGACAAGTACAAGCAGAAGCTGCTCGGCCTGATCGCCGACAACGGCTACAACCTCGGCACTACGTTCCCGTGGAAGACGGTCGCCGACATCAAGGGCCAGAAGATCGCCGGTGCCGGCCTGAACCTGAAGTGGCTGGAATACGCCGGCGCGACGCCGGTGCAGTCGTCGCTGCCGGAGGCCTACACGGCGATGCAGACCGGCGTCTACAACGGCTGGATCATGTTCCCGTCGGCATGGCTGCAGTTCAAGCTCTACGAGATCGGCAAGCACTATGCCGAGACCGGCTTCGGCGCCATCACCTGGCACGGCCTCACCATCAACACGGCGAGCTTCGCGAAGCTGCCCAAGGAGGTCCAGGACATCCTGGTCGAGGTCGGCCGCGAGTACGAGGCGAGGACCGGCACCGTCAACGAGGAGAACTATCCCAAGCAGCTCGAGGAGCTGCGCAAGGTCGGCGTCGACGTCCGCAAGGTTCCGGACGCGGTGCGCGAGGAGTGGGCGCGGTCGCTCGCCGAATGGCCGAAGCAGAAGGCCAAGGAGCTCGACGCCCAGGGCCTGCCGGCCACTCAGGTGCTGGAGCTGACGCTCGCCGCAGCCGAGAAGCACGGCCACAAGTGGCCGGTGCGCTACGTCGTGAAGTGAGCCGGGGCGGCGGCGGAGCGCATCCGCCGCCGCCCGCCTTCCAGCGCCCGGAGACGCCACCCGTGTTCGACCGCTTGACCACGCCCGTGGTCCATCTGCTGCTCGCCCTCGCCGCGCTGATCATCTTCGCGCTCGGCTTCCTGGTGGTCGCCGACGTGGTCGGCCGCGGCGTGTTCAACAGCCCGGTGAAGGGGACGCCGGAGCTGGTCTCGATGTCGATCGTCATCGTCTGCTTCCTGCTCGCCGCGCACGCCGTACAGAGCGGCGGCATGCTCAAGGCGGACGTGCTGGTCGGCGCCTTCGGGGCGCGCGGCCAGGCATTCTCCGAGCTCGTCTCCGGCGTGCTCGGCGTGCTGTTCTTCGGCCTGATCGTGTGGGGCGGCTTCGGGCCGGCCCTCAACGCCTTCGTGGTCGGGGAGTACGAGGGCGAAGGTGCGCTGCGCGTCCCCGCCTGGCCGGCCCGCTTCGTCGTGGTGATCGGCTCCGCGCTCGTCGTCCTCATCTATCTCGCCAAGCTCGTACGGGCATTCCGCGCGCTGCTGAGCAAGACCCCGACCACCCCCTGAGACGTCCGTCGTCCATCCCCGAGGATTTCGAGCGTGTTCGGCCACAGCGAGATGCTGATCGTCATCCTCGTGGTGCTGGCGCTGGTGTTCGCCGGCGTCCACATCGCCGTCGCACTCGGCATCACGGCGGCCTTCGGCATCTGGCTGATGCTGGGCGACGTCGACGTGGTCCGCACCTTCGTGGCCAACACGGCTTACGAGGCGCTGCGCGACTACGTCTTCGCCGTCATCCCGCTGTTCATGCTGATGGGCGACCTGCTGGCGAAATGCGGCGCGGCGCGCGACATCTACGCGCTCGGCCACCGCTTCAGCAAATGGCTGCCGGCCCAGCTCGCCGCCGCCACCATCGTGTCGAACGCGCTGTTCGGCTTCGTCACCGGAGTGAGCATCGCGGCGGCCGCCGCCTTCTCGCGCATCGCCTATCCGGAGATGAAGCGCTACGGCTACCGCCGCGACTTCGCGCTCGGCTGCGTCGCCGGCAGCGCCTGCCTCGGCATGCTGATCCCGCCCTCGGTGCTGATGATCGTCTGGGCGGTGCTGACCGAGGTGTCGATCGGCAAGCTGTTCCTGGCCGGCGTGATCCCCGGCTTCCTGGCCGCCGGCGGCATGATCCTCTACGTGGTGATCGCCGCGAAGCTGAATCCGGCCCTCGTCGGCGGGCCGTCGAAGGTGATGCCGCGTGCCGCCGGCGTCACCATAGGCGACCAGCCGACCGGCCTCCCCAGCGACGAGCCGCTCGGCCCGCTCCTGCGCAGCACCGGGCTCGTCGTCGCGCTGGTGATCGGGGTGCTGGCCGCCATCTGGCTCGGCCTGTGCACGCCGACCGAAGGGGCCGGGCTCGGCGCCGTCGGGGCACTGGTGCTGGCGATGATCAAGGGCATCCGGCCGCGCGAGATCCGCGACGTGGTGCTCGACGTCGGCCGCACCTCCGGGCCGCTGCTGCTCCTCCTGTTCTGCGCCCAGCTCTACTCGCGCGTGCTGTCGATGACCGGCTTCACCGAGGTGGCGAAGTCGTTCCTGCTCGCCACCGGGCTCGGCGCCTGGGGCATCCTGGTCGTCATGGTCGGCATCTGGCTGGTGCTCGGCTGCCTGATCGATTCGATCTCGATCATCCTGCTCACGGTGCCGATCTTCGCGCCGATCGCCGCGCATCTCGGCTTCGATCCGCTCGCCTTCGCCATCATCGGCATCCTCGCCATCGAGACCGGCCTGCTGACGCCGCCATTCGGCATCCTGGTGTTCACCGTGAAGGCCGCCGTGCCCGACAGGTCGGTCGAGCTCGCCGAGATTTTCCGGGGCGCCATCCCCTACTGGTTCGTACTGCTCGCCGTGGTCATCGCGATCGCGCTGGTCCCGCAGCTCGCGACCTGGCTGCCGAGCCTGTGACGGAGGTCCCGACGGACTTTGTATGACATCTGCCGGACGCGGCCCCGCGCTGCCCCGGCTTTGGGCGCGGCCTGCGCACGCTTTGGCCTTGCGGGCGCGCAGTGGCGGCGACATGCTGTTCGTCCCGCCTCGAACCTCCCCGCCGAAGGAGCCGCCCCCTGGCCCACCCCGATCTCGACCAGCAAGGCCTGCGCGGATTCCTGCGCATGGTCGACGCGCGCTTTCCCGGCGAGTTGCTGCGCATCCGCACCCCGGTGCGGACCCGCCTCGACATCACGTCGGCCGTGTTCGAGCTGGAGAAGGCCGGCCGCGACCCGGTCGTCGTCTTCGAACAGGTCGAAGGCCACGCCATGCCGGTGGTCACCAACACGACCGGCAACCGCCGCCTGCTCGCCGCCTGCCTCGACGTCGACGCCGCGGACCTGCCGACCGCCTTCCGCGAGCGCTGCCAGCGCTACGTCCCGTGCGAGGTGGTCGACCGGGCGCCCTGGCAGGAGGTGACGCTGGAGGGCGACGCCGTCGACCTGACGGCGCTGCCGATCCCGATTCACTTCTCGGTCGACGCGGCGCCCTATGTCACGGCCGGTCAGATCGTCGCCCGCGATCCGGTGACCGGCGTCGACACCACCGGGTTCCACCGGCTGATGCTGAAGGGCCGCAACCGGCTCGGCGTGTCGCTGCACTCGCGCCGGCGCATGTGGGAGTTCCACCGCCGCGCCGAGGAGCGGGGCGAGCCGCTGCGGGTCGCGGTCACGCTCGGCGTCCATCCGCTCCACTACATGGGATCGATGGTCTACGCCTATCCGCCGGGCGTGCGGAAGTTCGAGATCATCGGCGGGCTGTTCGACGCACCCTACCGCCTCGCCCGCTGCGGCAACGGGCTCGAGGTGCCGGCCGGGGCCGAGATCGTGCTGGAGGGCGAGATCCTTCCGGGCGTGCACGAGCCGGAAGGCCCGTTCAGCGAGTTCACGGGCTACGCCTCGTATCGCAGCACCCAGAACGTGCTGGAGGTGCGCCGCGTGCACATGCGCCGCGACGCCATGTTCCACTCGGTCGCCTCGGGCATGGCCAAGGACCACATCCTGGTGTCGTGCATCACCCGCGAGGGCGAGATCCTCAACACGCTCCGTCGCAACCTGCCGAACGTGCTGGCCGTTCACGTGCCGCACACCACCTGCGGCGCCTTCATGGCCTTCGTGAAGATGAGGAAGACCGCCCAGGGCGAGCCGCAGCAGGCCATCATGGCGGCGCTCGGCACCGAGTTCTACACCAAGTACGTGATCGTCGTGGACGAGGACGTCGACATCTTCGACATGAACGACGTGATGTGGGCGGTGGCGACGCGGGTGCGGGCCGAGCAGGACATCGTGATGGTGCCGGGCTGCAAGGGCGCGATCCTCGACCCGACCTCGGACCCCGACACCTTCACGCTGACCAAGATGGGCATCGACGCCACCCGTCCGCTGGGCCGCGACTTCGCCGAGCGCCTCGTCATCTCGGACGAGCAGCGGGCGCGGGTGCGGGGGATCCTGGCCGAGGCCGGCGTGGCGATGTGAAGCCGTGCTGATCGCCGCGCCGTGACGGATCGCGGCTCCAGGGGTCCCTCCCCCCTTATGGGGAGGGACAGGGAGGGGCAGCGCCGTGCGCGGCGTGTCGACCGGACGGGCGCCGCCGACTCGAAAACGGTCAGCGTGCCGCGAGGCTGCGCAGGGTGCCGCGCCGGTCGGCGGCGAGCGCGGTGGCGGCGCGCTGGGCGGCGGCCGGGCTGGCGAAGCGCCGCTGGTCGAGCGGATAGAAGTCCGGCGCCGCGGCGATGAAGGTGTAGTCGTTGCCGCTGTCGCGAATCACGATCCCGACCGTCGTGTCGTCGACCTCCACGGCGAAGGCGTGATGCGTCGTGTCGCTGCGCGATCGTGCGGAGGGTTCGCTCTGGACGAGGCTCATCGTCGGTTCCTTGTCGTATCGGAGCCCACGAAGACGCTTCGTGGCGCTTTAGCGCTTGGTGACGCGGCGCAAGCTGCTCCATCAAATCCCGCGGCCGACCGTGCACATATCGTGCCTGTTTGTCGGCCAGACGACGATGACCCGAAGGCAGGCCCGAGACAAGCGGACGAATATTCTTGTTTTTGATTGTGTCGGAGGCGGAAATTTCAAGGTCGATCTTGACATCGATCAGGATCCCCAAATGACGGAAAAGCTTGTGATTCGATTTACGCCGCAGCGGCCCGCGCCGCCGCCTTCACGGCCTGCAGGTCGGCCACGAAGGCACGATACTCGTCCGCCTGCCGGGCTGCCTCGGGCAGGCGCAGCAGGAACGACGGGTGCACGGTGACGAAGCCGGCACGGGCGCCGAATCGAGCCGGTCCCCGCTCGCGCAGCACCGAGACGGCTCGTCCGGCGAGCGCACCCGCCGCGGTGCCGCCGAGCGCCACCACGAGGCGGGGCGACAGCGCCGCGAGCTCGCGGTCGAGCCACCAGCGGCAGGCCCTCACCTCGCCCGGATCCGGCTTTCCGTGGATGCGGCGCCGGCCCCGCGGCTCGTACTTGAAGTGCTTGACGGCGTTGGTGAGATAGACGCCGCCGCGGTCGATCCCGGCCTCCGCCAGCGCGCGGTCGAACAGCTGGCCGGCCGGGCCGACGAAGGGCCGGCCGGAGAGGTCCTCCTGATCGCCCGGCTGCTCGTCGACGAACACGATCGCGGCGTCGCGCGGCCCTTCGCCGCACACGGCCTGGGTCGCCGGGCCGTGCAGCGGGCACCGCCGGCACGCCGCGACCTCGCCCCGCAGGGCCTCCAGCGGAGTCGCGGGCCCATCGGGACCGGGGCTCGCCCGGGCGGCGATCTTGTCGGCGAAGCCGGGCGGCACGTCCGGGGCACGGGCCTTCATCGCCGCGACTCGCCGGCCCGCGGTCGCGACCATGGCCGGAATCTCCCGCGTCTCCGGCATGTTGGCCCAGAAGTTCCGGGGCATCTCGCGGCGCATGGCGGCGAGCCGCAGGCGGGCCGGGTCGAAGGTCGTCCGATAGTAGGTGGTCCACAGCGCATCGAGCACCGGGTCGTCCGCGTCGGCAGGCCTGGCGGCCGGCGGCCCGAACGCCAGCCGTCCCTCCGACCAGGCCGCCGTGCCGGCCGGGGTGGCGATCAGCCAGTCCATGGCGGCGAAGCGATCGACGAAGAACGGCGCCGCCTGCTTCAGCACCCGGTGCTGCGGCTCGTACCAGGCGACGTGGACGGGGCGGCCGTCCACCTCGCGCGGCCGGAAGCGCAGGAAGGCGTGCATCTTGTGGATGTCGCGCCGCACCGCGCGGGCATAGTCCGACAGGCGTGCCACCACCGGATCGGCCGGATTGGCGACCACGTCGCGGGCTCCCGAGACGATCCGCCACAGCAGATCGTAGAGGAGATCGAAGCGATCGGCGGCGGAATGGCCGATCGCGTCGGCCAGGAGCGCCTGATAGGCGCGCGGCGCCGAAACGGCGGGCGCCGTTGCGTCCGTGTCGGGCAGCGGCGGGAACAGCGACGGCGCCGACTCCTCCGCGAAGGCGACATCGGCTGGCGCGAGCCGCAGGGCAAGGCAGCGCCGCGCCGCGGCCCGGAAGGCCGCCTCGTCCGCATCGCCCGGGAGCCGCACCGCGTACATGGTTCAGAACAGCGAGAGCTGCACGGGCGCCGGCGCGAGCCTGCGGCGCAGATGGGCGTCGTCGAGCATGGCGGTCGGCCGCCAGTCGGCCGTGACGACGAAGGGCCGGGTCCGCTTCAGGCCGCCGGACAGCCGCGCCAGGTCGACGAGCCGCAGCGCGCCGCTGCGCCGCCGCGCCGCCAGGACGCGGTCGACGGCCCGCGGGCCGAGCCCCGGCACCCGCAGCAGCATCTCGCGCGGGGCCGTGTTGACGTCGACCGGGAAGCGGTCGCGATGCGCCAGCGCCCAGGCGAGCTTCGGGTCGATCGCCGTGTCCAGCATGCCGGACGGCGCGGCGGCGGCGAGATCCGGCAGCGCGAACCCGTAGAAGCGCATCAGCCAGTCGGCCTGATAGAGCCGGTGCTCGCGCAACAGCGGGGTCGCCGCCTGCGGCAGCCCGGCGGAGGGATGGCCGGTCGGGCTGAACGCCGCGTAGTAGACGCGCCTGAGCCCGTAGGACGCATAGAGCGAAGTCGAGGCCGAGAGGACGGCCAGATCGTCCGCCCCGTCGGCGCCGACGATCATCTGGGTCGACTGCCCGGCCGGGGCGAAGCGCGGCGGCGGCGCCCGGCCGATGGTGCCGGACCCGCGCCGGCGGGCGTCGGCGGCGCCGTCGATCAGGCTGCGGGTCGTCGCCAGCCCCTTGCGGATCGAGGTCGCGTCCTTCTCGGGCGCGTAGGTCGCGAGCGACCGCTCGCTCGGCAGCTCGACGTTCAAGGACAGCCGATCGGCCCAGCGGCCGGCCTCGGCGACCAGCGCCTCGGCGGCGCCCGGGATGGTCTTGAGATGGATATAGCCGCGAAAGCCGTGCACGGTGCGCAGCGTCTTCGCCACCCGCACCAGCTCGGCCATGGTGTCGTCCTCGGACAGTGCGATGCCGGACGAGAGGAACAGGCCCTCGATGCAGTTGCGGCGGTAGAGATCGAGGGTGAGGCGCACCACCTCGTCGACCGAGAACTTCGCCCGCGCGACATTGCTGGACCGCCGGCTGACGCAGTAGGCGCAGTCGTAGCGGCAGAAATTGGTGAGCAGGATCTTCAGCAGCGACACGCAGCGGCCGTCCGGCGTGTGGGCGTGACAGATGCCGGCTCCGGTGGTCGAGCCGAGCCCGCCGCGCCGCGAATCCCGCTTCGGCCCGCCCGACGACGCGCAGGAGGCGTCGTACTTGGCGGCGTCGGCGAGGATCTCGAGCTTCTGCACCAGGTCGAGCGGCATGGCGGCACTTCATGTTCTCTTTTTGTTCTTTATAGGGCGCGCCACCGCAGGCCGCAAGAGACGGGCGCGGCCCGCCGTCGGCGGAGCCGCGCCCGCTGTGCTCAGAACGCCGGCTTGATACCGGCCGCCTTGACGAGCGACACCGCCGCCTCGGCGTCCTGGCGGAAGAACCGGTCGAACTCGTCGACGGTCATCGCCATCGGCTCGACTCCGAGGGTGGCCAGCCGCTCCTTCACGGCGGGCACCTGCAGGGCCGCGGCGGTCTCGCGGTGCAGCCGGTCGACGATCGCGCGCTGCGTGCCGGCCGGCACGAACAGGCCGGAGTAGAACGGATAGACCGCCTCCGCCGGCAGCCCCGCCTCGACCAGGGTCGGCACGTCGGGCAGCACGGCCGAGCGCGCCTCGGCGCCGACCGCCAGGGCGACGAGCTGCCTGTCCCGGATCTGCGGCAGCGAGGTGGTGAAGAGCTGCACCGAGAAGTCGGAGCGGCCGGCGATCACGTCGGTGACGGCCTCGGCGGCGCCCTTGAACGGGATGTGCTGGGCCTTGAAGCCGCCGGCGACGCGCAGCCGCTCAGCCCCGAAATGCGAGGCCGAGCCGACCCCGGCGCTGGAGAAGTTCAGCCCCTCGGGCCTGGTCCGGCCGGCCGCGACCAGGTCCTGCAGCGTCTTGTACTTCGCCGGGCTGGCGACGATCACCAGCGGCTGCCGGCCGAACGGGATCACGGCCGCGAAGTCCTTGAAGGTGTCGTAGGGCAGCTTGGGATAGAGCGCGTGCGCGGTGCCGAGCGCCCCGAAGGCGAGGATCGTGTGGCCGTCTGCCGGCGCCTTGGCGACCGCATTGGCGCCGATGGTGCCGCCGGCGCCGGGGCGGTTCTCCACCACCACGGTCTGGCCGAGCTGGCGGCCGACCTGCTCCATCACGACCCGGGCCATGATGTCGCTGGCGCTGCCCGCGCCGGGCGGCACGATCACGGTGAGGGTGCGGGTCGGCCAGTCGGCGGACTGGGCGGCCGCATCTCGCGGCGCGGCGGAGCCGAGCGCGAGGGCGGCGACGATGGCGGCGAACAGAACGGGTGCGCCCGGACGGGCGCGGCGCGGCGTGTCCATGTGTCCTCCCCAGGACGATCGTTTGTCGGCGCGGCGTTCTCGCCGCGCTTCGGCACACCAGCCTAGCGTGACGGCAGCGCGATGCGCCACCGTCCGCACGGCCTCGGGGGAGGCGCGCTCGCGCGCGGGACCCGGTCGATCCGGGCCGTCACGCCATGTTGTGCAGGCCGGCGTCGACGTAGATGGTGTCGCCCGTCATGCCGGACGCGCTGCCGCCGACCAGGAACGCCACGGTGCGCCCGACCTCGGCGATGTCGACCAGCCGGCCCGCCGGGCTGCGGGCGACGGCGTCGGCGACCAGCTCGTCGAAGGCCGCGATGCCGCTCGCCGCGCGGGTCTTCAGCGGACCCGGCGACACCGCGTAGACGCGGACCCCGGCGTCGCCGAGCTCCGCCGCGAGATAGCGGGTGGTCGCCTGCAGGGCCGCCTTCACGGGCCCCATGATGTTGTAGTTGCTGACGACCTTGTCGGCCCCGTAGTAGCTCATCGTCAGCAGCACGCCGCCGGGCCGCATCAGCGGCTCGGCGAGGCGCGCCATCTCGATGAACGAGAAGCACGACACCCGCATCGCCTGCTCGAAGCCGGCCAGCGAGCAGTCGATCACCCGGCCGTGCAGGTCTTCGCGCGGCGCGTAGGCGATCGAGTGGATGACGAAGTCGAGGTGGCCCCATTCGGCGCGGATGCGGTCGAACACCGCCTGCATCTCGCCCGGCCGCTCGACGTCGAGCGGCAGCAGCAGGCTCGCCTGAATCGTCTCGGCGAGCGGCCGGACGTACTTCTCGGCCTTCTCGTTGAGATAGGTCAGCGCCAGCTCGGCCCCGAAGGCGCGCAGCTTCGCCGCGCAGCCATAGGCGATGCTGTGCTCGTTGGCGACGCCGACGACGAGCCCGCGCTTGCCCTTCAACATGTCGCCGATCCGAGTGTCCGGGTCCCACACCTTGGGAAGCGGGTCGATCGGCCTGGCTGCCATCGTCATGTCGGGTCCTTCAGTGGCATGGGTGGATGCGCCTGCCGTCCGGTCACGACCGCCGAAGCGGCGCGACGGGCGCGCGGCCTTCCGCGCGTCAGGACTCCAGACGGCTCACGCTCCACGGCGCGTCGAAAACCGTGATCATGGCCGCCGTGACGAACGGGTTGGCGAGCATCATGGCGGCCGACACGTTGCATCCTACCATCATGACCAGCAGCGGAAACGGCACGAGGTCGCATGGCCGGAAACCGATGGCTGCCCTGCGGAACGCGGGACGCTCGCGGCCGTCCACCGGGACGGGTGTCATCTCCGCTCCTACCTGGTCGCGTAGTCGAAGAAGCCGCGGCCGGACTTGCGCCCGAGCCAGCCGGTCTCGACGTATTTCCGCAGCAGCGGACAGGGCCGGTACTTCGAATCGCCGTAGCGGTCGTGCAGGATCTCCATGATCGACAGCACCGTATCGAGACCGATCAGGTCGGCGAGCGCCAGCGGGCCCATCGGATGGGCGAAGCCGAGCTTGGCGACCGCGTCGATGTCGGCGGCGGTCGCGACCCCCTCCATGAGCGCGAACACCGCCTCGTTGATCATCGGGATCATGATGCGGTTGCCGCAGAAGCCCGGATAGTCCTCGATCCTGACGGCCCGCTTGCCCATGCGCTCGATCAGGGCCTGGGTCGCGCGCAAGGTCTCGTTCGCGGTCGCCAGCCCGACGACCACCTCGACCAGCGGCATCACCGGCGCCGGGTTGAAGAAATGCATGCCGATGACGCTGCCCGGCCGCCGCGTCGTCGCGGCGATCTGCGAGATCGGCAGCGACGACGTGTTGGTCGCCAGGATGGCGTGCGGCGGCGCCGCCGCGTCGAGGCGGGTGAAGATCGCCCGCTTGACCTCGAGCGTCTCGGGCGCCGCCTCGATGACGAGGTCGGCCTCTCCGGCCGCGGCCTCGAGATCGGGCGCGGCCCGCACACGCGCGCGCGCGGCCTGCCGGCCGGCGGCGTCCATCCGGCCCTTCTCGACGAGCTTCGCCAGGCCCGCGTCGATGCGCTGGAGGCCGCTGTCGACGCGCTCCGGCGCGACGTCGTTGAGCGCGACGTCGAGGCCGGCGCACGCCGCCACCTGGGCGATGCCGGCCCCCATCTGGCCGGCGCCGATGATCAGAAGGCTCTCGATCGACATGACGTCCTCGTCTCGTTCGTGTCGTGATGATTCGGCGGGGCCGGCGCAGCCGTCACGCCGCGCGGCGCACGATCAGCCACTCCGCCACCATGGCGGGCTTGTCACCGCCCTCGATCTCGAGCGTCACGGCGTACTTGATCAGCGTGTCGGTCGGCGAGCGCCGCTCCCGCCCGACCTGCTCGAAGCGCGCCCGAACCCTGCTGCCGCTCGGCACCGGCGCGGTGAAGCGCACCCGGTCGAGACCGTAGTTGACGATCACGACGCCCTCTTCGTCGCCCGGCACCGCCTCCCAGAACAGCGCCGGCACCAGCGAGAGACCGAGAAAGCCATGGGCGATCGTGGTGCCGAAGCCGGCCTGCCGGGCACGCTCCGGATCGACATGGATGAACTGATGGTCGCCGGTGGCATCGGCAAAGCGATCGATGGTCGCCTGGTCGACGACGTGCCAGAGCGACACGGCGGCGGCGGCATCCGCCGGACCCGAGCTCGACATCACAGTTCCTCCGCTTCGTTTCGGGCGACGGCCCGGGACACGCCCGCGCTCCGGTGACGAGGAGCGCGGACGTGCCGCACGGCGCCGCCGTGGTGCCTCACGCGGCGTCGGCCCAGCCGACTGCTGTCCGCCCCTTCAGGCCCAGGATGGTTCGCGCCTCGTCCGGCGCGGCGATGCCGAGGCTCAGCTCGCGGGCGATGCGGACGATCGTCTCCACCTGCTCGGCGCTGCTCTTCGCCAGCCGCCCCGGCCCCATGTAGAGGTTGTCCTCGAGCCCCACCCGGACATTGCCGCCCATGGTCATTGCCAGGAGCGTCATCGGCAGCTGGGCCCGGCCGGCCGCGCAGCACGACCAGACGAAGTTCCCGGCTCCGATCACCCTGCGGGCGGTCTCCACCATGAACACCAGGTTCTCGGCCGTCGCCGCGATGCCGCCCAGGATCCCCATCACGAACTGCAGGTACAGCGGCGCCTTGAGCACGCCGATGTCGAGCAGATACTTGACGTTGTTGATCATGCCGACGTCGTAGATCTCCAGCTCCGGCTTGGTGCCGGCCGCGTACATGGCGTCCGTGAAGGCGGAGATGCTGCGGAACGTGTTGGGGAAGATCAGATCCTCGGTGGACTTCAGGTACGGGATCTCCCAGTCGAACTTCGGCGTCTCGATCTTGTCGGCCAGGCGGTGGATGGCGAAGTTCATCGAGCCGGCGTTGAGCGAGGCGAGCTCCGGCCGCAGGATGCCGATCGGCTTCACCCGCTCCTCCGGGCTCATGCCGAGGCCGCCGCCCGTGGTGATGCAGATGGCGGCGTCGCAGCGCGCGTGGATGGCGGCGGCGATGTCGCGGAACACCCCGATGTCGCTCGACGGACGGCCGTCCTTCGGGTCGCGGGCGTGGATGTGGACGACCGCGGCCCCGGCCTCGGCGGCGCCGACCGCCTGGTCGACCACCATGTCGGGAAGGTAGGGAAAATGCGGCGACAGGCTGGGAACGTGCACGCCCCCGGTGATCGCCGCGGTGACGACGAGCTTGCTCAAAGCGATTGTTCCTGTTGTTCGGGGGCGGCCGTCTCGGATCCGGCCGGCACGCCCCGTCGTGATCGATCCGCCGAAGACGGCTGCTCTCAGGCCGATGTCTTCTCCGCGTGCACCTCGTGGTGGGCGCTGTCGTCCTCGCGGCGGATCCGCAGCGCGACGGCGCGGGTTGAGGGACTGACGTCCGGCTCGAAATAGGCCTCGTAGGCCTCCCGCGGCGGAGCGGGCGTCAGGTAGACACCGATCAGCGTCGCGACGAGCGACAGGCCGGCGCCGACCGCGAACGGATTGGAGAAGTCCAGGAGCTTGGCGACGACATAGACGAGCGTCCCGACCAGGATGCCGGCATAGGCGCCCGAGCGGTTCATCCGCCGCCAGAAGAGCCCCAGCCAGACCGGCCACATGAAGGCCGCACCGAACGCGCCGTAGACATAGGTGAAGCCCATGGCGAGCAGGAGCGGCGGCTTGATCGCGCTGAGGACCGACAAGGCGCCCAGCACCAGCACGGTCCAGCGAAGGTGTCGCGTCGCCTTCACGTCGTCGAGCTGGCCTTGCGGGCGCAGCGCACGGTAGATGTCATAGTAGAGCGAGGTGCCGCAGTTCAGCAGCATGGAGTTGGCGGTCGAGATCGCGGCCGCCAGGATGGCGATCAGCGTCATCGCACCGACGAAGGCCGGCGCATGCTCCTGCACGATCAACGGCATGATGTAGTCGGTGGTCTTGCCGACCGGCAGGCTGGGCAGAAGCATCTTGGCGCCGAGGCCGATGACGATCAGGCAGACGAAGATCGGGATCAGCGCGACCACGGTCCACATCATCTGGAGCACGGCCGCCTTGGTGTTCCTGGGCGCCATGAAGCGGTTGATCCAGTGCGGCGCCACCGACGCCCCGAGGGCGTTCGACATGAATATGCCCATCAGCACCGACCAGCCGAAGGTGCCTTCGGGCGTCAGCAGAACACCCGCCTCCATCGGCGCGCCCCCGACATTGATCGGCGCGGTGGTCTGCGCGAGATTGTCGAGAATCGGGCCGATGCCTCCCGTCGCGTAGAGGACGGCGCCGGTGCCGAAGACCAGGCCGATCAGGATCAGCACCGCGTTGAGCGTGTCGGTCGCCGCCACCGACCAGAAGCCGCCGAGCGACGTCAGCACCAGCAGCGCCAGGAAACCGAAGATGGCGTACTCGTAGGGAATGCCGGTGATCGTGTTGAACACGATGCCGAAGCCGACGACCTGCAGGTGGCAGAAGATGAAGTAGCCGACGAACATCAGGGCCGCCACGAGAAGCTGCAGGGTGCTGACCTTCTCGAAGGGCTCGAACCGCATGCGGATGAACTCGGGGAAGGTCCGCGCCGGGATCTCCGGACGACGCACCTTGTAGGCGAGGATCGGCATGATCGACGTCGCCAGGAACCACCCGGCCACCCAGCCGATGATCGCCGCGACACCGGTGCGGTAGAGATACCCCGGCACGCCCATCACGGACGCCACGCTGACCCAGGTGGCCACGGACGTGCCGATCCCCAGCAGCAGCCCCATCCGGTGGCCGCCCGTGGTGAAGTCCGAGAGCGTCTCGACCTGCCTCATGCTCTGGACGCTGGTCCACGCCAGAAAGGCCAGATATCCCGCGAAGACGACGATGTAGGAGATGCTCATGGCGCTCATGGCGACCTCCTACTCGTACCGGAACAGGCGACCGGTGGCGCCCCAGCGACGCACGCCGGAGGCTTCGATCAGGCTGCAGAGATAGACCGCGACGGCGACGCAGAAGGCGATGCTCGCGCCCCAAAACATCAGTGCTATCCACATGAGTCAGACCCTCGTTCGAATCTGTGATGCGGCTCGGTGCGGCCCCTGTCGGGGCGCGCTCTCGGCGTGGGCGGCTCGGCTTCAGCGCGCCGTGTAACCGCCGTCGACAGGGAGCAGCACTCCCGTGATCGACTTGGCGCCCTCGCTGCAGAGGAACACGACCGTCGCGCCGATCTCCGAAGGATCGATCAGCCGCCGGGTCGGATGATTCTGGGTGAAGACGCGGTCCATCGCTTCCTCCTCGGTGCAGCCGAGGACCTTGGCCTGATTGGGAAGCTGACTCTTGATCACGTCGGTCAGGACGGTGCCGGGCAGGATCGCGTTGCAGGTGATGCCGTCGGCGGCCACTTCCAGCGCGACCGCCTTGGTCAGGCCGGCGAGACCGTGCTTGGAGGAGACGTAGGCCGGCTTGTGAGGCGCGGCGATCACGCCCATGACCGACGAGATGTTGACGATGCGGCCCCATTTCCGCTCGATCATCCCGGGTAGCACGGCCTTGATGAGATGGAACGGGGCGTCGAACATCACGGCCCGCAGGAGGTTCCATTTCTCCTCCGGATACTCGACCAGCGGTGCAACGAACTGCAGCCCGGCGTCGTTGACCAGGATGTCGATGTGCCCCAGCTCGCGCATGGCGTCGGCCGCCAGGCCGCGCACCGCCTCCGGCTCGCTCAGGTCGGCGCCCGAGTGCACGACCTTGACGCCGTGCTCGCTCGCGATCTCCCCGCACAGGCGCTCCGGCACACCGGCCGGCGCCAGACCCCCGATCATCAGGTTGCAACCTTCGGCGGCCAGCGCCCTGGCGATGCCCAGGCCGATTCCGCTCGTCGCACCCGTGACGATGGCATTCCGATTTTTCAGCATTTCTCGACCCCCGGCTGGTTCCTCCGGGGCACTTTCCCGCTCCGTCGTGCTCAGGTCAAGATCATTGATCTATGATCTGTGATCACACTTATGTACCATACTCACCTGTCTGGCCCCGGCGCCTCGCGGCAGAGGCCGGAGGCGAACGGACCGTGTCCACGTGAATGCCGTGCTCGTCGGACGGGCGAGTGCCCGGGCGTGCCTCTGTCCGGCGATCGCGCACCGGCGACAGGCACGGCCGCACCGCCTCGGACGATACGTTCCGGTTGATTGACTCCGTCAGATCAAACACATACACCGGGTCGAGGCGAATCGGCGCGGTTCACCGACGCCCTGCAGCGCAGTTCGTTGTGAGGGTCTGCGCAATGCGGCATGCTCGCGGGCTCGGCTCGTCGGGCTGGCTCGCCGGGTTTTTCATCGATGTACGACAGTTTGCCTTCGATCGACGTCTCCAGCTTGCAGGAGCGGGTGTACCAGGGCCTGCGCATGGCCCTGCTGAGCGGCCACTTCCAGCCGGGCGAGCCGATCTCGATCCGCAAGCTGGCCGAGTCGCTCGGCACCAGCCCGATGCCGGTCCGCGAGGCCCTGAAGCGGCTGATGGCCGAGAAGGTGCTGGTCCAATCGTCCAACCGGCAGATCCGGGTCACCCCGTTCGATCCGCAGCTGCACGGAGAGTTCGTCCGCATCCGGATGGAGATCGAAGGCTACGCCGCCGAGCGGGCCGCGCGGATCCGCGACGCCGGTCTGGTCGACCGGCTCCGGCAGGCCAACGCCGGGATGGTCGAGGCCGCCCGGCGGTCAGATACCGCCGCGGCACTCGCCGCCAACCAGGCCTTCCATTTCGAGATCTACCGCGCCGCCGGCTACTCTCAGCTCGTCGACATGATCGAGAACCTGTGGCTGCGGACCGGCCCCTTCCTGGGGACGATCGGCCGCAAGCCGGTCAATCTCGAGACGTTCTTCGGGAACGGCCACCACTTCCACGTCCGCGCCATCGAGGCGATTGCGGCCCGCGACGGCAAGAAGGCGCGGCGCGCCATCGCGCTCGACATCCGCACCGGAACGATGTTCCTGCGCAAGATCTACGACCCGCTGGACGCGACACGTTCCGCGGCCGAAAGGCCGGGCCGCAAGTCCGGCTCCGCCTGACGGCCAAGCGAGCCGGGCTCCGGCTGCGAGCCGATATCCTTCGGCCGGTCGCAACGCCGCACCAGAACGGCGACGACGCCGACAGCGCCAGCAGCAGCGGCACGTGCGTCGGGCCGACGACCCGCGCCGTCACATCATGGGCCGGGTGATCCGTCACGTCCTGCCACGGCGCTCGCGCCCGTGCGCGGCATGGAGCCGAGCCTTGCCGCGGTGCGGGTCGGGGTCGGCGCGATGACCAAACTCGTCGAGACGCCTTGACGGGCTGCGTCCGACGCGAGCACGCCTTCCGGCGCGATCATGAAACCTCCGGCGTGCCAAACACTTGACTCCGCGTCTATGCGCTCGCGCGCCCGCTGCGGCAGGACCCATGAGATCGACATCCGGAGTGCTCGTGCTCGCGCTCGTGGCCGGCGCCTGCCAGCGGGAGGCGCGCGAGCTGCACGAGCGTGAGGCGATCACGGTCAAGACTTCGAAGATCGAGACGCCGTGGGAGCCGACGCCGTTTCCGCCGGACCTTCATGGATGACGGCCTTGCCGCCAGAGACTCAGAGCCCGGCGCGATAGTTCCCCGACGCGGGGAAGCGCCCTCGATCGGAGGGCGAGACGAATTCGCGTGGAGCTTCCGGAGGCGCGACCCGACCGGAGGGCGCAGATCGGAGACGTTTTCGAACCCGATCGCGTCCGGGCTGGCGGAGGGAGTCGAGCTGCGGACGAACATTCTCCACGTCGATCGACGCACGAGATCGTGCGAGAGCGGATTCGCGCAAAATCGACAGTGCGAATGGGAGACGAAAGCTCCGCGCCGGCTTCCGTTTGAGTCTCTCGTCCAGGGATGTGAGCACGAGCGGCGCAACCCGGGCGAAGTTGGTAGCAGGAATTTTTTCCTTGACGACATCACCCCGTCCACATAGGAAATTTGTCATGATCAACTGAGACACAGATCATGGCAACCTCTCCCGACCTCGCCTCCCAAATTCTCCGGTACAAGTCGTTGGTCGCCGCCGAGAGGGTCTTGCTGGGTTTGGCGGAGCTGCTGCCTCCGGGACCACGTCAACGCGCCGAGTGGCTCCGCATCAAATCGAACTTGGCCTTCCGGCGGTTCCAGCTCGCCCTGGTCGAGTACGTCGCCGGTGAACAAAAGGCGGGCTACAACCCCGAACAGCCGCGGGTTCCCGCCGGCAATCCGGATGGCGGCCAGTGGACCCGGGTGGCCGGCCCCTACTCGGGTCGCGGTCCAACGCGGCTTGGCGCGAATTTTCCAGGTTCGACGTACGGCCAGCAGATACGCCTGGACCAAGCCATGAGCCGAGCACAGAGCGCGATCGCCCAGGTCCGCCGACTCGACCCGACATGGCAGCCGAGCACACAAAGCCTCTCCTCACCCGGCAGCATCGAAGCAGCAATTCGCCACGCGGATGCGCGAGCAACCGAGGCGGAGGCCCGGTACGAACAGCTTCGCTCCGGAATGGGCGGGAATTTCGGGCCGCCCCTCGGTCAAACCGAAGCTCAAGTTTCGTCGCCACGTTCGTTCGACCCGGGTGCTTGGATCGACGTTTATAGATCCGTGAACAACATGCCGAACCTGTTCGGACAATCGGCTTGGCCACTAGACAGGGGCACAGTGGCAGTTGCCGAAGTGAACGGCTTGCTTTATTTCGGCACCAATTCGGGAGCACCCACCTGCACGCGTGTAGACGAAACGGCCGCCATAAGAATGCGTGACATGCTGATCACGACCTACCCGAAGATAATGTCATCCGCGCAAATCGGACAAATACCAAACAACTCATTATTTCACGCGGAAGCGACTATTCTACTCAGGGCCTCTCGGGATTTCAGCGGCTCTCTCGACGAGACCGCAATCCAAGTTTTCGTAGATCGCGATCTCTGCTTCAGCTGCCGGAGGGCGCTTCCCGTCCTGGGATTGGAGCTCGGCAATCCACGTGTGACATATGTTGAACGAAGCAGCGGCCGCCGCAGCGAAATGTGGAATGGGCGTTGGCTAACGTGGAGGGAATAATGAAAAAGCGTGTGTACTTTGGTTCTTTTGATGGACCGTGGTGGCCTGATCCCCGCGACATTGAAGAGTATTTCTTAGCTCCGCCGGGCCGGGAATGGTCGTACAAGGGCGGCAACGACACGTGGGGCTTGGAGGCCGAGGGCCTGTATGACACGGAAGGACTGACGCCTGAAACGGGCCGCGTGGATGTCACGTTGTACATGTGCGGCCACCCGGATCACGGTGTTTATTTAGTCTATCATAAGTGGGATGGAAGAACTCATCAAAAGGACGAATACAGTTCGAAAGGGGACCTGCGACGTCTCCACGAATGGGCTTATTCGCGCCAGGGCGACCCCCTCCCAATCGGGCTGTTCGTACCGTTTCCGAAGGCTTGGTTCGCCGTAAAGGAATTCATCGAAACGGATGGTAAGCTTCCCACGAGCATCGAATGGGTAGCCGATAAGGATATTCCTGCCTCGGCGTTTCCCCGCTGATCAGCAGCGCGACACCAGAGCCATTCGCAAGTTCGATCCGGTGGTTTGCGGGCACGACCGAATCGTAGACGCCAGGAGGGGCGCGGCGCTTTCGTGGCAGTGCCTCGGAGACATTTCGAACCCGGGTCGTCTCGGTCCGCTGGCGGAGGGAGTGCAACTGGGGGCGAACATTCTCCACCTCGATCGACGCACCCGATCGTGCGGGGGCGGATTCGCGCAAAATCGACAGTGCGAATGGGAGACGAAAGCTCCGGGCCGGCTTCCGTTTGAGTCTCTCGTCCAGGGTGTGAGCACGAGCGGCGCAACCCGGGCGAACTTGGTGACAGGAATCTTTTCCTTGATAACATCGCCCTGCTGACATAGGATTATTGTCATGGTCAACCGAGACATCGATCATGGCAACCTCTTCCGACCTCGCCTCCCAAATTCTCCGATACAAGTCGTTGGTGGCAGCCGAGAGGGTCTTGCTGAGTTTGGCGGAGCTGCTGCCTCCGGGACCACGTCAACGCGCCGAATGGCTCCGCATCGAATCGAATTTGACCTTTCGCCAGTTCCAACTCGATCTTGTCCTCTTTTTCGATGCGGAACAGAAAGCGGGGTTCAAAGAGGACCAACCGCGTTGGCCAAAAGGAAATGGTGAGATCAGTGGGCGCTGGTCTGGCGGTGCGGGGTCAGGTGCAAGCGCTGCCGAGGGTGCGAGCATATCGCCGGGGTCAGCGCCGAGAGGACATCATTTCGTCCACAGATCCCTCTATGAAAAGCTCCCCCTCCGTCCTGAGACGCGAAAGGTATTCGAAACGGCTGTCACGGGACCACTCCGCGCAGGACCGCACGGATGGAGCAATGAGCATCTTACGTATAATAAGGCAGTAAAAGAGAGCTTCGATCGCTTTCTAAAGCAACACAACATTCGCGTCGAGGCCATGTCGCCGGATCAAGCTCGGAGTTTTGTTGATGCCACCAAGCGCAGCACTGATCCGCGAATCAGATCGCTCAACATGAGACTCTATATGCGGGAAGTCATTCACTGGCTTCGCCGTATCCCTCGCGGAAATGAGTAAGGAGCGAGAATGACTAGCCCAGACCGCGACAACCTCCAGACGGAAACGTTCGAACGTTTGGCCGGTGAGATCGGGACGCTGCTCGCGCAGTTCGGAAAGCACGATAGCCTGCTGGAGACGGGCGACTACTCGATCTATGGCGACTACTGGGGCTACCCCCAGGTGAAGGTCACCATCGCGAACCTCGCGTTGCTGCGCCCCCAAATCATCGAGAGCCTTCAACACGTCGTCGCGGCGTACCCCGGATGGGAGATCGTGGTCGCCGTTGCTGATCCCGAGCATCTCGACGATTGGCCGAGAATGGGACTGTACATCCGCCCGCACGAGATCATCGACGGGCTACAGCGGCAGTATTTTCCAGCCGAGTATCGCGGGTTCGAATACGAAGGCAGCCGCCGCGGCACGGAACAGGATTGACTGGAAGACACCGAAGAGTCGCGACACGTTCAGCGCGGTGCCTCGGAGGCTAACCTCCGCCCAAGAAGCGTACCGCGGAGCAGTTTCGATTCCAGCTCGGCTCGGTCCGCTGGCGGAGGGAGTGGGATTCGAACCCACGATACGGTTTCCCGTATACACGCGTTCCAGGCGTGCGCCTTCAACCACTCGGCCACCCCTCCGGAGCGCCCCTGATACGGAGGCGGGCGGGAGATTGCAAGTCCCCGTGCGGGCTGGCGTTCCGGCCATGCCGGCGGGGCAGCCGCGCGGCCGACGGGCAGACGCGACGCGCGCCGCGGCTCCCGATGGACAGCGCCCCGCGAATCCGCCACCCCCGGGAGCAGCGGCCGGACTCGAGGCGGCGGCGACCGAGGGCCATGGCTACACACACGACATCATCCGCCGCAGCGCGCGGGCCGGGCTCCGGGTTCGGGCCGGCGATGCCGCCGATGCTCGGGCTGGTGCTGGCCGGCGGGCAGGCGCAACGGCTCGGCGGCGGCGACAAGGGGCTGCTGGCCATCGGCGGGCGGCCGATCCTCTCGCGGGTGCTCGACCGGCTCGCGCCCTGCGCCGCCGTGATCCTCAGCGCCAACGGCGATCCGGCCCGGTTCGCGGCCTTCGGCCTGCCCGTGGTGGCCGACGACGTGCCGGGCTTCGCCGGCCCGCTCGCCGGCGTCCTGGCCGGGCTCGACTGGGCGGCGGCGCACCGCCCCGACCTCGCGCATGTGCTGAGCGCCCCGGCCGACTGCCCGTTCCTGCCCGGAGACCTCCCGGGCCGGCTGCACACGGCGGCATGGGACGCCGGGCGGCCCCTCGCCTGCGCCGGATCGGGCGGACGGCGCCATCCGGTGGTCGCGCTGTGGCCGGTGGCGCTGCGCCACGACCTGCGGCGCGCCGTGGCCGACGAGAGACTGCACAAAGTCGGCGCCTGGATGGACCGGCACGGCGTCGCCCTCGCCGAATGGCCGGACGCGCCGTTCGATCCGTTCCTCAACGTCAACACGCCCGAGGATTTCTCCGCCGCCGAGCGGATAGCGGCCGCGCATCCCCACGCCTGAAGCCGGCCTCTCGGCCCGTGCTGCGTGACGGCGCCTGTTGCCGTTATACATCATTCCATGTCTTTATATGACCCGAGCGGCTAGCCCGGATTGCCGGGCCGCCGGCCGGCTGGCACGGTCCGGTTCCCGGGGGGAGACACACCGTGTTCCGTGCCTTGCGGCAGCAGCGCTTCAGTCGCGTGGTCGGCCTCGTGGCGGCCTATGCGCTCGCGCTCCAAATGCTGCTCGCCGGCATTGTCGCCACCCAGATGGCGGTCTCCGGCGACTCGGCGCTCGCGACGCTCTGCTTCGGCACCGGCGATACGCCGGACGGGTCCGGCACCACCCCTGCCCCGGCGACCCACAGCCCTTGCGCGATCTGCGCCTTCACGAGCGCCACGCCGCCGCTGCCGGCGACCGCGGGTCTCGCGCTCCCGCAGGCCTGCCGCCGCATCCGGCGACGGGCCCGCACGACGCCGCGGCGCCGCGCCCGCCGCCGCGATCCCCGCTCCTCCCGAGGTCCTCCGCCGGCCGTCTGACCGCTCCCCCGCTTCCGGTCCAGACGCTCCTGCAGAGAGAACCCCCGATGTCACGCCTGATCCGCGCCTTTTGCGCGGCGTCGGCGGCCGTTGCCGCCTGCTCCACGGCTTTCGCCCAATCTACCGCGCTGCCGCCGCTCGTCGTCGAAGGCGGGTCCGCACCCGCCGGCGGCACGTCCTCGGGTCCCGCCGCCGGCACCGCGACCAGCCTCACGGTGCCGACCGCGGCGCAGGCCGAGGCCGCGCTGGCGCGGGTGCCCGGCGCCGTCGCGGTGGTGCCCGACACCGCCTTCAAGACCGGCCCGGCCCGCACCGCCAAGGATATCCTCGACTGGGTGCCGGGCGTGTGGATCGAGCCCAAATGGGGCGACGACTCGCGCCTCTCGATCCGCGGCTCGGGTCTCTCCCGCAACTTCCACCTGCGCGGCGTCCAGCTCTACATGGACGGCATCCCGATCAACACCTCGGACGGCTACGGCGACTTCCAGGAGATCGACCCCACCGCCTATCGCTACGTCGAGGTGTTCAAGGGGGCGAACGGCCTGCGCTTCGGCGCCAATGCGCTCGGCGGCGCCATCAACTTCGTGATGCCGACCGGCCGCGACGCGCCGCCGCTCGACACCCGCATCGACGTCGGCGGCTTCGGCTTCGTCCGCGGCCAGGCCGCGGTCGGCGGCTCCGCCGGCCCGTGGGACGGCTTCGCCACGGTGTCGTCCTCGATGCAGGACGGCTACCGCGACCACTCCTGGGGCAATGCCGAGCGGGCCAGCGGCAATGTCGGCTATCGCTTCTCGCCCGACGTCGAGACGCGCGTCTACGTCAACGCCAACTCGGTCCGCCAGCGCATCCCGGGCGAGGTGACCAAGAGCCAGGCGCTCGCCTCGCCGCAGACCGCGGCGACCAACAATCTCGCCAACGACTGGCAGCGCAACATCGACACGCTGCGGATCGGCAGCAAGACCACGGTGAAGCTCGACAGCACCGTGATCGAGCTCGGCCTGTTCGGCGTCGATCGCCACCTGATGCATCCGATCTATCAGTGGCTCGACTATCGTTACGAGGACTGGGGCGGCTTCGCCCGGGCGACCGACGAGCGCCTGCTGCTCGGTCATCGCAACCGCGTCACGCTCGGCGTGAACGTACTCAACGGCACCATCCATGCGGACCAGTACGCCAACACGGGCGGCGCCAAGGGCGCGCTGCTGTCGTCGCGCGTGCAGCGGCCCGAGAACTACACGGCCTATGCCGAGAACGCCTTCTACGCGGTGCCGACCTTCTCGATCGTCGCCGGCACCCAGTATCTCTACGCGGTGCGCGACCAGGAGGTGCTCTACTCGGTCAACGGGGATCTGAACGGCCGCGCGAGCTTCAGCCTGTGGAGCCCGAAGATCGGCGCCGTGTGGGACGTCTCGCCCGATTGGCAGGTGTTCGGCAACGTCTCGCGCAGCGCCGAGGTGCCGAGCTTCGGCGAGAGCGTCGCGCCGAATTTTCTGAACCCGTCGCTGCCGAGCATCCCGTTCTACGACATCCGGCCGCAGCGGGCGACGACCTTCGAGATCGGCACGCGCGGGCGGCGGCCGGACGTCACCTGGGACGTGGCGCTCTACCGGGCCGAGATCACCGACGAGCTGATGTGCCTCTATTCGAGCTTCGGGAGCTGCAACGTCACCAATGCCGACCGCACCGTCCATCAGGGCGTCGAGCTCGGGCTCGGCCTGTCGCTCCTGAAGAACATCGCCGTCGCGGCCGGCACGCCGGACCGGCTGTGGCTGCAGGTCGCCTACACCTGGAACGACTTCCGCTTCGACGGCGATCCGGTGTTCGGCGACAACCGGCTGCCCGGCGCGCCGCCCCACATCGTCAAGGCGGAGCTCCTGTACATGCACCCGGGCGGCTGGTCGTTCGGCCCGACGCTCGAATGGGTGCCGCAGGCCTATTTCGTCGACAGCGCCAACACGCTCGCCACCGATCCCTACGTGCTGTGGGGCCTGAAGGCGGCGTACGACGACGGCACCCTGTCGGCCTATGTCGAAGCCCGCAACCTCGCCGACGTCACCTACATCTCGTCGGCCAGCATCATCGACCGCGCCACCACGGCGTCGACCCTGTTCAACCCCGGCACCGGCCGTGCCGTCTATGCCGGCCTGCGCTGGCGCATGTGAGGAGAGCCCCGATGCCGAAGCTTCATGTCCTGATCACGTCGGCGCTCGCCGGTGTGGTGCTGTCCGTCGCGGCCGTCGCGCCGGCGGCGGCGCATGTCACGCTGGAGCGCGGCGAGGCATCGTCCGGCGCCGGCTACAAGGCGGTGCTGCGGGTGCCGCACGGCTGCGACGGCTCCACCACCCTGACGGTCAGGGTGACGGTGCCGGAAGGCATCATCGCCGTGAAGCCGATGCCGAAGGCCGGCTGGACCGTCTCCGTCACCAGGGGGCCGTACGAGAGGGGCTACACGTTCATGCACGGCCTGACCCTGAAGCAGGGCGTGCGCGAGATCGTGTGGACCGGCAGGCTGGAGGACGCCTTCTACGACGAGTTCGTCTTTTCCGGCTTCGTCGCCGAGGCGGTGCCGGCCGGCACCGTGTTGGCGGTGCCGGTTGTCCAGGAGTGCGAGCAGGGCACGGCCGCCTGGACCGAGACGGCCGCCCCGGACCAGGATCCGCATGCGCTGAAATTCCCGGCGCCGCTCCTGCGCATCGTCGCGCCGCCGGAGCATCACGAGCATCATTAGAGCCACTCTGGCAGCAGAGAATCGGCACAAACCGTCATGCGCGGGCTCGACCCGCGCATCCATCACTCTTCGCAGGCAGTCCTGTCTTTCGAAGCGGACGGGTCGCCGGGTCGAGCCCGGCGACGACGACGCCACAACACGATGGACTGAATTCGCCGGCGCTTCTGAGATCCGTGCATGCCGTAGCGCGCCAGCGGGGACCCAGGGGCTGCACGACGTGTGGCCCTGGAGTCCCGCTTGCGCGGGAACGAGCGGAGAGTGAACCGACGTCAGGGAAACCGCTCTCGCTCCGCGCGGGGGCCCGAGGTGCTCGATCGCCCGGCGGAGGGGCGCGGCCCCTACCCGGCGATCTCCGTGTAGGAGACGAAGCCCACCGTATCGCCCGGCGCGACCGCGATCACGTCGTCGCCGATCTCGATCAGGCCGTCGGTCTCGGTCAGCGACGTGATGGCGCCGGCGCCTTCCAGCCGGTAGACGACCGCCTCGGGCAGGCCGTCGGGGCCCGGCCGCAGCGAGCCGCGCAGATACTCGCGCCGGCCCGGCTTCTTGCGGTGCGCGAAGCCGGCCCGCACCGGCACCACCGGCAGAGGCCGCGGCGTCGCGCCGGCGAGCCGCAGCAGGAGCGGCCGCACGACGCGGGCGAAGGTGACGAAGGCGGCCGCCGGGTTTCCGGGCAGGCCGACGAAGGCGGCACGCGCCTCGCCCGCGCCCGCCAGCACTCCCATCGCCACCGGCCGGCCCGGCTTGATGGCGATGCGCCAGAACACCACGCGGCCGCAGCGCTCCACTGCGGTGCGGACGTGATCGGCCTCGCCGGTCGAGACGCCGCCCGACGTGATCACGAGGTCGTGGCCGGCGGCGGCCTCGCGCAGCGCCGCCGCCAGGGCGTCGGGATCGTCTGGCAGGATGCCGAGATCGGTCGGCACCGCGCCGAGCTTCTCGACCAGCGCGAGCAGCAGATAGCGGTTGGCGTCATAGATGCCGCTCGGCGGCAGCGCCGTGCCGGGCTCGACGATCTCGTCGCCGGTGGAGAACAGCGCCACGGCGACGCGACGCCGCACCGGCAGCGCGGTCAGGCCCTGCGCGGCGGCGAGCGCGATGTCGGCGGCGGCGAGCCGCCGGCCGGCCGGAAACATCAGGCCGCCGACCGCGATGTCCTCGCCGGCGCGACGGCGGTTGTCGCCCGGCGCGAGGCCGGCCGGCACGACGAGGACGTCGCCGTCGAGCGTCGCGTCCTCCTGCATCAGCACCGTGTCGGCGCCTTTCGGCAGCGGCGCGCCGGTGAAGATGCGGACGGCCTCGCCCGCCCCGAGCGGCCGTGCCGCCGCGTGCCCGGCCATGACGCAGTCGGCGACGGCGAGCCTCGTCCCGCCGGCGGCCCCGAGATCGGTGTGTCGCAGCGCGTAGCCGTCCACGGCCGAGTTGTCGAAGGGCGGCAGATCGCGCAGCGCCGCGATCGGCTGGGCCACCACGCGGCCGGGCGCGGCGCGCAGCGGCACCGCCTCGAAGCCGGGGACCGGCTGCACGCGCTCGACGATCAGCCGCTCCATCTCCTCGATGCGCAGCACCGGGGCGCCGACCGCGAAGGAGTCCTCGCTCAGCTGGGGCATGCCGCGCTCCCGGCCGCCGCGACGGCGGTGCCGCGCGCGATCGCCTCCTCGATCGGGATCGCCCGCGCGACCAGGAGGTCGACGATCGCCTGCACGTCGTCGAGCGCCAGCACGGTGACGCGTGCGTCGGCGACCGGGCCGTCCGAGGCGATCGCGACGATGTCCGGGTCGTCCGGGAAGATGTAGGGCTTGCCGACCACGGCGCGGTGCACCTCGAGCTTGGGATGGGGCTCGCGCTTGAAGCCCTCGACCAGGACGAGATCGACGGGGGCGAGACGGCGCAGCAGCTCGTGCAGCTCCGGCTCCGGGGCGCCGCGCAGCTCGTGCATCAGGGCGAAGCGCAGCGGCGAGGACACCAGCACCTCGGTGGCGCCTGCGACCCGGTGCGCGTAGGAGTCCTTGCCGGGATGGTCGACGTCGAATCCGTGATGGGCGTGCTTGACCGTGGAGACCGCGAGCCCGCGGCCGACCAGGCGCGGAATGATGCGCTTGAGCAGCGTCGTCTTGCCGGCCCCGCTCCACCCGGTGACACCGATCACCCGCACGTGCACCCCCACCGTCTCGCCCGTTCTCGATCGCCCCTCTTAGCCGGAAGCCGGGCCGATTCCAATCACCGGGGCATCCGCCCGGCTTGACGGCGAGCGCGCCCGCCGCGACAACCGCGCGATGGAGACGCTCGACCTGCGCGGGCTCAAATGCCCGCTTCCGGCGCTGAAGACGAAGAGGGCCCTGGGCCGCATGGCGCCCGGTGGGGTGATCGAGGTCGCCTGCACGGACCCGATGGCGGCGATCGACATCCCGCACCTGGTCGGCGAGAGCGGCGACACGCTGGAGGCCACCGGCCGCGACGGCGAGGTGCTGACCTTCCGGATCCGCAAGCGCTGATCCGAATCCGCGAGCGCCGAGGGGTCCCGGGCGGCACGGCCGCGGAGGTGGATGCGCTTCCCGTGGGTGCGTATCCGTGGGCGCGTTTCCGGTCGCGGCGCCGCGATAAAAAAACGGCCGGCGAAGCCGGCCGTTCTCGGTCTCGTCGGAGCCGGATCTGATCAGATCCGCCCCATCAGCGCGAGCACCAGCACCACCACCAGCAGGACGCCGACGATGCCGCCGGGCCCGTAACCCCAGCTGCTGCTGTAGCCCCAGGTCGGCAAGGCGCCGATCAGGACGAGGATCAGAACGACGATCAGGATGGTCGACAGCATGGGTGGCCTCCACTCGGCTTGGCGTATCGAATCGTCAACCCGGCACCGTCACGAATGTTCCTCTCGGGCGGTGCCGGTGCCGCGTCACGCGCCGGTCCGGACACGCTCAGCGCCGGTCGACGCCGCGGCTGAGCAGCAGGCCGACCACGAAGGCGCCGACCAGACCGAGCGAGAGAACCCGGCGGCCGCCGAGCGAGCGCGAGAGCGCGAGCCCGGTGGTGAGGAGGCGCGGATCCATCCACCACGGCGGCACCGACGCGGCGACCGACTGGGCGACGATCGCCTCCCGCCGGGCCGCGCGCCGGCGCACCACGGCGAGCCCGATCGCGGCGATCGCCGCGATCACGAAGAAGAAGCCGGCAAAGCCGAGGCTCGTGGCGATGGCGCCGAACTCCTGCTCGGCGCGCAGGAACACGGCGGCACCGACGAACACCAGCGCGCCGGCGAGTCCGACCGCGGCGAGGGCGGCCCACACGCCGCTCTTCACGAGCGTGTCGAATCGCGCCTGCCAGCGGAGAGCGAGTGCCTCGAACACGGATGCGGGTCCGGCTCGATCAGCGTCGCCACAGCGCGCCGAACAGGAAGCCGAGGCCGAGCGCCAGGGCCAGGGTCGAGAACGGCCGCGCCTTGACGTTGTCCTCGAGCGTCGAGCCGACCGTGTCGGCGAAGTCGGTCACCGCGTCGCGGCTGCGCTCGCCCGCCTCGTAGACGGCGTCTCCGACATTGTCGCGCACGCGGCGGAAACGGTCGCGCACGCCGCCGAACGTGTCCTCGCCGGAGGCGGCGAGCGCGCTGGAGAGCTGCCCGGCGAGGCGCGAGACGTCGTCCTTCAGGCTCTGCAGATCCTTGCGCAGATCATCGACGGTGTTGGCGGGTCCGTTGACGGTGGCCATTGTGGTGCTCCGGTCCGAGGGTTGAAAGGAATCGCGGGTTTACGATCGCCCGCGACGCTGCGCGCGACGGCGCGTCCGATCGGTAACGCGGTGACACCGGAAAAGTTCGCGAGCCCGTCACGCCAGTGCGGCGGCGACCGATCCGTCGGTCCTGAGCGGCGCGCGCGGCCCGTCCCGCCGCCCGTGCCATGGCACCGCGAGCGTCGGGAACCGGCCACCGATCGTGGCGTTTCCAGAGCACGACAACGCGCGCTGAGGAGGCTCGAATGGGACGTTATTTTCTGCTGTGGATGCTCGGTATTCCGATTCCCGTCCTGGCGCTGATCTGGCTGTTCGGCGGCCTGCACTGACGCCGCCGCGACCGGACGATCTGATAGACGATCTGATAGACGATCTGATAGACGATCTGATATGCGATGCGCCGCGGGTCGCCCCGCGGCGCTTCGTGTTTCTCGGCGCGTGCTCGGCGCCGGACCGGCGCAGGCGCGCCGGCCCGCAGGCGGCGCCGCTCAGGCGGCGGTCGCCTCCGCGCCCCGCGCGCCTCGCTTGAGCGAGTGCAGGAACTCCTTCACCGAGACGCCGAGCTGATGCGACTGCTCGGCGAGGCTGCCGGACGCCGACATGGTCATGCCGGCGTGCCGTTCGGATTCGCCCGCGTGATCGCTGACGCCCCGGATGATCGTGGTGATGTCGCGCACGCCGGCGAAGGCCTGCTCTATGTTGCGGGCGATCTCCTGGGTCGCCAGCGACTGCGCCCCGATCGCCTCGGCGACATGCGCCGTGATCTGGTCGACCTCCGCCATGGTGGCGCCGATCGCCGTGATGGCGTCGACGGCGGCACGCGTCGTCGTCTGCACCTCGACGATGCTCTTGGAGATGTCCTCGGTCGCCCGCGCGGTCTGGCCCGCCAGGGTCTTCACCTCCTGGGCGACGACCGCGAAGCCCTTGCCGGCCTCGCCGGCCCGCGCCGCCTCGATCGTCGCGTTGAGGGCGAGCAGGTTGGTCTGCGCCGCGATGGCGTTGATCAGTTCGACGATCTCGTCGATGCGCCCGGTCGCGCTCGACAGGCTGGCGATGGTGCGGCTCGCATGCTCCACCTTGCTCACCGCGTCGCGGGCGATCGCCGCGGAGCGGTCGACCTCGCGGCCGATCTCGCGGGCCGAGGCGGCGAGCTCGGTGGTGGCGGCCGCGACCGTCTCCATGTTGCTGCTGGCCTCCTCGGAGGACCGCTCCACCACCTCGGCGCGGTCGCGGGTCGCGGCGGCGCCCTGGCCCAGCACGCCGGCCGTGGACTCCATGTTGCCGACCGCGCCCGACATGGCGTCGATCACCCGGCCGATCGCGTCCTCGAACCGCGCCGTGTTGGCGTTGAAGGCGGCGACCCGGCAGCGGATCGCCTCCGTCGCCTCGTTGATGGTCTCGGCCGCGAGGCGGACGTTCCCGTGCAGGCCCTTCGGCAGGATGCGGCGGTGATACTTGTCGTCGCGGATCGCCGCCATGGCGGCGGTCGACTCGCGCACGAAGGCGTCGCAGCGGTCGATCGCGTCGTTGAAGGCGTGCTGCAGCCGGCCGAGCGAGCCGCGGTCGCGGATGTTCAGGATGCGGGCCTCGAAGTCGCCGCGGGCGATCCGCTCGGCCACCGCCGCGACCGCCCGGCAGGTGCGGCACAGGCGGACGAGGCGCGACGCCACGAAGGCGAGCGCGACGACGGCGGCGACGAGGCCGCCGTTCGCGACGACGGGGACGGCGAGGACCTGGCCGGCGCCGGCGAGCACCAGCGCGACCGCCAGCACGGCGGCGCCGGCGTTCGCCTCAGAGAGAGAAGACGAGTTCATCGTAGGGCATGCCTTGGGCGTCGACGAAGTCGATGAGCCGGCGGTGGCCGGCGGCGAGCGCGTCCTTGCCGTTGGCGTGCCGCGCCTCCTCGCGCAGCACCTCGGCGTAGAGGGGCGCGACGGCCTCGATCGCCCGGCGTTCGGGAACGCGGCGGTTGGAATGATAGCCGACGATCCGGCGGCTCTCGTCGAACGACGGCGTGACATGGGCGAACACCCAGTAGTGGTCGCCGTTCCGCGCCATGTTCTTGACGTAGGCGAAGACCTCGCGACCGTCCTGGATCGTGTCCCACAGAAGCTTGAACACGGCGCGCGGCATGTCCGGATGGCGGATGATGCTGTGCGGCTGGCCCATCAGCTCGGCCTCGGCGTATCCGCAGACGTCGCAGAACACCTTGTTGGCGTAGGTGATGCGGCCCTTGAGGTCGGTCTTCGAGACGATCAGGTCATCGGGGCTGAAATGAATTTCACGATCTGTCGGCGTTACGCGTCGCGCCACGGCACTATTCCTATTCCCAACCAGCACGTCGAAAATGCCAGCAAGTGGTAAACGGATGACTACCCCGACCTGCCTCTATAGTGGGCAAATCCAAGCGGGCTAATACTTTTTCGGGTTCCGTTTGTCGGTGGTGTCCGGGATCGGGGCGGCTCCCCCTCCGCGGCGGGCCGCGCCCCACGCCTGCCGCGCCAGCGCGCTCCGTGTCGCCGCGGATGCGCCGGCCCGGCCGCGTTAAGGGTTAACCCAGGCCGTGCTTGTCGCCGGAGCCGGTCCGCCGCACAGTCGTCACCTCCAGGAGGCGTCCATGCAGGACCGTCGCAAGCAACCGCGCTCCCCGTCCTATCTCGGGGCCCGGCTCACCTTCTCGCAGCAGAGCCTCAGCGCCGACTGCGTCGTGCGCGACCGCTCAGACACCGGGGCGCTGCTGTTCGTCGCAGGGGCCGGCCACGTGCCGGACAGCTTCGACCTCACCATCGCAAAGACCCGGACGCGATACCGGGCCCGCACCCGCTGGCGCGAAAAGGATGCGCTCGGCGTCGAGCTCACCGAGGAGCTGCCCACGGCGCCGGCGTCGGACGGTTTCGAGCACGACCGCATCCGCCGCCTCAAGGCCGAGAACGAACGGCTCAAGCGCCGCCTGCGCGCCCTGGAGGAATGAGTCGCGCCGGGCCGCCGCACGGCCCACCGTCCGGACCGGCAGCGGGCCGGCCGAGGCATGCTCCCTACCCCGCCACCAATGGTCGCAGTCCGCTTGCCGGAGGGGTCTTTCTGCGGCGCCCGTGTCCTGCTATCGCTCTCGGCAGGAGATCGATCCGCCACGATGAACGAGAGCATCCGCACCCCCGGGTCTCACGAGACCACCCTCGCCCCCGACGCGCCCTATGGGAGCGCGCGCCCGTCGAGCGGCCGCGCCGACGCCGGTCTGCGCCCGGCGTCCTCGCCGCGTCCGACCGATCATCCGCCGGTCCGCAACGGCCGCATCGGCGTGCTGATCGTCAATCTCGGGACGCCCGATGCCACCGACGCCGATTCGGTACGAAAATACCTCAAGGAGTTCCTCTCGGACCGTCGCGTCATCGAGGAGACGGGCCTGATCTGGAAGCTGGTGCTCAACGGTATCATCCTGCGCACCCGGCCGGCCCAGAAAGGCCGCGACTACGAGAAGATCTGGAACACCGAGAAGAACGAATCACCCCTCAAGACCATCACCCGGTCGCAGAGTGACCTGCTCGCCGCGGCGCTCGCCGGCGTCTACGACCGGCTCGTGGTCGACTGGGCGATGCGCTACGGCAATCCGTCCATCGAGTCCCGGCTGGCCGCCCTGCAGGCCGAAGGCTGCGACCGCATCCTGCTGGTGCCGCTCTATCCGCAATACGCCGCCGCCACCACGGCAACGGTGTGCGACGAGGCGTTCCGGGCCCTGATGCGGATGCGCTGGCAGCCGACCCTCCGGGTCGCCCATCCCTGGTACGACGACCCGGTCTACATCGACGCCCTGGCGCGCTCGATCGAGGACGAGCTCGCCAAGCTGACCTTCGTGCCCGAGGTGATCATCGCCTCCTTCCACGGCATTCCGAAGGAATATTTCGACAAGGGCGACCCCTACTACTGCCACTGCGCCAAGACCCACCGGCTGCTGCGCGCGCGGCTCGGCATGGACGAGGACCGGTTCCGGCTGACCTTCCAGTCGCGCTTCGGCCGGGCCGAATGGCTGCAGCCCTACACCGACATGACCGTTAAAGGGCTGGCCGAGAGCGGGGTGAAGAGCCTCGCCATCGTGACGCCCGGCTTCACCTCGGACTGCCTGGAGACCCTGGAGGAGATCGCCGGCGAGAACGCCGAGATCTTCCACCACGCCGGCGGCGAGAGGTTCGCGGCCATCCCGTGCCTGAACGACAGCGCGCCCGGCATGGAGGTCATCCGCACCGTGGTCGAGCGCGAGCTGAAGGGCTGGGTCGGCGGCTGACGCCGCCCCGCTGTCACCGAGCGTTCACGCTGATCCCGACGAATACGCGCATGCTCCCGCCGGCATGAACCGGCGCGTCACCGTCCCGGCCTAATGGTCGTTCGAGCCGGCGGGCGCGCGTTCCTGCGCCGCTTGCGGTATCTTGGGCACACCGCCACACTCCGCGCCGGATTCGCAACGGGAGCGCTTCGATGATACTCGGCGGCCTCGACATCTTCATCATCATCCTGGTCCTGCTCGCCATCCTGACCGTCTTCCTCGGCGTCAAGACGGTGCCGCAGGGCTTCAACTGGACGGTCGAGCGGTTCGGCCGCTACACCAAGCTGCTCTATCCGGGGCTCAACCTGATCGTTCCGTTCGTCGATCAGATCGGCCGCAAGATCAACGTCATGGAGCAGGTGCTCGACGTCCCCCAGCAGGACGTGATCACCAAGGACAACGCCACCGTCACGGTCGACGGCGTCGCCTTCTTCCAGGTGTTCGACGCCGTGAAGGCGAGCTACGAGGTGGCGGAGCTCGACCAGGCGATCGTCAAGCTGACCATGACCAACATCCGTTCGGTGATGGGCTCGATGGATCTCGACCAGGTGCTGTCGCATCGCGACGAGATCAACGTGCGGCTGCTGCGCGTCGTCGATGCCGCCGTGTCGCCCTGGGGCATCAAGGTCACGCGCATCGAGATCAAGGACATCTTCCCGCCGGCCGACCTCGTCAACGCCATGGGCCGGCAGATGAAGGCGGAGCGCGAGAAGCGCGCCGAGATCCTCTCCGCCGAAGGCCAGCGCCAATCGGAGATTCTCCGCGCGGAAGGCGCCAAGCAGTCGCAGATCCTGGAGGCCGAGGGCCGGCGCGAGGCGGCGTTCCGCGACGCGGAGGCACGCGAGCGCCTCGCTCAGGCCGAGGCCAAGGCGACCGAGATGGTGAGCGAGGCGGTCGCCCGCGGCGACGTCGCCGCCCTCAACTACTTCATCGCAGAGAAGTACCTGAAGGCGTTCGCCGAGCTCGCCCGCTCGCCGAACCAGAAGGTGCTGATGCTGCCGATCGAGGCGACCAACGTGCTCGGCTCGCTCGCCGGCATCGCCGAGATCGCCAAGTCGACCTTCGAGGAGCGCGCGCAAGCCGCGCCGCGCGGCGCGACCCGTCCGCCGGCGCCGACCGGCCCGGCCGTGCCGCCACCGCCTCCTCCGTTTTCGAGGTGAGCCATGAGCATGCTGTCGTCGCTCGGTGCGTCATGGGGCGCTTGGGGGTGGCTCACGGCCGCCGCCGTGCTGCTGATCGCCGAGATCGTGGTGCCCGGCATCTTCCTCCTGTGGCTCGGCATCGCCGCCCTGATCGTCGGGCTCGTCTCGTTCGTGATCGACTGGAGCTGGCAGCTCCAGTGGCTCGCCTTCGCGCTGATCTCGCTCGCCGCCATTCCGCTGTGGCGCAAGCTCGCCCGGGTCGGGGAGACGAGCGACCGGCCGTTCCTCAACCGGCGATTGGAGGAGATGGTGGGGCGGGTGTTCACGCTGGAGCGGCCGATCGTCGGCGGCGCCGGCACCATCGCGGTGGACGACACGGTGTGGCGAATCACCGGCGCCGACGCCCCGGCCGGCACCCGCATCCGCATCGCCCGGGTGGACGGCGCCACCATTCACGTGGAGCGGGCGGAGGACTGATCCTCCACCCGAGACCGCCCGCTCAGGCGGCCCGCACGGTGTCGAGGAACTTGGCCACCTCGCTGCGGAGCTGATTGCTTTCCACGGCGAGCTGGCCGGCGGCGTTCAGCACCTCGCCCGAGGCCGCACCGGTCTCCTCGGCGCCGCGGCTCACCTCGACGATGTTCTGCGCCACTTGCGTGGTGCCGGCCGCCGCCTGCTGGATGTTGCGCGAGATCTCCGCCGTCGCGGCGCCTTGCTCCTCCACGGCCGCGGCGATCGCCGATGCGACCTCGGCGATCTGCCCGATGGTGCCGGAGATCTCCTTGATGGCCGCGACCGAGTCCTGGGTCGCCGCCTGCATGGCCGAGATCTGCGAGGAGATTTCCCCGGTCGCCTTGGCGGTCTGGCCGGCCAGCGCCTTCACCTCGTTGGCCACCACGGCGAAGCCCTTGCCGGCCTCGCCGGCGCGGGCCGCCTCGATGGTCGCGTTGAGCGCCAGCAGGTTGGTCTGCTCGGCGATGTCGGTGATCAGCTTGACCACGTCGCCGATGCGGTTCGCCGCCACCGACAGCGCGCCGACACGGGCGTCGGTCTTCGCCGCCTGGCTCACCGCCTCCTCGGCGATGCGGCTCGACGTCTGGACCTGCCGGGAGATCTCGCCGATCGACGAGGACATCTCGTTGGTGGCCGCGGCGACCGCCTGGACGTTGGTCGAGGCCTCCTCGGACGCGGCGCTGACCGTCGCCGACTTCTGCTGGGTGGTGTCGGCCGTGCGGGTCAGCGTCGTCGCGGTCGCCTCCAGCTCGGTCGCGGCCGACGAGACCATGGCGATGATGCCGCCCACGGCGCTTTCGAAATGGTCGGCGAGCCGCACCATGTCGGCCTTGCGGGCCGCGGCGGCGCGCGCCTCGGCCGCGTGCTGCTCGGCCTCGAGCCGTTGCCGCTCGATCGCGTTGGTCTTGAACACCGCCACCGCGTCGGCCATGGCGCCGACCTCGTCGCGCCGCCCCACTCCGGGGACCTCGGCGTCGAGCCGACCGGCGGCCAGCTCGCCCATCGCCGCCGTCATCGCCTTGACGGGGCGCACGAGGCCGCGGGCCAGGACCAGCGCGCAGGCAACGAGCGCGGCGATCAGCCCGGCCGCCCACAGCAGCGCCGTCTTGGCGGCCGCGTAGAACACCTGGTCGAGGTCGTCGACGTAGACGCCGGTGCCGACCATCCAGCCCCACGGCTGGACCTGGCCCGCAAAGGCGAGCTTGGCGACCGCCTCGCTGGAGCCGGGGCGCGGGAACATGTAGCCGACGAAGCCGCCGCCCCGCCGGGCGGCATCCAGCATTTCGCGGACGTAGAAGACGCCGTTGGCGTCCTTCAGCTCGGAGAGGTTCTTGCCTTCGAGCTCGGGACGCGGGCCGAGCACCAGGTTCACGCCGTCCGACCCGTACACGAAGACATAGTCGTTCTGCCCGAACCGGATGCTGCGCAGCGCCGCCTTGGCGCGCTCCCGGGCCTCCGCCTCGCCGAGCTGGCCCTTGGCGGCGGCTGCCGCGAAGCCCTGCGCGATCGACACCGCCGACTGGACCTGCGCCATCACGGCGGTCCTGCGTTCCTGCTCGAGCGCGCCGCGCAGCGCGACGAGCTGGACCGCGATCACGGCGAGGCAGGCGAGAACGGCCAGCAGGACCAGGAGGCCGAGACGGCGGGTGATGGTGAACGACATCGGAGCGACCTTCGGTGATCGCGTCTGCCGGAGAGCCGCGGCCGGGAACCGGCCCCGCCGTCACCGGTGGTGACGCGACTGGAGCGCCCCCGGTTCGTGAGCCGGCTGCGCGAGAACGATGAAACGGTATCATCGTCTGCAAAACTGATTAAAAATGGTGTAAGCGCGCCAGCTCGCGCTCTGCGCTGGAGTCTGCGCAATTGGCGCGAGTATATCGGCTCGACGACACGCCGAGATCGGCTCGTCGGCCCCGGAACGACTTCGCGGGTGTGTCGCTCGACTTGGTGACGACCGTGCCGAATCGTCTCCCCCGGCTCACGCAGCGCGAATGCCGGCCACGAACATCTCCACCTCGGTGCGCAGCTGGCTGCTCTCGACGGCGAGCCGACCGGCGGCGTTCAGCACCTCGCCCGAGGCGGCGCCCGTCTCCTCGGCGCCGCGACTCACCGCGACGATGTTCTGCGCCACCTGGGCGGTGCCCGACGCCGCCTGCTGGATGTTGCGTGAAATCTCCGCCGTCGAGGCGCCCTGCTGATCGACCGCCGCGGCGATCGCCGCGGCCACCTCGGCGATCTGGCCGATGGTGCCGGAGATCTCCTTGATCGCCGATACCGAGTCCTGGGTGGCCGCCTGCATGGCCGAGATCTGCGCCGAGATCTCGCCGGTCGCCTTGGCGGTCTGACCGGCCAGAGCCTTGACCTCCTGGGCGACGACCGCGAAGCCCTTGCCGGCCTCGCCGGCCCGCGCCGCCTCGATGGTGGCGTTGAGTGCCAGCAGGTTGGTCTGCTCGGCGATCGCCGTGATCAGCTCGACGACGTCGCCGATGCGGGCCGCCGCCAGCGACAGCTCGCCGACGCGGGCGTCGGTCTTGGCGGCCTGGGCCACCGCCGCCTCGGCGATGTGGCTCGACGACTGGACCTGACGCGAGATCTCGCCGATCGACGAGGTCATCTCGTTGGTCGCCGCGGCCACCGCCCGGACGTTGCTCGACGCCTCCTCGGAGGCCGCGCCGACCGTAGCCGACATCTGCTGGGTGGTGTCGGCCGTGCGGGTCAGCGTCGTCGCGGTCGCCTCCAGCTCGGTCGCGGCGGAGGAGACGGCCGCGATGATCCCGCCCACGGCCGCCTCGAAACGATCGGCGAGCCGCACCATGTCGGCCCTGCGCTGCGCCGCGGCGCGCTCCTCCGCGGCCTTGTGGTCCGCCTCCAGCCGCTCGCGCTCGATCACGTTGGCCTTGAACACGGCGACGGCCTCCGCCATGGCGCCGATCTCGTCGCGCCGGCCGACCCCCGGGATCTCGGCATCCAGCCTGCCATGCGCCAGCGCCTCCATGGCACAGGTCATCCGGTGCAGCGGCTTGGTGATCCGCCGCGCCATCAGCACCGACACGCTCAACGTGAGCAGCAGCACCGCGGCTGCGGCGATCAGCGAACGCTTCGTCGCCGCCCAGGTCTGGGCCGCGAGATCGTCGACATAGACGCCGGTGCCGACCACCCAGCCCCACGGCGCGAAGCCGGCCAGATACGAGATCTTCGGCTGCGGCGCCGCGTAGCCGGGCTTGAGCTGGTCGTAGGCGACGTAACCGACGCCCGCCCGCCGCACCGTGTCGACGAAGGCGCGGTAGATCAGGAACCCGTTGGCGTCCTTGAAGTCCGACATGTCCTTGCCGACCAGCTGCGGCCGCAGCGGATGCATCACCAGACGGTGTTGCATGTCGGCGATGAAGAAGTACTCGTTGCCCGCATAGCGCAGCGCGCCGATGCGGACGCGGGCGCGGGCCTGCGCCTCGGCATCCGTCACGCTGCCCCTCAGGGCGGCCGCGTGCTCGTCCTGGGCGATGCTGATCGCCAGCTCGGTGAGGTGCCGGAGCTCCGACTTCCGCTGGTCCTCCAGGCTGCCGGCGAGTTGCCGTGAATCCAGCACCGCGACCCCGATCAGGCCGAGAAAGCCCAATGCGATGACGGCGTAGATTCGGGTGCCGATCGTCGTCGGAAGGCGACTGAACATCACGAGCTCCCTCGAGGGCACGGGAGGCGCTCGTGATCACGACCGCGGCCGGCACCGCGACACGGGCGCCTCGATCGATCGTCGCACGGACAAGGACGGCGCGATGTTCGGCGGCCGGGACAATGGACCAAGACAATGGTCGAGGAGATACGGTCCAAAAGTAAAAATAATGCCGAAACAAATCGTCGACGGGCTAGCACGACCGGGGGATATTCCGTTCGATTGAAGAATGGTTCTCGATTGTTGAATCCGAACGAGACATTTCTGTCATTGAACTGTCGACATGCACCAGTCGGAACGCCGCCCGGGCACGCCGCCGTCCGCCGGGCGGCGAACAGCGCGTCTCGATGGCCGAACCGGATCAGGCGGCCCGCACGGTCTGTAGGAACTTGCCGACCTCGGTCCGCAGGTGGCGGCTCTCGCGGGCGAGCGCCTGGGCCGAGGCGAGGAGCTGGGTCGAGGCGGCACCCGTCTCGCCGGCGCCGCGGTTGACGTCCGTGATGGTGGCGGCTACTGCGGCCGTGCCCTGCGAGGCCTGCTGGATGTTGCGGGCGATCTCGCCGGTCGCGGCCCCCTGCTCCTCGACGGCGGCCGCAATGGCGGCGGCGATCTCGGCGATCTGACCGATGGTGCCACCGATCTCCTTGATGGCTCCGACCGAGTCCTGGGTCGCCGCCTGCATCTCGGCGATCTGGGCGGAGATGTCGCCGGTCGCCTTGGCGGTCTGGGCGGCGAGCGCCTTGACCTCCTGGGCGACCACGGCGAAGCCCTTGCCGGCCTCGCCGGCCCGGGCCGCCTCGATCGTCGCGTTGAGGGCCAGCAGGTTGGTCTGCTCGGCGATCGCCGTGATCAGTTTGACCACGTCGCCGATGCGGGCGGCGGCCTGCGAGAGCTGGGTGACGCGCGTGTCGGTCCTGGCCGCCTGGTCGACCGCCGCGGCGGCGATCCGGCTCGACGCCTGCACCTGGCGGCCGATCTCGCCGATCGACGACGTCATCTCGTTGGTCGCCGCGGCGACCGCCTGGACGTTGGTCGAGGCCTCCTCGGAGGCCGCGCTCACCGCACCCGCCTTCTCCTGGGTGGTGTCGGCGGCGCGCGTCAGCGCGGTCGCGACCGATTCCAGCTGGGCCGACGAGGTGGAGACGGTCTCGACGACGCCGCCGATCACCGCCTCGAACTCGGTGGCGACCTTCTCCATCAGCGCCTTGCGGGCCTGGCCGTCGGCTGCGGCCTTGTGCTCGGCCTCCTCCTGCTGGGCGCGGACGAAATTCTCGCGGAAGCCGTCGATCGCGCGCGCCATGGCGCCGATCTCGTCGCTGCGATCGGTGTGCGGGATGGCGATCGTGAAGTTTCCGTCGCGCATGCTGTCGATCACGGCGACGAGCTCGCCGATCAGGCTGCGGACGATGCGCAGGATCGACCGGCCGACCGCCGCGACGATCGCGATCACCACGACCACGACGCCCAGGTAGATGATCAGATCGCGCAGGGCGTCGCTCAGCATGCCTTCGCCCTCGGCGGCGACGCTGTCGATGGTCTGGGCCATGATCTTGCCGAGCAGCACGGTCTGCTCGCCGTTCAGGTCGCTCCACCGCTTCACCTGATCCGGCGTGGCGGCTTCGCCGGTCGGCCGCAGGGCGCGATCGCGCAGCGTCTGCATCTCGCGCCCGTTGGCGGCGTTGAACTGCTCGAGCTGAGCCACCACGTCGCGCGGCGCGTACCCGGCGAACAGCTTGCCGAACGGCCCGTTCAGCACGACGCCGCGCGCGATCAGCAGCCAGTTCTCGGGCGTCAGCTTGCCATCCTGGAGCGACAGCATGCCGGCCCCGCGCTGGATCAGCAGGCTGTCGGCGAACTGCAGGGTCGTGTAGAGGGTGACGATCCGTCGCGACAAGGCCGGATCGCTGACGATCGCCGAGGCGGCGCCGACCAGGTCGACCGCCTGCGCCGTCGCGGGTCCGCCGACGATGGTCGGCATGGCGATGTTGCTGATCTTCCCGGCGTCGATCTGGGCACGCAGCTCGACATATTTCTCGAGCCGGCTGCCGAGCTCGCGCAGATGACGCGCCAGCGTCGGATCGGCCATCACCTCCGGCGTCGACGCCGCCTGCACCGCCGCGTAGGCCGAGTCGACGGTGCGGCGCATCGTGTCGGTCCTGGCCCGGTCGCCGGTGCCGGAGATCCGCTCGCGCTCGCTCACGGCACTGGGCGGCAGAACGGCGGCGAGCCGGCTCGTCGCCACGGCGAGGCGCAGAACCGACGACGCCCGGGCCAGATCGGCGTAGCGGTTCCAGCTGTCCCAGGCGAGCTGGCCGCCGAACAGGACGAGCCCGAGGACCGGAACGACCCCGAGAACGAGCAGCAATCGAAACAATGCAAGACGTCGCATGGTGATCTCCACGGCCGGCCGGACGGCCGGCGGGATGCAGTGGGGCGGCATCCGGGTGGCGGCGAGACTGCGCGCCCGTCGTCGGGATGCAGTTGAAAACGGGACAAGGGTGAATTCGATTGCTTAAATTCGCATTTAAATCTTAGTCGGATCGAATGATAGAAAAGCATGCCTGTCGCGTGGCGATTGCATGTATTTCGAACGCTACCATATATTTGCGGTGCTATACCGTAAGTGTTTCGAATGGCACCGCTCCACTATTCGTAGAAATAGTATTATTTTGCTATATGCTTATAGCCCGCCGACCGGATGGTTCTCCAAAAGGCTATCGCCTCACGGCCCTGCGGCTGCGAGACGATGTGGCGAGGCGACGCGGCCGCAAGACGCGCGGCGCTCAGGCGGCCCGCACGGTGTCGAGGAACCTGGCCACCTCGCTGCGGAGCTGATTGCTTTCCACGGCGAGCTGGCCGGCGGCGTCGAGCACCTCGCCCGAGGCCGCGCCGGTCTCCTCGGCGCCGCGGCTCACCGCCGTGATGGTCTGCGACACCTGGGTGGTGCCAGCCGCCGCCTGCTGGATGTTGCGCGAGATCTCCGCCGTGGCGGCGCCCTGCTCCTCCACGGCGGCGGCGATCGCCGATGCGACCTCGGCGATCTGCCCGATCGTGCCGGAAATCTCCTTGATGGCGGCGACCGAGTCCTGGGTCGCGGACTGCATCGCCGCGATCTGCGCGGAGATCTCGCCGGTCGCCTTGGCGGTCTGGCCGGCCAGCGCCTTCACCTCGTTGGCCACCACGGCGAAGCCCTTGCCGGCCTCGCCGGCACGGGCCGCCTCGATGGTCGCGTTGAGGGCCAGCAGGTTGGTCTGCTCGGCGATCGCCGTGATCAGCTTGACCACGTCGCCGATGCGGTTCGCCGCGACCGACAGCGCGCCGACGCGCGCGTCGGTCTTCGCCGCCTGGCCGACCGCCGCCTCGGCGATGCGGCTCGACGACTGGACCTGGCGGGAGATCTCGCCGATCGACGAGGACATCTCGTTGGTCGCCGCGGCGACCGCCTGGACGCTGGTCGATGCCTCCTCCGAGGCCGCGCCGACGGACGCCGACATCTTCTGGGTGGTGTCGGCCGTGCGGGTGAGGGTCGTCGCAGTCGCCTCCAGCTCGGTGGCCGCCGACGAGACGGTGGCGATGATGCCGCCGACCGCCTGCTCGAACGCGTCCGCCAGCCGCACCATATCGGCCTTGCGTTGCGCGGCGGCGCGTCCCTCCGCCTCCTTCCGCTCGGCTTCGAGCCGCCGGCGCTCGATCGCGTTCGTCTTGAACACCGCGACGGCCTCGGCCATGGCGCCGACCTCGTCGTTCCGCCCGACCCCGGGCACCTCGACGTCGAGCCGGCCTCCGGCCAGGTCCTTCATGGCGTTCGTCATGCGCCGGAGCGGGCCCGTGATGCTGCGCGCGATCGCGATCGCGACGGCGAGCGTGATCAGCACGATCACGGCCGTGACCGCGAGCGTGTTGCGGGTCGCGGCCCAGGTCTGGGCTTCGAGGTCGTCGACATACACGCCGGTGCCGATCACCCAGCCCCACGGCGCGAAGCCGGCGACGTGCGAGAGCTTCGGCTGCGGCCTCTCGGAGCCCGGCTTCGGCCATTGGTAGGCGTGATAGCCGGCCCCCTGGCGCCGGACGATGTCGACGAAGCCGACGAACAGGGCGTTGCCGCTCGGGTCCCTGAAGTCGCCGAGGGGCTTGCCGTCGAGCCGCGGCTGCATCGGATGCATCACCATCCGCGGCTCCATGTCGTTGATCCAGAAATAGTCGCCGTTGCCGTATCGCAGCCCGGCGACCCGTGCCTTGGCGCGCGCCTGCGCCTCCTCGGTCCCGACCCGCCCGGCCGCCGCCGCCGCATGCTCCTCCTTGACGATGCCCATCGCCAGCTCGGTGAGGTGCTTGAGCTCCTGCTTGCGCTGCTCGGTCAAGCTCGAGGCGAGCTCGCGCGAATCGAGCAGCGCCACACCGATCAGGCCGACGACGGCCATGGCGATGAGCACGACGATCTTGCGGCCGATGGTCAGGGTCACTCGCGGCATGGGTCACGCATCTCCAATGCGAAGGTCACCGAAAGCGGACCGCACACAGCGCAACCGTGACGGCGGCCCCAAGGAGGTATTGGGAGGAGCATCACCCGAATTTATTAAAATTTGCTGCTCGCATGCGGAGAATGACGAACGCATGGCAATCTTTGCGCTAGTCCTCCAGGACTAATCCCTGATAGCAGGTCGGGATCGGCGCACCCGTTCGGGTCGCGCCGACGAGGTCATGCCCCGGTCAGGCCGCGCGGCCCGACAGGGCCGCCGGGCGCGCCGCCCGCCGGTCGGCCCGCCGCTCCGGGCCCGTGTAGGACGGGTCGTCGCGCTCGCGCCGGTCGAGCGGACCGGTGCGCACGTTCATCAGGAAGCGGCGGACCTCGTCCTTGAGCTTGCTGCCCTCGACCGCCAGCATCGCGGCGGAGCCGCGCACCTGCTCGGACGCCGCCTCGGTGGCGCCGGCGCCGCGGCTCACCTCGCCGATGGTGCGGGCAACCTCGGCGGTCCCGTGCGACGCCTGCTGGATGTTGCGTGCGACCTCGCCGGTGGCGGCCCCCTGCTCCTCGACCGCCGCCGCAATGGCCGAGGCGATTTCGGCGATGCGCCCGATGGTGCCGCCGATCTCCTTGATGGCCGCGACCGAATCCTGGGTGGCCGCCTGCATGCCGGCGATCTGGGCGCCGATCTCGCCGGTCGCCTTGCCGGTCTGGGCGGCGAGCGCCTTCACCTCCTGGGCGACGACCGCGAATCCCTTGCCGGCCTCGCCGGCCCGGGCGGCCTCGATGGTGGCGTTGAGGGCGAGCAGATTGGTCTGCTCGGCGATCGCCGTGATCAGCTTGATTACGTCGCCGATGCGGTTCGCCGCCTGCGACAGCTCGCCGATGCGGCTGTCGGTCTTCTCGGCCTGGCGCACGGCTTCGGAGGCGATGCGGGTCGATTCCTGCACCTGCCGGCTGATCTCGTTCACCGAGGAGGTCATCTCGGTGGTCGCCGAGGCGACGTTCTCGACATTGGCCGAGGCCTGCTCGGAGGCGACCGCCACCACGGTCGACAGCTTCTGGGTCGTCTCGGCCGTCCGGGTCAGGCTGCCCGAGGCCGCTTCGAGCTCGGTCGCCGCCGCCGAGACGCTCTCGACGATCTCGCCCACCGCCGCCTCGAACTCGTCGGCGATGCGGTGCACGGCGGCCTGCCGGTCCTGGGCGGCCCGCTCGTCGGCGGCGCGCTGCTCGGCCTCCATGGCGGCGATGCGCACCAGGTTCTCCTTGAACGCCTGCGCGGCGCGGGCGTTGGCGCCGACCTCGTCGCGCCGCCCGACATAGGGAATCTCCACGCTCCGGTCGCCGCCCGCGATGGCGACCAGCACGTCGCCGATCCGCACGATCGGGCGCGCGATGCTGCGGCCGATCAGCCAGGCGAGGACGAGGCCCGCCAGCACGGCCACGAGGCTGCCGATGGTCACGGCCCCGGCCGCGCCGGCGAGCCGGCTCTCGGTCGCGTCGAGGATGGCGGCCTGCTCGGCCGCGGCGCTGTCGCGAATCCCGGCCGCCGCCGTGGCGACGTCCTCGGCCTTGACCGCCATGTCGGCCACCAGCCGCTCGATCTCGACGATCGCCGCGACATAGGTCCTGAATCCCGCGACATAGCCGGCGAGGTTCGTCCGCAGATCGGTCACCAGCTTGCGGCTCTCCGGGTCGGCGGCGAGCGCCTCGACCGCGTCGATCGCCGTGAGCAGCTCGCTGAAGCTCGCCTCGGTCGCCTTGTCGGCCTTGTCCTCCAGCCGCCCGAACGTCTTGGCGACGTTCAGCCGGCTCATCAGCAGGGTCCGCAGCACCGTGGCGACGCGCCCCTCGGCCGCCCCGTCCCCGCCCGCCTTCGCCCAGCGCTGCAGCGCATCCACACTGCCCGTGATCTTGGCACCGAGCGGCGCGAGCGTGACGGAGGAGATCGTGCGCTGCTCCCGCCGCAGCGGAACGATCGCCTCGAACGCCTGCCCGTAGGCGGTGACGTCGGCGGCGATCCGCCTCAGCGCGGCCGCCCGCTCCGGCGCCTTCACCTCGGCGAGACCGCGGTCGAGCGCCGCCTGCACCCGCGCGCGGCGGGCCTGCACGGCCTCGAGCCTCGCCTCGGTGGGCTCGGCGACGTAGTCGCCGAAGACGCGGCGCAGGCCGACGAACTCGCGGTCGATGTCGCGGGCGAGCCCGGCGACGGCGTTGCGCTGGGCGTAAGCGGCGAGGCTTTCGCCGACCGCGCCGAAGCCGTCGCGCGCCTGGAGTGCGATCGCCACCACGGCGGCGAGCACGAGGCCGAATCCGATCGTGATCTTGGTGCCGATCGAGCGGTCGGCATAGGCCGACCGGAGTCGGCCCGCGACCGAGCCGGAATGTTCTTGATCCGCCATGACATGGCCCCCACCGAGTTGCGAGGTCGGCGCGAATGATCGGCTCCGGCCGCATCAGCGACCGGATTCACGACCTCGAAATGTGCCGTTTATTTCGGAGACCATTACAGGCGAGGACAACTAATCGTTTGTTAAATTGCGATCATTCTACCTGTGTACGCGCGAGTACTCATCGCCGCTTGGTAGTAGTCGCGGTGCAGCCCGAAGCCGAGCCGGACGAGAACGCGCCGGAAGACGACTGGCCGGCCGAGAACCGCCGGCAGAGCAGTCGCCGGCAAAGACAGCGAAAGCGCGCGCCCCTCCCCGGGGCACGCGCTTTCATGCGAGTGGAACGACGACCGGATCGACGACCGTGGGGTCAGGCAGCCCGCACGGTCGCGACGAATCGGGCCACCTCCGTCTTCAGCCGGGCGCTCTCGCCGGCGAGCGACTGCGCCGCCGACAGCACCTGGGCCGAGGCGGAGCCGGTCTCGCCGGCGCCCTGCTCGACGTCGCCGATATTGCGGGCGACCTCGTCGGTGCCCCGGGCGGCCTGCTGGACGTTGCGGGCGATCTCGGCGGTCGCGGCGCCCTGCTGCTCGACCGCCGCCGCGATCGCCGAGGCGATGTCGGCAATGCGGCCGATGGTGCCCCCGATCTCCTTGATGGCCCCGACCGACTCCTGGGTCGCCGCCTGCATGCCGTTGATCTGGACGGCGATGTCGCCGGTCGCCTTGGCCGTCTGGGCGGCCAGTGCCTTGACCTCCTGGGCGACCACCGCGAAGCCCTTGCCGGCCTCGCCGGCGCGGGCCGCCTCGATCGTCGCGTTGAGCGCGAGCAGGTTGGTCTGCTCGGCGATCGCCGTGATCAGCTTGACCACGTCGCCGATCCGCTGGGCCGCCTGCGACAGCTCGGTGATACGGCTGTCCGTGCGCTCCGCCTGGCGCACGGCCTCGGCCGCGATGCGGCTCGACTCCTGCACCTGACGCGAGATCTCCTGCACCGAGGAGGTCATCTCGTCGGTCGCCGAGGCGACGCTCTGAACGTTGGCGGAGGCCTGGCCGGAGGCCGCCGCCACCGCGGTGGAAAGTGACTGGGTGGTCTCGGCCGTGCGGGTCAGGGTGCCGGCGGCCGCCTCGAGCTCGGTCGAGGCGGTCGACACCGTCTCGACGATCGCACCGACCGCGCCCTCGAAGTCGCCGGCGAGCCGCTGCATCGTCGCGGTCCGCTCCGCCGCGGCGCGCGCATCGGCCTCGCGCTGCTCGGCCTCGACCCGTTCGATACGGATCAGGCTCTCCTTGAAGGCCTGCGCGGCGCGGGCATTGTCGCCGACCTCGTCGCGGCGGTGCACATAGGGAATCTCGACGTCCTTGTTGCCCTGCGCGATCTCCATCAGGACACCGGTGGTGCGCCGGATCGGGCCGGCGATGGCACGGCCGATCAGCCAGGCCATCAGCACCCCGAGGGCGAGCGCGACGGCGGCCATGATCTGCTGGATCGACTCGGTGCTCGTGATGGTCTTCTCGGACAGGTCGCGCGCCGCCGCGAAGTCGGACTGGAGGCTCGCCTCGGCGGCCGCGGTCCTGGCCTGCAGCTGCTCGATCTTGGGTGCCATCTCGGACGTGAACAGCGCGTCGCCGCGGGCCAGCGCGGAGACGAGGAGTTGGAAGCCGGCACTGTAGTTGGACAGCGCGAGCCGCACCGGATCGAGCGCCGTGAGCACGTCAAGCGGCAGGTCGGACTGCTGCATGAGCTCGATCGTCTCGTCGGTCTTCGCCACGGCCGCCTTGAACACCGCCGGCCCCTTCGGGTCGTGGGTCGCCAGGAACCGCCAGTTGGCCACCCGCACCGCCTGGATGTTCTTCTCCAGATCGGAAAGGGCCAGCGCCAGCGGCAGGCTGTCGTTGCCGCGCGCCGCGTCGACCATCTTGGCCGCCGCCGCCGAGAGCGCATCGCCGCCGGCGAACAGCTTGCTGCGCTCGACCGCGATCTCCCGCCCCGCCGCGATCAGCCGCTCGCGCAACGCCTCGTAGACCCCGATGCCGGTCTTGATCTCGCCGTAGAGCGCCTGCCGCTCCGCCGACCGGGTGGCGGCCGCGGCAGCGTCCAGGAGACCGACGGCCCGCTCGGCCGCCGCCACCCCTTCGGACAGCGCCGCGTCGTTGCCGTCGACCTTGTACTGGAGCGCGGTGCGACGCATCACCTCGAGCTCCTTGGAGATCTGCAGGCTGCGCATCGTGTTCGCCGAGAGCGCGCTCATGCGCTCGACCGACGACTCGATCGTCAGGAGGCCGTAGCTGCCGAAGGCCGCGAGGGCGACGGCGAACACGAGCGGAACGGCGAAGCCCGAGTAGATTCGGGCCGACAGGCGGAGCTGGGGAAGGGACATGGCAGGGTCCAGGGGTGGGTTAACCGTCCCCGTTTAGGACCTCGACCTTAATGCGTTATGAAGCGGCAGGGCCGCGAGCCGCAGGGCACCCATGCGACAAATAGTTGTCCCAAAATAGAAAATCTGAATCGAATGAACCGATGACGGCCGCCTCGGCGGCCGCCGCGGGGCGCGGGCGGCATAGCCCGATCAGGCCGCCCGGACCGTGTCGAGGAAGCTCGCCACCTCCCGCTTGAGCCGATTGCTCTCGCTCGCCAGCGACTGCGCCGCGACGAGCACCTGGGAGGAGGCCGCCCCGGTCTCGCCGGCGCCGCGATTGACGTCGACGATGCTGGCCGCCACCTGGCCGGTGCCGCGCGCCGCCTCCTGGACGTTGCGCGCGATCTCCGCGGTCGCGACACCCTGCTCTTCGACGGCCGCCGCGATGGTCCCGGAGATCTCGGCGATCCGCCCGATGGTGCCGCCGATCTCCTTGATGGCCGCGACCGAGTCCTGGGTCGCCGCCTGCATGCTGCCGATCTGGGCCGAGATGTCGCCGGTCGCCTTGCCGGTCTGCGCGGCGAGCGCCTTGACCTCCTGGGCGACGACCGCGAAGCCCTTGCCCGCCTCGCCGGCGCGCGCCGCCTCGATGGTGGCGTTGAGCGCCAGCAGATTGGTCTGCTCGGCGATCGCCGTGATCAGCTTGATCACGTCGCCGATGCGGTTGGCGGCCTGCGACAGCTCGCCGATGCGGGCGTCGGTCTTCTCGGCCTGGCGGACCGCCTCGGCGGCGATGCGGCTCGATTCCTGGACCTGGCGACCGATCTCTCCGACCGAGGTGCTCATCTGGTCGCTCGCCGAGGCGACGCTCTGGACGTTGCCGGAGGCGCGCTCGGAGGCCGACGCGACGGTGGACGCGAGTCCCTGCGTCGTCTCGGCCGTGCGGGTGAGGCTGCGGGCCGCGACCTCGAGCTCGCCGGATGCCGACGACACCGTGTCGATGATCGCCCCCACCGCCTGCTCGAAGTCTCCGGCGATCTTCTGCATGGCCTCGCGACGCTGGCGCTCGGCGCGGGCGTCGGCCTGGTGGCGTTCCGCCTCGACCTGCTCGATGCGGACGAGGTTCTCCTTGAAGGCCTGCGCGGCGCGGGCGTTGTCGCCGACCTCGTCACTCCGGTCCGTGTAGGGGATGTCGACCGTCTTGTCGCCGCGGGCGAGCTCCATCAGCACCCCGGTGATGCGCCGGATCGGCGTGGCGATGCTGCGGCCGATGAGCCAGGCGAGCAGAGCACCGAGCAGCACGGCGACCGCCACGGTCACCTGCTGGACCCAGATGGTGGTCGACACGATGTCTTCGGACGCGGCGCGGGACGCGGCGAAATCCTGCGCGAGCGAGGCCTGGGCGCGCGCCACCGCGGCCTGGACGGCCTCGATCCGCGGCACCATCTCGCCGGCGAACAGCGAGTCGCCCCGCTTTGCGGTCGCGGCGACGTGCTCGAAGCTGGCGGCGAACACCGCGAGGGTCGCGTTGACCGGGCCGAGAGCCGAAAGCGCGTCCTGTGGCAGGTCGGACTGCTCGGCGAGGGCGATCGCCTCGTAGGCGGCCTCGATGCTCGCCTTGAAGCGGCTCGAGGCCTTGGGATCGAGGGTGGCGACGAACCACCAGATCGCGGTGCGCACCGCCTGGACGCCCTTCTCCAGATCGGCGACCGCGAGCGCCAGACTCGGGTCGTCGACCTGACGGACCGCCTCGGTCATGCGTGCCATGGCCGCGTCCAGGGCGGCACCACCGGCGTCGAGCTTGGCCCGATCGGCGCGAATCTCCTTGCCGAGTTCGACCAGCGCCTCGCGGCGGGTCTGGAACTCGCCGATCGCCTTTTCGGCGTCGCGGTAGAGCGATCGTCGCTCCTCGGTGAAGGAGTCCGCCGCGGCGGCCTGCAACGACGCGACGGCACGCTGCGCGGCCTCGGTGCCGTCCCGCATCGCGGCACCGGATCCGTCCGTCTTGAACTGCAGGGCGGCACGCCGCATCACCTCGACGTCCTTGGCGATCTGCAGCGCCCGGATGGTGTTTTCCGAGAGGGCGCTCATCCGCTCGACGCTCGACTTGATCGACGAGAGGCCGACGCTGCCGAGGAGCGCGAGGCCGACCGCAAAGGCAAGAAGCACCGCGAAGCCGCAGTAGACACGGGTCGCGAGTCGAAACCGGAACCGTCGCATGCTGGTCTCCCAACCGGGGGTGGGCGAACCCTACCCACACGAGCATTAATACTGTGGAAACAACCGGCGTCATTTCGCTGGCTTCCCGGTGCGATCCTGGCGGTGCTGAAATACTTCATTTCGACACAGGAGGTTCGCGGCTCACGCTTGCCGCTGCGGCAATCGCAGCCCCGAACCGGCCCATAAGGCTGCTCGGAGGCCCGGCTGTCGGCGGCGAATGCTGCGCCATCGAGCGGTCCTGTGCACGAATCCGACGGGAGCCCTTCCAATCAGTCTCGTTTAAGTCGAATTATCGATAGATAAATACAATTAAAAGTTGCTAACACGACACGACTTGGCGAACATCGAGCGAACAAATGCGCTCACAGATTGCTAACTAGTCCATTTGAGCTAATCATAATCACCCCAGAATTAATGAATCAAACTCAAGATCAGTTAAGCCTCAGTAGAGATCGGCTTGTAATAATCGTTCTATTTAGAATAGATTTAAACGGTGACTCGGGATGATGCGCCACATCAGCGGACAAGAAGCAACCCTTATGATGGATAACCTCGCGACGTGCAGCACGCATTCGGAACTCGACCGGGCCCTGACGGCCTTCGAACTGCCGTTCGCAGGGCAGTCGGTTCGGGCCGTGGTCCTCGATCGCGCCGGGACGATCCTGGCCACGAACGCCGCCTGGAGGGATTTCGCCGAAACCTCCGGCCTCGCTTTGGCGAACAGCGGAAAAGGCCAGAACTACCTGAAGTACTGCGCCTTCGCCGACGAGCAGTCGGGCCGGATCATCGACGGCATCACCCAGCTGCTGAACGGCCGGGTCGACTGCCTGTCCTTCATCTATCCGTGCCACACACCGACGGCGCAGAACTGGTTCCTGATGCTGGGCTTCCCCTTCACCCAGGGCGAGGCGCGCGCCGTTCTGCTCCACATCGACATCTCGCGCCTGATGCCGGCCGCCTCGCCCGACAGGCCGAGGCCGGTCGTGCTGAAGGACGATTTCGGGGTCGAGCCGTTCAATGCCCGGCTCGAGCGGATGATGGAGACGATCGAGCGATCGATGCGGACCGTCGCACCCGCCTCCGATGCCGCCGAGGCGGCCGACTCGCTGCCCTGCACGATCGACCCCAAGACCGGCGGTCCCGCGGTCGCGCTCAGCCGCCGCCAGCGGCAGGTGCTCGAGTTGATGGCCAAGGGGCTGAGCAACATCGAGATCGGCCGCATGCTGGCGATCTCGCCGAACACCGTGAAGATCCACGTCTCCGGCATCCTGGCACGGCTCGGCGTTCCCAACCGCGCCCAGGCGATCCACTGGACCCTCACCCGCCCGCACGACGAGATGCGCCGGCAGCCCTGACTCGTCGCCCCGGCCGCGACCCCGCCCGCCCGCGGCGTGACGCTCAGGCCACGCCGATCCGCAAGAGATCGTGGAGATGGACGATGCCGACCGGCATCGCCGTCTCGGTCACGAACACGGCCGTGATCTTGGACGCGTTCAGCACCTGCAGGGCCTCGCTGGCCAGCTGATCGGGCTTGGCGACGATCGGCCACCGGGTCATCACCTCGTCGACCGGCATCTCCATCAGATCCGGCCGCATGTGACGACGCAGGTCGCCGTCGGTGACGATCCCGACCAGGCGCCCGTCGGCGTCGACGACCCCGACGCAGCCGAACCCCTTGGTCGACATCTCCAGCACGGCGGTGCCCATGCGGCTGCCGAGCCGGCACAGCGGCATCGCCTCGCCGGTGTGCATCAGGTCGCGGGCGAACTTGAGCGCCGCCCCGAGCTTGCCGCCCGGATGCAGGTTGCGGAAGTCGAGCGGCGTGAAGCCGCGGCTCTCCAGAAGGGCGATCGCCAGGGCGTCACCGAGCGCGAGCTGCATCAGCGACGAGGTGGTCGGCGCCAGGTTGTGCGGACAGGCCTCACGCGCCGGCGGCAGCGCCAGGCACACGTCGGCGGCCTTGCCGAGCGTGCTGGCGCCGTCCGAGGTGACGGCGACGAGCGGAATCCGGAAGCGGCGGGAATAGTCGATCAAGGCGCGCAGTTCGGCCGTCTCGCCCGACCACGACAGCGCGATCACCACGTCGTCCGGCGTGATCATGCCGAGATCGCCGTGCCCGGCCTCGGCCGGATGCACGAACAAGGCCGGCGTGCCGGTCGAGGCGAGCGTCGCCGCGATCTTGCGGCCGACATGGCCCGACTTGCCCATGCCGCTGACCACGACGCGGCCTCGCGCCGCCCGGATCGTCGTGCAGGCCGCCGTGAACGGCTCGCGGAGCCCGTCCCGCATGGCGGCGGCGAGCGCCGCTATCCCTTCGGCCTCGGCCTCGAGGGTGCGAAGGCCCGTCTCGATCAGGTCGCGATGAGTTCCGGGGGCGAGGTCGGTGGGCGGCAGGATGACGTCTGACATGCGCCGTCTCTACTCGTTTTTGGCCGCCGCGCAACCGTCGCCGACGCAGGCCCGGGACGCCGCGTGAACCCGCTATTAACCATAACGGCCCTATTCCGGTTGACCAGTTCTGTCAGTGCCGCCGGCCGGCGTGGAGGATGTATCGGTGCCGCGCCCCAGCTCTCGATTCGCCGCATGGCTCGGACCGGGCGCGATCGTCGGCGCGGGGTTCGTGGCCGTCGCGGCATCGCCGGGGTTCGCCCAGACGCCGGCCTTCGGCACCGATTCGGCCGAGGAGCCCGGCCTGTTCGCCCCGGCGCCGGACGCCAGCGGCGCCCGCTTCCGGCCCGGCAGCCCGACCGCGGCGGCACCGGACGGGCGGACCACCTTCGGGACGGGCGACGGCGAGACCGCGCCTTCGGGATCGCAGCCACGCTCGACCACGACGGCCGCCACCGGCTTCGATTCGCGGAACGCCCGCCGGCCGCGCGTGCCGCAGTCGCTCACCCAGCGCCAGCAGGAGGCGGCGCGCCTGAAGAAAGCGCCGGTGCCGCCCACCCTCACGCCGGGCACCAATCCGCAGGAGATCCCGGTCGTCGTGCCGGGCCGGCTGCGGCGACGCGGCGGCCCCGACATCGACACCACGTCGCGCCTCAACGTGCCGACCACGGCGACGATCCCGCGACGCTCGCCGCGGCCCGAGGAAGACCCTTACGCGCCGCTCGGCATCCGCACCGGCGCCTTCACGCTGCGGCCGGCGATCGAGGTCACCACCGGCTACGATTCGAACCCGACCCGCATCCAGGGACTCGCCGGCTCCGGCTTCACCACGGTGGCGCCGGAGCTGATCATCCGCTCCGACTGGCAGCGCCACCAGCTCAACGCCGACCTGCGCGGCACCTACACGTGGTACGGCCAGACCTATCCGCCGGTGAGCGAGAACGCCGGCACCGTGGCGGCCTCGGCCACCCCGGAGGTCATCGACCGGCCGACCATGGATTCGCGGGTGACGGGCCGCTTCGACGTCGACCGCCTGTCGCGCTTCGAGGGCGAGGCGCGCGCCCTGATCTCCACCGACAATCCCGGCAGCCCCAACGTCCAGACCGGCCTGAAGCGGTTTCCGCTGGTGACCACGGTCGGCGCGACGCTCGGCCACGTGCAGCAGTTCAACCGGCTCGAGGTGACGACCAAGGGCACGATCGACCACCAAATGTACTCGGATTCGCTGCTCTCCGACGGAACGACGTCGAGCAACGCCGACCGCGAGTACAACCAGTACGGCGGCTCGCTGCGGGTCGGTTACGAGCTCAAGCCGGGCCTCAGGCCGTTCGTCGAAAGCGGTGCCGACACCCGCGTGCATTCGCAGAAGATCGACCGCAACGGCTACGACCGCGACTCCACTGGCGTCTACGCCAAGGCCGGCTCCACCTTCGAGTTCTCGCGCAAGCTGATCGGCGAGGCGGCACTCGGCTGGCTGTGGCGCTTCTACGAGGACGACCAGCTCACCACCATGTCGGGGCTCACGATCGACGCGGCGCTGACCTACACGGCCTCCGATCTCACGACCGTGAAGCTGATCGGCACGACGCGCGCGTCCGAGATCATCGTGCCCGGCCTGTCGGGCGTGTTCAGCCGCGACGTCACGCTGCAGGTCGACCATGCCTTCCGCCGCTGGCTGATCGGCACGGCCCGAATCGGCACCGGCATCGACGACTATGTCGGGTCGGATCGCCTCGACCACCGCTATCTCGTCTCGATCGCGATGCTCTACAAGCTGAGCCGCGAGGTTCAGCTGAAGGGCGAGCTGCGGCACGACTGGCTGCGCTCGAACCTGGAGAACGCCGACTGGGACGCGACCACGGTCACGGTCGGCCTGCGGCTGCAGCGATAAAATCCGCCGTCACGGCGGGGCGCGCCGCAGGCGCGGGCCCGAAATCCGGCGGCAAAGCTCCGAGTGTCTGACCGGATTCCGGGTCCGGCGCATTCGCGCCGTCCCGGAACGATGAAACGCGCCGCCGCCCTACTCCCCGAGCAGGCGCTTCAGCTCGGCCCGGAAGGCGGGAGCGATGTCGTCGCGGGCGAGCGCATAGGCGACATTGGCGGCCAGGAAGCCGATCTTGGAGCCGCAGTCGAAGGCGCGGCCCTCGAACTTCACGCCGAAGAAGGGCTGGCTCATCGCCAGCTTGATCATCGCGTCGGTGAGCTGGATCTCGCCGCCGGCGCCCCAGCTCTGGTTCTCCAGGATGCCGAAGATCTCCGGCTGCAGGATGTAGCGGCCCGTGATGATCAGGTTCGACGGCGCCTTGCCGCGCGCCGGCTTCTCGATCATCTCGGTGACGGCGAAGCCCTTGCCGGTCGACTGGCCGGCGCCGACGACGCCGTACATGTGCAGCTTGTCCTCGGGCATCGGCTCGACGGCGATGACGTTGCCGCGCTGGCCGACCTCGCGATAGGCATCCATCATCTGGGCGAGGCAGCCGCGCTCGGCCTGCACCAGCACGTCTGGCAGCAGCAGCGCGAAGGGCTCGTCGCCGACGATGTCGCGGGCGCACCACACCGCGTGGCCGAGGCCGAGCGGCGACTGCTGGCGCGTGAAGCTGGTCTGACCCGGGATCGGCAGGTCGCGCTCGAGATGCTCGAGATCGGCGAACTTGCGACGCTCCGTCAGCGTCACCTCGAGCTCGTACTGGCGATCGAAATGATCCTCGATGACCGCCTTGTTGCGGCCGGTGACGAAGATGATGTGCTCGATGCCGGCCTCGCGCGCCTCGTCGACCACGTGCTGGATCAGCGGCCGGTCGACGACCGGCAGCATCTCCTTGGGCATGGCCTTGGTGGCCGGAAGGAAGCGGGTGCCGAGGCCGGCGACGGGCAGAATGGCTTTGCGGATGGGCTTTGTCATGTCGCTTTCACATGCGGTTGCGAACCGAACGAGGCTCGGAAGCCGCGGCAAAGAACCACGGCCCGAAATCCGAGTCCATGGATAAACAGGCGGAGAAACGGCCCTTCGCGAGCCATGGTGAGCGGCGCGGCGCGACTGCCGCGGAGCCGCCGCATTTGCGCCGCGAGGACGCCACCGACGATTAAGATGCCTGAAAGGGCGCACGGCCTTCACTCGGGGCTGGACGGAGGAACGCGATGGCGACGACGGCGGCGAGTGTCCGGACGCGGGGTGAAACGGCATGCGGACCGGTGCGGCAGCCGGCACGGCACGGCCTGATCCGACGCGTGATCGTCGGCGCCCTGGCGCTGACGATGGCGGCGCCGGTGCCGTCGGCGGGCGCCCAGAGCTTCCTCGACGACCTCTTCGGCTTGCGGCCGACCGGCAGCGTGACGCCGGCCAGCGCCCAGGGCGGCATTCCGGCCGGGTCCCCGTCGGCACCGATCCCGGCGCCCGCCGCGGGCGAGCGGCCGTGGAGCGGCGAATCCGGCAGCTCCGGGCATCCGGAGATGACCGCCGAGGCGATCCGCGCCGCCGCGAGCCAGTTCCCGGCCTGCATCGCCCGCATGTGGCCCGAGGCGACCCGCCGCGGCGTCTCGCGCGAGAGCTTCGAGCGCCACACGGCAGGCCTGACGCCCGAGTTGCGGCTGATGGACCTGATGGACGCCCAGCCGGAGTTCACCAAGGCGTTCTGGGATTATCTCGACCTGCTGGTCAGCGACGCGCGCATCCAGCGCGGCCGCGAGATCCTCGCCCAGAACGCCGCGACCTTCGCGGCGGTCGAGAAGGCCTACGGGGTCGATCGCCACGTGGTCGCGGCGATCTGGGGCGTCGAATCGAATTTCGGCACGCTGATCGGCGACCGCTCGGTGCTGCGCTCGACCGCGACGCTCGCCTGCGTCGGGCGCCGCCAGGCCTATTTCCGCGACGAGTTTCTCGCCGCTCTGGAAATTCTCCATCGCGGCGACGTCGTGCCGGAGCACCTGAAGGGCTCGTGGGCCGGCGCCTTCGGCCCGACCCAGTTCATGCCGACCTCGTTCAAGCGCTACGCCGTCGACTTCGACGGCGACGGCCGCCGCGACGTGGTCGACTCGTTGCCCGACATGATCGCCTCGACGGCCAACAACCTGAAGAAGGACGGGTGGGAGCCGGGCCGGACATGGGGCTACGAGGTGGTGCTGCCGCCGGGCTTCGACTATCTGCTCGCCGATTCGTCGCGCTGGCTGACCCTCCAGGAGTGGGCCCGGCTCGGCATCGCCCGGCCGAACGGCAAGGGATTCCCGCGCCCCTCCGACAAGGCCTATCTGCTGGTGCCGGCCGGCCGCCGCGGCCCTGCCTTCCTGATGCTCAAGAACTTCCGGGTCATCATGAAGTACAACCCGGCCGAAGCCTATGCCCTGGCGATCGGCCATCTCGCCGACCGGATGCGCGGCGACGGACCGATCGTCCAGGCCTGGCCGCGCGACGAGCGGGTGCTGACCTCGGCCGAGCGCTACGAGCTGCAGAGCCATCTGGTGCAGCGCGGCTTCGACATCGGCGGCCAGCCGACCGGCCGCATCGGGCCGAAGTCGCGCGCCGCCATCAAGCGATTCCAGGCGGCCGCCGGGCTCGCCCCGGACGGGTTCGCGAGCGCCGCCCTGCTGGACCATCTCCGCTCGCGCTAATCGCTTCGAGCCACAGCGGATTCCGGACACGCTGCGGCGCCCGGCGCCGGCTTGAAAACGCCGCCTTCTCCTGCGATCCTCGCAGTTCCAATCGGCCGCGCACGGCGCGGCGCGCGTCGGACCGCCGCGGGCGGGCCGGCGCTTTCGGCTTTCGGAGCGGACCTCGATCATGATGCAGCGGATGTTGGGCGCCCTCGCCGCTTTCGCCCTCCTGGTCGCGGTCGAGGCGGCCGTGATGCTGACGCTCGGTGCCGCCTCGCCGGCGGCGGCGCAGCTGTTCGACGACCGCTTCCCGTTCCAGAACCCGTTCGCCAATCCGTACCGGCGGCAGCAGCAGCAGCAGCAGTTCTGGAACCCGTTCGCGCCGCCGCCAGAGCAGCGCCCGGCGGCGCCGCCGCCCGACTTCTCACGGGCGCCGCCGCCCAAGAAGCCCGAGCAGGCGCCGACCACCAACGTGCTGGTGTTCGGCGACTCGATGGCCGACTGGCTCGCCTACGGGCTCGAGGTGTCGTTCACCGAATCGCCCGAAATGGGCGTCATCCGCAAGCACCGGACCCATTCGGGACTGATCCGGCAGGAGGTGCGCAGCGACCCGCGCGGCGAGCATCCCGACTGGCCGAAGGCCATCCAGGAGACGCTGGCGACCGAGACGCCCGACTTCATCGTGATGATGGTCGGCCTCAACGACCGCCGGCCGATCCGCGAGCCGCGCGCCGCCCGCGCCGCGGTCGGCCGCACCGGCCAGCCGGGCCAGCCGCCCGCCGGCGACGACGCGACCGACACCCAGGCCCAGACCGGCCCCGGTGCCTCGCACGAGTTCCGCTCCGAGCGCTGGTCCGAGCTCTACATCCGGCGCATCGACGAGACCATCGCGGCCCTCAAGAGCAAGGGCGTGCCGGTGTTCTGGGTCGGCCTGCCGCCGGTGCGCGGCAGCCGCTCGATGGCGGATTTCGGCTACCTCAACGACCTCTACCGCAGCCGCGCCGACAAGGGCGGCATCGTCTATGTCGACGTCTGGGACGGCTTCGTCGACGAGTCCGGCCGGTACGCCACCCAGGGGCCGGACGTCGAGGGCCAGATCCGCCGACTGCGCGCCGGCGACGGCGTGCACTTCACCCAGGCCGGCGCCCGCAAGCTCGCCCACTTCGTCGAGCGCGAGCTGCAGCGCTGGATGACGGCCCGCGGCACCCCTGTGGCGCTGCCGGTCGAGGAGCCCGCCAAGGGGCCGGAGCCGGAGCAGCCGGCGGCCGACGCCCCCGGCACGCCGGCGCGGCCGGCCGGCACGGCCCGACCGCTCTCCGGGCCGGTCATCACCCTGTCGATGGTGCCGATCGCCACCGAGAGCGACGAGCAGCTCGCCGGCGGACCGCGGCAGACCAAGACGGCGGCGCTCGATGCGGTCGCCGCGAAGGTTCTCGAGAAGGGCGAGGCGATGCCGAGCCCGGCCGGCCGGGCCGACGATTTCGCCTGGCCACGGCGCGAGCCGGCGGCCGTCGGGGCCGACCCGGTGGTCGCCTACACGACCCTGCCGATGACGCCGATGAAGCAGGAGCGGCAGATGGTGGCCGAAGCGCCCGCCGCGGCACCGGCGGCGGCGCCCGGACCGGCCCGGCCGGCCGCGCCGTCGACGCCGCGCGTCGCCCGCGCGCCGCAGCCGCAACCCCAGCAGCAGCAGGTGTTCGGCTGGTTCGGCCAGCCCTATCGGCAGCCGCAGTACCAGCAGCAGCCGCAGTACCGCCAGGCGCCGCAGCGCCCGACCTTCTTCCCGTTCCTGTTCGGCGGGGGACGCTAGCGGGGAGCGAGCCGTCCGCGCCCGCTCAGGTCGCCGGCAGCTCCGGTACCGGCGCGTCGGGCGGCAGCGCGATCACCACCAGCACCTCGGCCTTCGCGCGGCCGAGGCTGCGCACCTCGTGCCTGATCTCGCCGGGGAAATAGAGGCAGTCGCCGCGCTCCATCACGAGCTCCTCGGCCCCGAGCTTCACGGCGATCCGTCCGGCGACCACGTAGAGGATCTCCTCGCCGCCGTGGGCCCAGCGCGGTCCCGACCTGGCGACCGGCCCGGCCGCCGGCGTCATCAGGAACGGCTCCATCATCTTGCGCGAGCGGCCGGGGGCCAGCGGCACCAGGCCGAAGGTGCCGTCGGGCTGCGGCAGGCGGGCATCGCCGGCGCGGTGCAGCGTATAGCTGGACGGCGCCGGCGCGGCATCGGGATCGAACAGCTGGGCGATGTTGACGCCGAGCGCCTCGGCGAGCCGCAGCAGCGCCGAGATCGACGGCGTCTTCAGGCCACGCTCGACCAGCGAGAGATAGCCGCGGGTCAGCCCGCTCTGGCCGGCCAGCCGGTCGAGCGTCAGCGCGCGCGCCAGCCGCAGCTCGCGCAGGTTCGGACCCAGCCGATCGACCTTGCCGACATCCAGCACGGCACGCTCCCGGGCGGGCGCCGCACGCCCGCATCCCCTCCCGCGTATCAGGACACGGCGCTGGTTCCAAGCGGCCGGTCATGTTTCCAGTGGAAAACAGCGCCCGGGATGCGGAAATGTGCGGCGTCGGGCCGCCGCCGCGTAGGCAGGATCGCGCTTATCAGTGCATTTCTCGGTCAGATCCGCGTCTCCTGCCTCGCGAACGAGCAACACTGGATCGTGCCGCGGAAATCGGCGATTGATTTCTTTTAGTAAACTTGTTTGCATCTGCGAGCCGGTCGCGACTGCACCCCCGTGCAGCCTCTCAAAGGATGCATCAGCCATGACCGCTGATCCCGCCCGCCATCCTCCCGTCCGGGGCCTCGCCTCGGGTGCACCTCCCGCGCCGCGCCGGCCGAGACCCGCCGCGGCCGCCGGCGCTTCGACCGGCTGACGGCCGGCACCGCCGGCACCCGCCCGCTCCGCATCGCCACGCACGAACGACCCCGCCCGGACGCAGACGCCGGGCGGGACGGGGAGCCGCACGCCCGCCCGAGCCCGGTCCACCACGAGGAGCCCGACCATGTCCGTCGCCGACCAAGCCGCCACCGACCAGCTGGTGATCCCCGCCCCCGAGACCTCGTCCGACATGCGCCGAATCGTCTGGTCCTCGGTGATCGGCACCGCGGTCGAGTGGTACGACTTCCTGATCTACGCGGTGGCGACCGCGCTGGTGTTCAACAAGCTGTTCTTCCCGGCCACCGACCCGGGCATCGCCACCATCGCGGCGTTCGGCACCTACGGGGTCGGCTTCCTGGCGCGGCCGCTCGGCGCCGCCGTGTTCGGGCATTTCGGCGACCAGGTCGGCCGCAAGGCGATGCTCGCCATCACGATCATCATCATGGGGCTCGGCACCTTCGCGATCGGCCTGCTGCCGACCTACGAACAGATCGGCGTCGCCGCGCCGGCGCTCCTGGTGATGCTGCGCTTCGTCCAGGGCATCGGCCTGGGCGGCGAATGGGGCGGCGCCGTGCTGATGGCCGTCGAGAACGCTCCGGCGCATCGTCGCGGCCTCTACGGCAGCCTGGTGCAGGTTGGGAACCCGGTCGGCAACCTCGCCGCGCTCGCCATCTTCGCGGTGGTCTCCCAGCTGCCGGAAAGCGAGTTCATGGCGTGGGGCTGGCGCATCCCGTTCCTGCTCTCGATCCTGCTGATCGGCGTCGGCCTGTTCATCCGGCTGCGGCTCGAGGAGACCCCGGCGTTCCGCGCCGTCCAGGCGAAGAGCGACGTGTCGCGCCGGCCCGTCACCGAAGTGCTGACCCGGCACCGCAAGGCCTTCCTCACCGCGGTCGGCCTGAAGATCGCCGAGATCTCCTACGCCTCGATCGCCGGCGTGTTCGTCATCTCCTACGCCACCCAGACGCTCGGCATGCCGCGCGCGACCGTGCTCAACGGCGTGATGGCGTCGTCCTTCATCGCGCTGTTCACCATCCCGCTGTTCGGCTGGCTGTCCGACATCGTCGGCCGCAAGGCGATGTTCTACGCGAGCTGCCTGTTCTGCATGGGCTTCGCCTTCCCGATGTTCGCCCTGCTCGACACCCGCGACCCGCTGATCGTCACGCTCACCGTGGTGGTGGCGATCTCGTTCGGCCAGATGGTGATGTTCGGCATCGGTGCGCCGTTCTACTCCGAGCTGTTCGCCGCGCGCCTGCGCTACAGCGGTGCCTCGCTCGGCTTCCAGATCGGCGCGGCGCTGTCCGGCGGGCTGACGCCGTTCGTCGCCGCAGCCCTGATGGCGTGGAGCGGCGGGCAGACCTGGCCGATCTCGCTCTACCTGATCGCCTGCGGCCTGATCACCACCGTCGCGACCTTCGCGGCCCCCGAGACGGCCCGCAAGGAGCTGACCTGATCCGCCGGCCGGACCGGCCGCCGCCGGTCCGGCCTCTCTCCCGTGTCACTCATCGACGAGGCCCGCATGCTCGCCACCGTTCTCGACGCCCCGGCCGAAGGTTCTGTCGCCACGGCCTTCACGGGCGTGGTCCGCTTCCTCCACATCACCCCGCGCGCCTTCCTGCCGATGCGGTCGGTCCCCGAGATCACGCTGGTGCCCGGCAAGGGCATCGAGGGCGACCGCTACATGATCGGCCGCGAGGAGGGATTCTACTCCGACCGTCCCGAGGACGGCCGGCAGATCACCCTGTTCGAGATCGAGACGCTCGTCGCGCTGAAGCGCGACGCCGGCATCGCGCTCGGCCCGCACGAGCACCGGCGCAACGTGACGGTCGAGGGCGTTCCGCTCAACCATCTGGTCGGACGCCGCTTCCGGCTCGGCGCCACGCTCCTGGAGGCGACGCGCCTGTCGGTGCCGTGCCGGCACATCGAGGAGATCACCGGCAAGGCGATCTTCGACCCGCTAATCAACCGCTCCGGCCTCAACTGCCGCATCCTCGAGGGCGGCATCGTGCGGGTCGGCGACCTGGTGCGGAACGCCTGATGGCCCGCACGATCCGCACCGTGGTGGCCGCGGCCGCGCCGGCCGGCCCGGCGACGCGGCGGCTGGTGCTGACGGATCCGGACGGCTGGGAGCTGCCGTCGTTCCGGCCCGGCGCCCATGTCGACCTGCACCTGCCGGGCGGCCTGGTGCGGACCTATTCGCTCGTCAACGACCCGGCGGAATCCGACCGCTTCGTGATCGCCGTGAAGCGCGAGCCGGACGGCCGCGGCGGCTCGATCCTGCTGCACGACGCGGTCACCGAAGGCGACGAGATCGGTGTCTCGCTGCCGCGGGGCGGGCTGCCGCTGTGCGGACGTCACCAGACCTTCGTGGCCGGCGGCATCGGCGTGACTCCGTTCCTCTCGGCGGCCCGCGCCCTGCTCCGCGAGGGTCGGCGCGACTTCGTCCTGCACGTCGTGTCGCGCGGCACGCCGCCGCTCGCCGACGAGATCGCGCCCCTGGTCGAGGAGGGCTGCGCCGTCCTGCACGACACCCGGGCGGCGGCCCGTCCGGCGATCGCCGACCTTCTGGGGCCGCAGCATCCCGACCGCCGGCTGCACTGCTGCGGGCCGCTGTCGCTGATCGCCGACTTCGAGACGGCGACCGCCGACTGGCCGGACGATCGCGTCCATGTGGAGCGCTTCGTGCCGCCGCCCGTCACGGTGCCGCCGGAGGCGTGCGCCTACACGCTGGTGCTGGCCCGTTCGGGGCGCGAGATCGCGGTGCCGCTCGGCGTCGGCATGGCCGAGGCGTTGGAGCGCCACGGCGTCCGTGTCCCGTGCTCGTGCGGCGGCGGCATCTGCGGCACCTGCCGGATCGACTGGCTGGAGGGCACGCCGCTGCACCGCGACCGCGCGCTGCAGCCGGCCGAGCGCGAGCACGCGCTGCTCGCCTGCGTGGCGCTGTCGGCCGGCCCGCGGCTGGTGGTGGATCTGTGAGAGGCCGGTGGCCCGATCAGGACGCTGTCATTCCGGGTTCGCGGGCCTGGCCCGCGCCCCGGAATGACAAGGCCCTCAGCGCGGCAGGGCGGAGACGCCCATCAGGAACTCGTCGACGGCGCGGGCGGCCTGACGGCCTTCGCGGATCGCCCACACGACCAGGGACTGGCCGCGGCGCATGTCGCCGGCCGTGAACACCTTGTCGACGGAGGTGCGGTAGCCCTCGGTGTCGGCCTTGACGTTGCCGCGCGGATCGAGCGCCACGCCGAGCTCGGCCAGCATGCCCTCCTTGACCGGGTGCACGAAGCCCATGGCCAGCAGGACGAGGTCGGCCTCGAGCTCGAACTGCGAGCCCGGAACCGGCTTCATCTTGTCGTCCACCCGGACACAGTGGAGCGTCTTCACCCGGCCGTTCTCGCCCGAGAACTTCTCGGTCAGCACCGAGAACTCGCGGGTCGCGCCCTCGTGGTGGCTGGACGAGGTGCGCAGCTTCAGCGGCCAGTTCGGCCAGGTCATCAGCTTGTCGGCCTTCTCGGGCGGCATCGGCAGGATCTCGAGCTGGACGATCGAGGCCGCACCCTGGCGCGCCGAGGTGCCGATGCAGTCCGAGCCGGTGTCGCCGCCGCCGATCACCACGACCTTCTTGCCGGTGGCGAGGATCGGCGTGGCGTCGAACGACTCCTCGCTCACCCGCCGGTTCTGCTGCGGCAGGAACTCCATGGCGAAGTGGACGCCGTCGAGCTCGCGACCCGGAATCGGCAGGTCGCGCGGCTTCTCGGACCCGCCGGCCAGCACCACGGCGTCGAAGCCGTCGACGAGCTCCTTGGCCTTCACGGTCACGCCGACATGGGCGCCGTAATGGAAGGTGACGCCCTCGGTCTCCATCTGCGAGACGCGGCGGTCGATCAGGTGCTTCTCCAGCTTGAAGTCCGGGATGCCGTAACGCAGCAGACCGCCGGCCTTGGCGAACTTCTCGAAGACGTGCACCTCGTGGCCGGCGCGGGCGAGCTGCTGGGCGGCGGCGAGGCCGGCCGGGCCGGAGCCGACCACGGCGACCTTGCGGCCGGTCCGCTTCGCCGGCACGTCGGGCTTCAGCCAGCCGTTCTCGAACGCCTTGTCGGCGATCGCGCACTCGATCGTCTTGATGGTGACCGGGTTGTCCTCGAGGTTCAGCGTGCAGGCTTCCTCGCACGGCGCCGGGCAGACGCGCCCGGTGAACTCGGGGAAATTGTTGGTCGAATGGAGGTTCTGCGCGGCCGTTCGCCAGTCGTCCAGATAGACGAGGTCGTTCCAGTCCGGGATCTGGTTGTTCACCGGACAGCCGGTGTGGCAGTAGGGGATGCCGCAGTTCATGCAGCGCGCCGCCTGCTGCTTCAGCTCGCCCTCCGGCAGCGGAAGCACGAACTCACGATAGTGACGCAGGCGCTCCTCGACCGGCGCGTACTTGCGGTCGGTGCGCTCGAACTCCAGGAAACCCGTGACCTTACCCATCGTCTAAGTCCTCGCCGTCGACCCGATCCACGGAGGGCCGGCCGTGCTGCATCCAGTCTCGCCGCACCGAACGTCCACGTGGGTTCGGGGCGTCGTCATGGCCGGGCTCGTCCCGGCCATCCACGTCTTCGCCGCAGCTTCGCTGGAAGGGCGTGGATGCCCGCGACGAGCGCGGGCATGACGGGTTTGTTCGTCTGCGGATCGCGAGTCGCGCGACCCGTCGTCACTCCGCCGCCTGCATGGCGGCCTCCTGCTCCTTGGCGAGCTCGGCGAGCGCGCGCTTGTACTCGAGCGGCATCACCTTGCGGAACTTGGGCAGGTAGTCGGCCCAGTTGTCGAGGATCTGCTGGGCCCGGCGCGAACCGGCGAAGCGGGCGTGCCGGGTGATCAGCAGGCGCAGCCGCTCGGCGTCGTACCGCGTCATGTCGCGCAGCACCTCGACCCGGCCGGCCGTCTCCAGATCCTTGGCCTGGTGATAGACCGCGGCGTTGACGGCCTCCTCCTCGGGGATCGGCTGCAGCTCGACCATCGCCATGTTGCAGCGGCTCTGGAAGGTGCCGTCCTCGTCGAGCACGTAGGCGATGCCGCCCGACATGCCGGCCGCGAAGTTGCGCCCGGTCCTGCCGAGCACGACGACGACGCCGCCCGTCATGTACTCGCAGCAGTGATCGCCGGCGCCCTCGACGACCGCCGTGGCACCGGAGTTACGCACCGCGAAGCGCTCGCCGGCGACGCCGCGGAAGTAGCACTCTCCCGCGATGGCGCCGTACATCACGGTGTTTCCGACGATGATCGACTCCTCCGGCACGATGCCGGAGTCGGTCGCCGGCCGCACGATGATGCGGCCACCCGACAGGCCCTTGCCGACATAATCGTTGCCGTCGCCCTCGAGCTCCATGGTCACGCCGTGGGCGAGCCAGGCGCCGAAGCTCTGCCCGGCGGTGCCGACCAGACGGACATGGATGGTGTCGTCCGGCAGGCCGGCATGGCCGTAGCGCTTCGCCACCTCGCCCGACAGCATGGCGCCGGCCGAGCGGTCGGTGTTGTGGATCTCGGTGACGATGCGCACCGGAGCGCCGCGGTCGAGCGCCGGCTGCGCCTGGGCGATGAGCTTGCGGTCGAGCACCTTGTCGAGGCCGTGGTCCTGGTTCTCGACCTTGCGGATGTGCACGCTCTCCGGCGCCATCGGCTTCATGAACAGGCGCGAGAAGTCGAGCCCCTTGGCCTTCCAGTGCTCGACCAGGCGGCGCTGGTCCAGCATCTGCATCTGGCCGATCATGTCCTCGAAGCGCCGGTAGCCCATTTCGGCCATCAGCTCCCGCACCTCTTCGGCGACGAAGAAGAAGTAGTTGATGACGTGCTCGGGCGTGCCCTTGAAGCGGGCGCGCAGCACCGGGTCCTGGGTCGCCACGCCGACCGGGCAGGTGTTGAGATGGCACTTGCGCATCATGATGCAGCCGGCCGCGATCAGCGGCGCGGTGGCGAAGCCGAACTCGTCGGCCCCGAGCAGCGCGCCGACGATCACGTCGCGGCCCGAGCGCAGGCCGCCGTCGACCTGCACGGCGATGCGGCCGCGCAGCCGGTTGGCCACCAGCGTCTGGTGGGTCTCGGCGAGGCCGATCTCCCACGGCGAGCCGGCGTGCTTGATGGCGGTGAGCGGCGAGGCGCCGGTGCCGCCTTCGAAGCCCGAGATCGTCACGTGGTCGGCCCGCGCCTTGGAGACGCCGGCAGCGACGGTGCCGACTCCGACCTCGGAGACGAGCTTCACCGAGACGTCGCCCTGCGGATTGACGTTCTTCAGGTCGAAGATCAGCTGCGCCAGATCCTCGATCGAGTAGATGTCGTGGTGCGGCGGCGGCGAGATCAGGCCGACGCCGGGCGTCGAGTGGCGGACCCGGGCGATCGTCTTGTCGACCTTGTGGCCGGGAAGCTGGCCGCCCTCGCCGGGCTTCGCCCCCTGCGCCATCTTGATCTGCATGACATCGGAGTTGACCAGGTACTCGGTGGTCACGCCGAAGCGGCCCGACGCCACCTGCTTGATGGCCGAGCGCATCGAGTCGCCGTTCGGAAGCGGCTTGAAGCGGTCCGCCTCCTCGCCGCCCTCGCCGGTGTTCGACTTGCCGCCGATCCGGTTCATGGCGACGGCGAGCGTGGTGTGCGCCTCGCGCGAGATCGAGCCGAACGACATGGCGCCGGTGGCGAAGCGCCTGACGATCGCCGCCGCCGGTTCGACCTCGTCGAGCGGCACCTTGGTGCGTCCGTCCTCCTCGGCCGAGCGGATGCGGAACAGGCCCCGGATGGTGAGGAGCCGCTCCGACTGCTCGTTGATCATCGCCGCGAAGGCGCGGTAGCGCTCCTGCGAGTTGCCGCGCACGGCGTGCTGGAGGGCCGCGACGGTCGCGGCCGTCCACACGTGCTCCTCGCCGCGGGTGCGGTAGGCGTACTCGCCGCCGACGTCCAGGGCGTTGCGGTAGACCGGGGCGTCGCCGAAGGCGTCGCGATGGCGCCGCACCGTCTCCTCGGCGATCTCCTCGATGTCGACGCCCTCGATGCGGGTCGCCGTGCCGGTGAAGTAGGCGTGCACGAAGTCCGACTTGAGGCCCACCGCGTCGAAGATCTGGGCGCCGCAGTACGACTGGTAGGTGGAGATGCCCATCTTGGACATCACCTTCAGCACGCCCTTGTTGATCGACTTGATGTAGCGCTTCACGATCTCCTTCTCGGACAGCTTGTTCGGCAGCTCGTCCTTCATGGCGAGCAGCGTCTCGAAGGCCAGATAGGGATTGATCGCTTCGGCACCGTAGCCGGCGAGGCAGCAGAAGTGGTGGATCTCGCGCGGCTCGCCCGACTCGACCACGAGGCCGACCGAGGTGCGCAGGCCGCGGCGGATCAGGTGATGATGCACGGCCGCGCAGGCGAGCAGCGACGGGATCGGGATCCGGTCGGACGAGACGGCCCGGTCGGACAGGATGATGATGGTGATGCCGTCGCGCACCGCCTGCTCGGCCCGGCTGCACAGCTCGGCGATCGCCGGCCGCAGGCCGTCGGCGCCGTGCGCCGCCGCCCAGGTGGTGTCGAGCGTGACCGAGCGGAACTCCGACCCGTCGAGGTCGGCGATCGACCGGATCTTCTCCAGGTCCTCGTTGGTGAGGATCGGCTGGCGCACCTCCAGCCGCTTGGTCCGCGACAGGCCTTCGAGATCGAACAGGTTCGGCCGCGGCCCGATGATGGACACGAGGCTCATGACGAGCTCCTCGCGGATCGGGTCGATCGGCGGGTTCGTCACCTGGGCGAAGTTCTGCTTGAAGTAGGTGAACAGGAGCTTCGACTTCGACGACAGCGCCGAGATCGGCGTGTCGTTGCCCATCGACCCGACCGGCTCCTCGCCGGTGGCGCCCATCGGCGCCATCAGGATGCGGACGTCCTCCTGGCTGTAGCCGAACGCCTGCTGGCGGTCGAGCAGCGGCAGGTTGGAGGCGGCCGAACCGCTCTTCGCCGGCGGCAGATCCTCGAGCACCAGCTGGGTGCGGGTCAGCCACTCGTGATAGGGATGCTTGTGCGACAGCGACGCCTTGATCTCGTCGTCCGGGATCAGCCGGCCGGCCTCGAGATCGACCAGCAGCATCTTGCCCGGCTGCAGGCGCCACTTGACGACGATGTCCTTCTCCGGGATCGGCAGCACGCCCATCTCGGAGGCCATCAGGATGCGGTCGTCACGGGTGACGATGTAGCGGGCCGGCCGCAGGCCGTTGCGGTCGAGCGTCGCGCCGATGCGGCGGCCGTCCGTGAAGGCGATGGCGGCGGGGCCGTCCCACGGCTCCATGAGGGCGGCGTTGTACTCGTAGAAGGCGCGCCGGTGCTCGTCCATCAGCGGGTTGCCGGCCCACGCCTCCGGAATCATCATCATCACGGCGTGCGGCAGCGAGTAGCCGCCCTGCACCAGGAACTCGAGCGCGTTGTCGAAGCAGGCGGTGTCAGACTGGCCCTCGTAGGAGATCGGCCACAGCCGCTCGATGTCGTCGCCGAACAGCTCCGAGCGCGCCGAGGCCTGCCGGGCCGCCATCCAGTTGACGTTGCCGCGCAGCGTGTTGATCTCGCCGTTGTGGGCGATGAAGCGATACGGATGCGCCAGCGACCAGGTCGGGAACGTGTTGGTCGAGAAGCGCTGGTGCACCAGGGCGAGCGCGCTCTCGAAGTCGGGATCATGCAGATCCGGATAGTAGGCGCCGAGCTGGTCGGCCAGGAACATGCCCTTGTAGATCACGGTGCGGCACGAGAACGACACCGGATAGTACATGGCGGTGTTGCGGCCGCGCTTCTCGTAGAGCATGCCCGAGATGGTCTTGCGCAGGATGTAGAGCCGCCGCTCGAACGTGTCCTCGTCCAGCCTGCGGGTGCCCTGGCCGATGAAGATCTGCCGGTGGAACGGCTCGGTCGGCTTTACCGACTCGCCGAGCGTCGCGTTGTCGGTCGGCACGTCGCGCCAGCCGAGCACCGCCATGCCCTCGCGGGCGGCCTGCGCCCGGACGAGCTCCATGATCTCCTCGCGGCGCTCCTCGTCGTGCGGCAGGAACACTTGCGCCACCGCGTACTTGCCGGGCTCCGGCAGCGCGAAGCCGAGCTCCGCCGCCTTCCTGGCGAAGAACTTGTGCGGGATCTGGACCAGGATGCCGGCGCCGTCGCCGGCGCGCGGATCGGCTCCGACGGCGCCGCGATGCTCGAGGTTGCACAGGATCGCCAGCGCATCGGCGACGATCTTGTGGGACCGGCGCCCCTTGATGTCGGCGATGAAGCCGACGCCGCAGGAGTCTTTCTCCAGGGCCGGATCGTAGAGGCCACGCGCCAGCGCGGCCGCGGGCAGCGTCGTCGCCGCATCCGCCGCCTGCCGGGTAGCCTGCTGGTCCTCGAAACGCGAGCCGGACCTGATCGCGGTCATGTGCAAATCCCCTTCGCTCGCCCGTCCCGGTGCGCGTCCGTTTACCAAACGAACGCCGCCGACGCGGGCGCGCCCGTCGCGCCGCCGCACCCCTCGGTGCTGCGACGCCAACGGGCTCGTTGTCACCGGCCGGAGATGCGGCCGGTCGACGCCATGTGGCACCCCCCGGCTTGTGCGCGACCGTGGTCCTCGCGACCGCAGTCGTCGCGACCGTAGTCCTGATGCGCCGGATCGACAGCGACCCGGACCGGAGCCGTCAGTACCAATTCTGTAAACTGGGACAGCAATGCTGTCCTAAATAACAATGCCAAACTCTTGCCATGCATTCAAGGCACCGAGTTTCAGATTCGAGGACTTTGCCCGAATTTCATTGCGCAGACCAGAGCCGCGCCGTCGCGCCCTGCACCGAAGTACCGACCGGGCGGGGCTTTTTTCGACTCGTCCCGACCGCCCTCCCGCGCGGCAGGCGCGCCCCAGCCCTGCCCGATTCAGGGGGCTCCATGGCCCCGAGGGGAGAGGCTGATGGATACAAGAGCGACAATGGGCTGTCGACGGCACGCCAGAAGGGTGGGCGCCGCCCTGCTCGGCTGGCGGCTGGTTCGGGATCTCGGCCGCGGCCTCGCCTGGGGGATCGGCGCCGCGACGCTCGCCGGTGCGAGCCCGGCCGCGGCCCTCTCGGCCCGGGTCGACGCGCTGCCGGGCGAGCCGGCGGCCCCCCGGGCCGCCCCGGCGCCTCGCCCGGCCGCCAAGCCGGTGCCGCCGCCGCGGCGGCCGATCCCGCCCTGGTTCTTCGGCCGCGACGCCGAGCCGCGCCTGGTGCCGCCGCGCAGCATTCCGGGCCGCGCCGGCCGGCCCGCCGAGCGGACGCCGACGCCGCGCACCAAGCCGGCGGAGACCGGCCCCGGCGGCGACACCACCGCCTCGACCCGGCCGAAGCCCAAAATGCCGCCGCGCGCCCCGGGCGCCGTCGACGTGCCGGTGGCACCGCTCGACTGAGGGCGGCGCCGCCGGCCAGCCTGCGACGCCAGCCTGCGACGCCGCCAAAAAAGAAAGCGCCCCGGACGGGGCGCTCTCAGTTTCGCGATCAGGCGTGCTCTCGGGCGCGCTCCTCGCGGGCCGATCGGGCCGGCCACGTGCCGGCCCGGTCCGGATTCAGGACGCGGCCCCTTACGCCGCCTTGGCGTCGATCACCTTGCCGGCCGGCTCGGGCGCCGTGCCGATGGCGATCTGGCGCGGCTTCATCTTCTCGGGGATCTCGCGGACGAGATCGATGTGCAGGAGCCCGTTCTCGAGCGAGGCGCCGCGCACCTCGACGAAGTCGGCGAGCTGGAAGACGCGCTCGAAGGCACGGGCCGCGATGCCCTGGTAGAGCACCTCGCCCTTCTTCCCTTCGGGCTTCGGCGCCTGCTTGTCGCCGCGCACCGTCAGGGTGTTCTCCTTCGCCTCGATGGCGATGTCCGCGGCCGCGAAGCCGGCGACGGCGAGCGTGATGCGATAGGCGTTCTCGCCGGTCCGCTCGATATTGTAGGGCGGGTAGCTCGAGCCCTGACCGTCATAGCCGGCCACCTGGTCGAGCATCGAGAACAGCCGGTCGAAGCCGACGGTCGAGCGGTACAGGGGGGTGAGATCGAAAGTCGTGCGCATAGCATATCCTCCAACGAGCGATGAGCTGTCGCGAAACGGTCCGCCGCAACGGCCGGACCCGTTCGAGCACCGCCTGATGGCCGGTGCCGATGGTGATATGGGAGGCGCCCCGCGGCCTTCAAGACCCCCGACCGCGACGGACCGGCACCCCCGCGTCGACGCCGCGGGCGGCGGTTGAGCCCGCTGTCCGGCCTGCTATAAGCGGCTGTCGGCCGTCCGGCCTCTCGCGACGAAAGCCCCTGCGGTGCAGCTCGTTTCCATCCCGGCCAATCCGGCGCCCGCCGGCGCCACCGTCGGCGCCATGGAGACCCCGGACGGCGTGACGCTGCGCTTCGCCCGCTTCGCGCCGCCGCCCGGCCGCAAAGGCACGGTGTGCCTGTTCCAGGGCCGCGCCGAGTTCATCGAGAAGTATTTCGAGGTGGTGCAGGATCTGCGTGACCGCGGCTTCGCGGTGGCGACCATCGACTTCCGCGGCCAGGGGCTGTCGCAGCGCAACGTGCGCGACCGCCGCAAGGGCCACGCGCGCCGCTTCTCCGACTACCTGATCGACCTCGAGACCTTCGTGAAGCAGGTCGTGCTGCCCGACTGCCCGCCGCCCTTCTACGCCCTCGGCCAGGGCATGGGGGCGACCGTGCTGATCGAGTCGGCGGCGCGCGGGCACCGCTGGTTCGACCGCATGGTGCTGAGCTCGCCGATGATCGGCCTGACCCGGCGGCCGCTGTTCGGCGCCGGCACCTCGGTCGCCAGGGCGCTGCGGCTGGTCGGCCTCGGCCGGCTCGCGGTGCCGGGCGGCAGCAGCCGGGCGGTCGCGGCCGAGCCGTTCCCCGACAATCCGCTGACCTCCGATCCGATCCGCTACGCCCGCACGGCGGCCGTGATCGAGGCCGAGCCGACCCTCGCGGTCGCGGCCCCGACGGTCGCCTGGGCCGACGCCGCCTTCCGTACCATGGCGGCGATGCAGCGGCCGCAGTATCCGGCGCGGCTGCGCCAGCCGATGCTGCTGATCGCCGGCGGCGGCGACACGCTGGTCTCGACCGCCGCGATCGAGCAGTTCGGCACCAGCCTGCGGGCCGGCTCCCACCTCGTCGTCCCGGGCGCCCGGCACGACCTGATGATGGAGCAGGACCAGCTCCGCAAGCTCTTCTGGGCCGCCTTCGACGCCTTCGTCCCCGGCACGCCGCTGTACGGGTGAGGTGCCGGCCCCCGGAGCCGAACACCGAGGCGCTGGTCGGCTGCGTTCCCTCCCCCCTCCCTGTTCCCCACAAGGGGGGAGAGAGCAGGCCGAATCTCGCGGCGCCGCGATGACTTGACCGATCCGTCAGATCACCCGGCCCGCAGCGCCATCAGGGCGGCGGCGTGGACGCGCTTGTCGCCGGCGGCGACGATGCGGCCCCCCTTCTCGGCCGGGGCGCCTTCCCAGGTGGTCACGATGCCGCCGGCCCCGGTGATGATCGGGATCAGCGCGGCGACGTCGTGCGGCTTCAGCTCGGTCTCGACGACGAGGTCGATGTGGCCGGCCGCGAGCATGCAGTAGGCATAGCAGTCGCCGCCGTAGCGCGACAGCCGCACCTTCTCCTCGACCTTGCCGAAGGCGGCGCGGTCGGCCGTGTTCATCAGGCGCGGGCTGGTGGTGAACAGCACCGCGCGGTCGAGGCTCTCGCACGGCCGCACCATCAGGTCGCGCGCGGCCCGCGGGCCGCGGTAGCGCGCCGCCTGGCCGTCGCCCGAGAAGCGCTCGCCGAAATAGGGCTGGTGCATCATGCCGAACACCGGCGTGCCCTTGCGGGTGAGCGCGATGAGCGTGCCCCAGGCCGGCATGCCGGAGATGAACGACTTCGTCCCGTCGATCGGGTCGAGCACCCAGACATACTCGGCCTCCGGCCGGTCGGGGCCGAACTCCTCGCCGACGATGCCGTGGCTGGGAAAGGTGTCGCGGATCATCGCCCGCATGGCGAGCTCGGCCGCCCGGTCGGCGGCCGTGACCGGATCGAACGCCCCGCCCGTGTTCTTGTCGTCGACCGTGAGCGAGGTGCGGAAGAACGGCAGGATGGCCTCTCCCGAGACCGTCGCCAGGCGGTCGATGAACGCCGAGAAATCGATTGCCGTCATGATGGCCCCTCGCCCCGGCGGGGCACTCCCGCGGCCTGCGGTGGAAATGAATGGATGCCGGTCGCACCGCCCGCCGCGGCGGCCCCGGTCTCCCGGCCCGCCTCGGCGCCCGGCCGGTACCGGCGGACCCCCGATGGCCTATAAGAGGTCGGGGCGCCGGGCAACCCGGCCGTTGGTCTCGGCGACGGTGCGCCCTGCTCTTGCGTCGCCGCGGCGCCGCGTGCGACCACGGCGGCGGGCCGCAGGAGCTGCCGCCCGCCGGGGCTTCGCATGACCGAACAGACCTCCCGTCCGGCCGCCGCGGCCGGCGGCCGGACCATCGTCGGCGGCGGCACCGCCGCCGTGGCGGCGCTCGTCGCCACGCTGGGCGCCACCTATGTGGTGAGCCAGTTCCTGCGCAACGGCATCGCCGTGCTGGCGCCGACCCTGTCGGCGGAGCTCGGCCTGTCGGCCTCCGACCTGGCGCTGGTGTCGAGCGTCTTCTTCTTCGTCTTCGTCGCCATGCAGATCCCGCTCGGGGTGGCGATCGACCGCTTCGGCCCGAAGCGCATCATGCTGGTCTTCGCCGTGCTGGTGGTCGGCAGCACGCTCCTGTTCGCCGCCGCCACCGATGCCGCCGAGGTGTTCGCCGCGCGCGCCCTGATGGGCATCGGCACCTCGTGCTACCTCATGGCGCCGCTCGCCTATTACGCCCGCAGCTTCCCGCCGGAGCGGTTCGCGACCCTGGCCGGCCTGCAGCTCGGGGTCGGCACCCTCGGCTCGCTGCTGGCGACCGCGCCGCTGGCGCTCGCCGCCGCCGCGGTCGGCTGGCGCACCGCCTTCGCGGCGACCGCGGTGCTGATGGGGCTCGTCGGCCTTCTGGTCGCGGTGCTGATGCGCGAGCCGGCGGCCGAGCCGGAGGCGCGGCACGAGACCCTGGCGGAGGGGCTGCGCGGCGTCGCCGAGGCGTGGCGGCAGCCGGACGCGCCGCGGCTCTTCGTGATGAACCTGACCGCCTATGCCAGCTATGCGCTGGTGGTAGGGCTGTGGGGCGGTCCCTACCTCACCCACGCCTACGGCCACGACCTCACCGCGCGCGGCGCCCTTCTGTTCGTCCCGGCCCTGACCCAGGCGGCCGGCATGATCGTCTGGGGGGCGGCCGACCGGGTGTTCGGCGGCTACCGGATTCCCACCCTCCTGGGCGCGACCGCGACCGCGCTCCTCCTCCTGCTGCTCGCGGTGGCCGGCACGCTGCCCCCGGCGGGCCTCTGGGCGTGGCTCGCAGCCTTCGGATTCTGCTCGGCTTTTCTGCCCGTCGTGATCGCCCATGGGCGGGCCCTGTTCCCCCGCCGGCTGGTCGGCCGCGGCATGACCCTGATGAACATGGGCACCATGGGGGGCGGCTTTCTGTCGCAGCTCCTCGGCGGACTACTCATCAACCAGTTCGCGGCGCCCGGCGGAGTCTATCCGGTTGACGCGTATCGCGCGGTTTTCTTTGCACAATTTGTGTTCTGCGTGCTCGGTATGCTGGTTTATCGGGCAGTCCGCGACCCCCTCCGTTAGTCTATGACCGTCCGGCAACTCTCCCCGAGGAACCCGTCCGACGCGGACCGGGTATGCCCGGCTCGGCTTGCAATTGGTGCGATGCGATGACATATTTCGGCGGTGCGGTAGCGCGATGACTCGTGTTACCGCCGCCCTCCTTGGGCGTTTCCTCCCTAGACTTGGGCCGCTGGCACGCGCTGGCGGCCTCTTTTTTTGTGGCTACACTTGGGCAGCCGCCGACAATGCTTGGACGGCGGTCCGAAGAATGACCACAAGACGTCTTTCCCGTTATGATTGATTAACCCTGGATGCTCGCACCGTCACGGACAATTATGACGGGCAATGCTCGCATTTATAAGTCTGTCACAAAGATGAACGCTGCGGTCGTCGGCATGCGTCGTCGTGCGACGCCTCGCCGTCCTCGTCCTCGTCGTCCTCGCCGCGTGTTCGTCGTGTCCTCGCCGTCCGTCACTCGGCGGCGGCGCGGCACGGCCTGAGGTCGTCGAGCGGCAGCGCGGCCAGCCGGTCGACCACCAGGGCGATGTCGGCGGCGATCCGCTCGAAGCCGGCGGCGCGGAGCTGGCGCCGCTCGTCCATGTAGAGGGCGCGGTTGATCTCGAACTGCAGGACGTGGATGCCGGTGGCCGGGCTGCCGTAGTGCTCGGTGATGAAGCCGCCGGCATAGGGCTTGTTGCGGCCCACCACGTAGCCGAGGTCGCGCAGCGCGGTCTCCACCGTCTCGGAGACGATCGGCACGCAGCTGGTGCCGTAGCGATCGCCCAGCACCACGTCGGCGCGCGGGCGCTCGTCCCGCGGCCCGGCGCTCGACGGCATCGAGTGGCAGTCGACCAGCAGGGCGACCCCGAAGTCGCGGTGGGTGCGGCCGAGCAGGCGACGCAGCGTCCGGTGGTAGGGCTTGTAGAGCGTCTCGATCCGCCACAGCGCATCGTCGACCGGCAGGCGCCGGTCGTAGATCTCCTGCGCGTCGCCGACCACCCGGGCGACCGTGCCGAGCCCGCCGGCGACCCGCATCGAGCGGGTGTTGGCGTAGGAGGGCAGCCGGCCGTCGAACATCCGCGGGTCGAGCTCGTAGGGCTCGCGGTTCACGTCGACGTAGCAGCGCGGGAAGAACGCCCGCATCAGCGGGAAGCCGCGCGCCACCACCCCGGCGAACAGCTCGTCGACGAAGGTGTCCTCCGACCGCCGCAGGGTGGCGAGGTCGAGCCGCGTCACCTCCAGGAAGCGCTGCGGGTAGATCGCGCCGCTGTGCGGCGAGTTGAACACCAGCGGGCCGGACGCGGTCGCGGGCTCCAGGACGTCGAACGGCGGGTCGAGCTCGTCTGGCGAATCGGTCGTGCGCGAATCGGTCATGCGGCTCCGGCGACCAGGACGCTGGTGCGAACGAGTCCCGGACGGACCGCCGTGGCGCGATGATCCGGGACGAAGGGGGGTGGGGCGCGGGCGGCCCCGTGGCCCGGGCGGCGCGTCGATCGAGTCGCCCGGAACGGGTCATTGTCCATGATGTGACAGTCCATGCCAAGATCGACCGTCGATCGCACCGCGCTTCACTTCGTATTTACCAGGACTCGCGCTTATGGAATGTTGAACAAGGGACCGGGGACGGCCGGGGCGGATGCCTTCGGCGCGCAGGTGAACAGCCGGGTACGGGGTATGTCGAGGATTCTGCTGGCCGAAGACGACAACGACATGCGGCGTTTTCTGGTGAAGGCGCTGCAGAACGCGGGCTACGAGGTCACCTCGTACGACAACGGCCTGTCGGCCTACCACCGGCTGCGCGAGGAGCCGTTCCAGCTCCTCCTCACCGACATCGTGATGCCCGAGATGGACGGCATCGAGCTGGCCCGCCGGGCGTCCGAGCTCGACCCCGACATCAAGATCATGTTCATCACCGGCTTCGCGGCCGTCGCGCTCAACCCGGATTCGGCCGCCCCGAAGCACGCCAAGGTGCTGTCGAAGCCGTTCCACCTGCGCGAGCTGGTGACCGAGGTCCAGAAGATGCTGACCGCGGCCTGAGGGCCGAGGCCAAGCGCACAGGGCCGCGGGCCGGTTTTCGACCGGGACGCCGCGAAGCGTCTTGCCCCGGCCCGGGCGAGCCGATATAGGAACCGTCACCTCGGCGCCAGCGGCGCCGAATCCGGGCCCGACGGTCCCGGAGCGGGAGCAGCTCCTTCGGGAGCCGGTCTCCCGACGACCGTCACCGACGACAGCCGTCACCGACGGCGGGCGCGTAGCTCAGCGGAAGAGCACTACCTTGACATGGTAGGGGTCACAGGTTCGATCCCTGTCGCGCCCACCACTTTCTCCCGGACATCGATGGCGTGAGCGGATCCGCTGGATCGCGGCATCGCGGCGGCCTCCTGCCGAGGCGCGGACCGGGGCCCGACGAGCCGTACGGGACCGATGCAGACTCCGGCCGCTTTTTCACTGCCGGGTTGCCCGACTGCGCGACGCCCGGCGCCTCCCCTCGGCGATCGCGTTGGCGACGATGCCGCAGGACCGAGGGCTTATACCCACCGCCTCCCGCTCTGACTCGCACCGTCACCATGAGGCGCCCGGCACCCGGTCCGCACTTCGCGCGGCCCGAGTGTAAACTCCGCCGGGCCTCGAAGGATGCGGCCACCCAAGTCGGCGTCGCCGACTTGGGCGTCGAGCCATATTCCGGTCCGGGTCGATGCGGGTGAGGTGCAGAACCGTCAGACGCCGACCCTCGCGACGGTTGCCCGGCTGACCCCGTAGCTGTCGCCGAGGTCGCGGGTCTTTTCCCCGTCCGCCAAGCGCTGGCGGATTTCCGCGACCTGCTTGGCGTTGAGCTTCGGCTTTCGCCCCATCTTCACGCCACGCTCGTGGGCCACCTGGCGGCCCTCGTGGGTGCGTTTGACGATCCGCTGGCGCTCATCCTCTGCCACAGCCGAGAAAAGCGCCATGAAGCCCTGCCCCATCGGCGTGCTGAGGTCGATGCAGGATCGATCCAGCACGCGAATGACTGCCTTGCTCTCGATCACCCGTTTGATGATCTGCAGGCCGTCCCACATCGAGCGGGTCGCGCGATCCCACTCCGCGATCACGAACTCGTCGCCCTCGTCGAGCTGGGTCAACGCGGCCTCAAGGTCCGGCCGTCCGGCCACGGTCTTGCCGCTCGCCTTGTCGGAGAAAACCAAGTCGCAGCCATACCATTTGAGCGCACGCAACTGCCGCTCCAGGTCCTGGCGAAGGGTACTGACCGGGCGTATCCAATGCAGCAAGTTTTTGGGCCTCGTTTATGCACAACCTTACCCACTGATGAATCGGCGGCAACTACGCTGTGCATAATTCTTGAATTATGCGCCACCCACTGCACTGCAGTGCTAAGGGGGGTCTCACTAACGATGTTTTGCGAAGCGGCCGGTTATTGCAGAGGGTGAGAAAACATGCACTGCGAAATCGAGTTTCTTGCAGTTGGTGAAGCCTCCAGGGCCGGCGACGCTATTGTCCTCCGCTACGGCTACGATCATAACTACGAGCTGATGCTGGTCGATGGCGGTCACGCCGAAACCGGCGACCAAATCGTTGAGCACCTTCGACAGCAATTTGGGCCCAATCCGATCCTCCAGCACGTCGTTCTCACTCACTCAGACGCGGACCATGCTTCGGGTCTTAGAACCGTCCTATCAGAGTTGACTGTTCGAAACTTGTGGCTTCACATTCCCTGGGCTCACGCGGACTTGGACCTGTTTTCAGATAAACGGTTTACATTTGAGGGACTTCAAAAAAAGATCGAGGCCGAGTACGAGATCATCTCCGAAATTCTCGAATTGGCGCGGACAGCCGGGTGCAATATTCAACCAGCTTTTCAGGGCGCAGATATCGGCCCCTTTAAAGTTCTTTCGCCGAAAGAGAACACTTACCGATACTTAGTGCCGCAGTTCGATAGAACACCTGATCCCGATCAAGCTGTGATCGAAGCAGCCAACATGTGGATTGGTAAGGAATCTGTCTATAAGAAGCTCATCGAGATGGCAAAGGCGGCGGCCAAGAGCTGGATTAAAGAGTCTTGGACAGAAGAGCGACTTCGTGACGGGGGAATCACGAGCGCCAGCAATGAATCGAGTGTCGTGCTGTACGGGGCGTTTGAGAATGAACTCAGAGTACTCCTGACGGGTGATGCAGGTGTAAACGCCCTCTGGTGGGCAGCGAACTATGCTGCCCAAATTGGCCTGCCTCTCCAACAGTTCACGTTTGTTCAAATTCCGCATCACGGAAGCCGCCGTAATGTTGGCCCATCGGTGTTGGACAACTTGATCGGGCCCGCAGTGCCGGAAGGAACGGCAGCGCATTTTCAAGCGTATGTCTCAGCCCCTGCCGACGATGACAAGCATCCGCGTCGGATTGTTCTAAATGCTTTTAAGAGGCGAGGCGGGCGGATCATCGCGACGCAAGGCGTGAACAAGGTGCATTGGGGCGGCTTTTCACCTCGCCCTGGGTACACAGCTTGTGCCGACCTGCCGTTCTATACCGAGGTTGAGGAATATACGTGAAAGCGGCAGCTACGGTTCTCAAAGATCAAAATCGCTGGCCCCTCTGGCTAGTATTTGGTGCCAATATCCTCTTGTTTTACGGCGTAGCCCAATTTGGGGTGCTTTCGGGAGACGGCTTCAAGGTAGCCCTGCACGACGCACCCCACCTGTTCCCTGTAAGCCTTGCATTAGTCATCACAACCATCGCCAACGGGCTACTTAGCTCGGGGATGAAGGCGTGCATTGTTTTCTTGAAGTGGAAACACGCGCTGCCGGGTCATCGGGCGTTCAGCGTCCACGCAGGCACCGACCCCCGCATCGACGTTTCTCAGCTGCTGACGCTGCTCGGTGGGAAGTTTCCCGCCACTCCTGACGATGAGAATCGGGTCTGGTACAGGTTCTTAAAGGAGACAGAAAAAGACCCGTCGGTGTCGAGCGCACATCGGGATTTCCTGTTCGCGCGGGACTATGCAGCCTTGGCGGCGCTTATGCTTTTGGTGTTTGGCGCCTCGTCGTATTTTCTCGTCGAGACGATCAAGACAGCTCTGATATACAACGCGTTGCTGCTCGCGCAATTCATCGTTGTGCGTCACGTCGCGGCGACCTACGCAAAGCGCTTCGTCTGTAATGTGCTGGCCTGTAAGGCGGCGTCACAGCCCGACTCTCAAAAGCAGCGTAAGAAAAATGCTTAGCTTGAAGTGGCGACGTGATGCACTGCCCTGAAGGGCTGTGAACCTCTACTTTTTCCCGCCGCTACCCTGATTAGGTGGGCTCGACGGAACTCCTTGCCCCGTGGTCGGCTGATTGCCCCCGTTTGGCTTCGCCGGCCACGATTGAGAGATCGGTTGGGGCTGATACCCCTTGTCGAAGGGGACCGGTGAGGGCCGTTGTGTTGGCGGCAGCGACTTGTCCTTGTTCACTGTTCTCTTCCTTTCTGTAAGGCCAAAACTCGATCGTTCGGATCTCCCCGCCCGCGATCAACACGCTGTTTTCACGCGGACTCCACTGCTCATTCTCATCAATATCGTATACTCGCTCGATGTATAGGTCTCTCTCCTTTGGGTCTGTGGAAAAGAAGGAGTTTGTCCCGCAGAAGCCGCCGAACCGGGTGCCGTCTTTAAGGACGACCAAGACCCAGGACTCCCGCATGGTGCTGCTCTTCCAGTCCCATGCAGTCGGCATTACGTGAACCGGATTGAGGCGGCACCACCTCAAGAAGCGCCGTAAGAGACCTAGTTGTGCATTAACCCCTAGGAGGGCGCCAAAGGCCGCAGGTCCGACGAGAACGAGCAAGAACCAGGCGATTATCCTGCCTCGGCCGGTCTCTGGAAGCGTGAGGATGTATTCGACAACAGGCAACGCAAGCGCATAGTAGATAATCGACAGCGTGAAATAAGATAACATGGCTTCGGAATGCGACGGTGCACGCCCGGTCGTAAATTGAATGCGTATAAACGAAGCGATTAGCCCAGGCACAATAAAGGCGAGGACCAAATACAACGAATCAAGAGACTTCAAGTCTGGCATATGCTGCGCATCCGGCTGCAGGTCATAAGCAGTCACACTCCCGCGTCATGGTTTGAAACTGGCGAGGGTCGCGTCAACCCCTGGAACGCTGAATGCCCTGGAAATCGGTTGAGAACTGCCCTCCGTAGCGCTGGGTCGCGCGGCCCGTTTGTTATCTTGCGCGAGGGATCGAAGCCCGGAGGGCGGAGACGCATCGCGGCTCCGTTCACGAGAGCCCGGCCCGAAGGGGCGCGCCCATCCAACCGCGAAATCTGCCCGCTTAGTGGGCTGAATAATATACCGATTTCACAACACGCCTTACTCTCCCCCCGCCTCGCCGCATGATGCGTCGCGGCATGGGAAAGGATGACGTGCGCTTACTTCCGCTCGCCCTCGTGCTGATCGGGGCAGTTGGCTCGGCCCGGGCCGACTGCACCAATCCCCCCGGCCAAGCCGGGTTCGTGCGCTACGCCGCCAACGTCTCCATGATGGTGTTCTGCGACGGCACCAACTGGGTCAGCATGTCGGGCGGCACCAACGTCACCGTCGGCGGCAACGTCAACAACCCCGGCGGGGCCGATATATATGAGGCGGGGGAGACCGTGGTGGCCACGTCCGCCGCCATCAGAATCCGTGGAAGAGCATGTCGAGCGCGCCGGTGATCTCGTCGGCGCGACCGGCGAGGGTCTCGATCCGCCGCTTCAGGATCGCGATCGGGACCGCCGCCAGGAACTGGGTCATCATCACGTGCCGCCGGCCGCTCAGATCGAACACCGGGTTGAGCCGCCCGGCCGGCAACGGCGCCTCGTCGGCCGGGATCAGCGGAACGACGATCGTGGTGTTCAGTCCGCCGAGCAGATCGGACTGAACCACCAGCAGATGCCCGCGGCCGTCCGGATCGGCGAAGACGTCGTGCTGTTTCGTCAGAACTGCCGGTATGTTTCGAGCGGCAGTCCGTTCGCCTCCACCCAGGCGTTCGCGCTGCGGATCGCGGCGTCGTTGTCCTCACGCCAGCGCGCCGCCTTCGCCTCGGCCACGGCGCGACGCAATCCGGCTTCCAGCGTCTGCGACAGGTCGATGTTCAACGCCTCGGCCTCGTCCAGGAGGACCGCGTCGACGGACAGATTGACGGACCGCTTCATGACTGAAGTTCCGACGCACATGAACAGTTCGCACAACCTGCGCGGACGTCGTGTCGAGCGCAAGGTCATACGGAATCCGGGTGAATACCGCCGCCGTCGTTCGGAAGCGTCGCTCACGGCGCGTCCGGAATCCAACCCCTGTCGGTGAGTATGGATTCCGGGCTCGCGGACCTGCGGTCCGCGCCCCGGAACGACCGGGGGGATTACCGGCTTTCGTAAACTCCGGCTCGTCATGCCCGCGCTCGTCGCGAGCACCCACGCCTTCGCACCGCTTCGACAACTACGGCGTATCGCCCCCCTCTCCGTCAGCGGGGGCGGAGCTCGCCGGTGTCGTTCCACACCTCCTGGAGCGTGATGCCGTGCGGGGCGACCTCGAAGCGGTCGATGAAGCGGATGCCGGAGAAGGCCGTGCCGTCGGGCCATTCGCCGAACAGCGTGCCGCGGGCGTAGACGACGAACACGTCGCCCTGGCGCGACACCTCCCAGGCGTCGATCGACTTGCCGATGCTGCGATAGCGGGTGGCGGAGCCGGCCGCGATCGCCGCCGGATCGCGGCGGCGCACGCCGCCCGGGAAGATCAGCACGGCGTCGGCGGCGAGGCAGCCCGCGGCGGCGGCGCTGTCGCGCTGGCCGATCGCCACCAGGAACGTCTTCGCCAGGTCCAGCGCGTCCTGCTCGGACGAGATCGTCGGCATCGGCCACCTCTCGGGTCGGGGATCACAGCTCGTTGACGGCGCGGGCCGGCGACAGCACGCGCCGGACCGTGGAGAACAGCGGCAGCACCGTGACGACCAGGGCGACCACCAGGATGCCGAGGGCGATCGGGCGGTCGAGCAGGATCTCCCAGGAGCCGCGCCCGAGCATCAGGGTCTGCCGCAGGTTCAGCTCCATGGCGCCGCCGAGCACGTAGGCGAGGATCAGCGGCGCGGTGTCGAAGCGGAGCTTGCGCAGCCCGTAGCCGAGCAGGCCGAAGACCAGCAGCAGGCCGAGGTCGAACACGCTGTTGTTGAGCGAGTAGCCGCCGACCATGATGAACAGGATGAGCGGCCCGTAGAGCACCTTGTAGGGCACCTTGAGGAGCTGCACCCAGACGCCGATCAGCGGCAGGTTGAGGAGCAGCAGCATGACGTTGCCGACATACATCGACGCCACCACGCTCCAGAACACCTCCGGCTTGCTCTGGATCATCAGCGGCCCCGGCGCGACGCCGTACATCACGAAGGCGCCGAGCAGGATCGCGGTCACCGGGTTGCCGGGCAGGCCGAGGGTGAGGAGCGGGATGAACGAGCCGGCGGCGCCGGCGTTGTTGGCGGTCTCCGGGCCGGCGACGCCCTCGATGGCGCCCTTGCCGAACCGCTCGGGATGCGCCGACAGCCGCTTCTCCAGCCCGTAGGAGACGAAGGAGGCGAGGGTGGCGCCGCCGCCGGGCAGCAGGCCGATCAGGAAGCCGAGCACCGAGCCGCGGGCGATCGGGCCGGCGCACAGCCGCCAGTCCTCGCGCGAGGGCATCAGCTGCTTGATCGGCACCACCTGGACGCTGCGCTGGCCCAGCCGCTCGAGATTGTAGAAGATCTCGCCGAGCCCGAACATGCCCATGGCGATCACCACGACGCCGACGCCGTCGGCGAGCTCGGTGATGCCGAAGGTGAAGCGCGGCTCGCCGGTCACCACGTCCTGGCCGATCATGCTGAGCAGCAGCCCGGCCAGGATCATGATCAGCGACTTGATCACCGAGCCCTTGGCGAGCACCAGCAGCACCACGAAGCCGAGCAGCATCAGGGCGAAGTACTCGGGCGGCCCGAACTTGATGGCGACCTCGACCAGCGGCATGCTGATCAGCGCGATCGCCACGGCGCCGAGCGTGCCGGCGATGAACGAGCCCATCGCGGCGATGCCGATCGCCGGCCCGGCGCGGCCCTGCTGGGCCATCTTGTAGCCGTCGATGCAGGTCATCACGCTCTGGGCCTCGCCCGGGATGTTGACCAGGATCGCCGTGGTCGAGCCGCCGTAGCTGGCGCCGTAGTAGATGCCGGCGATCATGATGATCGCCGTCACCGGATCGAGGCCGACGGTGAGCGGCAGCAGCATGGCGATCGAGGCGCTCGGGCCGAGGCCGGGCAGCACGCCGATCAGCGTGCCGATCAGCGCGCCGACGAAGCAGAACATCACGTTGTAGGGCTGCAGGACCGTGATGAACCCGCCGATGAGACCGTCCATCACAGTCCTCCGAGAAGCCCGGCGGGCAGCCGCACGTCGAGCAGCATCACGAACAGCACGTGCGCGGCGACCGCGGTGACGGCGGCCGCCACCAGCGCGAACACGCTGAACGGCCGGCCGAGGCCGATCGCGAAGCACACATACATCAGGGCGAAGCTCGCGATCAGGAAGCCCACGACCGGCAGGGCGAAGACGAACAGCGCCATCAGCGCGACGATCGCGGCGACGCGGACACGGCCCCACGGGTCGGGCGGGTCCTCGTCGCCGGCGGCCGGCGACGGCGACCGCAGCGAGCGGACGATCAGCGCGACCGACAGGCCGACCATCCCGGCGCCGACGGCGAGCGGGATGGCGCCCGGGCCGACCAGGCGGAGATTGCCGAGGTCGAGGTCGAGCGCCAGCCAGGTCACAGCGAGGCCGACGGCGAGGAACACCACGCCGCCGACGAGGTCGCGCGAGATCGCCGGAGCGCCGGTCATTTCGCCATTCCGAGGTCGCGCAGCAGGTCGAGATAGAACTTGTCCTCGGCCACGAGGTCGCGCTGGAACGCCTCGGGCCCGCTGAACTCGACCTCGGCGAGCGCCCGCTTGGCGAAGTCGACGAACTCGGGCGCGGCGCTCGCCTGCCGGGCGGCGTCGGCGATCTTCGCCACCACGTCGTCCGGCGTCCGGGCCGGCGCCAGGAAGCCGACGCGCGGCGGCATCACGAGATCGATGCCGGCGTCCCGGAAGGTCGGCACGTCGGGGATCACCTTGGCGCGGGTGGCGCCGAACTGGGCGATCGCGGTCAGCCGCTTGCCCTGGACCTGCGGCCAGATCGCCTGGGCGAAGCCGAGCGCGAGGTCGACGGTGCCGCCGACCGTCGCGGTGACGGCCGGCGTCACCCCCTGGAACGGGATGTGGTTGAGCTTGATGCCGGCGGCGCGCGCGAAGGCGGCTCCGGCGAGATGCGTGGCGCCGCCGGTGCCGGCGCTGCCGTAGCTCACCTTGTCGGGATTGGCCTTGGCGTAGGCGACCAGCGAGGTCAGGTCCTTGAACGGCGCGCCCGGATACGCCCCCATCATGTTGGGGCCGGTCGTCACCTGGGCGACGCCGCGCAGGTCGGCGAAGCCGTAGGGCAGCTTGTTCTGGTGCGGCGCCACGGTCAGCACCGAGGTGACGGCGAACAGCAGCGTGTGGCCGTCCGGCTTGGCGTTCTTGGCCACGTAGGTGGCGCCGACCGAGCCGCCGGCGCCCGGCTTGGTCTCGACCACCACCGGCTTGCCGAGGATCTTCTCCATCTGCTGGCCGAGGATGCGGACCAGCTGGTCGGTCGAGCCCGGCGCATAGGGCACGATGACCGTGATGGGATCGGTCGGCCAGGCGGCGCGGGCGCCGCGCACGCCGACCACGCCGGCCGCGGCCGTGCCCGCCGCCATGCTCAGCACCGTCCGCCGGCTCCAGCCGGACGTCGTCGTGGGCTTGCTCATCTCGATATCCCTTCGCGCTGGATCGTGACGTCGTTCGAAACGGGGAGCGGGGCGGCGGCCGTGCCGGCCCGCGCGGCGGCGGCGGCGCGCGCCGCGGCGCGGCCGGCCAGGAAGCCGAGGCCGAGGGCGGACAGGAGGCCGTTGCCGGAGACGTAACCGAGGCTGCCGCGGCGCCCGCTGACGCCGCAGGCGGCGCCGCCGCCGGCGTAGAGGCCCGGAATGGCGCTCCCGTCGGGGCGCAGCACCCGGGCGTCGCCGTCGACGACGAGCCCGCCCTGGGTGTGGAACAGCGCCGGAGCGATGCGGGTGACGACATAGGGCGGCGCCAGCGGGCCGAGCCCGAAGGCGGTGCGGCCGTGGCGGTCGGCGGCGGCGCCGCGGGCCGCTTCGCCGGCCGCGTGCAGGGTCGCGGCGAGCTCCGCCTCCGGGCAGCCGATCAGGCCGGCGAGGTCGGCGACCGTGGCCGCCGCCCGGGCGCCGCCCTGGGTGACCAGCTCGCCGAACTCCGGCTGTCCGACCGCGGTGACGTCGCGGATGCGCGCGTCGTAGACCGCGAAGGTCGGCCGGCCGTGGGCGACGACGCGCTCGGCGAAGGCCGAGTAGCCGAGGCTCTCGTCGGCGAAGCGGGCGCCGGCGTCGTCGACGACGAGGCCGCCCTTCTCGATCACGGTCCAGGTGACCAGGGCGCCGTGCGGCTGGGCGACGCCGGCATGGGCCTGGAACGCCGCCATGTTGCCGAGCCGCGCGCCGAGCAGCTCGCCCCAGGTCACCGCGTCGCCCTCGCTGCCGATCGCACCGAAATGCGGGATCGCCGCCATGTCGGGGCAGAAGCGGTCGCGCAGGGGGCGGCTCTGGCCGAAGCCGGAGCAGGCGAGCAGCACGGCGCGGGCGCCGATGCGGGCGGTGCCGCCGCCGGCCGACTCGGTCACCGCGCCGCGCACGGCGCCGTCGGCGACCAGCAGCGCGACGGCCGGGTTGCCGAAGGCGATCGGGATGTCGCGCGCCGCGGCGGCGCGCTCCAGATCGGCGACCAGATCGGCGCCGCGCCGCGACGGCGGCGCGTGCAGCCGGCAGACGCCGTGCCCGACGTGGCGATAGCCGGTGACCAGGGTCAGCGCGACCCCGGCCTCGTCGAGCAGGAAATGGACGAGGTCGGCCGACACGGCGGCGAGGCGGTCGACCAGAGGGTCGGCGTCGTGCGGGCCGGCGACCCGGCGCAGATCCGCGGCGAAGCGGGCCGGGTCGTCGTCGATGCCGGCGGCGCGCTGCAGCCGCGTGCCGGCGGCCGGGATCGAGCCGCTCGACAGCATGGTGTTGCCGGCGAAGCGGTCGAGCTTCTCGACCACCGCGACCTCGGCGCCGCCCGCCCGGGCGGCGAGCGCCGCGACCAGCCCGCAGCCGCCGGCGCCGATCACCAGCAGATCGACCTCGGCGTCGAGGCCGTCGGCGGCGGGCGGGAGCGGGGCGAGCGCGACCACGGCGGGCTCCGTCAGGTCCGGGCCGACGACGGCGCCAGCGGCGTCGGATCGGGCACGTCGTTGGCGGCGTACTTGGCGTCGAGCGCGTCGGTGGTGAGGAGGCGCGCCTCGAGCGCGCGCATCTCGGCGTAGCCCATCAGGGCCGTGATCTCGTCGATGCCGGCCACCATCTCGGGCCGGTCGACCGGCTCGCCGGTCTCGATCACCTGCTTCATCACGGCGAGCGCGTTGGCCATGCCGCGGATGGCGGCGCCGGGCAGCATGCGGGGCAGGCTGACGCGCCGCACGCCGAGCGCCTTGAGGCGCGGCAGCGGGATCAGCGGCGTGGTCGGCCGGGCGCGGATGCCGAAGCCCATGTTGATCGTCACCGGCACGCCGGCGGCCTCGACGATGCGGGCGATGTCCTCCTCGCGCCTGACGGCGTCCGGGAAGATCATGTCGGCGCCGGCCGCCGCATAGGCGCGGATGCGCGCCACGGCGCCGTCGATGCCCTCCAGGGCGAGCGCGTCGGTGCGGGCGCAGATCACGAAGGCGTCGTTGCGGCGGGCGAGGCACGCCGCCTCGATCTTCTTCACCATCTCGGCGAGCGGCACCACCTCCTTGCCGGGCATGTGGCCGCAGCGCTTGGGCGCCACCTGGTCCTCGATGTTGATGCCGGCGACGCCCGCCTCCTCGAACATCTGCACCGTGTAGTGCACGTTCATCGGATTGCCGTAGCCGGTGTCGGCGTCGCAGGTGATCGGGATCGACACCGCGCGGGCGAGATGGCGGCAGTGCTCGACGTTCTCGCGCAGCCCCATCACGCCGATGTCGTCGATGCCGAGCAGCGCGTTGGAGATCGCCGCACCCGACGTGGCGGCGCAGGCGAAGCCGGCCTGCTCGACCAGGCGCGCGCTGTAGCCGTCGTAGATGCCGGGCGCGACCATCAGCTCGCCCGAGTTCAGATAGGCGCGGTACCGCTCGACCTTTCCGGTCGTCTCTCGTGAGTTCGACAAGACACTCTGCCTGTTCATGCGGCCGAGACGCCGGCGTCGGAGCCGGCGTCCTCGGCCGAAGCCGGAAGATTGCGCAGCACGTTCTCGGCCGCGCGGGCGATGTGGGAACGCATCAGGGATTCGGCGAGCTCGCCGTCGCGGCCGCGGATCGCCAGCAGGATCTGGCGGTGCTCCGTGTAGGCGATCGAGCGGCGCTCGCCGGCGGCGCCGGACCAGCGCCGATAGAGCCGCAGCAGGTGGTAGAGGTCGCCGCACAGCGTGTCGACGATGCGGGCGTTGCCGCTCGCCCGCACGATCCGCTCGTGGAAGTCGAAGCTCTCGGCCGGCGACTGGTGCTCGTCGCCGCCGAGCGCGCGGCTGCGATTGTGCTCGAGGCCGGCGGCGAGCCGCTCGATCTCGGCCGCGTCCATGCGCTGCGCGGCGAGCCGGCAGGCGTAGCCTTCCAGCGCCTCGCGCATCTCGAACAGCTCGCGCACGGCGCGCGGCTCCAGGGTGATGACCCGGGCCCGCATGAACGGCTCGCGCGAGACGAGCTGGATGCCCTGCAGGCGGCGCACCGCCTCGCGCACCGGGCCGCGGCTGACGGCGAAGCGCGCCGCCAGCGCCGACTCGTTGACGATCGCGCCGGGCGGCAGCTCGCAGCTGTAGATCAGCTCGAGCAGGCGCTCGAACAGGTCGTCGCCGAGGGTGGCTTTCGGGGCCATGCGGTCTCCGAGAGGCGCGCGTGCGGGGAACTCTTAGTGTCAACAGTTTTGCCGAGAAGGACCGCTCCGTCAATCCGAGCAGCGGGCGCCCTGCCGGTTCGCATGCGCGAATTTTCGGCATTTACCGGGGCTATTTCGAGCATTCTGCCCGGATTTGGAGCGGCGGAGAGACTGGCGACGCTCTTCCCAACTCCGGAAAAAGGGCTATAAGTGTCAACAATTCATCCCGGCGACCGATGGGCCTGCCCCGGTCTGCCGCCGGCCCATGGACGAGGAGCGATGGCCGCTGCCGCCGACCGAGACGACGCCGCGCCGGCCCTGCTGCGGTGGGGCGACGACGCCGTCGCGATCGCCGACCTGGCGGCGACCGCGGCGCGGCACGGCCGGCCGCTCGCCGAGATTCCCTACGCGATCCGCGTCCTGATCGAGAACCTGGAGCGGCATCGCCGCGCCGGGCATCCGGGTGTCGTCACCGGCGCGGACGTCGCCGCGGCGGTCGCGTGGGACCGGCATCGCGACCGCGGCCTGCCGCTGCATGTCGAGCGGGTGATCCTGCCGGATTCGAGCGGGCTGCCGGTGCTGCTCGATCTCGCCGCGCTGCGCGACGCCGTCGCGGCGCGCGGCGGCGATCCCGGCCGGGTCGAGCCGGTGGTGCCGGTCGATCTCGTCGTCGACCATTCGCTGCAGGTCGACCGCGCCGGCGCGCCGGACGCCATGATCGCCAACATGCGCCGCGAGTACGAGCGCAACGGCGAGCGCTACCGCTTTCTCAAATGGGCGAGCGGCGCCTTCACGTCGCTGCGGGTGTTCCCGCCCGGCACCGGCATCATCCATCAGGTCAATCTGGAGTTCGTCGCCGAGGTGGTGCGGCGCCGCCGCCACGGCGACACCGTCTGGGCGGTGCCGGACTTCGTCATCGGCGGCGACTCGCACACCCCGATGGTCAACGGCATCGGCGTGCTCGGCTGGGGCGTCGGCGGCATCGACGCGGAGTCCGCCATGCTGGGCGCCGCCTATGTGCTGCCCTGCCCCGAGGTGGTCGGCGTCCGGCTCGCCGGCACGCGCCGGCCCGGCGTCACCACCACGGATCTGGCGCTCGCCGTCACCGAGCGGCTGCGCCGCGAGAAGGTCGTCGCCGCGATCGTCGAGTACGGCGGCGAGGCGGTCGACGCGCTGACCATCCCGGAGCGCGCCACCATCGCCAACATGGCGCCCGAATACGGCGCCACCGCCGGCTATTTCCCGATCGACGCCCGCACCATCGACTATCTGGCGCTGACCCGGCCGGGCCGCGACCTCGCCGGCCTCGTCGACGCCTATGCGCGGCGCAACGGCCTGTTCCGGGAGCCCGGCGCGGCGGTCCCGCGCTACGGCCGGGTGATCGAGATCGACATCGGCGCGGTCGGCGCCGCGGTCGCGGGCCCGCGCCGGCCGCAGGACCGGCTGGAGCTGCCGGCGGTCGCCGGCGATTTCGCCCGGCGCCTCGCGACGCCGCTCGCCGAGGGCGGCTTCGCCAAGGCGGCGACGACCGCGGAGACCGCGGCCGGCACGGGCGGCGCCGGCACGGACGAGACCATCACGGACGGCACCGTGGTGCTGGCCGCCGTCACGTCCTGCACCAACACCTCGAACCCGGCCGTGATGCTCGCCGCCGGCCTGCTCGCCCGCAAGGCGCGGGCCCGCGGCCTCACGGTCCCGGCGCGGGTGAAGACGTCGCTCGCCCCCGGCTCGCGGGTGGTGACGCGCTATCTGGAGCGCGCCGGCCTGCTGCCCGACCTCGAGGCGCTCGGCTTCCACGTGATCGGCTACGGCTGCACGACATGCGGCGGCAAGTCCGGCCCGCTCGACCCGCGGGTCGCCGCGGCGATCGAGCGCGACGGCCCGGTGGCGGTCGCGGTGCTGTCCGGCAACCGCAACTTCGAGGGCCGCATCCACCGCCTGGTGCGGGCGAACTACATCATGTCGCCGCCGCTGGTGATCGCCTACGCGCTCGCCGGACGCATCGATCGCGATCTGTCCCGCGAGCCGATCGGGCAGGATGCCGACGGCAGGCCGGTGATGCTCGCCGACATCTGGCCGAGCGCCGACGAGATCGCCGCCGTGATGCCGCACGCCCTCGACCCGGATCTGTTCGCCGCCGCCTACGGCGGCGAGCGCCCCGCCGATCCGCTGTGGGACGACCTCGCCGCGCCGACCGGCGACCGCTACGGCTGGGACCCGGCGTCGACCTATCTGATCAGGCCGCCGTTCTTCGACGAGGAGCCGCCGCCGCTCGCCGACCGCCTCGACGGCGTCCGCGTCCTCGGCCTGTTCGGCGACTCGCTCACCACCGACCACATCTCGCCGGGCGGCGAGATCCCGGCCGACAGCCCGGCCGGGATCTATCTGCGGGGCCAGGGGATCGCGCCGCGCGACTTCAACACCTACGTGGCGCGGCGCTGCAATCACCACGTCATGGCGCGCGCCACCTTCGCCAATCTGCGCATCAAGAACCTGCTGCTGCCGGAGCGCGAAGGCTGGTTCACGCGCCATCATCCGACCGGCGAGACGGTGACGTTCTTCGAGGCGGCGTCGCGCTATCTCGCCGCCGGCACGCCGACCGTGGTGCTGGCCGGCCGCGAATACGGCACCGGATCGAGCCGCGACTGGGCCGCCAAGGGCTCGGCGCTGCTCGGCCTGCGGGCCGTGATCGCCGAATCCTACGAGCGCATCCACCGCGCCAACCTGGTCGGCATGGGCATCGTGCCGCTCGCCTTCCGGGACGGCGAGGGCTGGGCGACGCTCGGCCTGACCGGCCGCGAGACGCTGACGATCGACGGCCTGCGCGCCGGGGTGCGGACCGGCGCGCCCGTGACCGTCACGGCGCGCGACGGCGACCGCACCGTGACGTTCACGGTGACGGCGCAGGTGCTCACCGAGAGCGAGCGCCGCCAGATCGAAGGCGGCGGCATCCTCGCCATGATGGTCCGTGACGTCTCGGCCGCGCCGCCGCGCGCGACCTCAGCCTGAGGGTTCGTCCATGCTCGATCTCGTTCTCGCCGATGGCGAGCTCGTCGTTCCGGAAACCGGCGTCGCCCGCGGGTCGGTCGGCATCAAGGACGGCCGCATCGCCGTCGTCGCCGCGCCGGGCGAGACGCTGACGGCGCGCGAGACCATCGACTGCTCCGGCCGCTGGGTGTTTCCCGGCCTGATCGATCCGCACACCCATGTCGGCTTCGGCGACAAGGAGCGCGACTTCGGGACCGAGGCGCGCTCGGCGGCGCTCGGCGGCGTCACGGCGCTGTTCACGTTCCACCGCTCGGCCGACCTGCGCGAGTCCTCCGGCCCGTGGATCGCCGAGGGCGAGCGGCGCAGCTGCATCGACTTCGGCCTGCATTTCGGCCTCACCAGCGCGCTGCACATCGACACGCTGCAGGAGACGGCGAAGCGCTTCGGCGTCAGCTCCTTCAAGGTGTATCTGATGTACAAGGGCGCCGCCGGCGCCGCCAAGGGCTTCACCGAGATCGACGACGGCCTCCTGTTCCGCACCATGCTGGAGGCGCGCCGGGTGCCGGGCGGCGTGGTCGGCGTCCACTGCGAGAACGTCGAGGTGATCCCGGTGTTTCGCGGCCCGCTGAAGGCCGCCGGCCGCAACGACCTCGCCGCCTGGGACGAGCAGAGCCCGGACTTCCTGGAGGCCGAGAACGTCTCGCGGGTGATCTATTTCGCCGCCAAGGCGGAGTGCCCGGTCAACATCGTCCATCTGTCGAGCCGCGAGGGGCTGGAGATCGTCCGCCGCCATCGCGCCGTCCACCGCAATCCGGTGCATGTCGAGACCTGCGCGCACTATCTCACCATGACGCGCGACGATCCCGCCGGCATCCTCGCCAAGGTCAACCCGCCGCTGCGCCGCCAGACCGACTGCGACGCGCTGTGGGAGGGCGTCGCCGACGGCTCGATCGAGACGGTCGGCTCCGATCACGTGCCGCGCAAGGTGGCGACCAAGGGCACCGACCTGTGGAGCGCCAGCGCCGGCTTCCCCGGCCTCGCCACGCTGCTGCCGCTGATGATCGAGGACGGCCACTACGGCCGCGGCCTGCCGCTCACCCGCATCGCCGCGGTGACCAGCCTCAACGTCGCCCGCCTCTACGGCCTGCCCTCGAAGGGCTCGATCGCCGCCGGCAAGGACGCCGACCTCGTCGTCGTCGATCCGCACACCAAGCGCGCCGTCGACCACGCGACGCTGGCCTCCTTCTCGGACTACACGCCGATGCAGGGGCGGATGCTGCGCGGCTGGCCGGTGCACACGCTGGTGCGCGGCCGGCCCGTCGTCGCCGACGGCCGCCTCACCGAGGCGGCGCTGACGGCGCCGGCCGGACGCTATCTCCGCCGCGCCGTCTGATCGTCCGCGCGGCTCCCGACAGGTTCAGAACAGAAGGCCCACGCCATGACGCAGACCCGCATCTGGGACAGGTTCCTCACCGCGCGCGACCAGCAGGTGCTGGCCAAGGCCGGTTACGGCAAGCGGGGCGGCTTCGGCACCCGGCCCGCCCTTTTCATCATCGACGTCCAGTACAATTTCTGCGGCGACACGCCGGAGGACATTCTCGACGGCCTGAAGCAGTACCGCACCCATTGTGGCCGCGAGGCGTGGGACGCGATCGCGCATATCGAGCCGCTCCTGCATCTCGCCCGCGAGAAGAACCTGCCGGTGTTCTACACCGAGAGCGCGCGGCGCAGCGACATGCTCGATTCCGGCGTCCAGGTCGGGAAGAACCACCGTGGCACCGAGAAGACCGTGATCGAGGGCACGCACGCCACCGAGACGGTCGCGCCGCTGGCCCCGCGTCCGCAGGACATCCGCATCGGCAAGCGCAAGCCGTCGTGCTTCTTCGGCACGATCTTCATGAGCCACCTGAACTTCCTCGACATCGACACGCTGATCCTCACCGGCTGCACGACGTCGGGCTGCCTGCGCGCCACCGCGGTCGACGCCTATTCCTACAACTTCAAGGTCGTCATCCCGGAGGAGTGCTCGTTCGACCGGTTCGAGGCGAGCCACGCCGTCAACCTGTTCGACCTGAACTGCAAGTATGCCGACGTGATCCCGACCGCCGAGGTCGAGACCTACCTGAAGGGCCTGCCGGTGCGGGCGCCGTTCACGGCGCCGGCCGGCTGAGCCCGGGCCGATGGACGCGCGGCACGCGGTCGTCACCGGCGCGGCCTCGGGCATCGGCGCCGCCGTCGTCCGGCGCCTGCTCGCCGACGGCTGGCGGGTGACCGGGCTCGACCGCGCGCCGCAGGCGGCGGCCGAGCGCCTCACGCCGATCACGGTCGATCTGACGGAACGCGACCGCCTCGCCGCGGTCGCCGCGGACCTGGCGGCGGCGCGGCCGACCGCGCTCGTCCACTCGGCCGGGATCATGCGGGCCGACGACGATGCCGGGACGCGGGCGAGCGGCGGCGCGACGCTGTGGGCCCTGCACGTCGCGGCAGCGGCGCTGCTGATCGAGACGCTGACGCCGGCGATGCCGGACCGCGACGGCCGCGTCGTCGTGCTGTCGAGCCGGGCCGCGCAGGGGCGGCCGGGGCGGATGTTCTATGCGGCGTCGAAGGGCGGCGTCGAGGCGATGGTGCGCTGTGCCGCCGGGGCGCTGGTGTCGCGCGGCATCACGGTCAACGCCGTCGCGCCGGGCGCCACCGACACGCCGCAGCTCGTCGATCCGGCCCGCGCCGGGGCACCGATCAAGCGGCCGCCGATCGGCCGGCTGATCGCGCCCGCGGAGGTCGCGGCCCTGATCGGCTTCCTGCTCGGGCCGGAGGCCGGCGCGATCACCGGGCAGACCCTGACCATCTGCGGCGGCGCGAGCCTGACCGTGTCCTGAGCCGCGGTCCGGGACCGGCGCAGCGGTCCGGAGCCGGCGACGGCCGCCGCCATCGGGAGAGCACGTATGCGGCGGCGCGGTGCTTGTGACCGGCCGGGCGGGGTGACATAGCTCTTCGATCAGGCCCAGCCCCCACCCGGCGCTCCATGACCGACGCCAAGTCCGCCGCCGACCGCAGCTCCGACGCCGGCCGCACGTCCGACGCCGAGGCCGGCCCGCGGCCCGGCCCCGGGCCGCGTCCGAAGGCGGGTCCGCGGCCGGGCCGCGCTTCGAGCCCGGCGCCAGGCCCGGGCAGCGGCGCTCCCCGCCGCCTGCTCGGCCATCTCGGGCCGATGGTCGGCGCCGCCGGGCTCGTGTTCGTGATCTGGCAGGCCCTGCGGCAGGGGCTGCCGGCGCCGCTGGCCGCGACGCCCGGTACGGCGCTCGGCACCCTCCTCGCGGCGACCGGCCTGCAGCTGCTCGGGGCGGTGCTGACCGGCATCGGCTGGGTGGTGCTGCTGCGCCTGACGGTGCGGCCGACCATGCGGCGGAGCTGCCTGTTCGGCATCTTTCTCTACACCCAGCTCGACCGCTACCGGCTCGCCAACGTGGTGCAGTACGTGCACCGGCACGCGGCGCTGGCGCCGTTCGGCGTGACCATCGGCGAGTCCCTCACCGTCGCCATGGCCGAGGCGCTGTGCCTGCTCACCGCGACCGGCCTCCTGGTCGGCACCGCGGCGGCGCTCGGCCGGCTCGACTGGAGCCTCTCGTTCCGCATCCTCGGGGAGTTCTCGCTGGCCGTCAGCGGCATGGCGGGCTTCGCGCTGCTGGTCATGGTGGTGCTGCAGCGCTCGGTGATCTCGCGCCTGTTCGCCTCGCGCCGCGCCGTGACCCGGATGCTGTTCGCGGTCGGGCTCGACGTCGCCACCTTCGTGACCATGGGGCTGGCGCTCGACGCCCTGATCGGCGTCGTCGCGCCGGACGTGGCGCGCGATCTCGTCTCGCTGTCGGCGATCTGCGCCGCCGCGTGGCTGGCCGGCTTCGTGGTGCCGGGCGCGCCGGCCGGGCTCGGGGTGCGCGAGGTGGTGCTGACCGTGCTGCTCGCCCCGGCGGTCGGCGGCGACGCCGCCGCGATCGCGCTCGCCCTGCGGCTCGCCGGCGTCCTGGCCGATGCGCTGGCCGCCGGCGCCGGTCGGCTGATGATGCTGCACGCCCATCCGCGACCGCCGGTCGGGGCCGACGCCCGCTGAGCGCCGTCCCGGGTCGGGCCGGGCTGGTCGCCCGGCCGTCGCCGCCCGTCAGCTCGCCCGGACGCGGCCGAGGAAGCGCTCGACGTCGCCGCTCAGGTGGTCGGCGTCGGCCGCCACCGTCTCGACCGACTGCAGCACGGCGTCGCTCGCCGTGCCGGTCTCGCGGCTCAGCGCGGCGACGTTGCCGATGGTGCGGGTCACGGCCTGGGTGCCGGTCGAGGCCTGCTGGATGTTGCGGGTGATCTCCTGCGCGGCGGCGCCCTGCTCCTCCACGGCGGCGGCGATCGCCGTCATCTTCTCGTCGATGCCGCCGATGGTGCCGGCGATCGAGCGGATCGCCGCGACCGCCGTCTCGGTCGCGCCCTGGATCTCGGCCACCTGGCGGGCGATGTCGTCGGTCGCCTGGGCGGTCTGGCCGGCGAGCCGCTTGACCTCCTGAGCGACCACGGCGAAGCCCTTGCCGGCGTCGCCGGCGCGCGCCGCCTCGATGGTGGCGTTGAGCGCGAGCAGGTTGGTCTGGCCGGCGATCTGGGTGATCAGCTCGACCACGGTGCCGATCCGCTTCGCCGACTCGGCGAGCGCGTCGACGGTGGCGTTGGTCTGTTCCGCCTGCACCACGGCGTCGCGCGCCCCGGCGGCGCTCGACTGGACCTGGCGCGAGATCTCGACCACCGAGTTGGACAGCTCCTCGGTCGCCGCGGCGACGGCCTGGACGTTCAATGTCGCCTGCTCGGCCGCGGCCGAGACGGCGGCGGCCTCCTGGCTCGACCGGCCGGCGATCGAGCGCATGGCGTTCGCGGTGTCGCGCAGCGCGCCGGCCGAGCGGCCGAGGCTCTCGATCACCGACTTCGCCGTGCTGTCGAAGCTCTCGCAGGCCGTGTCGATGGTGCCGGCGCGGGCGAGCTGGGCGCGCTGCGACGCCTCGTTCTCGGCGGCGAGCCGATCGGCCGTCGCGGCGGACTCGCGCAGATTCTCCAGCGCGACCGCCATGGCGCCGAACTCGTCCTGGTGGGCCGGCGGCGGCACCGGCGTCGCGAAGTCGCGCTCGCGCAGCCGGCCGATGGCGACGAGCAGCTCCCGCACCGGGGCGGCGAAGCGGCGCCGCACCACGATCCAGCCGAACACGGCGATCGCCAGCGCCGCCGCGAAGGCGGCCGACTGGACGACCAGATTGGTCAGGGCGGCGCTGCGGTCGCGGTCGCCCTGGGCGATCGCCTCGTCGAGCGCCAGGATCGCCACCCGGACGATCGAGTCGAACGGCGCCTGGCAGGTGGCGGTCCATTCGGCCGGCGGCATCACGGCGCCGGTGCCGGCGCCGAGCTTCGCGACCACCTGGTCGATCTTCTTGTTGGCGGCGTCGATGCCGGCGCGGGCGGTGCGGAAGGCCTCGGTCACGGCGGGGGGCGCGCCCGGCCGGGCGAGCAGCTCGTCGATCCCGGCGAGGCCCGCGGCGACGATCGCCCGGTGCTGGCCGTGCAGGATCTTCTGGGCCTCGCTCGTCGGCTGGCCGGTGTTGACGTTGCCGCGCAGCAGCGAGCACTGCAGGCCGTAGCGGTCGCGCGCCTGCCAGGCGAAGCGCCGCACCTGCACCATCTCGCCGACCAGCGGGTGGTTCATCCGGGCGCGGTTCGACACCGCGCTGGACGCATGGTTGAGCTGCTCGAAGACGCCGCGCGCGTCCTGCCAGGCCATGGTCCGCTTGAGGTCGCGCTCCTGCCGGGGCCGCCTGGCCTCGTCGAGCAGCAGCGGGTAACGCGACGTCGCGATCTTCCATTCGCGGGTGATCGCCGCGCCCAGGGCGTCGCGATCCGGGACGTCGATGGTGGCGATGGCCGCGATGGTCGCCTCGTACTGGGCGTTCGCGCTCCGCTGCAGCGCCTCGAGCTTCGGCGTGGGATTGTCCTCGGCGATCAGGGCCGTCGTGGCGGTGCCACGCTGGCTGCGAATGGCCCGGATCGCCTCGAAGATCGTCTTGTCGGCGGCGGCGAGCGTCTGCGCCTCGCCGCTGTCGCGATACTGGGTGACGGCGGCGACCATCCGCTGGCCGGTGCTGACCAGCACGCCGGCCGCCAGGAGCGCCAGCACCGATGTGAGAAGTGTTCCGACCGACCGCGCCGCCATGACCTCGCCCCGTAGACGTTACGGGGGCGCATCATCGCCGGACTTTGGTAAAATAAGGCTAATGCTCGACGCCGAGGCCGCCGCCCGCACGCAGGCGTTCCGAACCGGCGACCGGCCGGATCATACCAACGGCCCTGAACCGTGACCCGTCATCCCGAGGCGCTCGCCGAAGGCGAGCCTCGAAGGATGCCACCACCCAAGTCGGCGTCACCGACTTGGGCTTCAATGGTGTCGATCTCGGGCAAGCCCGAGATCGATGCCGTCGCCCTTCGAGGGCTGCGCATGCGCAGCCACCTCGGGGTGACGGTGAGAGTCAGTGCCGGAGGCCGTTGGTATCAGTCGATCTTGCGGAGCGGGCCGAGGTCGAGATTCTCCTTCGGCAGCGTCTTCAGCTCGCTGTCGATCTGCAGGCAGGTCAGGATCTCGACATAGCTCGGCTCTTCGCGGCCGGCCTCGGCGACGCAGGCCTGCCGCTGCTTCGCCGGCCACTTGCTCCAGCCGGCGACCAGCTGCTTGCGGGCGTCCTCCTCGGATTGCAGGCAGCTCTTCAGCGCCGCCTCGGTGTCGGAGCCGCCACGGCAGCTCGGCCGCACGTCGAAGGTCGGGACCTGGTCGGACGCCGACGCGGCGCCGGCGAGGACCAGGGCAGAAAAGGCGAGCACGAGCGGCGACAGGCGCATCGGGGCATCCTCCGGTTCGAGCCCGGTGTAGCGGAGCGGCATTACCGCTCCCTTACGAGCGGGCGGGTCCCGGCCGCTCGCGGCCTCAGTGTGCCGCCCGCCGCCGCCCGCGTCCAACGGCAAGATCACACCGGCCGCCTGCGCCCGCGCCACGCCGGCGGGCTACTGCCCGGAATTTCCGCAGTTTTGGCGGCTGATGCATAAAATTGCACGTCGCGGACCCGAGGTGCTCCAGCGTATGCGTATATCGTATACGATTTATCGCACGGAGCTGCCGCGTGTCCCTCACCTCCGCCCCGCCTGCCCTCGCCGCCGTCACGGCGCCGCGCCCGGGCTGCATCGGCGACCGGGTGCTGCGCAACGAGGACGGCCGCTTCCTCGCCGGCCACGGCGAGTATCTGGCCGACCTCGACGTCCCGGGCACCCGCGAGATCGCCTTCCTGCGCTCGCCCGTCGCCCATGCCCGCATCCGCGCGATCGCGATTCCCGAGGGCGCCGAGGGGCGCGTCTTCCTGCTGAAGGACCTCGGCGACATCCACCCCGTGCGCGCCGTGCTGACCTCGCCCGGCTTCCGCGGGTCCGACTATCCGGCGCTCGCCGCCGACACGGTGCGGTTCGTCGGCGAGCCGATCGCCATCTGCCTGGGCGCCACCCGGGCCGAGGCCGAGGATCTGGCCCAGGAGATCGTCGTCGACTTCGACGAGCTGCCGCCCGTGGTCGAGATCGAGCAGGCGCTCGATCCGGCGAGCCCGAGCCTGCACGGCTGGCCCGACAACATCTGCTTCGTCTCGACGCCCGGCGGCGGCGACCTCGACGCGGCCGCGAAGGCCGCGGCCGTGACGGTCTCGCGAGAATTCCGGATGGCGCGCCAATGCGTCGTCTCGCTCGAAGGCCGCGGCGTGATGGCCTGGTGGGACAGGCGCCTGCAGGAGCTGGTGGTGTACTCCTCCACGCAGCAGCCGCACGTGATCAGGACCGTGCTGGCCAAGCTGATCGGCGTGCCGGAGCATCAGCTGCGCGTCGTCGCCCCCGACGTCGGCGGCGGCTTCGGGGTGAAGAACAACCTGCAGCAGGAGGAGGTGGCGATCGCCGCACTGGCGCGCCGCCTGAAATTCCCGATCCGCTGGACCGAGGATCGCCGCGAGCACCTGATCGCCTCGCCGCAGGCGCGCGAGCACCGCGTGCGCCTGACCGCGCATGCCGATGCGCAGGGCCGGATCCTGGGCCTCGAGGCCGAGGCCGTGGTGAATGCCGGCGCCTATTCGATCTGGCCGTGGTCCGCCGCCATGGAGGCCAACATGGTGGCCGGCATCCTGACCGGCCCCTACGCCATCGAGGCCTACCGGGGCCGCGGCGTCACCGTGGTGAGCAACAAGGCGCCGCTCGGCCCCTATCGCGGCGTCGGCCGACCGAGCGCCTGCTTCACGCTGGAGCGTCTCGTCGACGAGATCGCCCGGGCGGTCGGACGCGAGCCGCACGCGGTGCGCATCGACAACATGGTGCGGCCCGAGCAGATGCCGTACCGCACCGTCACCGGCAAGCTGTTCGACAGCGGCGACTACGCCGAGAGCGTGCGGCAGGCCGCCGCCATGATCGACGTGCCGGCGGTGCGGGCCCGCCAGACGCGCGAGAACGGCAAGGGGCCGCGCTTCATCGGCCTCGGCTTCGCGAGCTACACCGAGCAGACCGCGCACGGCACCGACGAGTGGATCGCCCGCGGCCTCACCGAGGTGTTCGGCTACGAGACCGCGACGGTGCGGTTCACGCCGGACGGCAAGCTGATCATCGAGGCGGCGATCCAGAATCACGGCCAGGGCCTGGAGACGACGCTGGCCCAGGTCGCGGCGGAAGAGCTCGGCGTCGATCCGGCCGACGTGGTGGTGCGGCACGGCGACACCGCGGTCTCGCCCTACGGCATGGGCACCTTCGCGTCGCGCAGCATGGTAATGGCGGGCGGCGCCGTCGGCCGCGCCAGCCGCCAGCTCGCCGAGAAGGTGAAGCGCATCGCCGCGCATCTCCTCCAGGTGAAGCCGGACGAGGTGACGCTCGCGGGCAACTGCGCCGTCGCCGGCGCCCGCAGCGTGCCATTGAAGTCCGTCACCGACGCCGCCTTCCTGCATCCGGAGAATCTTCCCGCCGGCGAGGAGCCGTGCCTCGACGAGACGACGACGTTCCAGCCGCTCTCCGGCACCGGCGCCTTCGCCTATGCGACCCATGCCGTGGTGGTGGCGGTCGACACCGGCACCGGGCTGGTCGAGATCCTCGAGTACGCGGTGGCGCACGACTGCGGCACCATGGTCAATCCGATGATCGTCGAGGGCCAGGTGCAGGGCGGCGTCGCGCAAGGGATCGGCAACGCGCTCCTGGAAGAGAGCCCCTACGACTCCGGTGGCCAGCCGCTCGCCTCCACGTTCGCCGACTATCTGGTGCCGGGCGCGCCGGAGGTGCCGACCGTGCGGATCGCCCATCTGGAGACGCCGTCGCCGTTCACGGCCTACGGCATCAAGGGCATGGGCGAAGGCGGCGCCATCGCGGCCCCGGCCGCCATCCTCAACGCCGTCAACGACGCGCTGCGCCCGCTCGGCGTCGAGCTGAACGAGACGCCGATCACGCCCAAGCGGATCCTCACGGCGCTGCACGACGCCCGCACGGAGCGCGCCCGATGAAGCCGATGCCGTTCGACTACGCCCGCGCCACGGACGTGCCCGACGCGCTGGCGGCGCTGGCCGACGCCGAGGCCGGCGTGCGGGTGATGGCCGGCGGCCAGTCGCTGGTGCCGATGCTGAACCTGCGGCTCGCGACGTTTCCGCGCGTCGTCGACATCTCCAAGGTCGCCGAGCTGCGCGAGCGCGGCGAGACGGCAGACGCGGTGACGCTCGGCGCCTGCGTGACCCATGGCGAGATCGAGGACGGCGAGGCGCCGGAGCCGGCCGCCGGCCTGATGCGCCACGTCGCGTCGGGCATCGCCTACCGGGCGGTGCGCAACCGCGGCACCATCGGCGGCAGCGCCTCGCTCGCCGACGCCTCGGCCGACTGGGTGACGACGCTGCTGGCGCTCGGCGCCCGCTTCGTGATCCGCGGCCCCGACGGCGAGCGCGAGGTCGCGGCGCCCGACATGTTCCTCGCCCCTTACTTCACCGCGATGACCGACCAGGAGCTGCTGGTCCGCATCGTCGTGCCGAAGACGTCGCGCGACGCGACCTGGGGCTACTACAAGGTGACGCGCCGCAGCGGCGAGTACGGCCTCACGATCGGCGCCGTGATTCTCGATCCGGCGCGCGACCGGGCGAGCGTGGTGCTCGGCGCCGCGAGCCGCACGCCGCTCGCCTGCACGGCGACGGCCGCGGCGCTGCGGGGCGCACCGCGCTGGACCGACGCGCTGGAGGCGGCGCTGCGCGTCGCCGTGGCCGAGGATCTCGCCCGCGGCGACCGGCCCTTCGAGCCGCACGAGGCCATCATGGTCGAGACCACGATCCTGCGCGCCGCCACGCAGGCCCTGGGGGTGTCATGAAAGTCTCCTTCACGCTCAACGGCGAGGCGATCACGGCCGACGTCGAGCCGCGCACCTCGCTGGCCGACCTGGTGCGCGGCGAGCATCGCTGCACCAGCGTGCATCTCGGCTGCGAGCACGGCGTCTGCGGCGCCTGCACGGTGCTGATCGACGGCAAGATCGCCCGCTCCTGCATCACGCTGGCGGTGGCGCTCGACGGCACCGCCGTGACGACGCTCGAAGGCTTCGAGGGCGACGCCCTGATGGACCGGCTGCGCGAGGCGTTCCGCGCCCATCACGGCCTGCAGTGCGGCTACTGCACGCCCGGCATGCTGATCACGGCGCACGACCTGATCCGCCGCAAGGGCGCGCTCTCCGAGGCCGCGCTGCGCCAGGGGCTCGCCGGCAACATCTGCCGCTGCACCGGCTATGCCGGCATCGTCGCCGCCGTCGCGGCCGCGATGGACGAGCACGGCGACACGGCCCGGGCCGCGGCGATCGCGGCGGAATGAGATTCGCGCCGGAAGCGGCGCGATGAGCGGCGTCCGCCGGAGGGCGGCGTCATCGAGCGACCCGGGCGCCGGAGCCGGCCGGCCCGCGGGGCGTGCACACGAGGAGACCACGATGGCTTCGACCACCTCTCGCCCCCTCTCCCGCCGCCGGCTCCTGCAGGGCGGCGCCGCCCTCGCGGCCGGCCTTCCGGCCGCCGCCATGCTGGGCGCCGGCGCCCGCGCCCAGACGCGCGAGGCCGTGAAGCTGACGCTGCCGTGGATCGCCAACGGCTCGAACTACTGGCCGATGGTCGGCAAGAAGCTCGGCTACTTCTCGTCGCGCGGCGTCGACGTCGAGGTCGCCCGCGGCTTCGGCTCGGTCGCCGCCGCCCAGGCGGTCGCCAACAAGCAGTTCGACTTCGGCGTGGTGTTCGCCGGCGGCACGATTCTCGCCGCGGCGCGCGGCCTGCCGCTGGTCACCCTCGCCACCATCTACTACGACGCCATGATGGGCACGGCGCTGCTCCAGACCTCGCCGATCAAGGCGCCGAAGGATCTGGAGGGCAAGAAGCTCGGCATCGTGCCGACCTCGGCCGAGGCGCCGTTCTGGCCGGCCTACGCGGCCGCCGCCGGCATCGACGCCTCGAAGGTGCAGCTCGTCCAGGTCGACAGCAAGGTGATCGAGCGCGTGCTGATCGACAAGCAGGTCGACGCCATCACGGCGATCGGCTCGTCCAGCCTGCCCGTGATGGTCGCCCAGGGGGTGACGCCGCGCTTCGACCTGTGGAGCAAGGTCGGCGTCGAGCTCTACGCCGCCCAGATCGTCACCCGGCAGGAGGTGCTGGAGCAGAAGCCGAAGCTCTGCCAGGCGATGGTCGACGCCATCCTCGAGTCCTACGCGTTCACGCTGCGCGAGCCCAAGAAGGCGATCGACGAGTTCGTCGCGCTGGTCCCCGAGGTCGGCCTGACCAAGGGCGGCCGCGAGAACGCCGAGCTGTCGCAGGGCCTCGCCCAGCTGATGACGCTGCGTCCCGAGGCGATCGACCACACGCTCGGCTGGACCGACATGGGCAAGCTCGGCCCGATGTTCGACCTCGTGATGAAATACGCCGCCCCCAAGGACGCGACGCGCCCCGACCCGCAGAAGTTCGCGACCAACCAGTTCGTCGGCAAGGTGAACCTGACCAAGCCCGAGTGGGAGGCGGTGAAGAAGAACACCGCCGACTACGCCAAGCTCCTGGGGTGAGGCGAGGCACCGTTCTTCACCTCTCCCCGGCGGCGGCTCGGCATGACCTGGTCATTCCGGGGCGGCGCGTAGCGCCGAACCCGGAATCCAGCCAGGAATTCCGAGTCCAGTGCTGGATTCCGGGTTCGCGCCTTCGGCGCGCCCCGGAATGACGGATCATGAAAGCCTCCTTTTGGGAGAGGGTGGACAACCGCCACGCGCGACACACGGTCGTATCCGCCGTGCAAGGGACAAGCTCATGACCGCGATCGACACCGGCGCCCGCAAGAAGCCCCTCCTCCCCACCGGCGTGCTGGCCGGCACGCTGCGGCAGATCCTGCTGCCGGTCGCCGCCGCGCTCGTCGTGCTGGTCGCCTGGGAGACGGCGGTGCGGGTGCTCGACGTCTCGCCCGTGCTGCTGCCGCCGCCCTCGATGATCGTGGCGCGGCTGCAGGAGCTGTTCTTCCCGCTGCTGCTCAAGCACGCGATCCCGACCATCTGGGAGAGCGTCATCGCCTTCGCGGTCTCCTCGGTGCTCGGCATCGCGCTCGCCGGCCTGCTCAGCTCCTCGAAGATTCTGCGCGAGGCGCTCTACCCGAACGTGGTGCTGTTCCAGCTCATCCCCAAGATCGCGCTGGCGCCGCTGTTCATCGTCTGGCTCGGCATCGGCTCGCAGTCGCGCCTCGCCTTCTCGGTGTTCATCAGCTTCTTCCCCGTGGTGATCGCGACGCTGGCCGGCCTCGACAATGTCGACCGCGACCTCCTGCGGCTGTGCCGGGCGCTGCGCGCCAGCGAGTGGCAGACGTTTCGCGAGGTGCGGCTGCCGCACGCCATCCCCTACGTGTTCAGCGGCATGAAGATCGCGACCACCTTCGCCATCATCGGGGTCATCGTCGGCGAGTTCATCACGTCGCAGGCCGGCCTCGGCTACCTGATCCTGTTCGCCTCGGCCCAGGCCGAGACCGCCCTGATCCTCGCCGCCATCCTGGTGCTGTGCGCGTTCGGCCTCGTCTTCTACGGCCTCGTCGCCATCGCCGAGACCGTGACCCGCAACCGCTTCGGCGCCTGACCGACACCACGGAGTCCCCCATGCCGGCCCCTCACGCCTCCTCGGTCGTCCGCGACGGTGCCCGCACGGTCGTGCTGCCGACCACGCCGGAGCCGCTGGAGATCGATCTCGTCGAGACGGCCCTGATCGTCGTCGACATGCAGCACGCCTACCTGTCGAAGGGCGGCTATCTCGACCTCGTCGGCTTCGACGTGTCGGGCTCGGCGCCAGTGATCGAAGCGGTGCGGAAAACCATCGGCGCCGCGCGGAAAGCCGGCGTGCAGATCGTCTATCTGCAGAACGGCTTCGACCCCGAGCTGAAGGAGGCCGGCCCCGCCTCGTCGCCCGTCTACCACAAGTCGAACCCGCTGAAGTTCATGCGGGCGAACCCGTCGCACCGCGGCAGGCTGATCACCAAAGGCGCCTGGGACTTTGGGATCGTCGAGGAGTTGGCGCCGCAGCCCTCCGACATCGTCGTCACCAAGGCGCGCTACAGCGGCTTCGCGGGCACCAATCTGGAAATGGTTCTCCGCGCACGCGCGATCCGCAATCTCGTGGTGGTCGGCGTCAACACCAATGTGTGCGTCGAATCGACCATCCGGGACGCCTATCACCGCGAGTTCTTCGCCGTGATGGTCAAGGACGCGACCCTGCAGGCCGGCGACCCGAGCATCTTCGAGGCGACGGTGTTCAACGTGGAAAGGTTCCTGGGCTGGGTGACGACGACGGACGCCGTCTGCGGCGCGCTCGCGGGCGCGCCCGCCGTGCCCGGCCGCTGAGGAGGCGATCATGGACGCCGCGATCTCCGCCGCCGCCTCCGGCCCGGCCCCGGCCACCGACGCGCCGCCCTACATGAGCGTCCAGCGGGTGCAGAAGATCTACGAGACCGCCGGCGGCGCCGTCGAGGCCGTCAGCCTCGCCGACTTCTCCGTGACGTCCGGCGAGTTCGTCGCCGTGCTGGGGCCGAGCGGCTGCGGCAAGAGCACCCTGATGATGATGATCGGCGGCCTGGAGACCACCAGCGCCGGACACATCCGGGTCGACGGCACCGAGGTCACGGCGCCGCGGGGGGACTTCGGCTACGTGTTCCAGGACGCGACGCTCTTGCCGTGGAAGAGCGTGCTCGACAACGTGCTGTTCCCGATCAGGCTGGAGCACGGCCGCACCCGCGACCATCTCGACCGCGCCCGCGAGCTCCTGGAGCTGGTCGGCCTGTGGGACTTCCGCGACAAGCGGCCGCGCCAGCTCTCCGGCGGCATGCGCCAGCGCGTCGCCATCTGCCGCGGCCTGATCAACGACCCGAAGCTGCTGCTGATGGACGAGCCGTTCTCGGCGCTCGACGCCATTTCGCGCGACGACATGAACGCGGCGCTGGCCGATCTCTGGGACCGCTACCACAAGACCGCGATCTTCATCACCCACTCGATCCGCGAGGCCGTGTACCTGGCCGACCGGGTGCTGGTGATGAGCCGCCGCCCCTCGGTGATCTCCCACGACGTGCGCATCCCGTTCCCGCGGCCGCGCCGCATGGAGATGCAGGAGACCGCCGAGTTCAACGAGATCTGCGGCTTCTTGCGCCGGAAGATCGAGGAGGGGTATCAACGGGCATGACCCCGCAGATGCCCGCTCCCGCGCCGTCCCTCGCCACGCTCGCGCACGAATGCGGCGGCCGCTCCCCCTCCACGGTCGAGCTGATCACCCGCATCCTGCGCGAGGCGATCGTGCGCGGCACGCTGGCCGAGGGCGCGCCGATCCGCCAGGACCACGTCGCGGCCGAGCTCGGCATCAGCAAGATCCCGCTGCGCGAGGCGCTCTCCAAGCTGGAGGGCCAGGGCCTCGTCACCATGCTGCCGCGGCGCGGCGCGATCGTCACCACGGTGTCGCCCGAGAAGATCGAGGACATCTACCAGACGCGCCTGGCCCTGGAGCCGCAGGTGCTGGCCGGCGCCATCCCGCACCAGACCCGCGCCGATCTCGACGAGGCGGAGCGGCTGGTCGGCGAGATGGACCAGCGCGGCACCGAGCAGCTCGGCCGGCTCAACTGGCAGTTCCACCGCGCCCTCTACGCGCCGTCCGGCCGCGAGGTGGCGCTGCAGATCCTGGAGACGCTGCACATCCACGTCGACCGCTGCGTGCGCCTGCACATGGCGCTGATCGACCGCTCGCGCGTCTCCAACATCGAGCACCGCCGCATCCTCGACGCCTGCCGCAACGGGGACGTGGCGGTGGCCCAGAGCCTCCTGCACGATCATCTCGACGGCATCCGCCGCGTGATGGCCGAGTATTTCTCACGACCGCCGCAGGCCGCCACGCCGGCCGCTGCCGATCCCGCCGCCTGAGCCGCGTCCCGCCCCGCCGTTCCGGGAGTCGATCCCTTGAGTGCCGTCGTCCTGGTTCCCGAACTCGTTCTGCCCGGCCCCTCCGCCGACACGCTGCGAAGCGGCGCCGCCGTCGTGGTGGCCGGCTCGCGCATCGCCGCGATCGACACGCCGGAGGTGCTGGCGGCCCGCTTCCCCGACGCGGAGACGATCGCGCTGCCCGACTGCCTGGTGATGCCCGGCCTGGTCAACGCGCATCAGCACGGCCGCGGGCTCAGCCAGATCCAGCTCGGCTATCACGACGACTATCTGGAGACCTGGATCGCCGGCCGGCGCGGCCGCGGCATCCTCGATTCCTTCGCCATCACCCGCCTGGCCGCCGCCCGCATGGTGATGCAGGGCGTCACGGCGACGGTCCACGCCAACTACTCCTACGGCACCGGCGACTACGAGGGCGAGGTCCGGGCGCAGCTCGCCGCCTACGACGCCGTCGGGCTGCGCGTCGCCATGGCGGTCGGCGCCATGGACCGCGGGGCCACCGTCTATCCGCCGCACGAGGCCTGCTTCATGGCCGGCCTGCCCGACGCGCTGCGCGACTGGCTGTCGAGGCCCGGCGCCAAGGCCTATGCGGGCGACGCCGAGGGCACGATCGCGCTGATGGATCGGCTGCTCGCCGACTACGGCACGCATCCGCGGGTGCGGCTGTGCTACGGCCCGGCCGGGCCGCAATGGGTGTCGGACGCGCTGTGGGCGGCGCTCGCCCGCGATGCCAACGACAAGGGGCTCGGCCTGCAGTTCCACGCGCTCGAGTCGCCGGCCCAGCGCGACGCCGCGACGGAGCTCTATCCCGAAGGCGTCTTCGCGCGGCTGGACGCGCTCGGCGCCATGGGGCCGCGCACCGTGGTGGCGCACGGCGTGTGGCCGAGCGAGGCCGACATGGCGATCATGGCGCGCACCGGCGCCACCGTGGTGCGCAATCCCGGCTGCAACGTGCGCATGCGCAACGGCATCGCCCCGGTGTCGCGCTATCTGGCCGCCGGCGTGCGGCTCGCGGTCGGCACCGACAACTGCGCCATGCAGGACGACGAGGATCTGCTGGCCGAGCTGCGCCTCGCCGGGCTGCTCGCCCGCGAGCCGGACTGGAACGGGCCGGCGCCGCCCTCCACCGACCAGCTCCTCGCCATGGCGACCACCAACGGCGCCGTCGCGGCGGGCTTTTCGCCCGACACCGGCACGCTGGCGCCGGGCCGCGCCGCGGACCTGATCGCCCTGTCGCTGACGCGCACCCGAGCACCGTGGATCGAGCCCGACATGCCGCTGATGGAGGCCGTGATCGCGCGCGCCCACGGCACCGACGTGCGCCTCACCATGATCGACGGCCGCATCGTCTTCCGCGACGGCTCGCTCGTCGGCCAAGACCTCGCCGAGATCGAGGCGGCCGCGGTCGCGTCGGCCCAGGGCGCGCGCCGGCCGAAGGATCCGGCGAACCGCGATTACGCGGCGCGGCTGCGCGGCCACCTGTGCAGCCACTACCAGCGCGTCGCCGTCCCGCGCCGTCCGAGTGACCGGACAGAGACATGAGCCCGCCAAAGAATTCCGCTCGTCCCCGCGAAGGCGGGGACCCAGGGGCGACGAAGCACGACGCCCTGGATCCCCGCTTGCGCTGGGATGAGCGGAGCCTGGACCGAACGCGACGAGTGTAGATCTCGACACGCCCCCGAGGAGCCCACGATGTCCACCGCCTCGAATCCCCGCGCCCCGTTCCGCCTCACCAGCGACGCGCCGAAGCTGAAGCCGTTCGACGGCAAGACGCTGATCGTCCACATTCTCGTCAACGTCGAGTACTGGCCCTACGACCAGCCGACGCCGCGCCACATCGTGATCCCGCCGCACGGCCGCTATCACGTCCCGGACCTGCCGAACTTCTGCTGGTCGGAATACGGCAACCGCGCCGGCATGCCGCGGCTCCTGAAGCTGTTCGGCGACCGCGGCATCCCGGTGAGCGCGCCGATCAACGCCAACGTCGTCGACGTCTACCCCCGGCTCGCCGCGGCGATGCGGGACGCCGGCTGGGAGTTCGTCGGCCACGGCATGCGCCAGCTCGCGCAGGGCGGCGAGACCGACGAGGCGACCCAGATCCGCGCCGCGCTCGACAAGCTCGAGAGCTTCACCGGCAAGACGACGCGCGGCTGGATGAGCCCGGGCTGGTCGGAGACCTTCGACACGCTCGACCACCTGCGCGCCGCCGGCGTCGAATACGTGACCCAGTGGGTGATCGACGACATCCCGACCAAGCTCACGACCAGGCACGGCGACATGGTCTCGCTGCCCTACGGGCTCGACATCAACGACAGCGTGATCTTCGCCATCGAGAAGCACGCCTCCGACGAGATGAAGCTGCGCATCCGCGAGGCGATCAAGACCTTCGAGCGCGAGACCCGCGAGACCGGCCAGCCGCGCGTGCTGCCGATCCCGCTGCATCCCCATCTCTCCGGCGTGTCGCACCGCATCAACCACCTGATCGAGGTGATCGACGAGCTGAAGGCGCGCCCCGACACGGTGTTCGTCAACGGCAGCCAGCTGCTCGACTGGTATCTGGCGCAGCAGGCGGGGTGAGCCAAATCGGTCGTGGGTCGCCGGGAGCGAGTCGCACGCACGATTCACCTCTCCCCAGCGGGGAGAGGTCGGAGTTCGCGCTCCAGCGCGAACTCCGGGTGAGGGGGTGCCGAGGCCTCCATCGGCACCTACGCCCCTCTCCCCGGTCGCGAGCTGCGCTCGCGCCCGACCCTTTTCCCACGGGAGAGGGTAAGGAGCGTCCCTCGCAAGGCCACGTCCGCGGTCAGCGTGAGCAAGTCGGTGAGCAGATCACATTCCACGGGTTCGCAAGGTGCCTGAGTCCAACGATCACTCGTCGTCCCTCGCCGCCGTCCTCGATCGCTCCCAAGAGCTGTTCGACGAGATCCGCGCAAAGACCTTCGACGGCGTCGGGGTCACGCGGGCGGCCTACGGCCCGGGCGAGCAGCTCGCCCACGACATCGTCGCGCGCGAGGCGCGGGCGCTCGGGCTCGACATCCGGGTCGACGCGGCGCTGAACCTGCACATGACGCTGCCGGGCGCCGACCGGCAGAAGCCGGCGCTGCTGATCGGCTCGCATCTCGATTCGGTGCCGCAGGGCGGCAATTTCGACGGCCTCGCCGGCGTGCTGGCCGGGCTCGCCTGCGTCGCCGCGCTGCGGGCCGACGGCGTCGTGCCGGCGCGCGACGTCACCGTGCTGGCGCTGCGCAGCGAGGAGAACGCCTGGTTCGCGGCCCAGCATGTCGGCAGCCGCGCCGCCCTCGGCCTGCTCGGTGGCGCGCTCGACAGCGCGCGGCGCATCGACACGCGGCGCAGCCTCGCCGACCACATGAGCGAGGCCGGCGCCGATCTCGCGCCGCTGCGCGCCGGCCGGCCGCTGATCGACCTCGATCGCGTCGCCGCCTATCTGGAGCTGCACATCGAGCAGGGCCCGGTGCTCGACGGCGAGGCGATCCCGGTCGGCGTGGTCACCGGCATCCGCGGAAACGTGCGCTGCCGCGAGATCGTCTGTCGCGGCGAGCCCGGCCATTCGGGCGTCGTCCCGCGAACCATGCGGCGCGACGCCGTGATGGCGACGGCCGAGCTGATCGGCCGCATGGAAGCGCTGTGGGAGGAGATCGAGCGCGACGGCGGCGACCTCGTCCTCACCTTCGGACAGGTGTCGACCGACCCGGCCGCGCACGGCGTCACCAACATCCCGGGCCTCGTCACCGCCTGCTTCGACGCGCGCAGCCATTCCGACGCGGTGCTCGACCGGATCGCCGCGGCGCTGACGGCGACCGCGGCGGAGATCGCGGCCCGGCGCGGAGTCGCCTTCGCCTTCAGCCCGATGACGCGCGACCCGCCGATCGCCATGGACGCCGGCCTGCAGGCACGGCTCGCCGCCGCCGCGACGGCGCTGGGCATCCCGCACACGCGCATCGCCAGCGGCGCCGGCCACGACGCCGGCGACTTCGCGGCCGCCGGCATCCCGGCCGCCATGCTGTTCGTGCGCAACCAGAACGGCAGCCACAACCCGCACGAGGCGATGCGCTTCGCCGACTTTTCCGACGCAGTGCGCTTGCTGGAGTCCTGCGTTCGTGGCTTTGATGCGGGCTCCTGAGCCGACGCCGAGGTTCTCATGTCCCCGACCGCCCCCGACCGTTCCACCGTTCTGCTCGGCACCCCCGGCTCGCGTGAAAGGATCGACACGCCGGCCCTGGTGCTCGACCTCGACGCCTTCGAGCACAATGTGGCGCTGATGGCCGAGACCTGCCGCAGGGCGGGCGTCGGCCTGCGGCCGCACGCCAAGACCCACAAGTGCAGCACCATCGCCCGGCGCCAGATCGAGGCCGGCGCGCTCGGCATCGGCTGCGCCACCATCGACGAGGCCGAGGTGATGGTCGCGGCCGGCCTGCCCGGCGTGCTGATCACCTCGCCGCTGGTCACCGACGGCAAGATCGCCCGGCTGATGCAGCTGGTCTCCCAGGGCGGCGACGTGATGGTGGTGGCCGACCATCCGCAGAACGTCGCCGCGCTCGACGCCGCCGCGACGGCGGCCGGCGCGACGCTGCGGGTGCTGGTCGACCTCGACCTCGGCCATCACCGCACCGGCGTCGCCGGCGTCGCCGAGGGCGTGCGGCTCGCCCGCGAGATCGCGTCGTGGAGGGCGCTGCGCTTCGCCGGCGTGCAGGCCTATGGCGGCCACCTGCAGCACATCGCCGACCACGCCGAACGGCTCGCCGCGACCCGGGCCGCCGACGGCCGCGTGGCCGACCTGGTGCGCGAGCTGACGGCCGCCGACCTCGCCCCGGCGATCGTCACCGGCGCCGGCACCGGCACGCACCGCATGAACGCCTCCGGCAGCCCGTTCACCGAGCTGCAGGCCGGCTCCTACATCGTCATGGACGCCGAGTACGGCGGCATCGAATACGCCCCCGGCGAGGCGTGGCCGTTCCGCCCGGCGCTGTTCGTCGCCGTCGCGGTGACCAGCGCCAACGTGCCGGGCAGCGTGACGACCGACGGCGGCACCAAGGCCTTCGCCCTCAACGGCCCGCGCCCGCGCGTCGCCTCCGGCCCGCTCGCCGGCGCGCCCTACGAGTTCAGCGGCGACGAGCACGGCCGCATCGCCTTGCCGGACGGCAGGGCGGCGCCGGCGCTCGGCACCGTCCTGGAATGCACCGTGCCCCACGTCGACCCGACCATCGCGCATTACGACGCCATCCACTGCGTGCGCGGCGACCGGCTGGTCGAGGTCTGGCCCGTCGACGCCCGCGGCCGGCGCCCCGCCGCGGCGGCGTGACCTCGGCACCGTGACGGACGCCGGCCGACGGGTTGCACCGGCGCCGCCGGTCAACCGTTAACGCATCGGAAAGAACGACCTTTACGGACCCCCGCCGCTTGGTGTGGAAGTGCCGGCGACGGGCCAGAGGACGTGACCGATGTTTTTCAGCACCAGCAATGCATTCGGGGCGAGCCGCAAGGCGCCCGGCAAGTCGGGCTCCGGCAAGTCGACCTGGGCGCGCGGCGTGGTCGCCTGCGGCAAGTGCGGCACCGCCAACACGGTGCAGCGCTTCGAGGCGATCGTCGACGAGTTCTCGGTCCGCTGCAGCCGCTGCGGCCATCGCGGCTTCTACCGCAAGAACGAGATCGGCGTTCAGCAGATGGCGGAGCGGCGGCAGAAGCCGCGCTGATCGGGCGTTCCGGAACGACGGGCCACGCCGGCCCGGCCTCCCGCCGAGCGGCGACTCCGGCCGGGCGAAGATCCCGGCCGGGAGACGACTCCGGCCCGGACATGGCACACGGCTTGCTGGAACTGGCGTCTCTGTCCCCCGTCAGAGTCGACACATGCCAGATCGCAGATTGCCCGCCGCCGGCCCGGGCGCTTCCGCCGGCGTCCCGTCTCCCGCGTCGACCACGAACGTCTTCCCGCATCCGGCGGCCTCCCGCCGCACCATGCTCGGCCTCGCCGGCTCGGCGGCGGCCTGGGCCGTGGCCGGCGCGGCATGGCCGCGCCCGGCCGGCGCCGAGGACTATCCGAACCGGACCATCACGATGCTGGTCCCGTTCCCGGCCGGCGGGCCGACCGACTCGATCGCCCGCCTGGTGGCGGAGCGGATGCGCCAGGAGCTCGGGCAGGCCATCGTGATCGACAATGTCGGCGGCGGCGCCGGCAGCATCGCGCTCGGTCGCCTCGCGCGCTCGCCGGCCGACGGCTACACGATCGATGTCGGGAACTGGGGCGCGCACGTCGCCAACGGCGCGCTCTCCACCACCCTGCCCTACGACGTGCGGACGAGCTTCGAGCCGGTCGCGCTGCTCGCCACCACGTCCCAGCTCGTGCTCGCCCGGCCGACGCTTCCGGCCGACGACCTGACCGGCATGGTCGCCTGGGTGAAGGCGAGCGGCGGCAAGGTGTCGATCGGCACGGCCGGCGTCGGCAGCCCGTCGCATGTCGCGGCGCTGCTGTTCCTCCAGATGATCGGGGCCGAGGCCGTGCTGGTGCCCTACCGGGGCGCGACGCCCTTCGTGAAGGATCTGGTGTCGGGGCAGATCGACCTCCTGTTCACGCCGCCGACCGGCACCCTGCCGCTGGTCCGCGACGGCCAGCTCAAGTGCTTCGCGGTCGCCGCCCCGACCCGCCTGCGGGGGGCGCCGGAGATCCCGAGCGCCGACGAGGCCGGCCTGCCCGGCTTCCACGCCGGCACCTGGAACGCGATCTTCGCGCCCCGGGGGACGCCGCGACCGATCGTCGAGCGGCTGAACGCCGCCGCGGTCGCCGCGCTCGCCGACCCGGCCGTGCGGGCGCGCCTCGCCGACCTCGGCCAGGACGTGCCGCCGCGCGAGCAGCAGACGCCCGAGGCGCTCGGCGCCCTGGTCGAAGCCGACATCGAGCGGTGGTGGCCGATCATCCGGGCGGCCGGCGCGAAGGCGAACTGACGCCGCGGCCGGGACGACGCCCCGGCGCGGCCGCGAGTCCCCGCCCGTGCATGCGCCCAAATCCATGCGCCTCAGGTCCATGCCCCCGAATGCACGTCCCCTGGCCGGCGCCCCGCGACGGCATGGCGGAGCCGGCCGCCTCCCGGCTTGACCGGGCCGGCCGCCCTGCCTATGGTCCGGCCCCGTCGCGCAACGAGCCGGCCCCGGGCCGCACCGCTGCGCTCCACCATCGGTCCGATCCCAGCTTCGCCGGACGCAAGGCCGGCCGCGCCGGGATCGTTTTGCGCATCCACCGGGGCCCTCGGCCCACGGCGTGCCGAGGACGAGCCATGAAGATCCGTAACTCGCTCAAGTCGCTGCGCGGGCGTCACCGGGACAACCGCCTGGTCCGCCGCAAGGGCCGCGTCTACGTCATCAACAAGACCCAGCGTCGCTTCAAGGCCCGCCAGGGCTGAGGTGCTCCGGTCCGCCGGCGGCCGCCGTCTCGCGCGGCCGTGATCGGACCGGCGGCCGGCGCCCTTGCCGGGCGCGCCGGACCCGACCTAGACTGCCGCCATGAGCGGTCGACGATCGGGTCCGAGACGACGTTTTTCCACCACGCTGTCGGCAGCCGCGGCCCTCGCCGCCGGCTGCCTTCTGGCGTTCGCCCCGCCCGGTCCGCCGGCGGCCGCGCAGGACGCCGACTGGGTCGAGCCGCCCGCCACGGTGCCGAAGGCGCCGCGCGGCGATCCGACCCGCAATCTCGACACCCTGTTCGGCGCCCTCCGGGCCGCCCCCGACGACACCACCGCCAAGGCGGTCGAGGACCGCATCTGGGCGGTCTGGCTCGCCTCCGGCAGCGACACCGTCAACCTGCTGATGGTGCGCACCAAGGCCGCCATCGACAAGGACGACCACGACCTCGCGATCCGGCTGCTCGACGCCATCGTCGAGATCCGGCCCGACTATGTCGAGGGCTGGAACCGGCGCGCCACCGTGTTCTTCCTCAAGAAGGACTATGCGAGCGCGCTGGCCGATCTGCGCCAGGTGCTGCGCCGCGAGCCGCGCCATTTCGGCGCGCTGGCCGGGCTGGGCACCATCATGCAGGAGATCGGCGACGAGACGCACGCGCTCGACGCCTACCGCAAGGCGCTCGACGTCAATCCGCGCCTCAAGGGCATGGCCGACAAGGTCCGCACCCTCACCGACAAGGTCGAGGGCCGGCCGATCTGAGGCGGGTCGCCTGAACCGGAGACGAACATCCTCCGTCGGGTCTTCGAAGCGCCCCCTACTCCGCCGCCTTCGGCCCCACATAGGCGATGCGCACCATGTTGGTGGCGCCGGGCATGCCGAGGGGCATGCCGGCGACGATGATGATGCGGTCGCCGGAGCGGGCGAAGCCCTGGACGAAAGCGGTGCGGGACGCCCGCTCGACCATGTCGTCGGGGTCGCGGGCGTCGGCGTCGACGACGGCGTGGACGCCCCACACCAGCGCCAGCCGGCGGCCGGTCGAGAGGTTCGGCGAGATCGCCACCACGGGCACGCTCGGGCGCTCGCGCGCCACCCGGTAGGCGGTCGCCCCCGACGAGGTCCACGACACCACGGCGGACAGGTCGAGCGTCTCGGCCATCTGGCGGGCCGCCGCCGCGATGGCGTCGGCGCCGGTGCGCTCGGGCGGCGCCCGCAGGCCCTGGATGGTGGCCGTGACGGTCGGGTCGCGGTCGACCTCCTCGGCGATGCGGTTCATCGTCTCGACCGCCTCGACCGGGTACTGGCCGGAGGCCGACTCGGCCGACAGCATCACGGCGTCGGCGCCCTCGAAGATCGCCGTCGCCACGTCCGACACCTCGGCCCGGGTCGGCACCGGGCTCGCGATCATCGATTCGAGCATCTGGGTCGCCACCACCACGGGCTTGCCGGCGCGCCGCGCCTCGCGGACGATCTGCTTCTGGATGCCCGGCACCTTCTCCAGCGGCATCTCGACGCCGAGATCGCCGCGCGCCACCATCAGGGCGTCGGCGGCGTCCAGGATGTCGGCGAGGTTCGTCACCGCCTGCGGCTTCTCGATCTTGGCGAGCAGGCCGGCGCGGCCGCGGGTGATCTTGCGGGCGGCGGCCAGATCCTCGGCCCGCTGGATGAACGACATGGCGATCCAGTCGACGCCGGCGTCGAGCGCCGCCTCGAGGTCGCGCTGGTCCTTCTCGGTCAGCGCCGGGAACGCGATGGTCGTGTCGGGCAGGCTGAGGCCCTTGCGGGCGGTGAGCCGGCCGCCGACCTCGACCCGGGTGACGACCCGGCCCGGGCTCGCCTCCAGCACGGTCAGGCGGAGCTTGCCGTCGTCGAGCAGCAGGCTGTGGCCCGCCTCGATCGCCGCCAGCACCTCGGGATGCGGGACGTGCACGCGCTGCGCGGTGCCGGGCGTCGGGTCGGAGTCGAGCACGAAGGTGGCGCCGCGCTCCAGCGTCACGGCGTCCGCGGCGAAGCTGCCGATGCGCAGCTTCGGGCCCTGCAGGTCGGCGAGAATCCCGACCGGCCGGCCGAGCTCGTCCTCCACGGCCCGGATCATGCGCACCATCTCGCGCATGCGCTCCGGGGTCGTGTGGCTCATGTTGATGCGGAACACGTCGGCGCCCGTGGCGAACAGGCGGGCGATCGCCGCCTGGTCGGAGCTCGCGGGACCGAGGGTGGCGACGATCTTCACGCGCCGCTGTCGTCTCATCGAGAGGTGCTTCCGGGGAATTGCGGTGGGTGGGGCGGACGGCCCTGGCCGGGCGGCACCGCCATGAAGGAGGGGGGAGTGCCCGGGGGCGGGGGCGGAGCCCCGGCCGGGCGCTGGGAGGCCTGCTCGTTCGAATCGGTCAGCTGCACCGTCCAGGTCTGCTGCTCGCCGGTGTCGACCTCGAAGAAGCCGGTCCGGTCGTAGCCGCGCGCCAGGCAGTCCTCGGTGCCCCGGATGGTGAATTCCTTGTCGCGCGTGCACATGAACGCCTGGCCCGACCACTCGCCGCCGCGGTCGTAGTCTACGGCGTAAATGTAATAGTAGCGTGCGACCAGGGTGCCGCGGAGCAGGGTCTCGCAGGTGCGGGCCGGCAGGTTCCACCACCCCTCGGTCGCCCAGCCGTCACCGTCCTTGTAGCCGACCGCGACGCCGACGCGGCCGCCCGTGTTGTTGCACAGCCGGAAGTCGGCCGCGGCCGGGCCGTTCGTCGCCAGCACGAGCAGCAGCGCGACGGCCGCCGCCGCGGCCGCGCGGGCGAAGGATCGCCGGTGAACGATGCGCTCGACGATGAGAAGAGCCCTGGGTGTCGCCATCCGGTGCCGCGTCGTCCCCGCCGGGCCGATCAGCGGTCGACCAGAATGGCCCGGAAATCGTTGATGTTGGTGCAGGTCGGCCCGGGCCGCAACAGGTCGCCCAGCCGCTCGAAGAAGCCGGTGGAGTCGTTGTCGGCAAGAAACGCGGCGGGATCGAGGCCGAGCGCGCGGGCGCGGGCCACCGTGGTGTCGTCGACGAAGGCGCCGGCCGGGTCGTCGGCCTTGCCGCCGCCGCCGTCGATGCCGTCGGTGTCGGCGGCGAGCGCCGCGACGCCGGACATCCCGTCGAGCGCGCCGGCGAGCGCCAGCACGTATTCCTGGTTCGGCCCGCCGCGTCCCTTGCCGCGCAGCGTCACGGTCAGCTCGCCGCCCGACAGGATCACGGCGCGGCGATGCTGGGCGACGAACTCCTTGGCGATGGCGGCGTGCTGGGCCGCCACGGTGCGGGCCTCGCCCTCCAGCCGGTCGCCGAGCAGCAGGCAGTCGAGCCCGGTCGCCCGCACCTTGGCCTCGACCTGCTCGAAGGCGTCCTGGGGCCGCGACACGATGCGATAGTCGAGATCCGCGAAGGCCGGATCGCCCGGCTTCGGCGTCTCGTTGGCGGGGTTGTCCAGCGCCGCCCTGATCTCGTCCGGGACGTCGAGCGCGTAGCGCGCCACGATGGCGCGCGCGTCGGCGAGCGTCGAGGGATCCGGCACGGTCGGACCGGAGCCGATCACGCTCGGGTCGTCGCCCGGCACGTCGGAGATCGCCAGGGTGACGATGCGGGCCGGATGGGCGCGCGCCGCGAGGCGGCCGCCCTTGAGCCGCGACAGGTGCTTGCGGACCGTGTTGATCTCGCCGATGTTCGCCCCGCAGCGCAGCAGCTGGCGGGTCACCGCCTGCTTGGCGGCGAGCGAGATGCCGGCGGCCGGGGCGATCCAGTTGGCCGAGGCGCCGCCCGACACCAGCACCAGGACGAGGTCGTCGGCGCCGGCCGCGTCGGCGAGCGCGAGGGTCTTCTCGGCCCCGGCGAGGCCGGCCGCGTCGGGCACCGGGTGCCCGGCCTCCACCACCTCGATGACCCGGCCCTTGCGGCCGTGGCCGTGGCGCGTCACCGCGACGCCGGTCAGCCGGTCCTTCGGCAGCCGCAGCTTGTCGAGATAGTGCGCCTCGACGGCTTCCACGCTGGCGCCGGCCGCCTTGCCGGCGGCCAGCACGACGATGCGGCCGTTCGCCGGGGGCGGCGGCAGCTCGGGCGGCAGGCAGACCGAGGGATGGGCGGCCGCGACGGCCGCCTCGTAGAGCTTGGTCAGCAGATCGCGGCTCGGGCTCATGGCAACCTCTGATGTTCTTCGCCCGCGGCAAGGCCCCGGAGCGTTCGCCTTATAAAACTTCGCGCCCGGAATGCATCCCGGAGAAATACGCGGGCCCGCGGCGCGACCGCCATGCGGCCGGCGCGCGGCTGGCGAAGCCGCCGCCCCGCCCCTATCTTGCCGGACAGCGGAGGACCCCCATGACCAGCACGCCCACGCCGCACGATCCCGCCCCGCACGATCCCGCCCCGATGGACGAGCAGACCCGCACGGCGCTCGAGGCCGCGGTGTTCCGCCGTCTCGTCGCGCATCTGCGCGAGCGCACCGACGTGCAGAACATCGACCTGATGAACCTCGCCGGCTTCTGCCGGAACTGCCTGTCGAACTGGCTCAAGGACGCCGCCGACGCGGCCGGCGTGCCGCTGTCGAAGGACCAGAGCCGCGAGGCCGTCTACGGCATGCCCTACGAGACCTGGAAGGCGCGGTATCAGCGGGAGGCGACGCCGGCGCAGCGGCAGGCCTTCGAGACCTCGCACCGGCACGAATAATCCGGCGGCTCTTGTGGATGATGTGGATCGCGGCCGCCCTGCCCCGGCCTCGCCTTGACGGCGGGGCAGAATTGGCCCGTATCAGCCGAAACACGTTTCCTGTCGAGGACCGACATGCCCGCAACCGCCGCCGCCACCAATGACCGGACCGAGAAGGATCGCGCGTCGCGGTTCGCCCAGGATCAGCTGCGTGCCTTCGTCGAGCGCATCGAGAAGCTCGAGGAGGAGAAGAAGGCGATCGCCGACGACATCAAGGACGTGTTCGCCGAGGCCAAGGGCAACGGCTACGACACCAAGGCGCTGCGCGCCGTGATCCGGCTGCGCAAGCAGGACAAGGACGAGCGCGCCGAGCACGAGGCGATCCTGGAGACCTACAAGGCCGCCCTCGGCATGATGTGAGGCCGGCGCTCCGCCGGCCCGAAACGACGACGCCCGGCGCAGGCCGGGCGTTCTCGTTTGCGTCGGGCGCCCCCGCCGGCACCGCGCGTCAGCGCAGCGCGGCGGTGCGGAACGTGACGGTGCTGACGAACACCACGGCGCCGCCGCTGAAGCGGTTCGACGCCAGGCCCGGATAGGGATCGCTGCCGAAGGCCATCACGACCGAGCCGGTCGGCTTGCCCATCAGGCTGCGCAGCTCGACATAGTCGGGGTCGCCGTAGGACGTGACCGTCATGGCGGCGTGCAGGCTCGGCGTCAGCATCACGGCGCGCAGCCACGGATCGTCGAAGCGCATGCCGGCCTTCACGGGCACCACGGCGGCGGGGGCGGAGCGCGGCGCGGCCGCAGCCTCCCCGGCGCGGTCGGAGGTGACGCGGGCCGCGATCTTCTTCACCACCGTGAGCGGCCCGTCGGCGGCGGGCGCCGTCGCAGGAGCCGCGACCGCGGCGCCGGCGGACAGGCGGGCGCGGTCGACCAGCGATCCCATCGCCGGGGCACGGGCCGGCGCGGCGGCGCCGCGGCGGTCCGGCTCGGTCGCATAGGCGAGTGCGAGCTCCAGCGGCACCCGGTCGGCGGCATCGCGCTCGCGCGACCACAGCGAGCCGGTGCGGCTCGGGGTGCGGTCGCGTCCGACCGGCGCCATCGGATCGGCCGAGGCGGTGCGGACCGGCTGTGGGTCGACGGCGGCGGTCGGGGCCATGTCGGTCGAGCCGAGCTCGGCGGGCGGCCGCGGTGGCGCGCCGCCGAGCACCGCCACCGCGGTGCTCTCCACCGGCATGTCGCCGGCGGAGGCGAGCTGCACCGGCGTGCTCGACGCCGAGGCGAGCGCGAACATCTCGGGCCCGGCCGGCGCGGGCGCGACGGCCGGCGCCGCGGCGGGCCTGGCCGCGACGCGGGCGGCGGCGGGCCGGGCGACCTCGACGCGGGCCGCGGCGGGCCTCGCCTCGGGCTTCGCCTCGAGCTTGGGCTCCGGCCTGAGCTCGGCCTTGGCGATATCGGCCTGGGCGGTCTGGATGCGGGTCTGGCGCGGGCGCGCGGCCGGCTTCGTGTCGGCCTTCGGGGAGGCGGCGGGCGCGCGGGTCGCGTCCTCGTCCTCCTCGGCGTCGCGGGCGCCGCCGAACAGCGAGGCGAGCAGGTTCTTGCCCGGCTTGAGGAGCGAGCCCGCCTCGGCCGACGCGACCGCGCTCGACGAGCCGCGCTTCTGCAGGTCGGCGAGCGCGAGCTGATAGCCCGGCAGCGGCTTGCCGTTGGACGGCACGTGTACGGTGCGGCCGTCCGGGAAGACGCGGGCGAGCTGGTCGTAGGTCATCCGCGGCCAGTGCCGGATGCTCGCCGTGTCGACATGGATGAACTGCGAGCCCGGATAGTAGCCGACGCCGCCGCGGTGCAGCCGCATCGCCGCGGCGCGCTGCTTCTCCAGCGACACGCCGCGCACCTTCAGGTCGATGGCCTTGCCGAGCATGTGCTGGCTGGCCTTGGCGACGCCGCCGGAGCGGGCGCGCAGCATCGAATTGGTCTCGGGGGCCCGGTAGCCGCAGATGATGTCGACGTCGGTCGCGTCGACCGAGCGGGTCAGCTCCCACACCGCGTCGATGACGGCCGGATCCATCCGGACCGCCTTGTTGCGCCGCCAGTCGCGCATCACCCAGTTGATCTTCTTCAGCGCCTCGTCGTCGTAGCGGCCGTCGCGCCGGTACGTGACCGTGAGGCTCTCGCCGGTGTGGGTGTGGTGGAACGTCAGGGTGCGGGTGTCGCCGTTGGCGGCCGCGGTCTGCAGGCCGTCGCAGCCGAGAAACAGCACCAGCGCGGCGAGGCCGACTCGGCGACCGGCACGCACAACCATGCCGGTCGCCGAGTCGAGGCGGACGTTGCTCAGGGCCACGTTCGATCTCTCATTCAGACAAAGCTCCGACGTCTTCGCGAACGGCGTCCGCGAAGCGCGTCGTCCGGCCGCACCCCCGTGCACGGCCAGACGACAGGGCTGTTCTCGTCTTCATGGGATCGGTAAACGCAGCGCTGCTGCCCCCCCTCTCCCCATCACGATCCATTCACTAAACCGTGAGTATGGCGAAAACAAGCCGCCTGTCACGGCCGCGCCACGCCTCTCCAACTTTTTGAGAAGACTAGTATTTTACCGGAGCCCCGGCGCCCCTTCGAGCACCGCGCGCAAGCTCAGGATTCCGCCACTCGTCGTGAACGAGCGGTTCTCCGGATGTGGTGCAGTTCTTGCTAAAAAGACGAAAGTCGTCGCCGATCCCGGAGCCGCCCGGCCCAACGCGAGATGGCCGGGCAAGCCCGGCCACCTCGCTTAGCTCGACTCGGTCGTTTGCGTCAGCGGAACAGGTTGAACAGCGGGAAGACGCTGCGCGGCTCCTCCTGCGGCAGCCGCACCGCCTGCCGGCGCGGCGCCGCCGAAGCCTCGCGCCGGCGCTCGACCGGCGTGTCGGCGACCTTGCGCTCGTCGCTCTTCAGCGCCGCGATCAGCCGCTGGTCGCGGCCGTAGATGTCGTCGCGCAGCACCAGCTTGCCGTGATCGTCGACGAAGGCGGTCTGATAGGTCAGATGCACCGGGATCGGGGTCGGGAAGTTGATGTTGCGCTCGCCCGAGCCGTACATGCCGCGGATCTTCTCGGCCGTGTAGCGCTCCTTCGGCAGCGCGATGCCGAGCAGCACCTCGGCGTACTTGTCCGGATCCTTCACCCGCATGCAGCCGTGGCTGTAGGCGCGCTTGTCGTGCGCGAACAGGTGCTTGTCCGGCGTGTCGTGCTGGTAGACCAGGAACTTGTTGGGGAAGTTGAAGCGGATGCGGCCGAGCGCGTTGGCGGCGCCGGGCGGCTGCGAGACGTGGATCGAGCCGTCGGCCCGGCGCGACACGTTCAGGCCCATGCGCGACAGCACGGTCGGATCCTGCTGCAGGGCCGGCAGATACTCGCCGTAGACGATCGACGGCGGCACGTTCCAGGTCGGGTTGACCGTGATGTACTTCATCGTCTCGCTGAGCAGCGGCGTCGCCTTGCTCGGCTTGCCGACGACGACGCGGGTCGTCCACACCGGCTCGCCGTTGCTGTAGACGCGCAGCATGTACTCCGGGATGTTGACGATCACGTGCGCCTTGCCGAGGTCGTGCGGCACCCAGCGCCAGCGCTCGAGATTGGCCAGCACGATGTCGGCGGTGCGGTCGTTGCGCGGGCCGTACATGGCATCGAGCGTGCCCGAATCGAACACTCCGGTCTGCTTGAGGCCCTTCTTCTTCTGGAACGCCTTCACGGCGTCGGCGAGCGGCTTGTCGTAGGTCGTGCCGGTGCCGGCGACGCCGAGCTTCTCGCGCACCTCCGGCACCCGGACGTCGTCCATGCCGACCTTGAGGGCCGGGCCGTAGGCGATGCGCTTGTGCGCGTCGCCCTTGTGGCCGCGCAGCTCGGCGAGCTTGGCCTTGAGCGCCTTGTAGTGAGCGTGCTGCGGCTGGTAGCCGTCGAGCGCGGCGCCGGCATCCTTGCCGTCGACCGAGACGAGCTTGCCCATCACCTCTGCCGCCTCGGGCGGCGTCTCGGTGTAGACGATGTCGCCGTTGGTGCGCGACCAGTGGACCCGGCCGACCGCGGCGTGCTTCGCATAGGCGAGCACCGACTGGTTCAGCTTGAGCTCGAACTCGGCGATGTCGTCGGGGGTCGCGCCGGCGGACAGCTGCGGCACCGGATAGTCGTCGGAATCGAGGCCGTCCGCCTCGGCATTGCCGAGCTGGGCGATCACCGCCTTGGCGCGTGCGTTGACGGCGCCGTCGCTGGTCCACACCGGGCCGTGGGCCCGGGCGGCGTAGAAGCTGTCGAGCGAGGCGCGGGTCTTCGAATCGAAGCGGCGGTCGGTCTTCTTCGCGAGCAGCTCGGCGAGCCGCTCGCCGACCTGCTGGTCGACGGTCAGCACCGGCGCGACCGGGGCGACCGGCACCGTGCCGGTGGCGGCGGGCTCGACCGGGGCCGTGGCGGTCGCCTCGGGGGCGGTGTCGGCCGGCGTCACGGCGACCGGCGCCGGCGCGGTCGGCGGCACCGCCGCGGTGGCGGACGGCGGAGCGGCAGGCGCGCCTGCGGAGGTCGGGGCCGGAGCGGGCGCCGGCGCGGCCGTGGCCGCGACCTCGGGCTTCACGTCGGCGGGTTTCGCGTCCTCCGCCTTGGCGGTGTCGGACGTGACGGTGTCGGTCTGGGCGGCGACGGGCGGAGCGGCCGCGGGCGCCGGAGCGGCCGGCTTCGACTCGGAGGAGGCGAGAGCGGGCGCGGCCGGCGCGGCGGCGGCCGGCGCGGGGGCGGGGGCGGGGGCGGGCGCCAGATCCGCCGGCGTCACCGTGACGGCGGCCGGCTCGGTCGGCGGCACGGCGTCGAGCGCGGCTGCGGCCGGCGGCTGCGCCTGCGGGGGTGTCTCGGGGGCCGACTGGGCATGGGCGGTGCCGATGGCGAGAACCAGCGCGAGGGCCGTTCCGGCGAGCAGACGATCGAAGCGCATAGGCGATGTCCTCCCAGGGGCAAACGTCGGCACCACTCCGGTCGAGCCCGCCGCCTCGGGTCGGCGGATTCCGGGCCGACACCCGTCGGTCCGGAGACTCGATCCTCTCTGCGGCCGGCGCACGACGACGCGCGACCTCAGCATCAGCACTTCAACTTAGCTCAGCCCGAACCGGGCGAGCGCTGCTTTTCGCATTCGTTGCGGCTCTTTTCGGAGCCCTGTCACCGCGCGGCCACGTCGGCCGCCGCGGCCTCCTCGGCCGGCACCAGGCCGAGCCCGTCCAGCTTGCGATACAAAGTCGACCGACCGATCTTCAATTTTCGTGCGACCTCAGACATTTGGCCGCCGTAATGGGCGATCGCGAAACGGATCGCCTCGGCCTCGATCTCGTCGAGCGGCCGCACCTCGCCGTCGCGGCCGAGCAGCGGAATCAGGCCCGCTTCGGGCGGCGCCGTATCGTCCAGCGACACGGGCGCGGTCGCGACCGGCGCGCTCTGCGGCAAAACCGTGGCGAGCCCGCCCTCCGGAGCGGCCGGCGCCGGACCGGCGGTCGCCGCGATCTGCGGGAACTCGCCGGGCCCGAGCTCGTCGCCTTCGGCCAGCACCACGGCGCGGAACACGGCGTTCTCCAGCTGGCGGACATTGCCGGGCCAGGGATGGCGGGCGAGCAGCGCGATCGCCTCGGCCGAGACGCGGCGCACCCGCCGGCCCTCCTCGGCCGCGAAGCGCACCAGGAAATGGCGGACGAGATCCGGGATGTCCTCGCGGCGCGTCCGCAGCGGCGGCACCGTGATCGGGAAGACGTGCAGACGGTAGAACAGGTCCTCGCGGAAGCGCCCGGCGGCGACGTCGGCGATCAGATCGCGGTTGGTCGCCGAGATCAGCCGCACGTCGACCTTCACGGGGCGGCGGCCGCCGACCGGCTCGACCTCGCCCTCCTGCAGGGCGCGCAGCAGCTTGACCTGGGCGGCGGCCGGCAGCTCGCCGACCTCGTCGAGGAACAGGGTGCCGCCCGAGGCCTCGACGAACTTGCCGAGATGCTTCTCGGAGGCACCCGTGAAGGCGCCCTTCTCGTGGCCGAACAGGATCGATTCGACGAGCGTGTCGGGCAGCGCGCCGCAGTTGACGGCGACGAACGGCCTGGCCCGGCGCTCGCCGGACCCGTGGATGGCGCGGGCCAGGAGCTCCTTGCCGACGCCGGATTCGCCGCCGACCAGCACCGGGATGGTGGAGGCCGCCGCCTTCTCGGCGGCGCGCAGCACCGCCCGCATCGCCGGGCTGCGGGTGACGATGTCGTCGACCGTCAGGGTGCCGGCGCGGCTGCGCTTGAGGCGCGACAGCTCGCCGGCCAGCGCCCGGGCGGCGAGCGCGTTGCGCAGCGAGACGAGCAGGCGCTCCGGCCCGACCGGCTTCACCACGAAGTCGACGGCCCCGGCCCGCATCGCCGAGACGACGTTGTCGATGCCGCCATGTGCGGTCTGGACGATCACCGGCACGGCGTGGCCGGCCTCGCGCAGCCGCGCCAGCACGCCGAGCCCGTCGAGATCCGGCATCACGAGATCGAGCACCACGGCATCGACCGCGGGCGCCTGCGGATCGGCGAGCAGCGCCACGGCGGCGTCGCCGCCGTCGGCCGTCACGGCCTCGAAGCCGAACTTCTCGACGAGCCCTTCGAGCAGGCGCCGCTGCACCGGGTCGTCGTCGACGATGAGGATGCGCTCCGCCATGCGGCCCCGGTCCGGATCGGCTGTCCCGAATTGGGGCATTAATCCAGATCACGCTTAACGGGGTGTTACCGGGGGCGCGAGGTCACGCGCTGGTGAAGACGATGCGCCGTGCGCCGGCGCCGCCCCCTCCCTGCCCCTCCCCCGCCTGCGGGGAAGGGTCGGGGAGGGGGAAAGCCACGCGCTCCGAGACGCGCACAACCCGCGGGAAGCCCGCGGGGCGGACTGCGGGATCCTCGCACGCCGGCGCTTTACGCAACTTTACATTCAAGACAATGCATCGAAACGCGGCCGGACGACACTTCCGATCGTCATCCAGAGCATTCCCCGGCGGGCTCCTCGGGGAAGCCGCATCGTCCACGAAAGGATTTGCATCGTGTCGAACGCACGCACCGAGACCCGCTACGGAATGCTCCCGATCCTCCTGCACTGGGTCAGCGCGGTCCTGATCGGATGGCTGGTGGTGTCGGGCTTCCGCATCTCCGACACCGGCGACCTCGTCGCCAAGGCGGACATGCTCCGCCTCCATGTCGCGGGCGGCATCTCGGTCGCCGTCCTGACACTGATCCGGGCCGGGTGGTGGCTGCTGATCGAGCGCAAGCCGGCCGCGGCGGAAGGCGCGTCGCCGATCCAGGCGACCGCGGCGCGTCTCATGCACTGGGGCTTCTACGTCGTCGTCTTCGGCATGGCGGCGAGCGGCATCGCGATGATGATGTCGTCCGGCGCCGGACCGATCGTGTTCGGCGGCTCCGGAGACCTGCTGCCCGACTTCGAGGCGTTCGTCGGACGCGTGCAACACGGCCTGGGGGCCCGCCTGCTGATCGGGCTCGTCGCCCTCCACATCGGGGCGGCGCTCTACCACCAGTTCATCCTGCGCGACCGCATTCTCGGCCGCATGGGGATCGGCGCATCGTCCTGACGGACGTTCGCGTCGCGCCCGAGCGCGTGGCCCGCACGACGCCCGCAGGGCGGACTGCGGGATCCTCGCGCGCCGGCGCGGCCCTCCGGATTCCACGGCGCCTCACGCGGGCGACGGAGGCCCCACGAAAGGCCCCCGCCCCGCGATGCATCGCCGCTCAATGCATCACGGACCGGGCCGCCTCGGCGACCGCCTCGGCGGTCTCCGCCCCCGCCGGATCGCCGGTGGCGCCGGCGCGGCCGGCCGCCTCGGCGCGGGCGAGATAGCGCAGGCACTGCTGCTCGCGGTCGTAGCCGAGCAGGATGCCCAGCATGAAGTCGTGCTCGGGGGAGAGGTCGCACAGCGGCCCCGAGAGGAAGCGCTGCACCGCCATCACGGCGGCCGGGCGCCCGAACACCACGTTGAAGCGCGACCGGCACGCCTCGTGGACGTGATGGGCGACGCCCGACGCCACCAGCCGGTCGACGATCGGCTTCACCGCCTCGGCGTTGACGGTCATCAGGATCAGCGGCCGCATCCCCTTCGACAGCTCGTAGAGGTGATGCCGGAAGATCCCGAGCGTCGCGTTCAGAGAAGCTGGCTGATCCATGCCGTGATCCTCTTTTCGGTCTTCGACGATTCGCCGTCCTCGTCGAGCGCGAGGCCGACGAACCTGCCGTCGCGCTCCGCCTTCGACGCCGTGTAGTCGTAGCCGGCCGTGTCGGTGAAGCCGACCACGACGGCCCCCTTCGCGACCACCTGGTCGTAGAGGAGGCCCATCGCGTCGACGAAGCTGTCCGGATAGCTGACCTGGTCGCCGGTGCCGAACAGCGCCACCTTCTTGCCGGCGAGGTTGGCCGCCCCGAGCTTGTCGAGGCCGCCGAGCTCCCAGTCGGTCTGCAGGTCGCCGGCCCCGTAGGTCGGCGAGCCGAGGATCAGCAGGCTGCAGTTCTCGAAGTCGGCCTTGGTCGCCGTGGCGATGTCGATCGCCTTGCCCTGCACGCGCTTGGCGATGCGCGACGCCACCCCCCGGGTGGCACCGGCGTCGGATCCGAAAATGACGTTCACGCTCATGGTCGGTCTTCAACGGGGGTCGTTGGCAACAGGAACCCGGGCGCCGAAACATCGCCCCGGCGCGGGTCCGCGGTGAGTACTGGAGTACGCGGGACCGTATCGCGGCGGCGCCCCGGCCGCCAACTAGAATCTCGTTCCCGGTGAATAGATTAGAGGAATGTTACTGTGGCAGAAGAACAGTTCCAAGCTTTCATGTCCGATAAACAAGACCATGCCGAAAGCGACAACATGCGGTTCCGCCACGATGATCCGGGCCACCTCGAACCGGTCTTATTTTCGATCGCTTCGAAAGTAGACGTTTCTGTCGGAATTGACGGAAAGCCGACGCGTCCGGCCGGCCCCTCTCCGGCCCCGGCCGGGCGGCCGCCGGCCGGGCCGCCGCCGCCATGCTTTGCCTCGCCGGCCGCAGCCCCCTACGATGGCGGCGACCCCTTCGCCGCCGGCCGGGTGCCGGGGCGCCGGACTTTGGAAGGACCGCTGCCGCAATGACCGTGACGACCGCGACTGTGACGAAGCCCCCTGCCGCTCCGACCGCCGCCGATCTCGGGACGCTGCCCGAGTGGAACCTGGCCGACCTCTATCCCGCGATCGATTCGCCCGAGGTGAAGCACGACCTCGACCGCGCCCGTGCCGGCTGCGTCGCCTTCGAGGAGGCGTTCAAGGGCCGGCTCGCCGCCATGGCGCGCGAGCCCGACGCCGGCCCGGCGCTGGCCGACGCCATCCGGCAGCTGGAGGCGCTCGACGACCTGCTCGGCCGCCTGATCTCCTATGCCAGCCTCGTCCACGCCGGCGACACCACGGATCCGGTGCGGGCCAAGTTCTACGGCGACGTGCAGGACCAGATCACGGCCGCCTCGTCGCATCTCCTGTTCTTCGCGCTCGAGCTCAACCGCATCGACGACGCGCTGCTCGAGACCGCCATGCAGGACCCGGCGCTCGGCCACTACCGGCCGTTCGTCGCGGACGTCCGCAAGGAGAAGCCGTATCAGCTCGAGGATCGCGTCGAGCAGCTCTTCCACGAGAAGTCGGTGACCGGCTACGCCGCCTGGAACCGGCTGTTCGACGAGACCATCGCGGGCCTGCGCTTCTCCGTGCAGGGCAAGGCGCTGCCGCTCGAGCCGACCCTGACGCTGCTGCAGAACCCGAGCGAGACGGTGCGCCGCAAGGCCGCCGAGGCGCTGGCCGAGACCTTCGGCAAGAACCTGCGCATCTTCACGCTGATCACCAACACGCTCGCCAAGGACAAGGAGATCTCCGACCGCTGGCGCGGCTTCGCCGACATCGCCGACTCGCGCCATCTGGCCAACCGGGTGGAGCGCGAGGTGGTCGAGGCGCTGGTGAGCGCCGTGCGCGAGGCCTATCCGCGGCTGTCGCACCGCTACTACGCGCTGAAGGCGCGGTGGTTCAAGAAGGAGCGGCTCGCCCACTGGGACCGCAACGCGCCGCTGCCCAAGGTGGCGACGCCGACGATTCCGTGGGACGAAGCGAAGGACGCGGTGCTCTCGGCCTACGGCCAGTTCTCGCCGAAGATGGCCGAGATCGCCGAGCGCTTCTTCACCGACCGCTGGATCGACGCGCCGACCCGGCCCGGCAAGGCGCCGGGCGCCTTCGCGCATCCGACCGTGCCGTCGGCGCACCCCTACGTGCTGCTCAACTACCAGGGCAAGCCGCGCGACGTGATGACGCTCGCCCACGAGCTCGGACACGGCGTCCACCAGGTGCTGGCGGCGAAGAACGGCCCGCTGATGGCGCCGACGCCGCTGACGCTCGCCGAGACCGCCAGCGTGTTCGGCGAGATGCTCACCTTCCGCAAGCTCCTCGCCGGCATCAAGGACAGGAAGCGACGCCGCGCCATGCTGGCCGGCAAGGTCGAGGACATGCTCAACACGGTGGTGCGGCAGATCGCCTTCTACACGTTCGAGCGCGACATCCACACCGAGCGGCGCGAGGGCGAGCTGACCGCCGACCGCATCGGCGAGATCTGGATGAAGGTGCAGTCCGAGAGCCTCGGCCCGGCGATCGAGCTGAAGCCCGGCTACGAGACCTTCTGGGCCTATATCGGCCACTTCGTCCACGCGCCGTTCTACGTCTACGCCTACGCGTTCGGCGACTGCCTGGTGAACGCCCTCTACGCCGTCTACGAGAACGCCCACGAGGGCTTCGCCGAGCGCTATCTCGCCATGCTGGCGGCCGGCGGCACCAAGCCGCACAACGAGCTGCTCGCCCCGTTCGGCCTCGACGCCCGCGACCCCGGCTTCTGGCAGGGCGGCCTCGGCCTCATCGCCACCATGATCGACGAGCTGGAGGCGATGGAGGGGACGTAGGCGCGGCGGCGGCCGAGCGGCCCGGGGCTCGTCTCTCTCCCCTCGCGGGAGAGGGAAGAGGGGAAGTGCAGCCCTCAATGCATCCGGGGCGTGCGCAGGAAGCGCAGGCGGTCGCCGGAGGTGGCGCGCAGCGCCAGCATGCGGCCGTCGCGCTGGACCGTGATCGGCACCTCGACGCCGGCATGGCCGAGCGACCAGATGCGGCGGAACAGCTCGGCCAGCGTCGCGACCGGCGTGTCGGCGACGGTGAGCAGGGTGTCGCCGGCGCGCAGGTCGGCGCGCTGCGCCGGGCTGCCGTTCGCCACCCCGACGACGACCAGCTTGTCCTCCAGCTCGGTGACGTAGACGCCGAGCCACGGGCGCGCCGGCCGGTTCGGCCGGCCGTAGGTCAGGAGGTCGTCGAGGACCGGCTTCAGCAGGTCGATCGGGACCACCATGTTGACGTGGTAGACGGTGTCCTGGTCGCGCCGCTGCTCGAGATGCAGCGAGCCGATGCCGACCAGCTCGCCGGCCGCGTTGATCAGCGCCGTGCCGCCCCAGTTGGGATGCGCCGGCGCCGTGAAGATGGCGTCGTCGAGCAGGTACTCCCAGTAGCCGGCGAACTCCTGGCGGGCGACGATGCGGGCCGCGACGGCGCGCTGGCGGCCGCCGGTGGCGGCCAGGATCGCGTGCTCGCCGACCAGCAGGTCGGCCGAGCGGCCGAGCGGCAGCGCCGGCACCTCGAGGCGGCCGAGCGCCTGCACCAGGCCGAAGCCGGTCTCGTGGTCGAAGGCGAGCGCGTGGCCGGGCACGACGCGGCCGTCGGCGGTGCGCAGCCACACCGCCTCGGCCTCGGTGATCAGGTAGCCGACCGTGAGGACGAGGCCGCTGTCGCGGATGACGACGCCGTGGCCGGCCCGCTCGGTGCCGAGCGTCTCGGCCGTGGTCGCGTCGGCCGGCACCTCGGCGCGCAGCGCCACCACGGCGTTCAACGCCCGGTCGAGGTCGAACTTGTAGCCTTCCGCCTTCGGCTGTGCGGCCGGCGGAATCTTCCAGTCCCCGGAGGACGGCATCGGCATCTCCCGTGCGCGATGCGCGGCATCGCACGCGGCGCGCGGAGCGGTGGCACGCCGACGCCAGATGTAGAGGCGATGGGCGGTGAGGACAATAAGGCGGCGGGGTGGCGGAGCGCTGCCTGCCGCGGGGCAGCGCGCCGCGGCCCGCGGCCCGTCCGCGACCGTACGGTCAGCGTGCGCCGAGGGCGGTGGCGATCGCCTCGATGCGGTTGCGCGAGTAGCTCGGCAGGCCGGCGCTGATCGAGTGGCCGGTGTTGAACGAGGAGTTGCCGGCCAGCACCTGGGCCGGCACCATGTTGCGCAGCACCGGCACGCCTTCGAGCTCCTTGCGCTTCTCGAACAGGTCGCTCTCGACGGCGAGCGCCACGAAGGTCGAGACGATGGTGCGGCCCGGGTCGGCCGGGCTCGGCTGCAGCACGGCGAGCACCTTGCCGAACTGCATCACCTGGTTGACGTGCACGATCGACTGCTCGAGCATCGAGGCGACCGGCGTCTCGACCCCGGTGAGCCTGGCGATCGCCGCCTGGTCGATCTCCTCGGGCGGCACGATGCGCAGCTCGCTCTGGAACTCGATGTGGTCGGCCACCTGCTTGCCCGAGTCGCGCAGCTTGTTGAGCAGCATGATGGCGGCCGGCAGCTTGCCCTCGAACTGGTAGCGCGACTGGATGCAGATGACGGTCGCGGCGTTCTCGCACCAGCGGCGGGTCGGGTGGTGCGAGGACAGCCGGGCGTCCTTGTTGGGGACGACGTCGTTCGGCCCGATCAGCCGGTGCTTGATGGCCGGATCCATCGTCTCCAGCGTCTTGAGCGTGGCGAAGCGGGCGAGGTCGACGCGCTCGGGCGGCCGGGCGAGCTCGAAGCGCGCCTCGGCGACGTACATGTGCAGCTTGCGCTTCACGGTCCGGGTGGCGCCGTTCACGGTCGCGGTGACGCTCGGCTCGGTGTAGCCCGGATAGAGGGCGAGCAGCTCCTTCTGCAGCGGCCGGGCGCGGGCCCAGTCGGAGAAGCGGATCAGCCCGGTGGCGGGATCGACCAGCTCGTCGTCGCGGTGGTCGGTGAACGCGATGGTGCCGGGCGGCAGCGACCCCGGCGCCACCTTGGCGATGTCGCGGACCTCCTGGATGCGGAAGCCCGCCGCCGCGGCCGGCACGGCCGGCGCCGCGGCGAGCCACAGGGCGGCGGCCACCGCCGCCAGGGCCGGGACGAGACGTTTCGACGTCATCTGCTGCATCACCAGGCGCTTCTCACAGAGGCTGCGGCCGGGAGCGGCTGGTCACCAGTAACGCTCGCGGTCCGCATAGGGGTACTGCGGGTCGACTCGCTGGGGCGGATAGTCGCGGCCATGGTAGCGCGGCTCGCCGCCGAAGGAACGGCCGAGCTGGCCGAACAGGCCGCCCGGGCTCTGCGGCGGCGGCCGCACGCCCTGGCCGTAGGGCGAGCCGGAGGGCTGCTGCCGCTGGTACGGGCTCTGCTGCTGCCAGCCGAACGGGAAGCCCTGGAACAGGCCGCCGCCCTGCCCCCAGCCACCGCCGTAGCCGTTGTTGCCGTAGGGCGAATTGCCGTAGGGGCCGTTGCCGGTGCCGTAGCCGAACAGCTCGCCGTCGCCGGGGTCGCCGTAGGCCTGGCTCGCCACGTCGTAGGAGGAGACCATCTGGTGCTGGGTGTCGGCGACCTCGCCGGAGCGGTCGACCCGGAACCACTCGGTGAAGGCGCCGGCGGTGCGCTCCGGCAGCCGCGTGCCGCTGCGCAGGTCGATCGGCAGGGCGATCAGCTGGCGCTGCGCCTCGCGCGACGGCGGGGCGAGCGGCGCCTTCCGGGCGACCTTGGCCCACACCTGGTCCATGATGGCGGAGAAGATCGGCACCGCCACCGAGCCGCCGGTCTGGCCGCCGCCGAGGGTGCGGCGCTTGCCGTCGGCATTGTCGTAGCCGACCCACACGGCGACCGTGACGTCGTTGGAGAAGCCGACGAACCAGGCGTCGTTCTCGTCGTCGCTGGTGCCGGTCTTGCCGGCCACGTAGGGCGACAGGCCGGCGATCGCCCGCGCCGTGCCGCGCGCCAGCACGCCCTGCAGCATGCTCTTGAGCTGGACGAAGGCGACCCGGTCACCGCCGGCCAGCGCCCGCAGGTCGCCCTGGTGGCGATAGACCGTCTTGCCCTGCTCCTCGACCTCCTCGACCGCGTAGGGGTCGGGCCGCATCCCTTCGTTGGCGACCGCGGCATAGAAGGCGGCGAGGTCGATCAGGCGCACCGGCTGGGCGCCGAGCACGAACGGGTAGTAGCCGATGCAGTCGCGATAGACCTGCGCCTCCAGCGCCAGCTCGCACACCTTGGCGAGGCTCTGGGTCGGATCGGACGAGATGCCGCCGTCGAGCAGCTGCGCGGTGACGAGGTTCTTCGAGTATTCGAGGCCGAGCCGCAGGGTGAGGATCCCGGACGAGCCGCCCTCGTAGTTCTTCGGCGTCCAGTAGTCGCGATCGCGCGCCGCGGTGCTGCCGCCGACCGGCGGCAGGGTGATCGGCTCGTCGCGCACCAGCGTGTTGGGCTGCAGGCCCTTGTGCAGCGCCGCCAGATAGGTGAACGGCTTGAACGCCGAGCCGGGCTGGCGCGCCGTCTGGGTGGTGCGGTTGATCTGGCTGAGCGGATAGGAGAAGCCGCCCGTCATCGCGAGGATGCGGCCGGTCTTGTTCTCCAGCACCAGGGCGGCGCCCTGCACGGTCGGGCGGATGCGCAGATCGGCGCGGGCGCCCTTCCTGCCGTCGGTCGCCTTGACGTAGACGACGTCGTAGAGCGACAGCGTCCGGCGCGCCTGGGCCGTGACGGCGCCGAGCGGCAGCACGCGGCCGTCGGTCAGCCCGACCCGGATGGTCTCGCCCTTCTGGATCACCACGGCGGGCGTCCAGTGGACGTCGTAGAGCGGCATGCGGGCGGTCTTGAGCGCCTCGAGCCACGGCACGGCCGGGGCCGGCGGCTCGGCCGGCCGCGGCGGCGCGGCGGCCCTGGCCGAGGACTTGGCCTTCCTGCCGCGGGCCGGCGGCGGCGCGGGCTCGTCGGGGGCGGCGGCCGGCGCGGGCGCCGCGTCGGGCGCCGCGGCGGCGGGCGCCCCGGTCGTGCCGGCGGCGCCGGGCGCGCCGGCGGCCTTGCCGGCGGCGGCCTGCAGCTTCTGGATCGCCGCGGCGAGGTTCAGCTCCGGCCCGGCGAACTGGGACCGGCCGGTCGACGCCTCGTAGCGGAACAGGCCCTCCTGCAGGGCCGCCTCGGTCGCCTTCTGCAGGTCCGGATGGATGGTCGACTTCACCGTCGAGGACGCCGCGGTGAGCGGCGACACGCCGGGCAGGCCGCGCGCCTCGCGGGCGATGTGATCGAGGACGTGGAAGCCGGAGGTGCGGGTCAGCCGCTCGTAGGGGGCCCAGGTGACGCCGGCGGCGCGCGCCGCGCTCGCCTCGGCCGGGGTGATCAGGCCGTCCTCCTGCATGCGGCCGAGGACATAGGAGAGCCGCTCCTGCGCCCGCCCGGGATGCCGGTCGGGGCTGTAGTAGCTCGGCCCCTTGGTGAGGCCGGCCAGCGCCGCGCCTTCGGCGAGCGTCAGCTCCGAGGCCGGCTTGCCGAACCAGCTGCGCGCCGCGAGCTCGATGCCCCAGGAGCCGCGGCCGAGGAAGATCGTGTTGAGGTAGAGCTCGAGAATCTCGTCCTTGGAGAGAATCTGCTCGACCCGGGCGGCGACGATCACCTCGCGGATCTTTCGCTCGTAGGTGAGATCGTCGCCGACCAGCAGGTTCTTCACCACCTGCTGGGTGATGGTGGAGCCGCCCTGCGGCCGGCCCGGCCGCGCCAGGTTGCCGACCATGGCGCGGATCAGGCCGCGCTCGTCGATGCCCTTGTGCTGATGGAAGCGCTTGTCCTCGGCGGCGACGAAGGCCTCCTGGACGTGCTTCGGGATCTCGGACAGCGGCACCCAGACGCGACGGTTGTCGGGCTCGTAGACCTCGGCGAAGCGGCCGCCCGTCCGGTCCAGCACCGTGGAGGTGCCGGCCGGCCTGAAGCCCTTGAGCTTGTTGTGGTCCGGCAGGTCGGCGACGGCCTTGTCGTACCACGCGATGACGGCGCCGATGTCGGCCGGCGAGTCGGCCACGTCCTCGTTCTTGCAGAACTGGCGGTAGAGCGGCGGCAGCGCCTTGAAGTCGAGGCCCTTGAACGCCTTGATCTCGCCCGTGAAGGCCTGCGGGTCGTCGAGCGCCGTGGTGATCAGCCCGTCGATGTCGATCGATTCGATGTCGAAGGCCTTGCGCATGTGGGCGCAGCCGTCGCGCAGGATCTGCACGACGCGGGCCTGGTCGCGGTCGCGGTCGAACGTGGTCTCGATCGCCTCCGGCCGGGTCGCGACCTGGCTCAACGCCAGGAACGCCGCGAGCAGCTTCACCAGGATCACATCCATGCCACCGGCCCGGTTGGTGCGCACGGGCACGCCAGACGGGCCCGTGCGGAGAACGCACGCGAGGAGAAAGCGACGCAGTTATAGGCCGGTTACAACGGCGATTTTGGGGTGGCGTTCCGTCGCGACCGAGCAAATTTGCGGCATCGGCAGGGCCGCCCGCCGGCGCCCGCCCGGCGCCCCTCCCCCGGCCGCCGCGTCCGGGCGCAAGGTTAACGGGGCGGACGTTAAGAAGGGATTTCGGGGCGGTCGTGTCGCATCTCCGGGGCGAGCGCATCGTGCTCCGGACAAGGTGCGTCAGGCCGCAGGCCTGATGCGCCGCAGAGCCGGGGCCCAGGGGCGCTCGGCAGCCGCCTCGTCCGATCCCTCTGGGTCCCAGGTCGCGGCGCGTTGCACCGCGCCCGGGACACGCGATCGCGCGGAGGCTCACCCGTGCGCCGCGATGCGGCGGTCGACCTCCTCGGTGAGGTCGTGCAGCGCCGTGCCGATCGCCACCGGATAGGGGCCAGGATGGGTGACGTCGCGCAGGGCCGGCGGCAGGGCGGCGAGCTCCCTGGCGGCGCGCGCCCGGATGTCGGCGAGCGACGGATCGCGGCGCACCCGCTCGCCCGCCCGCATCACCGGGGCGAGCAGGGTCTCGCCCGGCAGGGTCTCGCCGTCGAGCGAGATCACGTCGCCCGCGATGGTGCCGTCGGCGGCGCGGGTCCGCCACACCTGCTTGCGGCCCGGGAAGGTCTGCTTGGCGGCCGAGCGCTTGCGCCGCGCCACCCCGTCGTACTCCTGCAGCTTGTAGACGATGTCGAGCACCGGCTGGTCCTGCGACGTGGTGAGCGCGGTGCCGACCCCGTAGCCGTCGATCGGCGCCCCGGACTCGACGATGGCGGCGATCTGCCCCTCCTCCAGCCCACCCGAGACGAAGATCCGGATGTCCGGGCAGCCGCCGGCGTCGAGGATCGCCCGCACCCGGCGCGACAGGCCGACGAGATCGCCCGAATCGAGGCGCACCGAGCGCACGACGATGCCGTCGCGGGCGAGCTTCGGGGCCAGCGCGACGACCTTGCGGGCCGCCGCCTCCGGATCGTAGGTGTCGATCAGCAGCGTGAGATTGTCGGGCCGGGCGCGGGCGAACGTCTCGAAGGCGACGCTCTCGTCCTCGTGCGCCTGCACGTAGGAATGCGCCATGGTGCCGTAGATCGGGATGCCCCACAGCATCTCGGCCAGCACCGTGGCGGTGCCGGCGAAGCCGGCGACGTAAGCGGCGCGCGCCGCCATCAGGCCGGCCTCGGCCCCGTGGGCGCGGCGGAAGCCGAAGTCGACCAGCACCTTGCCGGGCGCCGCCAGCATCACCCGGGCCGCCTTGGTGGCGACCAGGCTCTGGAGCTGGACGAGGTTGATGAGCCGCGACTCGAGCAGCTGCGCCAGCGGCAGCGGCGCCGTGACGCGGAGAATCGGCTCGTGCGGGAAGAACACCGTGCCCTCCGGCATGGCGTCGACGTCGCCGGTGAACCGCAGGGTCGCGAGATAATCGAGCATGGCGGCGTCGAACCGGCCGCTCTTCTCCAGATAGGCGAGCTCGTCCGCGGAGAAACGGAAGCCGGCCAGCCACTCGACCGCCTGCTCGAGCCCCGCCGCCATCATGAACGACCGCCCCGGCGGCAGCCGCCGCACGAACAGCTCGAACGACGCCGGGCCGGTCAGCCCGTTCGCCAGATAGGCCTGCATCATGTTGAGCTGGTAGAGGTCCGTCAGCAGCGGACTGTCACCGATGTTCATCGCTTCGCCCGTGGAGTTTTGCCGGGGCCGGCCCCGCCGGCACGCCCTCGCGCCGCGGTGTAGCACGGCGAGGGGCCGAGGGGGGAGGCGGCGTGCGGGCACCGACCGGGACCGCCGCGCCGGGGCCGCCCTCAGGCGGCCGGGCGGCGGCGTGTGCGGTACAGGCCGAGCGCGATCACGAGGCCCGCGGCCGCCGCGGCGGCGCCGACCAGGAACACGCTGCCGTAGCCGGCGTGGTCGGCGAGGACCCCGGCGAGCGGCCCGGTGAGGCCGTAGGCGACGTCCTGGAACGCCGAGTACCCGCCGAGCGCGGTGCCGCGCAGATGCGGCGGCACCAGATGCACGACCTCGCGCCCCATCGCCGGGAACACCATCGAGCAGCCGAGGCCGGTGAGGAACGCCCCGCCGAGCGCCAGGGCCGGATCGCCGGCGGCCCAGATCAGCGTCTGGCCGGCCGCCTCGACGGCCAGCGAAACGATCGTCACCGGCAGGCCGCCGACCCGATCGGGCAGGTGGCCGCACAGCACCCGGACCAGCACGAAGCCGGCACCGAAGGCGGTGAGGCCGAGGCCGGCATGGCTCCAATTCTCGCGCAGGAAATGCAGGACGAAGAACGCCCCGATCGCGGCGAAGCCGATGCCCTGCAGACAGACGACGGCGCCGTGCAGCCAGATCCGGCCGATCACGCTGCGGAACGGCGGCCGCTCGGCGTCGGGATGGGCGGGGACGCCGGCGATGCCGCGCAGCGCCAGCAGCCCGAGGGCGGGGAGCAGCGCGCTCGCCGCCATCGCGCCGGCGAAGCCGAGCCGGTCGAGCAGCAGGAGGCCGAGCGGTCCGCCGACCGCGAGCGCGCCGTAGATGGCGGCGCCGACCAGGGCCAGCACCCGCCCGGCCCGGGCCGGGCCGACGAGGCCGACGCCCCAGGCGACCACCCCGACGCCGACCAGGCTCTCGCCCAGCCCGACCAGCAGCCGGCCGGCGAGCAGGACCGCGAAGGCCGCCGCCGGCGCGCCCGCCATCAGGCCGGCGACCGCCGAGGCCAGCGCCCCGGCGAGATAGAGGACGAGCCCGCGGCGCACCGCGACCGCCGGGCCGCGGCGGTCCGACAGGCCGCCGCCGTAGCCGCGGGTGACCACGGTGGCGAGGAAGCCGAAGCCGACGCCGAGGCCGGCCCAGACATTGCCGAGCCCGAGCGGGCCGGTGACGAACACCGGGACGGTCGGAACCGGGATGGCGACGCAGAGATAGCAGACGAACAGAACCGCGGTGAGCAGCAGCAGGCGGCGCTGCGCCGGGTCGGGGGTCGAGCGGAAAGCCATGACGATCTCGTGGCTGTTCCCCGATCGCCGAAGCGCGCCGCCGGCTCGTCGCACCGGCGCGATGCGCCGGGCACAGAGCACGAAAAAACGCACTCCGATCGTCGAGGATCGTTGAGTGCGTTGAATGACGTCGAACGCTTACGGCCGGCGCGACCGGCGACGAGCGGTCAGATAGGCGACGGCGGCGGGGGAGTCAACCGAGGGGTGGGGGCGGGCGGGCGGTCCGACAACGGAACGGTTGGACGAGCCGCGAGGAGACAGTCGGTGCGTCGAGCCCATGCGAACCTCCGTTCGGCTGATCGGGAGTCGACGGCCCGCTGCTTGGAACCGCATGGATCGCGATCAGAGGGCGCGGGGTAGAGGACGTCCCTCGGCCGGCTGCGGCCCGTTACCGCCCACCAGAACAACGCATTGCGTGGGCAGGCCCGCAGGGCGCAAAAGCGAAGAGGCAGGGCAAGAACTCGACTTCATGCCGCGAGGCGGATTTGCGCGCGGGTGACGGCGGAATTTCGGGCGAATCCGATCCCGGAGCGAGTCAGG
>NZ_JAUSUJ010000006.1 GCF_030813915.1 Rhodoplanes tepidamans
CCGCCGCGACCGCCTCTACCCCACCACCAGACCCCCGCCCCCCCCGCCCCCCCCCGCCCCCCCCCCCGGCCCCCCCCCCCCCCGCCGCGGGCTCGTTCGGCCGCGGGAGGGGTCAGCGCGGCGGCGGGGCGACCACCACCCAGACGGTGCGGTTGCCCTGGAACTGCGGCTGGTACCAGGTCGCGCCGCACTGCTCGTAGGTCACGCCGCCGATCACCACGGTCTGGCACCCGGTCGGCAGGGTGGCCGCGATGGTGCCGATCGCCAGCGCCTCGCCGACCAGCGGGGCCACCCAGGCTCCCGGCGGGTAGGCCGGGTAATAGGGCGGCGGCAGGTAGCCGGGATGCGGCGGGAAGGGCGGCGGCGGAGGCGGCCCGGGCGGTCCCGGCGGATGCGGACCGGGGCCAGGGCCGGGACCGGGGCCCGGTCCGGGATGCGGACCAGGACCGGGACCAGGACCGGGGTGCGGACCGGGACCAGGGCCCGGGCCGGGATGCGGACCCGGACGCGGGCCGGGGCCGGGGCCGGGTTGCGGCTCGGGGCGGAATTCCGCCGGCCGCATCTCGGGCGGCCGCATCGGCGCATTGAGATGCGGGCCGAAATTCATCGGCGCGCCGTGGAAGGCGCGGTCGCCGCCGCCGAATCCACCGCCCCGGAATCCGCCGAAGCCGCCGCCGAAATGCTCGATGCCGCGGGCCGTCGCGAGCGACGGGGCGAGCGCGAAGCCGAGGACGGAAGCGCCGAGCAGGACGGCGCGAAGCATCCCGCGGCGCGGGCCGATCATCGTGGTGGGCATGTCAGTTGCTCCCCTGGGTCCGGCCGAGCCGCAGGATGGCGATCGGCGTCTGGTCGGGCCGGGGTGTGAAGACGAACGCCTGGTCGGGAATGTCGGTGCGCTCGGTCCAGGCGAGCGTCGCGGTGTAGCGGGGCCGCGACGGCTGGGCGCGGTCGATCAGCGTGAGCTTGAGCGGCCGCGGCGTGTCGCCGGCGGCGATCCAGACCTCCCAGTCGCGGTCGCGGCTGCGGAAGGCGTAGTGCTCGGCGGCGACGCCGCCGACCGTGGCAGTGCCGACCCGGAACGCGCCGGTGATCCCCTTCGACGGCGGCTCCGCGGTGCCGAGGTCGACGAGGTCGGCCGACGGCAGCTCGATCGCGTGCTCGGCGGCGACGCCGGCCAGCATGTCCCGCAGGGTCGGACGCGCCGGCACCTGCGCATAGTAGGGCTCGGCCGGCGACGCGATCGTCAGGGTCTTGCCGTCGTAGAGATAGGTCCGGGCGAACAGGTCGTTAGCGACGGTGGCGGCGAGCCGATCGGGGCGGCGGACCAGGTAGCGCACGGTGCCGTCGACCGTCACGGTCTGGCCGGTGCGGGCGACGATGTCGAACGCATAGGTCGCCTCGACCTCGAAGGCGCGGAGGCCGGCGAGATGCGCCGCCATCCGGTCGAGGGCGGCGAGCGCCGCCGGGTCGACCGGGTCAGCGGGCGGCGCGGTCCCGCTCGGCGGGGCGGCAGCGGCCGGCGGGGCACCGGGAGCGGCACCTGGCGATGCGGCGCCGGCCGGCGCCACACCCGCGACGACCAGCAGGACGGCGGCGAGCGCCGCGAGGTCGGGACTGAACCGCCTGGGAACCAGGCGTCTGAACATCGGAATCATGCAACGACGTCCGCACTGAAATGGGCCGGGGGCGGCCCATTCAGACTCCGGAACGTGAAGAAATCGCGTATTTCTCCGAAATACTTAGTAATATGGCACCGCTACGTGTCCGGAAGACAGAAACAGCGGTGCGCGGCCGCTCGCGGCTGCGGCCATGTGGTCCGCGGCCGGCGCGGTCACATCTGCCCGGGCCCGCCGGGCGGGACCGGCGGCACGTAGTCGGGCTCGGCGCCCGGCTTGGTCGGGTCGGCGATGCCCGGGTCGTTCACCGGGTAAGGGCTGCGCGGGCCGGTCGGACCGGGCACCGGCGGCTCGCCCGGATCGGGCGGAACCGGCTGCGGGTCCGGGCCCGGCGGAATCTTCGGCCCGGTCGGGTCGGACGTGCCATGGGCCGGCCCGGGCCGGCCCGAATCGATCGTCTGCATGCGCACCTCGTTCGTGTTCCGGGAGAACCCGGCGCCTTCGCACGAGGTTCCAGCGCTGTGCGCGCGCCGTCACGCCGGCGCGTGGCAGACGGCCTCGATGTTGTGGCCGTCCGGATCCAGCACGAAGGCCGCGTAGTAGGTCGGATGATAGTGCGGTCGCAGGCCCGGCCCGCCGTTGTCGCGACCGCCGGCCGCCAGTGCGGCGGCGTGGAAGGCGTCGACGGTCGCGCGGTCCGGCGCCGCCAGTGCGACATGCAGCACGCCGGTCAGGCCGCCTTCGCCGCCGATCCAGAAGTCCGGCTTGCCGTCGCGGCCGAAGCCCGCCGCGGCGTGCCCCATGTCGGTCTCCTCGGGACCGAACTCCATGATCACCGAATAGCCGAGCGGCGCCAGCGCCGCGGCGTAGAAGGCCCGCGAGCGGGCGAAGTCGGACACCGGGAAGCCGACATGATCGATCATGGTTTGTTCTCCTTAATACTTCGGGGCGGCCGACGGGCCGCCCCGGAAACGGGATCGCGCCGGATCAGGTCTTCTGGCGCTCGACCATCAGCTTCTTCAGCTCGGCGATCGCCTTGGCCGGGTTGAGACCCTTCGGGCATGCCTTCGAGCAGTTCATGATGGTGACGCAGCGGAACAGGCGGAACGGATCCTCGAGCTGGTCGAGCCGTTCGCCGGTCCCCTCGTCGCGGCTGTCGATCACCCAGCGATAGGCGTGCAGGAGCGCGGCGGGACCGAGATAGCGGTCCGGGTTCCACCAGTATTCCGGGCACGAGGTCGAGCAGCAGGCGCAGAGGATGCACTCGTAGAGACCGTCGAGCATCTCGCGGTCGTCTTTGCTCTGAATCCACTCCTTCTCGGGCGCCGGCGTGACGGTCTGCAGCCACGGCTGCACCAGCGCGTGCTGGGCGAAGAAGTTGGTGAGGTCGGGCACCAGATCCTTGGCGACCGGCTGGTGCGGCAGCGGCAGCACCTTCACGGACCCCTTGATCTCGCCCATGTCCTTTGTGCAGGCGAGCGTATTGACGCCGTCGATGTTCATGGCGCAGGAGCCGCAGATGCCCTCGCGACAGGAACGCCGGAAGGTCAGCGTCGGGTCGACCTTGTTCTTGATCCACAACAGGGCGTCGAGAACCATCGGCCCGCAGTCGTCGAGATCGACCGTGAAGGTGTCGATGTGCGGATTCTTGCCGTCGTCGGGATTCCAACGGTAGACGCGGAACTCACGCGTGTTGGTCGCGCCCTCCGGCTTCGGCCACACCTTGCCGTCGGTGACTCGCGAGTTCTTTGGCAGGGTGAATTCGACCATGTTCAGTAGACCCTCGCCTTCGGCTCGATGTACGACACGTCGTTCGTCATCGTGTAGGTGTGCACGGGCCGGTAGTCGATCGACACCTTGCGGGTGTCGAAATCGAGCCACGCCAGCGTGTGCTTCATCCACACCTTGTCGTCGCGGTCCGGGAAGTCTTCGCGGGCATGCGCGCCGCGGCTCTCGGTGCGATTGACGGCGGAGTTCATGGTGACGACCGCCTGGGCGATGAGGTTGTCGAACTCCAGCGTCTCCATCAGGTCGGTGTTCCAGATCAGCGAGCGATCGGTCACCTTGACGTCGGCGGCGCCGGCCAGCACCTCGTCGATCAGCTTGACGCCCTCGGCCAGCACCTCGCCGGTGCGGAACACCGCGCAGTTCGACTGCATCACCCGCTGCATCCGCGAGCGCAGCTCGGCGGTCGGCGTGCCGCCATTGGCGTTGCGGAAGCGGTCGAGACGGGCGAGCGCCTTCTCGGTCGACTGCGCGGACGGGGTCGGCTGGCTGGCACCGGGCTCCAGCAGCTCGGCGCAGCGCAGCGCCGCGGCGCGGCCGAAAACCACGAGGTCGATCAGCGAGTTGGAGCCGAGCCGGTTGGCCCCGTGCACGGAGACGCAGGCGGCCTCGCCGAGCGCCATCAGGCCGGGCACCACGTGGTCCGGGTTGCCGTCCTTCCTGATCACCGCCTCGCCGTGATAATTCGTGGCGATGCCGCCCATATTGTAGTGGACGGTCGGTATGACCGGGATCGGCTCCTTGGTGACGTCGACGCCGGCGAAGATCTTGGCGCTCTCCGAGATGCCGGGCAGGCGCTCGTGCAGGATCTTCGGGTCCAGGTGGTCGAGGTGCAGGAAGATGTGGTCCTTGTTCTTCCCGACCCCGCGGCCCTCGCGGATCTCGATCGTCATGGCGCGCGAGACGACGTCGCGCGACGCCAGGTCCTTGGCGGAGGGCGCGTAGCGCTCCATGAAGCGCTCACCCTCGGAGTTGACGAGGTAGCCGCCCTCGCCGCGCGAGCCTTCGGTGATCAGGCAGCCCGAGCCGTAGATGCCGGTCGGGTGGAACTGGACGAACTCCATGTCCTGCAGCGGCAGGCCGGCGCGCAGCACCATGGCGTTGCCGTCGCCGGTCTGGGTGTGGGCGCCCGTGCAGGAGTAGTAGGCGCGCCCGTAGCCGCCGGTCGCCAGAATCGTCATCTGGGCGCGGAAGCGGTGCAGCGTGCCGTCGTCCATGTTGAGCGCGACGACGCCGCGGCAGGCGCCCTCGTCGTCCATGATCAGGTCGAGCACGAAGTACTCGACCAGGAACTCGGCATTGTGCTTGAGGGCGGCGCCGTACAGCGTGTGCAGCATGGCGTGGCCGGTGCGGTCGGCGGCCGCGCAGGTGCGCTGGGCGATGCCCTGGCCGTAGTTCGTCGTCATGCCGCCGAACGGGCGCTGGTAGATCCGGCCTTCCTCGGTGCGCGAGAAGGGCACGCCCCAGTGCTCGAGCTCGTAGACGGCGGCCGGGGCGTTGCGGCACATGTACTCGATGGTGTCCTGGTCGCCGAGCCAGTCCGACCCCTTGACGGTGTCGTACATGTGCCAGCGCCAGTCGTCCGGCCCCATGTTGCCGAGCGCCGCCGAGATGCCGCCCTGCGCCGCCACGGTGTGGGAGCGGGTCGGGAACACCTTGGTCAGGCAGGCGGTGCGGAGCCCCGCCTCGCTGCAGCCGACGACGGCGCGCAGGCCGGCCCCGCCGGCGCCCACGACGACGACGTCGTAGGTGTGGTCTTCGAGCGGATAGGCCCGGCCGTTGACCGCCGGCGCTCCGCCGTTTCCGGAACCGTTGACGGCCATCGGTCAGACTCCGAACGAGAGCTTGAGAATCGCGTAGGTGCAGGCGAGCCAGAGCACGATCGTCAGGAACGTGTTGCCGATCAGGAGGCCCGTCTTCATCGCCTTGCCGTGGATGTAGTCCTCGATCACCGACTGCAGGCCGAGACGCATGTGCAGCGTCACGGTGTAGACCCACAGCAGCATCGTGATGGCGACGAGCGGCGACCCCAGGATCTGGACGACGGCGGCGTGGTTGCGGCCGATCAGCGAGATCACGATGACGATCGCGGCGAGCGTCAGCGGCAGCAGCGCGATCGAGGTGAGCCGCATCTCCCACCAGTGCTCGGTGCCGGACTTGGCCGAGCCGAGGCCGCGCACCTTGCCGATCGGGGTGCGGATGCTGGTCGACTTCATCGCAGGCCTCCCATCACGAAGCCGCCGATGATCCAGGCGAGCAGGGTGAGCGAGATCGAGCCGATCAGGGTCATGCGGGCGAGCCACTCGCGCTCGTTCGGCGCGAAGCCCCGGCCGGTGTCCCAGATCAGGTGGCGGACACCGCCGAGCGAGTGGTGGATCAGGCCCCACGAGAACCCGAGCAGCACGAGCCGCCCGATCCACGTGCTCATGAACCACTGCACCCACGCATAGGCGTTGGGGCCGGAGGCGGCGGAGAGCAGCCACCATGCGACGAGCAGGAAGCCGAGATACAGCACGATCCCGGTGACCCGGTGGAAGCCGGACATCAGGAACGTGAAGGTCAGACGATAGATTTGGAGGTGCGGCGAAAGCGGCCGCTCGACCCGCGCCGGGCGTTCAGCCATGGAATTACTCCAATGAAGGCCGTTTCCTTGAAGCAGAAGCGCGTGTGTTGTGCAACGCCGAATCACGGCTTGCGGTGGATGCCGGGGTTCACAACTTTGCATGCCCGACGGCCCGGCGAACAGCCCCCTGCGGCGCGAGGCCGGCGGCCGCGCGCCCGGCAGGGTTGGTCCGGCCGGACGGGCCCGCTCAGCGCGGAATCAGCGCCCAGTAGTCGAGGTCGAGGATGACCCCCGGCTCGTAGTCGTGACCGGCCCGCAGCGGGTGCTCCTCGCAGGTGCGGTCCTTGGTCGCGACGAGCCGCAGGCGCAGCGCGCCGACGTCGTCGCGGCCGGGAAGATCGGCCTTGGCCAGCACCTCCGACCAGGCGAACACGGTGTCTCCGGCGAACAGCGGTGCGACATGCGCGCCGCTGTTGATTCCCGCGATGTGGAAGACGTTGGCGAGGCCGTTGTAGGACAGCGCCCGGGCGAGCGAGATGACGTGGCCGCCATAGATCAGCCGCCGCCCGATCCGGGTGCGCACCTGGACGAAGTGGTTGAAGTGCACCTTCGCGGTGTTCTGGAAGAGTCGTGTCGACAGTTGGTGCTCGGCGTCCTCGACCGTCATGCCGTCGACATGGTCGATCCGTTCGCCGACCTCGAAGTCGTCGAACCGATGCGGCGCGCCCGACAGGCCGAAATCCCACCCGGCGAGATGCAGCGGCGGGCAGGCGGCGCCGAGATCCGCCGGATCGACGGTCGGCGCCAGCTCCGGCACCAGCTCGGCATGCGGCTTCGCCGCCTCGTCGCGCTTGTTGACCATCACCCAGCGCACGTAGTCCAGGACCCTGGTCCCGTCCTGCCGCCAGCCGGTCGAGCGGACATAGACGACGCCGGTGCGGCGGCTGGAGTTCTCCTTGAGGCCGATGACCTCGGAGGTCGCCGTCAGGGTGTCGCCCGGATACACGGTGGCGAGGAAGCGGCCCTCGGCGTAGCCGAGATTCGCCACGGCGTTGAGCGAGATGTCCGGCACGGTCTTGCCGAACACGATGTGGAAGACGAGCAGGTCGTCGATCGGCGACTGCGGATAGCCGACCGCCCGGGCGAAGGCCTCGGAGCTCTGGACCGCGAAGCGCGACCCGTACAGCGCCGTGTACAGCGCGACGTCGCCCGTCGTGACGGTCCGCGGCACCGCGTGCCGGATCACGTCACCGATCCTGAAGTCTTCGAAGAAGCGCCCCGAGCTGGTCTTGGCCATCGGCTGGTCGGACTGGGGGTCGGTGGCTTTGGGCTTTCGCGAGTCGTACCGCGCCGGACCGGCTCTGGCAATCGTCCGAAAGGCGGGTCGCGGCCGGCGATGGCGCTCCCCCTGGAAAGGTGCGAACCAGGATTCGGTTGATCGCGGCCCGCCCGAGGCACGGCGATCGGGCAGGCGCCGCAGGATTGTCGTCCCGGGGGAAACCTCCCGTTCGCCATCGCATCGGAATCCGGCCGGGCGTTAGGGCGCTGCTCGCCTCCGGCGTGCTGGACTGGCGGCGGTTCGTCCCGAGGCTCGTCCGCGATGCGCAGCATCATCGTCTTCGCTCTCCTCGCCCTCGCTCTCGGCGCCACGGTGCCGCGGCTCTACCTGGACGCGACCGCCCGCACGCCTCCGGCCGCACAGGCCGGCCCGCAGGCGCCGGCTACGCCGGCCGGAGGGTATCGCAGCCTGACGCTGCGCAAGGACGACCGCGGCCACTTCCAGACCGAGGCCTCGCTGGACGGGCGCCGCGTATCGGTGCTGGTCGACACCGGCGCCTCGGTGATCGCGTTGCGGGCCAGCGACGCCGCCCGGCTCGGGGTCCGGCCGCAGGCGCGCGACTACACGGCGCGGGTCACCACCGCGAACGGCACCGTGATGGCGGCGCCGACCGAGATCGGGCGGGTCGACGTCGGCGGCATCGTGGTCCACCACGTCGCCGCTCTGGTGCTGCCCGACGAGGCGCTGTCGCAGAACCTGCTCGGCATGTCGTTCCTGTCGCGCGTCCGCTTCGAGCACCACGGCGGCCGGCTGATGCTGGAGCAGTGAGCGTCCCGCGGCGCGCCGCTGCACATTGTAGACAGTGAGCGAGCTTTCCTCGGCCCGGCGGATCGTCTAGGCGTAGAGACGCGCTGGACGACGGAAGAGACAGCCATGGCCAGAGACAGCCGGACGGCCGGGAAACGGCTCGGCGAGCAGCACGACTCGCTCCACAACCTGATCTATCAGGAGATCAGAAGCGCCATCGCGGACGGCCGGCTGAAGCCGGGCGAGCGGCTGGTCGAGGAGCGGCTCGCCGAGGAGTACGGCGTGTCGCGCAACCCGATCCGCGAGGCCATCCGGGCCCTGCACGCCGACGGGCTCGTCGACGTGTCGAGTCGCCGCGGCGCCCACGTCGCCGGTCTGGCCCCCGACACGGTGCGGGAGATCATCGAGATCCGTGCGCTCCTCGAATCGCACAATGCGCGGCTCGCGGCGCGCAACCGCAACGCGGTCCTGCTGAAGAACGCCGAGGCGATCCTGACCCGCGGGCGGACGGCGTTGACGTCGGGACGGCGGCGCGGCCTGCGCGAGCTGAACGAGCAGTTCCATCGCGCGCTGGCCGAGGCGGGACGCAACCAGCTGCTGTCCGACATGCTGGAGTCTCTCAGGACGCGGAGCGCGCTTCTCTTCTCGCCCGACGATCCCGCCCGCCAGGAGGTGAGCTGGCAGGAGCATGCCGGAATCCTGCAGGCGATCGTGGACGGCGACGAGGAGCTCGCCGCCAAGCGCGCGATGGCCCATGTGCTCGGCGCCGGCGAGGCACACCTCCAGTCGACAGGCGCGGCGGCCACAGCGGCCGGGGCGCGCGACTCAGCCGGCGAGCTGCCGCAGAAGAAGCAAGAGCGCCGCTAGCGCCGACAGGCCGAGGACCGTGAGCCGGACGGCCTTGGCCGGGAGCCTCCGGGCCAGCGGCGTCGACAGCCAGAAGCCGAGCCACAGAGGCGCGATCAGCCAGGTCCCGAGGACGACGTCGTGCACGCCGAAGCGCCCCGTGACGGAGAGCGCGGCGATCGAGACCAGCGATCCGAGAAACAGGAAGCCGCCGAGCGATGCCCGCAGGGTCGCCTTCGGCGCGTTCTGGTACATGAGCGCGATAGGCGGGGTTCCCACCGACGTGATCGTTCCCATGAAGCCGGAAATGCACCCGGCACCGAACATGGTCGCGGGGGAGACGCGCGGCGCGAAGCGGGCGAGGCTCATGGCGACGCCCGCCAGGATGAGCAGCGCGAACACGATGGAGACCTCGCGCACCGGCAGGGCGGTCATCATCGCGGCGGCGGCGACCGAGGCCGGCACCCGTCCCAGCATCGCGAAGCCCACGCCTCTCGTGTCGAGACCGGACCGCTCGCGGCGGACCGCGAGGACCGCGATGACCAGACCGAGGAACAGCATCGGCCCGGGCACCAGCTCGGGATCGATGATCGCCAGGATCGGCGCCGCGAAGACGCCGAAGCCGACCCCGCTCACCCCCTGCATACAGGCGCCCGCGAGCACCAGCAGGCTCGCCGCGCCCCATCTGACCACCACGTCGGCGAGCACCGGATCCATCATGACGGCGAGACCTTGTTTTCGTCCACTGTATACAATTTCGGGGGACAGGGAAGGGCGTCGGAGGGCCTCGCTCGGCGGCCCGGGCCGCGGCGGCCCGGCGGGACGGCCGGCGGGCGGCGTCAGCCGCCGCGCTTCGCCGGCCGGGTGATGCGGAACTCGGCCCACTGGATGAGGGCGTAGATCGCCAGCGACATCAGCCCGAGGATGACGATCGCCGCCATCACCATGTCCATCCGGAAGATCTGGCTGCCGTAGACGATCAGGTAGCCGAGCCCCGCCTTGGACGCCTGGAATTCGCCGACGATGACGCCGACCAGCGACAGACCGGCATTCGCCTTGAGCGTGGCGATGAACGTGTGGACGTTGCTGGGCAGCACGACCTTGGCGAGGATCTGCCGGCGCGTCGCGCCGAAGGTGCGGGCGAGCTTGATCTTGTTCGGATCCGACTGCCGGAAGCCGGTGTAGAGCATCAGGATGGTGATGAAGAGCGCCACCGCCACCGCGACCGCATAGATCGAGCCCTCGGCGCCGAGCCAGATGTAGAAGATCGGCACCAGGGCGATCTTCGGCAGGGCGTTGAGCACGACCAGGAACGGATCCAGCACCCGCTCCAGCCGCGGCGACATCCACAGCAGGATCGCGACCGCGGTTCCCAGCACCATGGCGAGCAGGAAGCTGACGACCACCTCGACCAGCGTGACGACGATGTGGTTGCCGAGCTCGCCGCCGCGGACCATCTGCACGAAGGCCTGCCAGATGGCGCTCGGGTAGCTGGTCAGCATCGGGTTGACCCAATGCATGCGCGGCGCGACCTCCCACACGACGAGAAACGCGACGACGAGCCCGATCTGCGCCGCGACGATCTGCAGCTTCTCGCGGCGGCGGGCGGCGAGCCACGCGTGGTACTGGCGGCTGTGCGGGACGACGGCCCGCTCGGTCCGGGCAGGCGCGGCGGAGGCGGCCGGCGCCGCGGCGATCGACGTGTCACTCGACATGGACTTCCAGCTCTTCCCAGACGGTTTTGAAGTAGGACGGGAATTCCACGGCGTCGCGGGCCGCGAAGCTGCCCGGGCGGCGGTCGCCGTGGCTGGGGAAGGCGATCGGGTGGATCGACTTGATGCGGCCGGGCCGGCGGCTGAGCACGATCACCCGGTCGGCCATGGCGATCGCCTCGGGGATGTCGTGGGTGACGAGAATGGCGGTCTTGCCCTCGTTGCGGATGATCCCGCCGATCTCGTCGGCGATCGACAGCCGGGTCTGGAAGTCGAGCGCCGAGAACGGCTCGTCGAGCAGCAGGACGTCGGGCCGCAGGCACATGGTGCGGGCGAGCGCCGCCCGCTGCCGCATGCCGCCGGAGAGCTCCGACGGCTTGCTGTCGAGGAAGTCCCCGAGCCCGTAGCGCTTCAGCAGGCCCTCGGCCCTGACGCGTGCCTCGAACCGGTCGTCGCCGCGGATCTCCGGCCCCAGCACGCAGTTCTCGGCGATGGTCCGCCATTCGAACAGGCTGTCCTGCTGCAGCATGAAGCCGACCTGCGGCGACGGCCCCGTCACCGGGACGCCGTCGATCAGCACCTCGCCGTCGGTGGGCCGGATGAGCCCGGCGAGAAGCGACAGGAGCGTGCTCTTGCCGCAGCCGGACTGGCCGACGATGCTGACGAACTCGCCCTGCGCCACCGTGAAGCTGATGTCGGCGAGCGCCTGCGTCTCCCCCTTCGGCGTGAAGTACCGGAGGCCGACGTCGCGGAACTCGATCTTCGGCGTGGTCATCTCATGCTCCGACGCGGGACCGGATCACTTCGCTGCCTTCGCGAAGGCCGGATCGACGACCTTCTCGTAGGCCACCTTCTCGCCGGCACCGAGAACGCCGGAGGCGACCAGGAGGTCCTGGAGCGCGCCGATCGCCTCGGCCGAGACGAGCGGCGACGCCTTCCAGACGCCGGCCTCGCGATGGCGGGAGACGGAGGCGGCGAGCTCGGCGGCGGAGACGCCGGGGAAGTAGGGCGCCAGCGTCTTGGCGGCCTCCTGCGGGTCGGCCGTCTGCAGCCACCGCTCGGCCCTGGCGATCGCGTCGGTGAAGCCCTGGATCACCTTGGGATTCGCCTTGATGTAGCTTTCGCGGGCGGTGAACACCGTGTAGTCGATCTTGCCCGCGGCGACGCCGACATTGGCGAGCGAGTAGCCCTTGCCGGACGCCTCGATCTTGGTGACGTCGGGCTCGAAGAAGGTCCCGTAGTCCGCCGTGCCGGCCATGAACGCGCCGAGGCGGGCCGGGATCGCCACGTTGGTGACGATGGTGACGTCCTTCTCCGGGTCGAGGCCGTGATCCTTCAGCACCTTGTCGAGGAAGATCGCCGGCGCCGACCCCTTGCGCCAGCCGAGGATCGTCTTGCCCTTCAGCGACGCCCAGGAGAAGCCGCTCTGCTTCTCGCGACCGACCAGGAAGGAGCCGTCGGTGGCGGTGAGGCCGGCGAAGATCCGGATCTTCTCCGGCGACTGGCCGTTCTGGATGTAGACGGCGGTCTCGGGGCCGACCAGGACGACGTCGGCGGCCCCCGACAGCAGCGCGGCCGTCGCCTTGTCGCTGCCCTGCGCGGCGACGAGGTCGAAATCGATCCCCTCCTGCTTGAAGTAGCCGAGCCCGTGGGCGACGTAGAGGGGCGAATAGAACAGCGAGTGGATCACCTCCATGAACTTGATCTTCTGCACCGGCTCGGCCGTCGCGGCCGGCGGTGCAAAGGCGATTGCGGCGGCGCAGAGCACGCCGGAGATGATCTTGCGACAGCCCATCTTTGAAGCCCTCTCCACTCGAACGCGCCGGCGTCGGCGCGACGTCCGCCGCCATGCAACGCGCGTGCCAGCATTGCATTCGGTGGATTGTCTGCTGTATACAATGGCCGATTTCCCGGATCCGGCGACGGGCGCCGGCGCGGCCGGGCGACGGCGCGGGAAAACGGTCCGCCGGTGCACAAAAGGAGAGCAGACATGCACCCCTTCGAGATGCCCGAATGGGCGATCGACCGCGTCCGCGCCCGGCAGGGCTGCGCGCTGGCGCATCGCGACGTCGCGCCCGGGCGGACCGCGCTCGTGGTCGTCGACATGCAGACCTACTTCATGGCGCCGGGGGCCGGCGGAGAGACGCCGCCGGCGCGCGCCATCGTGCCCGCCGTCAACCGGCTGGCGCGCGCGCTGCGCGACGCCGGCGGCCTGGTGGTGTGGATCCGCACGCTGTTCACCGACGGCGCCCTGCACACGATCCCGCACTTCCACCGCACGCTGCTGACGCCGGCCCGCTTCGACGCCCGCGCGGCGGCGCTCGCCGAGCACGCGCCGGGCTCCGCTCTGTGGCCGGAGCTCGACGTCCGCGCCGACGACCTCGTCGTCGGCAAGACGCGCTACAGCGCCTTCATCCAGGGCGCCTCGGATCTGGACGGCATCCTGCGGGCGCGCGGCATCGAGGCCGTGCTGGTTGCCGGCACGATGACCAATGCCTGCTGCGAATCCACGGCGCGCGACGCGATGATGCTCAACTACCGCACCACCATGGTGCACGACGCCAATGCGAGCCTGCGCGACGACGAGCACGCCGCCGCCCTCGTCAACTTCTACCTCTTCTTCGGCGACGTCACCGACGTGGCCGAGATCGAGTCCCGCTGGGCCGAGGCCCGGGCGACGGCCTGACCTCGACCGGCGGCCCGGCCGCCCCGCGCGACGCCGCGAAACGACGTGCCAAGCCGGGCGCGTCGCAGTAGATTGGCAGGCATTTCCGCCGGACCCCGTCCGCGCAGAGCCAGGGACACCCGATGACGATTTCGCCCCTCGCCGGCAAGCTGCCGCCCGCGGAGCTGCTGGTCGACCTCGACCGCCTCGACCGCGCCTATTACGAGCGCGTCCCCGACGTCGCCGACCCGACCCAGAAGGTCGCCTTCGGGACCTCGGGCCATCGCGGCACGTCGCTTCACGGCTCGTTCAACGAGGCGCACATTCTCGCCATCTCGCAGGCGATCTGCGAGTACCGGGCCGGACAGGGCATCGACGGTCCGCTCTACATGGGCAAGGACACGCATGCGCTGTCGCGCCCGGCCGAACGCAGCGCGCTGGAGGTGCTGGCGGCCAACGGCGTCACGACCGTGATCCAGGCCGGCGACGGCTACACCCCGACGCCGGTGATCTCGCGCGCCATCCTGGTCCACAACCGCGGTCGCGCGGAGCACCTCGCCGACGGCATCGTCATCACGCCGTCGCACAATCCGCCCGAGGACGGCGGCTTCAAGTACAACCCGCCGCACGGCGGCCCGGCCGACACCGACGCCACCAAGTGGATCGAGAACCGCGCCAACGCGCTGCTGCGCGACGGCAATCGCGACGTGAAGCGGATCCCCTTCGAGCGTGCCCTGAAGGCCGAGACCACGCGGCAGGAGGACTACGTCCATCCCTACGTGAACGACCTCGACGCCGTGATCGACATGGCGGCCATCAAGGCGGCCGGCCTGAAGCTGGCGGTCGACCCGCTGGGCGGTGCCGGCCTGCCCTACTGGGAGCCGATCAACGCGCGCTGGGGCCTCGACATCGACATCGTCAACAAGGCCGTCGACTTCCAGTTCGCGTTCATGACCGTCGATCACGACGGCAAGATCCGCATGGACTGCTCGAGCCCGCACGCGATGGCGAGCCTCGTCGGGCTGAAGGACAAGTACCAGGTGGCGTTTGGCAACGACACCGACGCCGACCGCCACGGCATCGTGGTGCCGAGCGCCGGCCTGATGAACCCCAACCACTATCTGGCGGTCGCGATCCAGTACCTGCTCGGTCACCGCGCGGACTGGCCGGCCGACTCCGCGGTCGGCAAGACGCTGGTGTCGTCGAGCATGATCGACCGGGTGGTCGCGAGCCTCGGGAGAAAGCTCTCCGAGGTGCCGGTCGGCTTCAAGTGGTTCGTGCCCGGCCTGGTCGACGGCTCCTATTGCTTCGGCGGCGAGGAGAGCGCCGGGGCGAGCTTCCTGCGCCGCGACGGCACGACATGGACGACCGACAAGGACGGGCTGATCATGGATCTGCTCGCCGCCGAGATCACGGCCGTCACCGGCAAGGATCCGGGCGAGCACTACCAGGCGCTGACCCAGGAATTCGGCGCGCCGTACTACACGCGCATCGACGCGGCGGCGACACCGGGCGAGAAGGCGCGACTGGGAAAACTGTCGCCCGCCGCGGTGAGCGCGAGTGCGCTCGCCGGCGACCCGATCACGGCGAAGCTGACCAACGCGCCCGGCAACGGCGCGGCGATCGGCGGCCTGAAGGTGACGACCGACGCCGGCTGGTTCGCGGCGCGCCCGTCCGGCACCGAGAACATCTACAAGATCTACGCCGAGAGCTTCCGCAACACCGTGCACCTGCAGGCGATCGTCTCCGAGGCCAAGGCGATCGTCGCCGCCGCGCTGGCCGGCGCCCCGACGCCGGCGTGATTTCGATCTGCACCGCGCGCTCTCCCATGACGCCGGTGATCGAGAAAGACCCGCTCCCCGCGGCTCCCTCCCCCCTCGTGGGGGAGGGACAGGGAGGAGGGCAAGCCACACGCACCGGGCAAGCTCGCCCGCTCCCCTCCCCCACACGGGGAGAAGGAGCAGGTCGCGGCGAGTGGCGCGGTGAGCATGCGAGCAAGGAGGTCCCCATGTTTCCTATTCCACAGCCCGCCCTCTCGCCCAACACCTACGCCTACGAATCGCTTCCCCTGGTGAAGCCGACCGGCTTCCGCGAGTACGACGCGCGCTGGCTGTTCGAGAAGGAGATCAACCTGATGGGCGTGCAGGCGCTGGGCATGGGGCTCGGCACGCTGATCCGCCGCTCGGGCGTCGCGCCTTCTATCGTCACCGGCCACGACTTCCGCAGCTACTCGGGGTCGATCAAGACGGCGCTGGTCTCCGGCCTGCTCGCCGCCGGCTGCACCGTGCACGACATCGGGCTCGCCATCACGCCGATGGCCTATTTCGCCCAGTTCGATCTCGACGTGCCCTGCGTCGCCATGGTGACGGCCTCGCACAACGACAACGGCTGGACCGGCGTCAAGATGGGCATGGCGCGCCCCCTCACCTTCGGCCCCGATGAGATGACCCGGCTGAAGGAGATCGTGCTGGCCGCCGACTTCGATCTGTCCAGCGGCGGGTCGTACCGCTTCGTCGAGAATTTTCCGCAGCGCTATATCGCCGACCTGACGAACCGGGCGCCGCTGACGCGAAAACTCAAGGTCGTCTGCGCCTGCGGCAACGGCACGGCCGGCGCCTTCGCACCGACCATTCTCGAGAAGATCGGCTGCGAGGTGGTGCCGCTCGACACCGCGCTCGACTTCACGTTCCCACGCTACAATCCGAATCCCGAAGACCTGGAGATGCTGCACGCGATCCGCGACGCGGTGCTGGAGAACGGCGCCGACGTGGGGCTCGGCTTCGACGGCGACGGCGATCGCTGCGGCGTGGTGGACGACAAGGGAGAGGAGATCTTCGCCGACAAGATCGGCGTGATGCTGGCGCGCGACATCTCCGCCCGGCACCCGAACGCGAAATTCGTCGTCGACGTGAAGTCGACCGGCCTGTTCTCGACCGACCCGGTGCTGATCGCGAACGGCGCCAAGACCGAGTACTGGAAGACCGGCCACTCCTACATGAAGCGGCGCACCCACGAGCTCGGCGCCCTGGTCGGCTTCGAGAAGTCCGGCCACTTCTTCTTCAACACGCCGTTCGGCCGCGGCTACGACGACGGCCTCGTCTCGGCGCTGGCGGTCTGCGACATGCTGGACCGCAATCCGGGCAAGCGCCTCTCCGAGCTGAGGGACGCGCTGCCGAAGACCTGGTCGTCTCCGACCATGTCTCCGCACTGCGCCGACGAGACGAAGTACGGCGTGGTCGACGCCGTGGTGAAGCATTTCTTGGACGCACAGGCGAAAGGCGTTCCGGCGGCGGGCCAAAGCATCCGCGACGTCGTGACGGTCAACGGCGTCCGCGTCACGGTCGAGGACGGCACCTGGGGGCTGGTGCGCGCCTCCTCCAACAAGCCGGAGCTGGTCGTCGTCGTCGAGAGCCCGGTGTCGGAGGCCCGCATGCACGACATGTTCAAGGCCGTCGACGCCGTCCTGCGCATGCACCCGGAGGTCGGGGCGTACAATCAGACGATCTGAGCAGGCCGCCACATGCCCTGACTCGTCATGCACGGCCTTGTGCCGGGCATCCACGTCCTTACTGAACGTCGGCGAACAAGAGCGTGGATGGCCGGGACAAGCCCGGCCATGAGGAGGAGAATGGCTCTGGCCTCACGCCCAGATCGCCATCCTCAGCCCATGAGCATCGCGAGGCGGCGGATTGGGGAAGGACGTCGCGACACCGGCACGGATCCGGCGTGCCGTGACGGCGCAGGCGAGGGCGTCGAGGAGATCGTCCGGCCCGGCGCCCTTGGGAGGCGACTCGTTCACGACCGTCACCGGCAGGCCGGCGCTCTTGAGGAGGTGTCGGCGCTCGTCCAAACCCGGCGGGTGAGGCCTGCCTTTCACTTTCTTGGGCGTGTCGAGAGGCTTTTTGCCATTCATGTGCCAGAACGCCACCTCGGGGTGGGTCTCGAACACCCGCGCCGCGAGGCTGGCGTCGGCCTTTAGCAACCCATCGATACAGCGGATCTTCGGAAACAGGCAGAACGCCTGGAGGGCGATCTTCTTCGGCGGATCAGAGGTCGCGAGAGCAACTTTTGAGGCTCGCTTGTGGGCGGCGAGCAGCGCGGCCCAGTCCGCTGGAGGTTCGATCTCCGCATACACGGCCGCCCGCGACGGCACCGAGAACACCGACGACTGCCGGGCCCCGAGCAGCGGCCGCACGGCGGCCTCGGCCGCCCGTCCGCCGGGGCCGACCCGATCGGGCAGGCCGATCGGCATGTCGACCGCGATCACGGCCGGCCGCTCGGGCGCGAAGACGACCTCGGCGACGGTGCGGACGATCCGCACCCGCACCTCTCCACCCGCCGGCGCCACCAGGGCGACCACCCAGCCGCCCGGGCAGCCGTCCACCCCGGCCAGCCATTCTGTACCCATCGGAGTCCCCCCACCTCGGCAGGCCCGCGCGCCCGGGGCGATGCCCGCAGCGCGGACCGAAGCGTTCGGCAGGGTCCCACAACGGCGAAAAATGCTCTAGGCTCGTCGCGCCGCTCCGCCCCCGCCCCCAGGCGTGAGCCGACCCTTTCCGGAGACAGACAATGACCATCCGTCCGCGCCGCAGCGTGCTCTACATGCCGGGCTCGAACACCCGCGCCATGGAGAAGGCAAAGACCTTGCCGATCGACGCCGTCATCCTCGACCTCGAGGACTCGGTCGCGCCGGACGCCAAGGCCGAGGCCCGCAAGCTGGTGGCCGCCACCGTGAAGGCCGGCGGCTTCGGCCGGCGCGAGGTGTTCGTGCGGGTGAACGGCGTCGACACGCCGTGGTTCGGCGAGGACTTCGAGGCCGTCGTGCCGGCCAGGCCGGACGTGATCCTGGTCCCCAAGGTGTCGAGCCCCGACACGCTGGAGATGATCAGCCAGCGGCTCCTCGACATGCATGCCGACGCCCGCACCCGCATCTGGATCATGGTGGAGACGCCGCTGGCGATCTTCGGCATCCGCGAGCTCGCCGCCTGCGCCACCGACAGCGAGACGCGGCTCGGCGGCTTCGTGATGGGCACCAACGACCTCGCCAAGGAGACGCGGGTGCGCCTCGTGCCGGGCCGGGCGCCGATGACCGGCTGGCTCGCCGACTGCGTGCTCGCCGCCCACGCCTACGGGCTCGACATCGTCGACGGCGTCTACAACAACCTCTCCGACCTCGAGGGCTTCAAGCGCGAGTGCCTGGAGGGCCGCGACCTCGGCTTCGACGGCAAGACGCTGATCCACCCGAACCAGGTCGAGCCGTGCAACGAGGTGTTCTCGCCGAGCCCCGAGGAGGTCGCGCTGGCCAGGAAGATCATCGCCACGTTCGACCTGCCGGAGAACAGCGGCAAGGGCGTGGTGCAGATGGACGGCCGCATGGTCGAGCGCCTGCACGCCGAGATGGCGAAGCGCACCGTCGCCATCGCCGAGGCGATCGGCATGGCGTGACGCTCTGCGGCGCCGCGGCCGTCACGCCGCCGCGGTGTCGTGCCGTTCGGCCGGAGCGGCTGCCGCACCGGCGGTCGTCCCGGGCGCCACCAGCGCGAGTCGCTCGAGCAGAGCCGCCTTGCGCAGCGGCTTGGCGATGAAGTCGGTCATGCCCGCCGCGCGGCAGGCGGCGACGTCCTCGGCAAAGGCATTGGCGGTGAGGGCGACGATCGGGACACCGCTCCAGGCGCCGCCGAGCGCCCGGATCGCCCGGGTCGCCTCGAGCCCGTCCATCTCGGGCATGCGCATGTCCATGAAGACGATGTCGAACGCGCGGCTGCGCGCCAGTGCGACGGCGTCGCGGCCGTTGGCGGCGACCGTCAGCCGTGACGGCACCCCCTGCAGGAGCTTCGAGAAGACGAGCTGATTGGTCGGGTTGTCTTCGGCGAGCAGCACCGCGAGGGGCCGCGCCGGGAGGACCGGATCGGCGGGTGCGACGGCGGTCTCCTCGGCCCGTGGCAACGCCGAGCCGGCCGCGGCGGGCAGCGGCAACGTCACGGTCGCCGTGAAGGTGCTGCCGGCGCCGAGCGCCGACTCCACCCCGAGGGCGCCGCGCATCTGCTCGACGATCCGCTTGGAGATGGCGAGGCCCAGCCCGGTGCCGCCGAACTGCCGGTTGATCGAGCTGTCGGCCTGGGCGAACTCGCCGAACAGTCGCCCGATCTGGTCGGGCGCGATGCCGATGCCGGTGTCGCGGACACGGAATTCCAGCGTCGCCGCGGCCTCGGTCCGCCCGGTGCAGCGGATCGCGAGCTCGACGGTCCCGGCCTGGGTGAACTTGACGGCGTTGTCCACCAGGTTGAGCAGGACCTGCTTCAGCCGCGCCGGGTCGCCGACCACCTGCTCGGGCAGGTCCGGATCGACCTGGATCCGCAGCACGAGCCCCTTCTCCTGCGCCCGCGCCTCGACGATGCCGACGACCTTGGCGGCCACCACGGCCGGCGAGAACGGCACCGCCTCGAGCTGCAGCTTGCCGGCGTCGAGCTTGGAGAAGTCGAGGATGTCGTTGAGGAGCCGCAGCAGGTCGTTGCCCGAGCTCGCGATGGTGTCGGCGAGATGGCGCTGCTCGGGATCGAGCCGGGTGTCGAGCAGCGCCGACGACAGGCCGATCACGGCGTTCATGGGCGTGCGGATCTCGTGGCTCATCATGGCGAGGAAGGCGGACTTCGCCGCGGTCGCCTCGCGCGCGAGCTGCAGGGCGTCGCGGGTCTGCCGGATCTGCTCGCGCAGGCTCCGCTGCACCGCCTCGTGCTCGGCGACGGCGCGCCGGATCGCCCGGCGCGGCACGAGATAGGCGCAGACGAACACGGCGGCTCCCGCCGTCAGCCCGAGCAGGCCGATCAGCCCGACCCGCAGCAGCAGCGGCGTCGGATCGATGGCGGCCCGGACGGTGCCGATGGTTTCGCCGCGCACCACGATCGGCGACTCGACCCGTAGCGCCGGCCCGTCGATCGGGTCGCCCGCCTCGGCGACGAGCCGCCCCCCGGAATCGAAGACCGCCTGATGCTCGTCGAGCCGGTAATAGTCCACGAAGCCGGCGACGCGGTGCTCGGCGTAGCGCCAGACGTCGCCCTGCAGATAGGCGTATTCGGCGACACGGCGGGCAGCGAGCTCGGTGCGATAGCCGAGCCGCGCCTCCTCGGTCCGCCAGGCGTTCACCCCGAAGGCGAGCGGGCCGCACACCCCGGCGAGCACGCCGACCATCACGGCCACGGCGAGCACGGAGCGATTGAGGCGCGTGAACGACCCGGCTTGCGTCATGGGGCTATTCGGCCGGGACCGCCCCCATCGTTCCGACGAGCCGGAGGCCGGTCTCGGAGCGCAGATGCGCGAGCAGGGCGGCGACCGGGTGGGGCGGCGACTCGCCCTTTACCACGGTGCAGACCGAGACCCACAGCGGATAGGTGTCGGCGACGGCGCCCGGCTCCGGCTGAATGCCGTCGAGGGCCACCACCCGGAGATCCAGCTTCTCGGCACGGAGCTGCAGCAGGGTGATCACCGCGAACGAGCCGTCGGTGCGCTGGGCCAGCTCGGCATTGTCCTGGTCGGTGGTGGCGACCGGAACGCCGGGACGGCCGTAGGCCTTCTCCAGCGCCACGCCCATGGCGGGCATGAAGGCGAGCAGATAGCCGTTCTCCGAGCCGGCCCGCGAGCGCATCAGGATCTTCAGCGGGCGCCCGTCCGGCCACACCGGGCCCGGGTCGGAATAGAGCCGCGGCAGGTCGACGGCGCGGATGCCGCCCGGAGCCGGATGCGACGAGGCGAACAGCAGCGGCGTCCGGAGGCACAGCGTCTCGACGAAGCCCTTGGCCCGCTCCTCGGCCTTCAGGCGCCGACCGGTGACGGCGACGTCGATGGCGCCCTCCTGGAGGGCCCGCAGCGCGCCGGACGTGCCCAGGCTGGGCAGCACCTCGACCACGATGTCGGGCCGAACCGCGCGCAGGCTGTCGCCGAGGTGCCGCATCGCCGCGAGAGCCATGCCGGTGCCGCCGACCCGCACCGGCTCGGCCGCCGCCGCGAGGGGCGTGACGAGCGAAGGCGAGAGCAGCAGCCCGGCAGCTACGAGCGTACCGCGGACCACTCCGGTGACAGACAATGCCTCCTCCTGGAACGGCGGCTGGCGAGCCTCGCGTTCCAGTTGAGCACGGGAGAGTAAAGTCTTGCTTAGGGCGATCCACCACGCCCGCGTCGGACGTGAAGCGTTCTCCCCGAGCCCGCCCCCGGCTCAGGCGCCCGGCCGGGCCTGCTCCAGCGCCGCGCTGACGAAGGTCACGGCCTGCGGCGCCGTCACGGCGGCGAGGAGCTTCTCCATGATGCGGAGATAGCCGAGATCGACGGTGCCCTCCGCCGTCCCCTCGACGGTGCCGGCCGGATCGGCGGGATCGAGGGTAAGGTCGAAGCCGTCTCCGGCGTAGCGGACCCGCACGCCGTCACGCGCGACCTCCAGCCGGACCACCCGCCCGGCGAAACGGCCGTGCATCCGCACACCCGCCGCGGTTCGCTCCAGCACGAAGCCGTCGCGCTGCGGGGCCTCCGCGAAGGCGGAGAGGCTGCCGAAGAACATCGGCTTGACGAGATACGGCCCGCCGTCCTCCGGGCACAGCACGTCGCAGGTGCCGCACTCGTTGCAGGCGTCCGCGAAGGTGCCGATCTGGTGCGGCTTCTTCAGCACCAGCGTGCCGATCGGCGCGGCCGTCCAACCGTCGCCATTGCGTTCGAGCCGCTCGATCGCCGTCTCGCCCGGCGGGATCGCGAACGAGAAGTTCGCGTCGTTGGGGCAGACCGGGATGCACTTGTCGCACGTGAGGCAGTCGAACAGCACGAGGTTCGAGTTGATCTTCTTGGGCGGCGTCGAATGCTCGGCGGCGTCGTAGCGCCGGCTCGCCGCCACCTGGGCCGCATAGGCCACGGTGTTCTCCAGCCGCGCCGCCGAGACCCAGGCGTCGAACGCGTCGCCCGCCGCGGCGCGCAGGTCCGAGCCGCCGGCCAGCGCCGCCCGGCAGGCGGCCGCCCGTTCGGCCGGCAGACCGAGCCGGTCCAGCGCCGCCTCGGCCCGGCCGAACGCCTTGACCACGTAGGTGTCGATGTCGGCGGCGCCGAGCTCGGCCATCTTCGCTGTCAGCGTCTGGAAGAACCGGAAGCCGCGGCGATAGCCGCCGGGCTTGAGGAAATTGGTGCACACCGTAACGGGCTTGAGCCCCAGCGCCACGGTGTCGGCGAAGTTGCCCTCGTCGATTCCGGCCGAGAACGAGATCGGGAAGCGGTCGCCGAACTCCTCGCGGAAGCGGTCGACCAGCGCGATCGCGATCGGATGGAGAGGCGGGCCGGACAGGTACATCTCCTTCTCGGCGGCCGAGAAGAAGCTCTTGTGGTTCTTCACCACCAGCGTGTTGGAGAACTTGACGCCGAAGCGTCGCCCGCGCTGTTCGGCGAGCCGCCCGAGCCGGTCGACGAAGCCGGTCACCTGGGTCCAGGTCGCATCCTTGTCGAAGGCGGCGTCCGGCACGCTCAGCTCGGTGTAGCCGAGCCGGTCGCGCAGGAGGCTGGTGAGCTGATCACGTCCGAGCAGGGTCGGGTTGAGCTTGACGACGACGTCGAGCCCGATCTCCTCCAGCAGGAACGCCGCGATCTTCTCGATCTCCTCCGGCGGGCAGCCGTGGAAGGTCGACAGCGTCAGCGTGTCGGACAGACGCGTCGGGAAGTCGAGCCCGCGGTACTGCGCCCACTCGTCCGGGATGTCGGCCCGCAGCCTCTCGACGATGGCGCTGGCGTCCATCATGCCGGCCATGAAGGCGCGGACCCGCTCGGACCGGATGCCGGCGAGATCGTAGCCGACGCTCATGTCGAACACGGTCTCGTCGAGCCCGGTGACGACGCCGGCCGCCTTCAGCATCTCGATCAGCATCGACGCCTTGACGTACTCCTCGAGCGACTGCTCGAGGGTGAGCTCCTGCGACCACTCGACGTTGAAGCCGACCGTCGCGACGTCGATGCAGGGCCGCGACAGCTCCAGCCGGTCCTTGATCTGGACGGTCTTCAGCTCGATCACGCGCCCGCCGGCGAGCCAGGACGAGACGATGTTCTGGGCCATCTGGGTGTGCGGACCGGCGGCCGGCCCGAACGGCGTCGCGACGCGGCGGCCGTGGAAGCTCGTCGACACGTCGCGTCCGGGCGTCGCCTGCACGAAGAACTTCTGGGGCAGATCGAACGCGGAGCGCTTGTGGGCGAGTTCGCGGAAGAGACGCGTGACGAGCACGCCGAGCGGAATGGGGACCAGATCGACCATGGCCGTGAAGCTCGCCGCGGCGCGGCCGGATCGCAAGTCAGGCGGACTACGGACCGGGAAAATCTCGTAGCCTGAAGGAGTTCGCGGCAGGCGCGAGGGACGCGGTCCGGTATCGGAGGGTGGCGCATGACGGCCGTCGGAGCATGCCGGCCGGGCGCGGCGCCGTGTTGATGGCGTGCCGGTGCACCGCTAGCGTGCCCGGATGACCGCGCCCGCCCCCGTCCCGCCGCCGGCCGCAGCTCCGCACGGCGCCTTCGCTCCGTTCCGCCACCGCGACTTCACGGTCCTGTGGAGCGCGACCGTGATCAGCAATGTGGGCGTGTGGATGTACAACGCCGCCGCCGGCTGGCTGATCGCCGTGCTGGATCCGCGCCCTCTCACGGTGTCGCTCGTCCAGGTGGCGACCATGCTGCCGATGGCGCTGGTCGCGCTGCCGGCCGGGGCACTCGCCGACATCGTCGACCGGCGCCGGCTGCTGATCGTCGTGCAGGCGGCCACCATGGCGGCCTCGGCCCTGCTCGGCCTGATCGTGCTGGCCGGCATTGCGACGCCGACGCTGGTGCTCGCCTTCACGTTCGCGGCCGGAGTCGGCGCTGCCATGGTGGCGCCGGCCTGGCAGGCCGTGGTGCCGCAACTCGTCCCGAAAGCCGACCTGCCCGGCGCCGTCGCGCTCAACAGCGTCGGCATCAACATCAGCCGGGCGCTCGGGCCGGCGCTGGCCGGCCTCGCCATCGCGGCCCTCGGCCTCGCCTCGCCGTTCCTGATCAATGCGGCGGGCTTCGTGCTGGTGATCGGTGCGCTCGTCTGGTGGCGCCGAAAGCCGGCCCGCACCAGCCAGCTCCCGGCCGAGCGCTTCGGCAACGCGGTGCGGATCGGTCTCCGCCATGCGCGGCGCAACCCGCACCTGCGCGCGACGCTCGCTCGCAGCCTCGGCTTCTTCGTCTTCGCCAGCGCCTACTGGGCGCTGCTGCCGCTGATCGCCCGCGACCTGGTCGAAGGCGGCCCACAGCTCTATGGCCTGATGCTGGGCGCGATCGGCGCCGGCGCGGTGCTCGGCGCCCTCGCGCTGCCGCGCCTGAAGGCGCGGCTCGGGGCCGACCGGCTGGTCGCGGCCGCGACCGGGACGACGGCGGCGGCGCTGCTGCTGTTCGCGGCGGCCCGCCACCCCGCCGTGGCGCTCGCCGCCAGCGTGCTGGCCGGCGCCGCCTGGATCCAGGTGCTGTCGAGCCTCAACGTCTCGGCCCAGGTGGCGCTGCCCGACTGGGTGCGGGGCCGCGGGCTCGCCGTGTTCGTCACCGTGATGTCGGCCGCCATGACGCTCGGCAGCCTGCTGTGGGGCAAGCTCGCCGGCCTGATCGGGCTGCCCCTCGCCCTGGTCGTCGCGGCGGCGGGGCTGCTCGCGGCCGTTCCGCTCACGCGGCGCGCGAAGCTGCAGACCGGGCTCGGCGTGGACCTCTCGCCCTCGATGCACTGGCCGCAGCCGGTGCTGTCGGGCGAGGTGGCACCCGACCGCGGCCCCGTGATGGTGAGCATCGAGTATCGCATCGACCCGACGGACCGCGACGCGTTCCTCGAGAAGCTCGCCGTGATGGAGCACGAGCGCCGCCGCGACGGCGCCTATGCGTGGGCCGTGTTCGACGACGCCGCGACCGAGGGACGCTACGTCGAGACGTTCATGGTCGAGTCCTGGCTGGAGCATCTGCGCCAGCACGAGCGCATCACCCGGGCCGCTCGCGTGCTCCAGGACGAGATCCGCACGCTGAACCAGCCCGGCTTCCCGAAGGTCACGCATCTGATCGCGACCGATCTTCCGCGCGGCCGGGCGCAGCCGGAGGAAGACGAGGCGGCGGCCTAACGGAGCACGAGGCCGAGCCGCTCCGGCCGCATCCGACCGCCGCGCGCCCCGTCGAACGACGCGTAGATGATCCACACCCGTCCGACGAGATGATCGAACGGGACGGGACCGACCCGGCTGGACACCCGGCTGTCGGTCGCATTGTCGCGGTTGTCGCCCAACATGAAATAGTGGCCCGGCGGCACCTCGTAGACCTGGGTGTGGTCGAGAAAGCCGTTGTCCAAGAGGTCGAGCGTCTCGTAGCTGACGCCGTTCGGAAGAGTCTCGCGCCAGCGCTTAATCGTCACGATCCGTCCGCCGTCATCGCTGACGAAGTCGTCGACACGCTCGCGTTTCACCGGCTGGCCGTCGATGTGCAACACGCCCCCGATCATCTGGATGCGATCGCCCGGAAGACCGACGAGCCGGTGGATGTAGTTGGTCGAATCGTCCTTGGGAAGCCGGTACACGACGAGGTCGCCACGCTCCGGTTCCCGGCCCATCAGCCGCCCGTGAAACGAGGTGATCCCGGCCGGAAAGGAATAACGGCCGTAGCCGTAGGTATACTTGGTCACGAACAGATGGTCGCCGATCTCCAAGGTCGGCATCATCGACCCGCCCGGGATGTTGAACGGCTGGACGACGAAGGTGCGGATCGCAAGGCCGAGCGCAAGCGATATCAGAGTGAGCACGAGCCAGAACAGCCCGATGCCGAGGAGGGTGCGCCAGACGCCGAAGCCCTGCACGCGGCCGAACATCGCGGCCAACACGACCCACGACCACAGCGTGGCGACGATCACGGCGGCCTGCAGCGCCAGCGCCACCGACGCATCCCATGCCGCCGGCAGGCCGAGAAGTGCGGCGAGGCAGATCGACACGACGAGGATGCTCGGGACACCGCTCCAGGCCAGTACGGCCCGCAGGTCGCGCGCGCTCGCCCGGCCGCCGAGCAGCCGGCCGACGGCGCGGAAGATCACGCTGTTGAGATAGAGGGCGAGCACGCCGAGCCCGCCGCCGGCCACGGCGATGAAGGTCGCAACACGCCAGTCGAGCAGAACGTGCCAGACGTCGGCCCCGATCAGCTGCCCCGTGGCCGACGCGATGGCGCCGACCGCCGCGATCAGCAGCACGTGGCGGGTCGGACGCTGAGCGACGATCCGCTCGATGGTGTCGCGGGGCGAGAGCCAGACGGTCAGCCACGGCGAGGGCGAAGGCGGCTCAGTCGGCGCGACCGTCATGAATCTCCCCATCGGCAAGGAAACTAGCCCATACCTACCATCCGGAGTATTATGACACCATCATGACTGTTGAAGCACCTCGTTCGGCGGCCGGGCGACCTCCGCTACCACCCGCAAGATCACCTTGCCGGTGGTGGCGCGGTCGCGGAGCGCCGCGAGCGCCGCCGGCAGGCCGTCGAAGCCGAACACGGCGCCGACATGCGGCCGCACGGCACCGCGCGCCGCGAGATCGGAGAGGCGCGCGAAGACCCGCGCCAGCATGGCGGCGTCGTGGTCGGGATGAAAATAGACGCCGATCGCCGACAGCCTCCGCAGCAGCAGCCGGTTGGCCGGAATCTGCGGAATCGTGCCGCCCGAGAAGCCGGTCACCAGCAGCCGCCCGCCCCAGGCGAGCAGGCGAAGGAGACCTTTGCCGTCGCCGCCGACCGAATCGAGCAGCACGTCGACGCCCCGCCCGTCGGTCGCCGCCGTCACGGCGCCGGCGAGAGGCGTCTCGCGGTAGTCGATCGCGACGTCGGCGCCGTGTTCCCTGACGAGCGCACATTTGTCGGCGCCGCCCGCCGCCGCGATCACCCGGGCGCCGAGATCCTTCGCGACCTCGATCGCCGCGAGGCCGACGCCCCCCGCCGCGGCCGTGATCAGCACCGTCTCGCCGGGCCGGACGAGCGTGCTCTCGGTGAGCGCGACGAGCGCCGTGGTGGTGACGATGGGCAGCGCCGCCGCGGCCTCTGGTGCAAGGTCGTCCGGTACCCGCATCGCGAGGTCTTCGCGCAGCACCGCGTAGTCGGCGAAGGCGCCGGTCTCGACCTTGCCGGCGACGCGCGCGCCGGGCGGGATCGTCACGCCCTCCCCGACCGCCACCACGGTGCCGGCGAGCTCCTGACCCATGGTGAAGGGCCGCTCGGGCCGCACCTGATAGCGGTCGTCCGCCATCAGGAGGTCGGCGAAGTTGAGCGCCGCCGCCGCGACGCGCACCAGCATCTCGCGCGGTCCCGGCTCGGGCCGCGGCACCTCGGCCATCGCCAGCCCGTCGAGCCCCGGCGCGAGCGAGCGCCAAGCCCGCATGGTCGATGTCATGCGACTGTCCCTCGTCCGTCGCGTCCGCGGCGATCGCCGCCGGGTCGCGACGGCGCGATGATCGCGCGTCCCACGGGTGGCCGACAAGGGGCCGTCCGGCCCGGATCGGCGCGCGCCGCCCCGGTCACCCGTCGAGCGATGCCCTGATCGCCACCAGGGCCCGCTCGAGGATCGGCAGGTCGTGGGTGACGGCCTTCCAGATGATCAGGCTGTCGGCCGTCTGATACTCGTGCCCGAGGATGGTCCCGATCCCGGCGACGTCTTGCCACCACACCTCGGGGTCGTGAGCCTTGACGACCACTCCGGCATCAGAAAACGCGGTTCGCCGTCGCCCCGACGCGGATCCCGAGCGCCTGGACGGCGCTCGCCTGGGCTCGCAGCTTCTGCAGGACCTCGTCTCTGCTCATGCAGCAGCTTCGCATGGCGGCCCGGGTCGGGCCAAACCGCCGGACGCGAGATCGCCTCCGCCCCGCTCACGCCTTCGCGTGGCGGCCGCGCGGATCCGTGCCGCCGCGGCCGGTGAGCAGGGCCAATACGCCGTTGACCACGCTGTCGCCGCGCAACGGCTGCTCGATCAGCGGCACGCCGGCATCCTCCGCCTCGCGGCGCAGGCGCAGGCTGGGATCGCTCGTGATCAGGATGGCGGGCAGGCGGGCACGCCGGCGCCGCAGGCGGGCTACCAGATCGAGGCCGGCCATGTCGGGAAGCCGCGCTTCGGTCACCACGCAGGCGAGGTCGGGAAGATCGGGCGCGTCGAGCAGCTCCGCGCCGCGGGCGAAGGTGCGCACCGCGAAGCCCTCGACTCCGAGCGCGAAGCGCAGCGCGTGCCGCAGGCCCGGGTCGTCGTTGACGACCACGATGGTCGGAAGCGACAGCTCGTTCCGTCCGTTCCGCGTCATGGCGCTGCACCACGGTGTCGCAGAGTGCAGACGGCAGGTGGCACGACGTGTCTCCGGCCCGCCGTCGCGCGGGGTTGCGCGAACACGATCCCGCGTGCCGCGCCCGCCGTCCGGCCGCATGTCGGGACGGACCGCCGGTGTGACGGCCGGCCCGTGGCGGCCGTCGACGAGGAAAGCGCAAAGGAGAGGCGACGCTTTGACGCCGCTCAAAATCGCAGCGCTGCGCCGCCGCAGTCCCGCCGGTTCGTCGGGCCGTCGCGTGCCGCGTCGGCGGTCTCACCCGGCCAGGTCGTCGGTGCCGACCGGCTGGTCGGCGAGCTCGGCCAGCATGGTCATCCGCACCAGCTCGGAGAGGCTGACGGCGCGCATCTTGGTCATCACGTTGGCCCGATAGATCTCGACGGTGCGCGGGCTGATGCCCAGGTCCCAGGCGATCGTCTTGTTCGGCTTGCCGGCGACGAGCCCGTCCAGCACCTCGCGCTCGCGGCGCGACAGCGTGGCGATGCGGCTGCGCAAGTCGTGCCGCGCCGCCTCGCGCTCGGCCGTACTCTCGGCGGCGGCGAGGGCGGTGCGGACCGAGGCGATCAGCACCTCGTCGTCGAACGGCTTCTCCAGGAAGTCGACGGCGCCGCTCTTCATCGCCTCGACGGCCATCGGCACGTCGGCATGGCCGGTGATGACGATCACGGGCATCCGCACGTCGAGGGCGCGCAGGCGCTTCAGGAGGTCGACGCCGCTGACCTCGGGCATCTTCACGTCGGTGACGACGCAGCCCGGGGCGGCCTCCGCCAGCCGCTGGAGAAAGGCGCCGGCGCTGTCGTAGGTGGCGGTGCGGAAGCCGGCGGCGCGCAGCAGGAAGTCGAGCGACTTGCGCACCGATTCGTCGTCGTCGATGACATGAACGACCGGGTCAGCCGACATCGCCGAGATCCTCACCCACCACGGACGGCAGTGTAAACCGGAACGACGCCCCCCCGCCAGGGCAGGGCTCCGCCCAGATGCGGCCGTCGTGGCCCTCGACGATGGTGCGCGAGATCGAGAGGCCGATGCCCATGCCGTAGGTCTTGGTGGTGGCGAAAGGCTGGAACAGCTGTCCGGCGATCTCGGCGGCGATGCCGGAGCCGGTGTCGGACACCTCGATCGTCACGTGGCGGTCCGGACCGGGCGAGGTCGCGACCGTCAGGATGCGCTGCGGCGAGGCCTCCATGGCCTCGATGGCGTTGCGCATCAGGTTGAGCAGCACCTGCTGGATCTGGACCTTGTCGACGAAGACGCGGTCGACCGCCGGATCGAGCAGCAGGCGCACCCGCACGCCGCTCTCCTTGGCGCCCACCAGCGCCAGCGCGCTGGTCTCCTCGATGAGGGTCTTGAGACTCTCGATCCGCTTCTCGGGCTCGCGGTTGGCGACGAAGTCGCGCAGGCGCCGGATGATCTGGCCGGCGCGCAGCGACTGCTCGACGGCCGCGTCGATCGCCTCGCGCACCATGGCGAGGTCGTCCTCGCCCGGCACGACGAGGAGGCGGCGCGAGCCGGCGAGATAGTTGGCGATCGCCGACAGCGGCTGGTTGAGCTCGTGGGCGAGCGCCGAGGCCATTTCGCCCATGGCGGTGAGGCGCGACACGTGCAGGAGCTCGGACTGCAGGCGCTGGAGCTGCGCCTCGGTCTCCTGCCGCTCGGTGAGGTCGCGCACGAAGCCGGTGAAGAAGCGGCGGCCCTCCGACGTCATCTCGCCGACCGAGAGCGCGATCGGGAAGGTGGAGCCGTCCTTGCGCTCGCCCACCACCACCCGGCCGGTGCCGATGATGTGCCGCTCGCCGGTGCGCATGTAGCGGTCGACATGGTCCTGGTGAGCGTCGCTGTAGGGCTGCGGCATCAGCACCCCGAGGGGGCGCCCGATCACCTCGGCGGCCCGGTAGCCGAACAGCCGCTCGGCCGCCGGGCTGAACAGCTCGATCCGCCCGGTGGCGTCGGCGATGATGACGGCGTCCGGCACGTTGGAGAGGATCGACTGCAGGTGGGCCTCGCGGGCCATCAGGCCGCGGGTGCGGGCCGCCGCCTCGTCGCGGGCGAGGCGCAGCCGCTCGCCGAACACCGCCATGCCGACGCCGATCAGCCCGAAGGCCGCGCCGGTGACCAGCGCCGGGCCGGGCGCCCCGAGCGGCGGGCCGAACGGAAACAGGTGAAGGGCCAGCGCCAGAACGGTGGCCAGGAGCCCGGGGCCGAGCCCGCCGAGGCCGCCCACGATCAGCACCGGCGGCACCATGAAGACGAGGTCGGCCTGCGCGGGGCTGAGTCCGACGACCGCCCGATGCAGCACGAAGGCGAGCCCCGGCAGCAGCACGGCGGCAGCGTACCAGAAGGTCCGCTCGACCGCCGGCCGCGCCGGCTCGGCCGACGGCGTTGCCGCGGCCCGCGCGTCCGACGAACGCAGCTCCACCTCCGCCATGATCCGCTCTCGCGGCGCGTACCGGAGCCCGGAGCTCCGGGACAGCCCTTAGGGACCATACCCGAATTTCGTTGCCGCGTCCGGGTCCCTACGTTGGGTTGGCAGCATCCCGTCCTCGATGCGAGCCCGCGCCCATGTTGATGCAGAACGCGCAGACCCTCAGCCCCACCCATCCGGCCAAGCCGGTGGACCGGTGGGCCGCGGAGCAGAACGGCGCCGGGACGGCAGGCCTCGACGCGCTCGGCGTCCGCATGGCCTTCGCCCGCAACGCGGAGATCTTCGGCGAGGGCGAGCCGACCTCCTACGTCTACAAGGTGGTGGCGGGCGCCGCCCGCACCTACAAGGTGCTTGACGACGGCCGACGGCAGATCAGCTCGTTCTACCTGCCCGGCGAGGTGTTCGGCCTCGAGGCGACGGAGACCCACCATTGCTCGGCCGAGGCGGTGACCCGATCGGTGCTTCTGGTGATCAAGCGGAGCGCCCTCGTGTCCCATGCCGAGGCCGAGCATCGGACGGCCCACATGCTCTGGGCCCTGACCGCCCGCGAGCTGCAGCAGGTGCGCACCCACATGCTGGTGCTGATCCGCAGCGCCCAGGAGCGGGTCGCCTGCTTCCTCCTGGAAATGGCGGATCGGATGGGTGTGACCGACCAGATCGAGCTGCCGATGTCGCGCCAGGACATCGCCGATTATCTCGGGCTGACGATCGAGACGATCTCGCGCACCCTGACCCAGCTCGAGGGCACCGGCGCCATCGCGGTGCCGACCTGCCGGCGCATCCTGCTGCGCGATCGCAAGGCGCTGAAGCGGCTGCATGCCTGACCGCCCTCGGCGGGACCGAGGGCCGTTCGCGAAGACCCCAGTCTCGAACATGCGAGGAGGTTGCCATGCCAGCAGTGCCCCCGCCCGGATCGTCCGCCCGCCAGCACACCGGGCTGCCGCCGATCGAATTCCCCTCCGGCTTCCAGTTCGTCGCGGCCGACGGCCTCGCGCAGATGAAGGAGCGCTGCGAGACGATCGCCGAGACCACCGAGGCGACCGAGGCGGTGCTCGAGCAGAGCTACGCGACCGCCGTGCAGGGCAGCGCCGAGTTCGGCCTCAAGATGATCGCGGCGATGCAGGCCAACATCAATGCCGGCTTCGACTTCGCCGCCGCCATGGCGGAGGCGCGGTCGCTGCCCGACGTGATCGAGCTGTCGAGCCGCTTCGCCGCGCGCCAGATCGAGACCGCGGTGGCGCAGGGCAAGGATCTCTGGTCGGCCGGCCAGAAGCTGATGAGCGAGACGGCGCGGCCGCTCGCCACCGGCTTCTCGGCCGGCGTCGATCGGGCCGGCTCGACCTGATCACGACGGCGCACCGAACCGGCACACCGATCGGCCGCGCGTAGGCAGCCTTGTACCGACGACCGTGCGCGGCCGACCTGCGCGGCCTTCTTTATCCTCGTGATCAGCTGCCGTTCCAACGCGCCGGAACCGCCGGAATTGACCGCCGTCAACACCACCGGACCGCGCCGGCCTATCCTGTCGTCGTAACCCCGCCGATGCAGGGCGGGGCCGGAAAGGAGACCACCGAAAGCCGAAAGGAGACCGTCATGGCCGAGGCCGAGAAAGTCGTCGCGACCGCTGCGACACCGCCCGCCGAGACGAAACCCGCCACCCGCGCGATGCGCGAGTGGGAGCCCTTCGAGACGCTGCGGCGCCAGATGGACCGCCTGTTCGAGGACGTCGGACGCGGCTTCGGGCTCGCACCGTTCGGCAGCAGCTTCTTCGCCATGCGTCCGTCGCTGCTCGCCGACGAGGCGGCCGCCCGCCGGCCCGCCGTGGATCTGGTCGAGACCGAGAAGACCTACGAGATCACGGCCGAGCTGCCCGGCATCGCGCCGGAGGCCGTCGAGGTGAAGCTCGCCGACGGCATCCTCACCATCAAGGGCGAGAAGAAGGAGGAGCGCGAGGAGACCCGCGAGGGCCGGCACGTCGCCGAGCGCCGCTTCGGCTCGTTCCAGCGCGCCTTCCAGCTCCCCGACGGCATCGAGGAGGACGCCATCGCGGCGACCTTCGCGAACGGCGTGCTGACCGTCACGCTGCCCAAGGCCGCGGAACCCGCGAAGGCCGCCAAGACGATCGCGGTGACGGCCAAGGAATGAGCCCCGCCGGCGCGCTCGCGCGCCGGGACGCAGGCAGGGCCGAGGCGCCGGCCGGCCGTCGGTGGCGGCCGCCGGCGCGGGGAGGCGGGACGCCGGGTCGCCGAAGAAGTCCAACGAGGCGAGGAGCGAGCCATGTCCTATGCGACCGTGATGGTTCATGTCGGCATCGACGAGGCCTCGGACGCCCGCGTGCGTCTGGCGAGCGGCCTCGGCGAACGTTTCCATGCGACGCTGGTCGGGGTCACCGGCTGGGGGCCGCGTCCGCCCTTCGCGGCGGAAGGCCTGGTGGTCGACTTCGGCCCGTCGGACGCCGAGCGGGAGGCGATGACCGAGGAGCTCGGCCGGCTCGGCGCGCACTTCCGTGAGATCGTCGGCCCGGGCAACCGGCCGGTCGAATGGCGCGCCACCCTCGACTTCCCGCTCGAGGTGGTGGCTCATGCGGCGCGGGCCGCCGACCTGATCGTGATCGGCGGCGGCCCGCAGCCCGACGACGTGTTCCGGTCTCTCGATCCGGGCAGCGTCATCCTGCGGGCCGGACGTCCCGTCGTGCTGGTGCCCGACAGCATCGACTCGCTGGTGCCGAGCAAGATTCTCATTGCCTGGAAGGACACGCGCGAGGCGCGGCGGGCCCTCGTCGACGCCCTGCCGTTCCTGCACGAGGCCGACAAGGTGATGGTGGCCGAGGTCTGCCCGGAAGGCGGCGAGGCCGCCGCCCGCCAGGATCTCGACGACGTGACGCGGCATCTCGCCCGCCACCGGATCGCCGTCGCCGCCGCCATCACGGTGCACGGCAGCGGCACCGCGACGGACGAGATCATCCGCATCGCCCGCGAGGAGCGCGTCGACCTGATCGTCGCCGGCGGCTACGGCCACAGCCGGCTCGGTGAATGGATGTTCGGCGGCGTGACGCGCGGACTGCTCGGCCACAGCCCGGCCTGTTGCCTGCTGTCGCATTGATTCACGCGGCGCACCGGCGCATCGTCCGCGCGACGATGCCCGGTGCGGAGAGGCGAGATGGGTTCGGGTCCGGCGATCGACGATCGCGACGTCCTCCTTGTGGTGGACGTCCAGAACGACTTCTGTCCCGGCGGCGCGCTGCCGGTTCACGACGGCGACGCGGTGGTGCCGGTGGTCGTCCGGCTGGCCGAGCGGTTCCGCCACGTGGTGCTGACCCAGGACTGGCACCCGTCGGCCCACCACTCCTTCGCGTCGGTGCACGGAAAGGCGCCGTACGATCAGGTGACGCTGTCCTACGGACCGCAGATCCTGTGGCCGGACCACTGCGTGCAGGAGACCGGCGGCGCCGCGTTCCACCGCGACCTGAGCATCCCGCACGCGGCGCTGGTGCTGCGGAAGGGCTTCCGCCGCGAGATCGATTCGTACTCGGCGTTCTTCGAGAACGACCGGACGACGCCGACCGGGCTGGCCGGCTATCTGCGCGAGCGCGGCTTCGCGCGGGTCGTCGTGGTCGGCCTCGCCTTCGACTTCTGTGTCCGCTTCTCGGCCGAGGACGCCCGCCGGCTCGGCTTCGACGTGACCGTGGTGGAGGACGGCTGCCGCGGCATCGACGTCGGCGGCTCGGTGGCGGCGACCCGCCGCGAGCTCGCCGAGCAGGGCGTTCGTCTACTCGACACGTGGTGACGGGCGGGTGACCGCAGACGAGGCGTCGAGATCGTCGGAACGAGGAGCAGCCGAGCGCGGGAGGATCGCATGTTCACCGATCGTCGCGACGCCGGACGCCGCCTCGCCGCCGCCCTGCGCGACCTGAAGAACGAGTCCCCGGTGGTGCTGGCGCTGCCGCGCGGCGGCGTGCCGGTCGCGGCCGAGATCGCGATCGCCCTCGGCGCGCCGCTCGACCTCGTCGTCGCCCGCAAGATCGGCCTGCCCGAGCAGCCCGAGCTCGCCATGGGAGCGGTCGTCGAGGGCGATCCGCCGATCGTGCTGCGCAACGAGGACGTGATCCGGTCCGCCGGGATCGATTCGACGACCTTCAACGCCGCCTGCGCCGCCGAGCGGGCCGAGATCGCCCGGCGGCGCGCCCGCTATCTCGGCGGGCGGCCCCGGATCGAGATCGCCGGACGCACCGCGATCCTGGTCGACGACGGGCTGGCGACCGGTGCCACCGCCCGGGCGGCGCTGCGCGCGGTGCGGCGCCGGCGACCGGCCCGGCTGGTGCTCGCGGTGCCGGTGGGGGCCCCGGAGACGATCACCGCCATGCGGGACGAGGCCGACGCCATCGTGTGCCTCGAAGAGCCCGAATGGATGCCGGCGATCGGCGCCTTCTACCGGGACTTCGACCAGGTCGCCGATGCCGAGGTGATCGCGGCCCTCGCCCGCGTGCCGGCCGCCTGAGCCCGTCGGCAGCCCCGCCGGCTAACCGGCCGGCGCCGGCCAGACCCGCAACGCCACGTCGGCGACGGTATGAAGGTCCTCGCGCGTCGCGCCGCCGGCGGCGTGCACCGACATGCCCTCCAGCACGGTGGCGAAGAAGCAGGCCAGGTCGGCCGCATCGACGTCGGCCGGCAACTCGCCGGCATTCTTGGCGGCGAGCAGACGCTCGCACACCATGCGCTCGCCCTCGCGGCGCCGCGCGATCAGCTCCTGGTGGACGTCCTGGGCCATGTCGCTGCAGGCGACGGTGCCGCGCACCAGAAGGCAGCCGGGCGGATTGCAGGCGTCGGTCATGAAGTCGGCCGTGCCGTGCAGGAGCCGCTCGATCATGCCGCGGGCCGTCGGCGCCGCGAGCGCCTCGTCCCAGAACTTCGTGCGGACCGTGATGTAGCGCTCCAGGACCTTGCGGAACAGGCCTTCCTTGTTGCCGAAGGCGGCATAGAGACTCGGCGGGGCGATGCCCATCGCCTGGGTCAGCTCGGCGATCGAGGCGCCCTCGTAACCGCGCCGCCAGAACACCTGCAGGGCCCGATCGAGGGCTTCGTCCATGTCGAATGCACGCGGGCGTCCCAGGGCCAAGGCAGCACACCTTCTTGTTTTTTACTGACCGCTATATAAGTCTCTTGACGCGGCCCGTCCAGCGCTTTATGTAGCGATCACTAAATAAGTTGGACGGAGCGCCACATGACCCCCAATCGTACCATTTTCATCGGAGCTGCGCTGGCCGGGGTCATCGCGGCCGGCACCGTCGGCGTGATGCATCTCGGCATCGGCGAAGCCCGCTCCAGCGCTCCGCCCGCCGCCGCGGCCCCGGCGGCCGTGCCGGTGTCGGTCGCCGTGGTCGCCCGGCGCGAGGTCGCGCTCTACGACGAGTTCTCCGGGCGGCTCGAGGCGATCGAGCGGGTCGAGGTGCGCCCCAGGGTGGCCGGCGCCGTCCAGGACGTCCATTTCGTCGAGGGCGCGCTGGTCCAGAAGGGCGACCTCCTGGTCACCATCGACCCCGCGCCCTACGCGGCCGAGGTGGCCCGTGCCGAGGCGCAGGTCGCTGCCGCCGAGGCGCGCCTGGCCCTGGCCCGCAGCGACCTCGAACGCGGCCAGCAGCTGTTCGGCTCCCGCACCGTGTCGCAGCGCGATCTCGACCAGCGCGTCAACGCCGAGCGCGAGGCGGCCGCCAATCTCGCCGCCGCGAAGGCGGGACTGACCACGGCGCGCCTGAACCTCGCCTGGACCGAGGTCCGCGCCCCGGTGTCGGGCCGGGTCGGCCGGCAGGACGTCACGGTCGGCAATCTCGTCGCCGCCGGCGCCGCCGCGCCGGTGCTGACCACGCTGGTCTCGATCGACCCGATCTATGCGAGCTTCAATGCCGACGAGACGGCGGTGCGGCGCGCCCTCGCGAGCCTCGCGGTCGACGGCCGGGACGATGGCGACGCCCACACGGCGATCGACCGCATCCCGGTGCTGCTCGACCGCGCCGCCGGCGAGCCGCTGCACGGGTACATGCAGCTGATCGACAATCAGGTCGACGGCCGCACCGGCACGGTGCGAGTGCGCGCCGTGTTCGACAATCCGCGCGGCACGCTGATGCCGGGCCAGTTCGTGCGCCTGCGCATGGGCCAGCCGAAGGCGGAGCCGGCCCTGCTCGTCAACGAGCGCGCCGTCGGCACCGACCAGGACAAGCGCTTTGTTCTCGTCGTCGGCGACGACAACAAGGCCGCCTACCGGGTGATCGCCCTCGGTGCCGCGACGGACGGCTTGCGGATCGTCACCGACGGCCTCGCCGAAGGCGAGCGCATCGTCGTCAACGGCCTGCAGCGCGTCCGCCCCGGCGCCGTCGTCGCCCCGAAGACGGTCGGCATGGACACGGCCTCGTGGACGAAGGGCGACGCCGTGAAGGTGAGCGAGGCGCAGTAAGGCGCACGCATCGTGACCTGCGCCGTCGGTCGTCGACCGACGAGCACAAGCCCGACTTCCGCTCATCCCCGCGCAGGCGGGGATCCAGAGGCCGCGTGCCGTGTCGCCTCTGGGTCCCCGCCTTCGCGGGGACGAGCGGACAATCTCCGGCGTAGCGAGCGGCCGCGCCTGTCGCTGCGCGGCGCTCCGGAATGACAGATCCGAACGGCTCGTCGAAAGAACCCCCGATGTCCTTCTCCCGCTTCTTCATCGATCGCCCGATCTTCGCCGGCGTCCTCTCGGTGCTGATCTTCCTGGCCGGTCTCCTCGCCATGCGGGTGATGCCGATCTCGGAGTATCCGGAGGTCGCCCCGCCCTCCGTCGTGGTGCGCGCCACCTATCCGGGCGCCTCCCCGCGGGTGATCGCCGAGTCGGTGGCGACGCCGATCGAGGAGGCCGTCAACGGCGTCGAGGGCATGCTCTACATGGCGAGCCAGGCGACCACCGACGGCCTGATGACACTGACCGTGACGTTCCGGCTCGGCACCGATCCGGACAAGGCGCAGCAGCTGGTCCAGAACCGCGTCTCCCAGGCGGAGCCGCGGCTGCCCGAGGACGTGCGCCGGCTCGGCATCACCACGGTCAAGAGCGCGCCCGATCTCACCATGGTGGTGCACCTGCTCTCGCCCAACGACCGCTACGACATCACCTATCTGCGCAACTACGCGGTGCTCAACGTGCGCGACCGGCTGAAGCGCATCGAGGGCATCGGCGACGTGCAGATCTTCGGCGGCGGCGACTACGCCATGCGGGTGTGGCTCGATCCGCCGAAGATCGCCGAGCACGGCCTCTCGCCGGGCGACGTGGTGCGCGAGATCCGCGCCCAGAACGTCCAGGCCGCCGCGGGCGTGATCGGCGGGCCGCCCAACGCCGCCGGCCTCGACTATCAGCTCTCCGTCAACGCCCAGGGCCGCCTGGAGAACGAGGAGGAGTTCGGCGAGATCATCGTCAAGACCGGCGCCGACGGCGCCGTGGTGCGGCTGCGCGACGTCGCCCGCATCGAGCTCGGCGCCTCCGAATACGCGCTGCGCTCGCTCCTCAACAACAAGGCGGCGGTGGCGCTCGGCGTGTTCCAGTCGCCCGGATCGAACGCGCTCGCGATCTCGGACAACGTCCGCCGGACGATGGCCGAGCTGCAGGGCGCCATGCCCGAAGGCGTCGAGTACTCGATCGTCTACGACCCGACCCAGTTCATCCGCGCCTCGATCGAGGCCGTGGTGCACACCCTGCTGGAGGCCATCGCGCTCGTCGTGCTGGTGGTGATCGTCTTCCTGCAGACGTGGCGCGCCTCGATCATCCCGCTGCTCGCCGTGCCGGTGTCGATCGTCGGCACCTTCGCGGTGATGTACGCCTTCGGCTTCTCGATCAACGCGCTCACGCTGTTCGGCCTGGTGCTGGCGATCGGCATCGTGGTCGACGACGCGATCGTCGTGGTCGAGAACGTCGAGCGCAACATCGAGGCCGGCCTGTCGCCCCTGGAGGCGAGCTACAAGGCGATGGAGGAGGTGTCCGGCCCGATCATCGCCATCGCCCTGGTGCTGGTCGCCGTGTTCGTGCCGCTCGCCTTCATCTCCGGCCTCACCGGGCAGTTCTATCGGCAGTTCGCGCTGACCATCGCGATCTCGACCGTCATCTCGGCGATCAACTCGCTCACCCTGTCGCCGGCGCTCGCCGCCCTGCTGCTGAAGGGCCACGACGCGCCCAAGGACGCGGTGTCGCGCGTTCTCGAAAAGGGACTGGGCTGGTTCTTCCGTGGCTTCAACGCGGCGTTCCGCCGAAGCTCGAACATGTACGGCAGCAGCGTCGGCCGGATCATCTCGCATCGCGCCGTCGCGATGGGCATCTACCTCGTCCTGGTCGGCGTGACGTACGGCCTGTTCCAGGTGGTGCCGGGCGGCTTCGTGCCCGGCCAGGACAAGCAGTATCTGGTCGGCTTCGCGCGGCTGCCCGACGGCGCGACGCTCGACCGCACCGAGGAGGTGATCCGCGAGATGAGCGACATCGCCCTGAAGACCGAGGGCGTGCAGGACGCCATCGCGTTTCCGGGCCTGTCGATCTCGGGCTTCACCAACTCGTCCAATGCCGGCATCGTCTTCGTCGGCCTGAAGCCGTTCGAGGAGCGCACCAGCCCGGCCTTGTCGGGCCCCGCCCTGGCGATGGAGCTGAACAAGAAGTTCGCCGTGATCGAGGAGGCGTTCGTCGCCATGTTCCCGCCGCCGCCGGTGTCGGGGCTCGGCACCATCGGCGGCTTCAAGCTGCAGATCGAGGACCGGACCGGCCAGGGCTACGCCGCCCTGAAGGCCGCCGTCGACGCGTTCACGGCCAAGGCGATGCAGACGCCGGAGCTCGCCGGCACCTTCTCGAGCTTCCAGGTCAACGTGCCGCAGCTCTTCGCCGACATCGATCGCACCAAGGCGCGCCAGCTCTCGGTGCCGGTCGCCGACGTGTTCGAGACCCTCCAGGTCTATCTCGGCTCGGTCTACGTGAACGACTTCAACAAGTTCGGCCGCACCTACTCGGTCCGGGTCCAGGCCGACGCGCCGTTCCGGGCACGCCCGGACGATCTCGGCGCCCTGAAGGTCCGCTCGACCACGGGCGAGATGGTGCCGCTCGCCGCGGTGCTGCGCGTCAACCCTTCGGCGGGACCGGAGCGCGCCATGCGCTACAACGGCTTCCTGGCCGCCGACATCAACGGCGCGGCCTCGCCCGGCTTCTCCACCGGGCAGGCCCAGGACGCGATCGCCCGGATCGCGGCCGAGACGCTGCCGAAGGGCTTCGACTTCGAGTGGACCGAGCTGACCTACCAGGAGATCCTCGCCGGCAACTCGGGCGTGATCGTCTTCCCGATCGCGATCCTCCTGGTGTTCCTGGTGCTGGCGGCCCTCTACGAGAGCCTGACCCTGCCGCTGTCGATCATCATGATCGTGCCGATGGGCCTGCTCGCCGCCATGACGGGCGTGTGGATCGCCGGCGGCGACAACAACATCTTCACCCAGATCGGGCTCGTCGTGCTGGTCGGCCTGTCGGCCAAGAACGCCATCCTGATCGTCGAGTTCGCCCGCGAGCTGGAGTTCTCCGGCCGCTCGCCCGTGCAGGCGGCCATCGAGGCGAGCCGGCTGCGGCTGAGGCCGATCCTGATGACGTCGATGGCGTTCGTCATGGGTGTGCTGCCGCTCGTCACCTCGACGGGCGCCGGCGCCGAGATGCGCCGCGCCATGGGCGTCGCGGTGTTCTCCGGCATGATCGGCGTCACGCTGTTCGGCATCGTGCTGACGCCGGTCTTCTACGTGCTGCTGCGGGCGATGACCGGCAACCGCCCGCTCAAGCACACCGGCGGCGCACCGGCGCAGGCCTCGACCGTACCCGCCCCGCATGGCGCGCCGGCGGAGTGACGGCGAGGGAATCGCCTCGCCGTGCTTCTGTCGTTCACGCTCCGCACCGTTCGCGCGGTCGTGGACCTGCGAGGGTGCCGCTCGGTCGGCAGAGCGGCCTGCCGATCCTCACACCCGTTCGGCGTGACGCGCGGCGAACTCGGCGGCGGTGTAGCGGCTGCCGTCCGGATCAGTGATCTCGATCTCGGTGACGCCCTCCGCCAGGAGCTCGCCGGCCTTCTTGATGGTGGCGGCCGGCGTCTCGCGCTTGAGGGTCAGCGCGCCAGCCGTGTCGTGTCCGGTGATGGTATAGGTCATGCCGTCTCGCTCCTGGACCATGAACGAAGCATACAGGGTTCGGCGGGCGGAGGCGATCGGGGCGAGTCCGCTCTTGCCGGGCCGACGGCGTCCTTGTAGGGGCCGGTCGGAAGGCGTACCCTTTTCCGGCGTGCCCCGGACATGAGGTGGCCCGCGTTCCTGGCCCCCTCAGTCCCTGCAGATCAGTGCAGGCATCGCGGCGCGCCCGCCATGCGATGCGGCGGGGCCGTCCGTACAGGGGGACGTCCATGCCGGGTCCGTCATTCCCCTCCGCGTTGCTGTGGCCGATGCTGGCGGCCGTGTCTGCCAGCGAGGCGACGGCCGCCTTCGTGCACGAACTCGCCCGCATGACGGCGACCGAGGAGGGCCTGCGCCCGCCCCTCGTCCGCCCGCCCTGGACGACGCCGAACCGGGCCGAGCTCGAGCTGACGACCCTCTCGCTGCTCGACTTCTCGACTGCCGCGGCGAGCCCGAACGGGCGCGGTGCGGTGCCGCCGACCGTCATCTGCGCGCCCTATGCTCTGCACGGGGCGACGGTGGCCGACTTCGCCCCCGGCCACAGCCTGGTCGAGGCGCTGCTGGCGGCCGGCCGCCGCGACCTGCATCTCGTCGAGTGGCGCTCGGCGACGCCCGGCATGCGCGACTTCACCATCGACACGCTGATGGCCGACCTCAACGTGGCGATCGACGACCTCCCCGGGCCGGTCGACATGATCGGGGTGTGCCAGGGCGGCTGGATGGCGCTGCTGTTCGCCGCCCGGTTCCCGACCAAGGTCCGGCGGCTGGTGGTGGCCGGCGCGCCGCTCGACCTCGAGGCCGGCGATTCGGGCCTAGCCCGGATCGCCGCGGCCACCCCGCTGGCGCGCTTCGCCGAGCTGCTGCGCCTCGGCGACGGGCGGCTGCTCGGGCAGCTGATGCTCGGCCTGTGGGGTGCCCCGCCGAACACCCCGGAGGCGATCCGCCGCGAGCTGCAGCTTCCCGAGCCGCATCCCGATCTCGCCCCCGAACCGGACGAGGAGCCGCTGATGCAGCGGTTCCGCGAGTGGTACGATTGGACCATCGACCTGCCGGGCCCGTATTACCTCCAGGTCGTCCAGTGGCTCTACAAGGAGAACCGGCTGGTCCGCGGCACCTTCACGGTGCTGGGCCGCCGCATCGACCTGTCCGCCGTGCGGCTGCCGGTGCTGCTGCTCGCCGGCGGGGACGACACCGTGGTCGGTACCACCCCGGTGCTGGCCGCCGCCGCCGCGCTCGGCACGGCCGCCGGCGATCTCGCCGCCGTGGAGGTGCCGGCGACTCATCTGGGCCTTTTCATGGGCCGTCGCAGCCTGACCGAGACCTGGCCCCGGATCGTCGCCTGGCTCGACCGGCCCGAGCCCCGCAGCCCCGCCCCCCGGCCGGCCTGACCGGCCGACCGGCCATTCGTTCACCTTGCGGGGCGCCGATCCGGCGCGCCCCGGTGGCACTTGCCGGCCGGCCACCCTATATCGGACACTCCGGTCGATGGGTGTCATGAGCGATCTCGAAAAAGCCGACGATCTCGAAAAGAACCGCTTCTCGGCCCGGGCCCGGCGCTATGCCCGGGTCGGAGCCAATGTCGGCGGCGTCGCCGCCCGGCTGGCGGCGAACCGCATCCTCAGCGGCAGCCACGACCGCGAGAGCGGCGCGGCCGATCTGGCCGCCGCGCTGGGCGGCCTGAAGGGCCCGATCATGAAGGTGGCCCAGCTGATGGCCACCATCCCGGACCTGCTGCCGCCCGAATACTCGGCCGAACTCGCCAAGCTGCAGAGCGAGGCGCCGCCGATGGGCTGGGCCTTCGTCAAGCGGCGCATGCAGGCCGAGCTCGGGCCGGACTGGAACGAGAAGTTCGCGGATTTCGAGCACAAGCCGGCGGCCGCCGCCTCGCTCGGCCAGGTTCACCGCGCCACCTCGCACGACGGCGCGCGGCTCGCCTGCAAACTGCAGTATCCGGACATGCAGTCGGCCGTGGAGGCCGACCTCCAGCAGCTCGGCTGGCTGTTCGCCCTGCATCGCCGCATGGACCCGGCGATCGACACCACCGAGATCGCCAAGGAGATCGCCGCGCGGGTGCGCGAGGAGCTCGACTACGTGCGCGAGGCCAAGCATGTCCGGCTGTACCAGACCGTGCTGGCCGACGTGCCGTCGGTGCGGGTGCCGGGCGTCTGGCCGGAGCTGTCGACCAAGCGCCTGCTCACCCTCGACTGGCTCGAGGGCCAGCGCCTGCTGACCTACAAGACCGCCGACATCGAGATCCGCAACCGCCTCGCCACCGCCCTCTATCGTGCCTGGTGGCTGCCGTTCAGCCGGTTCGGCGTCATCCACGGCGATCCGCATCTCGGCAACTACACGGCGTTCCTGGAGAACGGCGAGCCGGCCGGCATCAACCTGCTCGACTACGGCTGCATCCGCATCTTCCCGCCGCGGTTCGTGTCGGGCGTCGTCGACCTCTATCACGGCCTGCTGAAGAACGACCGCGACCAGACCGTCCAGGCCTACGAGGCCTGGGGGTTCCGCGACCTCACCCACGACGTCATCGACATCCTCAACATCTGGGCCCGCTTCATCTTCGGGCCCGTGATGGAGGACCGGGTGCGCACCATCGCGGACGGCGTCAAGCCGGGCGAGTACGGCCGCCGCGAGGCCTTCGTGGTGCACCGGGCCCTGAAGGAGAAGGGGCCGGTGACGATCCCGCAGGAATTCGTGTTCATGGACCGCGCCGCCATCGGGCTCGGCGGCGTCTTCCTGCATCTCGATTCCCGCCTGAACTATCATCGTCTTTTCAACGAGGCGATCGAGCATTTCTCGGTCGATCAGGTGGCCGGGCGGCAGCGCGAGGCCCTCACCGGCGCCGGCCTGCGGCCGCCGGCGGCAAAGAGCTAGTCCGACGTCGTCTCACCGGTCGTGTTGCATCACGACGGAAGTTCTCTAAACCGGTGCGGACCGTTTCAGCCGCGAGTCGGGGGTCATGGCGACGTCGAGGAGGTCGGTGTCCACGCGCGAGCAGCTCGGCCGCTCGCCTGCCGATCCGTCGGCCCGCCTCACCGACCGCATCATCGACGTCGCGACCACGCTGTTTCTCGGCGTCGGCTACGAGAAGACCAGCATCGAGACCATCGTGGCCAAGGCCGGGGTCTCGAAGCGGGCCTTCTATGCACGCTTCGGCAGCAAGGCCGATCTGTTCGCCGGCGTCGTCATCCGGCTCGCCGAATTTCATTTTCCATGCATGGATGCGATTGCCTCTTCGACCGGTCCGGTCGAGCGGCAGCTCGAGCGGGTCGCCGCCGAGATCCTGCGCATCACCGGCAAGCCGGAGGCGATCGCGCTCGACCGCATCGTGACCGCCGAAGTCGGCCGCTTCCCGGAGCTCGGGCGGATTCTCATCGACTTCGCCGCGTCCCGCACCATGGGGGCGGTCTGCAAGATCCTCGATCAGGCGGTCGCCCGCGGCGAGATCGGGCCGCTCGACACCCGTTTCGCGGCCCAGTACTTCCTCCAGGCGACGGTGGCCGGACCGCGGCGCATGATCGTGCTCGGCCTGGAGGACAATCGCGTCACCGGCAAGAAGCTCGAGACCCTGCGGCGGGCCATCCGGCTGTTCCTCGACGGCGCCCGCGGCACGCCGCACGGTGCCCGCCACGCTTCCCGGCGACCGCCGTCACGGTCCTGAGGGCGTCGCGGAGCCCGGCGCGACATCTTGAAGCTGTCTCCTCAGCGATATAGGATCGCGTCCATGTCGACGGACCTCCGAGAGCTGGACGTGATCGCGGCCGAACCGGCCGTCGCGGAAAGCGATCCGCCGGTTCCGGTGGCCGCGCTCACGGGGGCGACCAGCGCCGAGATCCAGCGCCTGCTGCTCGACTTCGCGGTGCGGCGCGCCCGCGAGGGGGTGCGGGTGGTCGGCGTGATCGAGGAGGCGACCTGCAGCGACGGCGTGTGCGGCAGCCTGGTTCTGCGCGACCTCGCCGGGACGCGGCGGATCCCGATCAGCCAGAACCTGGGCCGCGAGTCGACCGCATGCAATCTCGATTCGAGCGGTCTCGCCGAAGCGTGTGGCCTCGTCCAGGCCGCCATCGCGGCCGGGGCGGACCTCGTGATCCTGTCCAAGTTCGGCAAGGTCGAGGCCGACCGGCACGGCCTCGTCGAGGCGTTCCAGGACGCCATCGCGGCCGAGCTGCCGGTCGTCACCTCGGTGGCGCCGCCGCTGGCCGCGGCGTGGGCGGCCTTCGCGGGGCCGCTGTCGGCCCCGGTCGCGGCCGATGCGGCCGCGCTCGAGGCCTGGTGGACCGCGCAGGTCCGGGCTCGCGCCGGCGTCTAGCGTCCGGCGCGAGGCTGCTGCCGGCGCTCAGCCCGCGGCGTCCTCGAGGCCGAGCAGTCCACCGACCATCGGCCAGACCTCGTGGCCGCCACGCCAGATCATCTCCAGCGAGACGTAGAGGATCACGGCGAGGCCCACATAGGCGATCCAGCGGTGCCGCTGCAGCAGCGAGGCGATGTAGTTCGCCGCGATGCCCATCAGGGCGATCGACAGGCCGAGGCCGAACACCAGCACCCACGGATGCTCTCGCGCGGCGCCGGCCACCGCTAGCACGTTGTCGAGCGACATCGAGACGTCGGCCACGACGATCTGCCAGGCCGCCTGGGCGAAGGTCTTCTGCCGCGAGACCGCCGTGAGGGTGCCGTCGGAATTGATCCGCACGTCGTCGATGCGGCCGCTGGCGTCGCTCGACACCACGTGCTGGGCGCGCAGCTCGCGCCACATCTTCCAGCACACCCACAGGAGCAGCAGCCCGCCCGCCAGCAGCAGGCCGACGATCTGCAGGAGCTGCGTGGTGACGGCGGCAAAGCCGATGCGCAGGAGGGTCGCCGCGGCGATGCCGAGCAGGATCGCCCGGGCGCGCTGTTCGCGCGGAAGCCCTGCGGCTGCGAGGCCGATGACGATGGCGTTGTCGCCGGCCAGCACCAGGTCGATCATCACGACCTGGGCCAGCGCGGTGAGCGCGCTGCTCGTCAGGAACTCGGAGGTCAAGGTCTCCCACATGCAGTCGGTCTCCTGCTGCTGCCGCGCCCGTGCGGGGCGCCCGGTTTCGAGCGGGAGGAGACCGGCGCCATGGCAACGCGCCGACGCCACGGAGAGCGAGACTCACCGCGGCGTGTGCACACGCCGAAGGACGAAACCGACAGCACCGGGCCACTCCCAACGACTTCCAGTCCGACATCGCAGCAGGACGCTGCCAGAGGGGCCCGGACCGGCCGGAACGCGACCCGCACGCGGATCGCGGCCGAACACTTGAAAACGCGACTACGGCGCCATCGCCACCAGGGTGTGACCGAACGCCGTCGCCACGTGCTCGGCCTCGCTCAGCATCGCGGCCGAGAAGCCGAGGAGCGCCAGCACGCCGGCGACATCCCAGCTCGAAACGTCACCGCCACGCGCTTCGTTCCGCAGCGTCGCGACGAGTGCGAACAGCGCGGCACCGGCGAGCGCCGCGAGGCTGAGCGCCGGCAGCGCCATCGCGCTCGGCACCAGACGGGCGGCGAGGACGATCAGCAGCACGCCGGCGAGCGCATAGACCCCGAACATGCGGGGGCCGGTGCGTTCGCGGCGGAACGGTGCGTGGTCGAGAGACGGGTGGAGAAGCGACATCTGGCTCTCCCTCGAGGGAACGCGGCGCTGGCGCCGTTCCGACCCGGAACCGCGCCGCCGTTCTCCTAGAGTTAGGCAGAGCACCGGCAGGCGAAAATCCGCATCGGCCGGGGTGTAGATCTACGGGGAGGTCGTCGGGAAGGCGGTCGCTCGAACCAGTCCTTGCGGGCCGATGCGCAGCATCGGACCCCGACTCCAGCCCCGACCGCCGGCTCTGCCGCGGCAACTCCGGATCCGCGCCACGCGGCGCGCCGGTGCGGAAGGCCTGGTCTTCGCGCGACAGCTCACGGCGCCAGCCGCCCGAGGCGGATCGCCTGGCGGACCAGCACGGCGACGCTCTCGGCCTCCATCTTGTCCATGATCTCGGCCCGGTAGCTCTCGACCGTGCGGCTGCTGATGGCGAGCTTCGCCGCGATGGCGTGGCTGGTATAGCCCTCGACGACCAGATCGAAGATCTCGATCTGGCGCGGCGTGAGCCGGTTGAAGCGGACGACCAGCGACTCCTTGGCCCGCTGCGCCGCGAACTCCTCGAAGGTGCGGGCGAGGGCCCGGTTGATGGCGGCGACGAGCGCGGTGTCGTCGATCGGCTTCTCGATGAAGTCGTCGGCACCGGCCTTGATGGCGGCGACCGCCATGGCGACGTCGGCGTGACCGGAGATCAGCACGACGGGAAGCCGGATGCTGCGGCGGGCGAGCTCGCGCACCAGGGCGATGCCGTCGGTGCCCGGCATCCGCACGTCGGCGACGACGACGCCGATGCGGCCGGCCTCGAGCCGGGCCAGGAACTCGTCGGCGGACGCGAAGGTCTCGACCGCGAAGCCGAAGACGCTGAGCATCTCGCCGAGCGAGTGGCGGACCGACTCCTGGTCGTCGACGACGAAGATGGTGGCGGTGCGGGTCATGGCGCGGAGCGGGTCATGGCGACGAGGCGAATCCTTCGATCGGCAGGGTGACACGGAACTCGGTCGTGCCGGGGGCGCGCGAGGCGAGCGCGATACGGCCGCCATGCTGCTCGACGATCGAGGCGCAGATCGCGAGCCCGAGCCCGAGGCCGTCCTCCTTCGAGGTGGTGAGCGGCTCGAACAGGACGTCGGCGAGCTCGTCGGGCACGCCCGGGCCGTTGTCGACGACGGCGATCTCGACCCCGGGCGGGTCGTGGCGCCACGCCGCCGTGATGCGGACCTGCCCGGGCGGGAGGCCGGCGGCATCCCGCCGGGCCGCCGAGATCGCCTCGACGGCGTTGCGCACGAGATTGAGCAGCACCTGCTGGAGCTGGACGCGGTCGCCCGTGACGGGCGGGAGGCCGGCCGGCACCTCGGCGACCAGCCGCACCGCATGGGCCCGCGCATCGGCCCGGGCGATGGCGACCACGTCGTCGACCAGCCCGTCGATCGCGATGGGCTCGCGCACCGGCGCGCCGCGGCGCAGGAAGTCGCGCATCCGGCGGATGACGGCGCCGGCATGGTCGATCTGGGCGACGGCATTGCCGAGATTGGCCTCGGCGCGGGCGAGGTCGCCGCCCGGGGTCTGCAGGATGTGCTGGGCGGCACGGGCGAGCGCGCGCGCCGCCGTCATCGGCTGGTTGATCTCGTGGGCGAGCGCGGATGCCATGCCGCTGACCAGATGGAAACGCCCGGCCTGCGCCGCCTCGGCCTCCTTGTCCTTGGCGCGGGCCTCGGCGGCGCGGGCGAGCCGCTCGGCGGAGCGGCGCTCGCTCACCACCACGCCGACCACGAGGCCGGTCGCGGTGAGCACCAGCATCAGGGCCTGATACTCGGTGAAGACGCGGATGTCGTGGCCGTGCAGATGCAGCAGCGCGACCAGCCCGAGCTGCACGCCGGCGAGCGACAGGCAGGCGCCGTCGAGCCCGTGCCGCACCGCGGCCGTGACCACCGGCAGCGCGAGGAGATGGAAATACTTGAATCCTTCGGGGCCCGGGCTCGCGGTGACCAGCCACAGGCAGGCCCCGATCGCCGCGGCGCAGGCCGCCGCCTCGGCGGCCAGCGCCGGACCGAAGCGCAGGCCGCCGCTGCGCCACGCAGCGGCGAGGCGCAGCACCAGCGGCGTGATCACGGCGATGCCGATCACGTCGCCGACCAGGAGCGGCACCGTGGCGGCGAGCACGTCGCGGGTGCCGAGATCCCCGAAGGCGATCAGGAGCGCGGTGAGCAGCAGCGCCACCAGGCAGGCGCCGGCGAAGCCCGCGGCGAGCAGCAGCAGGACGTCGCGCAGATGGCCGAGCGCGACGTCGAGCCGGAAGGCGCGCAGCGCCACGGTCCCGGCCGCCGCGTAGCAGGCGGTCTCGATCGCCGCCACGGCCAGCACGAGCGGCCAGGACAGCGCCGTGTCGACGACCAGCACCTCGGCCAGCACGATGCCGGCGAACAGCACCGCGGCGGCGAGCGGACCGTCGACGGCGATGAGGGCGAACACGACTCCGAGGCCGGGATTCCACGGCGTCGCCGGCAGGCCCTTCACCTCGTGGATGAAGCCGAGCCATTCGAGCGCCACGTAGACGGCGAGCGCGGCGAGCCCGGCCGGCACGGTGCGCAACGCTGCGATCACGGCGCGCGACGATCCGCTCGGCGGGTCGGTCGGTCCGGGATCGCGCGGGACGTCCATGCGGCAGCGGTCAGGGCGAGGGCGTGGTCGGGCCGGCAGGGTCGGGAAGGAGGCCGAGCTCGCGCAGGATGCCCTCGGCCTCGCCGATCGCATGATTGCCCGCCGGGACGCCGCAATACAACGTCGACTGCAGGATGATCTCCTTGATCTCCTCGACCGTGAGCCCGCCGGCGAGCCCGGCCCGCACGTGCAGCTTGAACTCCTCCCAGCGGCCGAGCGCGATCATGGTGGCCAGCACCATGCAGCGGCGGGTCTTCTGGTCGAGCCCCGGCCGGGTCCAGATCTCGCCCCACACGATGCGGGTGATCATCTCCTGGAACTCGGTGTTGAAGGCGTTGCGCCTGGCGATCGAGCGGTCGACCCAGGCGTCGCCCAGCACGGCCCGGCGGGCGGCCATGCCCTGCTCGTAGCGGTCGTCGGCGGTCATGCGGGGGTCCTCCTGCGGATCGTCCCGCGACGGCCGGGCTCGTCCCCGCCGTCCACGATCCTGTTTCGAGGAGGCCTACAAGACGTGGATGCCCGCGACAAGCGCGGGCATGACGACGCGGGAGGAGGTGCAGCTCCCCGCACCTACTCCGCCGCGACGCGCCCCGCCGCCACGCCGCGCGCCTTCACCACCACCTTGATGGCGCCGTCGAGCTTGTCCTTGGCGTAGTGCAGCGCGGTCGGCAGGTCGTCGAGGGCGAAGGTGTGGGTGTGCAGCGGGCGGGCGTCGAACTTCCCGTCGCGCATCAGGGCGCAGGCGCGGTGAACGGCGCGCTTGCCCTCGCCCCGGATGCCGAACAGGGCGATGTTGTCGCGCACCAGCCGGCCGACGTCGACCTGGGTGCTCTCGGCCGGGAACGCGGCGAGGCAGACCCGGCTGCCGCGGCTCGCCATGGCGATCGCCTGGCCGATGGCGACCGGTGCGCCCGAGCACTCCACCACGTAGTCGGCGCCGAGTTCGCCGACGATCGCCTTGACGGCCGCGACCGCGTCGGTGTCGCGCACGTCGATCACGTGGTCGGCGCCGAGTCCCTTCGCGATCGCCAGCCGCTGCGGCGACAGGCCCGTCACCACGACGGGCGAGGCGCCGAGCGCCTTGCCGACCGCGGCGACGAACAGGCCGATCGGCCCCTCGCCGATGACCACCAGGCTCTCGCCGGCGATCAGCCCGCCGATCTCGGTCAGCGCATACATGGCGGTGCCGGCCGTGACGACGAGCGTGCCGAGCTCGTCGGAGATGTCGTCCGAGAGCCTCGCCATCGTGTTCACGTGATTGACCTGGAACTCGCAGAAGCCGCCGTCGGTGGTGAAGCCGTTGGCGCGGTGGCCCTTGGCCCGGTTGCCGTAGTTGAGGCACGAGGTATAGAGGCCGGCCCGGCAGCGCCGGCACTGGCCGCAGCCGGCATGGATCTCCACCGCCACGCGCTCGCCGATCGCGAATTCGTCGACGGCGGGGCCGAGCGCCACCACGGTCCCCATGTACTCGTGGCCGGGGGTCCAGTTCTTGTTGAAGGGCGGGCCGCCGTCGACGATCGCCGGCCAGCCGTACCAGATGTTGTCGATGTCGCTCGGGCAGATGGCGACGGCGTCGATGCGCAGCAGCACCTCGGCGCGGCCCGGCACCGGCACCGGCTTCTCGGTGAGCCGCACCTCGCCCGGCCCGTCCAGCACCCAGGCCTTCATGCGCTCCGGAATCGGAAAGGCCGCGCTCGTGGTCACGCCGTCCGGTGTCATCTCGGCTCTCCTGAACCCGCGTTGCACCGGCTGAAAAGCTAGCCGAAACAGCCGCCCGGGACGATCCGCGATCGGGCCCGGGCAGGCCTGCGGGAGAGGCGGAGCGGCACCGGGGCGCCGCCGCCCGGCACGTTGCGTGATGCGCCTCACAGAGCATGGCCGGGCGCCGCCCTATCCGGGAGGCCGGCGGGCCCTGCGGCCCGCCCCTGGAGTCCGCAGATGCCGCATGCCCCGGATCAGACCACACCGACGCGCCGCTTCACCATGCTGTACAAGACCGCCGCCGCCCTCACCCAGGAGCGCGAGATCGTCGGGACGCTGGAGGAGGCGCTCGCCGCCGCCTGCGCCATGCTGCGCGACGGCCGTGCCCGCCACGTCAACCTGATCGAGGTCGGCCGCATCGACGGCGTGGTGCCGCACAGCCGCATCGTGCGCTGGTGCGCCGGCCGCGAGACGGCGCCGTGAAGCGCGGCGGCCCCGCGCGTCCCCTCCCCGCCACGGGTTTTCCGGCCGGGCGGCGCATGGCATCCTGCCGCCATGCTGCCCGCAACCGCTCCGATTCTCCCGATCGACGGCCGCCAGTCCCCCGTGGCGCTCTCGGTCTCCCGCGGCACCCAGCGGCTCCTGCACGCCATGGGCTTCGCCTGCGTCTGCGAACTGCCGCTCGCTTCCGGCCGCCGGGCCGACCTGGTGGCGCTCGGCGGCGAGGGCACGGTGTGGATCGTCGAGATCAAGTCCTCGGTCGAGGACTTCCGGGCCGACCACAAATGGCCGGACTACCGGCTGCACTGCGACCGGCTGTTCTTCGCCACCGCGCCGCACGTACCGGCCGCGATCTTCCCCGAGGAGGCCGGCCTGATCGTCGCCGACGGCTTCGGGGCGGAGCTCCTGCGCGACGCGCCGGAGCACCGGCTTCATGCCGCGACCCGCAAGAGCATGACGCTCGCCTTCGCCCGCGCCGCCGCCCTGCGCCTTCAGGCGCTCGCCGATCCGCACGGCCGGTTCGTCGAAGGCTGACCGCCCTCCGCGCCCCGACCGGAATCCGATCCGGCGGCGACTCGCGCCGGAGGCCGCGTCGCGCACGCGGACTCGTCCGTTTCATGGTATCTTTCTACTAGGAGGCGCCACCAGGCGAGCCGGCATGGACATGCGCACGAACCCCGACCACCCTGTGCTCACCAGCGATCACCCGTCCGCCCCGGCTCCCGCCCCCGTCGGGGTCGAGGCCCAGGTGGCGTTCACGGGGCTGCGCGGCGACTTCTTCGGCCTCGTGCTGGCGGGCGGGCTCATGCAGCTCGTCACGATCGGCTTCTACCGGTTCTGGCTGGTGACCGACATCCGCCGGCACCTGTGGCGGCACACCCGGATCGGCGCCGACGCGCTCGAATACACCGGCACGGCGCGCGAGCTCCTGATCGGCTTCCTGGTGGCGCTCGCCATGCTGGCGCCCGTCTACGTCCTGTACTTCCTGGGCGGCCTGATCGCCGAGGAGGTCGAGACCTTCGCCAGCGTGCCGCTGGTGCTGGTGCTCTACGTGTTCGGCCATTACGCCGCCTACCGGGCGCGGCGCTACCGGATGACCCGCACCTCGCTGCGCGGCCTGCGCTTCTGGATGACCGGCTCGGCCTTCGCCTATGCGGGGCGCGCCGCCTGGTGGGATCTGCTCACCGTGCTCACCCTCGGACTCGCCTATCCGTGGCGGGCCGCGGCGCTCGAGCGCTACCGCATGCGGAACACCCGCTACGGCGACCTCGAAGCCCGCTTCGTCGGCACCGGCGGGCGGCTCTTTCTGCGCGGCGGCTGGATGTGGGGCATCGGGCTGCTGGGGCTCGCCGCCATCGCGGCCGGCCTCGCCGTCGCCCACCGGTCCGGCCTGTTCGAGGGCGAGGGCATGGAAACGGTGATCGGCGCCTTTGTCCTGGCCGGAGCGCTGCTGGTCTTTCTCCTGATCCCGCTGTGGCCGATCTTCCGCGCGACCGAGCTGCGCTGGCGGCTGGAGGGCGTGCGCTTCGGCCCGGTGTCGCTGCGCTCGACGCTGCGGCGCCGCACCGTCTTCGGCTGCTACGCCGCCGCGTTCGGCGTCTCGACGCTGGTCGGCTCCGCCGGCGGCGTGCTGTTCGGCACCGCCGCCTACGTCATGAAGGACCGGTTCGACCGGCTCGCCGAGGGCGACGTGACCGGCCAGCTCGCGGCCTTCGCGGTGATCGCCGTGATCTATCTCCTGGTGCTGTTCGGCTTCGGCGTGGTGAAGCGCGTGTTCGTCGATCGTGGCGTCTGGGCGGCGGTCGCCGCCAGCACCACGGTCGTCGGCGTCGAGGCGCTCGATCACGTCAAGGCGGCCGGGGCGGCGGCGAGCTCCCTCGGCGAAGGCCTCGCCGACGCGCTCGACGTCGGCGCCGTGTGACCGCCATGAGCGAGCCGCGTCCGACCGGCGGCCCCGCCGTCTACTGGGACGGCGAGACCGCGCGCCGGCGCGGCGTCGATCTGCAGCTCGATGCCGCGACGCTGGTGATCCTGGAGGATGGCGCCGCAGTCGCGCGCTGGCCCTTCGCCGATCTGCGGCGCCGCGACGGCGGCCCCGACGCCACCCGGATCGGCAGCGTGTCGGCCCCGGACCTCGCCCGGATCGAGGTCGCCGACCCGGCGCTGGCCGCCGCGATCGTCGGGAAGGCGCTCCACTTCGACGCGGCCGCCGCCGGAGTGCGGCGGTTCCGCACCAAGGTGGTGGTCGGCTCGCTCGCCGTCGCCGTGTCGCTGGTCCTCACCACCCTGTTCCTGGTGCCGCTGGTGGCCGAGCGGCTGGTGCCGTTCATCCCGGCGACCTGGGAGGAGCGGCTCGGCGGCGTCGCCGACAAGCAGGTCAAGGCGCTGTTCGGCGGAGAGGTCTGCGAGGCGCCGGCCGGCAAGGCGGCGCTCGACCGGCTGGCGCAGCAGCTCGTCGGTGCGGCCGCGGTCGACCAGCCGGTGCGCATCGCGGTGCTGCGCACCGACACCAAGAACGCCGTCGCGCTGCCGGGCGGCCGCATCTACCTGCTCGACGGCCTGCTGCAGGCGGCGCGCAGCCCCGACGAGATCGCCGGCGTGCTGGCCCACGAGATCGGCCACGTGACGGGCCGCGACGGCCTGAAGAGCCTGATCCAGGCCGGCGGCACCTCGTGGCTGCTCGGCCTGCTGTTCGGCGACGTGACGGGATCGTCCGCCGTGGTGTTCGCGGCGCGCCTGATGGTGGACGGCTCGCATTCGCGCGAGGCGGAGCGCGCCGCCGACCGCGAATCGGCCCGGATCATGACCGCGCTCGGCCGCCCCGCCGCCCCGATGGCGGCGTTCCTGCTGCGGGTCACCGGCGAGAACGCCGGCAAGGGAGTCAGCCTGCTGCTCAGCCACCCGCTCAGCGAGGAGCGCCTGCAATCGCTGAAGGCGCTCGACCGCGGCACGAGCGGCCCGCCGCTGCTCGACGACGACCAGTGGAAGGCGCTGCGGGGAATTTGCCGGGGATGAGGAGTACCCGCTCGGGCCTCGTCATGGCCGGGCCCGTTGTTCGGACCGACGAAGCTCGCCGATCGGCACCGAAAACGTGCATGGCCGGGACGAGCCCGGCCATGGCGAATTCAGGTCCTCTCGCCTTCCCCTACTTCGGCGCGCGCTTGGCCAGGATCCGCTGCAGGGTACGGCGGTGCATGTTGAGGCGGCGGGCCGTCTCGGAGACGTTGCGGCCGCACAGCTCGTAGACGCGCTGGATGTGCTCCCAGCGCACCCGGTCGGCCGACATCGGATTTTCCGGCGGCTCGGGCTTCTTGCCGTCGCCGGCCAGGAGGGCGGCCGCGACCTCGTCGGCGTCGGCCGGCTTCGACATGTAGTCGAAGGCGCCGAGCTTCACGGCCGTCACCGCGGTGGCGATGTTGCCGTAGCCGGTGAGCACGATTCCACGGGCGTCGGGCCGGCGCTTCTTCAGGGCCGAGATGACGTCGAGGCCGTTGCCGTCGCCGAGCCGCATGTCGACCACGGCGAAGGCCGGCGGCTGGCGCTCGACCTGCTGCAGCCCGTCCGCCACCGTCTCGGCGGTCGTCACCGTGAAGCCGCGCGACTCCATGGCGCGCGCCAGCCGCTGCAGGAACGACTTGTCGTCCTCCACGATGAGCAACGAACGCTCGCCCGCGGGGGCAGACCCCGACAGCGCAGACGAAGACGTGGCTTCCACCATGGCGTCGATCCTTGTCCTGCTCGTCCTTACCTGGTCCACATGGGTCCCGGTCCGGCCGAAGGCCGGCCGTCACGTGCCTTACGACGAAGCTGCCCGGTCCGACGCGAAATTGCGCCGGACCAGATGTCGCACCTCGCCGATCCGCCGTGCCCCTGCAGGTAGGATCGGACCGGCCGCGACTCAAGCCCGCGGCGCCTCCTCCTCGGGCACGCCGGCGTCGCTGCCGGCCGAGCCCCACAGGGTCTCGGCCGGATGCTCGAACTCCTCCCGGCTCCAGTGGATGCGGACGATCGCGCCGCGCTGCGGGAACCTGCGGTTCTGCAGGGTGAGGCGGCCGCCGGAGCGCTCCAGCAGGGTCTTGGCGATGAAGAAGCCGAGCCCGAGGCCGGGCGAGTCCTCGCCCTTGCGGCGGCCGCGACGACTGGTCACGTAGGGCTTGCCCAGCCGGTCCATGATCTCGGGCGGGAAGCCCGGCCCGTCGTCGGAGATCATGATCCACACCGAGTCGGCGTTCCACGACACCGCCACCTCGACCCGCTCGCGGGCGAAGTCGGCGGCGTTCTCGACCAGGTTGCCGAGCCCGTAGAGGATCGCCGGGTTGCGCACCCCGATCGGCTCCGGCCCGCCCTCGGACGGCATCACCACGTCGATCGCCGCCTCGCCGGTGCGGTGCGGCGCGACCACGTCCTCGACCAGGGCCGAGATCGGCATCCGCACGAACATCTCGCCCGGCTCGGGGAACTCGGACAGCTTGCCGAGGATCTCGCGGCAGCGCTCGGCCTGCTGGCGCAGCAGCCGGATGTCGTCGAGGATCGGCGAGGCGGGATCGAGCTCGCGCTCCAGCTCCTTCGACACCAGCAGGATGGTGGCCAGCGGCGTGCCGAGCTCGTGGGCGGCGGCGGCGGCGAGCCCGTCGAGCTGGGAGAGGTGCTGCTCGCGGGCGAGCACCAGCTCGGTGGCGGCCAGCGCCTGGGTCAGCTTGCGCGACTCCTCGGTGATCTGGCCGGCATAGATGCTGATGTAGCCGATGGCGAGCGCGATCGCGAGCCACACCCCGAACACGTAGATCCAGGGCAGCTCGAAGGTCCCCTCGCCCGGCCACGGCAGCGGGAAGTACACGAACATCAGGAGCGTCGCCGACGAGATCGCCAGCATCCCCAACATCAAGGTGAGGCGCGCCGTCAGAATGCTGGCGGAGATCAGCACGGGGCCGATGAACAGGAGCGCGAACGGGTTCTGCAGCCCGCCGGTGAGGAACAACAGGATCGCGAGCTCGGCGATGTCGATGCCGAGCAGCAGCGCGACGCCGTCGGATTCGAGCCGCGCGTCGCCATGGAAGCGCCACAGGAGATAGACGTTGAGCGAGCCGTAGAGCGTGACCACCGCGAGGGCGATCCAGAACAGCGCCTCGCTGACCAGGCTGTCGTGGACGATCAGCACGGCGGCGAGCTGGCCGAACACGGCGATCCAGCGCAGCCGGACCAGCGTGTCGAGACGGACCGGCCGGGCGGGCTCGTCGTCCTGGGACGGGACGGTGGATTGCAGCGTCATGGCGGGAGTGTAGCGGGTCGCCTCTTAACGAACCGCCGCGACGCGGCGCCGCGGGGCACGGCCGGCCGCTGGCCGGGCGTCCGCCCCACGACGGTGGGACGGAGGGCGCCGTTCAGCTCCGCCGGCCCTGCGCCTCCTGGGTCTTCAGCCACTCCGACAGGGTCTCGGTCGACTTGCCGGCCTTGCTGCGCGCCGGCGCCTTGGCGGAACCGGAGCCGGACTTGGCGACGGATCGCGAGGCGGAGCCGGACTTGGGCTTGGCCCCGCTCCTCCCGGTGGCGGCCGGCGGCTCGGCGCCGTCACGGGCGAGCCGCAGGGCGCGCAGCCGCTCGGTCTTCTCGCGCAGCGCCTGGGCCTCCCGCTCGTAGGCGGGCACCCCCTTGCCGCCGTCCGGGCGGTCCTTGGGACGGTCGTTCATGACTTCTTCTCCGGCTTATTGAAACGGGCTACGGCTCCAGCGCCTTGCGCAGCGCCGCATTGATTCGGTCCTGCCAGCCCGGCCCGCTCTCGCGGAACCGCTCGAGGACATCCTGATCGATCCGCAACGTCACCTGCTCGCGCACCGGCGGCAGGCCCTGGGCCGGCGTCTTGGGGGCGACCGGGGCGGGGCCGGCCACCGGCTTGGTGGTCACCGCCTTGAACGCCTTCTCGGCCGCCGCCCGTGCGTCCTGGCCCCCGCGCCGCGTGTCGTATGGGCGGCGTATCCTGTCGCCGGTCATCGGCTTCCCCTCGTGCTCTCGTGCAGCGTCCTGGCGCGGCGTCGTGATGTGGCTGTGATCGATCGGCATGTCCAGCGCCCGGCCGTCCGCATGCCGGCCGCTCGCGCGGCGCAGGCGGCGCGGGGCCCGACGCAGCCACGCGCATCCTGACACATTGCGGCGTCCGGCTGTAGCGGGTCGTGTGCAGATGTGGGCAACGCCCGCCACGCCGCGCGCCGCAACGGCATCCGCCCGGCGGGAGCGCGGGCGGACGCCGTCGCCGAATCGTCGCGGCCGGAGCCGGCCTCAAGCCGTGTGGCCGTCGCCCGGCGTGGTCGGGGTCTTCTTGGCGCGCTGCGGCGTCATCGGCGCCGGGGCCAGGTCGGGATGGCCGCGTGGTCCGCCGAGCTGCGCCTGCGCGTAGTCGTCGCCCGTCGGCCGCTCGGCGCCCGGATCGGTGCGGGCCGGAAGGTCCGGACGCGGAACCGCCGCGTCCGGCTCCGACTCGGGTGCAGCGCTTCGGCGGGGCGTGTCGGCCATGCGGATCTCCAGGGTTTTCGGGGTTAACCCCGCCCGCCGCGCGAGGTTCGACCGCGGCCGCCGGGCGGCCCTGCGACCCGCGCCCTTGCACCTCCCGCATATCCCCATACATTCGCCGGGCCCATGACAGCAGCAGCACGCATCAGTCCCGCCATCGAGGCCGACCGGCTCGTCAAGATCTACAAGGGCGGGACGGCGGTCGACGGCGTCTCGTTCGCGCTGCCGGCCGGCTCGGTGACGGGCCTGCTCGGCGGCAACGGCGCCGGCAAGACGACCACGATCGCCATGATCATGGGCCTCGTGATGCCGACCTCCGGCACCGTGCGGGTGCTGGGTGCCGAGATGCCGCGGCAGCGCTACCGCGTGCTGGAGCGGATGAACTTCGAGAGCCCCTATGTCGAGATGCCGCTGCGCCTGACGGTGCGGCAGAACCTCACCGTGTTCGGCAAGCTCTACGGCGTCGACGGGATCGACGCGCAAGTCGCCCGGCTCGCCGGGGAGCTCGACCTCGTCGCCCTGCTCGACCGGCCGACCGGCAAGCTCTCGGCCGGGCAGAAGACCCGGGTGGCCCTGGCGAAGGCGCTCATCAACAGCCCCGAGGTCCTGCTGCTCGACGAGCCGACCGCCTCGCTCGACCCCGACACGGCCGACTGGATCCGCGAGCGGCTGGAGCGGTACCGGGCGGAGCGCGGCGCCACCATCCTGCTCGCCTCGCACAACATGGCCGAGGTCGAGCGGCTGTGCGACCGGGTGATCATCATGAAGCGCGGCCGGATCGAGGACGACGGCACGCCGGCGGCGCTGCTGGCCCGCTACGGCCGCTCCAACCTCGAGGAGGTCTTCCTCGACGTCGCCCGCGGCCGCGGCGAGGCGGCCGAGGCGGATGCGGAGCGGGAGGCGGCGCAATGAGCCTCCGCACCGGAGAAGGCAGCACCGGCGAATGGGAGATCTCGGGCCGGCGCATCGCCGCGCTGGTCGAGCGCTACTGGTACCTGCTGCGCTCGTCGTGGCCGCGGCTCCTCGACCTCGTCTACTGGCCGGCCGTGCAGATGCTGATGTGGGGCTTCCTGCAGACCTACGTGTCGCAGACCGACGGGGCGCTGGCCCGCGCCGGCGGCACCTTCATCGGCGCCGTGCTGCTGTGGGACATCCTGTTCCGCGGCCAGCTCGGCTTCTCGATCTCGTTCCTCGAGGAGATGTGGTCGCGCAACCTCGCCAACCTGATGATGAGCCCGCTGCGGCCGATCGAGTTCGTGATCGCGCTGATGATCATGAGCATCGTGCGGCTGTCGATAGGTCTCGTCCCGGTGACGCTGCTCGCCATCGCGTTCTTCGGCTTCAACCTGTGGGGGCTCGGGCTGGCGCTGGCGGCCTTCTTCGTCAACCTGATGCTGACGGCCTGGGCGGTCGGCATCTTCGTGTCCGGCATCCTGCTGCGCAACGGGCTCGGCGCCGAGAACCTCGCCTGGACCATCATGTTCCTGATGCTGCCGCTGGCCTGCGTGTACTACCCGGTCGCGGTGCTGCCGCCCTGGCTGCAGACCATCGCCTGGATGCTGCCGCCGACCTACGTGTTCGAGGGCATGCGGGCCCTGATGATCGACCACGTGTTCCGGGCCGACCTGATGGCGTGGGCGCTCGGCCTCAACCTGGTGCTCTTCGCCGGCGGCACGATCGGCTTCCTGGCGCTCCTGAAGAGCGCCCGCCGCCAGGGCTCGCTGCTGCAGACCGGCGAATGACGATTCAGCCCTAGCGGGAGCGCGTCTCCAATATCGCGCACAATGATACGCGATAAAATCCGACGCGAAATTTTTTGTCTTTTTCGCTCCTGAAAACGGAATTTGACGTTGCGCAATGCTGCGCCGCACGGCAGCATTGATCAAACATAAAATCCTACGTCGGAAAGCGAGCTGCCAGACTCCTGGCGAGCCGAAGGAGCCGCATCATGACAATCCGGGACGTCGAACATACGCCGCCCCCGTCGCTGGAAGGCGTCGGCATGGGCCTGTCCTCGCCGCTGTACTGGTTCTACGAGATGACGCATGTGGCGCTCAATCCGTCGCGCGCCCTCGCGCACGCCACCCACGCCTTCTTCAAGAGCCCGAGCAATCCGGTCTCGAGCACCACGTTCGGCAAGTCGATCTCGGCCGCCTGCGAGCTGTTCGAGCGGGCCACCCGCCGCTACAGCCAGCCCGAATGGGACATCGAGAACACCGTCGTCGACGGCCGGCTCGCGCCCGTCTCGGTGGAGAGCGTGTGGGAGCGTCCGTTCTGCCGGCTCCTGCATTTCGACCGGCAGGTCGCGATCACCCACAAGCCGGATCCGCGCGTCCTGGTGATCGCGCCGCTGTCCGGCCACTACGCGACGCTGCTGCGCGGCACCGTCGAGGCGCTGCTGCCCGACCACGACGTCTACATCACCGACTGGATCGACGCCCGCATGGTGCCGATCAGCGAGGGCCGCTTCGACCTCGACGACTACATCGACTACATCATCGGCATGCTGCGCCTGCTCGGCAGCGACACCCACGTGCTCGCGGTGTGCCAGCCCGGCGTGCCGGCGCTGTGCGCCATCTCGGTGATGGAGGCGAACGAGGAGGCACACGTTCCCGAGTCGCTGATGCTGATGGGCAGCCCGATCGACACCCGCATCAGCCCGACCCAGGTGAACCAGGTGGCGATGAAGCGCGGGCTCGACTGGTTCCGGCGCAACGTCATCACCAAGGTGCCGTTCCCGAATCCCGGCTTCATGCGCGACGTCTATCCGGGCTTCCTGCAGCTCAACGGCTTCATGTCGATGAATCTCGACCGCCACCTCGAGGCGCACAGCAAGCTGTTCCAGCACCTCGTCGAGGGCGACGGCGACTCGGCCACGGCGCACCGCAAGTTCTACGACGAGTACCTGGCCGTGATGGACCTCACCGCCGAGTTCTACCTGCAGACCGTCGACACCGTGTTCGTCCGTCACCTGCTGCCGAAGGGCGAGTTCGTCCATCGCGGCATCCGGGTGGATCCCGGCAAGGTCCGGCGCGTCGCGCTGATGACCATCGAGGGCGAGCAGGACGACATCACCGGCCTCGGCCAGACCCAGGCCGCCCAGACCCTGTGCTCGAACATTCCCGACGAGAAGCGGCTCCACTACGTGCAGCCCGGCGTCGGCCATTACGGCGTCTTCAACGGCTCGCGATTCCGCAACGAGATCCTGCCCCGGATGGCCGCCTTCATTCGGGCGAACGACTGACACGGCGCGCCGCGCCCTCCGGCGCGGCGCCCGACGGGGCCGGCGCGACGCCCGCCTAGACACGATCGGCCCGGCTTTGCAACGACTTCGGCGCGCCCCCGAAAGCCTCGCGCAACATCTTCAATCCACACGATAAATCCGCGTGCCCCCAAGTCCCCGCTCCCGCCGATAAAGCGGACCCAGATTCAATTCTTCGCACCCCACATTTCGACGTCGCGGCGTCGCGTCTCACAAGATTTGGCCCCTCCAAAAGGACCGTTCGGAGGGGGCTTCAAGCTGCCCCGAATATGGCACACTCCGGCCCCAGGACGGGGGGCGGAATCGACCGTCATGACTCTGCGCGCCATGCTCTATCGTCGCCCGAGCGAACCGCACGCCATCGAGGTGGTGTTCGAGCGCTCGATCTATCTGGTCCGGCTGCGCCGGCACCGGCAGGCGCGCCGCTACACGCTGCGCATCCAGGCCGCGACCCGCGACGTGGTGCTGACCATGCCGCCGCAGGGCACCGTCAAGGAGGCGCGCGATTTCGCCGAGCGGCACGGCGGCTGGATCGCGGCCCGGATGGGGCGGCTGCCCAAGCCGGCCCCCTTCGCGCCCGGCACCGTTCTGCCGCTGCGCGGCACGCCGCACCGCATCGTCCACCGCCGCGGCGCCCGCGGCACGGTGTGGACCGAGACCGACGAGAGCGGCGAGAAGCTGCTGTGCGTCGCCGGCGAGGCGGCGCATCTGGAGCGGCGGGTCACCGACTTCCTGCGCCGCGAGGCGAAGCGCGACGTCGAGGCCGCGGCCCGCGTCTACGCCGACCGGCTCGGCCTCCGCATCAAGCGGATCACCATCCGGGACCAGACCAGCCGCTGGGGCTCGTGCTCCACCACCGGGGCACTGTCGTTCTCGTGGCGCCTGGTGCTGGCGCCCCGCTACGTGCTGGACTACCTCGCCGCCCACGAGGTGGCGCATCTCGTCGAGATGAACCACTCGTCGCGGTTCTGGCGACTGCTGCTCAAGCTCTGCCCCGACATGCGCCGCGCCAAGGTGTGGCTCGACGTGCACGGCGGCGACCTCCACCGCTACGGCGCCCGCAAGGACGAGCCGCCGGCCCGCCGCCGCCCGGCCGCAATGTGAGTCCGCGGACAGGAGTCTGACCCGTCCTGGCCGGGACGAGTGTCCCGGCCAGGACCTCGTAGGATGCGGCGCACCTCGACACGGCGCGGCCGCATGCGCTACATGCCGGGCCGGCAGGCCCGGCCGGGCCGGTGCCGCGATCGCGCCGCGCGCCCCTCTCGCACCCGGACCCTGCGTACCCCCGATGCTCCGTCCCGACACCTTCGCCCTGACGGCCCTGCTGGCGCTGCTGACCGCGCTCGGCCCGCTCGCCATGGACCTCTATCTGCCGTCGTTCCCGGAGATCGGGCGGACGCTCGCCGCGACGCCGTCGCAGGTGCAGCTCACCATCTCGTTCTACATGCTGGGCTTCGCGGTCGGGCAGCTGTTCTTCGGGCCGATCTCGGACCGCTTCGGCCGCAAGCCGGTGCTGTCCTTCTCGCTGGTGGTGTTCTGTGTCGGCACGCTCGCCTGTGCGCTCGCCCCGACCATCACCACGCTGATCGCCGCCCGCGTGCTACAGGGCGCCGGCGCCGCCGGCGTCATCGTGCTGGCCCGCACCGTGGTGCGCGACCTCTACGAGGGAGCCCGCGCCGCCCGCGAGATGGCCCTGATGGGCGCCATCATGGGCTTCGCCCCGATCCTCGCGCCGATGGTCGGCGGCGTGCTGGAGGAATGGCTCGGCTGGCGGGCCGGCTTCGTGCTGATCCTCGTCGCCGGGATCGCCGCCATGAGCGTGGTCGGCGGCCTGCTGCCCGAGACGGTGCCGCCGTCGCCGAAGCACGCCAAGCTCGTCCGCGGCTCCCTCGAGTCCTTCGGCATCATCCTGAAGAACAAGGCGTTCCTCGCCTATCTCGGGATCGTCACGGCGACCTTTTCGGGCCTGTTCTCCTACATCTCCGGCTCGCCCTTCGTGATGCAGAGCGTCTACGGCCTGTCGCCCACCGGCTTCGGCCTGTTCTACGGCGTGACCTCGCTCGGCTTCATCTCCGGCACGCTGACGGCGGCCCATGTGGTGATGCGGCTCGGCTTCGACCGCACCATCGGGATCGGCGCGACCGGCGTGCTGGTCGGCGGGCTGGGCTCGCTCGCCGCCGTCGGCTTCGCGCCGCACTCGATGGCGGCGCTGGCGGCAGCGCTCGCCGTGTTCCTGTTCGGCTTCGGCATGGCGATGCCGCAGGCGCAGGCCGGCACGCTGCAGCCGTTCCCGGAGCGCGCCGGCGCCGCCTCGTCGCTGGTCGGCGGCGTGCAGCAGACGGTGGGCGCCGCGGTCGGCGCCGTGGTCGGGCTGGCGCTCGGCGCGACCGCCTGGCCGATGGTGATCGCCATCGCGCTGACCGGCGTCGCTACCTTCGCGATCTGGATCACGACGCGGAAGGTGCGGGCCGCCGCGCACCGGCGGCACGGCTGAGCCCGCTCGTCGCGGGGGCCCGGCCGGCGCGGCCTCACCGCCCGAGCAGGCGATCCAGGAACCAGCCGTCGAGCCCGGCGGAGGCGGCCGGGCGCTGCGATCCGCCGGCCGCAGCGACCGGGGCCGGGCGGGGCGCCGGCGCGGGCGAGGCCGTCGCGCCCCAGCCGGGGGCGACGGCGGACGGAGCCGGCACCGGGGCCGGCGCCGGCGCAGGCACCCCGGCCGTGGTGCCCGACAGGCCGACCAGATCGGCGATCGGCACGCCGTCATGGGCGCTGCGCATGAACTTCGCCCAGGTCTCCACCGGCGGGCCGCCGCCCGTCATCTTGCGGGTCGGCGAGTTGTCGTCGTTGCCGAACCACACGCCGGTGACGAGGTGGCCCGTGAACCCGACGAACCAGGCGTCGCGGAAATCCTGGCTGGTGCCGGTCTTGCCGGCGACCGGCCAGCCCGGCAGGCCGCCGGCGGCGCCGCGCGCCGTGCCGACCCGCACGGTCTCGCGCATCATCTGGTTCATCATCGCCACATAGGCCGGCTCGACGACGCGGCCGAGCACCGAGGACGGGCGCGCATAGAGCACCTTGCCCTTCGGCCCGCGTATGCGCTGGACCACGTGCGGCACCGTGGCGAGCCCGCCATTGGCGAAGGGCGTGTAGGCGTTGACCAGCTCCAGCACCGACACCTCCGAGGTGCCGAGCGCGATCGAGGCGTTGGGCTCGAGCCTGGAGGCGATGCCGAGCCGGTAGGCGGTGCGGGTCACGGCCTGCGGCCCGAACTCCATGGTGAGACGCACCGACACGGTGTTGAGCGAATGCGCCAGCGCCTGGGTCAGGGTGACGGGACCGTGATACTCGCGGCCGTAGTTCTCGGGCCGCCAGCCCTTGATGGCGATCGGCTTGTCGTCCCGCACCGTGTCGGGACGCAGGCCGCGCTCGATCGCGGTGAGATAGACGAACGGCTTGAACGCCGAGCCCGGCTGGCGCTTGGCCGCCACGGCACGGTTGAACTGGCTCTCCTGGTAGTTCCGCCCGCCGACCAGCGCCCGCACGCCGCCCTCCGGCGTCATCGCGACGAGCGCCGCCTGGGCGACCCCGAACTTCTCGCCGCGCTGGGTCAGCGTGTCGATCACGGCGCGCTCGGCGAGAATCTGCAGGGCCGGATCGATCGTCGTCTCGACCACGAGATCGTCCTCGACCCGGCCGACGATGTCGTTGACCACGTCCATCACCCAGTCGGCGACGTAGCCGGCCGAGCCGCCGCCCGGCTTCACGACTCGCGGCGGATCCGCCATCGCGGCCTTGATCACGCCGTCCGGCACCATGCCCTCCTCCGCCATGGCGGCGAGGACGAGCTGGGCGCGGCGGCCGGCGCCGTCGTAGTTGCGGGTCGGCGCCAGCTTCGACGGCGACTTCACGAGGCCCGCCAGCAGCGCCGCCTCGCCGACCGACACCTCGCGGGCCGACTTGCCGAAATAGCGCTGCGACGCCGCCTCGACCCCATAGGCGCCGGAGCCGAAATAGACCCGGTTCAGGTAGAGTTCCAGGATCTCGCGTTTGGAGAACTTCTGCTCCAGCCACAGCGCCAGCATCACCTCCTCGAGCTTGCGCATGATGGTGCGCTCCGGCCGCAGGAAGAGGTTCTTGGCGAGCTGCTGGGTGATCGACGAGCCGCCCTGGGCGATGCCGCGTCGCGCGACGTTGGCCCACACGGCGCGACCCAGCCCGAGCAGGTCGATGCCGAAATGCGAGTAGAAGCGGCGGTCCTCGATGGCGATGAAGGCGTTGGGCAGATGCGCCGGCATGTCCCGGAGAGCGAGCGCCGAGCCGCCCATGTCGCCGCGGCTGGCGAGCAGCGTGCCGTCCATCCCGGTGATCTGGACGTTGGGCGGCCGCTTCGGCACCTCGAGCGCGTGGATCGGCGGCAGGTGCATGGCGACGTAGATGAACAGGGCTCCGGCGGCGACGACGCACCACAGGCCGGCGACCGCCGCCCAGTAGACGCCGCGCCCGAACGCCGAGCCCTTGGGGCCGCGGCTCCGGCCGCCGCCCCTGCCCTTGCCGCCCTTGCCGCCCACCCCGCCGTTCGCAGACTTGCCGTTCGAGGAGCTGCCGGTCGCCTTGGCCGCCTTCGCCCCGCCCGGCTTCGCGCCGCCGGTCCTGCCGGCCCCGCCCTTCCCGGTCGCCTGCGACATGGCCGGCCCCTCGTCGATGTCGAATGCCTCGAAGTCCGCGTCCTCGTCGCGCCGTCGCTTGCCCGAGCGCGGAATCCCGACCTGGGCGTCCTCGTCGACCACGATGAGCGGCGCCCGGGATTTTTTCGGCTCGCCTTTCGGCGGCGGCTTCACCTCGGGGGCGCGGCTCCCGGCGCCGTCACGGCCGGCGGCCCGCGCCGTCTTCACCCCGGTGCCGGCTCCGGCGTCTCGCGTGCTCTTCGGCGGCGCCATCCCACTCCCCGGCCGGACCGCGACGGTCCCGTGTCGCCGGCGCCGCCTGATCCTGGCCCGAAAGCCCGGCACGCCGACGCGCCGGCGCCGCCCCCGCGGCCCCGGCCTGTCCCGGCGAAAGCGTAGAGGCGGCAGGGTTACGGGGGGGTTAAGTGAGGGGCGCCCCCCTCGGACCCTCTCGGCCTCGCGGAAACGCGACCGAGCACAACACATCGTCGGCACGCACGTGAAACAGCGCACGCCAGCGGCACATTCCCTAAGATTCATCGATAACGAGGAATTACCTCGAATTTTAGCGGTCGGCCGTTGTCGTGGCGGGACCGGCGGCGGACACTCTCGACGCGTGCGGTCGCGGGCCGGACGGCCGCTGGACACGGCGACCGGGCGGCGTCCGCGGACGTGACCGAACGGTCGACCCCCGAAAGGCCGGCGCCGCTGGGCGACACGGCCGGACGCCGCCGGCCGGGCGGCGATGCCATCGACAGCGGGAGGAACCGACATGAAGCGTATCGCGTACACGATGCTGGTCGCCGGGGCGGCGACCCTGGCGTTTTCTCCCGCCGCCTCGGCGCAGCGCTGGCACGGGCCCGGGATGCATCGGGGCGGCGGCTACGCCGTCCCGGGCCGCGCCTGGGCGCGACCGGCGATGGCCCGCGGCTACGGCTGGCGGGCGGCGGGCTGGCGCGGCACCCGCGTGCGTCCCCATGGCTGGCGCGCCGCCGGGTGGCGGGGCTACGGGCCGCGGGCCTATGGCTGGCGTGGTTACGGCTACCGGCCGTGGGCGCCGGCCGCGATCGGCGCCGGCGTCGCTGCGGCGGCGGTCTACGGCGCCACGGCTCCGGGCGCCTACGCACCCGCTTACGGGCCGGGCTACGGATACGACTCCGGCGCCGGCTATGCGGGTGCGGCCTGGGGCACCGGCTGCGGCGGCGGGTTCGGAACCGGCTGCGGCTGGTCGGGCTACACGATGGTTCCGGCCGGCTACGGCTGCGGCGGCTGCGCCTACACGGTGGTCTATCGCCGCGGCTGCTGCTGACCGGCAGCGCCGACCGCCTCGGCGTCGCCCGATCCTGGATGGCGCGAGCGCCGTCCGGGCCGTGGGCTCATCCGATCCTGCGAAGCCCGACGGCGCTGCCGATCGCCCGGCCGAGGACATGCAGGCCGTCGACCGCCGGTGCCGGCCCGCCCGCGTCGGGCGCGATCCCGGTCGCGTCCGCTTCGGCCGCCACCGTCTGGTCGAGCGTTTCGGCGAAGTCCTGGAGCAGATACGCGGCAATGTCGCGATAGACGGCAGTGCCGCGCACATAACGGGTGATCGGCCCGGCGAGGGTGAGATCGGTCGTGACCACGACCCGGCTGCCGGCAGCCGTCGGCTCCAGGCGGAAATCGACCACCGCCATCACGGTGCCGCGCCGCCCCTCGTCCAGCCCTTCGCATTCGACCCGCGCCGTACGGGCGACGTCGTCGAGCGCCACAATCCTGGCCCGCCCGTCGAAACGCAGACGGACCGGCCCGACCCTGACCGAGAACCGGCCGAGAAACTCGCCCGTGTCCGTGACGTCGGTCAGCTCGGCGCCGGGCAGGCAGGGCGCGATGCGGGGGATGTCGATGAGCCGGCGCCACGCCACGTCGGGCGGAAGCGAGACGTCGAACGAATTCTCGAACTGCATGATCGATCGGCCCCGGACGGACGGCGCCGCTGCCGCGCCGATCCGGCGCGGCAGCGGCCACCGTCTCCTACCCGACCGGCCGGTCGGCGTCGATGCGCCCAAGGGCGCGGCAGGGCGAGACGTGCGGGCCCTGCCGCCGGCGCGTCGAGGCAGGCCCGCCGCAGGGGCGGGCCCGCCGTTCGCTCACTTCAGCTGGATGTTGGCGGCCTTGATCACCGGGCCCCACTTCTCGGCCTCGGCCTTCATGTAGGCTTCGAACTCCTTCGGCGTGGAGCCGACCGCGACCGAGCCGGTCTTCTTCAGATAGGCGACGACGGTCGGGTCCTTCAGCGCGTCGGCGACGTCCTTCTGGAGCTTCGCCACCAGCGCCGGGTCCATGCCCTTCGGCCCGAGCAGGCCCCACCAGACGGCGGTGTCGAAGCCGGCGACGCCGGCCTCGGCGACGGTCGGCACGTCCGGCAGGGCCGGCGAGCGCACGGCGGTCGTCACCGCGAGCGCCCGCACGGTGCCGCCCTCGAGCTGCCCGACCACCTCGGCCATCGGATTGAAGCTCATCGGGATCTCGCCGGCGATCACCGACATCAGCGCGGGCGCGCCGCCCTTGTAGGGGATCGAGACGATCTTCACCTTGGCCATGTGGTTGAGCAGCTCGCCGGCGAGATGCGCCGAGGTGCCGATGCCCGACATCCCGTAGGACAGGCTCTCGGGCTTGGCCCGCGCCTGGTCGAGCAGCTCCTTCAGGCTCTTCACCGGGCTGTTCTTCGCCACGTTGATGGTGAGCGGCGAGTAGGCGACCTCGGTGATCGGGGTGAAGTCGGCGAAGGTGTCGTAGGGCAGCTTCGGATAGAAGAACTGGTTGAGCGGGTGGCCGCTGGCGACGAGCAGCAGCGTGTAGCCGTCGGGCGGCGACTGGATCAGCGCCTGCGAGGCGATGATGCCGCCGGCGCCGGGGCGGTTGTCGACCACGATCTGCTGGCCCCAGGTCTTCGACACCGCCTGGCCGACCGTCCGGGCCAGCACGTCGACGGCGCCGCCGGCCGCATAGGGCACCAGGATGTGGACGGGCTTGGTCGGGAACGACTGGGCCGTCGCCACGGCCGGAGCGGCGAGAACGAGCGGCAGCGCGAGCGTCGCGAGCGCGAGGCGTCTCGACAGAATCATCGGCGATCTCCCTCGGGTGCGCGCCGGCCCGGGCGGGCGGAGCCGGCCCCCGGCGCGTCGGTTGCGGGCGGACGCTGCGCTTTGCGCAGTGATGACGCAAATGGTTCGTTTTTTTGGATTGAGCAATCCAGTGCATCAATCGCGGAACGCCGGATCGCCATGCCCGCGGCACGCGGCGACGCGGACGGAGGCCGCCCGCGCCGCGCCGGGCTCAGTTCGTGGTGATGCCGGCCGCCTTGATCACCGGCACCCACTTGTCCATCTCGGCCTTGTGGTAGGCCGTGAAGCCGGCCGGCGTCTGGTGGGCGGCCGGCGGGATCTCCTGGGCGATCTCGCCGTAGCGCGCCTTGGTCTTGGGATCGGCCAGTGCCTCGCGCACCGCCGCGCCGAGCTTCTCCAGGATCTCCGGCGGCGTGCCCTTCGGGGCCCACAGGCCCTGCCACACCGAGACGTGGAATCCGGGCAGGCCGGCCTCGTCGACGGTCGGCAGGTCGGGCAGGACGCCGAGCCGGGTCGGCGACGTCACCGCATAGGCCTTGACGGTGCCGGCACGGATCTGCGGCAGCGCTCCCGAGGTCTGCTCGATCATGGTGTCGAGATGGCCGGCGACCACGTCCTTGAGGCCGGGTGCCGAGCCGCGATACGGCACGAACTGGAACTTGACGCCGATGCGGTCCTGGAAGGTGAGGCCGGAGACGTGGCCGGGCGCGCCGACGCCGCCGGTCGCCATGGTCGGGCCGGGCTGGCTCTTCAGCCAGGCGATCAGGCCTTTCAGGTCGGTCGCCGGCACGTCCTTCTTGGACAGGATGATCTGCGGACCCGAGGCGAGCTGGGCGATCGGCGCGAAATCGGCGAACAGGTCGTGATTGAGGTTCGGATAGATGCCGGCGTTGACGACATAATGGTTCCAGCCGCCGATGCCGAGCGTGTAGCCGTCCGGCTGGCTGCGCGCGACGCGGCCGGTGCCGATGGTGCCGGAGGCGCCGCCGACATTCTCGATCACGATGGTGGCGCCGCCGAGCGCCGTCGCCATGCGCTCGGTGACGATGCGGGCGATGGTGTCGGTGGGACCGCCGGCGCTCGCCGCGACGATGACGGTGACGGGACGGCTCGGATAGGTCTCGGCGGAAGCGCCCTGCGCGAGGACGACGCCGGCCGCGCAGGCGGCCAGAAGCAGCACAGACTTCATGTCGCAAGCTCCGTGTCGACGGAAGAGGCCGATGGCGAGACGGGAATGGAGAGACCGAGGTCGGTCGTGAGGCGGGCGAAGCCTAGCATGCCCGCGGCCGGTGGGAAGACGCCCATGCAGCGCCGAATGGTCGCGACGTGATTTGTTTGTTCCGCCGCGGCGCACGCGCTGCAGCGCGACATCGATGCTGCGCGGCAGCAGAGCATCCGCACACGTGATCACGTCCGCCACGGCCCGGCTCGTCCGTCCACTTTGCATGCAAGGACGCTCGGGACGGTCCGGCGGCACTCTCCGGCTTCGGCCGAGGCGGCCGCCAAGATCCCCGGCCCGGCTGGACGGGCCGGGGCGAGGCCTCCATGCGCTCCGCTGCGCCCCGCACACGCGGCCGCCCGGGCGGCAGATTCGGCTTTTCTCGCGCTGCACACCGACTATGATGCCGGCCGGTTCCGCCGTTTCATTGCCCGACCCGGTCGCTGCCATGGCCTCGAAGCTCGACGACCTCCTCCCGGCGATCGTCGCCGCCAAGGATGCCGGCCTGACGCTCGGCAGGATCAAGGGCAAGTTCGTCGGCAGCGGCAGACGCGGCGCCGCCGAGCGCGAGGCGGCGTTGCGCGACCGGCTCGCCGCGCTGGCGCGCGAGGGGGCGATCTGGGGCCCGGTCCGGCACGGCGGCACCCAGTACTGGTTCGGCAGCGGCCAGGGTCCCTCGATCGAGACCGCGAGCGCGATCCTGGTCCGGCTCGTGCTCCAGTCGGGCACCAAGCTGCTGTCCCGGCCCGGCCTCGAGAAGAAGGTCACGGGACTGCACCGGCGGTACTTCGCCGACGCGATCAAGCACGCGGTTGCGCGCCGCGAGATCGTCGAGCTCGGTTGCGGGACGTCCAGGTACTACCTCCACCGCGACGTCGCGGCGGACCGTTTCGGCCTGGAGGCGGCGGACGACGGCGCGCCTGCGCCGAACGCATCGGCCGCGGCGCCCGCCGCGCCGGCCCCGACCGCCGTGTCGGCCGCGGCAGCGGCGCCGCAGCAGCTCGACCTCGCGGCGCTGCTGCCGGCCTATCGGCGGCTCAAGGCCGAGCAGGGCGGCTTCTCGGCGGTCAAGATTCTCGATCTGCAGACTGCGCTGGGCGCGCCGCGCGAGGCGCTGCACGCGCTGCTGCTCGCCGAGGCCAAGGCGGGCCGGATCTCGATCCATCCGACCACCTCGGTCGAGCTTCCCGCCGCCGTGATCGAGGCCGGCATCCGCCTGCCCGGCTTCGCCGAGCCCTTCGTCACCGTCGTCGTAAAGGACGACCGATGACGAAGACCTTCGCCGAGCTCGCCGTGAACCCGTTCGAGGACGACGTGGTCCGCGAGCCACGCGAGGTCTCGTTCTCGGTTCGCGGCCTCAACGACGCGCCGCTGAGCCGCCTGCACCGCGAGTTCTCGGCGCTCGACGGCGGCCCGCCGCCGCGCCGGCCGACGAGCCCCAAGAAGGCCCAGCTCGTCGTCTCGCCGGACCGCGGCTACGGCAAGTCGCACCTGCTCGGCCGCCTGTTCGCCAGGCTCGGGCGGCGCGCCACCAAGGTGTATCTGCGGCCGTTCCAGGATCCCTACAAGGCGTGGCACTCGATCCTGCTGCTCACCCTCCAGGAGCTGGAGCAGCCGGACGAGGCGCGCAGGGGGGCGCCGCGCCAGATCGAGTCGCTCGCGGTCGGCACCCTCGCCCATGTGGCGGCAGACTTCGTCGCCGACCTCCCGGGCTACAAGGACGCAGACGGCGCGGTCTCCTTCCTGCGCAAGCTCGGGGCCGAGGCGGCCCTGCCCGACGAGAAGACGCGGCCATGGTTCGAATGGCTGAGCGGCCGCATCCTCGATCCGCGCGACATCGGAAAGCTCTCCGCCCGGCTGCATCTGCGCGGGATCGATCTCGACGGGCGCGAGCAGGCCTGGCTGATCGTCCTGGCGGCGATCGCGCTCGACGAGCGCCACGGCGAAGGCCGCCGCACCGCGCTCAAATGGCTGCGGGCCGAGCCGCTCGAGGTCGACGAGGTCGAGTTCCTCGGACTGTCCGCCGCCGACAACGAAGGCCGCGGCGACTCGACCGCGCAGGAGATCAACGACCTCAGCTTCCGCCGCCTGCAGGGGCTCTGTCAGCTCGCCTGCTACTATCGGCCGTTCCTGTTCTGCTTCGACCAGACCGAGTTCTACGCCAGCGACCCGGCCCTGATCCGAACGCTCGGCAACTGCATCGACCAGCTCTATGTCGACCTGCGCAACCACCTCACGGTGATCACGGCCAACCAGGAGAACTGGGCGACCGAGATCCTGCCTCGCATCGCACAGCCGCAACGGGACCGGCTGTCTCCGATCGTCGAGCTGGAGGGGATCAAGCTGGACGGGGCGCGCGAGCTGGTTCTCGCGCGGCTGCAGGACCACGACCTGGACGAGGCGGAGATCGCGCGCTTCTTCGCCGACGGCTGGCTCGAGTCTGTCTTCGATCCGGTGCCGCAGCTCGGCGTGCGGGCCCTGCTGATCCGCGCGGCCGACCGTTTCCGAGCGCTCGCGTCCCCGCAGGACGAACGCGGCAAGCCGCCATCCCCGCCGCCGCCTCTCGACGACCTGTTCCTCCTGCAGGTCAACGACGTCCGCTCCAAGCAGGCGCTCATCGCCTACAGCCCGGACGCGCTGATGTGGTTCGTCAAGGACGTCGGCAAAGGCCAGCCGGGCGTCACGGTCAGCCGGCCGGCGCATCGCCGCTACGTCACGGTCGAGTGGGCCTGGCCGGACCGCTCGGTGTTCTTCGCCTTCGAGGGCGGCGACCACTGGCACCGCTGGGGCAGCATCGCCAAGGAGGCGCAGGACCTCGCCGACGCCATCCCGGGCCGCACCGTGCTGACCTACGTGTTCCGCACGCCCGATCTGCCGAAGGTGCCGCGGCCCACCTGGAAGGCCGTCAACCAGGTGATCGAGGCGGCCGAGCGGAAGGGCTTCGCCATCGTCGAGCTGACCCTCGACCAGGTCTGCGCCCTGCATGCGGCGCGCGAGCTCTACTCCAACGCGCTCCAGGGCAACATCCCGTACTCGGGCGCCGAGACGCTGGCCTTCCTGCAGCAGCGCTTCGCGGCCGAGCTCGCCGAGCTGGCGGAGCGCCCGCCGGCCCCGCAGGGGGCGGGCCTCGGCGCGACCCGGCACGATCCGGCGCGTCCGGCCTCCCGCCCGAGCCCCGCTGCCGGGCCGGCGCGACAGGCCTCCGCGGTGAACGGTCACGAGACACCCGCTCTGCCGCACGCGCTCGATCCGGCGCGGCTGCGCATCGTGCTCGACACGGTGCGGGAGCAGCGCATCGTCGACATCGCCGCGGTGCTCGACCGGCTCGGCGACGAGCGCCTGCGCGATCCGCTGCTGCGCAGCGTCGAGGCGCATCCGAACCTGAAGGCGCATCCGGGGCCCCGAACCATCTTCCTGCAATGGCGCATCACACCCTGACGGCGAGCGAGCTGACGGCCGCCGTCCTCGACCCGGACTGGCGGGCGCGATGGTGCGCCGGCGAGCGGCCCTCGACCCGCAGCTTCGCGCCGCCCGGCACGCCGCGGGCGATGAGCCTGCGCTTCCACAAGGAGGCCGAGGCGCTGGTGCGCTGGCTGACGGCGCCCGCCAGCCTCGCCGCGGCGGCCCGCCTCGACACCGCCGACTCGCTGCTCGACCATCTGTGGGCGAGCTCGCTGCAGGCCGTCACCGACAAGCTGTTCGAGAAGGGCCGCGGCGAGGAGGCGCAGCTGTTCACGGCCCGCCTGCGCACCTTCTGCACACGGCTGATCGACCTGCGGCGACGCGCGACGCACTTCGAGAACTGGCAGGACGTGTTCGTCGGCGCCGAGCAGGAGCTCGCCCGCATTCCGGTGCGGATCGGCGACGACACGGTCGAGGTCAGGGCCCGGGTCGACGCCATCCGCATCCATCCCGAGCGGCATCTCGAGGTCGTCGACTACAAGCTCTCGCAGGGCGACCGCCAGCGGGCCGACCTGGTCCAGCTCGCCATCTACGCGCATCTGCTGCCGATCTGGCGGCCGGGCTGCGGCTTCTCCGGCACGCTCGAATACTACCTGCCGGATTTCGGCGAGGTGCCGGTCTCTCGCGACGACCTCGCTGACATCTTCTCCGGCATGGTCGCGCCGGTGCTGCGCGAGATGTTCCCGTCCGCCCGCCCGGCGACCGCGGCGGGCGCCGCGCCGACGGCGGCCCCCGCCTCCGGGCCGGCCGCGGCGCACTCCGATCCGGGCGCGGTCGGCCGTGCCGTCGTCGCGGCTTTCCGCGGCTTCAATCTGGAGGTCGAGGTCGCCGGCGTGATCGAGGGACCGCAGCTCGTCCGCCTGCGCCTCGCCCCGGCTCCCGGCGTGAAGGTGTCGTCGCTGGCCAACCGGGCCGAGGATCTGCAGATCCCGCTGTCGCTTTCGGTGCCGCCGCTGATCCGGGCCGGCAAGGGCCACGTGATTCTCGACCTGCCGCGGCCGGAGCCGAAGCCGTGCCTGCTGAAGGAGGCGCTCGCCGGGCGCCTCGCGGCCACGCTGAAGAGCCCTGTCGCGTTCCCGATCGGAATCGGGGTGGAGGGCGATCCGGTGGTCGCCGACTTCGCCGATCCCAACACCTGCCACGCGCTGGTCGCCGGCTCGACCGGCTCGGGCAAGAGCGAGTGGCTCAAGGCGCTGGTGGCGAGCCTGGTGCTGCGCAACACGCCGGCGCAGGTGCGCATCGCCCTGATCGATCCCAAGATCCTCACCTTCGCCGGGGTCGAGGACAGCCCCTGGCTGTGGCGCCCGCCGGCGACCACGCTCGCCGACGCGATGGCGATCCTGCGCGCCGCGACCGCCGAGATGGACGCGCGCTACCAGCGCCTCAAGCGCGGCGGCTTCGCGAATCTCGCCGAGCGCATCGCCGCCGGCGAGACCGACATCCCGTTCCTGGTGCTGATCTTCGACGAGTTCGCCGACCTCGTCCTCGCCGGCCGCGACGAGAAGCGGGAGTTCGAGGCGCTGGTCGCCCGCCTCGCCGGCATGGGCCGGGCCGCCGGCATCCACCTGGTGCTGGCGACGCAGCGCCCGGACCGGACGATCGTCACCGGCCTGGTCAAGGCGAACCTGCCGCTGAAGGTGTGCCTGAAGGTCGCCAACGCCGTGAACGCCCTGATCGTCCTCGACGAGCCCGGCGCCGAGAGCCTCTACGGCAAGGGCGACCTCCTCTGCGACTTCGGCAAGGGTCTGGTGCGGGCGCAGGGCCTGTTCGTCCCGCAGGCCGAGTTCCTGGCGGCGGTGGCGCCGCCGCGGCGGGGCGGGCGCCGGGGCTGAGGCGCGCGCGGTCGGCCGGACGGGCTTGCCGCGGCGGCGGGGCTCGGCCACAGTGCCGCCGTCCGGGACGCCGCCCCACCCGGTTCTCCCCCACGGCGGCAGCGGCGCGCGCGCCGGCGCCCCCGAAGTTCGCAAGGCACGCGCGTGGCTCCTTCCCCCGGCGAGTTCGAAGCCCCCCACCGGCTGCGGGCGCTGGTCCGCTCGCGCGAGACCGCCCTCGTCGTGCTCGGCGCCGCGGTCGGGGCGATCGCCGGCCTGGTGGTCACGGCGATGAGCGCGGCCGTCGACCTGCTGCACGCGCTGCTGTTCGGCATCCCGTCCGGAACCCGGCTGTCGGCCTCCTGGTCGGTCGACGCCGTCGCGGCCCTGACGGTGCCGTGCCTCGGCGGGCTGGCGTTCGGCGTCGTCTCGGCCCTCGTCGCGGCGCGGCGGCCGCAGCGCGAGGTCGACCCGATCGAGGCCAACGCCTTGCACGGCGGCCGCATGTCGCTGGTCGGCAGCGTGGTGGTCGCGATCAAGACCGTGTGGTCGAGCGGGGTCGGCGCCTCGGTCGGGCTGGAGGCCGGCTACACCCAGCTGGCGAGCGGGATCGCCTCGCGCATCGGCATCGCCTTCCGACTGCGCCGCGGCGACCTGCGCGTGCTGGTCGGCTGCGGCGCCGCCGGGGCCATCGCCGGCGCCTTCGCGGCGCCGCTCGCCGGCGCCTTCTACGCCTTCGAGCTCGTGATCGGGACCTACTCGGTGGCGGGCCTCGCCCCGATCGCCACCGCGGCCGTGGTTGGCTACGCGGTCGCCGGCGCGATCGCGCCGACCCATATCGGCATCGTGGCGCCGCAGGCGGCCGCGGTCGCCCCGCACGAGCTGCTGCTCGCCGTGCTGATCGGGCTCGCCATGGCCGCGCTCGGCATCGCCGTGATGCGGGGCGTGGCCGCCATCGAGGCGGTGTTCGCCCGCCTGCTGCGGCCGGCGCTGCGCCCCTGCCTCGGCGGCCTCGTGGTCGGCGCGCTCGCGCTGGTGACCCCGCAGGTGCTTTCCTCGGGTCACGGCGCGCTGCATCTGGTCGGAATCCTGGACCTGCCGCTGAAGACCGTGGCGCTCGTCCTGGTCCTCAAGATCGTCGCCTCGGCGGTGTCGCTCGGCTCCGGATTTCGCGGCGGTCTGTTCTTCGCGTCGCTCCTGATGGGCGGGCTCGCCGGCCAGCTGTTCGCCGGCCTGCTCGGCACCGCCTTCCCGGGCATGTCCATCGATCCCAACGTCTGGTCGGTCGTCGCCATGAGCGCGCTCGCCGCCACGGTGGTCGGCGGCCCTCTCACCATGACCTTCATCGCGCTCGAATCGACCGGCGACCTGTGGCTCACGGTGGCCGTGCTGGTCGCCGTCATCGTCGCCGCGCAGGTGACGCGCGAGCTGTTCGGCTACTCGTTCGCGACCTGGCGGTTTCACCTGCGTGGCGAGACCATCCGCAGCGCCGCCGACGTCGGCTGGATGCGCGACCTCACCGTCGGCCGGATGATGCGGGACGCCCGCACCATCCCGGCCGACGCGACGGTCGCGGACCTGCGCCGCGCCTATCCGCTCGGCTCCACCGGCCAGGTGGTCGCGGTCGACCAGGGCGACGTCTACGCCGGCCTGGTGATCGTGCCGGAGGCGCACGCGCCGGAGCGCGCCGAGACGGAGCCGGTGCGCGCCCTCGCGCGGTTCAAGGAGGAGATGCTGTCGCGGACCATGACGGCCAAGCAGGCCGCCGCGGTGTTCGAGCGCACCGAATCGGAGGCGCTGGCCGTGGTCGAGTCGGCCGAGAGCCGGAAGGTGGTCGGCCTGCTCACCGAGTCCTACATGCTGCGCCGCTACTCGGCCGAGCTCGAGCGCCGCCGCCAGGAGATGCTCGGCGAGGGGTGATCCCCCCTATCCCACCGCCGCCGCGTCGCCGGCGAGCGGGCCCGGGACCCGCTCCGGGCGCGGCGCGAAGGGCTGCAGCAGGGCGCGCTTGATGGTGGCGATGCGGGTCGGCGAGGTGATGCGGGCGCCCATCAGGTCGGTGACGTAGAACACGTCGACGGCGCGCTCGCCGAAGGTCGCGACATGCGCCGAGGTGATGTTGAGGTTGAGCTTCGAGAGCGTCGAGGTGAGCTCGTAGAGCAGGCCCGGCCGGTCGAGGCCGGAGACCTCGACCACCGTGTAGCGGTGCGACCACTGATTGTTGACCGACACCTCGGGCTCCACCCGGAAGGCGCGGATGCGCCCCTTGCCGGGCTGGCGCTTGGCCAGCATGTCGGGCACCTTCATGTCGCCGCGCAGGGCCTTCTCGATCGCCTCGGTGATGCGCCCGGCGCGGCGCGCCTCGTCGTCGTCGCGGTCGAACTCGCGCGACACCGAGATGGTGTCGAGCGCCAGCCCGTCGGTGGTCGTGTAGATCTGCGCGTCGACGATGTTGGCGCCGGCCGAGGCGCAGGCGCCGGCGATCACCGACAGGAGCCACGGATGGTCGGGCGCCAGCACGGTGAGCACCGTGACGCCGCGGCTCTGGTCGAACGAGAACTGGGTGGCGAGCGGCAGGCCGGCCGCCTCGGTCTCCCGCACGAAGCGGGCGTGGCCGATCTGCGCGGCGAGATCCACCTTGAGCCAGTAGGCCGGGTAGTGGCGGCCGATATAGGTCTCGACCTGCTCGGCCGGCCAGTCGCCGACCTGGGCGAGCTCGCGGCGGAACGCCGTCTGGGCGGCGGAGACGCGCTGGGCGCGGTTGACCTCCGAGAAGCCGCCGGTGAGGGCCGGCTCGGCCTCGTAGTAGAGGGCGCGGAGGAGCTGCGACTTCCACGAGTTCCACACGCCGGGGCCGACCGCCTTGATGTCTGCCGTGGTCAGCATGGTGAGCAGCTTCATACGCTCAAGCGACTGCACGATCTGCACGAAGTTCTCGATGGTGCGGCGGTCAGAGAGGTCGCGCGACTGCGCGATGGTCGACATCACGAGGTGATACTCGACCAGCCATGCCACCGTCTCGGTGTCGGCGGCCGAGAGGCCGAAGCGCGGGCAGAGGTGCCGGGCGATCTTGGCGCCGGCCACCGAGTGGTCCTCGGGCCGCCCCTTGGCGATGTCGTGCAGGAACAGCGCGACGTACAGCAGGTCGCGGTGCTCCGGCTGGATGGTGCGCATCAGCTCGTTGGAGAGGCCGTACTCCTCGCTCTGCCCGGACTCGATCTCGGCCAGCACGCCGATGCAGCGCAGCAGGTGCTCGTCCACCGTGTAGTGGTGGTACATGTTGAACTGCATCATCGAGACGACGCGGCCGAACTCCGGCACGAAGCGGCCGAGCACGCCGGCCTCGTTCATCCGGCGCAGCACGATCTCGGTGTCGTTGCGGCCGGTGAGGATCTCGAGGAAGAGCCGGTTCGCCTCCGGGTCGGCCCGCACGTGCTTGTCGATCAGCTTGAGCGAGCGGGTCGCGGTGCGCATCGCGTCCGGATGGAAGGCGAGGCTGTGCCTCTGGGCGAGATGGAAGATGCGGATCAGGTTCTTGGGGTCGCGCGAGAAGACGTCCGGATCGGCGATGTTGATGCGGTTGTTGTCGACGATGAAGTCGTCGCTCTCGCGCAGCGTCCGCTGCGGCCGCGGGCGCAGCCGGTTGACGAAGCGGTTGAGCATCGGCACGTCCTTCTGGTGCCGGCTCTCCAGCCCGGCACAGAGGATCGCGGTGAGGTCGCCGACGTCCTTGGCGATCAGGAAGTAGTGCTTCATGAATCGCTCGACGTCCTGCATGCCGGGATGCTCGGTGTAGCCGAGCCGCACGGCGAGATCGCGCTGGATGTCGAAGGACAGCCGCTCCTCGGCGCGGCCGGTGACGAAGTGCATGTGGCAGCGCACCGACCAGAGGAAGTCCTCGCAGCGCTGGAACAGCTTGTATTCCTGGCGGTCGAACACGTCGCGCTCGACCAGCTCCTCGGGCGTGTGCACCCGGTAGACGTACTTGGCGATCCAGAACAGCGTGTGCAGGTCGCGCAGGCCGCCCTTGCCGTCCTTGACGTTGGGCTCGACCAGATAGCGCGACTGGCCGACGCGCTTGAGCCGGTCCTCGCGCTCGGCCAGCTTGGCAGCGACGAATTCCGGGCCGGTGTTCTGCACCACCTGCTTGTCGAAGCGCGTCACCAGCTCGTCGTAGAGCGACTGCTCGCCGAACAGGAAGCGCGCTTCGAGGATCGCGGTGCGGATGGTCATGTCGGCCTTGGCCTGGCGCACGCTCTCGTCGATCGAGCGCGTCGCGTGGCCGACCTTTAGGCCCATGTCCCACAGGCAGTAGAGGATCGCCTCGGCGATCGACTCGCCCCAGGCGGTCTGCTTGTAGGGGAGCAGGAACAGGAGATCGATGTCGGAGCCGGGCGCCATCAGGCCGCGGCCGTAGCCGCCGGTGGCGATCACGGCCATGTGCTCCGAGTCGGACGGGTTCTGGGTCGCGTAGAGGTGGGTCGACGCGAACTGGTAGAGCAGCGCGATGATGGCGTCCTGCATCTCGCACAGGCGCTCGGCGCAGCGTCGCCCGTGCTTGTCCGCCAGCAGGAGCTGCTCGGCCCTGGCGCGCCCTTCGGTCACCACGGTCTTGAGACGCTGCGCCACGGCGGTGCGCAGCTCGCGCTCCCGCCCCGGATACTCGTGGGCGAGCCGGTCGAGGTCGGCCGCGACGGCCTCCACGTCGAACAGCTCGCAGGCGGGGCGGAGCGGCCGGTCCATCACGTCGGTCATGACGCCTGGATAGCGAACCCGGCGCATCGTGTCACGGCCGCCGTTGCGGCACCGCGGGAACGCCCTTCTGCCGCGGGACGGCGACGGAGAACGCCATGCTCCGAACCCGTAAATACTAGAAATTCCTGTGATATTGACGATCTCGCCGGGTTTTGTCAGGTTTTTTCCGCATCCCGCCGGCCGGTTCGCCCGGGCTGCGCCTTCTGAAAGTCTTCCGACAACAGGGCCGCGAACATGCGTTCGACCGGCCGTCCCCGAACGCGCGGAGGTGTCCCATGCCGTCGCTGTCGCGCCGTGCCGCGACCGGCCTTCTGGCCGGTGCCCTCGTCCTGCCGCTCGCCGGGCCCGCCGGGCCGGCGCACGCGGCCGACAAGCCCCGTGACATCCGGCTCGACTGGGCGACCTACAATCCGGTGTCCCTGGTGCTCAAGGACAAGGGCCTGCTGGAGAAGGAGTTCGCCAAGGACGGCATCGCCATCCGCTGGGTGCAGACGCTCGGCTCCAACAAGGCGCTGGAGTTCCTCAACGCCGGCTCGATCGACTTCGGCTCCACGGCGGGCTCGGCCGCCCTGGTGGCGCGGATCAACGGCAACCCGATCAAGTCGATCTACGTCTACTCGCGGCCGGAATGGACCGCCCTGGTCATCCGCAAGGATTCTTCCGTCGCCTCGGTGAAGGACCTGAAGGGCAAGCGGGTGGCGGTGACGCGCGGCACCGACCCGCACATCTTCCTGGTCCGCGCGCTGCTCGACGCCGGCCTGACCGAGCGCGACATCACCCCGGTGCTGCTGCAGCACCCGGACGGCAAGACGGCGCTGATCCGCGGCGACGTCGACGCCTGGGCCGGGCTCGACCCGATGATGGCACAGGCCGAGGTGGAGGACGGCGCGAAGCTCCTCCTCCGCAACAAGGAGGCCAACACCTGGGGCATCCTCAATGTCCGCGAGGCGTTCCTGAAGGACCATCCCGAGCTGGTGCAGCGCGTGCTCGCCGTCTACGAGGAGGCACGCAGGCAGGCGCTGGCCGATCCCGAGGGCCTGCGCAAGACCTTCGCCGCGGTGACGAAGCTGCCCGAGACGGTGGTGAAGAAGCAGCTCGAGGAGCGCACCGAGCTGACCCACAGCCGCATCGGCGCGGCGCAGCGCTCCTCGATCCTGGCGGCTGGTCTCGCCCTGCAGCAGGCCGGCGTGATCGCCGCCTCGGTGGACGTGACGGCGACCGTCGATGCGCTGATCGACGGCCGTCTCGCGACGGCCGGCAATTGATCCGGCTGCGGCGCCTGCCCCGATGACCGCCGACGCCGACACCCTGCGGATCGCCGCGCCGGCCCAGGCCGGCGCCTCCGGGCGCCCGCGCCGAAAGGAGGGGCGCCGGCGCTGGCGCGGCGTCGCGCTCGGCCTCGCCGGGCCGGTCGCCGCCGCCGCCGGCTGGGAGCTCGCCGTCCGCGCCGGATTGTCCGATGGCCGGCTGGTGCCGCCGCCCTCGCGCATCGCCGAGACCTTCGCGGATCTCGCCGCCACGGGCGAGCTCGCCCGTCACACCGTCGCGACGGTGCTGCGGGTCGCCGCCGGCTTCGGCCTCGGCGCGCTGGCCGGCACCCTGATGGGCGCGATCGCCGGCCATTCGGGGCTCGCGCGCTCGCTGGTCGACCCCACGCTGCAGGCCCTGCGCGCCATCCCGTCGATCGCATGGGTGCCGCTGTTCATCCTGTGGCTCGGCATCTTCGAGGCCTCGAAGGTGGCACTGATCGCCGTCGGGGTGTTCTTCCCGGTCTATCTCGGCGTGATGGGCGCGATCCTCTCGGTGGACCGCAAGATCGTCGAGGTCGGCCGCATCTTTCGCCTGTCCGGGCCCGCCATGGTGCGGCGAATCCTGCTGCCGGCCGTGCTGCCGGGCTATGTGGTGTCGCTGCGCGCCGGCCTCGGGCTCGGCTGGATGTTCGTCGTCGCGGCCGAGTTCATGGGCGCGAGCGAGGGGCTCGGCTACCTGCTGGTCGACGGCCAGCAGCTCGGCAAGCCTGCCGAGATCGTCGCCGCCATCGTGGCGTTCGCCGTCATCGGCAAGACCACGGACTGGCTCCTCGTCGCCGCCACGGCGCCCTTCCTGCGCTGGGAGGACGTGGTGGCGCAGGGCGAGACGGGGTGAGGTTTTATCCCTCTCCCCTCGCGGGAGACGGAAGAAAACTGCCGCCGCATCACGCAGCCCGGTGAGCCACCCATGCTGATCCTGAAAGACCTCGGCAAGACCTACGTCAACGGCGTTCGGGCGCTCGATGCGGTGTCGCTCGACGTGCCGCCCGGCGAGATCGTGGCGGTGGTGGGCGGCTCGGGCTGCGGCAAGTCCACGCTGCTGCGGCTCGTCTCCGGGCTCGACCGGCCGACCGACGGCGGCGTCGTGTTGGACGGAGACGAGATCACGGCGCCGCACGAGCGAATCGGGATGGTGTTCCAGGAGCCGCGGCTGCTGCCGTGGCTCACCGTCGCCGGCAATGTCGGCTTCGGCCTCGCGGCGCTCGCCGCCGGCGAGCGCGACCGGCGGGTCGCGGCGCAGCTCGCCCGCGTCGGCCTCGCCGACAAGGCGGCGGTGTGGCCGCGCGAGCTGTCGGGCGGGCAGGCGCAGCGGGTGGCACTGGCCCGCGCGCTGGTGACCCGGCCCGAGGTGCTGCTGCTCGACGAGCCGTTCTCGGCGCTCGATGCCTTCACCCGGGCGGATCTGCAGGACCATCTGCTCGACCTGTGGCACGACGCCGAGCCGACCCTCGTCGTCGTCACCCACGACGTCGACGAGGCGATCGCGCTCGCCGACCGCATCGTCGTGATGCGGCCGCGGCCGGGCCGCATCGCCGCCGAGATCGCCGTCGATCTTCCGCGCCCGCGCGATCGTGACTCGGCCGTGTGGGACGCCGTGAAGCGGCAGGTGCTCGCCGCCCTGAACGGTGCCCGCGAGGGCCGCCCGACCGCGACCGCCGAGGCCGCCGCGGCCTGGTGGTGAACGGCGCGCCGGCGCCGGAGCGGCGCTGTCACGCCCCGAAGACGACGCGGCGAAAACGGCGCAGCGCCACGGCGAAGTAGACCCCGCCGATCACCGCCACGGCGACCAGCGGCGGCCAGACCACCGTGGCGCCGGCGCCGCGATACAGCACCCCCTGCGCGAACGACACGAAGTGCGGGGTCGGCGAGATCGTCCACATCACCCAGCGCAGCCCCGCCGGCATGCTCTCCAGCGGCGTGGCGCTGCCGGAGAGGAGCTGCGTCACCAGCAGCACCGGAATGGCGAGCAGGCCGAACTGCCCCATGGTGTTGGCGATGGTGCCGAGCATGATGCCGAGCGCCGCCACCGTGAACACGTAGACGGCCGCCCCGGCCAGGAACAGCGGCAGCGAGCCGGCGATCGGCACGGCGAGCCCCCCTTGCACGACGAGGACGAGCGACAGGCCGGTGGCGACCAGCGTCACGAGGCCGTTGGCGAGGATCTTCGACAGCATGATCTCGCTCGGCACCACGGGCATGATCAGCAGGTGCTCGACCGTGCCCTGCTCGCGCTCGCGGATCAGCGCCGCCCCGGTGAGGATCACGGTGAGCATGGTGATGCTGTTGACCACCTGCATGACCGAGGTGAACCAGCTCGACTTCAGGTTCGGATTGAAGGTGGCGCGCACCACCACGTCGACCGGACTGGCCGCGGCGCCGTCGCGCCCGGCCAGGAACGACGCGACCTGGTCGGCGACGATGGTGCGGATGTAGGCCGAGCCGTTGCCGGCCTGGGTGATGGCGGTGGCATCGACGTTCACCTGCACGGCGGTCTTCCGCCCGGCCAGCACGTCGGCCTCGAAGCGCGGCGGGATCTCGACGACGAAGACGACCCGTCCGGCATCGAGCGCGCCGTCGATCTCGGCCGCGCCGATCTCGACGGCGGGCCGGAACAACGGCGGCGTGAGCCCGTCGGCGATGCGGCGCGACAGCGCGGAGCGGTCCTCGTCGACCACGGCGACGGCGAGGTTCGTCGCCTCGACCGAGGCGCCGGTCGCCACCGAGTAGACGTTGATGGTGAAGGCGTAGACGACGAGCAGCAGCATGATGGGGTCGGCCCGGATGCTGCGCAGCTCCTTGACGGTGAGGCGGAAGACGTTGGCGAGGCGCGCCGCGAGCCCGGTGCCGGCCGGCCGCTTCGAGACCGCCCTGGTTTCGCGCCCCATCTCACCGCTCCTGCTTCTGCAGGAAGGTCCGGGCGGCGATCAGATAGGCCACGCTGAACACCGCGAGCACCACCATCTGCGGCCATACCGCCGAAAAGCCGAGCGCCTTGGCGAAGGTGCCGACGCTGATCGGCTGATACCAGGCGGCCGGGAAGGCGAGGCCGAGCACCCGGGCGCCGCCCGATAGCGACGCCACCGGCACCAGCAGGCCCGAGAAGTTGACGGCCGGCACCACGGCCAGGATCGCGGTGGCGAACACGGCCGCGACCTGGGTGCGGGTGAAGGTCGAGACGAGCTGGCCGAAGCCCGTGGTGGCGAAGCAGTAGAGCAGCGTGCCGAGCGCCAGCGCCGCGAACGAGCCGGTCACCGGCACGCCGAACAGCGTGACGGCGAGGATCATCAGGGTGGCGAAGCTCGCCATGGCGACGGCGACATAGGGGAGCTGCTTGCCGACCAGGAACTCGACCTTGCCGGTCGGCGTCGCGCGGAAATTGGCGATCGAGCCGGTCTCCTTCTCGCGCACCACCGCGACGGCCGACATCACGGCCGGGATCAGGATCAGCATCAGGGCGATGATGCTCGGCACCATCGCGACGACGCTCTTGAAGGCCTGGTTGTAGCGGTACCGCACCTCGACATCGAGCGTGCTCGCCGACGCGTTGGGACCGGCGCGCTCGATCGCGCGCTGCTGCGCGTATTGGAGGGCGAGCCCGCCGACATAGCTGCGCGTCGTCTCGCCGCGGAACGGCATGGCGCCGTCGATCCAGACGCCGACCTCCGGCACCCGGCCGTTCTGCAGGTCGCGGCCGAAGCCCGGCGGAATCTCGACCACGAGCGCCAGCTCGCCGCGCCGCATGCGGTCGTCGAGCTCCGCCGTCGACGACACCGGCGGCCGCTCGGTGAAGTAGCGCGAGCCCGAGAAGCTCTCGAGCAGGGCGCGGCTCTCCGGCGTGCGGTCCTGGTCGAAGGCGGCCCATTTGAGGTTCTCGACGTCGAAGGAGATGCCCCAGCCGAACGCCATCATCAGCACGATCGGGCCGACCAGCGCGAAGACGAGCCGGATCGGGTCGCGCAGGAGCTCCATCGCCTCGCGCCGCGCATAGGCCCACAGCCGGCCGGGATCGAAGCGCTTCGGCACGGCAGCGGGGGCTTCGGCCGAGGCCACGCCGGCCGGCGTCGCCGGCACCGCGCTCTCCGTCTCGGCCGGCACCGCGCCGACGCCGCCCGCCTCGGCCAGATACGCGACGAACGCCTCCTCCAGGCTGCCACCGCCGCGCGCCGCGGCGAGTTCGGCCGGCGTGCCGACCGCCAGCACCCTGCCGGCATGCATCAGCGAGATGCGGTCGCAGCGCTCGGCCTCGTTCATGAAGTGGGTCGACAGGAAGATGGTGACGCCCTCGTCGCGCGACAGGTCGATCAGGGTGCGCCAGAAAGCGTCGCGGGCGATCGGGTCGACGCCGGAGGTCGGCTCGTCGAGGATCAGCAGCGGCGGCCGGTGCAGCACCGCGACGGCGAGCTGCAGGCGCTGCTTGATGCCGAGCGGCAGCGCGTCCGGCCGCTGGTCGGCCACCGCCTCCAGGTCGTAGCGGGCGAGCAGCTCGGCGATGCGCGGCGCGACCTCGGCCCGCGGCAGATGGTAGAGCCGGGCGTGCAGGTCGAGATTCTGCCGCACGGTCAGCTCGGCATAGAGCGAGAAGGCCTGCGACATGTAGCCGACATTGCGGCGCAGGCCGACATCGCCGGCCCCGATCGGCGCGCCGAACAGCTCCGCCCGCCCGTCGCTCGCCGGCAGCAGGCCGGTGAGCATCTTCATCGTCGTGGTCTTGCCGCAGCCGTTGGAGCCGAGGAAGCCGAAGATCTCGCCGCGACCGATGCGGAAGCTGACATGGTCGACGGCGACGAAGTCGCCGAAGCGCCGCGTCAGCCCCTCCGCCTCGATGGCGGGCGTCTCGTCGGCCGCGGCGACGCGCGGGCGCACCACCACGGGGGCGTGGCGGGCCCGCTTCTCGGCCGGCAGCAGCGCGATGAAGGCGCGCTCCAGCGATGTCTCGTCCGCCCGCGCCAGGATCTCGGCCGGGGCGCCGTGCGCGATCTCCCGGCCGTCGTCCATGGCGGCGAGCCAGTCGAACCGCGCCGCCTCCTCCATGTAGGCGGTGGCGACGAGCACGCTCATCTGCGGCCGGCGCGCCCGGATCGTGTCGATCAGCTCCCAGAACTGCCGGCGCGACAGCGGGTCGACGCCGGTGGTCGGCTCGTCGAGCACCAGGAGATCCGGGTCGTGCATCAGGGCGCAGCACAGGCTGAGCTTCTGCTTCATGCCGCCCGACAGCTTGCCGGCCGGACGCCCGACGAACGGATCGAGCCCGGTCGCGCGGGTGAGGTCGGCGATGCGGGTGCGCCGCTCCGCCTCGCTCTGGCCGAACAGGCGGCCGAAGAAGTCGACGTTCTCGAACACGCTGAGCGTCGGATAGAGGTTGCGGCCGAGCCCCTGCGGCATGTAGGCGATGCGGGCGCAGCTGGTGCGCCGGTGAACGGCGTCGGCCATGTCGCCGTCCAGCACCGTGACGGTGCCGGACTGGATTCGTCGCACCCCGGCGAGGAGCGCGAGGAGCGTGGACTTGCCGACGCCGTCCGGCCCGATGACCCCGACCATGCGGCCGGCCGGGATGTCGAGCGTGACGTCGGCGAGGGCGTCGACGGTACCGTAGCGGTGGCTCACCCCGTCGAGCCGGGCGACGCAGTCCCCGGTCATTTCGGCAGCTTCACGGCGAGGTCGCCGGGCCACGGGATCTTCGGGCTCGTGCGCACGAAGCCGATGCCGCGCACCCCGGTCTTCACCTGACGGTGGTACTTCTGCAGCACGTCGGGATCGACCTGGAGCTTGACCCGGAACATCAGCTTCTGGCGCTCCTCGGCGGTCTCCACGCTCTTCGGCGTGAACTGCGCCTCGGTGGCGACGAAGCTTACGGTGGCCGGGATCACGTATTCGGGGATCGGGTCGGCGACGATGCGGGCCTCGTCGCCGAGCGCCAGCTTTCCGGCATCCTCGGCCGGCAGGTAGACGGTGAGATAGACGTCCTTGAGATCCAGGATCGTAAGGACGCGCTGGCCGGCCGCCACCACCTCGCCGGCGCGGGCGAGCCGATACTGGACGCGGCCGCTGCGCGGCGACACCAGGACGAGGTCGACCAGGATCGCCTGCAGGCGCTGCACGTCGGCCTCGGCCACCTGGATGGCGAACTCGGCCTGGTCGCGCTGCGCCGTCGCGGCCCGCAGGGCGGCCTCGGCGGCGTCGGCCTTGTTCTGCCGCTGATCGACCGCCTGCTGGGCGATGTTGCCCTTGGCGAGCAGGCTGCGGCCGCGCTCGAGATCGGTACGGGTGAACTCGACGTCGCTCTTGCGCTGGGCGATGAGGGCGACCGCCTCGGCGAGCGCCTGCTTGGCGCGCAGCACCTGCGCCTGGGCGCCGCGCAGCTGCGCCTCGTATTCGGGCGCCGTGATGGTGGCCACCACCTGACCGGCCGTGACCTCGTCGCCCTCGTCGACCGTCACGCGGGCGAGCCGGCCCGGATACTTGGCCGCGACGTCGACCTGGGTGGCCTCGATGCGCCCGTTCGATTTGACGATGCCGGCCGGCAGCCGATTGCCCCGCAGCCGCGCGATCAGATCGCGGACCGCCGCCTCGGCGCGCGCCGCCGGGCCGGGCTCGGCCTCCTGGGCCGCCGCGATTCCATCGCCCCCTCCCGATGCGACGGCCAGAACGACGGCGAGCACGGCAGCGGCACGGACGAGCATCACGATCTCCCGGGAACGAACGCGCTCCCGGATCGACAACGGCACGCGATTCCGTCCCGGCTTGGATCATACGCCGTTTCGCCCGGCCTGTCCCGAAACGGCCCTGCGGCGGCCCCGCAGCCGGGCTGCGACGGGCGCCGCGCCTCAGGCCCGGAGCGAGGCGACGATCGCCTCGCGCTCGCGCCGGGACGCGGCGTAACGCTCCCGGGCGGCTGCGATCGCGGCGGGCGGTGCCTGCTTCAGGGTACCGCCTGCGAAGGGCGGCTGCGGCGCGTACTCGAAGGCGAGCGTGATCTCCTCGGCGCGCTCGCGGCCGACCGCCGCATCGACCACGGCGAGCGCGAGGTCGATGCCCGAGGTGACGCCGGCGGCCGTGAACAGGTTGCCGTCGCGCACCACCCGCTGGTCCACCGGCTCGGCCCCGAAGGCGGCGAGGAAATCATGCGAGTTCCAGTGCGTTGTGGCGCGCCGCCCGCGCAGCAGCCCGGCGGCGCCGAGCAGCAGCGCGCCGGTGCAGACGCTGGAGAGCCACGGCGTCCGCGCCGCGGTGGCGCGGAGGAAGTCGAGGACCGCAGCGTCGGTCATCAGCCGGTTCACGCCGGCCCCGCCGGGCACGCACAGCACGTCCAGCGCCGGCGCCTCGGCGAAGGTCGCGGTGGCGGCGAACGGCAGCCCGCCGGCCGACATCACCGGCGCGCGGTCCTTCCACAGCAGATGCAGCGTGGCGTCCGGCACGGCCCGGAACACCTCGTAGGGGCCGGCGAGGTCGAGAATCTGGATGCCGGGGAAGACGAGCAGGCCGATCGAAGGCGACATGGAGAGGTCCCGTGACGAGGTGGCGTTGACAGCGCGAGCCTAGCGGAGGAGGCTCTGGCGGATATGCCAATGTCCCCTCGGATTCAGCCAACCCGGCCCGCCACCCGCGCCGCCCCGCCGCCGCGCCGGATCGAGATCCTGGCGTTCGACCGCGTGCAGCTCCTCGACGTCGCCGGCCCCCTGCAGGTGTTCGCGACCGTCAACGACCAGCTCGCCGACCGGGGAGAGCCGCCCGCTTACGCTCCGGTCGTCGTGGCGCAGACGCGCGAGATCGCGTCGTCGGCCGGCCTGGCGCTGGTGGCGCAGCCGCTGCCCGACCCGCAGGCGCCGCTCGACACGCTGCTCGTCGCCGGCGGGTTCGGCGTGAACGCCGCCTGCGAGGGCCCCCTGCCCGCCTGGATTCTCGCACGCGCGACACGGGCGCGCCGCACGGCCTCGGTGTGCAGCGGCGCCTTCCTGCTCGCCACCGCGGGTCTGCTCGACGGCCGCCGCGCCGTGACGCACTGGCACCGCTGCGCCGAGTTCGCCGAAAAATTCCCGCAGGTGCGGCTCGACCCCGATCCGATCTTCGTGCGCGACGGGCCGGTCTGGACCTCGGCCGGCATCACGGCCGGGATCGATCTCGCGCTGGCGCTGGTGGAGGAGGACCTCGGGCCCGTGCCGGCGCTCGCCGCGGCCCGCCATCTCGTCGTCTTCCTCAAGCGGCCCGGCGGCCAGAGCCAGTTCAGCACCGCACTCGCGCTGCAGCAGCGCGGCGACGGCCGCTTCGGCGCGCTGCACGCCTTCATGGAGGCGCATCTCGACGGCGACCTCTCGGTCGCGGCCCTCGCCGGGGCCGCCGGCATGAGCGAGCGCAGCTTCGTGCGCCACTACCGGTCCGCCACCGGCGAGACGCCCGCCCGCGCGGTCGAGCGCCTGCGGATCGAGGCGGCACGGCGCATGCTCGAGTCCGGCCTCGCCGTGAAGCAGGTCGCCGCCCGCTGCGGCTTCGGCGCCGAGGAGACGCTGCGGCGGGCCTTTCAGCGCATGCTCGGCACGTCGCCGCAGGCGTATCGGGCCCGCTTCTCCCTCGAACGCGAACCGGCCGGGCACGAGGCCCGGCCGGCCGCAGTGTCGCGGGGCCCCGAGGTCAGCGCTTGAGCATCGCGCTGCCGTAGAGGCCGGTCGGCTTGATCAGCAGGATCAGCAGCATGATGGCGAACGGCGCCATCTGGGCGAGCGGCGCGTAGATCAACGAGCCGATCGACACCACCTGCCCGACCAGAAAGGCCGAGATGAAGGTGCCCTTGATGCTGCCGAGGCCGCCGATGATCACCACCATGAAGGCGAAGGCGAGCACCTCGAGCCCCATGTCCGGGAACACCATGATGAGCGGCGCGTGCAGGCCGCCGGCGAGGCCCGACAGGGCGCCGGCGATCACGAAGGTCAGGGTGAACAGCCGGTAGACGTTGATGCCCAGCCCCTCGACGTGTTCGACGTCCTCGATGCCGGCGCGGATCGCCTTGCCGATGATGGTCTTGTTGAGGAACAGCCAGATGCCGGCATAGACCAGCAGCGCCAGGACGACGACGGCGAGCCGATAGACCGGAACGTCGGTGCCGAGGATGTTCCACTGCGCCTCGATCGGCACCGGGACGGGCCGCGGCACCAGACCCCAGATCACCTTGATGACGCCGATTCCACCGATCAGGATGCCGAACGACGTGATCATGCTGAAGGTGATGTCGCGGGCGTAGATGCGCAGGAACACGAAGCGCTCGACGAACAGCGCGGTGGCGCCCGCCACCGCCACGCCGGCCAGCGCACCGATCCAGACGTTCCCGACCGCGAGGCTGACCGAGTAGGTCAGGTAGGCCCCGACCGAGTAGTAGAGCAGCTGGTCGAGGCTGATGATGCGCATCAGCCCGAAGCACAGCGACAGGCCGACCGTCATGAGGAAGAAGACGCTCCCCATGGAGAGGCCGAAGATGACGCCCGACAGGAGCAGTTGAGGATCGATCATCGCGCTTTCACTCCCGCATCGGCCACGACCGGCTTGTCAGTCTCGCGCTGGCGGAGGATCCAGCGCCGCAGCAGCGGCTCCAGCGAGCCCCAGATGCCGCGCTCGCCGGCCAGCATGACGAACACCAGGAGGAAGCCGACGATCAGCTCCCAGTGGCCGAACACCTTGCTGATCAGATCCTTCATGCCGACGAAGGCGATCGAGCCGACCAGCGGTCCGTAGAGCGTGCCGACGCCGCCCAGGATGGTGACGACCACCGGATCGGCGGCGCGCGCCGGGCTCGACATCTCGGGGCTGACCAGCCCCTGGTGGACGGCGTAGAGGGCGCCCGCGAAGGCCGTCGTCGTGTTGGCGACCACGAAGGCCATCAGGCGGATGCCGTAGTTGCTGTAGCCGAGGAAGCGCAGCTTGTCCTCGTTCGCCTTGGCGGCCAGGCAGCAGGCCCCGAACACCGAGTCGTCGAGATACTTGTACAGCGCCCACACGCCGAAGGCGGACACGAAGGCGAAGACCCAGAACTGGTCGGGCCGCGAGATGTCGAGGATCGGCGTCACGTCCATCTTGGTGAGGAGCTCGAGCCCGTTGTCGCCGAACGTCACGCTCGCCAGCACCTTCTGCATCAGGAAGAAGATGATGACGGCGAGCGCCAGGTTGACGAGCGCGAAGTAGTCGGACCTCAGCCGCACGAACAGCGGCCCGACCAGCGCCGACACCACGATGCCGGAGACGATCCCGACCAGGATGCCGACATACGGATTGCCGCCGAAGTAATAGAGATAGAACGCCGTGCCGTAGGCGCCGACGGCCAGGTAGGCCGGCTGGCCGAACGAGATGAAGCCGACGCGACCGAGCAGGTAGTTGCAGCCGATCACGTAGATCGAGAAGATGATGATCTCGTTGTTGAAGGGAAGTGGCAGGAAGATTCGGAGCAGGACCAGCAGCCCGAAAGCCACCAGCAGCCCCGACCACCATCGCAGGACGCTCATCGCGGGATCCCTCTCTCGATCGCGCCCGCGTACGGGCCGAGACCCGCCGCGCAGCCGACCTCCCGGGGGCGACGACCCGACGTCGTCGCCCGAATTGTTCTCGGAACCGTCCGGACCGTCCCGTCAGGCTCGCCCGGCGAGCCGGCCCACGGCGGCACGTTCTCGGCCCGCGGACCGGCGGGTCCGCGGACGACGTCGGTCAGAGATACGGCTCGCAGACCTCGGGCCTGATCTGCTCGGGGTCGGTGAGCTCGGCCACCAGCCGCCCCTCGTTGAGGGCGTAGATCTTGTTCGCGATGCCGCAGATCATCGGCAGGTTCTGCTCGACGATGACCAGCGCCGCGCTCTTGGAGAGCTCGCGGAACACGTCCTTGAGATGGGTGACGATCGACGGCGCCAGCCCCTCGGTCGGCTCGTCGACGAGGAGCAGCTTGGGCTTGCCCAGGATGGCGCGCCCGATCATCAGCATCTGCCGCTCGCCGCCCGAGAGATAGCCGGCCTTGCGGTCGAGCAGCACCTTCAGCTTCGGGAAGAAGGCGAGCACCGGGTCCCAGTTGTAGTCGCCGGAGGCGTAGGAGCCGAGCTCGAGATTCTCGCGCACCGTCAGGTCGGAGAACACCTTCTTGTCCTGCGGCACGTATTTGATGCCCATGCCGGCGATCGCGTAGGCGGTGCGGCCGACGAGGTCGACGCCCTCCGACGTGACGTTACCGGCGGTCGGCCTCAGGAACCCGGCGATGCTCTTCAGCAGCGTCGACTTGCCGGCGCCGTTGCGGCCGACGCAGCCGACCACCTGCTTGTCGCGCACCGCGATGCTGACGTCGAACAGGACCTTGGATTCGCCGTAGGCGGCGTTCAGGCCCTTGACCTCGAGGATCTGGTTGCTCATGCGACTGCCTCGCCCTCGCCGGCCTCGGTGGCGATCTGCCAGTAGCTCCGGCGGACCTCGGGATGCCGCAGGCACTCCTCGCAGGGGCCTTCGGCGATCACCCGGCCCTCGTGCATCACCGTGAGGCGCTGCAGGAAGTCCTGCACGTGGGACAGCTTGTGCTCGACGATCAGGATGGTCTGGCGGCCGACCCGGGCCTTCAGCACGTCGAGCAGCATCTTGATCTCGGACTCGGCGAGGCCGGCGAGCGGCTCGTCGAGCAGCAGCAGCGAGGGATCCGCCAGGATCGACATCGCGATCTCCAGGCGGCGCTTCTCGCCGAGGCTGAGGTTCTTGACGACGCGGTCGCGCAGGTCGGCGAGATTGAACGTCTCGAGGATCTCGACGATCTTCGGGTTGTTGCGCCGGCTCTTGCAGGTGTTGAAGAACAACGCCAGGAGCGACGGCTTCTCGTAGGCCCGGAAGTAGGACAGGACGAGATTGTCGACGACGGTGAGACTGTCGAACGTCGCGGTGAGCTGGAACGTCCGCATCATGCCGAGGTCGACCCGCTGCTCCGGCGGCATGCGGGTGACGTCCTGGCCCTTGAAGTAGATCCGGCCCTCGTCGGGCGGGTAGTAGCCGGTGACTAGGTTGAAGAAGGTCGTCTTTCCGGCGCCGTTCGAGCCGATGATGCCGGCCACGTCGAATTCGCGCAGCACGAAGCTCACATTGTCGACGGCGACGAGGCCCTTGAAGCGCTTGGTGACGCCTTCCGCCCGGATGATCTCGGCGCGCGGGTCCGTGCTCACGATAGTCCTCTCTTCTGGTCGCGGCCGGCGGCGCGGTCGCCCGTCCGCCGGGCCGCGTGGGAGGGGGAGGCCGACGCGGGGCCGGCCTCGGGCGTGGTCGGAGCGCTCAGTAGCCGAGCGACTTCAGCGGAGGCAGGATGGCGTCCCCGCCCATCGAGCCCTGGACCGTGAACAGGTCCCACTCGCTCTTCTGCTCGCCGGGCCCCTTGCCCTTGACCAGGAAGGCGCCGTACTTGAACGCCGCCTGATGGTCCTCGCGCCACGACGCGGGCCCCTTGACGGAGTCGAACTTGCCGCCGTTGGCCATCAGGGCGGCCGTGACCTTGGGGGCGTCGTAGGACTTCGCCTGCTCGAAGCCGCGGAACATTTCCATGTAGGCGATATAGGCGATCGCCGCGTAGGCGTCCGGCGGATAGCCGTACTTGTCGCGGAACAGCTTGGTGAACTCGGCCGCCTGCTTGGCCACCTCCTGGTCCGGGAAGCCGGCCAGGTCGTAGTAGAAGTAGTGCATGGCGTAGACGCCCTGCAGGGCCTCGGGCGGCAGGCCCTTCGCCACCACGTTGGTGATGAAGGCGTTGAAGATCGTCATCTCCTTGTTCAGGCCCATCTGGTGGACCTGCTTGAGGAGCGCGACCGAGTCGGCGGCGAACTGCGCCGCGATGAAGACGTCGGGCTTCGCGGCCCGCACCTTCTGCAGGATGGTGGTGAAGTCGCTGGTGCCGAGCGAGGCCTCGTCGTAGCCGACGATCTCGGCGCCGTTCTCCTTGGCGGCGGCGTAGACGCCGTCACGGATGTCCCAGCCCCACGAGTCGGAGCGCGCCAGGAAGAAGATCTTCTTCTTGCCGAGCGTCTTCACGGCCTGGGTGCCGGCCATGTAGCCGACCGTCCACGGGCTGTAGGCGGCGGCGAAGGTGGACGGCGCGATCTTGCCCTTCTGGAACGCTTCCTTGGCCTGGACGCAGACCGGGAAGTAGGGCTTCGGATCGCGCGACACGAGGGCGTTGATCGCGTAGGCGAGCGGCGCCCAGGTCTGGCCGCCGACGCCCTTGACGCCCTGGTCGACCAGATACCGATAGCGGCGGACGCCGACGTCGAGCTTCGATTCGTCGTCGTCGACCACGCCTTCGATCTGGACCTTGCCTTCCGGCATGTTGAGGCCGCCGCGCTTGTTGATCACGTCGACGGCGAGAAGGGCGCCCTGCTTCTGGGTCTCGGCGACGGCGGCGAACGGGCCCGTGAGGGGCAACAGGATGCCGACCTTGATCTTCGGGCCGGCGCTCTGCGCCGACGCGAGGCCGGGAGCGAGGATGCTGCACAAGGCGGAGACGGCGAGCAGACCCCATAGCCTCTTCATTTCTGCCTTCCTCTCTATCTAGCGACGGGTTTTATTTTGAAGCCAAGTGGAACACGGCTCTTTGTTATCGAGGCTGCAACACTCCGGAAGTACCCGCAATGCGGTTTAGTGCGGCACGCTCGTCCCGATATCGACGCGCGGTCTCCTCTGTTCGGGTCTCCCGGACCGAAACGACGCCCGCAGCGCCGTGGCGCGGCGGGCAGGCGGGCCGGGGACGGAGCGCGATGCGCGCCCCGCCCCGGGAACGTCACTTCTCGAGCGACGGGTGGTCGACGCCGCCCGGGCGGGTGTGGTTGCCGACCGCCTCCTCCATGTGCTCCATCAGCGTGAACACGATCGGGCCGTTCGGGCCGACCAGCACGTTCTCCTCGAGGCGCGTGGTCTGCTCGAGCTGCGGATGGCCGGCGAAGGTCTCGATCGCGAAGTACATGTTCTCCTTGATCTCGGCCGGCTGGCTGAGCGAGTAGGCGCGCGAGATCCACATGCCTTCGTAGAGCGTGATGCCGATCGAGTGGGCGAACTGCTGCAGCGTCACGGTGCCGTAGGTGTCGTCGTCGTACTCGGGGAACTTGGCGGCGACGTCGGCCGTGGAGTTGCCGGGCTTCAGCATCTCGATGCCGGCATACATGGAGTCGTAGGTCTGCTTGTAGAGGTCGATCTCCTTCTGGGTCATCTTCGCGGCGCACTTGAAGCAGCGCACGTAGTCGATGAAGTAGCCCGACGGACCGACCGCGTTGATGTCGACGATGACGAGGTCGCCCTGCCGGATGATCTTGTCGGTCGCCCATCGTCGATACGGCGAGGTGTTGCCGCCCGACGCGACGATGATGTCGTAGATGATCTCGCAGCCCAGACGCAGCATCAGCTCGTGCACCTTGGCCTCGATCTGGCGCTCGGTCACGCCGGGCTTCAGCCATTCGTGCTTGATGTGCCACATCGCGGCGTCGCCGATGGTCGACGACTGCTTCAGGAGCTCGATCTCGTCGATCGTCTTGACGACGCGGGCCGCCGACATGGCCGGCCAGCCGTTGACGATGTTGATGTTGAACTTCTTGAAGGCCTCGAGCGACGGGATGTCGAGATTGTCGACGCCGATCTTCTCCTTGGTGACGCCGTACTCCTTGAGCACCTCGTAGATCGAGGCGACCATGCGCTCGGCCATGTAGGGAACGGCCGACTCGGCCCACTGCCAGGTCATGGCGGGGCGGATGTTGTCGCGCATCATCAGGCCGGGATCGGTCAGCGGGTCGATCTTGCGCTCGCGGGCGCCGGCGGCGATCGAGGCCGAGCCCTTCAGGCCTTCGGCGATGTTGCTGCCGCGCGTCTTGTGCATCCACGGCAGATCGATGCGGGCGCACTGCATGTCGGAGCCGGCGGTCTCGAACAGGATCGGATCGCCGCCGCGCGGCAGCACCGCATAGCGGATGTTGATGTTGTACTTCCAGTTGCCCTGGTACGAGCCGGTGATGTAGCGGATGTTGGCGCCGGCGTAGAGCACCAGGGCGCCGAGATCGTGGATCTCCATCTGCTCGCGCGCCTTCTCCAGCCGCTGACGACGGAGGCGCTCGTAATCGACGCGATACTGCCAGTCGCAGCCCTGAGCCGCGTAGACGCGGCGCGGAAGCTGGTGATGCGGCTTGCCGAGAAATGCGTGGTCTAGTTCATAGCTCATGGAGCGCTCCTCGTTGGACCGACTTCGAGGTTCGGAGGGTGGGGACCCGACGTGCGGGAGATGCGAAGAAAGCCCGAACCCAAGTGATCCGAGCGGCTCGAATTATAACGACGACCAACCCGGTGGGAAGCGAACGGCGATGTGGTTCCTACGGCACAGCTCTGCAAAAATGGACGGCGCCGAATAGGTTTGGACCGGCGCACGAGGCGGCTCCATCCATGTGCCGCGCGGCGTGCTGCACTGCATACAAGGCGGAGCGGGAGCCGGACGATTCGCCCCGCCACGCGATCGCGCCGGCCGACGAGTCGCGCCGGGGGCGGCGTTCGAGCGCATGCGCGCCACGCGCCGTCACGGCTGGCGCGCGGCCCCGAACACCTCTAGGATCTTGTCGACGCGACAGGGGGTCGCGGGCGGGCCTCTCGCCATCTTGCGGCGCAGCATGAGAGGTCCCGCCGGAGCGCAACGGCGGACGTCCGATGGCACAGGCTCGAATCGAACGCGGCACGCGGCCGAAGCGGAAGACCGGCACGGCGGTCGCGTCGCCGGCCCCCGCAGAGAAGGAGCGGGAGAAGGCGCGGGACCGCGACAAGGAGCGGGAGAAGGACCGCGAGAAGGACAAGGGCGCGTCGCTGTCCGACCGCGCCTATCAGCAGATCAAGGAGATGATCCTGACGCTGTTCTTCCTGCCGGGACAGTATCTCAACGAGGCGGCGATCTGCGACCTCCTCAAGCTCGGCCGCACGCCGGTTCACCAGGCGCTGCAGCTCCTGCAGGTCGAGGGCCTGGTCGAGGTGGTGCCGCGCAAAGGCGTCATCGTCCGCCCCGACTCGATCAACGAGGTGATCGAGATCCTCGATGCCCGCATCCTGGTCGAGGTCGAGATGGTGCGCCGCGCCGTCGCCAACAGCACCAAGGAGGACATCAAGGAGCTCGCCGGGATCCTGGAGAAGACAAACCGCCGGCACGGCGGCGGGTCGCTCGACGCCTTCGTCGAGTCGGACCGCGCCTTCCACGTCAAGCTCTCGGCGATGTCGGGCAACGCCATCCTGGCCGATTTCGTACGGCTGATGCACGAGCGATCGACCCGCTTCTGGTATCTCCATCTGTGGCAGACCGTCGACGTCTACGCCGCGGGGCGCGAGCATCGCACCATCCTGGAGGCGATGGAGACGCGCGATCCCGAGCGCGCCGCGCGCGCCATGCGAAAGCACATCGAGAACCTGCGCGAGCGCCTCCAGCACATCCTCCACCACGGCCCGGGCCGCGGCGGCGTTCGGCCGGCGGCCACCCCGCCGGCGCAGCCGCGGGCGCGCCGCGCCGTCACCTGACGGCCGGTCCCGGCCGGCGCCCGCCGCGGCGACGCGGCGCGGCTTGATGCGGCGGTGCAAAGCTGGTTGATAGCGCCAGCCACCGTCGCGGCTCCGGCCGCCAGGAGCCGCAGCCCGCATGCAGGACGCCCCCTTCGACGAGGCCCGTTTCCGCCAGGCCCTCGGCCGCTTCGCGACCGGGGTCGCCGTGGTGACGGCGCTGGCGCCCGACGGCGCGCCGCTGGGCATCACGGTGAGCTCGTTCAACTCGGTGTCGCTGCTCCCGCCCCTCGTCCTGTTCAGCATCGCCCGCCGCGCCAACAGCTTCCCGGCGTGGCAGGCCGCCCGGCACTACGCCGTCAACGTGCTGTCCGAGCAGCAGGAGGCGCTCTCCGACCGCTTCTCGCGGCCGCGCGCCGACAAGTGGGACGGCGTCGCCACCGTCGCCGGCCGGCACGGCGTGCCGCTGCTCCCGGGGACCCTCGCGGTCCTGGAGTGCGCCGCGCACGCCCGCCACGAGGGCGGCGACCACGAGATCTTCGTCGGGCGGGTGGAGGCGCTGCGGATCGGCGACGGCCCCTCCCAGCGCCCGCTGGTGTTCTTCTCCGGCCGCTACCGCCGGCTCGATGCGGCCGGCGAGCAGCATGTGGCGCCGTCGGATTCATTGTTTCCGCGAGGCTGGGCGTAGACGGATTTTTGTGCATGCCCATCTTTGCGGCAGCGCGCCGCCTTGACTTCGCCGGGCGTTGAAGGCATCGACGAAGCACCTAGATCCTGTGTTCGAGCATCCTGCTTGCAAGGAGGTTTCGCGTACTCTCGACGGGAGAGACCGGCTCTGCCGGCGCCGAAGGAGCAACCGCCCCGGAAACTCTCAGGCAAAAGGACCGTCGCGAGAGGTGAATCTGGAAAGTGACGTGCCCGGACACCATGCCGGGACGCGTCCGCCGACGGGATAACACTCTCAGGCACAGAGACAGATGGGGCGCCGTGGCGAGCCGAGCTTGTCGGGAGGCGCTCCCTGTCGTGTCGCGACCCCAGGTCGCGACGTCGCGCCATCCACGATCGTTCGGTCCGCACCGTGACGCCCCGAGGACGTGACGCCCCCGAGGACGTGACGGCGCATCGCCCTGGCATCCGCAACCGGCCCGTCGCGTGCGACGGCGCCCGCTCCGTCCCCCGGCGGCGGGCCCGCGTGTGCGTGGCGGCATCGCCCCATCGTCCGGATCGCAGCCGTCAGGACAACAGAATGAACGCCCCCATCCGCATGCAGACCGAGACCCCGGCCACCGATTTCGTCCGCCGCCATGTCGGACCCGGCCCCCGCGACATCGACGTGATGGTCGAGGCGGTCGGCGCCAGGAGCCTCGACGCCCTGATCGCCGACGTGATCCCGGCGGCGATCCGCGACAGGCGGCCGCCGGCCCTCGGTCCGGCCCTCTCGGAGCCGCAGGCGCTCGCCCGCATGCGCGAGATCGCGAGCCGCAACCAGGTGTTCGTGTCGCTGATCGGCCAAGGCTATCATGGCACCGTGCTGCCGGGCGTGATCCTGCGCAACGTGCTGGAGAATCCGGCCTGGTACACGGCCTACACGCCCTACCAGCCGGAGATCAGCCAGGGCCGGCTGGAAGCGCTGATGAACTTCCAGACCATGGTGGCGGACCTGACCGGGCTGCCCGTCGCCAACGCCTCGCTGCTCGACGAGGCGACCGCCGCCGCCGAGGCGATGACGCTGGCGAAGCGCTCCGCCGCATCGAGGGCGACCGCCTTCTTCGTCGACCGCGCCGTGCACCCGCAGACGCTGGCGGTGCTGCGGACGCGGGCCGAGCCGCTCGGCCTCTCGCTGATCGTCGGTGACCCGGAGCGCGACCTCGACCCGGCCGCCGTGTTCGGCGTGCTGGTGCAGTATCCCGGCACGTACGGGGCGGTGCGTGATTTTCGGGCCGTCGTCGATCGCGTCCATGCGGCGAAGGGGCTCGTGGTGTTCGCCGCCGATCCGCTGGCGCTGACCCTGCTGGTGCCGCCGGGAGAGCTCGGCGCCGACGTGGCGATCGGCTCGACCCAGCGTTTCGGCGTGCCGATGGGCTATGGCGGCCCGCACGCCGCTTACATGGCGGTGCGCAAGGGGCTCGAGCGGACCATGCCGGGCCGCCTCGTCGGCCTGTCGGTCGACGTGCGCGGGGCGCCGGCCTACCGGCTGGCGCTGCAGACCCGGGAGCAGCACATCCGCCGCGAGAAGGCAACCTCGAACATCTGCACGGCGCAGGTGTTGCTCGCCGTCATCGCGTCGATGTACGCCGTCTATCACGGTCCCGAGGGCCTCACCGAGATCGCCCGCCAGGTGCACCGGCGCGCCGCCGTGCTGGCGGCCGGCCTCCGCGCGCTCGGGGTCGCAGTGCCGGCGGTGCCGTTCTTCGACACCGTCACGGTGCCGGTCGGCGATCGCCAGACCGAGATTCTGGAGAGGGCCCGGGCCGGGAGGATCAACCTGCGCGCCGTTCCGGCGGGCGCCTTCGCCGGCGAGCCGGCCATCGGCATCAGCGTCGACGAGACCACCGACGAGGCCGTGGTCGAGGCGGTGTGGCGCGCCTTCGGCGGCACGTTCCGCTACGACGACATGGCCGGCGAGGCCGACGTGCGGCTGCCGGCGTCGCTGACCCGCACCTCGCCGTTCCTGACCCACCCGGTGTTCCAGCGGTACCGCAGCGAGACCGACATGCTGCGGTATCTGCGCAAGCTGTCCGACCGCGACCTGGCGCTCGACCGCGCCATGATCCCGCTCGGCTCGTGCACCATGAAGCTCAACGCCACGGCCGAGATGATCCCGATCACCTGGCCGGAGTTTTCGGGCCTCCACCCGTTCGCTCCGGCCGAGCAGGCCGAAGGGTACCGGTTCCTGTTCGACGAGCTGGCGGGCATGCTCGCCGCGCTCACCGGCTACGACGCGGTGTCGCTGCAGCCGAACGCCGGCTCGCAGGGCGAGTTCGCCGGCCTGCTGGCGATCCGGGCCTATCACGCCTCACGCGGCGAGCCGCAGCGCACCGTCTGCCTGATCCCGTCCTCGGCGCACGGCACCAACCCGGCCTCCGCCGCCATGGCCGGCATGCAGGTCGTCGTCGTCGCCTGCGACCGCGACGGCAACATCGACGTGGCGGATCTGGAGGCGAAAGCGGCGCAGCACGCGCAGAAGCTCGCCTGCGCCATGATCACCTATCCGTCGACCCACGGGGTGTTCGAAGAGGCGATCCGCGAGATCTGCGAGATCGTCCACCGCCACGGCGGGCAGGTCTATCTGGACGGCGCCAATCTCAACGCCCAGGTCGGCCTGTCGCGGCCCGGCGCCTACGGGGCGGATGTCAGCCACATCAACCTGCACAAGACGTTCTGCATCCCGCACGGCGGCGGCGGCCCCGGCATGGGCCCGATCGGCGTCAAGGCGCACCTGGCGCCGTTCCTGCCCGGCCATCCGGCCGTCGACGGGGGCACCGCGCCGGTCGGTCCGGTGTCGGCGGCGCCGTTCGGTTCGGCGTCGATCCTGCCGATCTCGTACGCCTATGTGCTGATGATGGGCGAGCAGGGGCTGAAGCGCGCCACCGAGGTGGCGATCCTGTCGGCCAACTACGTCGCGCGCCGCCTCGCGCCCCACTATCCGGTGCTCTACAAGAACCACAACGGCCGCGTCGCGCACGAGTGCATCGTCGATCCGCGGCCGCTGAAGGAGACGGCCGGCGTCACCGTGGACGACATCGCCAAAAGGCTGATCGACTACGGCTTCCACGCCCCGACCGTGTCGTTCCCGGTGGCCGGCACGCTGATGATCGAGCCGACCGAGTCGGAATCGAAGCACGAGCTCGACCGCTTCGTCGACGCCATGATCGCGATCCGCAAGGAGATCGCGGCCGTCGAGGCGGGTCGGTTCACGATCGAGCAGTCGCCGCTGCGCCACGCGCCCCACACCGTGCACGACCTCGCCGACGACGCCTGGAATCGCGCCTACACGCGGGCCGAGGCGGTGTTCCCCGAGGGCGTGTCGCGCACCGACAAGTATTTCGCCCCCGTCGGCCGGGTGGACAACGTCCACGGCGACCGCAACCTGATCTGCTCCTGCCCGCCGGTGGAGGCCTATGCGGGGTGAGGATGCCGGTCATTCCGGGCGCGGGCCGACGGCCCGCGAACCCGGAATCCAACCCCGCGACGTGCGCCTGTTTCCGTCGCTGGATTCCGGGTTCGCCGCTGCGCGGCGCCCCGGAATGACGAGAAGCGTTATCTCAGAATCCCGTCGAACACCGGCAGGCTGAACAGGCCGGTGGCGGCGATGAGGCTGTAGGAGACGGCGCGGAAGACGCGCACGTCGGCGAGCCCGAACATGCGGGCGCCGAGGAAGAGGCCGATCCCGTACACCGGACCGACCAGCACGGCGAGGCCGAGCACCGCCGTGGTGAACATGCCGACCGTCAGATAGGCCGTGATCGACAGCAGCGTCGACAGCGCGAAGTAGAACACCAGATTCGCCCGCACCGCCGCGTGGTGGCCGGCGCCGCCCAGCCAGTAGAGCACCACGGGCGGACCGCCGGTCTGCGACATGCCGCTGAAGAAGCCGGCCGTCGCGCCGACCGCGACGGTGAGCGGACGCCGCGGCTTGCCCTTGAACCGCCAGCCCGACATGACGACGGCCAGCATCAGGAACACCAGCACGGCGACGGCCCAGCGGATCGACACCGGGCTCGCATGGGTGAGCACGAAGGTGCCGAGCGGCAGGCCGAACACGGTGCCGGTCAGCATGGTGAACACCTCGCGCTTGTCGGCGAGCCGCACCGCGCCCGGGATCATGCCGGCCGACATCACCACGTCGACGACCACGAGCAGCGGCGCCACCAGGCTGGGAGCGATCATGGTCGAGGCGAGCGGCACGAAGATCAGGGCCGAGCCGAATCCCGAGAAGCCGCGGGCGAGCCCGGCGATGAACGCCGCGGCCGCCACGAAGGCGATGCTGCCGACGGAATGGTCCGCGATTCCGAGCGCGAGCAGGAGCTCGCGCATCAGGCCCTCAGCACGCCGCCGGTCCGCTTGACGATCTCGCCGACGATCTTCTGCCCCACCGCCTCGATCTCCTCGTCCGTGAGGGTCTTGTCGCGCGGCTGCAGCGTGACCGCGATGGCGACCGACTTCCGGCCGGGATCGATGCCCTTGCCCTCGTAGACGTCGAACACCGTGACGCCGGCGATCAGCTTGCGGTCGGCGCTCTGCGCGGCCCGCACGATGTCGGCGCCCTTCACGGCGTGGTCGACGATGAAGGCGAAGTCGCGCGTCACCGGCTGGAAGGCGGCGAGCTCCAGCGGCGGCTTCGCCCGCGTCGCCTTGGCTTTCGGCTCGGGGATGCGGTCGAGGATCAGCTCGAAGGCGACGACGGGCCCTGCGACGTCGAGCGCCTCGAGCAGCCGCGGGTGCAGCTCGCCGAAATGCCCGAAGACGAGCTTCGGCCCCATCTGCAGCGTGCCGGAGCGGCCCGGATGCAGCCACGCCGGACCGCCGGGCTGGATCTGCACGCCCTGCACGGGCGCGCCGCAGGCGGCGAGCACCGCGAGCGCGTCACCCTCGATGTCGAAGGCGTCGGCGGCCGCCGCGCCGGTGCGCCAGTGGCGCCCGGTGCCGGTCGGCCGCGCGAGGCCGCGCCGCAGGCCGGCGGCGGCGACGAACTGATCCTCGGGCTTGTCACCCCGGAAGATCTGGCCGACCTCGAACAGCGCGACATCCGGAAAGCCGCGGTCGGCGTTGCGCTGCGCCGAGGCGATCAGGCCGGGCAGCAGGCTCGGCCGCATGTCGGACAGCTCGGCCGCGATCGGGTTGGCGAGCGCCAGCTCAGGGCTTCCGCCGCCGAACAGCTCGGCCTCCCGCTTCGAGATGAACGACCAGGTGACGGCCTCGGTGAGGCCGCGTGCGGCGAGCGCCCGCTTGGCGCGACGGGTGCGCGCCTGGATCGGGGTGAGCACCGGCTTGCGGCCGCGGTCGTCGCGCGGGAACGGCGTGAGCGGCACCCGATCGACGCCGACGATGCGCACCACCTCCTCGACCAGGTCGGCGACGCCGTCGACGTCGGGCCGCCACGACGGCACCGCGACCTTCAGCTTCTTGGCGTCGCCGGCGACGAAGAAGCCGAGCCGGGTGAGGACACGCTTGGCCTCGGCGAGGCCGATCTCGAGCCCGGCGAGGCGCGGCAGCGCATCGAGCTGGAAGTCGATCACCCGGTCGGGGATCGGCGGGGTGCCGGCGGCCACCACCTCGGAGGGCGTGCCGCCGCAGATCTCCATGACCAGATGCGTCGCGAGGTCGAGGCCCGGCAGCATGAAAGCCGGATCGACCCCGCGCTCGAAGCGGTAGCGCGCATCGGTGACGATGCCGAGCCTGCGGCCGGTGAGCGCGATGTTGATCTCGTCCCACAGGGCCGACTCGATCAGGACGTCGGTCGTGCCCTCGTCGCAGCCCGACACCTCGCCGCCCATGATGCCGGCGAGCGACTCCACGCCGTTCTCGTCGGCGATCACGCACATGCTGTCGTCGAGCGCGTAGGTCTTGCCGTCGAGCGCCAGCAGGGACTCGCCGGCACGGCCGCGCCGGACGACGAGGTCGCCCTTCACCTTGGCGGCGTCGAACACGTGCAGCGGCCGGGCGCGGTCGAAGGTGAGGAAGTTGGTGATGTCGACCAGCGCGTTGATCGGGCGCAGCCCGATCGCGGCGAGCCGGCGCTGCATCCATTCGGGCGACGGGCCGTTCTTGACGCCGCGCACCAGGCGGAGCCCGAAGGCCGGGCACAGCGACGGCGTGTCGCCGAAATCGAGCGTCACCGAGACGGGGCACGGGAACGCTCCCTTCACGGGCGGGATCGGCTTGTTGATCAGCGTGCCCATGTCGGCCGCCGCGAGATCGCGGGCGATGCCGGACACGCCCGTGCAGTCGGGCCGGTTGGGCGTGAGATTGATGTCGATCACCGGATCGTCGAGCTTCGCCCAGGCCGCGAAGGACGTGCCCACCGGCGCGTCCGCAGGCAGATCGATGATGCCGTCGTGATCGTCGGAGATCTCGAGCTCGGCCTCGGAGCACAGCATCCCGTGGCTCTCGACGCCCCTTATGGTGCCGACCGAGAGCGTCAGCTTCTTGCCCGGAATCCAGGTGCCGGCCGGTGCGAACACGCTCGTCATGCCGGTGCGCGCATTGGGCGCGCCGCACACCACCTGGATCGGCTTGCCGTCGCCGGCCGGGCCGATGTCGACCATGCAGACGCGCAGCCGGTCGGCGTTCGGATGCTGCTCGGCCGAGATCACCCGGGCGATGACGTAGGGGGCGAGGAGCTTGCCCTTGTCCTCCACCTCCTCGACCTCCAGCCCGATCATGGTGAGTTTTTCCACGATCGCTGCGAGCCGCTCGTCGGTGTCGAGATGGTCTTTGAGCCAGGAGAGGGTGAATTTCATGTCTTATGACCCACAAAGCCCGCCGCGCTCTCCCCCTCCCCCGTTTGCGGGGGAGGGTAGGGAGGGGGCATGTCCGAGTGACGTGACGATCGTTTCCAGCACGCCAAGCAAATTGGTCGGCACATCGAGATTGCTGAAGCGAAGAACGCGATGGCCCTTGGAGCGGAGAAACGCCTCGCGTCGGAGATCGTGATCACGCTGCGGTCCTTCGACGTGATGCCCTCCGTCGACCTCGACGACCAGCCGGTGCTGATGACAGAGGAAGTCGACCAGGTAAGGGCCGACCGGGGTCTGTCGACGAAAGCTCGCGCCACCGAGACGATGTGCCCGCAGGGCGTACCAGACCTTGCGTTCGGCATGGGTCATGTCCCGACGGAGCGCGCGAGAGCGCGACCGCATCCTCGGAGTGACGCGCCAGGCCGGCGATTTCGGTTGGTCAGCCATGATCGACCCGTCGTGCCGCCTTCCCCCTCCCCGACCCTCCCCCGCACGCGGGGGAGGGAGTCCGCGCCGCCCTTGCGTTTGCGTCGCGGCTTCTAACAGCTTGCGGCGCTCACCCGCTCAGTCCCCCCGCGAGCGTCGGGAAGTCGAGCGGGCGGAAGCCGTAGTGGTCGAGCCAGCGGACGTCGGCCTCGAAGAAGGCGCGCAGGTCCGGCATGCCGTATTTCAGCATGGCGATGCGGTCGATCCCCATGCCCCAGGCGAAGCCCTGGTAGACGTCGGGGTCGATGCCGCAGTTGCGCAGCACGTTGGGGTGCACCATCCCGCAGCCGAGGATCTCGAGCCAGTCCTCGCCCTCGCCGAAGCGGATCTCGCCCTTGTCGCGGCGGCACTGGATGTCGACCTCCAGCGACGGCTCGGTGAACGGGAAGAACGACGGCCGGAACCGCATCTTCACCTGGTCGACCTCGAAGAAGGCCTTGCAGAACTCGGCGAGGATCCACTTCAGGTGGCCGAGATGCGAGCCCTTGTCGATGACGAGGCCCTCGACCTGATGGAACATCGGCGTGTGGGTCTGGTCCGAGTCGCAGCGGTAGGTGCGGCCCGGACAGATCACCCGGATCGGCGGCTCCTGCGACAGCATGGTGCGCACCTGCACGGGCGAGGTGTGGGTGCGCAGCAAGAGCCGCGAGCCGTCCTGCTTCGGCGGGAAGAAGAACGTGTCGTGCATGTCCCGGGCCGGGTGGCCGACCGGGAAGTTCAGCCGGGTGAAGTTGTAGTCGTCGGTCTCGATGTCCGGACCTTCCGCGACCGAGAAGCCCATGTCGGCGAAGATCGCCGTCAGCTCGTCGATCACCTGGCTGATCGGATGGATGCGGCCGCGGTCGAGCGGACCGTCGGGCAGCGGCAGCGTGACGTCGACCGTCTCGGTGGCGAGGCGCCGGTCGAGCGCGGCATCGCGCAGCGCGGCGCGGCGGGCCGCGAGCGCCTCGCCGAGTCGGTCCTTGAGGCCGTTGATCAGCGGCCCCTGGGTCTTGCGCTCTTCCGGCGACATCTTGCCGAGCGTGGCGAGCAGGGCCGAGACGGCGCCCTTCTTGCCCAGCGCGGCGACCCGCACGGCCTCGAGCGCCGGCTCGTCCGCCGCCGCGGCGACGTCGGCCAGCAGACGGGCCTCGAGCTCGGCAATCTCCGACATGGCTCACCCCAAGGCAGCGCGGCCGTCCGCACGCGCGGACGACCCGGCAACACGACCGCTGAAGGATCGCGGCCTCGGGACCCGGTCGAAGTCTCGGACCGCCCGGCCTCAGGCCGCGAGCGCGGCCTTGGCCTTCTCGACGATCGCCTGGAACGCCGCCGGCTCGCGGATGGCGAGATCGGACAGCACCTTGCGGTCGACCGTGATGCCGGCCTTGGCGAGACCGTCGATGAAGCGGCTGTAGGAGAGCTCGAACGGACGCACGGCGGCGTTGAGCCGCTGGATCCACAGCGCCCGCCAGGTGCGCTTCTTCACCTTGCGGTCGCGATAGGCGTACTGCTGCGCCTTCTCGACGGCCTGCTTGGCGACCCGGATGGTGTTCTTGCGCCGGCCGTAATAGCCCTTGGCGGCCTTGAGGACCTTCTTGTGCTTGGCGTGCGCGGTGACGCCCCGTTTGACGCGGGCCATGGCTGATCTCCTGGAAACGGTTGGTGTCTAGCAGTCGAATGCCGCGTGGATGAACGCGGCGGGCGGCGATCAGCCGTTGGGCATCCAATACTTCTTGATGTTGTCGCCGTCGGTCTTGAACAGGACCGTGGTGCCCCGGTGCTCGCGGATCTGCTTGGTCGACCGCTTGATCATGCCGTGACGCTTGCCGGACTGCTGGTACTTCACCTTGCCGGTGCCGGTGATCTTGAAGCGCTTTTTCGCGCCCGACTTGGTTTTCATCTTGGGCATTTGGCTCGTCTCCTGGCCGTGCGCGACCGGGCCGGGCCGAAGAGGCCCCCGGGTCCGCCGGACCGTCTGGTTGGTATGAGCGCGCCCGGAAACGGGCACGGTGCCCAAACGGGCACGACGCCGCCACGGCAGCCCATTTATCAGCCGGGCGGCGGGAAGGCGGGGTTATGGCAGAGGCCGCCCCGAATGGCAACTCCGGCCGCCACCGGAAGGTCGGGGCGGCCGGAGCGGACCGTCCGAGACGGCTGTCCGGGGGCGAGGCGACCGGGCCGGCTGGGGGCCGGCGCGCGGCGGGTCAGCGCGGCGCCAGCACCATGACCATCTGACGACCCTCCATCTTGGCGTCCTGCTCGACCTTGGCGAGCTTGGAGGTGTCGTCCTTGACGCGGTTGAGGAGCTGGAACCCGAGCTCCTGGTGCGCCATCTCGCGCCCGCGGAACCGCAGGGTCACCTTGACCTTGTCACCCTCCTCGAAGAAGCGGTTCATGGCGCGCATCTTCACGTCGTAATCGTGGTCGTCGATCATCGGGCGGAACTTGATTTCCTTGACCTCGACGATCTTCTGACGCTTGCGCGCCTCGGCGGCCTTCTTCTGCTCCTGGTACTTGAACTTCCCGTAGTCGAGCATCTTGCAGACCGGCGGGGTCGCGTTGGGCGCGATCTCGACCAGGTCGAGCCCGGCCTCCTGGGCCAGCCGCAAGGCCTCTGCAATTGGGGTGGTGCCGCGATTGGCGCCATCCTTGTCGATCAGATGAACCTCTCGGACGCGAATCTCCTCGTTGACGCGCGGCCCGTCCTTTTGGACGGGGGGCGGCGCTCTCATGGGGCGGCGAATGGCTGTAAACTCCTCTGTCGTTGAACCTGTGGTCGTCGAATCCCGGGTGGTCGTGGCTGAGGTCGTCCGAATCCGAAGGCTCGGGACGACGGTCGCGACGCTGCGCCGGAAGAACCCGTCTCGCTCGTTCCCGCATCACCGCGTCGCAGACCGCTACCCAATACCGGCGGTCGCGCCGGACGGGCGCGTGCGAGAGGATCATTAGAATTGGGACATTCGGGTTTCAAGTCAACGTTGCCGCGGATCGACGGCCGGGCCGGCCGGGTGCGGCGTCGCCGCACCCCGGGCCGGGCCCCCGCACACGTCCGCATAGATCGACAGGATGCGGGCGGCCGTATCCTCGGGGTCGAACTCGGACAGCACCCAGGCGCGGGCCCGCTGGCCCATGGCGTGACGGGCGTGGTCCGAATAGGAGAACATCCGCACCAGAGCGGCGGCGAGCGCCGCGGCGTCCCCGGCCGGGACGCGCAGGCCGGTCATCCGGTCCTCGGGAACCGTCGGCGGCGACAGCACGGCCTCGGGCCCGGCGGCGAGGTCGGAGGCGACGACGGGCCGCGCCATCGCCATGCCTTCGAGCAGGCCGCGCGGCAGGCCCTCGAGCTGGATCGCGGCCGAAACCACCACGGTGGCGGCGGCGCAGCAGGCCGGCGGGTCGGCGCTCGGCCCGCCGAGCCGGACGACGTCCGCGGTCCGCGAGGCGAGCACCTGGTCCCACAGCTCGCCCGAGAAGCTCGACGTGCCGCCGTCCTCGCCGGCCAGCACGAACAGGAAGTCGCGCAGTCCGCGCGCCTTGAGATGGGCGGCCGCCTGCACGGCGACATGGTGGCCGCGCCGCCGGATGATCCGGCCCGGTACCAGGACCACCCGCGTGTCGGGCGTCACGCCCCACGTCTTGCGGGCGGCGGCGATGCGGTCGGGCGCGATGCCGCCCGGATCGAACCCCGTCAGGTCGACCCCCGGGTGGACGATGGCGAGGCGCGCCCAGGGCACGCGGTGGCGCTCCACCATCAGGTCGCCGATCGGCTCGCTCACCGCGATCACCCGGTCGGCCCGCGCCATCACGCCGTTATAGATCCGCTTGAGCCGGTTCTGCTCGCGGAAGCCGGTGTAGCAGGTGGTGAGGAACGGCCGTCCGGAGGCGCGCGCGGCCGCCCAGGCGCTCCACGCCGAGGCGCGGCCGTGGGCATGGACGGCGTCGCAGCCGTGCTCGCGGATCAGCCGGTGCAGCCGGCCGGCGTTGCGGGCGATCACCAGCGGATTGTGGCTGGTCGCGTCGAGCCGCACGAACACGCCGCCGAGCCGGGCGATCTCGCCCTCGAAGCGTCCGCCCCGCGAGGCGACCACCGGACGGTGGCCGGCCCGGCCGAGAATGCGGGCGAGCTCGATCGCGCCTTCGTCGGCGGCGCCGACGTCGAGGGTCGGAACCGTGATCAGCACCGCCAGCGGACGGACGGACGGACCCGCGGCGCCGGCGTCCGGCTCGCGCTCGCCGGGCTCGTCCGCATCCGGCCCCCGCGCCGGGATCGTCGATCCCTCCGAGGTCCCGGTTACGCGAGTTCCGTGCGACACGCCCAGAGCTGCCGGCAAACATCACCCTCCTGGCGTGGACCGCTCCACGCCGACGCGGACGGGTCCGCGCGGACGCGGCACCGATCGTCGATGCGCGCGACGCCGGTCTCCCGCCCGGCATGCCGGTATAGACCGCGGGCCGGAGGGCGGCAATATTCGTGACCGACCCATCCCGCGAGAGCCATCCGGAGTGCATCATGGAGAACGACGTCGCCCACCTCGAGGTCGGCGAGGGCGCGCAGGCGCGCCGCATCGCGGTGCGGCAGCGGGCCGGCCGGGCGCCCGGCATCGTCTGGCTCGGCGGCTTCATGTCCGACATGCAGGGCACCAAGGCGCGGGCGCTCGATGCCTGGGCGGCCGAGCACGGCCACGGCATCGTCCGTTTCGACTACGCCGGGCACGGCGAATCGAGCGGCGCCTTCGCCGACGGGACCATCGGATCGTGGCTCGAGGACGCCCTCGCGGTGTTCATGACGGCCTGCCGCGGCCCCCAGATCCTGGTCGGCTCGTCGATGGGCGGCTGGATGGCGCTGCTGCTGGCGCGCGCGCTGAAGCGCCGCGCCACGCCGTGCGATGCGAGCATCGCCGGCATGGTGCTGATCGCGCCCGCCGTCGACTTCACCGAGGAGCTGATGTGGAAGCGCTTCCCGCCCGAGGTGAAGCGCGAGCTCGAGACCACCGGCCGCTTCGAGCGCCCGACCGACTACGACACCGGCCCGCATGTGATCACGCGGCGGCTGATCGAGGAGGGCCGCGACCACCTGCTGCTCGGCGACCTGATCGAGACCGGCTGCCCGGTGCGCATCCTGCAGGGCGTCCAGGATCCCGACGTTCCGTGGCAGCACGCGAGCGCGCTCGTCGCCCGCCTCGCCCAGGACGACGTGGTGCTCACCCTGATCAAGGACGGCGACCACCGCCTGTCGCGGCCGGAGGACATTTCGCGCATTCTCGGCGCCGTCGCCGAGATGGTCGACAGCGTGACGGCGGCGGCATCGCACGATCGCAATACGCCGGCGGCAGGATGAGCGGCCGACCCTCGTCCCCGCAGGAGCCCGCATGCGTCGTCTCGCCCTCGTCCTCGCCGTCCTCTCCGCCTTGGCCTCTCCCGCCGTCGCCGCCGAATCGGTCGGCGGCGAGCGTGCCTTCTCGTTCGTGGCCCTCGGCGACATGCCCTACACGGTCCCGGCCGACTACGACCGGTTCGACCGGCTGATCGCCGCCGTCAATCGCCTGAAGCCGGCCTTCTCGATCCATGTCGGCGACACCAAGAGCGGTTCCACGGCCTGCACGGACGACGCGTTCCAGAAGGTGCTGGACCAGTTCCGGACGTTCGAGCAGCCGCTCGTCTACGCGATCGGCGACAACGAGTGGACGGACTGCCACCGCACCGGGTCCGATCCGCGCGAGCGGCTCGCCCGCGTGCGCCAGATGTTCTTTCCGGATCCCGAGAAGAGCCTGGGCCGCGCCCCGATGGCGGTCGAAAGCCAGGCGCGCGCCATGCCGGAGTTCGCCCGCCATGTCGAGAACGCGCGCTTCGCCCGCAACGACGTTCTGTTCGTGACCCTGCACGTGGTCGGCTCGAACAACGGCTTCGAGACCCGCGATCCCGCCGCCGCGGCCGAGTATTTCGAGCGCAACCGCGCCAATCTCGCCTGGCTCGCGGCGAGCTTCGCCAAGGCGCGCGAGAGCGGCGCCAAGGCCGTGGTGATCGCCCTGCAGGCCAATCTCTGGGACATCCGCGACTCGGTCGGCACGATCCCGCCGGCGTCCGGCTTCCGCGACACCATCCAGGCGATCGAGCGCGAGGCACGCGCCTTCGGCCGGCCCGTGCTGCTGGTCCAGGGGGACTACCACACGCTCGAGGTCACCGGCTTCCGCGACACGCGGATGCGGCTGGTCCCCGGCGTTCAGCGTCTGCAGGTGATGGGCGAAACCGAGGTCCACGCAGTGCGCGTCATCGTCGACCCCGACATGCCCGGCGTCTTCTCCTTCGTGCCGCTGATCGTGCCGGAGAACGTGAAGCCGTAGCCGCCGCAATGGACCGCGTGGCGGGGCCGGGGCCGGGGCCGGCGATCGAAAGCACGGCCCGTGCGTTGAGGGACAGACCCTCGCACCGGGACCGCCGCCATGCTCCTCGTGTCTCGCCTGCTGATCAGCGTCGTCGCCCTGACCACGCTGTCCGGCAACATCGCCGACTGGAACACGACCCACATCTTCAGCGAGCTGTGGTCGCCGCACGCGCGCTTCCACGGCGCGTGGTTCGTGATCGCGATGACGCTCCTGTCGGCGGTCTCGCTGTGGCTGACCTGGTCGGGCCGGCGGCGCACCGAGCGGGCCGGCATCGCGATCCTGATCCAGGGCGCGATCTGGCTCGCCTTCTTCCCGGCCATGCTGGTGCCGGACACGCTGCTCGCCGATCCGGGCAAGGAGGTCCGGCTCGCCGGACTCGATCTCAACCTGCTCGGCGCGATCGTGAACATGGTTCTGCTCGCGACCGCCGGGTGGCTGCTCCGGCGCCCGCGCATGGCGGTTCGATCGCCCTGACCGAAGCGAGCCGCCCGGCCGGCGAGCCAGCTGCCGCAGGTCGTTCCGCTCAGTGCCGGAAGTGGCGCACGCCGGTGAGGACCATGGCGACGTCGTGGTCGTCGGCCGCCTTGATCACCTCCTCGTCGCGGATCGACCCGCCCGGCTGAACCACCGCGGTGGCACCGGCCCGGATCGACACCAGCAGCGCGTCCGGGAACGGATAGAAGGCGTCGGAGGCGACCACCGAGCCCTTGGTGAGCGGCTCCGGCAGCTCGAAGAAGCGCGCCGCGGCCTCGGCCTTGCGGACCGCGATCGCCGCCGAATCAACGCGGCTCATCTGGCCGGCGCCGACCCCGACGGTGGCGCGGTCCCGGGCGTAGACGACGGCGTTCGACTTGACGTGCTTGGCGACCCGGAAGGCGAACCTGAGGTCGGCGAGCTCGGCCTCGGTCGGCGCCCGCTTGGTCACCACCTTGAAGTCGAGGTCGTCGGCGACGGCGTTGTCGCGCGACTGCATCAGGAAGCCGCCCGCGACGGTCCGCATGGTGAAGCCGCGGGCGCGCGGATCCGGCAGGCCGCCCGCCAGCATCAGGCGGAGATTCTTCTTGGCACGGACGATCTCGATCGCCTCGTCGGTCGCGTCGGGGGCGATGATCACCTCGGTGAAGATCCCGGTGATCATGCGGGCCGCCTCGGCGTCGAGCGTGCGGTTCACCGCGACGATACCGCCGAAGGCGGAGTCCTGGTCGCACATCAGCGCCTTGCGATAGGCTTCGACGAGCGTCTCGGCCTCGGCGACGCCGCACGGATTGGCGTGCTTGATGATGGCGCAGGCGGCGGTGCGCCGCGGATCGAACTCGGCGACGCATTCGTAGGCCGCGTCGGTGTCGTTGATGTTGTTGTAGGAGAGCTGCTTGCCCTGCACCTGGCGGGCCGTGGCGACGCCGAAGCGCACCTCCGGCGAGCGGTAGAAGGCGGCGACCTGGTGCGGGTTCTCGCCGTACCGCATGGTCTGGATCAGCTTGCCGCCGAGCGCCCGCCAGTCCGGCGTCGGCTCGTCGAGCGTCTCGGCGAACCAGCCCGAGATCGCCGCGTCGTAGGCGGCGGTGCGCCCATAGGCCTTGGCGGCGAGGCGCTTGCGCAGCGCCAGGGTGGTCGCTCCACCGTGCTGGTCCATCTCGCCGAGCACCACCGCATAGTCCTGCGCGTCGACCACCACGGTGACGTCGGCGTGGTTCTTGGCCGCCGCGCGCACCATCGCCGGACCGCCGATGTCGATGTTCTCGATGCACTCCTCGAAGCCGGCGCCCTTCGCGACCGTCGCCTCGAACGGATAGAGATTGACGACCAGCAGATCGATCGGCGCGATGCCGTGCGCCGACATGGCGCCGACATGCTCGGCATTGTCGCGGATGGCGAGGAGACCGCCGTGCACCCTCGGGTGCATGGTCTTGATACGGCCGTCCATCATCTCCGGGAAGCCGGTGAGCTCGGAGACGTCGCGCACCGCGAGGCCGGCCTCCGCGAGCGCCTTCCTGGTGCCGCCGGTCGACACCAGCTCGACGCCGTGCCCCGCGAGGGCACGGGCGAAGTCGACGAGGCCGGACTTGTCGGAGACGGACAGGAGAGCGCGGAGAATGCGACGCGGTTGTTCGGTCATCACGTTATATCGGTCTGGTTGATGCGGGTCGGCGGCATATTGGGCCGCAGCCCCCGCCTTGGCTAGCGCATTTTCCGGGTTCGACACAGCCGCTCGCCGCCGATCCGCCGGCGCCGGCGGCGCCTCACCGCGACAGCCCGGAGGCCTGCTCGCGGCCCCCGCGCGAGGACGCGCCGGTCGGCAGCGTCTCGCTGGTCAGCGCGAAGGTCCATTCGATCCGCGGTGCCCGCCGGGCGTTGCCGTGGATGACGAGCTGCACGGTGCGGCGCGGGCCGGTGCGGCCGCCGAGAAAGACGCTCTCCTCGATGTCGACTCGGTCCTCGTGCGCCAGGAAGGTCCACACGTCCCTGTTGGCGAGCGTCAGCATCACGCCGTGGCCGTCGTCGACCGGCGAGACCCGGATGCTCGGATGCAGGTGGAAGCGCACCGCGAACTCGTCCGGCGTCTTGGCCGGCAGGGCCTCGCCGCGGGCCGGCAGGAAGATGTCCTCGCCCTCCAGCCGCCGGCCGTCGGCGGTCAACGTGACGGTGCGCTGGTGGATCACGCCGAAGCGGCCGGCATAGCCGTCGTGGCTGACGCGGACCTGCTCGGCGTGGTCGTCGGCGTCGCGGGTGGCGACGATGCGGCTCGGGCCGCCCGAGATCAGCGTCCCGAACACCCGCCGCATGAGCCGCGTGTCGTAGAAATCGCAGGACGAGGTCTGATTGAACGTGACCGTGGAATGCGCCGCCGTGGCCCGCGCCAGATGGCGCCAGTTGCCCTTGCCGGTCGCCGGCAGACCGCAGTTCACGACGATGCGCTGCTGGCGCGACGACAGCTCGAACGACAGGCAGCCGGCATGCGCGTCGGCGGACAGCGCGAGCGGCGGCGGCGCGCCCGTGTCCATCAGCACCACGGTGTCGCGCGCCTCGATGCGCTGGTAGCCCGAGTGGACCGCGTTGGCGACCGGCGTGCCGCGGGCGTCGTCGTAGGCCAGGATGGTGGCCAGCAGATCCTGGGCGGTCGGCCCCATCCCGTTGAACAGCGCGAAGGTCTTGTCGGAGTGCCGGAAGAACCGCAGCATCGGCATCATGCGGTCGACCGCATTGAGCAGCGCCGGCGGCGGCGCGACGTTGCGGGCCGTGAAGGCCTGGGCGAGCGGCAGCAGATCCGCGAGGATCTGGATCAGGGCGCCGGGATTGCGACTGACATGACCGCCGTCGGCGAGGATCTGGCGCTCGAGCTCGGCCGAGAGGCGGCGCGTCGCGCGCTTGAGGTGGCGGAGCTGCCCGGTCATGCACAGCGCCGCGTAGGTGAGCGCGATCGCAGCCTGCAGGCGCGGCACGCCGTCCTGGGCGTCGGCGGCGGTCCAGCGCAGGAACCGCACCTGCCGGCCGAGGCTGCGCAGGAAGCGGCGATAGAAGCGCACGTCGGCATCGGCCAGGATCAGGCTCGCCTGGGTCAGCCAGGAGACGATCCGGCGCGACAGGATCTCGGGCCGCCAGGCGATCCCGTGCCAGCCGCCCTGCAGGGCGATCCACTCGTCGACCAGGGCGCGGGCATTGGCGCGGGCGGCGGCCGATTCGGCGGCGCGCAGGTGGCGCAGCCAGCCGAAGCCGAGCAGCGACGCCGCCCAGTCCGCGGTCGGCGGCTCCATCTCGAAGGGCGAGCGGCCGTCGCAGATCACGATCTTGCCGGCGAGCGCGAAGCGGCCCGCATAGATCTCGCTCGCCCGGGTCGGATCGGAGGTGCGCAGCGACTGCGGCGCGATGGCGATGCGCTCGCCCCGGCCGGTCCAGCGGAACAGGTCGAGCACGCGCAACGCCGCGAGCCGGCCCGCCACATGGGCGAGACCGCGCCGCACCGCGTACCAGATCAACCTTCCGCGGTCCGCGATCGCTACGCGGGACATCGAAACCCGGGCCCCTTCCGCTGACGCGTCCCGCCGACGCGTGGCGGACACCATAACGAACGGAAATTTCAGGGCAACACTTCCGGCGGCCCGCCGGGCCCGGCTCAGCGGCGCACCAGGCGGGCCGCGAAGAAACCGTCGAGTCCGCCCATGCGGGGCTCGGGATCCGGCCACGCGGCCGGTAGCGTTCGCAGCTCGCCCGCCGGTCCGACGAGGCCGGCGAGACCGGGGATCTCGTCGTCCGAGACCGGCCTGCGGACGACCCGCGGATCGCGATCGAGCAGCGCCGCGATCTGCTGCTCGCCCTCCTCCGGCTCCAGCGAGCAGGTGCAGTAGACGAGCGTGCCGCCGTCGCGCAGCAGATCGACGGCGCGGTCGAGCAGCGCCGCCTGCAGGCCGGCGAGGGCGACGAGGTCGGCCTCGGTCTTGCGCCAGGGAATGTCGGGATGGCGCCGCATCGTGCCGGTCGACGAGCACGGCGCATCGAGCAGCACCGCGTCGAACGGCCCGGCCCGGAACTCGGTCACGTCGGCGGCCACCGTCTCGGCGGCGAGCCCGACCCGGGCGAGGTTCTCGCGCAGGCGCGCCAAGCGGGGCTCGGAACGGTCGATCGCCGTCACGCGGGCGCCGGCGGCGGCGAGCTGCAGCGTCTTGCCGCCCGGCGCGGCACAGAGATCCGCGACCGCGAGCCCGGCGACCGGCCCGAGCAGACGGGCGGGCAGCGCCGCGGCGGCGTCCTGCACCCACCACTCGCCCTCGGCATAGCCGGGAAGGCCGGACACCGGCCCGTGCGGCACCAGCCGGACCGATCCGGTCGGCAGCACCTTGCCGCGCAGCCGCGCGGCCCAGGCTTCGGGATCGCTCTTCACGGTGAGGTCGAGGGCCGGCTCGCCGGCATGCGCGGCGGCGATCGCCCGGGCCGTCTCGGCGCCGTAGCTGCGGCTCCAGCGGTCGAGCAGCCAGGCGGGCGTGTCGAGCGTCACCGGATCGCGGTCGGCCATCAGCTCGGCGCCGCTGCGGGCGATCCGGCGCAGCACCGCGTTGACGAGCCCGGCATAGCGGGCGGACCGGCGGTCGGCCTGGACGAGCCGGACCGAGAGGTCGACGGCGGCGTGGTCCGGAATGTCGAGGACGTGGATCTGGGCGGCGCCGACCAGCAGGGCGCTCTCCAGCCGCGCCGCCTCGGCCGGCAGGCCGCGGTCGAGGCAGCTCGTCACCAGGTGGCGCAGGGTGCCGAGCCGGCGCAGCGTGGTCCCGACGATGCGGCGGACCAGCGCGCGGTCGCGGTCGGAGAGGAGCCCCAGCCCCTGGTTGGCGGTCGCACCGTCGAGCTGCTCGTCGAGCGAGCGGCCGCGATGGAGCACCCCCTCGACGATCTCGGCGGCGACCCGCCGTGCGGCGAAGCCGGGCGCTTGGGAGGGCGGCGAATAGGCGGGACGTGGCATGTGCTTCGGGGCTCCGACCGGACGACGGGCGCGGACCGGCGCGGGCCGCACCGGGGTTCCCCGGTAACGCGAACGAGAACACGCCGGTTCGGCGACCGGCAGGAGCCTAATAACAGATTGCGAGCGGCCGAAGGCAACCCGCCTCCGACCGCGTCGCGGACCCGGTATGCCCGCACCCGGTACGACGATGGTGTCGGCGCCGCATCAGCCCCACGGGCCGCGGCGCGCTCCGCCGCTCCACGGACCGGAGCTCGGGCGGCTGCCGGCCGGCCGGGCGGCCGGGCGGGCGGAGCCGCCGCCGAAGCCGCCACCGAAACCGCCGCCCATCTCGGCGGCGAACCGCTGCAGCGCCGCGATGCGGTTCTCGGTCGCCGGGTGGGTGGTGAACAGGTTGTCCATCCGGGCCCCCGACAGCGGGTTGATGATGAACATGTGGGCCACGGCCGGGTTGCGCTCGGCCGCCTCGTTGGGGATCTGGTGGGCGGCGTTGTCGATCTTGGCGAGCGCCGAGGCGAGCCAGTCGGGACGGCCGCAGATCTGGGCGCCCATGCGGTCCGCCGCGTATTCGCGGGTCCGGCTGATCGCCATCTGCACCAGCATGGCGGCGATCGGGGCGAGGATCACCATCGCCAGCGTGCCGACGATGCCGAGCCCGCCGCCGTTGTTGTCGCGGTTGCCGCCGCCGAAGAACAGGCCGAACTGCGCCAGCATCGAGATCGCGCCCGCGATCGTCGCCGTGATCGTCATGATCAGGGTGTCGTGGTTCTTCACGTGGGCGAGCTCGTGCGCCATCACGCCCGCCACCTCCTCGCGCGACAGCATGTTCAGGAGGCCCGTGGTCGCCGCCACGGCGGCGTTCTGCGGGTTCCGGCCGGTCGCGAAGGCGTTGGGCTGCGGGTCGTCGATCAGATAGACGCGCGGCATCGGCAGCCCGGCGCGCTGCGACAGCTCGTGCACCATGGCGTACAGCTCGGGCGCGGTGCGCGCGTCGACCTCGTGGGCGCCGGTCATCGACAGCACCATCCGGTCGGCGTTCCAGTAGCTGAACAGGTTCATGCCGGCGGCCACCAGGAATGCGATGGTCGCACCAGCCTGGCCGCCGATCAGGTAACCGACGCCCATGAACAGGGCGGTCAGCCCCGCCAGCAGGATCGCGGTCTTCAGGTAGTTCATCTTAGCCCTCGTCGCGGGCCGCCCGTCGCGGGCGGCCGTGTCGCCTCCGATATGGGAAAGGCGGAAAATCCCGACAAGCATACCGCGCGCCCGCCCACCGCGGCCGAGCGTCGCGCTTCTTTCCCGGCCGCGGCCGCCGGCGGCAGGTCGCCGGGGGTTGACGTCGGCGCCGGCCGGGCTTCTCTAGCGGACATGAGCGACAAGAACGCCCCGACCACCGACGACACCGTCCCGACCGAGCCGCCGGCCAGGCTGCTGAGCCCGGCCGCCCAGCGGGCGCTCGCCGAGGCGGCCGCCCGCCGCGCCGAGATCGACCAGCGGACCGCCGGCCGGCCGAAGGAGCTCCGCGGCCGCGGCGGCCTCGAGCCCGACCGCTACGGCGACTGGGAAGTGAAGGGCATCGCCAGCGATTTCTGACCCGGCTCGTCTCGGACGCGTCGGTGCGACAGGGATCCGCCGCCTTCGACCCTCATGGTGAGGAGCGCTCGCGGAGCGCGTCCCGCACCATCAGGACCGGGTCGCGCCTCGCGGTCGCCGCCGCATTGCCGGTCCCCCGGCGAATCGCTACCCTGGGACTATGATCCGAGGCGCCAGAAGATATTCCGTAAAGCGCTCGCCCGCCGACCGGCTGGTGGTCAGCGTGCTGGTCGCGTTCGCCGTGCTCGGCCTCGCCGCCCTGAAGTCGTGGTGGGACGGCGAGCCGCTGATCCGCGGGCGGGCGCCGGCCCCGCATGCCGACCTGCGCGGCGCTCCGGCCCGCATGGCCGTGGACGTCGTCTACGTGGTCGACGGCGACACCTTCGACGCCCGGATCCATGTCCGCGACGACCGGACCGTCACCGGCCGGGTGCGGCTGCGCGGCGTCGACACCCCGGAGCTGCACGGCCAGTGCGAGGCCGAGCGGGTGAAGGCCGAGGAGGCCCGGGCGGTGCTGCGCCGGCTGCTGGCGGAGGGCGAGGTGGCGATCTCGGCCGCCGGCGAGGAGAAGTACGGCCGGGTGCTGGCCGACGTGGCGACGCGAAAGACCCCGAACGTCGCCGCCGCCCTGATCGCCGCCGGCGTCGCCCGCCCCTATGGCGGCGGCCACCGCTTCGGCTGGTGCGGCCGCGGGTGACGGCCGGACGCGACCGGGACGCGTGCCGTTTTCCACGGCAAAGTGTAAGCCGCCCCTGACATCCACCGTAAATATATTCACATTTTTGTATCCCTGACGCCACGAGGCGCCGCTCTCGCGCAACTTCCACGATCCGGACGGTAGGTCCCTACTGGCCGAACGCCGCGCGATCGGCTTAGCTCCGGTCACCCCCGGTTGAACTCGTCCTGCTCGAAATCACCGCGCTCCGAACCACCGCGCCGCGAGCCGTCGTGCGCACGCGCCATGTCGCTTGCCTGAAGGGGGACTCATGCACGCTCGAACCACAGCCCGGACCACCGTCGTTCTGCTCGCCGCCGCCTCCGCCGCCGCCCTCGCGGCCGGCACCGCCGCGGCCGCCGACCTGTCCGCCAGGCCGGTCTACAAGGCGCCGCCCGTCATCGAGGCGCCGAGCCCGTGGCAGATCCGCCTGCGCGCGCTCGGCGTGATCACCAACGACGGCGGCACCGTCGACCAGGTCCCCGGCTCGGACCTCAAGACCTCCGACACGGTCGTGCCGGAGCTCGACATCACCTACTACTTCACCCCGAACATCGCGGCCGAGCTGATCCTCGGCGTGACCCGCCACCACGTCACCGGGACCGGCACCATCGACAGCCTCGACGTCGGCAAGGCGTGGCTGCTGCCGCCGACCCTGACGCTGCAGTACCACTTCACCCAGTTCGGCGCGTTCAAGCCCTATATCGGCCTCGGCGTGAACTACACGGTGTTCTTCAATCAGGATGCCGGCAACACCTGGCTGAACGGCGTCGCCGTCACCGAGAGCAAGCTCAAGAACACGTTCGGCGTCGCCGGCCAGATCGGCTTCGACTACATGATCGACCGCCACTGGGGCGTGAACTTCGACGTCAAGAAGCTCTATCTGCGGCCCGAATGGGAGGGCACGCTCAACTACGTCGTCCCGGTCACCGGCAAGGTCGAGCTGGACCCCTGGCTGATCGCCGGCGGCGTGACCTACCGGTTCTGACCGGTTCCGACCGGCGGCTTCGGCCGCCGGTCCGGCGCGCGCCGGCAGCCCCCGACCCTCCGCGAGCGCGAGCCAGCGGGCGCCCCAGGGCGCCCGCTTCGCGTTTCCGACCTGCCGGCGCGCGCGGCCGCGAAACGAAACGGGCGCCCGCGGGCGCCCGTGGAACCCGTCCGGCGATCCGAGGCCGGTCGCGGCGGTCAGCGCGTGACCACCACGGTGGTGCCGACCGTGACGCGGCCGTAGAGGTCGGTGATGTCCTCGTTGAACATGCGGATGCAGCCGTAGGACACGAATCCGCCGATCGAGCGCGGCACGTTGGTGCCGTGGATCGCGTACTCGCCGCCCGACAGCGTCATGGCCGCGACCCCCATCGGGTTCTGCGGCGTGCCGCCCTTGATCAGGTCCGGGATGCGCGGGTTGTCGCGCTTCACCTCGGCGGGCGGCGCCCAGTCCGGCTTGACGTACTTGCCGGTGATGCGGCTCACCCCGCTCCACTGCTTGCCGGCCTTGCCGACCCCGACCGGATAGCGCAGCGCGGTGCCGTCGCCCAGCACCAGATAGAGCCGGCGCTCCTTGGTCTTCACCACGATCGTGCCGGCCTCGTAGCCGGCATCCCGGAACGCGACCTGCTCGCGCGCCGAGGCGCTCTGCGGTGCCGCCAGTGCGACCACCATGCCGGCCGCGACCGCGACGGCGGCCATCCGTGACCCGATGCGTGCCATGGTTCCCCCTGCGAAAATGCCAGACGATGTCGACGTCCACACCGTGGCCCGTCGTCCACGGATCAGACGACGTCACCATTTGATATTCGGTGAGTTCGGGGCAACCCCTTCAAAGCGTTCGTGATCGAAGTAAACGACAGGTGCAGCAGAAACGTCACAGTTGCTGTGGCGGATTTACCCGGAGTGGCTACGACAATGCTGTCGGCGGGTCTGAAAGCGCGTGCAACGGCTCGAGAGTCGCGCGGATCGTGATCACGCGCCGTCCGTAAACCGGGCCATGACGACGACGCCCCCGCCGGCAGGCCGGCGAGGGCGTCACGTCCTTCGAAACGGCGAAGCGCGTCAGGCGGCGCCGCGCTGGGAGGCCTGGCGGTTGTTGACCAGATCGTCGACCACGGTCGGGTCGGCGAGCGTCGAGGTGTCGCCGAGATTGCCGAACTCGTTCTCGGCGATCTTGCGCAGGATGCGGCGCATGATCTTGCCGGAGCGGGTCTTGGGCAGGCTCGGGGCGAACTGGATCACGTCGGGCGAGGCGATCGGGCCGATCTCCTTGCGCACCCAGGCGACCAGCTCGGCGCGCAGCTCCTCGCTCGGCTGCTGGCCCGTCATCAGCGTGACGTAGGCGTAGATGCCCTGCCCCTTGATGTCGTGCGGATAGCCGACCACGGCGGCCTCCGAGACCTTGGGATGGGCGACCAGCGCCGACTCCACCTCGGCGGTGCCGAGCCGGTGACCGGCGACGTTGATCACGTCGTCGACGCGGCCGGTGATCCAGTAGTAGCCGTCCTCGTCACGGCGGCAGCCGTCGCCGGTGAAGTAGCGGCCCACATAGGTCGAGAAATAGGTCTGCACGAAGCGCTCGTGGTCGCCGAACACGGTGCGCATCTGGCCCGGCCACGAGTCGGCGATGCACAGGCTGCCCTCGCACGGGCCCTCGAGCGGGTTGCCGGCCGGATCGACGATCTGCGGCACGACGCCGAAGAACGGCCGCGTCGCCGAGCCGGGCTTGAGCTTCGTCGCGCCGGGCAGCGGCGTGATCAGGATGCCGCCCGTCTCGGTCTGCCACCACGTATCGACGATCGGGCAGCGGTCGTCGCCGACGACGCGGTGATACCACTCCCACGCCTCCGGATTGATCGGCTCGCCGACCGAGCCCAGGAGCCGCAGGCTCTTGCGCGAGGTCTTCTTTACCGGCTCGTCGCCGGCCTGCATCAGCGCCCGGATGGCGGTCGGCGCCGTGTAGAAGATGTCGACCTTGTGCTTGTCGATCACCTCCCAGAAGCGCGAGTTCGACGGGTAGTTCGGCACGCCCTCGAACATCAGCGTGGTGGCGCCGTTGGCGAGCGGGCCGTAGACGATGTAGCTGTGGCCCGTCACCCAGCCGACGTCGGCCGTGCACCAGTAGATGTCGCCGTCGTGATAGTCGAAGACGTACTGGTGGGTGATCGCGGTGTAGACCAGATAGCCGCCGGTCGTGTGCAGCACGCCCTTCGGCCGGCCGGTCGAGCCCGAGGTGTACAGGATGAACAGCGGATCCTCCGCCCCCATCTCCTCGCACGGGCAGTCGGCCGAGACGGTCTTGGCGATCTCGTCGTAATAGACGTCGCGGCCTGCCTGCATGGGCACGGCCGCGTTGGTGCGGCGGACCACCAGGATGGTGTCGACGCCGCCGGCGCGCGTCGCCGCCGCGTCGGCATTGGCCTTCAGCGGCACCTTGCGGCCGCCACGCACGCCCTCGTCCGCCGTGATCACCACCGAGGACTTCGCATCCTCGATGCGCCCGGCGAGCGAATCCGGCGAGAAGCCGCCGAACACGACCGAGTGGACGGCCCCGATGCGGGCGCAGGCCAGCATCGCCACCGCGGCCTCGGGGATCATCGGCAGGTAGATGGTGACGCGGTCGCCCTTCTTGACGCCGCGCGCCTTAAGCACGTTGGCGAAGCGCGACACCTCGGCGTGCAGCTCCCTGTAGGTGATCTTGCGATCGTCCTTGGGATCGTCACCCTCCCAGATGATCGCGACCTGATCGCCGCGGGTGGCGAGATGACGGTCGATGCAGTTGTGGGCGACGTTGGTGGTGCCGTCCTCGAACCACTTGATCGAGACGTTGTGCGGGTCGTAGGAGGTGTTCTTCACCTTGGTGAAGGGCTTGAACCAGTCGATCCGCTTCCCGTGCTCGGCCCAGAAGCCGTTCGGGTCGGAGATCGACCGCTGGTACATCTCCTGATACGCGGCGTCGTCGAGATAGGCACGCTTCGACCAGTCGCCCGGAACCTCGTACACTTTTCCCGTCATCTGCTGCTCCCTCCGCGGCGCCGTTGATTGCGGGGCCTCGCCCCGACCGCGCCGTTCCGTTTCCTCGTTCCACAATCAATAGGCTGTGTGGGGCGGGCGCCACAAGACGGGCGCTCCTCACACTTTGGTCGACACGTCCGTCTCGCGGTCGGCGCAGGGCGGTGCCGCGGCATGGTGCAGCGGCGCCGGCACGCATCGGCGACGCGCCGGTGTCCGCCGGAGCGGGCCACGGGACGCAGCATCCGGAGCCGTCTCGTCTATCTGGCAAGCCTCCCGCAATCGCGCCGGCTTGGCAACTGGCGGCGACGCCGCGCCGGGAGACCGGCGCCCGACGGCCCCGGAGAAAGAGGAACTGTCGTTACCTGGGAATTCCGTGCTGCGGCGCAGCGCGGCGACGCAGCCAGCCGTGATCACGTCCGTCTCACGCCCGCGTGAGACGGCGCGCTCGTGTGAGGCCTCTCACAGTGTCGACCGGTCCCGAGCGGTCACCTTGGCGCCGCGATGCGAACCGTGGGCTTCCGGGCGGACCCAACCGCCGGAGCAGCACCGGGCCCGCCGGCTCCGCCGGGGCGCCCATCGGGGAGAACGACGATGTCACGAGGTGCGGTCATGTCCTGTCGGTCGGTTCTGTTCGCGGGCGCCGTGGCGCTCCTGTCCTGCACGGCGCTCGGCGGCGCGCTCGCCGAGAGCCGCGTCGCGCTGGTGATCGGCAACGCGTCCTACAAGGCCGTCCCGGTGCTGGACAACCCGGCGAACGACTCGAAGGCGATGGCCGACCTGCTGCGCTCGGCCGACTTCGAGGTGATCACGGCGCGCGACCTCGGCCAGACCGAGATGCGCCGCGCCATCGGCGACTTCGCCCGCACAGTCCAGGCCAAGGGCTCCGACACGGTCGCGCTCGTCTACTACGCGGGCCACGGCCTCCAGGTGGACGGCGACAACTATCTGGTCCCGGTCGACGCCCAGATCCGCCAGGAGACCGACGTGCCGCTGGAGACGGTGCGGCTCGCCGATCTCATGAACGCGCTCGCCGCCGTGCCGGTGAAGACCCGCATCGTGATGCTCGACGCCTGCCGCAACAATCCGTTCTCGGCGGTCGGCCGGAGCGGCGGCCGCGGGCTGGCCATCGTCGACGCGCCGAACGGCACCATCGTCTCCTATGCGACGGCGCCAGGCTCCGAGGCCGAGGACGGCGATGGCCGCAACAGCCCCTACACGGCCGCCTTCCTGAGGGTGGCGAAGGAGCCCGGCCTGCCGATCGAGCAGGCGTTCAAGCGGGTGCGCTACGCCGTCCACCAGGAGACCGACGGGCGCCAGACGCCGTGGGAGAGCTCGTCGCTGACCGGCGACTTCTCGTTCTTCAAGGGCCCGGCCGAGACCACCGGGGTGGCCGACGCCGCCACCGGCCCGACCGGCGGCGCCGGCGGCCCGACCGGCGGCGCCGGCGGCGGAACCGCCGCGGCCGGGACCCAGGTCGCCTCCCTCGGCGGCGCCCCGCTGACCCGCTCGGCCGACGGCTGGCGCTCCGAGCTGCAGCCGAAGTCGGCCCGCGAGGCCTACGAGATCGTCATCCGCGAGGACCGGCTCGAGGCCTACCAGGCCTATCTCGACCTGTTCCCGGCCGAGAGCTACGCGCCGCGGGTGCGCGGCCTGCTCGACCGCCGGCAGGAGCTGGTCGCCTGGCACGAGGCCGCGACCATCAACACGCCGGCGGCCTACCGGGCCTTCCTGGCCGAGTTCCCGACCAGCGACTACGCGAAGACGGCCCAGCGCCTGCTCGAGCGCACCGGCCGCTCGGCCGGCGCCGAGGCGCGCGACCGCGCCTGCGGCACGCCGACCATCCGGCGCCGCACCGACCTCGCGGGTCCGACCCGCCATGCGCTGGCCGACCCCGGCCCGGCCGGGCCGGCCCTGGTGGCCCCGGTGATCTCCGCCCCCGGGATCGTCGACCGCCCGCTCGACCGTCCGTTCTTGGGCCGGCCGCATTTCGGCCACCGCCCGCTGCCGCCGATCGGCGGCAAGCCCCACAACGGCAAGCCGCATGACGGCAAGCCCGGCGGCGACAAGCCGGTGATCGGCCGGCCGGGCAAGCCCGTGATCGACAAGCCGATCGTCGGCCGTCCGGTGATCGACAAGCCGAAGCCGGTCGTCCGTCCGATCGTCGGCAAGCCGGTGATCGGAAAGCCCGTGGTCGGAAAGCCGATCATGACCCGGCCGGTCGTCGGCAAGCCCGTCATGGGTCCGCGCCCGATGATCGGGCGCCCGGCGGGCGGCATGGGCGGCGGCATGAAGATGGGCGGCGGTGGCGGCATGCGGTTCGGCGGCGGCGGCTTCGGCCGGTTCCGCTGATCCCCGGGCCACGGAGCACAAACCAGAACGGCCGGGCGTCACGTCCGGCCGTTTCGGTTTCTCCTCGGTCCGGGGCGGCGGGCCTCACGGTCCCGCGCCCCGGAACGGCTCGGCAGTCACCGTCGCCGGTCCCACTCGGCGATGCGGGCCAGCGCCTCGTTGTCCAGCGGCATGTTCACCGGCTCGTTGCGCTCCGCCGACAGGTCGGCGGCCGTGTAGGTCTCCATCACCATGCGGGCGTGGACGGGCTGCACCATCACGGGCCGGTCGAGCAGGCAGCATTCGAGGAAGTGGATGGTCTCCGGCCCGAGCTGGCCCGCATACATGTGGTCGACCTGCTCGCCCGGCATGGTCGACATGGGATAGCGGGTGCCGCCCTCGACCGTGTTGAGCCAGTTGTCCCGGTAGGTGCCGTCCAGGATGAGAGCGCCCTCGGTTCCGGTGATCTCGATCCAGGTGGACGAGTAGTTCGGGTAGCCGGGCGGCAGGTTCCAGCCGCCCCCGACCACCACGACGGCGCCGTTGTCCATGGTGACCGTGTTCCACATGCAGTCGAAGGAGCCGTTGAGCGGCTTCATCACGCCGTAGGCGCCCTGCGAGTAGACCCGCACCGGCTTGGCCGGCTCCAGCATCCAGAACACGAAGTCGAGGTCGTGGGTCGATTCCATGGCGGCGGGCGACAGCTTCGTCCGGTTGGCGATCTTCTTGCCCAGGCTGCGCGACAGGTGGCGGCTGACCATCACGGAGACGATGTCGCCGAGCTTGCCTTCGCGGATCTGCTTCTTGGCGTAGGCGATCTTCGAATTGAAGCGCTGCGAGTAGCCGATCGTGAACTTGACGCCGTTGCGCTTGGCGAGCTCGATCAGCTCGTCGGCCTCCCAGAACTCCAGGGCGATCGGCTTCTCCAGCAGCACGTGCTTGCCGGCCTTCAGGCAGTCGCGGGCGATCGGGAAATGGGTCGGCTCCGGCGCCGTGCAGACATAGACGATCGAGATGTTCTCGTTCCTGATGATGTCCTGATAGTCGAGCGTCGCCGTCGCCGGCTTCGTGATCTGCTTCATCTCGGCGAGGCGGTCGGGACGGATCTCGCAGATGTGGAGCTTGTCGACGAGCGCCGAGCGCGACAGCGTCTCGGCCCGCATGCCGCCGATCCAGCCCGTACCGATGACTGCGACTTCGACCTGCTTCACGGAACATCTCCCCCGTTTGATTGTCTTGTTTGGCGGTCCGGCGACCGGGCCGGTCGCGCGGCGACGCGTGCCGACGGTGCGGACACGGATCGCGCGCACGGCGGATTCGGGTAAATCACGAAGCCTGCGGGTTGGAAAGCCGGGCGGAACCGCCCCGGACGCCTAGGTGTTCTGCGCGGAACGCTTGGCCGCGGAACTCTCGGCGAGCGCGGCGAAATGGCCCCGGCGCTGCAGCCAGACGAGCAGGACGAAGCTCGGGATCGCCGCGATGGCGCTCGACAGGAAGAACGTCACCCAGCCGGTCGCCTCCGCGACGAAGCCGGCGCCGGAGGAGAGATAGGTGCGCCCGATGGCGGCGAGCGCCGTGAGCAGCGCATATTGCGTCGCGGTATGGAGCGGGCTGTTGCACAGCGCCGAGAGGTAGGCGACGAAGACGACCGTCCCGATCGCGCCGGTGAAGTTCTCGACGATGATCGACACGGTCAGGGCCCAGAGATTCACCCCGACCACGGCCTGCCAGGCGAACACCATGTTGGAGAGGCTCTGCAGGAGCGCCCCGATCCACAGCGCCGTCACCAGCGGATAGGCACGCGCGAGCGTGCCGCCGGCGAAGCCGCCGATCAGGGTGGCGGCGAGGCCGACGCCCTTGACGATCGCCGCGTAGTCGTTGCGGGAGAAGCCGAGATCGATGACGAAGGGCGCCGTCATGGCACCCGCGAAGGCGTCGCAGAACTTGAAGAAGATCACGAAGGCGAGGACCAGGACGGCGTTCTCGCGGGTCAGGAACTCGGAGAAGGCGCCGACCGCCGCGACCATCACGCGGCGCGCCGGGTTCTCGATCCGGTGCGCCGCGTCGTGCAGGGCCCGATCGGACGCCGCCGGCTCGGTCGCCAGCAGCGTCGTCACGATCCCGATCACGACCATGGCGGCCATGGTCACGTAGCCCCACATCCAGGCCTCGCCCTTGGGAAGACCCGCCGCCTCGAAGCCGCTGACCATGAACAGGGCGCCGGCCGTCGAAGCCAGCATGCCGATCCGGTAGGCGGCGACATAGGAGGCCATGCCGGCGGCCTGCTCGTTCTCGGGCAGACTCTCGACCCGGAAGGCATCGATGACGATGTCCTGGGTGGCCGAGGCGGCGGCGACCATCAGGGCGCCGACCGCGACCAGCCACGGGGTCTTGGCCGGGTCGCACAGGCCGAGCAGCACGATGGCGGCGATCAGCAGGATCTGGGTCAGCACCAGCCAGCCGCGGCGGCGGCCGAGCAGGCGGGACAGGACCGGCACGTCGAGGGCGTCGACGATCGGGGCCCAGGCGAACTTCAGGGTGTAGGGGGTGCCGACCAGGGCGAACAGCCCGATGGTGCCGAGGTCGACCCCGGTCTCGCGCATCCACACCAGCAGGGTCGAGCCGGACAGCGCCAGCGGCAGGCCCGACGAGAAGCCCAGGAACATGACGATGAGCACCCGCGGCCGCAGATAGACCGTGAAGGTCTCGGCCAGCGACGGCCGGGCGGGCGCCTCGGCCGGGGCGGGGCCGGCCGGAGCGGCGGGGGCAGGCGTGGTCGGCGTCGTCGTGGTCATGGTCCCGGTATGGGTGACGGCGGGATTCGGCACAAGCCTGCAGGGCGATCGGGTTCTTTTTGGGTCGGGCGCAGGCGGAGCCCCGCCGCCGTGCCGGCCGGTGGCCCTCCCGGCCCGGTCGTAGCAGACCGGATTTGACGCCTCGCGAGGGATTCCTTACATCGCGGCCATGGCGATCCGTGACATCATCATCCTACCCGACAAGCGCCTCCGGCTGGTCTCCGAGCCGGTGACGGCGATCGACGACGCGATCCGCACCCTGGTCGCCGACATGTTCGAGACCATGTACGACGCCCCCGGCATCGGGCTCGCGGCCATCCAGGTGGCCGTGCCGAAGCGGGTCGTCACCATGGACCTCTCCCGCAAGGACGAGGAGAAGCAGCCCCGCGTCTTCATCAATCCGGAGATCGTGTGGACCTCCGAGGAGGCCAACCTCTACGAGGAGGGCTGCCTGTCGATCCCGGAGGTGCACGAGGACGTCGAGCGCCCGGAGCGGGTGCGGGTCCGCTGGACGGACCTCGACGGCCAGACCCGGGAGGAGACGGCGGACGGCCTGTTCGCCACCTGCATCCAGCACGAGATCGACCACCTCAACGGCGTCCTGTTCATCGACCACATCTCGCGCCTGAAGCGGCACTTCATCACCAAGAAGTTCACCAAGATGGCCGCCCGCCGCGCGGCGGAGTGAACGGCCGGCGCAGCCCGACGGGCGAAGCGGCATCCCCGTCTCTCGGCCGCGTGCCCCGGACGAGGCGCATGGGGCCGGAGACCCGCGGCGCCGCAGAGCCGGGCCCCGGCGCGCCCGCCTAGTCGCTGCGCCGCAGCACCAGCGTCTCCTTGTGGCCGAAGCCCCTCGCATTGTCGATCAGCACCGCCTCGTCGGGATCGAGCCGGTAGACGGCGACGCGGGCGACCGCCTCGCGCAGCCTGTCGGGTAGCGCCTCGAGCCGCTGCAGGAACGGGTAGCGCGCGGCGAGCAGGCCGCGCAGCCGCGCAGCCTCGTCCGGATCGTCGACCCGGACCGCCCGGCCGTGCATCTGGACCCCCCGCACCGCGGCGAAGTCGGCCGTGTCGGCCGCCACCGTCGCGGCGACCGCGGGCGAAGCCGCGAGCTCGCGCGAGTGGCGTGTCCCCTCCTCCGAGACCCAGACCAGCCCCAGCCCGCCGCCGGCCGATCCGTCGCGAGCATAGAACAGCGTCGCCGCGTGCGGCCCCGACGGTCCCGCCGTCGCGAGCGACATCACGTGATGCAAATCCAGAAATGCAGCCACGCGGTCGGAAAGCAAAGCGGACATGGGGTTTTCACTGTTCCTGACGCCTATTCGGCTGCGTTATCATCGAACAGCACGCGGGATATTGGTTTCGGGCCGTCCGGACAAGGGGACGTTGCGATGAGCATTGCCGAGCACGACCCCGCCCCGCAGGCTCCGGAGCCGCTGGGCGGCTCCTTTCGATGGGACGACCCGTTCGGGCTCGACGACCAGCTCACCGACGAGGAGCGGCTGATTCGCGACACCGCACGGGCCTACGCGCAGGACCGCCTGATGCCGCGCGTGGTGCGCGACTATCTCGACGAGACCACGGACCGGGCGATCTTTCGCGAGATGGGCGAGCTCGGCCTGCTCGGCGTCACGCTGCCCGAGGCGCAGGGCGGCGCCGGCGCCAGCCATGTCGGCTACGGCCTCGTGTCGCGCGAGCTCGATCGCGTCGATTCCGGATTCCGAACGCTGATGAGCGTGCAGTCGTCGCTGGTCGCCTGGCCGATCTTCCACTACGGCTCCGACCACCAGCGCTCCGCCTTCCTGCCCGGCCTGGTGAGCGGCGAGCGGATCGGCTGCTTCGGCCTGACCGAGCCCGACGCGGGCTCCGACCCGGCCGGCATGCGGACGCGGGCCGACAAGGTCGCGGGCGGCTGGCGCCTCACCGGCGAGAAGACCTGGATCACCAACGCGCCGATCGCCGACGTCTTCCTGGTGTGGGCGCGCTCGGCCGCCCACGACGGCACGCTGCGCGCCTTCCTGATCGAGCGCGGCGCCACCGGGCTCTCCACCGGCAAGATCGCGGGCAAGCTGTCGCTGCGCACCTCGATCACCGGAACCGTGGTGCTGGACGACGTCTTCGTGCCCGAGGACGCGCTGCTGCCGGGGGTCGCCGGCATGGCCGGCGCCTCGCGCTGCCTGGCGCCGGCCCGCTACGGCATCGCCTTCGGGGTGATGGGCGCGGCCGAGGACTGCTGGTTCCGGGCGCGCGACTACGTGCTCGCCCGCAAGCAGTTCGGCCGGCCGCTCGCCGCCGCCCAGATCGTCCAGAAGAAGCTCGCCGACATGCAGACGGAGATCGCGCTCGGCCTGCAGGGCGCGCTGCGGCTCGGACGGCTGATGGACGAGGGACGCGCCTCGCTCGAGCTCGTCTCCCTGATGAAGCGCAACAACTGCGGCAAGGCGCTCGACATCGCCCGCGCCGCCCGCGACCTGCACGGCGGCAACGGCATTCAGGTCGAGTATCACGTCATGCGTCACGCTCAGAATCTCGAGACCGTGAACACCTACGAAGGGACGCACGACATCCACGCCCTGGTTCTCGGCCGGGCGCAGACTGGCATCAAGGCCTTCGGCTGAACGGGGTGTTACGGACCGCCACAATCACGGGGAACAGCATGGACAAAGCGACCTTCGGACTAACCATGATGGTGGTGGGCATAGGGGGAACGTTTCTCACCCTGGCGATCCTCATCTGGTCCATCCAGCTCCTGAAGAAGATCTTTCCGCTCTCGGCCGAGGACGGAAGCAAGGCCAACCGCGGCTAGACGGGAACATCCACGATGATCGAGGGCATTTTCACCGGCCTCCTGGGCCTGACCGACGGCGTCCAGGCGCTGGTCACGCTCGCCGGCCTCAAACAGATCGTCATGCTGGCGATCGGCGGCACGCTGATCTTCCTCGGCGTCAAGAAGGACGTCGAGCCGCTGCTCCTGGTGCCGATCGGCTTCGGCTGCCTGCTCGTCAACATTCCGGGCAGCGAGCTGATGCACCAGGGCATCGACATCGGTGCCAAGCAGGTGCTCGAGGCCATGGGCCCGGCCGCGCCCGAAGCCCTCAAGGCGATGGCCAAGGACGACACCGGCTTCATCCGCAGCATCTACAACATGGGCATCGCCAACGAGCTGTTCCCCCTGTTGATCTTCATCGGCATCGGCGCCATGACGGACTTCGGCCCGCTGCTGGAAAACCCGAAGATCCTGCTGTTCGGCGCCGCCGGACAGTGCGGCATCTTCCTGACGCTGCTGCTGGCGCTCGCGCTCGGCTTCCCGCATCTCGAGGCGGTCTCGATCGCCGTGATCGGCGCCTGCGACGGCCCGACCGCCATCTACGTGGCCTCGCAATACGCGCCGCAGCTGCTCGGGCCGATCTCGGTCGCCGCCTACTCCTACATGGCGCTTGTGCCGATCATCCAGCCGCCGATCATGAAGGCGCTCACCACCGAGAAGGAGCGCACGACGACCATGCCGGTCGTCAAGCGCAGCGTCTCGGCCAACACCAAGCTGCTGTTCCCGATCGTCGTGACCGTCGTCACCGGCCTGATCGCCCCGAAGGGCCTGCCCCTGATGGCGTCGATCATGCTCGGCAACTTCATGCGCGAATGCGGCGCCGTCACCCGGCTCACCAAGGCATCGGAGAACGAGATCGCCAACATCGCGACCCTGTTCCTCGGCATCGCCATCGGCGCCACCATGGCGGCGGAGGACTTCCTGAAGCCGACGACGCTCGCCATCTTCGCCCTCGGCTTCGTGGCGATCTGCCTCGACACCGTGGTCGGCGTCGGGTTCGGCAAGCTCTGGTACGTGCTGTCGGGCGGGCGGATGAACCCGCTGATCGGCGCCGCCGGCATCTCGGCCTTCCCGATGGCGGCGCGCGTCGTGCAGGCGCAGGGCCAGCGCTACAACAAGAAGAACTTCCTGCTGATGCACGCGATGGGCGCCAACTGTGGCGGTCAGATCGGCTCGGTGGCGGCCGCGGCCGTGATGCTGTCGGTGCTCAAGGGGCTGGGGCTGATCTGAAGCCCGTCAGGCGCGCCGGTCCGCCGGCGCCTCCGTCACGACCCAGGCGCGGGCTCCGGCCCGCGTCTTCTTGTTTCCCCGAGCGCGGGCTCGGCCCGGCGTCGCACTCTTTCGGACGCGAAGGGAACGGCCGGCGTGCGGTGGCCGTCCCGTCAGAACCGGGCGCAGGCGGAGCGGGTCAGGACCAGCACGGATTTCTGGCGGAAGCGGCGCTTGTAGGCATCGACGATCGCCGCGACGCGATCCTCGCGGCGCGGGCCGGCGAGCACCGACGCGGCCGCGGTCGCCCCGGCGGTCGCGACCGAAGTGCCGGCGACCGCCGCCCCGGGGGCGGCCGGCGCCGCGGCATCGGCCGGCGTCACCAGGAGCAGAACCTTGGTCGCCTCGCGGGCGAGCCGGCCCTTGGCATCGCGCCACTGGCCGCGCGCGTCGTAGACGGTCAGGCCGTCGGGAAAGCGGGGCGTCACCTCGCGGGCCAGGAAGTCGGCCCAGTCCGCCTCGGAGACGACGCGGCGCCCGTCGGCGTCGCGTCCGAAGAACAGCTCGGTGACGACCGACACGGTCTCGTCCGCCGGACAGCCGAGCGTCTCGGCGCCGGCCTCCGGAGCGGCGAGGCCGGCGAGCGACGCCGCCAGGACGACGCACAGCAAAAGGGCACGGCCTGCGAAAGGCCGTGCCCGATCCGTCGTCGCGATGTCGCGCGGTGCGATCACCCGAGCGCCTTCACGATCTCCTCGGTCATCTTCTTGGCGTCGCCGAGCAGCATCATGGTGTTGTCGCGATAGAACAGCGTGTTGTCGATGCCGGCATAGCCCGAGGCCAGCGAGCGCTTCGAGAACATCACGGTGCCGGCCTTCCACACCTGCAGGACCGGCATGCCGAAGATCGGCGACTTGGGGTCCTCCTCGGCGGCCGGGTTGGTGACGTCGTTGGCGCCGATCACGAACGCCACGTCGGCCTGGGCGAACTCCGAGTTGATGTCCTCGAGCTCGAAGACCTCGTCGTAGGGCACGTTGGCCTCGGCGAGCAGCACGTTCATGTGGCCGGGCATGCGGCCGGCGACCGGGTGGATCGCGTACTTCACCTCGACGCCTTCGGCCTTCAGCTTGTCGGCCAGCTCGCGCAGCGCGTGCTGGGCCTGCGCCACCGCCATGCCGTAGCCCGGCACGATGATGACCTTGCCGGAGTTCTTCATGATGAAGGCCGCGTCGTCGGCCGAGCCGAGCTTCACGGGGCGCGCCTCGGCGCCCGCCGCCGGGCCCGCGACCTCGCCGCCGAAGCCGCCCAGGATCACCGAGATGAACGAGCGGTTCATGCCCTTGCACATGATGTAGGACAGGATCGCGCCCGACGAGCCGACCAGCGCGCCCGTGATGATCAGGGCCGAGTTGCCGAGCGTGAAGCCGATGCCGGCGGCCGCCCACCCCGAATAGGAGTTCAGCATCGAGATGACGACCGGCATGTCGGCGCCGCCGATCGGGATGATGATCAGCACGCCGAACAGGAACGAGGCCAGCGTCAGGGCCCAGAAGGCCGTGTAGCTCTCGGTCTGCGCGAACACCACGACCAGGGCGACGATGGCGGCGAACAGCGCGATGTTGATGACGTGGCGGCCGGGCAGCATGATCGGCGCGCCGCTCATCCGCCCCGACAGCTTGGCGAAGGCGATCACCGAGCCCGTGAACGTGATGGCGCCGATGGCCACGCCGAGCGACATCTCGATCAGGCTGGCGCCGTGGATGTGGCCGACCGTGCCGATGTCGAAGGCGGCCGGGGCGTAGAGAGCACCGGCGGCGACCAGCACGGCGGCCATGCCGACCAGCGAGTGGAAGGCGGCGACCAGCTCCGGCATCATCGTCATCGGCACGCGCCGCGCGATCACGGCACCGATGCCGCCGCCGATGGCGATGCCGGCCCCGACCAGGATCCAGGCGCCCATGCCGGCCGGCGGATGCGCCGCCAGCGTGGTGGCGACGGCGATCAGCATGCCGATCATGCCGAAGTAGTTGCCGCGGCGGCTCGATTCGGGGCTGGACAGCCCGCGCAGAGCCAGGATGAACAGCACTCCTGCCACAAGGTACAGAAGCGCGGCGATATTCGCGTTCATGTCACATCGTCCTCATTCAGCGCTGCGCAGCGCGACCGCCGTCGACCCGAGGCGGAACGAACGGCCGGATGAGGGAGGCTGCGAGAACCCTGTGCGGCGATCCGGCCCCCCTCGCCCGGAGTCGCCCGTCATGCCACGAGCGGCGAACGCCGCGCTCACTTCTTCTTCTTCGTGTACATCGCCAGCATGCGCTGGGTGACCAGGAAGCCGCCGAAGATGTTCACCGAGGCGAAAACGAGCGCGATGAACCCGAGCACACGGGCGAGCAGCGGGCCGTTGTCGTCACCGACCAGGGCGACGCCCACCGCGAGCAGCGCGCCGACCACGATCACGGACGAGATCGCGTTGGTCACCGACATCAGCGGCGTGTGCAGGGCCGGCGTGACGGCCCACACGACGTAGTATCCGACGAACACCGCCAGCACGAAGATCGACAGCCGGAAGATGAACGGGTCGATCGCACTTGCCACATGCTCCATCGCAAATCTCCTTGAACCGGGCGACCTTTCCGCGGCCGGAAAGGCCCGTTGTTGCGGTGCGGGCCGCGGCGGCGTCAGGCTGCCGTCTTCGGCGCGAAATTCGGGTGGACGACGGCGCCGTCCCGGGTGAGGCAGGTCGCCTTGAGGATCTCGTCCTCCCAGTTGAGGGCGAGCTCCTTGGTCTTCTTGTCGATCAGCACCTCGAGGAAGGCGTAGAGGTTCTTGGCGTAGAGCGCCGACGAGGACGCGGCGAGGCGGCCGGCCACGTTGAGGTGGCCGACGATCTTGACGCCGTTCACCTCGACGACCTCGCCCGGCTTGACGCCCTCGACATTGCCGCCGCGCTCGACCGCCAGGTCGACGATCACCGAGCCCGGCTTCATCGAGGCGACCATCTCGGCGGTGATCAGCCGCGGCGCCGGACGGCCCGGGATCAGCGCCGTCGTGATCACGATGTCCTGCTTCTTGACGTGGTCGGCGACGAGCGCCGCCTGCTTCGCCTGGTACTCCTTGGACATCTCCTTGGCGTAGCCGCCGGCGGTCTCGGCCTGCTTGAACTCCTCGTCCTCGACGGCGATGAACTTCGCCCCGAGGCTCGCCACCTGCTCCTTCACGGCGGGGCGGACGTCGGTCGCCGTCACGATGGCGCCGAGACGGCGGGCCGTGGCGATCGCCTGCAGGCCGGCGACGCCGACGCCCATGATGAAGGCCTTGGCGGCCGGCACGGTGCCGGCCGGGGTCATCATCATCGGGAAGGCGCGGCCGTACTCGGCGGACGCGTCGATGACGGCGCGGTAGCCGGCGAGGTTCGCCTGGCTCGACAGCACGTCCATCACCTGGGCCCGGGTGATGCGCGGCATCAGCTCCATGGCGAAGGCGGTCACGCCGGCGCGGGCGAGCGCGGCGAGCGCGGCCTCGTGCCCGTACGGGTCCATGATGGCGACGACGAGGGCGCCCTTCTTATAGCCGGTGAGCTCCATCTCGTTGGGACGGCGCACCTTCAGGACGATGTCGGCGTCGCGCGCGGCGTCGCGCGAGATCGTCGCGCCGGCGGCCTCGTAGTCGGCGTCGAGAATGCCCGACTTCAGGCCCGCACCCGGCTCGACCGCGACGTCGGCGCCGAGCGCCTTCATCTTCTTGACGGTTTCCGGCGTCCCGGCGACCCGCGGTTCGGCAGCGTCGGCCTCGGCACAAATCGCGATCTTCATGGTGTCTCCTGCACAGGCATGACCGGACGGGCGCGGCGACCGTCGCGTGCGGCGCCGTCCGGAATGGTCGTCAGACCAGGAAAATGGCCATCAGGACGAGGACGAGGGCGGTGGAGCCGACGCCCCATTTCACGAGTTGCAGGAAGCCCCGATAGGTCGCTTCGTGCTGGGCGAGGTCGTTGCCCGGCGCAGTCTCGTAAACCACGGTGGCGTGATCGGCCATCCGTCCCTCCAGGTCACGAATTTCCCGAGTGGGCGGCTTAGCGCAATTAACGCATCAGGGCAATGGAGTGGCGGTTTCCGGGCGGCACCCGAGCGGCCGCGCCGCGGCCCGCGGCGGGCGCCGGAAATCGCGGTGCCGCAGGCATTTGTGGGCTCCGCGCCGCGCGCGCGCACGACCCGGATGGCGGCGCGCCGCGGGTCCGTAGAATCCCGACGCCGCGCATGGCAGCCCGGCGCCGAACACGCGACTGCGGGCCGGCGCGGGAGACCCGCGGCGGGTCGACGGACGGATCGCGATCAGGAGGGGCGCTGGAGCGGGCGATGGGAATCGAACCCACGACATACAGCTTGGGAAGCTGTCGTTCTACCACTGAACTACGCCCGCGCGGCGGAGAGATTACCCGGGGCGACCGGGGCGCCGCAAGGGGCGATGCGCCACCCGACCGCAGGTCGGCCCCGCGCCGGCGGGCGGCCCGCGCCGGTGGCCGCGGCGGTCGCTGATGTCACGGTAATTGCCTCCGATGTGAAAGCTCCATACATTTGCGAACGGTTCGCGGGGCAACGAGGGGTCGTCGGCGGGCCGGTGGGGAGCGCGTTTGAGTCGAGACACGGCAGGACTGCCGGACCCGAACGGCTGGACCCTTTCGCGCGCCCCCACGATCCGCACGCGGCTGATGGTGCTGGTGGCGGCGACGCTGCTGCCCGTGCTGGTGTTCGCCGGCGCCGTGATCGTCGAGCAGGCCCGCAACGAGCGCGCCGAGCTGGAGCGCCGCTCCGAGGAGATCGCGGCGGCGACCAACCGGCTGATCGACGCGCATGTGCTGGCGACCGAGCAGGCGCTGCGGGTGCTCGCCGGCCTCGTGCCGGAGGCCGCCGACGGGCGCGCCGAGTTCCACCGTCACGCCGCCGAGACCGCCGCCCGCCTCGGCAAGGCGATCGTGCTGCTCGACCGCGACGGCCGGCACCTGGTGAGCACCCGGGCGGGCGCCGACACCGGGCCGCCGGGCCGCACCGACATGGCGCCGCTCGCCTCCGCCTTCGCCGCCGACCGCCTGGTCGTCACCGACCTGATCGGCGGGACCTCGACCAGCGGGCCGGTCGCGCTCGTCGCCGTCCCGGTCCGGCGGAGCGGCCGGACCGACATGGTGCTGGCGGCCCACATGCCTCCGACCGACCTCGACGACGTGCTGCGCGAGGCGGGGCTGCCGCAGCCGTGGATCGCCGCCGTGGTCGACCGCCAGGGCATCTTCGTCGCCCGCTCGCACGAGCCCGAGATCTTCCTCGGCACCCCGGCGCGGCCCGAGCTGGTCGCGGCGGCGGCCGGCGAACGCATGGAGGGCCGCTTCGACAACGTCACCTGGGAGGGCGTGGCGCAGACCAACGCGTTCCGGCGCTCGGCCGTGACGGGCTGGACCGCCGTGATCGGCATTCCGCACGAGGTGATCGCGGCACCGCAGCGCCGCGCCTGGGCGCTGCTCGCGACCGGCGCCGCCTTCGCCGGGCTGGCGCTCGCCTTGGCGGCGTTCTTCGCCAACCGCATCGCCCGCCCGGTGCGGGCCCTGCAGGGCGCGGCCCTGGCGCTCGCCCACGGCGAGCCGCCGCCGCCGGAGCCGCCGCGCATCCGCGAGCTCGTCGAGGTCCGGCAGGCGTTCGAGACCGCCGCCGCCATCGTGCGGGAGCGCAACGCCGCCCAGGCGGAGCTCGAGCGCACCACGGCGCTGCTCGCCGCGGTCAGCGCCTCGACGCCGGACCTGATCTACGCCAAGGACCGCGAGAGCCGGATCCTGATCGCCAACGAGGCGGTCCTGGCGGTGATCGGCAAGCCGCTGGACGCCGTGAAGGGCAGCAACGACTTCTACGGCGATCCGGCGCAGGCGGCGGCGATCCGGGCCAACGACCGCGCCGTGATGGAGAGCGGCGAGACGCAGAAGCTGGAGGAGACCTTCACCAGCCCGGACGGCACCACCCGGGTCTTCCTGTCGACCAAGTCGCCGATGCGCGACGCGTCGGGCGCCGTCGTCGGCCTCGTCGGCGTGTCGACAGACATCACCGCGCGCAAGCGGCGGGAGGAGCATGTCGAGCTCCTGATGCACGAGCTCTCCCACCGCACCAAGAACCTGCTCGCCGTGATCCAGGCCCTCGCCCGGCAGCTGATGCGGGCGAGCAGCGACCCGGCCGACTTCGAGCAGAAGTTCATGGCCCGCATCCAGGCGCTGGCGCGCGCCCACGACCTCCTGGTGCAGCAGCACTGGCAGGGCGCCCAGCTCGCCGACGTGGTCGGGGCGCAGCTCTACCCGTTCGTCGGCGGCGAGGGCGACCGCGGCCGCGTCGCCCTCGACGGGCCGCCCCTGATGCTGCGGCTCGAGGCGGTGCAGAACCTCTCGCTGGTGCTGCACGAGCTCGCCACCAACGCCTCCAAGTACGGCGCCCTCTCGGTGCCGACCGGCACCATCGCGATCGCTTGGCGGATCGACGGCGATGCGCTCGTGTTCGAGTGGCGCGAGGCGGGCGGCCCGCCCGTGACTCCGCCGACGCGGCGCGGCTTCGGCCATACCATCATCGAGCGCATGCTGGCGCAGGGGCTCGAGTCCGAGGTGTCGCTGGAGTATCCGCCGGAGGGCGCCCGCGCCACGCTGCGCATACCCAGGGCCCAGGTCGCGACGGACACGACCTGACGGGAACCGGTGGAGGCGCGCTGCCCGGCGCCCCGGTCCGGACGCTGGCCGTTTGCCGCAAAGGTGTGGCATTTTGCATCAGAAGGCGCGGTCGGCTGGTCGCTTACTGATTGTAAATCAAGTGTTTGCGCGATGGCACAGCGATTGCTGAAAAGGCGACGTCACCGCCTCTCGTCGCCTCCTGGTCATCTCCTGGTCACGCGTATTGTCCCGATGACGCCTGGACGTCCCAGCCGATCCCCCAATGTCCCGTGGTCCGCGACGCCGCGCCGCTGCGGCGGTCCGCCGCCTCGGCGGCAGCGAGAATGCACCGGCCCCGGCCCGGGCGATCGCGCTCCACGGACGTCCGGCACACTCCTTCCGCCCCCGCCGCTTCGACGGCCTCCGGTTCCCGCCAGGGACCGGCCGCCGTCCCCCGCTCGATCGACCCCACCCGCCGAGGGCCGCTGACCGAGTGCCCCGGTCCACGATTTCAGAACGGAGGACGTCATGCCAATCCTGAGAACGATCCAGAGGGTCCCGGGCGGCCTGATGGTGGTGCCGCTGCTGCTCGGCACGCTTCTCAACACGATCGACCAGATGCACCTCGGCGTCGTCCAGGACCTGCTGGGCTGGCTGGGCGCGCCGAAGACGGCGAGCGGCCATTACGAGTTCCTGCGGATCGGCGGCTTCTCCGAGCAGCTGTTCAAGACCAGCGCGCTCACCCTGATCGCCCTGTTCCTGTTCTGCTCGGGCAGCCAGATGAACCTGCGGGTCGGCGGCCGGGCGATGAAGAAGGGCGTCATCCTCACCACCGCCAAGTACCTGACGGGCCTCGCCGTCGGCGTCCTGGTCGGCTGGACGCTGGATCCGTGGACCGGCCTGTTCGGGCTCTCCACCATGGCGATCATCGCGGCCATGACCAACGGCAACGGCGGCATGTACGCGGCGCTGACCAGCCAGTACGGCAACCGCTCCGACACCGCGGCCGTGGCGGTGCTGTCTCTCAACGACGGCCCGTTCTTCACGCTGATGTCGCTCGGCCTGCTCGGCTCGCACTTCCCGTTCATCGCCTTCGTCGCGGTGCTGCTGCCGATCGCGCTCGGCATGCTGCTCGGCAATCTCGATCACGAGATGCGGGCCTTCCTCAAGCAGGGCGAGATCCTGCCGGTGCCGTTCTTCGCCTTCGCGCTCGGCGCCAACATGAACCTCGCCGTGTTCTTCAATCCGACCGTGGTGGGCGCCGGCCTACTGCTCGGCGTGATGACCACGGTGCTCACGGCACTGGCCGGCATCCTGGCGTTCAAGCTGTTCCGTGAGAAGAGCGTCATCGCGCCGGTCGCCGAGGCGACCACGGCCGGCAACGCGGTCGGCACCCCGGCGGCGATCGCCGCCGCCGCGTCGGTCGCCGCCGCCTCCGGCATGATGAGCGCCGCCGAGGCGCAGGCCTATCAGGCCCTGGTCCCGATCGCGACGCTGCAGATCTCGATCTCGACCATCTCGACCGCCATCATGGGCCCGCTCGCCGTGATCCTGGTCGACCGCTGGCAGCGCAGCCGCGGCATCGACGGCCGGCTCGAGGACGACGCGCCGGAGATGGTCGCGGCGGCCGAGACGGCGCCGGTCGCGCACGGCTGACCGGCCCGGTCCGGCGCCCGCGCGGGCGCCGGCTACCGCCGGACCGTGCACGCCACGTGAGATCGGGGTCCGCCGCACCGGCCGGTGCGGCGGACCTCGTCGCATCCGGCAATCCGGCCTCCCGGCAGCGAGGCTTCTCGCGGCGGAGACGACGGCCTATGGTCGGCGGATCCCGCGGGGGCCCCGTCCCGGGTGCCCGCGCGGCCGCCCCCGCGAGGAGTACGGCCCGACGATGGCCCGCCGGATCTGCCTGGTCGCCCCCTACAAGGATCTGTCCGAGGTCGCGCGCTCCTGCGGCGAGATGCTCGGCTGTGGCTTCGAGGTCGAGACCGCCAATCTCGAGGACGCGGTGGCACGCCTGCCCGCGCTCGAGGCGCGCGGCTACCGGGTGCTGATCAGCCGCGGCCGCACCGCGCAGCTGCTCCGCCGCAACTCGACGCTGCCCGTCATCGACATCCGGATCAACAGCTACGACGTGCTGAACGCGCTGCGCGACCTGGTCGGCACGCCGCGCCGGGTCGCCTTCGTCGGCCATGCCAGCGTGATGCGCGACTGCAAGAAGATCGCCGACCTGCTCGGCATCGCCTCGTGGGCGATCCTGTTCGACGACGATGCGCCCGACTACGAGGTGCTGCAGGAGGCGGTGCGCAAGCGGCTGGAGCGCGACCCGATCGACGTGATGATCGGCGACACCATCCCGCAGAGCCGCTTCGCCCATCTGTGCGACGAGTTCCGCCTCGTTTCCTCCGGCCCCGAGGGCGTGCAGGAGGCGGTGGAGCGGGCGACCGCGCTGGTCGACGCGCTGGAGCGCGAGCGGGTCACCCGCGACCACCTCTCGACCGTGCTCGACATGTTCGAGAAGGCGGTGTTCTCGCTCGATCACGCCGGCCGCGTCACCCACGCGAACCGCGCCGCCGCGACTATGTTCCAGAAGAGCCGCACCGAGATGATGGGTATGCCCATCGAGGCGATCGACCCGGCCCTGGTGATCGCCCAGGGGGCCATCGCGGACGGCATCTGGGAGGTCGGCCAGGTGGTCGAGACGCGGCACGGCCGCATGCTCTGCTACCTCTACCCGATCGACGGCGGCACCGGCCCGCGCAGCATGGTGTTCGCGCTGGAGACCGTCGACCGCCTCTACACGATCGAGCAGAAGGTCCGCTCGCAGGAGCGGCTCGACAGCCGCTTCGTCGCCCGCCAGCGGCTGGAGGACTACGTCACTTACGATGCCCGCGTGAAGGCACAGCTCGGCTTCGCGCGGCGCTACGCCGAGACCGACGCGACCGTGCTGATCGTCGGCGAGAGCGGCACCGGCAAGGAGCTGCTGGCCCAGGGCGTCCACCACGCGAGCCCGCGCGCGAACGGCGCCTTCGTCGCCGTCAACTGCGGCGCGCTGCCGCCGACGCTGCTGGAGAGCGAGCTGTTCGGCTATGTCGAGGGCGCCTTCACGGGCGCCTCGCGCAAGGGCAAGAAGGGCCTGTTCGAGCTCGCCCATCGCGGCACGCTGTTTCTCGACGAGGTGAGCGAGCTCGACGTCTCGCTGCAGGCGCGGCTCCTGCGCGTCATCCAGGAGCGGCAGCTGATGCGGCTCGGCTCCGAGCACCAGATCCCGGTCGACGTCCGCATCGTCGCGGCGACCAACCAGGATCTGGAGGAGATGGTCGAGCTCGGCACCTTCCGGCAGGATCTGTTCTACCGGTTGAACGTGCTGAAGCTGGAGACGCTGCCGCTGCGCCTGCGGCCGAAGGACATCGTGCCGAGCGCGCTGCTGCTCCTGCGCAAGCACGCCCGCGCCCACGGCACCGCCGTGGTCGACCTCGACGCCGATCTCCGCCAGGTCCTGATGGACTACGACTGGCCCGGCAACTTCCGCCAGCTCGGCAACATCATGGAGCGCATCGCCGTGACCGCGCAGGAGCCGACGGCCCGGCTGGCGAACGTCGAGTTCGCGATGCGCGACCTGCGCCGGCCGGCGCGGCGGCGCAAGCCGGCGGGCGGCGATCACGAGTTCATCACCGGCAGCATGGACGAGATCCGGCTTCGCGTGGTCGCCCGCGTGCTGGAGGAGGAGAACAACTCCAAGACCCGCGCGGCGCGCCGGCTCGGCGTCGACCGCACCACCCTGAACCGCTGGCTCAAGGAGATGTCGGGCCGGCCCGGCGAGGGCGGCCGCGCCTGACGCTCAGCCCGGCGCGTCCGACGCGGCCATGCGGTTGAGGATGCGCAGCGCCGCGCAGGCGGCGCCGAAGCCGTTGTCGATGTTGACGGCCGTGATCCCGGTGGCGCAGGAGGCGAGCGCGCTGTGCAGCGCCGTGGTGCCGCCGGTCGCCACCCCGTAGCCGACCGACACCGGCACGGCGATCACGGGCGCCGCGACCAAGCCGGCGATCACGCTGAACAGCGCCCCCTCCATGCCGGCGACCGCGATCACCACCGGGAAGGCGCGGATCTCGTCGATCCGCCGCATCAGCCGCCACAGGCCGGCGACTCCGACATCGGCCACGACGGTCGAGCACCGGCCCGAGAACGCCAGCGTGCGGGCCGCCTCGCGGACGACCGGCATGTCCGAGGTGCCGGCGCAGACGATGCAGGGCCCCGGCAGGGTCGGCGCCTCGACCGCCCCGTGGAACGCAGTGGCGGACAGCGGGTCGTGGTCGAGCGCGGCGCGATGGCGGGCGGCGAGCCGGGAGAGCTTGTCCGCGTCGAGGCGGGTCAGCAGCAGACGGCGGTCGTCGGCGGCGTCCAGGATGGCGTCGATCTGGGCCGGCGACTTCGACCCGCACAGCACGGCCTCGGGGATGCCGATGCGGGCCTCGCGCTGCCAGTCGAGCTCGAACTCGGTCATTCGGCGGCCGATCGCAGGAAGGCGGCGCCGCGCCGATACGGCCGCAGCCCGGCGAAGCGGCGGCCACGGCCTTCGCAGAACGCCGCAGCCCAGGCTTCCAGGCGCGTGCGCGCGGCGCCCTCGGGCAGCGTGCCGCATTCGATGCGCACGCCGTCGCGGGTGATGCGGCAGCGCAGCGCCGGCTCGTCCGGCATCAGCGCGGCGAGCGCCGCCTCGGCCGCCTCGACGAAGGCGAGCGCCGTCTCCTCCACGCCGATGCCGGTCTCGATGCGGCTCGCGAGACAGGGCTGGGCCGGCAGGGCGGCGAGGTCGTCGAGCCCGTGGAGGCGGGCGAGCGCGTAGATGTCGGCCTTGGCGAGACCGGCCTCGACGAACGGGTGGACGACGTCGTGGCGGCGCGCCGCCTCGAGGCCGGGCCGGTAGTCGCCGAGATCGTCGAGATTGGTGCCGGAGGCGATCGGCAGCCCGGTGACGGCGCGGATGCGGCCGTAGAGATTGGTCTTGCAATAGTAGCAGCGGTCGACCGGATTGGCCCGGTAGCTCGGATCGGCGAGCTCGCCGGCGTCGATCAGCTGCAGGCGCCAGCCGTGGCGGCGGGCATGCGCCTCGACCCGCGCCGTCGCGACCGCCGGCACCGCCGGCGACACCGCGTGCACGGCCGTGACGGCGGCGCGGGACCAGCGATGCGCCACATAGGCCAGCACCATGCTGTCGACGCCGCCGCTGACCGCGATGGCGAGCGCGTCGTGGCGGTCCAGCACGGCGACCAGGCCGGCCTGCCGCGTGGCGGACTCGTCGTCGTCCGCCCGGCCCGTTCCGGCCCGACCGATGTCCGCCTGCCACATGTCGGGGGTCATGCGTCGTCTCCCTGCTCGCCGCGGGTCTTCATGGCACGGCGCGCGACGAGACCGTCCAGCCCGGTGAGGTCGTCGCTCTCCACCTTCACCGAATCGCCGCCGGGCCGCATCGCCCGCTTGCGGCGCAGTGTCGTGCCGTCGACCACGACGGTCTCGGCGCGGCGCGGCAGGCACAGGCGCTGCTCGCGCCGGAAGCGCAGCCCGATGGTCGAGGTCTCGGCGAAGCAGGCGGCCGCGACGGCCTCGAAGGCGGCGGGCCGCACCAGCAGGCGGACGTCCGCGGCGCTGCGACCCTTCTTGCCGGCCCGGCTGCCGATCGTCAGATCGATCACGCCGGCGGTCGCCCGCAGCCGGTCGGCCGCCACCGCGATCTCCTCGCCGGTCATGTCGTCGAGGTCGAAGCACAGCACCACGACCTCGTCGGCCGCGGCCGACGAGGTCGACGCCTCGGCAGCGCCGGTGTCGAGCACCAGGGCGCGAAGGATGTTCGGCATGCCGGGCAGGTCGCGGGTGCCGGCGCCGGAGCCGCTCGCCACCAGCACGCCGGCCGGTGCCGGCGCGCCGCAGACCGCCGCATCGACCAGATGCGCCACGATCGCGGCGCCGGTCGGGGTGACGCGCTCGCCGGCGATGCCGTCGTCGCGCCAGCGGAAGCCGCGCAGGATCTCGGCGGTCGCCGGCGCCGGCACCGGCAGCAGGCCGTGCTGGGTGCGCACCAGCCCCTGCCCCTTCGGCAGGTCCGAGACGCTCCAGGTCGCGCCGTCGAGCGCCGCCGCGATGCTGCCGGCCGCCACCACGTCCATCAGCGAATCCCAGTCGGCGAGCTCGTGGAAATGCACCGCGTCGAGCGGAACGCGGTGCATGCGGCTCTCCGCCTCGGCGATCCGCCGCAGGATCGCCACCGCCTGCCCGGCCGTGCCGGGTGACAGGTCCGCGGCCTCGATCATCCGCACCAGATCGCGGAAATGCGCCGGCGCGCCGTCGTGGTGGTGGTGATCGTGGTGATGGTCGAGGTGGTGATCGTGATCAGAATGGTGGTGATGAGAATGGTCGTGATTGTGGTGATGGTGGTGATGGTGCCCGTGGTGATCGTGCGAATGGGCATGTGACGACGCTGGCCCGTGGTCACGATGACCGGGCGCCGCCGCGCCGTCCTCGAGGCCGAAGCGCAGCACCGCGATGCCGCCGCTCAGCCCCTCGCGCAGCAGCGGCCGGCCGCAATCGGCCGGCAGCACGGCGGCGAGGTCGGCCATCACGCGCGGGCGCAGATCCGGCAGGGCGTCGAGCAGCGCGGCGACGAACATGTCGCCCGCCACGCCGCCGACCGCGTCGAGATGAAGGTGACGGCGCTCAGCCATGGGCGCCGAGCACCGGGACCACATAGGGCCCCTCCGGGATCACGGCGAGCGACGGATCGCCGTGCCGGTGGAGGCTCGCCGCCACGGCGGCGTCGACCGACGCGACGATCTCGACCCCGGTGACGCGCCGCTCCTCGGCATCGAGTCCGGTGGTGTAGAGCTGGACGCGGCTCATCCGCATCGGCTTCATCTGCATCTCGGTCTGCCACTCGTCGATCTCGGCGAAGGACTTCGCCTTCAGGGTGGCGAGGAACCGCTCCGGCCCCATCTCGACCATGCGGCGCTGGGCGTCGAAGAACTCGGGCGAGCCGAAGCCCTCGGAGCATTCGGACGCGATGATCAGCGTGCCGCCGGGCTCCAGGATGTCCATCGGCGTCACCATGCCCTTGACGGTCTGGTAGTAGGTCTTGTCGAGCGGATAGCCGGCCGACGAGGTGACCACCGTCTTGAACCGGCGCGGGTACTTGATGACGGTCGAGTCGGTGACGAAGTCGACCGCCGCCGCGTGGCTCGCCACCACCTCGCCGAAATTGACGAAGACGAGGTCGCGCTCCTCGTCGATGATGGTGTTGACGGCGTAGACCTCGCCGATCTTCTTCACGATCGCGAGCTGCTCCTCGTGCAGCGGATTGCCGACCAGGTTGCACTGGATGGCGAGCGGATCCTCCATGAAGCGGGCATTGTGGAAGGTCCGGATGGTCTCGTGATGGGCGACGCCCGGCGAGATCACCTTGCGGCCGCCCGACCAGCCCGCCATGAAGTGCGGCTCGATCAGGCCCGAGACGATGCGCAGATCGGCGTCGACGAAGCGGCGGTCGATCTTCACCGGGGTGCCGCGCGCGGTCGGGCCGAGATCGACATGATCCTCGTCGTTGCGGGCGTAGTGGTTCTCGACCCGAACCGTCTGCAGCACCCACGGGTCGCCGACCAGCTCCTCGAGCTCGGCGCCCTCGTTGGCGCGGTGCAGGCCGGTGGCGACGACGATGCGGATCTGCTCGGCCGGCATGCCGGCGGCCATCAGCCCCTCGACCAGCGGGCGCAGGAACAGCCGGTTCGGCACCGGCCGGGTGATGTCGCAGATCAGGATGCAGGCGCTGCGGCGGTTCTTCACCAGCTCGGCATAGGGCGGGGCGGCGACCGGGGCCTGCAGCGCGGCCAGGACGGCCGCCCGCGGGTCGGCAATCTTCGGCAACGGCGTCTTGCGGATGATGGTCGGCTCGGCGGCGGCCGGGAGCGTCACGGTCAGCTGGCCGCGCCCGAAGGCGAGCTCGACGGTCTTGCTCATCGCATGTCCTCCTGGCGCGACACCGGCGCCGCTGCGAACGCCCCAGGGACGTCCGCGACCCAATGCCGTCGGATTTTGCAAGCGATATGCCACGCCCCAAGGCTCTGGCCAGCAAAGAATTTTCATGCCGGCCCGGCGCCCGGGCGATGCAGGGCGCCGCGGTCGCGAGGCAAATTGCCGCGAGCCGGCCGCAGCCCCGCCCTCACGCCCGGAAGTGCTTGGAGAGCTTGAGGCCCTGGGCCTGGTAGTTGGAGCCGATGCCTTCGCCGTACAGCTGGTCGGGCTGCGCCAGCATGTGCTCGTAGACCAGCCGGCCGACCGTCTGGCCGTGCTCCAGGATGAACGGCACCTCGTGCGACCGCACCTCCAGCACGGCGCGCGAGCCGTGGCCGCCGGCCTCGTCGCAGCCGAAGCCGGGATCGAAGAAGCCGGCGTAGTGGACCCGGAACTCGCCGACCAGCGGATCGAACGGCACCATCTCGGCGGCGAAGTCGGGCGGCACCGTCACGGCCTGCTTGGAGGCCAGGATGTAGAACTCGTCCGGATCGAGGATCAGGGTCCGGCCGCGATTGGCGTGCAGCGGCTCCCAGTACTCGGCGACATCGTAGCGGGCGCGGCGGTCGACGTCGATCAGGCCGGTGTGGCGCTTGGCCCGGTAGCCGATCAGCCCGTCCGGGCCGAAACCGGCGAGGTCGACCCCGACGGCGACGCCCTCGGCGAGGTCGGCACCCTCCTCGTCGACCAGCATCTCGCGCGCCTGCAGGTCGACGAGGTCGTCGCCCGTGACCAGCACGCGGCTGCGGTGGAACCGCATCTGCGACAGCCGCGAGCCCTCGCGCACCAGCACCGGGAAGGTGCGCGGGCTGATCTCGAGATAGAGCGGGCCGTGATAACCCGGCTCGATGCGGTCGAAGCCGCGCGCCGCGTCGGCGATCACCCGGGTGAAGACGTCGAGCCGTCCGGTCGAGCTCTTCGGGTTGGCGGCGGCGCCGAGATCGGCCGGCAGCGCCAGGCTCTCGAGCAGCGGCACGATGTAGACGCAGCCGGTCTCCAGCACGGCGCCGTCGCCGAGCGCGATCTCGTGCAGCTTCAGGAGATCGATGCGCTCCGCCACGGTGGCGCGCGGCCCGGGCAGGAAGCTCGCCCGCACCCGGTAGGCGACCTCGCCGAGCCGGAGGTCGAGGCTGGCCGGCTGGATCTGGTCGTCGGCGAGCGGCACGGCCGTGATGATCCCGCCCGACGAGGTCAGCGCGGCGATCATCCGGTCGGGCAGGATGCCCCGGTCGGTGGGGCCGAAGGCGAGCGGCACGGGCCCTCCTCGTACGCTCGCCGGCGAGATGCCGGCGCTACTCGAAAACATGCGTAATCTTCGGTCTGTAGCCGATGCCCGCCTTGACGGAAAGGCCGCCCGTCGCTAAGAGCCCGCGTTATCCCGTGGTCATTTGAGCCGGCCGGCTTGCCGCCACGTTAAACAAGGTTGCTAAAAGGCCGGGGACGCGCGCGCCCGGCCTGGACCTGTCCGGCCGGGTTTTTTGCGCCCAGGAGGCCGCGTCATGCCTGCGTCCGACCCTACCGACGATCGTCCCGCCACCGACGGGCCCGCCGCCGATTGCCCCACCGGCACCGGCTGGCGCCCCGAGACCCGGCTCGTCCATGCCGGCACGCTGCGCTCGCCCTTCGGCGAGGCCTCGGAGGCGATGTTTCTCACCCAGGGCTTCGTCTACGGCAGCGCCGAAGAGTGCGAGGCGCGCTTCGCCGGGCCCGCCGGCGGGTTCCTCTACTCGCGCTTCTCCAATCCGACCGTGGCGATGTTCGAGGCCCGGATGGCGGCCTTCGAGGGCGCCGCGGCGGCGCGCGCCACGGCGAGCGGCATGGCGGCCGTCACGGCCGCGCTGGTCGGCCCGGTGAAGGCGGGCGACCACGTGGTGGCGGCCAAGCAGTTGTTCGGCTCCTGCCGCTGGATTCTCGAGGACTACCTGCCGCGCTTCGGCGTCGCCTCGACGCTGGTCGACGGCCGCGACCTCGACCAGTGGCGCGCCGCGGTGCGGCCGAACACGCGGCTGTTCTTCCTCGAAAGCCCGACCAATCCCACCCTTGAGGTGATCGACATCGCCGCCGTCGCCGCGATCGCGCATGCGGCCGGCGCCGTGCTGGTGGTCGACAACGTGTTCGCCACCGCGGTGTGGCAGCGCCCGCTGGCGCTCGGCGCCGACTGCGTCGTCTACTCGGCGACCAAGCACATCGACGGCCAGGGCCGCTGCATGGGCGGCGTCATCCTGGCGTCCGAGCAGTTCATCCAGGATCACGTGCACATGCTGCTGCGACAGACCGGGCCGTGCCTGTCGCCGTTCAACGCCTGGGTGATGCTGAAGGGCCTGGAGACGCTGTCGCTGCGCATCGAGCGCCAGACCGCCACGGCGGCCGCGGTGGCGGACGCCCTCGCCGGGCACCCGAAGATCGAGCGGCTCACCTATCCGGGCCGCGCCGACCACCCGCAGGCCGACGTGGCGAGGACGCAGATGCGCGCCGGCTCGACACTCGTCGCCTTCGACGTCGCCGGCGGCAAGGCCGGCTCGTTCCGCTTCATGAACGCCCTGAAGCTCGCCGCCATCACCAACAATCTCGGCGACTCCAAGAGCCTGGTGACGCATCCGGCGATCACCACGCACCAGCGCCTCACCGCGGCCGAGCGCGCCGAGCTCGGCATCGGCGACGGCCTGATCCGCTTCTCGGCCGGGCTCGAGCACCAGGACGACGTGGTGGAGGATCTCCTGCAGGCGCTCGAGGCGGTGTGACGAACCCGACCTCACGGCTCCTGCAGCACCACCCGGCAGGCGGGCGGGAGGTCGGCCATGGTGAGGGGCGGCCGCGGCTTGGGCGGCTCCTTGGGCGGCGGCGGGTGGAGGACCGAGTCCTGGAACCACCAGTCGAGCTCGTTGCAGCCGTCGCCGGCCGGCACCGGCGGCTGCGGCTTGCAGCCGCCGTCGCCGGCCGGGCAGACGATGCGGATGTGGAAGTGGTAGTCGTGCCCCCAATAGGGCCGCACCTTGTTGAGCCAGCCGCGGTCGGCGCCGGGGTCGCGGCACAGCGCCTTCTTGATCGCCGCGTTGACGAAGATGCGCTCGACCTCCGGGCGCTTCGCCGCGGTGCGGATGACGGCGACATGGCCCGGCGTCCACACCGCCGGGTCGACATCCTTGCGGTCGCGCGCGACCACCATGGTGGCCGACATCTCCTCGCGCTCCCTGCGGGTCAGCTCGCGGTCCGGCATCGGGGTGAGCCAGATGTCGGCGTCGAGGCCGACCTGGTGGCTGGCATGGCCGGTGAGCATCGGGCCGCCGCGCGGCTGCGACAGGTCGCCGACCAGGAGGCCCGGCCAGCCGACCTTGCGGGCGTCGACCGCCAGCCGTTCCAGCATCGCGACGAGGTTCGGGTGACCCCAGTTGCGGTTGCGGGACAGGCGCATGACCTGCCAGGCCGGCCCGTTGACCGGCAGCGCGATGCCACCGGCCAGACAGCCCTTGGAGTAGAAGCCGATCGACCGCGCCTCCATGGACGACGGCGTCGCCTTGCGCCCGAACAGCGCCTTGGCCGGCGTCTTCGGGTCGTCCGGATGGGCGAGCGGCGGCAACGGCTTCGGGTCGACGGTGCCGCGGTCCTGCGCCGCCGCCGGGGCGGCGGCCAGGACCGGAACCAGGACCAGCACCGCGGCGGCCAGCGCGGCCGCTGATGCGGCGATGATGCGATTCGGCGTCATGCCCCTGGTTTTACCGCATCCGGGTTGCAGCCGAAACGGGTCCGGCCGGCCGTGCCTCACCCTGCCGGCTGGCGGGCCGCCAGGTCGGCCTTCAGCCCCTCCCGATAGGTCGGGTGGCGGAGCGTGACGCCGAGCTCGCGCTTGAGCTTGTCGTTCCTGGCCCGCTTGCACTCGGCGTAGAAGCTCGCGGCCATCGGGGGGAGATGCTTGACGGCCTCCTCGAACGGCCATTCGGGCGGCGGCTCGCGGCCCAGCAGGCCGGCGGCGAAGACGATCGGGTCGCCCGGCGGGGTCGGCTCGTCGTCGGCGACGTTGAAGACGCCCGCCGCGCGCTTGTCGAAGGCCGCCTCGATCGCCTGGGCGATGTCGGCGACATGGATGCGGTTGAACACCTGGCCCGGCTTGACGATCCGCCAGGCGCGGCCGCGCTCCAGATTGGCGATGGCGTCCTGGCCGGGCCCGTAGATGCCGGCGAGCCGCAGCACCGCCACCGGCACGCCGGTGCGGGCACCGAGCGCCGCCCAGGCGGCCTCGGCCTCGACACGGGCGCGGTTGCGCTCGCCGACCGGACGCAGCTCCGCCGTCTCGTCGACCCAGGCGCCGCCGTGGTCGCCATAGACGCCGAGCGTGGACAGCAGCACGACGCTCCGCAGCGCGGACGACCTGGCGATCTCGTCGCCGAGCGCGGCGAGGACCGGATCACCGGCGTCGCCGGGCGGGGTCGAGATCAGCAAAGCGTCGGCCTCGCGCACCGCGGCGATCAGCTCGGGCGACGGCGCCGTGCCGTCGAACACCAGCATCTCGACCGTGCGTCCGCCGTAGCGGCGGGCTTCGTGATCGGCGGCGCTCTCGGCCGTGCGGGTGGTCCCGACGATGCGGTCGAAGCGGGCGCCGCAGGCGGCCACCCAGTGCTGCGCGCAATAGCCGAAGCCGAAGCAGATCAGCGTGGTCATGTCCTTCTCACACCCCTTCGTCATTCCGGCGCGCGGGCCGACCGGCCCGCGAACCCGCAATCCAATCCCGACCACCGACATCGCGGCTGGATTCCGGGTTCGCCGCGTAGCCTGTCGTCGGGCCGGCCGAAGGCCGGACCCGATGGCGGCGCCCCGGAATGACCGCTTCGGCGGCCGTCCATTCCTCCCGCACCTGCGGGTCGGATTCGTCGGGCAGATGTCGCGCGGCGAGCGCCGCGACGTCGTCCGGCGGCAGCAGCCGCGACAGGGCCCATACGGCGGCGCCGCGCACCAGGGGCGAGGCGTCGTCGAGGCGCGCCTCCGCCGCGCTCGCGAGCGACGCCTCGCCGCTGTTGCCGATGGCGATCACCACGTTGCGCACCACCCTGTCGCGGCCGGTGCGCTTGATCGCGGTCTTGCGGAACAGCGCACGGAACGCCGCGTCGTCGAGCGCCGCGAGGCCGGCGAGCGACGGCGCGTTCAGGGCGTCGCGGGCGGCGAGCTTCGCGTCGTGCCCGGCCTGCGCGTACTTGTTCCAAGGGCAGGCGGCAAGGCAGTCGTCGCAGCCGTAGATGCGGTTGCCGAGCTTCTCCCGGAGCTCGCGCGGGATCGGGCCCTTGTGCTCGATCGTCAGGTAGGAGACGCAGCGGCGTGGATCGAGCCGGTAGGGCGCCACGAACGCCGCGGTGGGGCAGGCGTCGAGGCAGGCCCGGCAGGAGCCGCAGCGGTCGCGGGCCGGCGCGTCGGGCGGCAGCGGCAGAGTCGTGAACAGGGCGCCGAGGAACAGCCAGGAGCCGAGCTCGCGCGAGACCAGATTGGTGTGCTTGCCCTGCCAGCCGAGCCCGCCCGCCGCGGCGAGCGGCTTCTCCATCACGGCGGCCGTGTCGACGAACACCTTCACGTCGCCACCCCCGGCCGCCACCAGCCAGCGGGCCAAGGTCTTCAGGCGCGGCTTGATCACCTCGTGGTAGTCGTCGCCGCGGGCATAGACCGAGATCGCCCCGCGGTCGGGCTGCGCGAGCACGGCGCGCGGATCGGCCGCCGGGCCGTAATTGACGCCGAGCATGATCACGGTCCGCACCTCGGGCCACAGGTTCCGCGGATCGGCCCGCCGCTCCGGCCGGTCGGCGAGCCAGTCCATGTCGCCGTGCAGCCCGGCGGCCAGGAACTCCCGGAAGCGCGCGCCGGCCGGCCTGATCCCGTCGGGCGGCGCGATCGCCACCGCGTCGAAGCCGAGCGTCGCGGCCTCGTCGCGCAGCGCTGCGGCCAGGGCGGACGGGTCGGTCAGAAGTCGAGGTCGGCGTAGGTCTTGGACGGAGCGATGCCGGCGTGCATCTCCACCAGGAGCGGCCGGAACGAGGGGCGCGACTTCACCCGCGCGTACCAGGTCTTCGCCGATTCGTCCTCGTGCCACGGCACATCGCCCAGGTAGTCGACCGACGAGAGATGCGCGGCGGCCGCGAGATCCGCATAGGTCATGCGCGGACCGGCCAGCCAGTCGCGGGTCCGCACCAGCCAGCCGATATAGGCCAGATGATAGCGGATGTTGGACAGCGCCGCACGGATCGAGTCGATGTCGGGCGAGCCGCCGCCCTGCTTCACGGTCATGTGGCGCTTGAAGACGCGCTCCAGCACCAGCGGCCCCGACACCTCGGCGTGGAACTTCTCCAGGAACCACATGGTCAGCCGGCGCACCTCGATGCGGGCGGCCATCTCCTGCGGCAGCAGCCGGTGCTCGCCGAGCTCGCTGCCGCGGGTCTCGTCGAGATACTCGGCGATCATGGCCGGGTGCGATACCGGCGGGCGGCCGTCCTCGACCAGCACCGGGGTGGTGCCGGCCGGGTTGAGCACCAGGAACTCCTGCCGGCGATCCCACGGCCGCTCGTCCGCCAGATGCGGGGTCACGCCGTATTCGCCGAGGGCGACCCGGACGAATCGGGATTGCGGGCACAAGGGCTGATGGAACAGCGTCAACATCATGGATTGAAAGAGCCAATGACGACCGGCGGCGGGGCCCGGCCCGGCCGGCCGTGCCGTCCCGGATCACCCGCGCGCTTCCCGGGCGACCTTGCCGCCGGCACCGCCCGCCGGCAAGCCCCGCCCGGGATATTCCCGGCACGGGAGTTAACCGGCGGCCGGCCCTCCGGCCGGCCGGGCAGGCGATAACCTGCTATGATGCCGCGCCAATGCGGTGAAATCCGGGCATGCCGCCGGCGCAACCCCGGATTCCGCGGCCGGGCCGGACCGGCGCCGGCGCCCTTGCCGGCCGGGGCCGGTTTCTGCGACAAGCGCGCAGCCGGGCGGGTGGCGCCCGCCGTCCGTCCGGAGCCTTCCATGCTGCTCGATCTGTTCAAGGCCGCCTTCCTGGGCTTGGTGGAGGGGCTGACCGAATACCTGCCCGTGTCGTCGACCGGGCACCTGCTGCTGATCGAGCACTTCTTCGGCTTCGACGACGAGGATTTCGGCAAGACCTTCGCGGTGCTGATCCAGCTCGGCGCCATCGCGGCGCTCCTGTCGATCTACTTCCGCAAGATCCTGCTGCTCGCCACCCACTTCTTCACCGATCAGTACGCTCGCCGCTTCGTGCTCGGCGTGCTGATCGCCTTCCTGCCGGCCGCGATCGTCGGGGCGATCGCCCACGGCTTCATCAAGTCGGTGCTGTTCAACCCCTGGATCATCTGCTTCTCGCTGATCGCCGGGGCCGCGGTGCTGTATCTGGTCGACCACCTCGACCTGAAGCCGCGCTACGACGAGGCGACCGAGTTCTCGCTGAAGATGTGCCTCGGCATCGGGCTGATCCAGTGCGTCTCGATGATCCCGGGTGTGTCGCGGGCCGGCGCCACCATCGTCGGCGCCATGCTGCTCGGCGCCGACCGGCGCTCCGCCGCCGAGTTCTCGTTCTGGCTCGCAATGCCCACCATGGTGGGGGCCTTCGCCTACGACCTCTACAAGGGCGGCGGCCAGATGAGCACCAGCAACCTGATCCTGGTGGCGGTCGGCTTCGTCGCCTCCTTCGTGTTCGGCTGGATCGTGGTGAAGACCTTCCTCGGCTTCGTCGCCCGCCACGGCTTCGGCCTGTTCGTGTGGTGGCGCGTGATCGTCGGCACGCTCGGCCTGATCGGCCTCGCGCTCGTCGGCTGAACCGCGTTCCGTCCCCGGCGTCGTCGCCGGGCTTGACCCGGCGCCCCGTCGTCCCTCGAATTGAGCGGTTTTGCGATCCGGATGGATGCGCGGGTCGAGCCCGCGCGTGACCGATCATGGGCGCGACCCGCGTCGCGTCGAGCGACACGGGGAGCGGCGAGAAGCACGAGAAGGCACCCCCGATGGACGACACGACGGCGAGCGCCGCTGCATTCCGGTACCGCGTCGAGGACGCGCCGCTGCTGCGCGGCGCCGGCCGCTTCATGGCGGACGTGCCGCTGCCCGGACAGGCCTGCGGGGTGTTCGTCCGCTCGCCGCACGCCCATGCGGTGGTCACCGGCATCGACAGCACGGCGGCGCTGGCCGTGCCGGGCGTGCTCGCGGTGCTGACCGCCGCCGACATGGCGGAGGCCGGGGTCGGCAGCATCGCGTTCCACGCGCCGATGCGCGGCGCCAACGGCGCGCTCGCGATGCCGTTCCGCCCGGCGCTCGCCGAGACGGTGATGCATGCCGGCGAGCCGGTCGCCCTCGTCGTCGCCGAGACGGCGCTCGCCGCCCAGGACGCCGCCGACCTCGTCGAGGTGTCGTACGCGGAGCGGACACCGGTCGTCGACGTGCAGCGCGCCGTGCGGGCCGATGCGCCGCAGCTGTGGCCGGAGGCGCCCGGCAACCTCGCCCTCGACTGGCATTTTCCGACCGCTGCCGAGGGCGGCGACCCGGCCGCCGTGGACGCGGCGATCGCCGGCGCCGTGCATGTCGCCCGCGTCAGCCACGTCAACCAGCGCATCATGGTCGCCAGCATGGAGCCGCGCGGCGCCACGGCCTCCTACGACGCGGCGACCGGAAGCTACGCACTGCGGGTCTGCTCGCAGGGCGCCATCGCGATCCGCGACCACATGGCCCGCATCCTCGGGGTCGACACGGCGAAGGTGCGGGTGACCACCGACGACGTCGGCGGCGCCTTCGGCATGAAGAGCTCGCCCTACCCCGAATACCCGGCGCTGTGCGTGGCGGCGAGGCGGACTGGCCGGCCCGTGCACTGGATGTCGACCCGCTCGGAGGCCTTCCTGACCGACGCGCATGCGCGCGACTCGATCCTCGAAGGCGAGCTCGCGGTCGACCGCCGCGGCCGGTTCCTGGCGCTGCGCCTGCGCACGCTGGTCAATCTCGGCGCCTATGTGGGGCAGGTCGGCGCCTTCCTGGCCACCGTCAACTTCGCCCGCTGCGTGCCCGGCATGTACCTGATCCCGAAGGTCGACATGGCGGTGCGCTGCGTCTTCACCAACACCACGCCGACGGCGCCCTATCGCGGCGCCGGGCGGCCGGAGGCGAACTACCTGATCGAGCGGCTGGTCGACGAGGCGGCCCGCCTCACCGGGATCGCGCCGGACGAGATCCGCCGTCGCAACCTGGTCCCGGCGGGACAGATCCCGTGGCGGACGCCGGTCGGCACCGTCTACGACAGCGGCGACTTCCCGGCCGTGTTCGAGACGGCGGTGGCGCTGGCCGACGTCGCCGGCGTCAAGGCGCGCAAGCGCGAGGCGAAGAGGAACGGCCGGCTGCGCGGCCTCGGCCTGTCCTGCATGGTCGAGCACGCCGGCGGCGTGCCGACCGAGGGCGCCGGCCTGTTCTTCCCGGGCGACGGCACCGTGGTGCTGGCGCTCGGCGCCCACGCCACGGGCCAGGGCCATGCGACGGTCTTCCCGCGGGTGCTGAGCGAAAGGCTCGGCGTGCCGCTGGAGACGATCAGGTTCGTCGAGGGCGACAGCGGCAACGAGGTGATCAGCAACTCGACGGTCGCGTCGCGCACCACGAGCGCGGCCGGCGCCGCCATCGTGAAGGCCGTGGCGGTGGTGCTGGAGAAGGGCCGGCGGCTCGCGGCCGACGCGTTGGAGACGGCCGAGGCCGACATCGTCTACGAGGGCGGCGTGTTCACGATCGCCGGGACGGACCGGCGCATCTCGCTGTTCGAGGTGGCGGACGCGGCGAAGCGGAGGAAGGCGGCGGGCGAGGTCGCGGAGGATCTCGACACCCGGGTCGTCACCGACACGCCGCAGACCTTTCCGAACGGCTGCCACGTCGCCGAGGTCGAGATCGATCCGGAGACCGGCGGGCTGACGCTCGTGCGCTACACGGCCGTCGACGACTGCGGCGTCGTGCTCGATCACACTCTGGTCGAGGGCCAGCTGCACGGCGCGCTGGCCCAGGGGCTCGGCCAGGCCGTGATGGAGCGCGCCGTCTACGATCTCGACTCGGGCCAGCTCGTCACCGGCTCGTTCCAGGACTACGCGATGCCGCGCGCCGCCGACATGCCGCCGGTCGTCTCGGCCGAGGAGAACACGCCGGCGACGACCAATCCGCTCGGCGTCAAGGGCGTCGGCGAGGCCGGCACGACGGGCTCGCTCGCCGCCGTGATGAACGCGATCGCCGACGCGATCCCGACCCCCGCCGGCATCCGCATGGACATGCCGGCGACCCCGGAGAAGATCTGGGCGGCCTGCAAGAGCTTGGCAGAATTCAAGAAGTAGAGCCGCAGGAGCCCCTTCTCGGACCTCTCCCCGCACCGCGGGGAGAGGCGAAGAGGCGCCTCGCCGGTCCGCTCACGCCGCCTGCAGGAGGCCCCGGGTGTAGCCGAGCGCGAAGGAGAAGAAGCGCTCGCGGCCGGGATCGACGTCGGACAGCGGCACGTGGTCGGGGCAGAGGATGCCGTCGTAGCCGACCTCGCGATAGGCGCGGATGCAGGCCGCCATGTCGACCGTGCCCTCGTCCGGCATCGCCTCGCGGAAATCGAGATAGCCGCCCGCGATGTTACGGAAGTGGACCATGAAGATGCGCTTCTGCGGCCCGAAGGTGCGGATCGCCTCCAGCACGGTCGCTGTCGGGTCGGTCGACATCTCGGCGATGGTGCCCTGGCAGAAGTTGAAGCCGTGATACGGGCTCGCCGGCGCGAGCGCCACGAAGCGCCGCAGGCCGTCGAGCGAGCCGAGCACGTGATGGACGCCGTTGAGGCCGCCCGGCGGATAGGCGGGATCGTGCGGATGGCAGGCGAGCCGCACGCCGGCCTGCTCGGCCGTCGGCAGCAGCTCGGAGACCAGGAACGCGATCGCCCGCCAGCCGTCGGCCTCGCTGATCGCCCCGGCCTCGCTCGCCATCACCTGGCCGCAGGTCTCCGGCGCCCCCTTCCGGTCGAGCGGAGACGCACCGCCGGCCCCATCCTCCGGCAGCACCGTGCCCCAGTAGGAAAAGCGCGCGTCGGCGTCGGGCCGGTAGTCGGCGGCCCGGAACGCGCTGCACTGCATGCCGCCGCGCCCCTCGACCACGCCGGTGCGGGTGATGCCGACCATCGCCACCGTGTATTTGAGCATCGGCACGCCACCCTCGGCGGCCGCCCGGATGTGCTGGCGCAGCCGCGCCGTCGTCGCCTTGGCCCGCTCGGGGTGCCGCAGGCTGTCGAGCAGCAGCGAGCCGACGTCGAGCGCCATGCCGTCGAGCCGCATGCCGAAGCCCTCGACGCGGCGGCGCAGCGCCGCCACCCGGCCGGCGTTCCAGGAGCCGTCCTCCTCGATCACCTCGCGGGCCGGGCGGGTGTCGATGACGATGCCGCGGCAGCCGAGCTGGGCGGAGAGGCGCAGCCGCGCGTCGGTCGGTTCGATCAGCTGCTCGCCGATATACATGGACGGCCTCGTCGGTCGGGTGGTCAGTCGCGGAAGTAGCCCGGATGGGCGGCCCGCAGCGTCTCGACATAGGCGAGCGAGCGGGCGAGATGGTCGCGCACCCGCGCCTGCGCCTTGACGGCATTGCCGGCGACGATCGCCTTGAGGATGCGGGCGTGATCGCGCACCACCTCCTCGGCCTTGCCGCGCACCGGCAGGTGCAGGCGGCGGATGCGGTCGATGTGGCCGCAGCGTGCCCGCACCAGCGCGTGGAGGTCGGGCGCGCCGGCGAGCTCGAGCAGGCGGCGGTGGAAGGCGCGGTCGAGCGCGTCGAAGCCCTCGACGTCGCCGGCGGCGGCGCGCAGCGTCTGGGCGTCGAGGAGGTCGCGCAGCTCCGGCTCGAAGTCCTTGTCGGGCAGCGCGGCGACCAGGCGCACCGCCTCCTGCTCGACGGCGCGGCGGAGGAACTGGGCCTGGCGGGCGGCCGCGATGTCGATCAGGCTCACCCGGGTGCCGCTCTGCGGCACGATCTCGACCAGCCCCTCCTCGCCGAGCCGGGTCAGCGCGTCGCGCACCGGCGTCGAGGAGAGCCCGAAGGTCGCCTGCAGCTCGGCCCGGTTGATCGCGGTTCCCGGCGCCAGCGTCAGCGTGACGATCAGGTGGCGCAGCCGATCGTAGACCGACTCGCCCGCCGCCGTCCGCGGCGCCCCGTCCCGGGCCGTGCTCGCCTCGACCATGCTCACCTGGATCTCGCCTCCCGGTCCGCCGCTCCGGCCGGCGACGCGGATACGCCGTACCACAGCTCGCCTCTTAGGCACTGATGCATCAACCTGTCAATCTGATGCATTACCGATTGACCCCTGGTGGTGCCGGTCCTAGGAGGGCGACCATGGCCGCCTGACGGCCGCAACGAGCCGCCGCCACGGCGGCCGACCCTCGGGGGAACGTAATGGAGACATCGCATGCGTAAGCTGTTCGCCGCCGTCGCGGCGGTGCTGCTCGCCGGGACCGCGACGGCGGCCGCCCAGTCGCCGGCCGCCCAGCCGGGACCGCCGGCCGCCTGGCCGACCCGGCAGGTGACCATCGTGGTGCCGTTCACGGCCGGCGGCACGACCGACATGTTCGCCCGCATCTTCGCCAATGCGATGCAGCAGAAGACGGGCACGCCGTTCGTGGTGGAGAACCGCGCCGGCGCCGGCGGCAACATCGGCTCGACCGTGGTCGCCCGCGCCCCCAAGGACGGCTACACGCTCCTCGTCGGCACGGTGTCGACCCACGCGATCAACGCGTTCGTCTACAAGTCCATGCCGCACGACGTGGAGAAGGACTTCCAGCCGGTGTCGCTGTTCGCCCGGCTGCCGAACCTGCTCGTCGTCAATCCCAAGCTGCCGGTGAAGACGGTCGCCGAGCTGACCGACTATCTGAAGAAGAACCCGGACAAGCTGGTGTTCGGCTCCTCGGGCGTCGGCGCCTCCAACCACCTCGCCGGCGAGCTGTTCAAGATCCGCACCGGCACGACGATGACGCACGTGCCCTATCGCAGCTCCAACGAGATCATGAACAACCTGATCGGCGGCCACATCGATCTCGCCTTCGACAACATGACGCTCGCCTGGCCGCAGGCGAAGTCCGGCACGGTCCGGGCGATCGCCGTGACCAGCCTGGAGCGCAGCCCGGTCGCCCCCGACGTGCCGACCATCGCCGAGACCCTGCCGGGCTTCGACGCCACCTCCTGGCACGGGCTGTTCGTGCCGGCCGGTACGCCGCGCCCCGTCGTCGACCGGCTCGCCGCCGAGACGAAGGCGATCTTCTCGACCCCGGAGGTGCAGAAGATGCTGGCCGACGTGGGTGCCGTCGCGGCGCCCAACACGCCGGAGGCGTTCGCGACCTTCCTGGCCGCCGAGCGCAAGAAGTGGCAGGAGGTCGTCAAGGCCGCCGGCGTCCAGCAGCCTTAGGGCCTAGGCTCCGCGTCTTGCCTCTCCCCGCTTGCGGGGAGAGGCAAGGATGCGCTGCACTCGACCGCGAAACCCGTCCTACTTCATCTCCGACACCTGCGCGCCGCGCAGGCCGGCACGCTCGACCGCGCCGGCGACCAGCCCGTTCGCCTTCACCTCGGCCGTGAAGGACCGGACGAAGGGCAGGCCGGCGTCGCGGCCCTTGGGGATCGCGACGGCGTGGCGCTCCATGCCCCAGCGGCCGTCCAGGACCTTGGAGCCCGGCACCTTGTCGGACATCTCGAACAGCGTCGCCTTGTTGGTGGCGAACGCGTCGATCTTGCCCTCCTTCAGCATCTCGGCGGCGAGCCCGACGGTCTCGGCCCGCACCACCTCGGCGTTCTTCAGGTCGCGGGACAGCACGCCGTCGGAGGACGAGCCCTTGGTGACCCCGATCTTGGTGCCCTTCTGGTCGACGGTGTCGACCGACGCGACCGGCGAGCCGGCACGCACCAGATAGCCGAGCTCGATGTCGAGATAGGCCGGAGCGAAGTCCATCACCTTGGCGCGCGCCACCGAGGCGTTGGTGAAGGCGACGTCGACGGCGCCGCTCTGCACCGCCTCCAGGACCTCGGCGTTCTTCTTGAACACCACCGGCTCGTAGGGAACGCCGAGCTTCTCGGCCAGCGCCTTGCCGAGCTCGTAGCCGACGCCGCGCGGCGTCCCCCCGTCCCGGCCGGCCAGATAGGAGGTCGGCGTCCCGGGATAGAGGCCGGCGCGCAGCTTGCCCGACGGCGCCAGGATCGACGCCGGGCTGGAGGCCGGGCCGGGCTTGGCGTCCGGCTCGGCGGTGGCGATGCCGCAGGGCACGAGAAGCGCGGCAGCGAACGCGAAGGACGCGAACAGACGGCGGTCGATGGAGACCATGGGCTCACCCGGATGACGTGCGGAGGCGCTGAGGAGGGACGCGGAGTGTTGGCCATCCCGCGTCCCGCCGCAAGAGGCGGCACGCATGGCACCTCGACGGAATATGACATGCTCGCTTCCGGGTGCCGCCCGACCGTGGAGGGGGCGTCACCGGCAGCCGGCGGGCGGCGGGCGGCTCGCCCCTACCGTCCTTCGAAGGCCGGCTTGCGCTTCTCCATGAAGGCGCGGCGGCCCTCGACATAGTCGCGGCTCTCGAAGCAGGCCTGCACCATCGCGTCGCAGCGGGCCATGTCGCGGGCCGACTCGTCCTCCAGGAGCTCGCCGATCGCCACCTTGGCGGCCGCGATGGTGAGCGGCGCGTTGCCCGCGATGGTCGTGGCGTAGTCGCGCACATAGGCGTCGAGCTCGGCCTCCGGCAGCACCCGGTTGACGAGCCCCATCTGGTGCGCCTCGGCGGCCGTGAACTGCCGGGCCGTGAAGAAGATCTCCTTGGTGAAGGCCGGCCCGACCAGGTCGACCACCCGCTTCAGCCCCTTGGGCGCGTAGCCGAGGCCGAGCCTGGCGGCCGGCACGGCGAAGCGGGAACCGTCCGAGCAGATGCGCAGGTCGCAGCAGGTGGCGAGGCCGACCCCGCCGCCCAGGCACCAGCCGCGGATCATCGCGATGGTCGGCTTGGGGTGCTCGGCGAGACGCGTCGAGGCGCGGTCGACGGCGGCGTTGTAGCGGTTGTAGGCCTCCTCGCTCGCCCGCTCGTCCTCGAACTTCGAGATGTCGGCGCCCGACACGAAGGCCTTGCCGCCGGCGCCGGTGAGCACCACGACCCGCACCGCGGGATCGTTCGCGAAGTCGTCCAGGATGGCGGCCGCCGCCTCCCACATCTCCAGCGAGACGGCGTTGTGGCGCTCGGGATTGTTGAACGTCATGGTGCCGATGCCCTCCTCGACCCGGGCCAGCATCTTGTCGGTCTGCTTCATGATCTCCCCCCGTCCGGGCGACCGCGGCGGCCGCCCCGAAATCCGATGGCTCGCTCACCTCTCCGCCGCGTGCGGAGAGAGGAAGAATGGGCGCCCTGCCCTCAGATCGCCCCGGCGTCGCGCAGGGCCGCGATCTCGTCGGCCGCGAAGCCGAACTCCGCCAGCACGGCCTCGGTGTGCTGGCCGCGGCCGGGCGGCGGCGCGGCCAGCCGGCTCGGCGTTCGCGACAGGCCGAACGGCTGGCCCACCAGGGTCAGGGGCGGCTCGCTCCCCTCCACGTCCTGCGCGAGGCCGAGATGCCGCACCTGCGGGTCGGCGAAGACCTTGTCGATGCTCAGGATGGGACCGCACGGCACGCCGGCGGCATTGAGCCGCTCGACCCAGGCGGCGCTCGTCTCGGTGCGGGTGCGCGCCGCGATCGCGGCGTTGAGGGCCTTGCGGTTGGCCGAGCGCGCCGCGCCGGTGGCGTAGTCCGGGCTCTCCAGCAGCTCCGGCGCCCCGATCTCCCGGCACAGGCGCTCCCACACGGCGTGTCCCGCCGTGGCGATGTTGATGTGGCCGTCGGCGGTCGGGAAGACGCCGGTCGGGATGGTGGTCGGATGGTCGTTGCCGGCCTGGGCGGCGACCTCGCCCTTGACCAGGAAGCGGGCCGCCTGGAAGTCGAGCATGAAGACCTGGGCCTGCAGCAGCGAGGTCTCGACGCACTGCCCCTCGCCCGACACCTCCCGCTCCAGCAGCGCCACCAGGATCCCCATGGCGCAGAACAGGCCGGCGGTGAGGTCGGCGAGCGGGATGCCGGCCCGCACCGGCCCCTGCCCGGGCAGGCCCGTGATCGACATCAGCCCGCCGAGCCCCTGGGCGATCTGGTCGAAGCCGGGGCGGCCCGCATAGGGCCCGGTCTGGCCGAATCCCGAGATGCTGGCATAGACGAGCCGCGGGTTGAGGGCCCGCAGGGTCGGATAGTCGATGCCCAGCCGCGCCTTCACGTCCGGCCGGAAGTTCTCGACCACCACGTCGGCCCGCGCCGCCATCCGGCGGAACGCGGCGAGCCCGGCCGGCGCCTTGAGGTCGAGCGTGACGGCCCGCTTGTTGCGGTGCAGGTTCTTGAAGTCCGGCCCGTCGCGCGGCCCGCCCATCTCCTCGCCGCCGGCCCGATGGGCCGGGGTCTCGATCTTGATGACGTCGGCGCCCCAGTCGGCGAGCTGGCGGACCGCGGTCGGCCCCGAGCGGACCCGCGTCAGGTCCAGCACCGTGAACCGGGACAGGGCCGGAGAGGCCTGGTCATGCGGCATTCGCCGTCGCTCCGTACAGTCGCACCGGATCGCGGGGAGTGGGGGGCGGTCGCGCGCCGCGGGCTCTGCGGCAGCGCAGCACGCCGACCATCACCGATGCGGCGGCTCTTGTCCACCCGGTCCGCGGGCGTGCAGCCGGAGCATACCGGCCCTGCCGCCGGAGCGGTGCCGCGGAGCGGGAACAGGTCGCAGTTCCCCGCGCTCGCCTTCGGGACGGGCATCTGTTAGACGCGAACGGCGCGTCGGCCGGGGCGCGCGCCCCCGCCGACCCTCGCCAGGAGCGCCAGGACCTCACAATGTACGATCGCCTGCGCGCGGCCTCGGAGGCCTTCGACCGAAAGATCGGCTGGCACCGGGTCGGCTTCCTGGTCAGCCTCGCCGTCATCGCGGTCGCCGCCGTGGTGCTCTGGCGGATGCTGCACGGCATCGACGTGCACGAGGTGATCGGCGCGCTGAAGTCGTTCTCGCGGACCGACATCCTGCTCGCCGGCGCGTTCGTCGCCGCCGGCTACTTCACGCTGACCTTCTACGACCTCTTCGCCCTCTACACGATCGGCCGCCGCGACGTGCCCTACCGGATCGCGGCGCTGGCCGGCTTCACCAGCTACGCGGTCGGCCACAATGTCGGGGCGAGCGCCTTCACGGGCGGCGCGGTGCGCTACCGCATCTACTCGCGGCACGGGCTGTCGGCCATCGAGGTGGCCAAGGTGTGCTTCGTCGCCGGCTTCACCTTCTGGCTCGGCAACGCCACCGTGCTGGGGCTCGGCATCGCCCATGCGCCCGAGGCCGCCTCGGCCATCAACCACGTGCCGGACTGGATCAACCGCGCCCTGGCGATCGTCACCCTGATGGCGCTCGCCACCTATGTGGGCTGGGTGTGGCAGACGCCGCGGGTGATCGGCCGCAGCAACTGGGAGGTGACGCTGCCGGGCGGGCCGCTGACGCTCCTGCAGATCGGCATCGGCATCGTCGACCTCGGCTGCTGCGCGGCCGCCATGTACATGCTGGTGCCGCACGATCCCTATATCGGTTTCACCACGGTGGCGGTGATCTTCGTCGCCGCCACCCTGCTGGGCTTCGCCAGCCACTCGCCGGGCGGGCTCGGGGTGTTCGACGCGGCCATGCTGGTGGCGCTGTGGCAGTACGACAAGGAGCAGCTCCTCGCCGGGCTGCTGCTGTTCCGTCTGCTGTACTATCTGGTGCCGTTCGCGCTGGCGTTGCTGGTCCTCGGGTCCCGCGAGCTGTGGCTCGGGGTCGAGCGCAGCCGGCACGCCGCGGCCGGACCGGCCGCGGAGTTGGACGCACCGGCAGCCGGGGCACCGGCGGCCGGCGCACGGGCGACGGCCGGCGAGGACCGGCGGACCGGCTGACCGCCGCGGCGACCGCGCGGATCGGTCGGGTGGATCGGCCGGGCGGGAAACCGGGGACGACGGCCATGGCCTTGGCGAACCGGCAGGAGCGTTTCGGGCGGCTGCGCAGCCTCGCGGCGGCGGCGACGACCGAGCTCACCCGCGTCCGGGCCGTGGTCACGGCGACGGCCGGCGGGCTCGGTCTCGCGGTGCTGACCGGCGCCCTGCCGCCGCTGGCGGCCGCGCTGCTGTTCGCCGCCGTGATGCTCGCCCTGACGCTCGACCTGCGCCGCGCGGCGCGCGCCCGTGCCGCCGCCGCCGAGGAGAGCGGCCGCGGCACCGACGCCGGGGACCTCGCGATCGACGCCACCCTGGCGGGCTTTCCCGATCCGGTGATCGTGCTGGAGCGCGGCGGCCTGGTGCGGGCCTTCAACCGCCGCGCCATCGAGGTGGCGCCGGCGCTCGCCACCGCCCGCCCGCTGTCCTTCGCGCTGCGCCATCCCGGCGTCCTCGACGCGGTCCGGCGGGCCGCCGAGGAGGCCGGCACGGTCAGGACCGAGATGGCCCAGCGGGTGCCGACCGAGCGCTGGTGGGAGGCCGTGATCGCTCCGGTGCGGCTGCCGCCTCCCCCCGGCCAGAGCGCCGGCGAGCGCCTCCTGATGGTGAGCTTCCACGACCTCACCCCGCTGCGCCGCGCCGAGCAGATGCGGGCCGACTTCATCGCCAATGCGAGCCACGAGCTGCGCACGCCGCTCGCCTCGCTGTCCGGCTTCATCGACACCCTGCAGGGCCCGGCCCGGGCCGACACGGCGGCGCGCGAGAAGTTCCTCGGCGTCATGAAGGCGCAGGCGAGCCGCATGGCGCGGCTGATCGACGACCTCCTGTCGCTGTCGCGCATCGAGCTGAAGGCGCATGTGCGGCCGGAGACGCCGGTCGATCTCGTGCTGCTGCTCCGCCAAGTGGTGGAGGGCCTGCAGCCGCTCGCCGGCGAGCGCGGCGTCACGATCGCGTTCGAGCCGCCGCCCGGCGCCGTGACGGTGGCCGGCGACCGTGACGAGCTCCTGCGCGCCTTCGAGAACCTGGTCGAGAACGCCCTGAAATACGGCGCCAGCGGCGGCCGCGTCGATCTCGCGCTCGCCCGCGAGAGCGGGCCGCAGGGCGACGAGATCGCGGTCGCCGTGAAGGACTACGGCCCCGGCATCGCACCCGAGCACCTGCCGCGGCTGACCGAGCGGTTCTACCGGGCCGACGTCGCCGACAGCCGCGCCCAGGGCGGCACCGGACTCGGGCTCGCGCTGGTCAAGCACATCATGCAGCGCCATCGCGGCCGACTCGGCATCGACAGCACGCTCGGCGCCGGCGCCACCTTCACGGTGCGGCTGCCGGCGCTGCCGGCACGGCCGCAGGAGCACGACACCGCCCGCGCCGCGGGCTGACCGGACGAATTGCGACAGTCGACCGGTCGATGACGTATTTGTGAATTCTTTCAGAGATTTACACTGTCATGTAAGCGTCATCGAGAGGGCCTAGAAGTGGCTCGGGCCCGGCAGCGACGGGCCGTGTTCTGGACCGCCCGCAGGCGTGCCTCGCGTAGAGTCGATCGCGGCGGTCCGCAGACGTCAACCGGGAAACGACGAACGTCCCAGAAGTTCAGACGCGATCGATCTCCCCGTGATGCGGAGCCTCCTCCGCGTCGATCGATGGGCGTTTGCCAGCAGGAGAGAGCCCCGTGAAGCTTTACCGTTCCTTCATCGCGGCCGGCGCCATCGCGGCGACCGGCCTCGCGCTGACCGGCGCCGCCGAGGCCCGTGACCAGATCCGCATCGTCGGGTCATCGACCGTCTATCCGTTCACCACCGCGGTGGCGGAGCAGCTCGGCAAGACCGGCGGCGTCAAGACCCCGGTCGTCGAGTCGACCGGCACGGGCGGCGGCATGAAGCTGTTCTGCGCCGGCGTCGGCGTCGACCATCCGGACGCGACCAACGCCTCGCGCCGGATGAAGAAGTCCGAGTTCGAGCAGTGCCAGAAGAACGGCGTCAAGGACATCGTCGAGCTGACCGTCGGCTTCGACGGCATCAGCGTCGCCCAGTCGAAGGCCGGCACGCCCCTGAAGCTCACCCTCGGCCAGCTCTTCCTCGCCCTCGCCAAGGAAGTGCCCGGCCCCGACGGCAAGCTCGTCGCCAACCCGAACAAGACCTGGTCCGACATCGACAAGTCGCTGCCGAACATCAAGATCGAGGTGCTCGGCCCGCCCCCGACCTCGGGCACCCGTGACGCCCTCCACGAGCTGCTGCTCGAGCCGGGCGCGCTGTCGCTGCCGGCCATGCAGGCGATCAAGAAGGCCGACGCCAAGGCGTTCGACAAGGCCTGGAAGTCGCTCCGCGAGGACGGCGCCTATGTCGAGGCCGGCGAGAACGACAACGTGATCGTGCAGAAGCTCGAGGCGAACAAGAACGCCTTCGGCATCTTCGGCTACTCCTTCCTTGAGGAGAACGCCGCCAAGCTGCGCGGCGCGCCGCTCAACGGCGTCGAGCCGACCTACGACAACATCGCCGGCGGCAAGTATCCGGGCTCGCGCCTGCTCTACGTCTACCTCAAGAAGCAGCACGTCGGCGTCATCCCGGGCCTCGACAAGTTCGCCGCCGAGTACGTCTCCAACAAGGCGATCGGCGAGGACGGCTACCTCGCCAAGAAGGGCCTCGTGACCCTGCCGAAGGCCAAGGCCGACGCGGTCCGCAAGGACATCGAGTCGATGAAGCCCCTCACGGCCGATCCGCTGTCGTGATAAGCTGATCGATATCGCCTTCCGGCGGCTGCGTCCCCGCGACGCAGCCGCCGTTCTGCTGGCCGGCCGTCTCCCTGTCCCGCCGCTCCGCGCGCCGGCCGCCTGTGCCTAGCCGTCCGTGTTCGCGTCTTCGGGGGATCGAGGGACATGTCGCTGATCTATTTCACCGGCCTCGCGGCCCTCGCGGTCGCCGGATTCCTGCTCGGGCGCAACCGGGCCGCGGTCGCCAACCGCACCGAAACCTTCCACTCGCGTCCGTCCTACCACGGCGCCTACGTCGTCGTGAGCGTGCTGCTGCCGATGCTGCTGGTGTTCGCGGTCGGCGTGCCGGTCGCCCACCATCTGGTCGAGACCCAGGCGCTCACGGTGTTCGACCCCTCCGTGCTCGACGACGAGCTGCGGCGCGGCGCCGCGCTGCGCGACATCGTGGCGGTGGCCACCGGGCGCCATACCGGCGACGCGACGCCGGCGCTGGTGCGCGCCGCCGAGACGTGGTCGTCGCTGCGGGCCTGGACCGACAACCTCATCCTGGCGGGCGGCGGCATCGTCGGCCTGCTCGGCGCCGCCTACGGGCTGCGCGCGATCTCGGCGACCTTCCGGGCCCGCAACCGGGTCGAGCGCGTCGTCAAGGTGGTGCTGTTCGGCTGCGCCAGCGTCGCCGTGCTCACCACGGTCGGCATCGTCTTCTCGGTGCTGCTGGAGACCGTGCACTTCTTCCAGAAGGTGTCGCCTCTCGACTTCCTGTTCGGCCTCGAATGGAGCCCGCAGACCGCGATCCGCGCCGACCAGGTCGGCTCGTCCGGCGCCTTCGGCATCGCGCCGCTGGTGGTCGGCACCCTGCTGATCACGACGATCGCCATGCTGGTCGCCGGCCCGATCGGACTGTTCGCCGCCATCTACCTGGCCGAGTACGCGTCCCCGCGGGTACGCGCCGTCGCCAAGCCGCTGCTGGAGATCCTCGCCGGCATCCCGACCGTGGTGCTGGGCTTCTTCGCCGCCCTGTCGCTCGCCCCCTGGCTGCGCGAGCTCGGCCAGTCGCTCGGCCTCAACGTCGCCTCCGAGAGCGCGCTGGCCGCCGGCCTGGTGATGGGGATGATGATCATCCCGTTCGTCTCCTCTCTCTCCGACGACGTGATCAACGCGGTGCCGCAGTCGCTGCGCGACGGCTCCTACGGCATGGGCGCGACCAAGTCGGAGACGATCAAGCGGGTGGTGCTTCCGGCGGCGTTCTCCGGCATCGTCTCCGCCATGATGCTGGCCATCAGCCGCGCCGTCGGCGAGACCATGATCGTGGTGATGGCCGCCGGCCTCGCCGCCAACCTGTCGTTCAATCCGCTCGATGCCGTGACCACCTTCACGGTGCAGATCAAGACCATCCTGGTCGGCGACCAGGAGTTCGACAGCGCCAAGACGCTCTCCGCCTTCGCGCTCGGCTTCGTGCTGTTCTTTTTCACGCTGACGCTCAACGTCATCGCGATGCAGATCGTCAAACGGTACCGAGAGCAATATGACTGACGTAGCGCTTCCGAGAGTCCGTTCCGTCGACATCACGTCGGATGCCGCCAAGGCCCGAATCCGGGCCCGCTACCGGGCCGAGGCGCGATTCCGCGCCTACGGGGTCGCCGCGATCGCGCTGACCGCGGTGTTCCTGCTGGTGGTCCTGTCCGACATCGTCTCGAAGGGCCTGCCGGCCTTCACCCAGCACGTGCTGAGCATGGAGGTCCTGGTCGACAAGGCCGAGATCGACCCACAGGGCACCGCCGATCCCGCCGTGATCCGCGCCGGCGACTTCCAGCTGCTGGTGCGCAACGCGCTGCGGGCCCAGTTCCCGGACGTGACGAGCCGGCTCGGCCGCCGCGCGCTCGACGGCATCCTCTCCTCCGGCGCCGCCGACGAGCTGCGCCGCCGGGTGGTCGCCGATCCGTCGCTGATCGGCCGCACCGTCAAGGTGCCGGTGCTGATATCCGACGACGCCGATCTCTACTTCAAGGGGACCGGCACGAAGATCGAGCGCGAGCCGGGCCGCGGCACCCTGACGGTCGGCGGCACCTCGGGCGAGGTGACGCTGAGCTCGACGGCCGGCGACTTCGCCGAGGACCTCGCCGTGGTGAAGCGCGCCCTCTCGGCCCAGGCCCGGGCGGCCCGCACCGAGGCGACCCGCCTGCGCACCATCGTCCAGTCGATCCAGGCGAGCCGGGCTGCGGCCGAGCGCGAGCTCGCCACCGCGCGCGCCGCCGGCAACGCCGTGCAGATCGCCGCCGCCGAGCGCCGGCTGGCCGCCGTCACGGAGGAGGAGACCGGCCTCTCGACCCGAATGAACGAGCTCTCCGAGACCGCCGCCGCCCTGCAGGCGCGCTTCGAGGCGCCCGCCGCCGAGGAGCCGGTCGACGCCTCGTTCCCGAGCCTGCTGGTCGCGGTCAACGGCGGCCTCGTCAAGCTGACCCGGATCGGCGGCAGCGCCGCCACCGGCGAGGTGCTGCTGCCGCTGTCCTCCGACGCGGCGGCGCAGCCCGGCACCTGGCAGCGCGTCACCTACCAGACGCCGGCCACCAACCGGCGCGTCACCGACCAGGAGGTCGCCTGGCTCGAGGCGCTGCGCGACCGCGGGGTGGTCGAGAGCCGGTTCAACACGGCGTTCTTCACCTCCGGCGACAGCCGCGAGCCGGAGCTCGCCGGCATCCGCGGCGCCCTGGTCGGCTCCGCCCTGACCCTGCTGGTGACGCTGGTGCTGTGCCTGCCGATCGGCGTCGCCGCCGCCATCTATCTCGAGGAGTTCGCGCCGAAGAACCGGCTGACCGAGGTCATCGAGGTCAACATCAACAATCTGGCGGCGGTGCCGTCGATCGTGTTCGGCCTGCTCGGCCTCGCGGTGTTCCTCAGCTTCTTCGGCCTGCCGCGCTCGGCCCCGCTGGTCGGCGGCCTGGTGCTGGCGCTCCTGGTGCTGCCGACCATCATCATCGCGTCGCGCGCCGCCATCAAGGCGGTGCCGCCGTCGATCAAGGAGGCGGCGCTGGGCGTCGGCGCGTCGCATCAGCAGGCCGTGTTCCACCACGTCCTGCCGCTCGCCATGCCGGGCATCATGACCGGCACCATCATCGGCATGGCGCACGCGCTCGGCGAGACGGCGCCGCTGCTGATGATCGGCATGGTCGCCTTCATCGTCGAGCCGGCGACCAGCATCACCGACGCGGCGACGGTCCTGCCGGTCCAGATCTATCTGTGGTCCGACCTGCCCGAGATCGCCTTCCAGGCGAAGACGGCGGCCGCCATCATGGTCCTGCTCGTGTTCCTGTTCGTCATGAACGGAACGGCCATCCTGCTCCGCAAGCGGTTCGAGCGCCGCTGGTGATCCGATCAGAGGAGTTCCGCTCGATGAACAGCATGGTCCAGGTCGATTCGGCGAGCGCGATCGCGGCGGCAGCCGCCGTGGCCGGCAACCCGGTCAAGATCGTGGCGCAGGGCGTCAACGTCTACTACGGCGAGAAGCACGCGCTGCGCGACGTCGATCTCGACATCCAGGAGCGCGCCGTGACGGCGCTGATCGGCCCCTCCGGCTGCGGCAAGTCGACCTTCCTGCGCTGCCTCAACCGCATGAACGACACCATCGTGGGCTGCCGGGTGACCGGCAAGATCACCATGGACGACCAGGACATCTACGATCCGCAGCTCGACGTCGTGCAGCTGCGCGCCCGCGTCGGAATGGTGTTCCAGAAGCCGAATCCGTTCCCGAAGTCGATCTTCGAGAACGTCGCCTACGGCCCGCGCATCCACGGGCTCGCCCGCAACAAGGCCGAGCTCGAGGAGATCGTCGTCACCAGCCTGAAGCGCGCCGGCCTCTACGAGGAGGTGAAGGACCGGCTCGGCGATTCCGGCACCAGCCTGTCGGGTGGCCAGCAGCAGCGCCTGTGCATCGCCCGCGCCATCGCGGTGAGCCCCGAGGTCATCCTGATGGACGAGCCGTGCTCGGCCCTCGATCCGATCGCCACCGCGAAGATCGAGGAGCTGATGGACGAGCTGCGCGAGAACTACACGATCGTCATCGTCACCCACTCGATGCAGCAGGCCGCCCGCGTGTCGCAGCGCACCGCCTTCTTCCATCTCGGCGTCCTCGTCGAGGTGGGCGTGACGGGCGAGATCTTCACCACCCCCAGGGACCGCCGCACCCAGGACTACATCACGGGCCGCTTCGGGTGATGGCGATGACGACCGGCGAAGACACACGAACGAACGACGTTCCGGAGAACCCCCTGATGGGCGAACACACGCACAAGGCCTTCGACACCGACCTGCAGGATCTCGCCCGCATGGTCGCCGAGATGGGCGGGATGGCCGAGCAGCAGATCTCGGACGCCACCGACGCGCTCGACCGCCGCGACATCGCGGCGGCGCAGCTCGTCGTCGCCGGCGACGCCCGCATCGACGCGCTGCAGCGCGAGGTCGAGGCGAAGGCCGTCATGACCATCACGCGACGCCAGCCGATGGCGGTCGACCTGCGCGACATCGTCGCGGCGATGCGCATCTCCAACGACATCGAGCGGATCGGCGATCTCGCCAAGAACATCGCCAAGCGTGTCGTGGTGATCGATCACGAGTTCCGCGCCCAGCAGGTGATGCGCGGCGTCCAGCACATGACCGAGCTGGTGCTGTCGCAGATCAAGGACGTGCTCGACGCCTATGCCCGGCGCGACCTGCAGAAGGCCGTGGCGGTGTGGCGGGCCGACGAGGAGATCGACGCCGTCAACAACTCGCTGTTCCGCGAGCTCCTCACCTACATGATGGAGGATCCGCGCAACATCGGCATCTGCATCCATCTGCTGTTCTGCGCCAAGAACATCGAGCGGATGGGCGATCACGCCACCAACATCGCCGAGTCGGTCTACTTCATGATCGAGGGCAAGCCGCTCATCGACGAGCGGCCGAAGAGCGACACCACCTCGAGCACCGTGGTTCCGTTCGACGCCTGAGTCGACTGGAGCGCGCTCTGGTGAACACGAGCCGACCCTCGTTTCCGGTCGTCCCCGCGAAGGCGGGGACCCAGGGCCGCACGCCGTGCCGCCCCTGGATGCCCGCCTGCGCGGGCACGAGCGGAGTGTGCGGCTGACTCGGCGAACACAGCGCTCCAGAGACATCGGCACGAGCCCGACGCGACACGAGAGAGATACCGGATGGCCGCCCGCATACTGATCGTCGAGGACGAAGAGCCCCTGACGCTGCTGCTGCGCTACAACCTCGAAGCCGAGGGCTACGCGGTCGACGCCGCCGGCCGCGGCGACGACGCCGACCTGCGGCTCAAGGAGAGCCCGCCCGACCTCGCCATCGTCGACTGGATGCTGCCGGGCCTGTCCGGCATCGAGCTGATCCGGCGGCTGCGCGCCCGCACCGAGACGCAGCAGCTCCCGGTGATCATGCTGACGGCGCGCGGCGAGGAAGGCGAGCGGGTGCGCGGCCTCGCCACCGGTGCCGACGACTACATCGTCAAGCCGTTCTCGGTGCCGGAGCTGCTCGCCCGCATCCGGGCGCTGCTGCGCCGCACCAAGCCGGAGCGCGTCGCCGCCGTGCTCACCGCCGGCGACATCGAGCTCAACCGCGAGAAGAAGCGGGTCGCCCGCGGCGGCCGCGACGTGCCGCTCGGTCCGACCGAGTTCCGCCTGCTCGAGTTCCTGATGGAGAATCCCGGCCGGGTGTTCTCGCGCGAGCAACTGCTCGACCGGGTGTGGGGGCGCGACGTCTATATCGACGAGCGCACCGTCGACGTTCATGTCGGCCGGCTGCGCAAGGCACTCAACCGCGGCCAGCGCTCCGATCCGATCCGCACCGTGCGCGGTGCCGGCTACGCCCTCAACGACCGCTACGGCGCCGCCGAGGCCTAGGTCGCCCCTGGGGTCACCGCCTTCGGGAACGAGCGGGCCCCCGGGACTTGGTCTCCGAGACTGCTAAAACTTCCGCTCATCCCCGCGCAAGCGGGGATCCAGGCCGCTCGCTGTGTGGCGGCCTTGGCGGCGGCGGCCTCGTGCCGTGCCTCCTCGTGTCCCCGCCTTCGCGGGGACGAGCGGAACTCGGGACGTGTTTTCCGAGTCCGCCGAAACCTCAGCCGTTCGGCGGGCGCCCGTCGGTCAGACCCGCCCGAGCCGCTTGTCGCGGCGCCGGTCGACCGGCTGGTAGGCGATCCGCGCATGGTAGCTGCAGTAGGGCAGCCCGTCGCTGGTGCGCCCACCGCAGAAGAAGAAGTCGGTCGAGCCGGGATCGCCCACCGGCCAGCGGCACTTGCCCTCCCCGAGCTCGAGCAGCGTGCAGCGCTGGCCCATCGGCACCACGTTGGCGACCGCCTCGACCTCCTGCTCGTACTCGACCTCGTAGACGGGGGCCCGTGCCAGCGCCGTGTTGCCGCGCATCGCCGGCCGTGCGACCCGCAGGATCGGCGCCGCCGCCCGCGGCTTACGCTGCCGCGGAACCGCCGCCGCGGGACTCTTGGCCCGGCCCGACAGGCCCAGCCGGTGAACCTTCCCGATCACCGCGTTGCGGGTGATCCCACCGAGCTCGACGGCGATCTGACTCGCGGAAAGACCGTCGTTCCAAAGCTTCTTGAGAAGTTCCACGCGCTCGTCGGTCCACATGTGTTCCTCTTCGCCTCGTGGCGCGGGACGGTCTCACGGAATCCACCAACGCCGCGCGGCGGTGCCTCTCCACCGGCGGGTACGCATGAACAGATGTGAAACTTTGAGAACAGTCCGCCGCACGAGATGTCGTATGATAGCGAAGAAAACGCTACTATATCGCGCGAGTCCCCCGCAAGAGTCCCCAGTATTGCATCCACAATTCATGGCCGTTTCGAGTCCGTACGTGTCTTGACGTATGGGCTCGGCGCGGTTGACAGGGCAGCCGCCCACCTTAGAATGCCGCCGCCGTGCCGCCCAGGAGGCGGCACGATTCATTTCATGAGCCGCCGGGCGTTCGGTCGCTGCTGGACGCTCGTGAGCCGCCAGAAGCCACCAGGCCATGTCGCATCTCCTGCCGACCTACGCGCGCGCCGACCTCGCCTTCGAGCGAGGAGAAGGCGCCTGGCTCGTCTCCACCACGGGCGAGCGTTATCTCGATTGTCACTGCGGCGTCGCCGTCAACGCCCTCGGCCACGCCCATCCGGCCCTGGTCGCCGCGCTGCGCGAGCAGGCCGAGAAGGTGTGGCACGTCTCCAACCTGTTCCGCGTTCCCGCGGCCGAGCGCCTCGCGGCGCGGCTCTGCGAGGCGAGCTTCGCGGACCTGGTGTTCTTCTGCAATTCCGGCGCCGAGGCCATGGAAGGCGCCATCAAGGTGGCGCGCAAGTACCACGCCGCGAACGGTGCGCCCGAGCGCGTCCGCATCGTCACGTTCGAGGGCGCCTTCCACGGCCGCACCCTGGCGACGCTCGCAGCCGGCGGTCAGAAGAAGTACATGGAAGGCTTCGGCCCGCCGGTCGAAGGCTTCGACCAGGTGCCCTACGGCGATCTCGACGCGGTGAAGAAGGCGATCGGCCCGCAGACCGCGGCGATCCTGGTCGAGGCCGTGCAGGGCGAGGGCGGCGTCCGCGTCGGCACCCCGCAGTTCCTGCGCGGCCTTCGCGAGATCTGCGACGCCAACGGCCTGCTCCTGGTGTTCGACGAGGTGCAGACCGGCATGGGCCGCACCGGCACCCTGTTCGCGCACCAGCACGCCGGCATCACGCCGGACGTGATGGGGCTCGCCAAGGCGCTGGGCGGCGGCTTCCCGATCGGCGCCGTGCTGTGCACGGCCGAGGCCGGCAAGGGCATGACGCTCGGCACCCACGGCTCGACCTTCGGCGGCAACCCGCTCGCCGTGGCGGCCGGCAACGCCGTGCTCGACGTGATGCTGGCCCCCGGCTTTCTCGACGAGGTGAAGCGCAAGGCGCTGCTGTTCAAGCAGCGCCTCGCCGAGGTGACGGACCGGCACCCGGGCGTCATCCGCGAGGTGCGCGGCGAAGGCCTGCTGCTCGGCCTCGCCTGCGTGGTGCCCAACGACCAGATGATCACGGCCCTGCGCGAGGAGAAGCTGCTCGCGGTGGCGGCCGGTGACAACGTGGTCCGCATCCTGCCGCCCCTGATCGTCGCCGAGAGCGAGATCGCCGAGGCGGTGGATCGGATCGACCGGGCCGCGACCCGTCTCGAGCGCGCCGCCGGGGCCGCGCAACAGGCCGCACCCAAGCTCGAAGGAATCAAGGGGTGAGCGGAGTTCGTCATTTCCTCGACCTGATCGACATCCCGGCCGCGGAGCTGCGCCGGATGCTCGACGCCAGCCTGGCCATGAAGGCGGCGCAGAAGTCCAACGGCCACGCCGCGCCGCTCGCCGGCAAGATGCTGGCCATGATCTTCGACCGGCCGTCGACCCGCACCCGGGTGTCGTTCGACGTCGCCATGCGCCAGCTCGGCGGCCAGACCATCGTGCTCAACGGCAGCGAGCTGCAGATCGGCCGCGGCGAGACCATCGGCGACACCGCCAAGGTGCTGTCGCGCTACGTCGACGCCATCATGATCCGCACCCTCGATCACGAGAAGGTGCAGGAGCTCGCCCGCGAGGCGTCCATCCCGGTGATCAACGGCCTCACCAAGATCTCGCATCCCTGCCAGGTGATGGCCGACGTGATGACGTTCGAGGAGCACCGCGGCCCGATCCGCGGCAAGCGGGTCGCCTGGACGGGCGACGCCTCCAACGTGCTGACCTCGTGGATGCACGCCGCCGAGCGCTTCGACTTCGAGCTGGCCGTCGCGACCCCGCCGGAGCTCGCCCCCAAGCCGGCCCTGGTCGACTGGGCGAAGACCTCGGGCGCCGCCATCCGGATCGGCACCGATCCGGACGAGGCGGTCGCCGGCGCCGAATGCGTGCTCACCGACATGTGGGTGTCGATGGGCGACGAGGACGGCGCGCGCCGCCACAACCTGCTCAAGCCCTACCAGGTCAACGAGCGGCTGATGGCCAGGGCCGCGCCCGGGGCGGTGTTCATGCACTGCCTGCCCGCCCATCGCGGCGAGGAGGTCACGGCCGGCGTCATGGACGGCCCCCAGTCGGTGGTGTTCGACGAGGCCGAGAACCGCCTGCACGCCCAGAAGGGCATCCTGGCCTGGTGCTTCCAAGCCGCCGCCCAGTGACTATCTAGGGCGGATGTGGGCTTCGACCGGCCGGCGGCCCCCCGCCGGCCGTCGTCGTGCGTTCGCATGTGACATATCCGCCAGGAAGCCCGATGAGCCAGATCAGCATCCCGTCCCGCGCGCCCGGCGAGGTTCCGCTCGACGACGCCGTCGTCCCGTTCGAGGTGGCGGCGCTCGACGTGCGCGGCCGCACCGTGCGGCTCGGCCCGATGGTCGACGAGATCCTCTCCCGCCACGCCTATCCGACCGCGGTGTCGCGGCTGCTCGGCGAGGCGATCGTGCTGACCGTGCTGCTCGGCTCGTCGCTGAAGTTCGAGGGCCGCTTCATCCTGCAGACCCAGACCGACGGCCCGGTGCGCATGCTGGTGGTGGACTGGCGCAGCCCCGGCCGCGTGCGCGCCTATGCCCAGTTCGACGCCGACGCGGTGGCGGCCCTGACGGCGCCGGGCGACGGCGACCTGCTCGGCCGCGGCCATCTCGCCATGACGATCGACCAGGGCGCCGACATGAACCGCTACCAGGGCCTCGTCGCCCTCGGTGGCGGCACCCTGGAGGAGGCCGCGCACGAGTACTTCCTGCGGTCCGAGCAGATCCCGACCCGGGTCAGGCTCGCGGTGGCGGAAGAGTTCTCGGCCGCCGCCGGCGGCGCGCAGCGCCGGTGGCGCGCCGGCGGCCTGATGCTGCAGTTCCTGCCCAAGTCGGAGGAGCGCCGCCGGGTCCCCGACCTCGATCCGGGCGACGCGCCGGAGGGTACCGAGCCGCATGTCGTGCCGGAGGACGATGCCTGGGTCGAGGGCCAGGCGCTGGTCGAGACCATCGAGGACGTCGAGCTGCTCGACCCGGCGCTGTCCACCGAGCGGCTGCTGTTCCGGCTGTTCCACGAGCACGGCGTGCGGGTGTTCCGCGCCGTCGACGTCGAGGCCCGATGCTCCTGCTCGCGCGAGCGCGTCCAGGGCATCCTGGAGAGCTTCCCGGTCGACGACCGCGTCGCCATGATCGAGGACGGCCGCATCTCGGTGACGTGCGAGTTCTGCAACACCCGCTACGAGTTCGACCCGACGACCGTGATCCGGCCGGACGATGCCGAGGGGTGAGGTCGCGCGGGCGGCCGGCGCCATCCTGATGGATGGAGGCGGTGGTTCACGTTCTCGCCGCGTGCTCCGGACAAGGCGCGTCAGGCCGCAGGCCTGATGCGCCGCAGAGCCGGGGCCCAGGGGCCGCGCGGCGAGCGCACAGCCTGATCACCCCCGGGGCCCGGTTCGCGGCGCGTTGCGCCGCGCCCGGGACACGAGGCCTCCCCCGCAGGGGAGAGCCGAAGAACGAGACGCGGCCTCCTGATCACTTCCGCGCCGACAGCGCCGTCTTGCAGGCGGGCGTGAGCTTGTCGCCCTGGTCCTGCAGGCACTTGATGATGCGGCCGCCGCCCGGCTGCACGCCCTGGCAGAGACGCTGATAGTCCCCCTTGCAGGCGTCGCGCAGCACGTTCTGGTCCTGCGCGGCGGCGGGGGTGTGGGTGGCGGCGGCGAGCACGAGGGCGAGGCCGGAGGCGGCGAGGATGGATCGCATCGGAGGTCTCCTTGGTGATGAAGGCGAGAGGACGAGGCGGCGCTCAGCAGACGCGGACGCGGCGCATCACGTAGCGGCCGCCGACCCACACCCGGGTGGTGCGCCAGGTGCAGTTCGGCCCGCGCACCACGGTGCGGCTGACGCCGGCGGTCGGCACGTAGGCGGGGCGCGGCCCCCAGTATCCGCCGTAATAATAGGGACCGGCGACCACCACGGGCGGCGGCGGGGCCGGCACGACGACGGGCGGCGGGGGCGGCGGCGCCACCACGACGTAGCGGCCGTTCTGGACGATCACGTCGGCAGCTTGCGCCGGCGGCACGGCGATCCCGAGCAGCGCGGTGGGGAGGACAGCGAGCAACGACGAGCGGAGCGGCGTCATGAGGGTCTCCGTGGCTGGAACGGCGAGCGCCGTTTTCCCTGCTACGGCGCGGCCGGCCGATTCCTTCGCCCGGCCCCGGCGTTCAGCGCTGGCGCAGCCGGCCGACCAGGGCGGCGCGCGTTTCGGGCGGAATCTCCGCGGCGGCCTCCACCACCGCGTCGATGACGATGTCGCCGATGGCGACGCGCCGGTCGCGTGCCTCCATCACGGCGGCCCGGAACGCGGCCGTGTCGAGCTGCGGCTCGGCGAGCATCAGGATCGCCCGCCGCAGCGCCTGCTCGTAGGCCTGCTGGGCCTCGACCACGCTCGGCTTCCTGCTGTCGTAGATGCGGCGCAGCCGCGCCGCGTCGTCGGCCGGCAGGCGGTCGGCGATGTTGTCGATCAGCCGCATCGGCGCGCCCGCCGCCGTGGCGATCAGCGGCCGCGGCGCGAGCCACTGGGCCGCGACATAGCTGCCGAGCACCACGTTGAGGCAGAGCGAGACGAGCAGCGCGACGTGCAGCCTGGTGATCCGGATGCGCGACAGGATCGTCATGGCAGTCCCCAGTCGTTCGGGATCGCTCCGAGGTCGATCGTCATGGCGATGATGGTCGCCGCCGGCGACGGACCGGAGCCGAAGGGAAGCTCGCGCGCCAGCGAGACGCCGAGCAGCACCGAGCAGGCGAGGCTCGCCGCCGGCAGCAGCCAGCGCAGCCAGTTCCGCAGCGGCGCCGGGCGCGGTCGCGTCGAGGGCCGCTCCCCCACCCGCTGCATCAGGGTCGCGGCCGGCTCCTCGGCGAGCCGCTGCATCACCCGCCAGGCGAGGTCGTCGGCGCGCCGTCGCGTCACCACGGGCGCCTCCGCGAGGACGAGGTCGAGCCGGCGCTCCGCCGCCAGCACCGCGGCACCGTCCGGCGTACGGGCGACCGCGCGCGCCGCGGCGCGGACCTGCTCGGGCCAGCGCTCGACGTCGCCGCCCCAGGTCTCGGCCAGACGGTGGAACTCAGCGGGCGTCACGTGCTCCTCCAACCGTTTCGTCGCGCGCCCGGCAGGCCGCCTTGACGGCGGCGCGGCCGCGGATCAGCAGGGACTCGAAGGCCTTTTCGGAGAGCTCCAGCACGGCGGCCGCCTCGCGGCCGCTCAGGCCCTCCATGTGGAACAGCACCACGGCGGCGCGCTGGCGTGCCGGCAACGACGCGATCGCCGCGTCGACGGCCCGGCGCTGCTCGCGCGCCTCGATCTGCGACAGCGGGCCGGGACCGCCGTCGGCCACCTCGGCGGCGGCGTCGATGTCGGCATGGAGGGGGCGGCGGCGCTGGTCGATCGCGAGATTGGTGACGATCCGGTAGAGCCAGGTGGTGAAGCGCGCCCGGGCGGGATCGAACGAGCCGGCCCGCGTCCACACCCGCAGGAAGGCCTCCTGGGCGATGTCGTCGGCGTCGGCGGTGTTGCCGGTCACCCGCTGGGCGACCCGGATCGCGAGAGGCATGTGGCGCTCCATCAGGCAGCGAAACGACCGCCGGTCGCCTGCGGCGACCTGCGCGACGAGGTTCTCGTCGGTGTCGTTCTCCATCCGCCTCCCGGCCCCCTGATCGGCCGCACTCGCTGCATCATACGGCGGGGATGCGGCTTTCCTTCGCCCCTCCGCCGGACGCGTGGCGCGCCCGCGAAGGAAAGCGCGGCGCGCCGGCGTAGCAGGCTCGCCGGAGCACGATCAGGACGGGAGGCAGGCATGGTCGGACCGAGGATCGGCATCGCGGTTCTGCTCGGGCTGGCGCTGCCGGCGGCCGCCGGGACGAGCGCCGCCCAGCCGGCATCGCCGGACTTTTCCGTCCTGGCGGAGACGCCGGGCGGCGCCGGGGACCGTGCGCGGCCCGCCGAAGGAGCGTCCGGCCCGGCCCGCAAGCGGCGCCTGCATGTCGAGGGGTTCGGGGTCGGCTGGGACGTCGACGACAGGCTGACCGTGAGAGGGGGGCTGCGGCCCGGCGGCCGTACCGACGAGAGCGGCGCCTCGGCCGGCGGGGCGTCGGGCGTCTATCTCGGGATCCGCCGGTCTCTCGGACGGCAGTGACGGCGGCCGGCGGCTCAGAACGGCCGGGTCGGGCCGGGTCCGAGATGCCAGTCGCGCTTGAACCCGGTCAGCCGGCCGTTGCGGAACTGCAGCCAGACGACGCCGTCGACCGGGGTGAGGCCCGGGGTCGCGGCCGGCCGGCGGGCCACGAAGGTCCTCGATCCGCCCTTCCCGGCGACCGGCTCCAGCGGCACGCCGAGCGCCATCGCGGCGGCCTCGGGCGTCATGCCGAGCTCCAGCGGCGCGGTGTTCGGGGCCGTGGTCGACGTCGTCACGCAGCCGGCGAGGGCGGCCGCAGACGTCAGCACGGCGAGGCCGACGATCGCACGTCTCATGATCCGTTCCCCCTCGCCGCGATGGTGGGGCGACGGCCCCACGCGGTCAACCACGGCGCCCCGGATCCCCGATACGAAAACGGCCGGGCGATCCCCCGGCCGTCCTCCCACGTGTCCGCGCGCGGGAACGTCAGCGGATCACCTGCGGCAGGCCGGCGGCGCGCGGCCGCTGCTGCGCGGGCACCTGCACGGCGCCCGACGAGGCCTTCGGCTTCACCACAACCCGGGTGCCGACGCCGACGCGGCGATAGAGGTCCTCGATGTCCTCGTTGACGAGCCGGATGCAGCCCGAGGACACGAAGGTGCCGATGGTCGACGGCTGGTTGGTGCCGTGGATGCGGTAGATGGTCTTGCCGAGATAGAGGGCGCGGGCCCCCATCGGATTGCTCTCGCCGCCCGCCATGAAGCGAGGCAGGTAGGGCTGCCGCTCGATCATCTCGGCCGGCGGATGCCAGTCCGGCCACTCCGCCATGCGGGAGACGCGCTCGACTCCCGCCCAGGTGAAGCCCTCGCGGCCGACGCCGATGCCGTAGCGCATCGCCTTGCCGTTGCCGAGCACCAGGTAGAGGAAGGTGTTCGGGGTGTCGACGATGATGGTGCCGGGCGGCTCGGTGGTGACGTAGTCCACGACCTGGCGCTTGAACTGCGGCGCCAGTTCCTTGCGCTCGGTCTCGGGCAGGTAGTCGGGCGGCAGCGACGCGTAGGTCTGGTTGCCCACCCCGCCGCCGGGCGGGATGGTGCCGACCGGCGCACGGTCGGCCTCCTGCGGGCGGCCCCCGTAGGCCGGGGTCCCGTAGCCGGGCTGCGCCCCGTAGGCCGGCTGCGTGCCGTAGCCCGGGGCCGGGGTGCCGTAACCGGGCTGCGCCGCGACCGGCGGAGCGCCGTAGCCCGGGGCCGCCGTGGCATAGCCCTGGCCGCCGACGGCCGGTTGGCCGGCACTGATGTCACCGGGCGGACGGAGCGGTGCGTCGCCGGCCGCGGGGGCGGCGTAGCGCGGCGCGGACGCGGGCGGCGCGAAGGTGTCACGATAGGGCGCCGGCGGCGGGGGCTCGCGGTAGATCGTGGTCGGCGGCTCGCGATAGGGCGTCCCGTCGCGGTAGGTCGGCGCGGCGCTGCGCGAATAGTCCGCCGGGCCGGGCGGCGGCAGCGGCTGCGACTCGAACGGCACCGGGGCGGCCGCGGGATGGCCGCTCAGATCGCTGCCGCCATAGGGGCGCTGCGCCGGCGTGCTCGGATAGGTGGCGACCTCCTCGTCGTCCTCGTCCATGACGGGCGCGCTGCCATACGGGCTGGGCGCCGCGTATGTGCCGGGCGAGCGATAGGAGCCGGGATAGGTCTGGGCCGTGGCCTCGCCTGCGGAGGCGACGATCGCGGGCACGGCGAGGCCGGCGGCCAGCAGGATCAGACAGGATGCGCGCAAAAGACTCGTCCCCCTCGAATTCAAGCCGGATTGTGCCGATCATCTGGGAAGAAGTTAGGGCAGCATGAAGGCGGAAACCGCGTCCGCCCGATCCGACACTGCATCTCGACCATGAGAATTTGGTAAAGGAACGGCAAATCGGGCCTGCCGTGTCGTGCCTGCATCGGTTGCGCCGTCGCCGCCGCTCCGGTCGTGCCGCTTCGTATGCACACCGGCGCCGCCGGCGAGACGGTCGCACGGCGGCACGCCTCGCCACCATAACGCCGCGCTCGCGATTCGGGTGATGAATCCGGGATGAATTTGCGCTAGCTGTCGGGCGTCCCGGGGCGGGCCGCCGGGCCCGCATCCGCGCCCGACCCACCCGAGCCCCGACCAGGATTCCCGCGACCGTGGATCTCGAGAGCCGCCGTTCGCCGTCCTGCCGCGCGGCCTGCGACAGGAGACGAGCATGACCCCGACGCCGCGCCGCCTGATCGTCGGGATCAGCGGTGCCTCCGGCATCGTCTACGGGCTGCGGCTGCTGGAGATCCTCCGCTCGGTCGAGATCGAGACCCATGTGGTGGTCTCGAACGCCGCAAAGGTGACGCTGGCGCTGGAGACCGACCGCAAGCTCGCCGACCTGCAGGCGCTCGCCGACGTCTGGTACCAGACCAACGACATCGGCGCGGCGATCTCGTCGGGCTCGTTCCGCACCGAGGGCATGATCGTCTGCCCGTGCTCGATGCGCACGCTGGCCGAGATCGCCAACGGCATCACCGGCTCGCTGCTGCCGCGCGCCGCCGACGTGGTGCTGAAGGAGCGCCGCCGCCTGGTGCTGGTGGCGCGCGAGACGCCGCTGCATCTCGGCCACATCCGCAACATGGCGGCCGTCACCGAGATGGGCGCCATCGTCTATCCGCCGGTGCCGGCCATGTATGCGAGGCCGGCCTCGATCGACGAGATGATCGACCACACGGTCGGCCGCGTGCTCGACCTGTTCGGCATCGACGCCGGCGTGGTGCGCCGCTGGCGCGAGGCCCCCGACGAGCCCGGCGGCGAGCCGAACGGGGTGTGAGGGGAGCCCCACACTCCGTTCATTCCCGCGAAAGCGGGAATCCAGAGCCACGCGTCGCATCGCCCCTGGTTCCCCGCCTTCGCGGGGACGAGCGGATCGATTGCGACGAGCGCCCCGGGATGACGGCGATCAGATCATCTCGGCGATCGCCTTGCCGCAGGCGACCGTGTCGGCGTTGCCGCCGAGGTCGCGGGTGCGCAGCGTCTTCTCGGCCAGCACCGTCTCGATCGCCTTCAGCACCGCCGCCGCCGCCTCGCCCTCGCCGAGATGGTCGAGCATCATGGCGCCCGACCAGATCTGGCCGATCGGATTGGCGATGCCCTGGCCCGCGATGTCGGGCGCCGAGCCGTGCACGGGCTCGAACACCGACGGCCAGGTGCGCTCCGGATTGATGTTGGCGGCCGCCGCAATGCCGATCGTGCCAGCGCAGGCCGGGCCGAGATCCGACAGGATGTCGCCGAACAGGTTGGAGCCGACGACCACGTCGAACCAGTCCGGATGCAGCACGAAGTTCGCCGTGAGAATGTCGATGTGGTACTTGTCCCAGCGCACGTCCGGATAGGCCTTGGCCATCTCCTCGACGCGCTCGTCCCAGTACGGCATGGTGATCGAGATGCCGTTGGACTTGGTCGCCGAGGTGAGGTGACGCTTGGGCCGCTTGCGGGCGAGTTCGAAGGCGTATTTCAGCACCCGGTCGATGCCGGTGCGGGTCATCACCGTCTCCTGCACGACGAACTCGCGCTCGGTGCCGGGGAACATCTTGCCGCCGATCGACGAGTACTCGCCCTCGGTGTTCTCGCGCACCACCATGAAGTCGATGTCGCCCGGCTGGCGCCCCGCGAGCGGGCACGGCACGCCGGGCAGGAGCTTCACCGGGCGCAGGTTGACGTACTGATCGAAGTCGCGCCGGAACAGGAGCAGCGAGCCCCACAGCGAGACGTGGTCCGGCACCGCCTTGGGCCAGCCGACGGCGCCGAAGAAGATCGCGTCGTGGCCGCCGATCTGCGCCTTCCAGTCCTCCGGCATCATGCGGCCGTGCTTGAGGTAATAGTCGCAGGACGAGAAGTCGTACCAGTCGAGCTTCAGCGTGATGCCGTGGCGCTTGGCGACCTTCTCGAGGACGCGGACACCTTCCGGCACCACCTCCTTGCCGATGCCGTCGCCCGGGATCACGGCCACCCGATAGGTTCTGGTCATTCCTCGCCTCCGGCGGCGGCGCGCCGCTCGTGCCTGTGCTGCTGTGGACGTCGTCCGCGGTCGGGGACATCGCGCGTCGAGAGCCGCGAGGGTGACGGGAGTCCCGAGACCGCGTCAATCCCCGGCCGAGACAGGCCCGGGCCACGCCGGGCGCTTGACTCAAATCAAGGCCCGCGTGGGCCCTGGACATAAGCTTTCCACAGGTTGCAAGCGGTCGGTGCCAGTCGACGAAGCAGACGGAGGGTGAGGGCCGGTTTCGACGTCGGCACGGTCTGGCCGCCAGAGGATGCCAGCCATGATCACCGTTCCTGCCCTGACCATCTCGCCCGAGAAAGTCTGCTACGTCATCATGAAGGCGCGCGAGTTCGAGGTGCAGGACGTCGCCACCGACGGGGACGACACCGCGGACGAGAGCGGCTGGTCGGCCCTCGACGCCCGCCGCGACGACCCGACCTATCGCGAGCTCAAGGCGTTCATCCGCTCCCTCAACCAGGACGAACAGGTGGATCTGGTGGCGCTCACCTGGCTCGGGCGCGGCGACGGCTCGATCGACGACTGGGAGGATCTGCGCGCCGAGGCCGCCCGCGCCCACAACAAGCGGACCGCCGACTACCTGCTCGCCAAGCCGCTGCTGCCCGACCATCTCGAGGACGCCCTCGACCAGTTCGGCTGCTCCTGCGACGACTACGACCTCGGGCATTTCTGAACCGGAGGCGCCGGCGACGCGGCGGATCCATCGGTCCAGGGCGCGCGGCGGCGAGAGCCCGGACTCTGCGCGCGTGCGCGGCCCCCGGCGACCAGCCCGTCAATTCACCACCCGGGGCGCCGCCTGCGGCGAGTCGAGCGAGAAGGTCGGAATGGCGATCTCGAAGCGCTCGCCGGTCTCCGAGGCCATTGTGTAAGTGCCAGTCATGAAACCGGAATCGGTCGTGAGCGGGACCCCGCTGGTGTATTCGAAGCTGGCGCCCGGCACCAGCACGGGCTGCTCGCCGACGACGCCGGCGCCGCGCACCTCCTGCAGCCGGCCGAGCGCATCGGTGATCCGCCAGTGGCGGCTCTCGAGCTGCACGGTCTCGACGCCGTGGTTGGTGATCTCGATCGTGTAGGACCAGAAGAAGTACCGCTTGTCGGCGGACGAGCGCTCCGGCAGGAAGCGCGGCGTCACCTTCACCTCGATGTCGCGGGTCCGTGCTGTGAACATGGGCTCCTCGGGGACGGGCGCCGGCCCCGACGCGGGGCCGACCCGACTTATACCCGTTCGCGCCGACGGAACGAACCGTCGCGCCGGCGGGGCGCGGCGCGCGGCACGGCGCCACGGCCGGCGGCCGTCCTCGCTTCGCCTCATTGCGTCGCAATATCCCGGGCGCTCGTGCTATGCGGACGGTCCGGCCGCGCTGCGCCGCCGGACCGTCGTCGATCCGGGACCGACCCATGACGGCTGCCAGTGGACGCGATCTGCGCCTCGACCTGTTCCGGGGGCTCGCGCTCTGGCTGATCTTCCTCGACCACATCCCGTCGAACGTGGTGAGCTGGATCACCATCCGGAACTACGGGTTCAGCGACGCCACCGAGATCTTCGTCTTCATTTCCGGCTACACGGCCGCCTTCGTCTACGGGGCGACCATGCAGGAGCGCGGCTTCGTCGTCGCCTCGGCCCGCATCCTGCGCCGCGCCTGGCAGGTCTACGTCGCCCACATCTTCCTGTTCACCATCTACATGGCCGAGATCGCCTATGTCTCGGCGAGCTTCGAGAACCCGCTCTACGCCGAGGAAATGGGCGTGTTCGAGTTCCTGCGGCAGCCGGACGTGACCCTCGTCCAGGCCCTGCTGCTGAAGTTCAAGCCGGCCAACATGGACGTGCTGCCGCTCTACATCGCGCTGCTGGCGGTGTTCCCGCCCTATGTCTGGCTGGTGCTGCGGGCGCCGACCGTCGCCCTGTTCGTGACCGTCGCCGTCTACGCGCTCGCCTGGGAGTTCGGGCTCAACCTGCCCGCCTATCCGAGCGGCCACTGGGTGTTCAATCCGTTCGCCTGGCAGCTCCTGTTCTGCTTCGGGGCATGGTGCGCGCTCGGCGGCATGGAGCGCATCGGCGGCTTCATCCGCTCGCCCTGGCTGGTCGCCCTCGCGGTCGTCTATCTGGTCGTCTCCTTCGCCATCGTGCTCACCTGGTACGTGCCGCCGTGGACCCGCTTCGTCCCGAAAGCATTGGCCGAGTGGATGTACCCGATCGACAAGACCAACCTGGACGTCCTGCGGGTCGCCCACTTCTTCGCCCTCGCGGTGCTGGCGGTGCGCTTCGTCCCGGCCGACTGGCCGGCCCTGAAGTCGCGCTGGCTGCAGCCGGCCGTGATCTGCGGCCAGCACTCGCTGGAGATCTTCTGCCTCGGCGTGTTCCTTGCTTTCGCGGCACACTTCGCCATGGCGGAAATCTCGGACGGCATCCCGATGCAGGTCATTGTCAGTCTTCTCGGCGTTGTGGTTATGATTGCTGCGGCGGCCCTTATGTCCTGGTACAAGCAGATCGAGGGTCGCCACGCCGGATCGCGCGCCCAACCGAGCGCCGGGCCGGCCGGGAGTTCGCCATGACCCGCGCGGTCCTCGCCCTCGTCGGACTGCTGCTGTTCGCCGCCACCGCGCGCGCCGAGCCGGACGCGGCATGCCAGGTTCCCGAGGGCCTGGTCCAGGCCGACTTCCCGATGCCCCGGGTGGCCGAGGCGATCGCCGCCAAGACGCTCGAGATCGCCGTGATCGGCAGCGCCTCGTCGGCGCTCGCCGGACCGGGCGGCGCCGGCAAGGCCTATCCGGGACGGCTCGAGGCCGAGCTCGGGGCCGAGTTGCCGGGCGTCACGGTCCGGGTCAGCACCTTCGCCAAGCCGCGCCAGAGCGCGGCCGAGATGCAGGCCGTCATTCCCGAGATCCTCGCCACCAAGAAGCCCGCCCTGGTCGTCTGGCAGTCCGGCACCGCCGACGCGATCCGCGGGGTCGATCCCGAGGACTTCAGGTTCGCGCTCGAGGAGGGGGTCGAGGCACTGCACAAGGGCGGCGCCGACGTCGTGCTGATGAACATGCAGTTCAGCCCGCGGACGGAATCGATGATCGCGCTCAACGCCTATGCGGACGCGATGCGATTTGTGGCGCTGCAGCAATCGGTCAATCTGTTCGACCGCTTCTCGGTGATGAAGCACTGGAACGAGGCCGGGGTGTTCGACCTGACCGTCGCCACCAAGAAGATGGACATGGCCGAGCGCGTGCATGCGTGCTTCGCCAAGCTGCTCGCAAGGCTGATCGTCGATTCCGTCGCCTTGACAAGGCAGGAGCAGAAAGCAAACGATTGAAATATGACGTTTTCGCTCCTCGGCCGGCTGCGCGGCCCGCTCCTCGCCGCGCTCCTTCTCCCCGCCTTCGGCATCAGCGTACCGGCCTCCGCCTCCGACACGGCGCCGCCGTGTCGCCCGCAGGCGGACCTGACGCGTTTCGCCGACCGCCTGCCCCGCACGGCGGAACGGATCGCCAGGCATCAGCCGCTCACCATCGTGGCGCTGGGCTCGTCGTCGACGGCCGGCGCCGGGGCGAGCTCGCCCGACGCGTCCTATCCGAGCCGGATGGCGGCGCGGCTGCGCGAGACGCTGCCGGGCCAACACGTCACGGTGCTCAACCGCGGCGTCAACGGCGAGGACGCCCAGGACATGCTGGCCCGCCTCGAGGCCGGCGTGCTGGCCGAGAGGCCCGACCTGGTGCTGTGGCAGATCGGCACCAATGCGCTGCTGCGCGGCCATTCGCTCGACGGCGTGCGCACCATGGTGGCGGACGGCATCGCCCGGATCCGGCGCCAGGGCATCGACGTGGTGCTGATCGACCCGCAATACGCCCCGTCGGTGCTGGCCAAGCCGCAGGCGGCCGAGATGCTGGCGCTGCTCGCCCGGATGGCCCGGGAGGGCCATGCCGACCTGTTCCCCCGCTTCGCGGTGATGAAGCGCTGGCACGAGACCGAGCGGATTCCGATCGAGACGTTCATCGATCCGGACGGGCTCCACATGAACGACTGGAGCTACGCCTGCTTCGGCCGGCTGATGGCCGACGCCATCACCGAGGCGGCGACCCGGCCCGCCACCGTGGCGGCCGTCCCGCCGGTGCGGCCGGCCTCGCGGCCGCTGCCCTGACCGCGTCGACGGCGGACACGGGCCCGGGCCATCGCGTCCGGGCTTGGCGGCGCCCGCCATCGGACCTATGTCAACGACGGCACCGCCGGCGCGACGCAGGCTGGCGGCATGGCATCCGTCCGCGGATGCCGCCTCGACAGGAGCGCCCGATGTCCGATACCAGCACGGCCGGCGTCTCGGGCCGGGCCGGCGCACTGCGCCGCCCGGTGGTCGTGGCGATCGCCGGCGTCGCCGCCGTGCTGATCGGCGCGACCCTCGCCCTCTGGGCCCTGCTGGGCCCGGCCGTGTTCTACGAGGTCATCCTGGCCGGCATCGCGGCCTGCTTCTGACCTTCCGCTGTCCTTCCGCTTTCGAGGAGACGATCGTGTCCCAACGCGCCACGCGCCTCGCCCTCCTGGCCGGGGCTTTCGCGATCGGGCTGCTGCTCTGCCTCGGTCTCGTGCTGGTCGCCACCGGCCGGCTCGGCGGCGGCAGCCAGGTCGCCACCGCCGCGGCGGTCGGCGGCCCGTTCCGGCTGACCGACCAGGACGGCAAGCCGATCGCGGACACGGATCTGCGCGGAAAGCCGTTCCTGATGTTCTTCGGCTTCACGCACTGCCCGGATGTCTGCCCGACCGCGCTGTTCGAGGCGTCGGAGCTGCTGCGGGCGCTGGGGCCGGACGCGGGCCGCACCGCCGTGCTGTTCGTGTCGGTCGACCCCGAGCGCGACAGCCCGGCCGTGCTGAAGGACTATCTTTCCAGCTTCGATCCCAATCTGCGCGGCGTCACCGGCACGCCGGAGGAGATCGCGGCGGTCGCCAAGAGCTTCCGGGTCTACTACCGCAAGGTCCCGCTGGAGGCCGGCGACTACACCATGGACCACACCGCCATCGTCTATCTGATGGACAAGCAGGGCAAGTTCGTCGCCCCCTTCAACATCAAGCGGGCCCCCGAGGACGCCGCGGCGGACCTGCGGAAATACTTCTAGGGCGTTCCCCGCACCCGCGAGACCCAGCGTGCGACGCGCCCGGGCTGCGCGGACGATGTCTCCGCGCCACCCCCATCGCCCGGCGACGGGTGGTCGCCGTGGTCCCCGGCGTCCGCCCGGCCGGGCATCCGCAGGGCCGCGTCGAAGCGGTGCAGCGCTTGGTGGTACAGGGCCCAGTCGACCTCGATCAGCGGCGCCAGGGCGGCCAGATCCTCGGCCGACAGCGTCAGCGCATCGATCTGCCGCCCGGTCGCGACGTTGAGCGAAGGCGCCCGCTCCGGCGGGCTCACCTGCAGGACGCCCGCCAGCCGCGCCAGCGAGTCCTCCATCCGCTCGGTGATGCCGACGACGCAGCACCGCGTCAGGTAGTCCTGGGCCACCGCCAACGCGGTCCGGTCGTCGAAGCCGAGGTCGGCGGTCTCCAGCGCGCGCTCCAGGTCGTGGACGCCGCGACGGGCCGGAAGCCGCGCGTCGAGCGCCACCGGATCGACGGCGTTGCACAACGAGCGCACCTGATAGTTCTCGATGACCCGCCGGGTCGTCTCGTCCTCAAGGAAGGCCCGGAAGCTCCCCTGCGCGACGACGCGGTCGTGGAAATAGTGGTCGGGGCTGCGCCGGATGTGCTCCCAGTGGGAGATCGACCGGTCGATCGGGTTGCGCAGGAACACGAAGGGCGTGAGCGGCACGTCGAGATAGCGGTGCAAGCCGCGGTAGAAGTGACCGCGGAACAGGTCGTAGTCGGCGAGCTCCGCCCGCGGCCAGGCGAGGAGCCGGCTCCACAGATGCTCCGGGAACACCGTGAAGCGGCCGCACTGCTCCAGCCAGGCCGTCACCGAGGTGCCGGCCGTCTTGGGAATATGAAAGAAATAGTAGCGTGTCGGCATCACCGGGGCTCGTGGCGCGCGACGGGGTCGCGCCGCCCCGGCAGTCTATCGCCCGATGCGGCCGGTTGACCACCGGCCGCCCCGCGACCGGCCGCCCGGCCCGCGCCCGCGGGTCGCGGTCACGCCGCCCGGCCGGCCTTGCGCGGCACCGGCCGCTCGCTCGCCAGCGCCGCCCGCACGCCGTCGCGGGAGAGCTCGCGCCCGGCCTCGTGATACTCGGCGTCTTCGTTGACGTTCCACACGTCCCACCGGCGCTCGCCGGCGAGGATGTTCTCGGCGGTGAGCATCGCCGTCATCATCGCGTGGTCCTGGTTGTTGTACTTGTGCATGCCGTTGCGGCCGACGACGTGCAGGTTCGGGCAGCCGAGCTCGAGGTCGCGTCGGATCGTCGCGACGTTCTCCCGGTAGGCGTCGTCGTAGACCGGATAGGCCTTGGGCTGGCGCACCACGCAGCCGCCCGTCACGTCCGCCGCCGCGACCAGGCCGATCTGCGCCACCTCGCGGGTGGCGAGCGCGATCAGCTCCTCGTCCGGCGCGGCCCACAGGCCGTCGCCCTCGAAGCAGAAATACTCGAGCCCGAGGCAGGTCTTGCCGCTCGGCACCATCTCGGGCGACCAGGAGCGGAAGTTCTGCACCCGGCCGACCTGCACGGACGGATCGTGGATGTAGATCCAGTTGTCCGGGAAGAGGTCGGGCTTGTCGACCATCAGGGCGACGGTGAGGAAGTCGCGGTAGCGCAGGGAGCGGGCGTGGAAGGTGGAGATCGGCCGCGGCCGGATTTTCTCCACCAGCTCGGCGAGCGGGGCGGAGCTGATCACGTGCCAGGCCGTGTAGCGCTCGGGCCCGTCGGCGGTCGCGACCTCGATGTCCCACAATTCGCGTCTCTCGTCGTAGGCGAGCGAGACGAGATCGCGGCCCATCAGCACCCTGGCGCCGCGCTCCTCGATCTTGCGCGCCGCCGCCTCCCACATCATGCCGGGGCCTTTTCGGGGGTAGCGGAAAGTCTCGATCAGCGTCTTCACCACCGGCTCGCCGGGCACCGGCGGCTTCGGCGTCTTCGTCCCGAAGGAGCGGCGAAGCGCGTTCGTCACGGCGACCTTGAGGTCGAGCCCCTTGATGCGCTGGGCGGCCCAGTCGGACGAGATCGCGTCGCACGACATGCCCCACACCTTCTCGGTGTAGGTCTTGAAGAAGATGGAAAACAGCCGCTCGCCGAACTGGTTGCGCACCCACTCGTGGAACGTGGCTGGGGCGGCGATCGGGGTGGCGCGCGCCTTCAGGTAGGACAGGACGCAGGCCGCGCTCTCGACCAGCCCGAGATTGCGCAGCGCCTCCATGGCGTCGAGCGGATAGGAGTAGAACTTGCCGCCGTAGAAGATGCGCGACAGGCGCGGCCGGTCGACGAAGTCGTCGGGCAGGATCTCGTTCCAGAGGTCGACCACCTCCTTCGACTTCGAGAAGAAGCGATGGCCGCCGATGTCGAACAGGAAGCCGTCATGGGCCACGGTGCGGCTGATGCCGCCGACATGCACCGGGTCCTTCTCGATCACCACGACCGACGGCGTGTGCTTGCTGAGGCAGTAGGCGGCGGTGAGCCCGGCCGGCCCGGCGCCGATCACGAACACGTCGGTGTGGCCGCCGGCCGTGCGGGACGTCGTGGGTCGAGAGGTCATGGCTCGATCACTCCGGAGCGAGTCGCGGCGGTCGGCGCGAAGGCGTAGAGCCGATGCCCGTTGTAGGAGACGATGGCGGCGATCGCCGCCCCGATCACGGTGGCGGCCTGCGGCAGGAAGCCGAGGACGGTGAGAACCAGCACGGCGAAGACGGCGTAGCTCGTGCCCTGCGCGACGGCCGTGACGACGGCGTAGCGCATCGCCTCCGCATGCACGCGGCGGCCGCTTCGCGCGAACGTCACGGCACGGTTGAGCTGCCAGGTGACGAGCGTCGCCACCGCCAGGGAGACGAGCCGCACCGCGAGCGGATGGTCGAGATGCTGCGGGATCGCGGTGAACACCGCGAGATCGGTGGCGAGACCGATGCCGCCGACGCCGAGGAAGCGCAGCGGCCGCGGCAGCCGCTCGACGAGACGCCGGACGCGCCCGGGCACGCCGAGCGCACCCGCGTCGAGCTCGTTGCCTGCCGCCGACATCACCACCCCGCCCCCACGCACTGGCGATCCGGCGGCCGCGACGGGGCGGACCTCCGGCATCGAGGCCTCCAGTTTTCGCCGGCGATCCTTAATGGCCGGAGTCCGGAACCGGCGGAGTTTCCGGCGATTTCGGGGAGGCTTAATGGATCGTCAACGGCCCCGCGGCAGTACTGACGCCAGCCCCGTCGTCCCTCCGCGAGCCGCCATGCCGGACGCACCGCCCCTCGTCCGACGCGTCGCGGTCCTGACCGGGCTCGTCTGGCTCGCCGTCGCGGCCCAGCTCCTGGTGCTGTACTGGGCCGGCACGGCCGACGTCCTGTCGGACACCGACGACGCGATGCGGCTGGTCGAGGTCCGCGCCTTCCTGGCCGGCCAGGGCTGGTTCGACCTGCACGAGCCGCGGATGAATCCGCCGGCCGGCTACGATACCCACTGGTCGCGGCTGATCGATGCCGGCCTCGCCGGCCTGTACGGCCTGGTCTCGCTGGCCACGGCGCCGGCCCTGGCCGAGCGGCTGATGCGCACCGTCTGGCCGCTCCTGTGGCTGATCCCGGCCATGGCGGCGGTCCTGATCACATCGGCGCGGCTCGCCGGGACCGCCGCGCTCGCGCCCGCCGCCCTGCTGCTGGTGCTCGGCCTGCCGGCCTTCCAGCAGTTCGTGCCGGGCCGCATCGACCACCACAACGTCCAGATCGCCCTCGCCGTCATGGTGCTCGCCGCCGTGGTCGCGTCCGACCGGCGGCGATGGGGCCGCGCGGCCGCCGCCGGCGGCCTTACCGCGGTGGCGCTGGCGATCGGCTTCGAGAGCCTCGCCTTCCTGGCCCTGTGCGGGGTCGCGCCGGCGTTGCGCTTCGCCGCCGACCGCGCCACCGGCCCGGCGCTCGCCGCCTACGGGCTCGCACTGGCGGCCGGCACGGCGGCGGTGTTTCTCGGAACGGTCGTGCCGGCGCGCTGGCTGTTCACGCAGTGCGACGCCCTCACCGTGAACACGGCCGCGCCCGTGGTGATCGCCGGGCTGGGGCTCGCGGCGCTGGGCCGGCTCGCGCCGGAGCGCCGGAGCACCCGGCTGCTCGGGCTGGCGCTCCTGGCCGCCGTGGCGGCCGCCCTGTCGCTGGCGATCGAACCGGACTGCCGGCGTGGCCCCTTCGCCCTGATGGACCCGGCGGTGGGGCCGCTCTGGCTCGACCAAGTGCGGGAGAGCCAGCCGCTCCTGACCGTGGCGCGGGCGAGCCCGGCCGTCGCCGCGACGGTGGCGGCCTTCCCGCTGATCGCCCTCGCCGCCGCCGGCCTGCTGCTGCGCGATCCGGTCCGCCGGACGGACTTCGCCTGCCTCACGGTCGCGGCAGCGGTCGCCGCGGCCGGGCTGCTCACCCTCGGCAACGCCAAGTTCTACGCCTATGCGACGTGGTTCGGCCTGCCGGTCGTGGCCGCCGTCCTGGCCCGGCTCGCCGGCGCCCGCCCGGCGCTCCGGGTGGCCGCCGCCGTGCTGGTCGCCCCGGCGGTCGCCGGCGCCCTCGCCGCCGCCGCGGTCCGGATTCTGGCCGGGCCCGGACCGGGCGACCTGCCCGCCGCCGATGCCGCGGCGCGCGCCTGCCTGACCGAGGCGAGCCACCGGACGCTCGCCGCCTTGCCGCCCGGGCTGGTGGTGGCGCCGATCGATCATGGGCCGCCGATCCTGGCGACGACGCCGCACCGGGTGATCGGCGGCCCCTATCACCGGCTGTCGGCCGCGATCCTCGCGACCGACCGCGTCTTCCGCTCCGCTCCCGAGGAGGCCCGGCCCCAGCTCGAGCGATGGGCCGCGCTCTCGCCCCACGTCTACGTGGCGGTGTGCCGGGCTGTGCCGGTTGTTCCCACGGCAGCCCCGGGCGGACTCGCGGCACGCCTCGCCGCCGGCGATCCGCCGGCCTGGCTGACGCCGGTCGCGGCCGTGCCGGACGAGGCGCTCGCCATCTACCGGTTCACGCCGGACGCGGCCGCGCCGCCGCCGTGACGGCGCCCCGGCCGACGATCCGGCACACCAGGCCGAGCAGGACGACCAGGGCGATCCCGCCGCCGGAGACCGGCATGTCGCCGAAGGGCGGATCCGGCACCGGTCCGAGGCCGAGCGCCACGAGGCTCGACTGGGCGAGCCCGAAAACGCCGGCGACCAGGCACATGAGATAGACGACGGCGCGCTCCGGCGGGCGCCCGAGCCTGATCAGGTCGGGCAGCAGGAGGGCGATGCCGACCGCCACGATCGTCAGGTCGTAGTCGTAGGCGTAAGGGCTGACCAGCAGCGCCGCGACCGCGGTGATGCCGAGGGCCGGCCGGATCGGCAGCCGGCGGACCGCCCAGCCGACCGCGGCGAGCGCCGCGACCGCCACGGCGATCTGCACCGCCATCGCCGCGGACGGACCGGCGCCCATCGTGTGGAGCGCCGCATAGGGCGAGACCATCCGGTACAGCGGATACCAGCCCTCGGACAGGAAGACCTTCGCCTCCTGGACGCCGCCCGCGAAGGCGACCCAGACGCCGGGCCCGAGCACCAGCGTGGCGACCGCCGACACCGCGGCCGCCGTTCCGACGGCGACCGCTGCGACGCCCCAGCGCCCGCCCAGCACCACGTAGACCGCGAAGGCGGCAGCGAGATGCGGCTTGATCACCATCAGGCCGAGCGGGACCCCGGCCCAGGCCTGCGCGAAAGCGGCCTCGGCGACCGCGGCCCCGCCGGGCGTGGCCCGGCCGGTCTCGGCCCGGCTGGTTTCGGCTCGCCCGGCCAGGAGCCCGGCGCAGGTCCAGGCGATCAGGGCACCGGTCAGCAGCCCGTTCTGACCGCAGCGGATGGTCATCAGGACGGACGGGGCGAACAGGATCAGGGCCGGCACGGCGCTTTCGGGGGCGAGGCGCCGCAGCGCCGCGAGGTAGGCCACGAGCGTACCGGCCATCGCCGCCGGATAGGCGAGCCAGACCGGCACCAGGGCCAGCGGCGCGACCAGCAGGTCGAAGGGCGGCGGATAGGTCCAGGGCAGGAACTGCCTGCCGCCGAACTGTGCTCTCAGCAGCGCACCGAAATCGGCGAACCGGTAGGCGAGGTCGACCCGGCCGTTCAGGACGAGGTCGCCGGCGAGCCGGAAGGCGTCGAAGTCGACCGGGATGCGGGCCGTCGGGCCCGGCGGCAGCAGGGCGAAGCGCATCGTCGTGAGCGCCAGCACGAGGCCGAACAGCGCGACCAGCGCGCGCAGATACGTGGTCCGGCGGCCGGCCGACGCCGGCAACGCCTCGACGACCTCGAGCAGTCTCATGTCGGCCCCGCGCTCTGCCACCTCGGCCACGCCCGATCCGCCCGGGACAGCTGCCCCCCGGCGTGACCGGCCCGCCGCCCATGCTCGCAGCACACGATTGCAGGCGGGTTAATTCACGCCCGGTTGCGGGCCGGCCGGGGCCGGGCCCGCCGGCCGGGGCCCGGCACCGGCGGGCGGGCGGCCCCGGGTCCAGGCCCGGAACCGAGGCCGGATTTGCAGAACGTCCGCCTTGCGGCCTATGAGGGCCCTCCTATATGACCTTTCGAACCCGCCCCGCAGGGGCGGATGCCGTTATTTCCAAGGGGCCGGACCCAAGGCATCAGTGCAGGCGCGAGGCCTGCGGACGCTTCCGGGTGCTGTTCAGGCTCGGCCGGCCTGCTGCGAAGAAAGGACAGAGACAATGGGCAAGGTCATCGGCATCGACCTCGGCACGACCAACTCTTGCGTCGCCGTGATGGAAGGCAAGACGCCGAAGGTCATCGAGAACTCGGAAGGCAAGAACACCACCCCGTCGATCGTCGCCTTCACGGACGACGGCGAGCGGCTGGTCGGCCAGCCGGCGAAGCGCCAGGCGGTCACCAATCCGGAGCGGACGTTCTTCGCCGTCAAGCGCCTCATCGGGCGCCGCTACGACGACCCGATGGTGGAGAAGGACAAGAAGCTCGTCCCCTACAAGATCGTGCGCGCCTCGAACGGCGACGCCTGGGTCGAGGCGGACGGCAAGACCTACTCGCCCTCGCAGATCTCCGCCTTCACGCTGCAGAAGATGAAGGAGACGGCCGAGTCGTATCTCGGCCAGAAGGTCACCCAGGCCGTCATCACGGTCCCGGCCTACTTCAACGACGCCCAGCGCCAGGCCACCAAGGACGCCGGTCGCATCGCCGGCCTCGAGGTGCTGCGCATCATCAACGAGCCGACCGCGGCGGCGCTCGCCTACGGCCTCGACAAGCAGAAGCAGGGCGTCATCGCGGTCTACGACCTCGGCGGCGGCACCTTCGACATCTCGATCCTGGAGATCGGCGACGGCGTCTTCGAGGTGAAGTCGACCAACGGCGACACCTTCCTCGGCGGCGAAGACTTCGACATGAGGCTGGTCAACTACCTGGCCGACGAGTTCCAGAAGGAGCAGGGCATCGACCTGCGCCGCGACAAGCTCGCGCTGCAGCGCCTGAAGGAGGCCGCCGAGGCCGCCAAGATCGAGCTCTCCTCGACCTCGCAGACCGAGATCAACCTGCCCTACATCACGGCCGACGCCTCCGGCCCGAAGCACCTCACGATGAAGCTCACCCGCGCCAAGTTCGAAGCGCTGGTCGACGACCTGATCCAGAAGACCGTCGAGCCGTGCCGGCTGGCGCTCAAGGACGCCGGCCTGTCCGCCGGCGAGGTCAACGAGGTGGTGCTGGTCGGCGGCATGACCCGCATGCCGAAGGTGCAGGAGGTGGTGCGCCAGTTCTTCGGCCGCGAGCCCCACAAGGGCGTCAACCCGGACGAGGTGGTGGCGATCGGCGCCTCGATCCAGGCCGGCGTGCTGCAGGGCGACGTCAAGGACGTGCTGCTGCTCGACGTGACCCCGCTGTCGCTCGGCATCGAGACGCTGGGCGGCGTGTTCACCCGCATCATCGACCGCAACACCACGATCCCGACCAAGAAGAGCCAGGTGTTCTCGACGGCGGAAGACAACCAGAACGCCGTCACCATCCGGGTCTTCCAGGGCGAGCGCGAGATGGCGGCCGACAACAAGCTGCTCGGCCAGTTCGACCTGATGGGCATCCCGCCGGCGCCGCGCGGCGTGCCGCAGATCGAGGTGTCGTTCGACATCGACGCCAACGGCATCGTCAACGTCTCGGCCAAGGACAAGGCGACCGCCAAGGAGCAGCAGATCCGCATCCAGGCGTCGGGCGGCCTGTCGCAGTCCGACATCGAGCGCATGGTGAAGGACGCCGAGGCGCACTCGGAGGACGACAAGAAGCGCAAGGCCGCCGTCGAGGCCAAGAACCACGCCGAGGCGCTGGTCCACTCGACCGAGAAGGCGCTCGCCGAGCACGGCTCCAAGGTCGGCGACAACGAGCGTCGCATGATCGAGGATGCCCTCTCCGATCTGCGCGAGGCCCTCAAGGGTGACGACGCCGAGGCGATCAAGGCCAAGACCAACACGCTGGCTCAGGCCTCGATGAAGCTCGGCGAGGCGATGTACAAGCAGTCGCAGGACGACGGCGGCGGCGACGCCGGCGCCACCGGCGGCAAGAAGGAAGACGTCGTCGACGCGGAGTTCACCGAGGTCGACGACGACAAGAAGAACAAGAAGTCGGCGTGATGCCTCGGGGCGGCGTTCGGGCGCGAGGCGCCCGGACGCCGGGCGGGAAGTCCATCCTGTTCGTCGAACGTTTCTCGTTTTCTCGATGTCGAGCGCCACCCCTCACCCGCCTCGCTCGCTGACATTGGCTCTGCACCCTCTCCCGGACGGGGAGAGGGTTTTTCGTGCGTGGGGAACCGGCTGAATGTCCAAGCGCGACTATTACGAGGTGCTCGGAGTCCAGCGCGGCGCCAGCGAGTCCGACCTCAAGACCGCCTATCGCAAGCTCGCCATGAAGTATCACCCGGACCGCAACCCGGGCGACGGCGAGTGCGAGCACAAGTTCAAGGAGGTCAACGAGGCCTACGAGGTCCTGAAGGACGCCGACAAGCGGGCCGCCTACGACCGCTTCGGTCACGCCGCCTTCGAGCAGGGCGCCGGCGGGCCCGGCTTCGGGGCCGACTTCGCCTCGACCTTCGCCGACATCTTCGACGACTTCTTCGGCATGCGCGGGCGGGCCCGCGGCTCCGGCCGCGAGCGCGGCGCCGATCTCCGCTACAACATGGAGATCACGCTGGAGGAGGCCTATCACGGCAAGGTCGCGCCGGTCCGCATCCCGACCTCGGTCACCTGCGAGGTCTGCTCCGGCACCGGCGCCAAGGCCGGCACCAAGCCGAAGACCTGCACGACCTGCGGCGGCCACGGCAAGATCCGCCACGCCCAGGGCTTCTTCACGCTGGAACGGACCTGCCCGGCCTGCCACGGCCGCGGCCAGGTGATCGACGACCCCTGCCCGGCCTGCGCCGGCGCCGGTCGCGTCACCCGCGAGCGCACCCTGTCGGTCAACATCCCGCCCGGCGTCGAGGACGGCACCCGCATCCGGCTCGCCAGCGAGGGCGAGGCGGGCGTGCGCGGCGGCCCGGCCGGCGACCTCTACATCTTCCTGTCGATCACGCCGCACGCCTTCTTCCAGCGCGACGGCGCCGACCTGCACTGCCGGGTGCCGATCTCGATGGTGACGGCGGCGCTGGGCGGCGACTTCGAGGTGCCGACCATCGACGGCGGCAAGACCAAGGTGAAGGTGCCGGACGGCACCCAGTCCGGCCGGCGGTTCCGCCTGTCCGGCAAGGGGATGCCGGTGCTGCGCTCGAAACAGATGGGCGACATGTACGTCCAGGTGGTGGTCGAGACGCCGCAGAGCCTCACCAAGCGGCAGCGCGAGCTGCTGGTGGAGTTCGAGAAGCTGTCGTCGACCGCGACGCATCCGGAGTCGGCCGGCTTCTTCGGCAAGGTCAAGGAGTTCTTCGGAAACAAGGGCTAGGGCCGGCCCGGAGCGCCCCCCGCTCGTGATCGGGGTTGACCCGGAGGCGTTAGACCTTTACCCGTGACGGTTCCGTGACGGAGCAATTTGCCGCGTCGCAGCCACGTTGTTCACCATGCCGTTTCAGTCCGCTGTGGGCACTGCCAGGAAGGGCCTTCGCATCGACGACGATGTAAGGTTCATCCGGTCGTGGATCGAGAAGCCTCTGGCGATCGGCGCCGTCATGCCGTCGAGCAAGCCGCTCGCCCGCGCCATGGCGAGCTATGTCGATCCCAAGGCCGACGGCAAGGTGATCGAGCTCGGCCCCGGCACCGGCGCCATCACGGAGGCGCTGGTCGAGCACGGCGTCGACGAATCCCGCCTCGTGCTGGTCGAGTTCAACTCCAACTTCTGCCGCCTGCTGCGCGCTCGCTACCCGGCCGCGACCGTCATCCAGGGCGACGCCTACCGGCTGCGCGGCCTGTTCGGCGACTTCCTGCGCGGCGAGGTGTCGGCCGTCGTCTCCGGCCTGCCGCTGATGACCAAGCCGCTGCGCGCCCGCCTGCGCCTGCTCAACGAGGCCTTCGGCCTCCTGCAGCCCGGCGGCCCGTTCATCCAGTTCACCTATTCGGTGGTGTCGCCGATCCCGCGCTCGCTCGCCCGCGTGCGCACCGAGGCGTCCGAGCGCATCTGGCTCAACCTGCCGCCCGCCCGGGTCTTCGTCTATCGGCGGGGATGAGCCTACGGCGCCCGTCGCTCACGACACAGGCCCGGACGAGCGCGCAGCTGCGGCGGTCAAGCCGTCTCCGGCTGGTAATGCAGGGTCAACAGGTCGTTTCGTGAAAACGGCTCCAGCGCATAGGCGCGGCCCTGGTCGTCACTGAACTCCACCAGCACGGTCCGCGCGTCGAGATGCTCGACGATCGTGCCGACCTGGCCGCGGACAAGCCCCCGCGCGGGACGGTCGGCGAGAAGCGCGACCACGCCCAGAAGCTCGGGCGTATATTGGTTGCCCTATGCTCGATCTGTCATCACGGCACCCAGCAGCTGACGAATCTCGGAACGTCCTCGTCGGCCCGTACGATCCACATGCTTCTTACCACGGCACGCTTTTCGTGTCGCTCGACGACGACGTCGAGGCGCCACTGCGTCCCTCACGCATCGGCGGCGACCTGCGACGCCGACCCGGAGTGCGCGGTCTCGAGCAGAATATCCGTAACCATTTCGAGTCGTCGCGCTGCAGCCCGAGCCGCACGCGGAACACTCGAGCCTTGTGGCGCCCCCGTGAATGCGCAGGACTGAGGCAATAGTCCTCGATCTTGCGGAGATCGACGATCGCCCGATCGCCGTGCGGCAAACCTGCCATCGTCGCACCCCGGCCCGCAAAATTCGCTTCCGTCCAGCCGGCCTTTGGCCAAAATGGCGGCGCGAATCCGGTCCCAGGGTCTCATGACCGGCCGACAAGGGGAACTGCCGTGGAACACCCGCGCGATCGTCTGATCGTCGCCCTCGACCTGCCGAGCGTCGACGCCGCCGAGGCCGTGATCGACCGGCTCGGCGAGGGCGTCACCTTCTACAAGATCGGCTACCAGCTCGCCTTCGCGGGCGGGCTCGCGCTCGCCGAGAAGCTGATCTTCACCGGGCGGCGCGTCTTCGTCGACCTCAAGCTGCACGACATCGGCAACACGGTCGAGAAGGGCGTCGAGAGCATCGCCCGCACGGGCGCGACGTTCCTCACCGTGCACGCCTATCCGCAGACCATGAAGGCCGCCGTGGTCGGCCGCGGCGACTCCAACCTGCGCATCCTCGCCGTCACGGTGCTGACCTCCTACGACGACGCCGACCTCGCCGCCGCCGGCTACGACTTCACGGTGCCGGAGCTGGTCGCCGAGCGCGCCGCGCAGGCGCACGACATCGGCGTCGACGGCCTCGTCTGCTCGGCCGAGGAGGCCGCGATGCTGCGCCCGCGGATCGGCCACGGCATGGTGCTGGTGACGCCCGGCATCCGCCCGAGCGGCGCGGAGGTCGGCGACCAGAAGCGGGTGAAGACGCCGCGCGACGCGATCCTGGCCGGTGCCGACTACCTGGTTGTCGGACGGCCGATCGTCGCGGCGCCGAACCCCCGCGCCGCCGCCGACGCGATCGTGGCCGAGATCGAAGCCGCTGCGAACGAGCAGGTGTAGCCATGGCCAAGGCATATTGGGTCGCCCGCGTCGACGTCGCCGATCCCGAGGCCTACAAGGCCTATGTGGCCGCCAACGCTGCGGCGTTCTCCAAGTTCGGCGCGCGATTCCTGGTGCGGGCCGGCCGCTTCGAGGCCCCCGAGGGCACGGCGCGCTCGCGCCAGGTGGTGATCGAGTTCCCCGACTACGAGACGGCGCTCGCCTGCTATCGCTCGCCCGAATACCAGGCCGCCAAGGCTCTGCGCACCGCCACCTCGATCGGCGATCTCGTCATCGTCGAAGGCTACGACGGCCCGCAGCCGTAGCGCTCATCGGTCTGCCCGCACAGCCCGCTCGTTCCCGCGCAAGCGGGACTCCGGGGCCGCTCCGCCGTGCCGCCCCTGCGTCCCCGCCTTCGCGGGGACGAGCGGCGGCCGACCGCGTTCGGATGTCGTCTCGACCCTGCTGTACGCCTTCGCACCCCTCCTCTATACCGGCCGGACAGGCAGGAGGGCGTGATGAGCGATGTTCGACTGATCGTGGCGGGGGCCGGCGGCCGGATGGGCCGCACGCTGGTGAAGGCGATCGCCGAGACGAAAGGCGCCGTGCTGGCCGGCGCGATCGACGCCCCGGCCTCGCCGCTGGTCGGGCGCGACACCGGCGAGCTGTCCGGGATCGGCGCCAACGGCATTGCGGTGACGGGCGACCTCGCCGCGCTCGCCGGCCAGGCGGACGGCGTGATCGACTTCACCATCCCGGCGGCCTCGGTGGCGCTCGCCGGGCAGGCCGCGGCGGCGGGGCTGTTCCACGTCGTCGGCACCACCGGCTTCTCGGCCGCCGACGAGCAGGCGATCGCCGCGGCCGCGACGTCGATCCCGATCGTGAAGTCCGGCAACATGAGCCTCGGGGTCAATCTCCTGGCGGCGCTGGCAAAGCGGGTCGCGGCGACGCTCGACGAGGAGTTCGACATCGAGATCCTCGAGATGCACCACAACAAGAAGATCGACGCGCCGTCCGGCACCGCGCTGCTGCTCGGCGAGGCGGCGGCGCAGGGCCGCGGCGTCGACCTCGCCGCCCGCTCCGACCGCGGCCGCGACGGCCACACCGGCGCCCGCAGGCCGGGCGACATCGGCTTCGCGTCGCTGCGCGGCGGCACCGTGGTGGGCGAGCACTGGGCGATCTTCGCCGGGCCGGCCGAGCGCATCGAGCTCGTCCACAAGGCCGAGGACCGGATGATCTTCGCGCGCGGCGCCGTCAAGGCGGCGCTGTGGGCGAAGGGCCGCGCGCCGGGCCTGTACTCGATGATGGACGTGCTCGGGCTGAAGGATTTTTGAGCTTCAATCCGATCATTCCGGGGCGCCGCGCAGCGGCGAACCCGGAATCCAACCAAGCACACCGAGTTCGCGTCTGGATTCCGGGTTCGCGGCTTCGCCGCGCCCCGGAATGACGAGAGCAGAACTCACCGCATCAGCGACTTGCCCGTCATCTCCTTGGGCTGCGGCAGCTCCATCAGGGCCAGCAGGGTCGGCGCGAGGTCGGCGAGGCGGCCGTCGGCGAGGCTCTTGGCGTCGCTGCCGAAAAGCATCACGGGCACCGGGTTCGTCGTGTGGGCCGTGTGCGGACCGCCCGTCACCGGATCGCGCATCAGCTCGCAATTGCCGTGGTCGGCGGTGACGAGGAGCGCCCCGCCCATGTCCCCGATCGCCTCGACGATGCGGCCGAGCCCGGTGTCGGCCGTCTCCACCGCCTTGACGGCGGCCGAGAGAATCCCGGTATGGCCGACCATGTCGGGGTTGGCGAAGTTCAGCACGATCAGGTCGTACTTGCCGGACCGAATCGCCGCGACCGCCTTGTCGGTCAGCTCCGGCGCCGACATCTCGGGCTGCAGGTCGTAGGTCGCGACCTTGGGGGACGGGACCATGATGCGATCCTCGCCCGGAAACTGCTTCTCCTCGCCGCCGTTGAGGAAATACGTGACGTGCGGGTACTTCTCGGTCTCGGCCATGCGCAGCTGGGTGCGGCCGGCGGCGGCCGTCACCTGGCCGAGCCCGTTGGCCAGGCTCTCGGGCGGGAAGATCGTGCCCATCAGGGCGTCGAGCGCCTCGCTGTACTGGGTCATGCCGGCCGCCACGGCCACCTTGGGCGTGCGCGGCCGCGGGAAGCCGGAGAAGCCCGGGTCGAGCAGCGCGCCGAGGATCTCGCGCACCCGGTCGGCCCGGAAGTTGAAGCACAGCACGCCGTCGCCGTCCTTCATGCCGGCATAGTCGCCGATCACGGCCGGGACGATGAACTCGTCGCCGACATTCGCCGCATAGGAGGCCGCGATGGCGGCGGCAGCGTCCTCGTGCCGGGCGCCCTGCGCCTCGACGATCGCGGCCCAGGCCTTCTCGACCCGGTCCCAGCGCTTGTCGCGGTCCATGGCGTAGTAGCGGCCGTCGACGGTGGCGATCGGCACGGTCGACGGCAGGTCGGCGACGAGCTTCTCGACATACTCGGCGGCCGAGCGCGGGGGCGTGTCGCGGCCGTCGGTGAAGACGTGCATGACGGTCGGGATGCCGGCGAGCGCCAGGATGCCCGCCACCGCGGCGCCGTGGTCCTGGTGCGAGTGGACGCCGCCCGGCGAGACGAGGCCCATCAGGTGGCAGGTGCCGCCGGTCTCGCGCAGCGTGTCGATCAGGCCGACCAGCGCCGGCGCCTTCTCGATCGCCCCGGTGGCGATGGCGTCGGTGATGCGCGGCAGGTCCTGCATGACCACCCGGCCGGCGCCGATGTTGAGGTGCCCGACCTCGGAATTGCCCATCTGCCCGTCGGGCAGGCCGACGTCCTTGCCGGAGGTGCGCAGGAAGGCATGCGGGCAGGTCGCCCACAGCCTGTCGAATGTCGGCGTTTTCGCCTGCCGGACGGCGTTGTCGGCGGCGTCCTCGCGCCACCCCCATCCGTCCAGAATGACCAGCATGACGGGACGACGCGTCTGCATGTCGGTGATCTCCCTGCCCGCGCCGAAATCGGCCCCAGGGCGCGGTCCCCCGACTAATGGGACGCCCCACCCGCCGCGTCAACGGCCGGTGAGGCGATACCGGAACGGGAATGGGAGGCGCGACGCCGCCGCGGCCTCGAACCCTCTCCCGCGAGGAAAGAGGGCTGAAAGCCGACTGGCTCACCCTCCGCGCTGGCCGGTCTCCCAGCCGATCATGGCGCGCTTGCGGGTCAGCCCCCAGTGGTAGCCGGTGAGATCGCCGCTTTTCCCTACGACGCGATGGCACGGGACGACGAAGCACAACGGATTGCGGCCGACCGCGGCGCCGACCGCCCGCGCGGCCTTGGGCGAGTGGAGCGTTCCGGCGACCGTAGAGTAGGTGGTGAGATGCCCGAGCGGGACGCGCAGCAGCGTCTCCCATACCCGCACCTCGAAATCCGTGCCGATCAGCACGATGCGCAGCGGCCGGTCGGGCCGCCAGGTGGCGGGATCGAACACCCGGCGGGCGAGCGCCGCCGTGCCGGCCTGATCGCGCACGTAAGTCGCGTTCGGCCAGCGCGCCTGCATGTCGGCCAGCGTCGCCGCCTCGCCGCCCTGGTCCGCGAAGGCGATGCCGGCGAGCCCGCGGCTCGTCCCCATGATCAGGGCGGTGCCGAAGGGCGAGGGATGGAAGCCGTAGTCCAGCACCAGGCCGGCCCCGCCCGCCTTCCATTCGCCCGGCGACATCGCCTCGTGGGTGACGAACAGGTCGTGCAGCCGCCCCGGGCCGGACAGCCCGACCTCGTAGGCGGCGTCGAGCACGCTCGCCGACTCGCGCAGCAGCTTTCGGGCGTAATCGAGCGTGAGCGCCTGGAGAAAGGCCTTCGGTGTCAGCCCGGCCCAGCGGCGGAACAGCGCAGTGAGGCCATCGGTCGACAGGCCGGCCGCGTGCGCCACCGCCTCGATGTCCGGCTGCTGTCTCCAGTTCTCCGACAGGAACGCGATCGCGCGGCGCACGCGGTCGTAATCCTCGGCGGCGCGCGCCAGCGTGGCGCTCTGGGTGCGAACCGGCGGCCGCACCTCGACGGGATCGGTCAGGATCATGGTGCTCATGATGCCGAGCCTACGGCCCGGGCGCAGGGGGATCCACCCGATTTCCGGGCGATGCGGCGGGCGTGCGGGTCGGCCCCCGCCGCGCCTCGCCCAGCGCCGCGGCCAGCGCCGCGGCGAAGCTCTCGCGCTCGGCCGGGGACAGCCAGGCGCCGACCACGAGCCGGCGCCCGTGCGACACCAGGGCGATCCGCATCAGGCCGAAGTCCGGATCGACCTCGCGATCGAGCCGCACCCACACCGGGTTGAGGGTCCATTCGGCGATCGCACCGGTGTGGTCGACCCGCCGGACCGCCAGCACCGAAGGCGTCACCAGGACGTGCTCGCAGGCGACGGCGCGGCGGCGGTTGATCCGGAAGGCCCAATAGACGAGCGCGACGTCGAGCCCTAGAAAGCCGGTGACGGGCCACGCGCCCGCCGCCACGAAGACCAGCCCGAGCGCCCCGCTCGCCGCGGCGAGCAGCAGGATCACGGTCCGTACGCCGGCCCGGTCGAGCGAGCGGTGCGGAGTCACGACGGCCGAGAAGAGGGGCGGCTCGGACGAGGAGGAAGCCATGGGGACCGGGGGTTCGGGCACCGGGGGTTCGGACGCCGACGGTTCGGCGATCGGGGGTCGGCCGCTCCTGGCCGGACGACCTGTCGTGACAACACGGGTGACGCGACGATGATCCGCAAGCCGAAGGCCGGCGGCCCCGAAGCAAGCCGCAAGCCGAAGGCCGCGGTCAAGAGGGCTGCGCGGGTGGCGTCGCCCACGCCGGTGGGCGAGCGGGCGACGCCACCGAAGCGGGCCGCCGCGCCCGGACGCCTGACCGCGGCGGACATCGAGGAGATCTTTCGCCGCTTCCAGGCAAAAAATCCGCAGCCGAAGGGCGAGCTCGAGCACGTCAACCCGTTCACGCTGCTGGTCGCCGTGGTGCTCTCGGCGCAGGCGACCGACGCCGGCGTCAACAAGGCGACCCGCGGCCTGTTCGCGGTCGCCGACACGCCGGAGAAGATGGTCGCGCTCGGCGAGGCGAAGGTCCGCGACTTCATCAAGACGATCGGCCTGTTCAACACCAAGGCCAAGAACGTCATCGCGCTCTCGCAGCAGCTGATCGCCGAGCACGGCGGCGCCGTGCCGGCGACCCGCGAGGCGCTGGAGACGCTGCCGGGCGTCGGCCGCAAGACCGCCAACGTGGTGCTCAACATCGCCTACGGGCAGGAGACCATGGCGGTCGACACCCACATCTTCCGGGTCGGCAACCGCACCGGGCTGGCGCCCGGCAAGACGCCGCTCGAGGTCGAGGCCCGGCTCGAGGCGGTGGTGCCGAAGCCGTACCGGCTGCACGCCCACCACTGGCTGATCCTGCACGGCCGCTACACCTGCACGGCGCTCAGGCCGCGCTGCCCGCTCTGCCCGATCGCCGACCTGTGCCGCTGGCCCGAGAAGACGGCGTCGGTACCGCCGCCGTGAACGCACACGCGTCGTTCCCGGCGCGAACCGTCGCGCCGGCGAGCCCGGGACCATACCCCGTTGCCCCGTGCCCGAAGCGGCGCTAGGGTCGTCGCGATGGGGATGGAGTCCCCCGAAACCGCCCCGGGTCGATCCCGCCGGCTGATGACTCCTGCCGCACCGCGCGGCGGGACTCCGTCCGAGCCGCTCGCGTGCGGATCCGTGAAGGCGAGATTCGGTTCGGGACGACAGATGGCTTATCTCTGGATCGCGATCGGCAGCGCGCTCGGCGGCATGGCGCGCTTCTGGTGCTCGGGCGTGACGGCACGCCTGATCGGCGAAACCTTCCCCTGGGGCACCCTGACCGTGAACGTGGTCGGCTCCTTCGTGATCGGCTTCGTCGCCGTGATCACCGGGCCGGACGGCCGCGTCCTGGTCGGCACGCCGGTGCGCCAGTTCGTCATGCTCGGCGTCTGCGGCGGGTTCACGACGTTCTCGTCGTTCAGCATCCAGACGCTCGAGCTGATGCGCGACGGCCAGTGGCTGGAGGCCGGCGGCAACGTCGTCGGCTCGGTGGCGCTGTGCCTGATCGCCGTGTGGGCGGGCGCCGCCCTCGCCACCGCGTTCAACACGATGCGCTGGGTGTGAGGAGAATCCTTATGAGAGTCCCGCGCGACGCCGTTCTCCTGAGAATCTTCGTGGGCGAGGACGACAAGCTCGACCGCACGCCCCTCTACGAGGCGATCGTGCTGAAGGCGCGCGAGCAGAAGCTCGCCGGCGCCACGGTGCTGCGCGGCCCGCTCGGCTTCGGCCATTCGTCGACGCTGCACACGACGAAGATCCTGCGGCTCTCGGCGGATCTGCCGATCGTCGTCGAGATCGTCGACGCGCCCGAGAAGATCGAGGCCTTCCTGCCGCTGCTCGACGCCATGATGCCGTCGGGCCTCGTCACCATCGAGAAGGTCCAGGTGCTGCAATACGGCGAGCAGCGAAACGGGAAATGAGGGGCCGCGCCTCCGCGCCGCCCTGGACGACATGACATGCGCGTGCTGGTGATCTACTCCCATCCGGTCGAGACGAGCTTCAACGCCGCGGTCCATGCCCGCGTGGTCGACACCCTCCGCAAGGCCGGCCACACGGTCGACGACTGCGACCTCCACGCCGAGGGGTTCAGCCCGGTGCTGACCCGCGAGGAGCGGCTGACCTATCACGACACCGCGATCAATCAGGGGCCGGTCCAGGGCTACGTCGACCGGCTCCTGGCGGCCGACGCGCTGGTGCTGGTCTTCCCGGTGTGGTGCTTCGGCCTGCCGGCGATGCTGAAAGGCTGGTTCGACCGCGTGCTGATGCCGGGCGTCGCCTTCGACATCAGCGATCCGGCCAACGTGAAGCCGGCCCTGACCCATCTTAAGCGGATCGCCGCGGTGACGACCTACGGCCGGCCGCGCTGGACCGCGTTTCTCATGGGCGACCCGCCCCGGAAAGTGATCACGCGCTATCTGCGCGTGCTGTCCGGCGGGCGCGCCAAGATCACCTACACGGCGCATTATCACATGAACGTCTCGACGAACGCGACCCGGGCGGCGCATCTGGAGAAGGTGGCGAAGGTGATGAGGGGGTTGTGAGCGTCACGCCTCCGGCCGCTATTGATCACTTCCGCTTCGCCGTCATCTGTCCGAGCACGAACGAGACGGAGCCGGCGAACAACGCCGAGAGCGTCGTTTGCGCCCACCGCCGGGTGTCGGCGGATGCGGCCGCATCGAACACCGCTTCGTAGGCGCATAGCCCACCGATCAACACCAGAGCCAGCACGATCAGCCCGAAAACGATCATTCCCTTGACGTGCTCGATGCGGTGCTCGCGGTCGTCCTTCCCCAGCCGGACCGTCCGCTCCTCGGCAGTTTCCTCGGGCGCTATGGTGATCGAGGCGCGGGCGAACATATCGTTGACGTCGAGCTCCTGGGACATGCCCTCTCTCCCGAGGATCTGCGCCCGGCGAGCCGGGCGCAGTCCGGCTCACAGCAATCCTACGATCTCGGTCTCCAGCTTCTCCGGGTCGGAGACTAGGCCGATGTGCTTGCCGCGGCGCTTGGCATCGTGCGCCACCTTCATCAAGGCAAGCGCCTGACGGATCACGTCGCTGCGCTGCGTGCCGGTGTCGTCCGCGATGGTTTCGAGCATCTGGTTCAACTCGCTCGACACCTGCAAATTGAGCCGGACCTTGTCCTGCGCCATCTCGTCCTCCATGTCGGCCGTTGGCCCTTGCTGCGCACCTAACCACTCCCGCGCGCAAAATCAACGCCGAAAATATGCGTATCAGACGCTAATGTGGCGTAAAAAAATCGTCAAGATTGCGCTTGAACTACGTACTTTCAGACATATATCGGATTTGGCGCGACCCGAACTGTGAGGGAGGCCGCGTTGCCTTGGAGGTCCCGCGGTATCGAGTTAATGCCGACCGTCCAGCATCGGTTGAGCCGCATGGCCGCCGAAGACAGGGTGGCGTTGCGGGTTGCGCTGGATGACGCCGTCAGAAATCCACACAAAGTCGGAGATCTCAAGTTACGATTCCTGCGCATTCCCGTCACGGACGAGCACGTCGTCGAGTATCGGTTTAGATTTGGATATGCCAACTACGTCATATTCGAGGTACGTGGCACATTTTTTCTTTATGATGCGTGGCTCGATGACGATCTCTACTTTGCTGCCGAGTGACCCGATCTCCCCTACAGCCAAAACGTCCCGCCAGCACTTTCAAAACAGCCCGATAATCCGCCCGTCCGGCGTGACGTCGATGTTGACGGCGGCGGGGATCCGCGGGAGGCCCGGCATGGTCATGACGTCGCCGCAGATGGCGACCACGAAGCCGGCGCCGGCGGCGAGGCGCACCTCGCGCACATGGACGATGTGGCCGGTCGGCGCGCCCTTGATCTCGTGATTGGTCGAGAAGCTGTACTGGGTCTTGGCGATGCACACCGGCAGGCTGCCGTAGCCGGCCGCCTGGAAGGCGGCGAGCTGCTCGGCGACCGGCGCGTCGAGCGCGATGTCCTTGGCCTGGTAGATCTGCTGCGCCACCGTGCGGATCTTTTCCACCAGCGGCATGTCGTCGGGATATAGCAGATTCAGGCGGCTCTTCCCGCTCTCCGCCGCCCGCACCACCGCGCGGGCGACGTCCACGGCGCCTGCACCGCCCTCCGCCCAGTGGTCGGCCACGCAGGCCTCGACGCCCAGGGCCGCGCAGGCGTCGCGGACGAGTGCGATCTCGGCCACGGTGTCGGCCGAGAAGCGATTGATCGACACCACCGGCACCAGCCCGAATTTTTTCACGTTCTCCACGTGACGGCGCAGATTGGAGAGCCCCTCCTCCAGCGCCTCGAGGTTCTCCGCGAAAAGATCCTCCTTGCGGACGCCGCCGTGCATCTTGAGCGCCCGGATGGTGGCGACCAGGACGACGCAGTCGGGCGACAGGCCGGTCTTGCGGCACTTGATGTCGAGGAACTTCTCCGCCCCGAGATCGGCGCCGAAGCCGGCCTCGGTCACCACCCAGTCGGCGAGCTTCAGGGCCGTGCGGGTGGCGATCACCGAGTTGCAGCCGTGCGCAATGTTGGCGAACGGCCCGCCATGCACGAAGGCCGGCGTGCCTTCCAGCGTCTGCACCAGGTTCGGGGCCAGCGCCTCCTTGAGGAGCGCCGCCATGGCGCCGTTGGCGGCGAGGTCGCGCGCCCGGATCGGCGCCTTGTCGCGGGTCTGGGCGACGACGATGTCGCCGAGCCGTTCCTTCAGGTCGGCGAGATTCTCGGCGAGGCAGAAGATCGCCATCACCTCGGAGGCGACCGTGATGTCGAACCCGGCCTCGCGCGGAAACCCGTTCACGGCACCGCCGAGCGAGCAGACGATCTCGCGCAGCGCCCGGTCGTTCATGTCGACGACCCGCCGCCACGTCACCCGCCGGGTGTCGATGCCGAGCGCGTTGCCCCAGTAGACGTGGTTGTCGACCATGGCGGCGAGCAGGTTGTGGGCCGCCCCGATGGCATGGAAGTCGCCGGTGAAATGGAGGTTGATGTCCTCCATCGGCACCACCTGGGCATAGCCGCCGCCGGCCGCCCCGCCCTTCTGGCCGAAGGAGGGGCCGAGGCTCGGCTCGCGCAGACACAGCATCGCCTTCTTGCCGATGTGGACGAGCGCGTCGGTGAGCCCGACCGTGGTGGTGGTCTTGCCCTCGCCGGCCGGCGTCGGCGTGATGGCCGAGACCAGGATCAGCCGCCCGGACGGCCGGTCCTTCAGGGTCTCGACGAAGTCGAGCGACACCTTGGCCTTGTAGCGCCCGTAGGGCTCGAGCTCGTCCGCCGCGATCCCGAGCTTTTCGCGCGCCAGCTCCACGATGGGCCGCTTGGGCGCGTCCTGCGAGATGGCGATGTCGGATTTCGGCGAGACGTGTTGCGAGGCGGGCATTCGAGGCTCGGCTTCGGGACGGCGGGCCCCGATACGTACAGGAACTCGGAGCGCTCGTCGAAGCCTGGCGTCGCGACGCCGGTGGACGGCCTCTCAGTCGCGGGCGAACACGTCGACCATGTCGAAGGCGACCGGCCGGCGGCGGTCGAGCGCCAGGGCGTCCTGCAGCTCGGTGATGTGAGCCCGCATCAGCGCCACGGCCTGCTCGACCTCGCCGGCGGCACAGTGGCGGATGAGGTCGTCGTGGTGGTCGTGCCAGCCGGCGAGGCCGGCCTGGTTGTCGAACAGGTTGACGATCAGGCTGGTGCGGGCGACCAGCAGCCGGACCTGCTCGGCCAGCGTCCGGTTTCCCGAGAGCTCGGCCATCAGCACGTGGAAGCCGCCCGACAGATGGATGGCCTCGCGCAGATGGCCCTGCCTGCGCAGCGCCCGCTCCTGGTCGAGGTTGTCCTGCAGCTTGGCGATGGCGGCCGGATCGGCGGCACGCGCCACCGCCTCGGTGGTGCCGGCCTCGATGGCGACCCGGGCCGCGAACACGTCGCGCGCCTCGGCAGCGTCCGGTGCCGCGACGAAGGCGCCGCGCTTCGGGAAGAACACCACGAGCTTCTCCCAGGTCAGCCGCTGCAGGGCCGTCCCGATCGCCCGCCGCCCCAGGCCGAAGGCCTCGACCAGGGCCATCTCGGTGAGCTTGGTGCCAGGCAGGAGCCGCTGGTCGACGATCGCGGCGAACAGATGCCGGTAGGCGTCGCCCGCGTCCTCGACGCGGGGGCGGTTGCGGTCGTTCATGACGCCGACCAGGCGCCGGGGCTGCTTCATTGTTGTTCGCGACGTCCGGACCGAGCACACAGGATTGCGCGCAATTCATAGCGCAACATTGTTTTTGTTCAAGTTCGCAATCGGCACGCCGATTGCTGAGGTCCCGTCGGGCCTTCTCGCCTCGACTCCGCACCAGGAAAGGGACACGACGTGGTGACCTCCGCACCTTCCCGACGCACGCTCCTACAAGCGGCCGTGGCCGCGCCATTCGTCCTGGGGGCCCGCCCGGCCCGCGCCGCGACGACGGTCCGCTTCTCGCTGGCGGCGCCGTTCGACGGCTCCAACGCGGCGTTCTTCCTGGCGCAGCAGAACGGCTGGTTCAAGGAGGCCGGCCTGGAGTGCCAGCTCGACGCCGGCGCCGGCTCGGGCGAGGCGGTGTCGCGGGTCGGCTCCGGCGTCTACGACGCCGGCATCGCCGACATCAATTCGATGGCCGAGTTCAACGTCCGCAACGCGGCCGCGGCGATCCGCTGCGTCTACATGGTCTATTTCCGCAGCCCGCTGTGCGTCGCGGCGCTGACCAGGTCGGGCATCACCAAGCCGGCCGACCTCGCCGGCAAGACCATCGGAGCCGCGGCGCCTGACGGCGCCTATCGCCTGTTCACCACCTATGCCAAGGCGGCGTCGCTCGATCCGGCCTCGGTCAAATGGAACATGGTCGGCCTGCAGCTGCGCGAGGCCGTGCTGGCCGGCGGCAACGCCGACGCCATCCTGGGCTTCGACTCGACCATGTATTTCGGCCTGGTGAAGGCCGGCCTCGCTCCGGCGGACATCCGCTTCCTCTACTATTCCGAGGTCGGGCTCGACCTCTACGGCAACGGCATCATCCTGTCCCAAAAGTTCCGCACCGAGCAGCCGAACGCCGCCAGGGCGCTGGTCGCCGTGGCGGCACGCGCCTGGCAGGCGGCCGCCGCCGATCCGAAGGCGGCCATCGCGGCCCTCAAGGCGCACGCGCCGCTGATCAACGCCGCGCTCGAGGAAGAGAAGCTGCGCTGGCTGATCAAGAATCAGATGACGACGCCGGAATCGACCGCGAAGGGCCTCGGGGCCGTCGATCCGGCGCGACTGACGAAGAGCATGGAGGCGGTCGCGGCTGGCTTCGGGCTCGCCGCCGTGCCGACGCCGGCCGACCTGTTCGATCCCGCCTTCCTGCCGGCCGCCGCCGTGCGGAAGCTGCCCGCATGAGCTTCGACACGGTGATCCGCGGCGGCACCATCGCGACCGCTGCGGACGTCTTCGCGGCCGATCTCGGGATCCGGGACGGCCGCATCACGGCGATCGCGGAGCGTCTCGGCGACGCCGACACCGTGATCGACGCGACCGGGCGGCTGGTGCTGCCCGGCGGCATCGACGCGCATTGCCATCTCGACCAGCCGCAGGCGCCCGGGCTCGCCGCCAAGGGCGCCCGGATGGCGGACGGCTTCCGATCCGGCAGCATCAGCGCCGCCTTCGGCGGGACCACGACGATCGTGCCGTTCTGTGTGCAGCACCGCGGCGAATCGCTCGCCGCCGCGGTCGCCGACTATCACGGCCGCGCCGAGGGCCACGCCGTCACCGACTACGCCTTCCATCTGATCGTCAGCGACCCGACGCCGGCCGTGCTCGGCCAGGAGCTCCCGGCCCTGATCCGCCGCGGCCACACCAGCCTCAAGGTCTACATGACCTACGAGGCCATGCGGCTCTCCGACCGCCAGATCCTCGACGTGTTCGAGACCGCGCGGCAGGAGAGGGCCGTGGTGCTGATCCACGCCGAGAATCACGAGATCATCGGCTGGCTCGCCGACCGGCTGGAGCGCGCCGGGCGCACGCGGCCGCACGAGCACGCGACGTCGCGCCCGCTGCCGGTCGAGCGCGAGGCGACCCACCGGGCCGTCACGCTCGCCGAAATCGCCGGCGTGCCGCTCGTCGTCGTGCACATCACGGGGGGCGAGCCGCTCGACGAGATCCGCCGCGCCCGCGCCCGCGGCCATGTCGTGATCGCCGAGACCTGCCCCCAGTATCTGGTGCTGACCGCCGACGATCTCGACATGCCGGATCTGCTCGGCGCCAAGGCGATGTGCAGCCCACCGCCGCGCGACCGCACGGCTCAGGCCGCCCTCTGGCAGGGCATCGAGGACGGCACCATCGACATCATCAATTCCGACCACGCGCCGTACCGGTTCGACGCCGAGGGCAAGCTGAAGGCCGGCCCGCGGGCGCCGTTCCGGGCCATCGCCAACGGGATTCCGGGCATCGAGACGCGGCTGCCGATCCTGTTCAGCGAAAGCGTCGTGAAGGGCCGCATCGACATCCAGCGCTTCGTCGCGCTGACCGCGACCAACAACGCCAGGCTCTACGGCCTGCATCCGCGCAAGGGCACGATCGCGGTCGGCAGCGACGCCGATCTGGTGCTGTGGGATCCCGAGAGGCGCGTGACCATCACCAACGCGCTGCTGCACCACAATGTCGATTACACGCCCTACGAGGGTCTGGAGGTGCAGGGCTGGCCCGAGACCGTGATGAGCCGCGGCGAGATCGTGGTCGAGCGCGGCGAGCTCAAGGGATCGCCCGGACGTGGCCGGTTTCTGGTGCGCGACGTCTCGTCGGCCTGGAAGACGCGGGAGATCGCGGCATGGATCTGAGGATCGCCGGAAAACGCGCGCTCGTGCTCGGCGGCAATCGCGGCATGGGCCTCGCCGTCGCCACGGCGCTGGCGCGCGAAGGCGCCCGCCTCGTGCTCGCGGCCCGCGACCAGGACGCGCTCGCCGAGGCGGCCGAGCGGATCGGCGGCGCCGACACCGTCCCGCTCGATCTCGCCGACACGAAGAGCCTCGACGGCTTCGCCCGCGCGGTCGGCGACGTCGACATCCTGATCGCCAACACGGGCGGGCCGCCCTATGGCGGCGCGCTCCTGCGCGATCCCGCAGACTGGGAGGAGAGCTTTCGCGCCATGACGCTGTCGGTGATCCGGCTGACCGACCTGTTTCTTCCGGCGATGCGCCGGGCCGGCTGGGGCCGCATCGTGACCATCGTCAGCACCGGCGCCGTGCAGCCGATCCCGGTGCTCGGCATCTCCAACACGCTGCGGGCCGCGCTGCTCGCCTGGTCGAAGTCGCTGGCACCGGAGATCGCCCGCGACGGCGTCACCATCAACGTGCTGATGCCGGGCCGCGTCGGCACCGAGCGGGTGCACATGACCGACGCAGCGACCGCGGCCCGCGAGGGCATCGATGTCGAGACGGTGCGGCAGCGCTCTTGCGCGCAGATCCCGATGGGTCGCTACGGCGAGCCCGACGAGATCGCCGCCGTGGCCGCCTTCCTGTGCAGCGGACCGGCCTCCTATGTCACGGGCAGCGTCTACCGCGCCGACGGCGGGATCGTGCGGCATGTCTAGACCCGCCACCGTCACGCTGACCGAGATGGCCGAGAGCGAGACCGGCCTCGCGGTGCGCCGGGCGACACGCGTCGGCTGGGACGGCCTCACGGTCGGCCGCGCGCCCGGACACGTGCAGGCGAATCTGGTCGTGCTGCCGGAGCGCTTCGCCGACGATTTCGCAGCGTTCTGCACCGCCAATCCGGCCGCCTGCCCGCTGCTGGCACGCGGCACGCCGGGCGCCGTGGCGCTGCCGACGCTCGCCCAAGACCTCGATCTGCGCAGCGACCTGCCGGCCTATCTGGTGCACGAGAACGGCTGCGCACGGCGCGTCGGGGATCTCCGCTCCGTGTGGCGTGGCGACCTTGTCGCCTTCGCGATCGGCTGCTGGTTCGGCGCCGAGGCGGCGCTGCGGGCGGCCGGCATCCGGCTGAGACACGTGGAACTCGGCATCCAGGGGCCGCTGTTCCGCACCGATCGCCGCACGGTCGCGTGCGGACCCTTCGCCGGGCCGCTGGTCGTCTCGATGCGGCCGTTCGCCACCGCCGACGTAGAGACCGTCGCCGCGATCACGGCCGCCCTGCCGCGCAGCCACGGCGCGCCGATCCATGCCGGCGATCCGGCGGCGCTCGGCATCATGCACCCCGATATGCCGGACTGGGGCGAGCCGCTGCGGCCCGAGCCCGGCGAGACCGCGCTGTTCTGGCCGTGCGGCCTCACCGCGCTGGCCGCGGTCGAGGCGGCACGCGTGCCGTTCTTCATCACCCACGCGCCGGGCGCCATGCTGGTGACGGATCTGCTCGAAGGAGACATTCGGTGACCCTGCTGCGGCCGAGCACGAAGCTCACTCACACGGGCGCCCTCTTGGTTCTCGCCGCCGCCGAGGAGGCGGCGCGGGCGATGGGCGTGCCGCAATGCATCGCCGTCGTCGACGAGGGCTGCAACCTCCTGGCCTTCCTGCGCATGGACGGCGCCCGCGTGCTGTCGATCGAGAGCGCCACCCGGAAGGCGATGACGGCCGCGGTGACCGGCACGCCGACCGGCGGCATCGCGCCCGACAAGGCGCTGCTGCTGGCCGAGGCGACCTCGGGCCGGATGACCAATCTGCTCGGCGGCGTTCCGCTGGTCGCGGGCGGCCAGGTGGTCGGCGGCATCGGCGTCGGTTCCGGCACGGGCGAGCAGGATCTCGAGGTCGCGCAGGCCGCCGTCGCCGCCTTCATGCGGGCCCAGGAGCAGCCATGACGGACGCCGTGCCGCTGCCCGCCCTGCCCGTCACCGAGACGCCGCCGCTGCTCGACCGGATCGTCCAGCTCGAGAACGTGCGGGTGCGGTTCGGCACCGGGGACGCTTCCCTCCTGGCGCTCGACCGCACCAGCCTGACGGTGCGTCCGGGTGACTTCGTCGCCATGGTCGGCCCGTCGGGCTGCGGCAAGTCGACGATCCTCAAGCTGGTCGCCGGACTGCTGCGCCCGACCGAAGGCAACGTGTTCGTCGCCGGCCGCGAGGTCGGCGCCGAGCGCATCGGGATCGGCATGGCGTTCCAGAACCCGACCCTGCTGCCGTGGCTGAGCATCCGGCAGAACATCATGCTGCCGCTCAAGATCGTGAAGCCCTATGCCGACACGTATCGGCGCGACCGGGAGACGGTGTTCCGCGACCGGGCCGAGGCGCTGCTGGCGCGAGTCGGCCTCGCCGGCTTCGGTGACCGCAAGCCGTGGGAGCTGTCGGGCGGGATGCTGCAGCGGGCCAATCTCTGCCGCGCCCTGATCCACGCGCCGAAGCTCCTGATGCTGGACGAGCCGTTCGGCGCGCTCGACCAGTTCACCCGCGAGGAGCTGTGGTCGGTGCTGCAGGACCTGTATCTCGAGACACGGCCGACCGTCTTTCTCGTGACCCACGACCTGCGCGAGGCGGCCTTCCTGGCGAGCCGCATCCTGGTGATGAGCGCGCGGCCCGGCCGCGTCGTGGAGGACCGCGCCGTCGACTTCGCCCGGCCGCGGACGCTCGAGACCACCTTCGCGGACGCCTTCGGCGCCCTCACTAACGAGCTGCGGCGGCTGATCTTCCAGGCCCGGCAAGACCAGGCGGCGATCGCACCGGCGACGGCGACACAGGAGACGGCGGCATGAAGCTCACCCGTCGCGCCCGCGACCACATCAAGTCGGCGGCCTGCATCGTGGCGCTGTTCGTCGCCTGGGAGCTCGCCTGCGTGGCGTTCAGGATCAGCCCGATCGTGCTGCCGCGGCCGACCGCCGTGATCTCGACCCTGATCGTGCAGATGCCGGCGCTGTGGCCGCACATCCTGCAGACGCTCGCCACCACGATGCTGGGATTCCTGCTCGGCACCTTGATCGGGGTGGCGCTCGGCGCCTTCGTCGGGGTCTCGCGCTCCGCCTACAACACCGCCTATCCCCTGCTGGTCGGCTTCTCGTCGATCCCGAAGGTGGCCGTGGTGCCGATCTTCGTCCTGTGGTTCGGCTCCGGCACGGTGCCGGCCGTGCTGACCGCGATGACCACCTGCATCTTCCCGATCGTCGTCAACGTGGCGACCGGGCTCGCCACCACCGAGCCCGAGATGGAGGACGTGCTCAAGGCGCTCGGCGCCAGCCGACGGCAGGTGCTGTGGAACGTCAGCCTGCCGCGGGCCATGCCCTACTTCTTCGCCTCGCTGAAGGTCGCCGTGACGCTCGCCTTCGTCGGCACGGTGCTGTCCGAGACGGTGGCGGCGAATCGGGGCATCGGCACCGTGATGATGATGGCGACGGCAAGCTTCGACGTGCCGCTGGTCTTCGCCGGCCTGTTCGCCCTCGCCCTGCTCGGCATCCTGCTCTACGTCGTCTTCGCCGGCATCGAGCAGCGGGTCTGCGGCTGGGCCACCCGCAAGCAGGACCTCGCGGTGGCGTGACGGACCGACCGGCCCCGGACATCGAACGGACCGAGCCTCCCTCCCAGCATCTCGGCCGGGCCCGCATCGCTCAGTCGCGGGCGGGTAGGACCTCTGCCGGCCGCCGGCTCGATGCGGCCGCCGGCGCTCGCAGCCCCTTCGACGGAACGCCGGCTCCGGCACCCGCGAAGGTCTCGTCCAGCCAGTCGAAGACCTCTTGAGCCATCAGGCTCCGGTTCTCCATGACGACATGGTTGGCGGCGCCTTCGGCCTCCGAGGTGACGACGAGAGACTTGCGGGGATTGGCGAGACCGTCGAGACAGATTCGATTCTGGCGCTGGATCTCCGCGCTCTTCATCTCGCCGCCGGCGACCAGAACGAGGGCGGGGCTCGTCACCGCGGCCGGGTCGAAGCGAAAATACCGGTTGGCCGCCACCAGTCCGGGCAGGTCGTTCATGTCGACCCCGAAGCGCCACGCGATCAGCCGGTTGGCGATCTGCTCGAACGAGGACCAGCCGGCGACGATGTCGGGGGTCGCGGTCGCCACCGCCATCCTGGCGACGCCGGCGCCGGCGTCGACGACGCAGTTGTTCATGACGATCGCGGAGATCCGGTGGTCGTGCGCCGCCGCCTGGGGCACGAAGCCGCCGCCGCTGCTGATGCCGTAGACCGCCAGCCGATCGCGGTCGACGTCCCGGCGCGCCAGTGCATAGTCGACGACAGCCTCGAGCGGCACCTCGATGTCGGCGCGGAAGACGCGGCCCTCGCGCGGCAGCAGCCCCTGGCCGGGCAGATCGACGGTGAGAAAGTTGTAGCCGCGATCGAACGCCTGCGGCGCGACATAGAAGTACTGGTCCTCGGCGAAGGTTTCCGCGCCACCGATCACGATCAGCGTCTTCGCCGGCCGGTCGCCCGCTGCGGCCTTGCGGAAATAGCCGGGCAGCACCGTGCCGTCGAAGGGGATCTCCACGTATTCGAGCTTCGGTTCGAGCAGCTCGCCGGCCCGTCTCATCAACGTTCGGCTCTTGCGGGCGGTCTCGAGAAAGAGCGGATCGTCAGGCGTCATCGCCACCAGGGCGATCCGGTAGGCATAGCCGGCACGCATGAACTGGTCGCGGGCGCTGACGCGATGGTGTCCGGCGAGCGAGCGCTCGCCGCGGGCTTCGAGGAGAGGGGCGGTGCGCAGCCAGGCCGCCCGCCAGTTCGCCGCATCGCCGTCGACGATGGCCCGTGCCGTGGCGAACGCCTCGCCGATCTCGCTGCCGTGGTTCACCGCAGCGCCGAGCACCAGCGAGCCGAAGACGAAATCCATCGTCCGGTCGCGAAACCGGAATCCGAGATGGGCGGCATGCGGGTCGAGCGGCGCCTCGACAGCCGGCCGATCCGGCGGCCCGGCCACGACGACACTGCCGCCGACGATTACGGCCGCGAACAGGCCCGAGAGCGACGCGACGGACCGCAGCAGAGCCGACCTGTTCGACGTGGTCACGGCCTCCGGTCTCCTCGATCTTGCCCGTCCCCGGCGAGACGACTCATCGCGTCAGTCCGAACCGTGACGCCCGGTCGATGAAGTCGCTCTCCGCCCGGAACAGGCCGCTCTCGCGGCGAACCGTGTCGGCGAAGTCCAGGTTCTCGTCGGTGACGGCGCGATAGACGGGCCATTCCGGCAGCCCCGGCCCGTTCGGATTTCCGGTCGTGGCGAAGTTCACCCAATAGGCCATCACCTGTCGCGAGAGGGCGCGATCGAGCTCCGTGTAGCCGTCGGCGTCCGTCGTGTTGCCGAACACGTAGGCGAGGTCGACGCCGTGAAAGGCGCCGAGATCGCGCGCCCGCGCCGTGTTGGGCCGGCGGGTGAAGCGGTAGAGATAGGCCTTGCTGCCGGCCCGTTCCGACGACCTGGCCATGAACCGCGCCGGCTGGGCATTGACCGCCACGGTGATGAACCGGTCGATGGCGCGCGGCACGTCGGCGTCGCTGGCGGCCGGAAAGATCGCCAACGCCTGATCCTTCGCTGCACCGAATCGGGCGGCCATGAAGGCGTCGTACGTCCGAAGCGTCAGGCCGCCGACCCCGCGCAGATAGGTGGTGCCTTCGTTGCCGGTGCTGCCGACGATCATCGGCACCCGAGCCCGCGTACCGTTCAGCGCGGCCGCGACCGGATCGCGCGGCAGCACGGTGCCGTCGAGGACCGGCGCGAAGAACAGGCCGTCCTCGAACAGGCCGGTCCTGCAGTCGGCCGCCTTCACCACCTCCATCGCCGTCTTGGCACGCAGACAGGAAATCTCGTCGGCGACACCAGCGCAGCCGAGCCTGACCGCGAGCCGATCGCTCATCGTCGCGACGGCCGTGCCGTCCCCGTCGAAGGCGGGCGTGAGGTATTCCGAGCCGACGACAGGCCCGCCGCTTTCGGCGATGGCGCGATGGAAGAGTCCCTCGCCGAGTGGACTGAGGGTGAGGAGCGACACCGAGCGGGATCCGGCCGACTGGCCGAAGAGAGTGACGTTGCCGGGATCGCCGCCGAACACCGCGACGTTGCGCCGGACCCATGTCAGGGCCGCGATCTGATCGAGCAGGCCGAAGTTGCCGGACGCCGCCGGCCCGGGCTCGCCGGCGAGCCGCCGATGCGGGAAGAACCCCAGCGGGCCGAGGCGATAGTTGAGCGTCACCACCACCACGCCCTGCCGAGCGAGCGTGGCGCCGTCGTATTCCGGTTGCGAGGAGGCGCCGAAATTGAATCCGCCGCCGTGGATCCACACCATCACGGGCCGCTTGTCCGCACTCGCGGCGGCGGGTGCCCAGACGTTCAGGGTGAGACAGTCCTCGCTGGCGGTCGCCTCCAGCAGCCCCGTCTGCGGGCAGGCCGGGCCGTAGGCGGTCGCATCGCGGATCCCAGTCCATCCGGCGGGCTCCCGCGGTGGCGCCCAGCGCAGCTCTCCGGTGGGCGGGGCCGCATAGGGGATACCGAGAAACACACCGATGCCGTCCGCGATCCGGCCGGACACGCTGCCGCTGTCGAGCGCAACGACCCTGGCCGGCTCCGACGCCGCGGCTGCCGGCCCGGCGGGGGCGAACCCGGCGACGGTGAGCCCGACGACGAGGCAGGCCGCCATGAGGCAGCGCCGCGCCGTCGCCGCGCGGTCCGCCATCCGCCCTTGCATTGTCACGGCGCGCACCGGTCGGTCCGCGGTCATTTCTTGAAGATGTCGTCGAGCCAATCGAACACCACCTGGGCCATCAGGGCGCGGTTTTCCATGATGACGTGGTTGGAGGCGCCTTCGTCGAGCGGCGTGACCACCAGCTTCTTGTTGGGATGAGCCAGCTTCTCGAGGCACACCGCCTGTTGCCGCTTCGTCTCGGCGTTCTGGTACTCGCCCTCCCCCACCAGCGACAGGGCCGGCACCGTCACCTTGGCGGGATCGAAGGTGAACCCCTTGTTGGCCGCCACCAGGCCCGGCACGTTGTCCATCGGCACGCCCCAGCGCCAGGCGACGAGCTTGGCCGTGTTGCCGTGGAAGGACGAGAAGGTCGCGATCTTCTCCGGAGTCGCGGTGACCACCGGGGTCATGCTGGCGAAGAGCGGCTCGGCGTCGACGACGCACGAGCTCATCACCACCGCCTTGATGCGCCGATCGTGCTCCGCCGCCTGGGGAGCGAAGCCGCCGCCGCCGGAGATGCCGAACACCGCGAGCTTCGCCTTGTCGACGTCCTCGCGGGCCGCGAGGAAATCGACCGCCTTGCGGATCGAATGCTGCATCTGCGGCCGGAACACCTTGCCTTCCAGCGGCAACAAGCCCTGGCCAGGCAGGTCGAGCGTCATGAAGTTGTAACCGCGCGCGATCGCCTGCGGCATGATGTAGAAGACGAGATCCTCGGCGAAGGTCTCGCCGCCGCCCAGCATCAGCAGCGTCTTGCGCGGCTCGCCGTCCGCTGCCGCCTTGCGGAAATAGCCGGGCAGCATCGTGCCTTCGAAGGGAAGCTCGACGTATTCGAGCGGTGGATCGAAGAGCTTGCCGGCGTCCTTCATGGCGTCGCGCGATTTCGCCGCGGTGGGACGCAGCCGCGGATCGTCCGTCATCATCGCCAGCAGACCGAACCGATAATAGTTGGAGGCCCGCAGAAGCTGCTGGCGGGCGCTGACGGCATGGCCCTCGGCCAGCGACTTGCGGCCTCGCGCCTCGGCCCGCTCCGCCGTCCGAATCCACTGCTCCTGCCAGCTGGCGGCGCAGCCGTCCTTGATCTTGGAGACCGTGTAGAAGACTTCGCCGGTCTCGGCGCCTCCGTTGCCGATCGCGCCGAGGACCATCGACCCGAGTGTGAAATCCATGTCGGTGTCGTCGAAGTGATAACGCACATAGGGCGCGTGCATGTCGAACTCTTCGGCGACGCTCTGCGCCGGGGGCCTCGCGTCCTCGGCCAGAGCCGCGCCGGCGAGACAGGAGGCGAGCGCGCAGACCGACAGGACAGCGCGCCCTGCCGACGAGCCACGGATTTTCATGATGTCGATCCTTCGGGAGGGGCGGAGTGGATCGAAGCTCCGAGGACGGACGTGATTCGAGCCCGCAATCGGAACGGTGGGTGATGTCTCATGCTCAAATGCTTCGTATCTGAAATATCGATACACGGCCGAAGGATGTCGCACGGAAGTTCTAATCTTTCGTGTCGGCGTGGCATGGCGATATCGGCGACATAAAGGAAAAGGCCCAGGATCCGGGATCCGATCGTGTCCCGTTAAGTACTGTTTCCGATCCGATCGACAGCAGAAACAATGAATGGCGTGACGTGACCTGCTCCGGATCCTTCCCCGCGCACGATCGGCCAGCAACAACCTGTCACATGCGTCGTCATGAGCGGTCGTTCGGTCACTCCGGGAGCTCGGGTCGGCGGCGGGACGCAGGGGCACGATCCGCCGGTCGGCCGATCGGGGAGAGGAGCGTGCCGGATCGACCGGAATTCGGGGCTCGCCGGCTTCCCGTTCGTGCACGGTCCATTACGGCAAGTCGAAATGGCGCGGGCCGTCACCGGCCGGCGGCCCCCGGTCGCTCGCGCCCCGGAAAACTGTCGCAAAACCCGATTAGGCTGCAACCGTCGGCGCCGCCGGCCGCGCGCCGCAGGCTTGGCATGGCGCCGCAGGCCGTGCATGGCGCGGCCAATAAAAAAACCCGCCGACTCTCGCGAGGGGCGGGGGTAAGATCGATTCGGTGATTGGTTGCGGGGGTAGGATTTGAACCTACGACCTTCAGGTTATGAGCCTGACGAGCTACCGGGCTGCTCCACCCCGCGCCAATCTCTGTCCGGCGGGCGACTAGTCGGTCGCTGCCGGCGCGCGGCTTATGTAGCACAGCTTCGGCGAATGGGAAGCCCATCGTGGGACAGAATTTGACGGTTTCGGGCATGGCTCGGCTGCCGGCCGGAACCGACGGAAAAGTAAAGGAAAATCCGGGCGTTCATGTTCCGGATGTGTTGCGTGAGGTGGCCCGCGCGGCGTTGACCGAGGCGCGCGGCGCGATCACGTCGCCGGATATCGCCGAAGCCGAGGCGATCCACGACTTCCGCAAGGGGATGAAGCGCTGGCGGGCGCATCTGCGCCTGGTCGAGCCGTTCCTGGGCGACGAGGGCCGGCGGCTGCGAATCGAGGCGCGCGATCTCGCCCGCCTGCTCGCCGGCGCCCGCGACGCCCGCACGGCCCGCGACGCCCTCGAGGACCTCGGCAAGCTCGACGAGGAGGTCGACGGCGGGCCGCCGCTCTCGGCGCGCAGCATCGCCACCGTGACGGCGCGGCTCGACGCGATCCGGGCGGAGGCTGAGGGCGTCTCGCTGACCCCGGAGACCCGCCAGCAGATCGACGAGACCCTCCTGGCCGCCACCGAAGGCGTGAAGTACTGGCCGATCGGCCACGTCTCGTTCCGCGACATGGCGAGCGAGCTCGCCCGCCACTACGCGCGGGCCCGCCGGGCGATCCCGGAGGACTGGCACACCGCCGATCCCGAGACCCTGCACGGGCTCCGCCAGCGGGTGGTGATTCATCGCTACCAGATGGAGATCGTCGCGCCGCTGTGGCCGCGCTTCGGCGAGTTCTGGGTGGGCGAGGCGCAGCGCCTGCGCGACCGGCTGGGCCATCACCAGGACCTGATCATCCTGGCCGGCTTCACCGACCCGCACGGGCCGCTGGCGCCGTGGCGCTCGCGCCTGGCGCCGCTGATCGCGGCGCGCCGGGCCGAGCACGTCACGGTCGCGGCCCGGCTGGCCGGCCGGCTGTTCGCCGATTCGCCGAAGAGCTTCCGGCGCCGCCTGCTCGCCCTGTGGGAGCACCGGGTGCCGAACTGAGGCGGGCCGGGCCGGCGGAACGGCCGCCCGGCGCCCTCGTTACCTCCGAAAGAGCCGCCGTGACCGCGGCCGCACCGGAGGACCGTTCCCTGCACGACATGCTCGACATCGCCGAGGTGCTGCTGCGGCTCGGCGCCGCCACGCTGGCCGGGCTGGTGCTCGGGCTCAACCGCGGCATCCGCAACAAGCCGGTGGGCATGCGGACCCTGGCGCTGGTCTCGCTCGGAGCCGCGACGGTCGCGGTCGGCGCCATGCAGGTCGAGGGCATGACGGGCCACCCGGACGCGACCAGCCGTGTCGTCCAGGGGGTGATCCAGGGCATCATGACCGGCATCAGCTTCATCGGGGCCGGCGTCATCCTGCACGACTCCGACGCCGGCAAGGTGCAGGGCCTCACCACCGCCGCCACGGTGTGGATGAGCGCGGCGCTCGGCATCGCCTGCGGCCTCGGCGGCTGGCAGACCGCCGTCGTGGCCATCGCCATCGCCCTGTTCGTCCTGGTGGTGATCCACTGGATCGAGCGGCTGACCGGTCGCGAGGAGGCCGATCCCGACGCCCGCGTCGACGCGCCGGACGGCGGCTGAACCGCCGGGCGCTTCCGCCACACCTTACCGTCGGGATACACTGGGCCGGCCGGGACCCCTCCGGCGGCGCAGAGCCTGGGCTGTCCGCATGCACGACCCACATCGCCGGCGTCTTGCCGCCATCAGGGCGGCCGCGATCGCGGCCGCCGCCCTCGCGCCGGCGGTCGCCGCCGCGCAGCCGGTGCCGCCGCCCGATCCGCCCGACACCGTCTACGCCACCGGCGACGCGCCGATCGACGAGGCGACGAAGCGCAGCCTCGCGAGCACCGAGGCGTTCCGCGCCTTCCTGCCGGTCTCGGTCGACCTCTCCGCCGGCATGCCGCCGCCCGGCCGCCAGGGCAAGCTGCCGTCCTGCACGGCCTGGGCCGTCGCCTATGCGGCGCGCAGCTACTACGTCGCCACCGGAGAAGGCCGCGACGTGCGCCAGGCGACCAACATCGCGAGCCCGGCCTATGTCTACCATCTGGCCCGCGCCACCCCGGACTGCGGCGGCACCAACTTCGTCCGCAACATCGAGGTGCTGAAGCGCGGCGCCCCGTCCATGGCGTCCTACCCTTACGCCGACCAGTGCACGCCGCCGCCGGGCCCCGACGTGGCGGCCCGGGCCGGCGACTTCCGGGTGCGCGGCTATCGCCGCATCGACCTCGCCCGGCTCGACGACATCAAGGGCCAGCTCGCCCTGTCGAACCCGGTGCTGATCTCGTTCGCCGACAGCCTGGCGTTCCAGAAGCACCGCGGCGACGGCGTGTTCACCGAGCCGGGCTTCGCCGGCCCGCGCGGCTGGCACGCCATGACGCTGACCGGCTACGACGACCGCCGCCAGGCGTTCCGGCTGATCAACTCCTGGGGCCAGGGCTGGGGCGACCGCGGCTATGCCTGGGTGAGCTACGACACCATCCGCCAGCGGGTGCGCGAGGCCGGCATCCTGGACGTGCTGCGGACCCAGCGCCCGCCGCCTCCGCCGCCGGTCGGGCCGGCATCGATCCCGGCGCCGCCGGTCGAGCCGCGGCCGCCCTCGCCCCTCGTCGCCGGCGTCGACCTGCCCGAGCTGAAGCGGCTGCCCTGCGCCAAGGTGACGGCGCGGGCCGAGGCCGGCCGGTCCGTGCTGAGCGGCTTCGTCGCATCGGCCGAGGATCTCGACGCCGTGCGGCGCGCCGCCGCGGCGCGCCCCGGCACCGTGGTCGGCGACGTGCTGGTGGCACCGTGGCCGCAATGCGAGGCGATGCAGACGCTCGACGACGCCCTGGCGGCCGGCGACCGGCCGACCGTGGCGATCGGCGGCAGCGGCGTGCTGCGGGACGGCGACCCTGTGCGCATCGCCGTGCGCACGCCGAGACGGCCGCGTTATCTCTACGTGTCCTATGTGCAGGTGGACGGCTCGCTGGTGCACCTCGTGCAGCCGCGCGGCGACAGTCCGGAGCCGGCCGCGGCGGGCCGCACGCTGGTCTTCGGCGACGGCTCGGACGGCCGCCCCCGGGCGACGGTGAGCGCTCCGTTCGGCCGCGAGATGATCATCGCGATCGCGTCGACGACGCCGCTGTTTCCGCGCGCGCTGCCGACCCGGCAGACCGAGCGCGAGTATCTGTCGGCGCTGCGCCGCGCGCTGCTGTCGCAGCCCTCCGCCTCAGCGGCAGGCGCCACGCCCGGCCGCGACGTCGCCGCCACGGTGCTGAGCCTGGAGACGCGCGGCCGCTGACGACTTCCGCGCGAACACGGCGCGCGGCTCGCGCGAGCGCGCCATGTCATCTCTCTGTCATTTCCCCGACGCTACTTGATTAACCAGGGGTTAATCGGAACGGGGGTTGTGATGGCGCGTCTTCTCGCCGGGGTGAGTCGTCTGTCGTTGATGGCCGCGATCGCGGCCCTGGCGACTCCCGCACCGGCCCTCGCCGCCGACGTCGTCGTCCCGGCCGGCACCACCGACACCACGGCCAAGACACTGGCGGACGGGACCCGCCTGATCGTCGAGGAGACCGGTGCTCTGTCGGTGAGCGGCAGCACCGCGGTGACGTGGACGGTCGCCACCCCGACCGGCATCACCATCGAGAACGCCGGCACGATCGAGTCGACCAACAGCAGCGGCCGCGCCATCCGGTTCAATGCCGCCAGCGGCAGCCTGCTGATCGTGTCCATCACCAACACCACGACCGGCATCATCAGGTCGACGAGCGACGCCATCCAGGCCAACAGAGACGTGGCGAGCGGGAGCGTCATCACGATCGACAATGCCGGCCTGATCACGTCGACGAGCAGCGGCCAGGCGATCGACCTCGACGCGGTCTCCGCGGCGACCGTCACAATCGTCAACCAGTCGACCGGCACCATCTACGCCGCCGACAACGACGCCATCCGCCCGGGCAACAACTTCGTCATCACCAATTACGGCCAGATCATCGCCGAAGCGGTGGCGGTGCCAACCGACCGGCCGAGCGCCGACGGCATCGACCTGCAGGACGACCACACCGGCACGATCTACAATTACGGCCTGATCTCCGGCGCGAAGAGCGGCGTCAACGCCGGCGAGAACAGCAGCCCCACCGTTTACAACTATGCGGGCGGGGTCATCGTCGGCCAGGACGGCTCCGGCATCGGCTCCGACTACACCGCGACCGTGTACAACTGGGGCACGATCACCGGAACCATCGACACCACCTCGGCCCGGGGCGACGGCGACGGCATCGACGTCGACTACACGGCGACGATCGTCAATTACGGCCTGATCCAGGGCCTCGGCGCGAAAGGCTACGACGAGGACGGCCGCCTCAACCGCAGCGAGGGCATCACGATCGGCGGCGGCACGATCGACAACTACGGCACCATCTCGGGCGCCGACTACGGCATCACGGTCGGCAACGACCACAACACCGACGGTTCCCGCAGCGGCTACACCTCGACCACGATCGTCAACTACGCCGGCGCCACCATCGTCGGGCTGAGCGGCTACGCGATCCGCCTCGAGAACAAGACCGGCACCACGGCCGACAACGACTCCATCGTCAACTACGGCACCATCATCGGCAACGGCACCATCCCGGACGCCAGCGGGACCGTCTATCTCCAGGACGGCTCGGTCGACACCAGCTCGGTCGGGACGCTCGACGGCGTCACCTATACGGGCACGGGCTCGGCGCGCTTCATCCTCGGCGACGGCTCGGCGATCCAGATGGGCGAGGGCGCCGACGTGCTGGCCAATTACGGGACCATCATCGGCAACACCGGGCGCGCCATCAACATGGAGGGCGGCGCCGACACGGTGACGATCGGGGCGGGCTCGAAGATCGTCGGCCTGGTGAACGGCGGCGCCGGCACCGACACGCTCGACTACCTGAAGGTCGGCCTCAGCGACGCCAAGAAGGCCGCGCTGCTGGCCGGCGAGACCGTCAATATCGGCGGCACGCTGTACACGAGCTTCGAGGCGTTCACCGGGATCTCGCGATCCTTCTCGTCCTACGCGACCAGCGGCCTGACGAGCGGCATCGCCTGGGCGCTCGACAACGGCTCCACCACGACGGGCGCGAGTCTCGCCACGCAGACCGTCGTCGACCGGGTGGCGAGCGCGACCGACGTCGCCGGGGCGATGGCGCAGCTGACGCCGCGCGCCTTCCAGACTTTCACGACGATCGGCATCGACACCGCGCTGCAGACCACCGAGACGATCGGCCGGCGCCTCACCCAGGCGCGGCAGGGCGGGGCGGCGTTCGAGATGCGTGGCGTCGACGCGATCGCCGCGCTGGTCGATCGCCACCGCACCGTCGCCGGCATCGCCGGCGGGCCGGACGACGGGCTCGATCCGCGCCTCGCCGCCGTCTCGACGGCGTTCGCCTCGGCCGCGCCGGCGACGCGGTCCCATCCGGCCTTCGGAGCGCTCGATCCCGCCGCGGCCGCGGCGGCCGGCATGCCCCTGAAGGCCGCCCCGATCGTCCCTGACTCGCCCTGGGGCGGCTTCCTGCAGGGCAGCGCCTCCACGGCACGGCAGAGCGCCGGCGCCACCAGCCCGGCCATGCGCTACCGGACCGCGGGCGTGACGGCCGGCCTGGACTACCGTCTCGCTCCCGATCTGCTGCTCGGTGTCTTCGGCGGCTACGGCCGCACCGACACGGATCTCGACGACGTCGGGAGCACCGGCACGGTGACGACGTGGCTCGGCGGCCTCTACGGCGGCTGGCGCGCCGGCAGCTGGTTCGTCCAGGGCGCGGCCCTGTACGGCCGCAGCGACTACGACAGCGTCCGGGCGGTCCTAGGGACGGCGAACACCGGCAGCACGACCGGCGACCAGGTCGCCGTCCAGGGCGCGGTCGGCACCGATCTGCGCTTCGGGCGGGTGATGCTCACCCCCGAGCTCGGGCTGCAATACACGAAGGTGACGATCGACGCCTTCACGGAGACCGGCGATGCCGCCCTGGCGGTGGGCGACAACACGGCGGATTCGCTGCGCAGCAATCTGGGCGTCCGCGGCCGGACCGAGTGGCGGACCGGCTTCGGGCTGGTGACGCCGGAGTGGCGAGCGTTCTGGCAGCACGAGTACCTGGACCAGGAGCGGGCCCTGACGGCGACGTTCGTCGACCAGGCGTTCCCGCTGCCCTTCGCCACCACGGTCGGTGGCACCGGACGCGACTTCGGCGTCCTCGGCATCGGCCTGACCGCCTTCGCGGCCGACCGCATCCAGGCCTCGATCGGCTACGACTTCAAGTTCGGCGCCGACGACTACCAGGCGCATGTCGTCGGCGGCCGGCTGCGGGCGGCGTTCTGAGCGGGCGCCCACCGCGCGGCGGGGCCCACTTCATCCGGTCGATCAGGACTCGCGCATCCACAGGCGGGAGCGTTCCGCCTCGCTGACCCGCACCGGACGCGCCGGACGCGGCCGAGGCGCGCGCGGGGCACCGGCCTCGTCCCCGTCGGCCGGGAGCGGCCGGCCGTCGGGGACGGCCCGCGGGCTCATCTGCGACGCCCAGGTGTCGGCGAGATAGCGGGCGCCGGCGACCACGATCGCGGCGCCGACCAGCGCCGTGGCGACGACCGCGAAGGTCGAGGCGTCGGGGCCGACGCCCAGCTTCGGCGCGGCGAAGGCCCCTGCGAAGGCGCCGACCAGCCCGGCGACGATGTCGCCGATCAGGCCGAAGCCCTCCTCCTGCGAGACGAACCGGGCGCACCATCCGGTCGCGGCGCCGACCAGGGCCACCAGCACCAGGGTTTCGAAGGGCAACTCCATCGGGGGTCTCCGTGACTTGCGACTGAACCGACTGCGACCGAGCGGCCGTGACTGTCCCACACGGGCGGCGCGGCCGCCACGGCCGTGGCCGGGAGAAGCGGCGGCGGCTCGCGCGGGGCGACGACCGGGCTCCGGGGCACCCCGGCTCCGGGGCACCCCGGCTCCGGGGCACCAACGTCGCGGCGAAACCGCCGTTCCGCAACATGCCGCCCGGTCCCGCGACGGCATGACGCGCCGCGCGCAGCCTGCGTCAGGCCTCCAGAAACGCCCGGACCAACCCGCGGACGCGGGCCACCAGTCGAACGAGCTTCCGGTTGCGGTCGCGCGGCTCCGGGTCGGGATCGGCGAGGCGCAGACCCACCCGGGTGACGCGCCCGCCCGTCTCGGCGCTGACGACCAGCGCGATGGCGCCGAGCGGCACGACGTCGCCCGGATGCGGCGGATGGCCGAGCCGGCTGGCGAAATGATCGGCGAGCGTGATGTCGCGATCGTCCGGCGCGATCTCCAGGCCGTAGATCTCGGCCAGTGCCCCGAGCGGCACGTCGGCGCCGACGAAGAAATCGCCGAGCAGGCGCGGATCCGGCGCCGGCGGCGGCGGCATGTCGACGAAGAAGCGGTCGAGCGCCTGCGCCTTTTCGGGCGGCGCCAGGAGATAGACATGGTCGCCGGGCCGGATGGCGCCGGCCTCTGCGGCCGACAGGACGCGCTGCTCGCGCACCACCAGCACGGGCTTGGCCCAGGACGGCACGATCCGGCGCCGCAGATAGGGATTGCTGGCACCGACGTGATAGCCGACCAGCTCCTGCTCGAGCTGGCCCGGGAGATCGAGCTCGACCCGGCGCGGCGCCGGCTCGGCGCGCGGCAGCGCGATGCGCAGCAGCTTCGCGGCGGGGGCGAGCGTCCAGCCCTGCACCAGCAGCGAGACCAGCACCACCACGAAGCCGATGTTGAAGTAGAGCTCGGCCCGCGGCAGCCCGACCAGCAGCGGGATCGACGCGAGGAAGATGCCGACCGCGCCGCGCAGCCCGACCCAGGAGATGAAGGCGCGCTCGCGCCACGAGAAGCGGAACGGCGCGAGGCACAGGAACACGGCGACGGGCCGCGCCACGAACATCAGCGTGGCGGCGATCGCCAGGGCCTGCAGGCCGTGGGACATCAGCCGTTCCGGCCAGGCGAGCAGGCCGAGCAGGACGAACATGGCGATCTGGGCGAGCCACGTCGCCGCGTCCAGGAAGGCGATGACGGTGTTGTGGGCGCGGGTCGGCCGGTTGCCGACGATCAGGCCGGCCAGATAGACGGCGAGGAAGCCGGAGGCGTGCACGGACTGGGCGACGCCGAACACCGTGAGGGCCGCCGTCGCCACGAAGGGCGCGTGCAGGCCCTGCGGCAGGGCGAGGCGGTTGAGCGCCAGCACGGTGGCGCGTCCGCCGATCAGGCCGATCGCGGTGCCGCCGATCCCCTGGGCCAGCAGGCTCCCGACCACGGCAGGCCACGGCCGGTCGCCCATCACCAGGAGCTCGACCAGCAGCACGGTGAGGAAGATCGCCAGCGGATCGTTGGTGCCCGACTCGATCTCGATGGTGGCGGCGACGCGCGGGCGCAGGCGAAGCCCGCGTCCGTGCAGCAGGAAGAACACGGCGGCCGCGTCCGTCGAGGCGACCACCGCGCCGACCAGCAGCGCCTCCAGCCAGTTCAGCCCGAGCACCCAGACCACCACGGGCGCGGTCAGCGCGGCGGTGAGGAACACGCCGATCGAGGCGAGCGTGATCGACGGCGCCAGCACGCTGCGGAAGGTGGAGAAGCGGGTACGCAGGCCGCCGTCGAACAGGATCAGGGCGAGCGCCACCGAGCCGACCGTGTAGGCGAGCTGCACGTCGTCGAAGCGCATGCCGCCCGGGCCGGCCTCGCCGGCCAGCATGCCGACCACGAGGAACACGAGCAGCAGCGGCGCGCCGAAACGGAGGGCGACGAGGCTCGACAGGATGCCGGCGAGAACCAGGAGCGCGCCGAGCAGGATGGAGAGACTGACCGTGTCGAGCGAATCCATCTTGCGTGCGGGCACGTCCTGGGTGGTGGGAGACCTGCGCACGATACGGGGGATCCCGCCGGGGGGCCAGCGGGAGATGGCCGCGCTCCGGTCGTCCCGCCCGGTCATTCGGGGGCGGCGCACTCGGGTCGGCGCTTCGCACCACCGCCCGAGCACAGGCTCCGCGCCTAACCCGGACTCCAACCGCGCGCTCCGAACCCATCGCTGGAGTCCGGATTCGAGCGCCTTTCGGCGCACCGCCCGCGGACCGACCAGGGGCTGTCAGAACCCGACCTTGTCGGCCCCCTTGAGCGCGAGAATCTGCCGCGCCTCGTCCGGCGTCGCGACCGCGAGGCCGAGGCCCTCGATGATCTGGCGCACCTTGGTCACCTGCTGGGCGTTGCTCTCGGCGAGCTGCCCGGGACCGATCCACAGCGAGTCCTCGAGCCCGACCCGGACATTTCCGCCGATCGCCGCGGCCGTCGCGGCGATCGGCATCTGGGCGCGGCCGGCCCCCAGAACGGACCACCGGTAGGTGTCGGGGCCGAGCAGCCGGTCGGCGGTCCGCCGCATCATCATGACGTCCTCGGGATGGGTGCCGATGCCGCCCAGGATGCCGAACACCGACTGCACGAACAGCGGCGGCTCGACAAGGCCGCGGTCGAGGCAGTGGGCCAGATTGTAGAGATGGCCGATGTCGTAGCACTCGAACTCGAACCGTGTGCCGGCGTCGCGGCAGGTCGCCAGCACGAACTCGATGTCCTTGAAGGTGTTGCGGAAGATCAGGTCGCGCGTGCCCTCCAGATAGGCCGCCTCCCAGTCGTGCCTGAAGGTCTTGAAGCGGTTCAGCATGGGGAACAGCGCGAAGTTGATCGAGCCCATGTTGAGGCTGGCGAGCTCCGGCTTGTGCACGGCCGCCGGCCGCACCCGCTCGGCCACCAGCATGGTGGGCGAGCCGCCCGTGGTGATGTTCACGATCGCGCCGCAGCCCGCCTTGATGGCGGGGAGGAACCGGGCGAACGCCTCCGGCGACTGATCCGGCCGGCCGGTCTCGGGATTGCGCGCGTGGAGATGGACGATGGCGGCGCCTGCCTGCGCCGCGCCGATCGCCGACTGCGCGATCTCCTCCGGCGTCACCGGCAGGTGGGGCGACATCGACGGCGTGTGGATGGCGCCCGTGATGGCGCAGGAGATGATGACCTTGCCCTTCGGTGCGGAGGTCTTCGGTGCGGTCCTGGTCGTGTCGCTGGCCGCGGTGCTGGCCGACATGCTGCGTGCCCCGTTTCCTTGGTTGCCGATGCGGGACCTCGAGATCCCGCCTCCCCGGTGTCGCGCGGCATCGTGCTGGTGGTCTTGTCGTGTGGGCCGCACGTCCAGGCTGCGAGCTTACATGGTTCGGCCGACCTGACCAGAGGCTGTGTGAGACGCGTCACACAAGCCCTCCCGCGACCTGAACCCGGCTTTTCGGGGTCGCGACACATGGACAATCGCGGCGGCCGCCGCGCCACCTCCGAAGGAGAGACACCATGTCGATCAAGACCAAGCTCGCCGCCGTCGCGCTCGCCGCCGTCACCGTCGCGGGCGGCATCGCCGCCGGCACCGGCGAAGCCGCCGCCAAGCCGAAGTTCGGCCCGGCGGTCGGGTTCGGCCTCGTCGCCGGCACCGCCATCGGCCTCGCCGCCGCCTCGTCCGCCTACGGCCATCCCTACGGCTACTACGGCTACGGCCCCGGCCCGGGCTGCCGCTGGGTGCCCGTCCACAACGCCTTCGGCCAGTACATCGGCTCCAAGAAGTATTGCGGCTGGTGATCCGCCGCGCCGCCTAGTGGGATCGGTCCGGCCGCTTCCCCATGGCCCCCTGACGCCGGCCCGATCCCCGAGGCCCGCCCGGCTCCCCGCCGGGCGGGCCGTTCGGGAGGCCGCATCCGGACGCACGGCCGCCGCGCGGAGAGGTGGGACGACGATCAGGCGGAGACGACCAGGCGACGCTGCGGCGGGGTGGCGCCGGCGGTCCGCTGGGTGGCGCCGTAGGCGGCCTGCGCCTCGTCGGGCGCGGCGCGGCGGAGCTCGCGGGTCTGCGGCAGGCCGCGATTGGTGGCGATGAGCTGGGCGACGAAGCCGGCGATGCCGCGGCCGGCCGGCCGCGGCGGCTCGGTGCGGGTCACCGGGACGAGGGCGCGCCCCGGCAGATCGGGCGCCGTCGCCGGACGGTCGGCCTCGACGTCGCCGCGGTCGCGGGCGTCCCGCAGCGCGGACTGGAAACGGGAGACGCTGTCGATCGGCCTCATCGTCGTGGTCCTGTTCCGAAACGAGACAGGGGTCTGTCACTCCCTTCGCCACGGCAACGCGCGTGCCGCCGCCCCGTGTCCTCGTCCCGGCGGCGGTCCGGCCAGGACGCCCGATCCGCCGCTCGCCGCGCATGTTAGCACTTGTTTAACCATTTCCCGATAGGCTGTCGCCCCACGCCGATCGTCCGTCCATCACCGAGAATCGATCCCGACGTGACCCGAATCGAGACGAACGCCTGCCCGCCGTCGGGATCCCGGGGTGCGGCCGCCGGTCCGGCGGCGTCCGAAATCTGTCCGCGCGCCCTCAACGCCTGCGACATCCTGATGTCGATCGGCGACGTCCCCTATGTGTGGGACATCGGCTCCGACCGGCTGAGCTGGGGCGCCAACGCCGCGGACGTGCTGGGCGTGACCAACCTCGCGGCGATCGCCACCGGTCGCGGCTTCGCCGGCCTGCTCGCTCCCGACAACGCCGAGACGCGGTTCGACGCGGTGATGCGGTCGGGCGCCAGCGACGGCGGCGCCGGCGTGCCGTTCTCGGTGCAGTACGCGCTCGCGACGCCCGGCCGGCCCGACGAGCCCCTGTGGATCGAGGACGTCGGCCGCTGGTTCGCCGGCAGCCGCGGCGAGCCGTCGCGGGTGCACGGCATCGTCCGCGTCATCACCGAGCGGCGCGCCCGCGAGGAGCGGCTCGCCTATCTGTCCCGCTTCGACGACCTCACCGGCGAGATGAACCGCTGGCACATGACCGAGGTGCTCGCCACGACCGTCGAGGAGACGGTGCGGTACCGCAGCTCCTGCGGCTTCCTGCTGCTCGCCATCGACAATGTCGGCCGCATCAACGAGGCCTACGGCTACGAGGTCGCCGACGACGTGATCGCGGCGGTGGCGCGGCGCATCCGCGCCCGCCTGCGGGCCGGCGACCACCTGGGCCGCTTCTCCGGCAACAAGTTCGGCATCATCCTCAAGCAGTGCACGCCCGACGACATCAAGGTGGCGGCCGAGCGGCTGCTCGCCGGCGTGCGCGACGGCGTGGTGGAGACCAACGCCGGCCCGGTCGCCGTGACGGCGTCGGTCGGCGGCGTCACGGTGCCGCGTCACGCCCGCTCGGTGCACGACGTTCTGGCGCGCTCCAAGGAGGCGCTGGACATCGCCCAGTCGAAGCGCAGCGGCTCGTTCCACGGCTACCAGCCGAACGTCGAGCGCGACGCGCTGCGCCGCGCCAGCGTGCGCACCTCGGACGAGATCATCACGGCGCTCAACGACCGCCGCATCCGCATCGCCTTCGAGCCGGTGGTGCGAACCGGCACGCGCGCGCCCGCCTTTCACGAGTGCCTGATGCGCATCCACCGGGCCGACGGCGGCACTGTCGCGGCCGGCGAGGTGGTGCCGATCGCCGAGCGGCTCGGCCTGATCCGGCTCCTCGACCATCGCATGCTCGAGCTGGTGCTCGACGCGCTGCGGCGAACCCCGCAGCTCGTCGCCAGCGTCAACGTTTCGCCCGCCTCGACCAGCGATCCGGACTGGTGGGAGGCGCTCGCCGCCGGCCTGCGCGGCCGGCCGGAGCTCGCCCGGCGCCTCGTCGTCGAAATCACCGAGACGGCGGCGATCCAGGACATCGACGAGACGCGCGGCTTCGTGGCCCGCGCCAAGGATCTCGGCTGCCGCGTCGCCATCGACGACTTCGGCGCCGGCTACACGTCGTTCCGCAACCTGCGCAAGCTCGGCGTCGACATCGTCAAGATCGACGGCGCCTTCGTGCAGAACATCACCCGCTCGGAGGACGACCGCGCCTTCGTGCAGACCTTCCTGGATCTGGCGCACCGCCTGCGTCTGGAGACGGTCGCCGAATGGGTGCAGGACGAGGAGGGCGCGGCGCTGCTCGCCGCCTGGGGCTGCGACTACCTGCAGGGCCGCCTGATCGGCCTCGCCCGCCCCGAGCCGCCGTGGCCGCAGACGGCGCCGTGCGGCGCGGCGGCGGGGTGACGCGGCGACGGTTCAGTCACCACGTCTCTGATCGGGAGTTCCGCAGACGCGTTCGGTGGCGCGGAGCGGCGTGACAGCGCCGCTCACGGACCACGGTCGGGATCAGCTCCCGCTGCCGCCGGCGGCCTTGTCCTTGTCGGCCTCGCTGAGCCGCTCGAGGCGCTTCTGCATGTCTTCGAGCTGACGCCGCAGCGCGTCGATCTCGCCCGGCTGCGCCTCGGTCTTCTCGGCGGGCTTCTCGCCCTCGCCGTTCTCGTCGCGACGGGCGAACGGCGTGAACATGGTGAAGGCGCGCTGGAACATCTCCATGTTCCGTCGCACCTGATCCTCCATGGTGCCGAAGCCGCCGACGCCCCACGCCTGGGTCATCTGCTCGCGGAACTTCGACTGCTCGCGCGAGAACAGGTCGAGCGAGCTCTCCAGATAACGCGGCACCAGCATCTGCATGCTGTCGCCGTAGAACCGGATGAGCTGACGCAGGAACGTGATCGGCAGGAGGTTCTGGCCCTGCTTGCCTTCCTGCTCGAAGATGATCTGGGTGAGCACCGAGCGCGTGATGTCCTCGCCCGTCTTGGCGTCGTAGACGACGAAGTCTTCGCCGGACTTGAGCATGCCGGCGAGGTCCTCGAGCGTGACGTACGTGCTCGTACCGGTGTTGTAGAGGCGCCGATTGGCGTATTTTTTGATGATAACCGGGGCTTCGGGCTTTGCCATGACGCTTTCGCTCTGCAACTGGGATGTCCGATGAGGATCTCGGTGCGAACGTGTTCGTGCGCGGACGCTGTTTGCGCTTGCCCCAAAATGAACTCGGGGTCCAAAAAATAGGCGAAATCTTCGGCGTCGGCTACCGTTTTGTGTGAGCACCCGCAAAATCGGCGGAGGCCGGCTTCGCCCGTCTGCACGGCGTGCGCCGTCTGGTCGGGTCGGCGGCCGAGGCCGGCTGCCGGCAACGGGCGCCGCGGGATCACGCCGCGGAACCATGCCGGGCCGGTGCCGCGGGCTCCTGCGTCCGGATCGACCCGAGGCGGTCGGTCGTCTTGAACGATTGTCGAGGTGAGAGCCGCTGTGCCAAGCTCGTCGCCGACCGGTCGCCGGAGTGGTCCGGAGACCGTCGCAGATAACCGATAATCGAGGTCACGAGAGAACGGGGCCCGCGACACCACGCGGCGCGCAGGGCGAGGTCGTCCCCGCGGCCGTCCAAACGGAAACCAGGGAGCTTTCGAACATGGCAGAGGACATCGTCATCGTCGGCGCGGCGCGCACGGCGGTCGGCAACTTCAACGGTGCGTTCAGCACGCTCTCGGCGCACGATCTGGGCAAGATCGCCATCCAGGCGGCGCTGGAGCGCGCCAAGGTCGATCCGAAGGACGTGTCCGAGGTCATCATCGGCCAGATCCTGGTCGCCGGGCAGGGCCAGAACCCGGCCCGCCAGGCCTCGATCAACGCCGGCATTCCGGTCGAGGCGCCGGCCTGGGGCATCAACCAGCTGTGCGGCTCGGGCCTTCGCTCGGTCGCGCTCGGCGCCCAGCAGCTGCTCGACGGCAGCGCCGGGATCGTCGTGGCGGGCGGCCAGGAGTCGATGACGCAGGCCCCGCATTTCGCCTATCTGCGCAACGGCGTGAAGATGGGCAGCCTCGAGCTCGTCGACACCATGCTGCGCGACGGGCTCACCGACGCCTTCCACGGCTACCACATGGGCGTCACGGCCGAGAACGTCGCCAAGCGGTGGCAGATCACCAAGCAGGAGCAGGACGAGTTCGCGGTCGGCTCGCAGAACAAGGCCGAGGCGGCCCAGAAGGCCGGCCGCTTCAAGGACGAGATCGTGCCGGTCACGATCAAGTCCCGGAAGGGCGACACCGTCGTCGACACCGACGAGTTCCCGCGCCACGGTGCCACCATCGAGCAGATGGCCAAGGTGCGGCCGGCCTTCGACAAGGAGGGCAGCGTCACCGCGGCCAACGCCTCGGGCATCAACGACGGCGCCGCCATGGTGGTGCTGATGCGCCGCAGCGACGCCGAGAAGGGCGGCCACCCGATCCTCGCCCGCATCGTCTCCTGGGCGCATGCCGGCGTCGACCCGGCCGTGATGGGCACGGGCCCGATCCCGGCCACCCGCAAGGCGCTGGAGAAGGCCGGCTGGCGGCACGAGGACCTCGACCTCGTCGAGGCCAACGAGGCGTTCGCGGCGCAGGCGCTGGCGGTCAACAAGGACCTCGGCTGGGACACCTCCAAGGTCAACGTCAACGGCGGCGCCATCGCGCTCGGCCATCCGATCGGCGCCTCGGGCACGCGCGTCCTGGTGACGCTGCTGCACGAGATGGCCAAGCGCGACGCCAAGAAGGGCCTCGCCACGCTGTGCATCGGCGGCGGCATGGGCATCGCCATGTGCGTCGAGCGCTGAGGCGCGACGCCCGACCTCTGCGCGGGGGCGGCGAACCCGCCCCCGCCCACCCGACACCGGCCGCCCGGGGACGACACCGGCCGGCCCGGCAAAGAACGACCGGGCGGGCCCGAACGCGACCGGGCGGGCCCGAACGCAAATCGTCACCGTCCGGGTGATCTCGATTTGCGTTCGGGCCCGCTCTGACGTTTGATCGCCGCGTCGCCTCGGCGGCCGGCGACCGGCCGGACGCCGGACGGCGTCCGCGGACGGGGCGCGCGCCGTCGCCCCGACGGCCGACCCGCCGGCCTGCCGGTCCGCACGCCTCGGCCGGGTCGCCCGATGCACGAAGTCCAAGTCGCCAAGTCCATGTCGCTCGACGTCGTCGATCTGCGCAATTTCTACGGCCAGCACCTCGGGACGGTGGCGCGACGCTTCATCAGCCGGGGCATCCGGGTCCGCTGGGCCGACACCCACGGGCAGCGGGTGCTCGGCATCGGCTATCCGACCCCGTATCTCGGCCTGTTCCGCGAGCACGCGGAACGCTGCCTCGCCTTCATGCCGGCCCAGCAGGGCGTGATCCGCTGGCCGACCGCCCGGCCCACGCTCGCCGCGCTGGTGGACGAGTACGACCTGCCGCTCACCGACGCCGCCGTCGACCGCGTGCTGCTCGTCCACGCCCTGGAGATGGCCGAGGACGGGCTGTCGCTGCTGCGCGAGGTGTGGCGCGTGCTGGCGCCGAGCGGCCGCATCCTGGTCGTGATCCCCAACCGGCGCGGCCTGTGGGCCCGCATGGACACGACGCCGTTCGGCTACGGCCGGCCCTACTCGCGCTCCCAGATCGTCCATTTGTTGCGTGAATCCTCGTTCACCCCGACCTCCTGGGGCGAGGCGCTGTACATGCCGCCGATCGGCCGGCGCTGGTTCATGCGCTCGGCGGTCGCCTGGGAGCGCACCGGCGCGACGCTCTCGGCGCCGTTCGCCGGCGTCCACATCGTCGAGGCGACCAAGCAGGTCTACCGGGCCGCCCCGGCGCGGCGCGAGAAGCGCCGCCTGGTGCCGAGCCTCGAGCCGGCGCTCGAGCCGGTCCCGGGCGCGGTGGCGCGCTGGGCCGTAGGACGCCGGTGAACGCCGCGAATTGCGCCGCTCCGACCGTGAGATGGCGGCGCAATTCGTTTCACCCGTTGCGCCCTAAGGGTCGAGCTCCGGGTAGCGCCGGAAGATGCCCATCTGGTTGAACGGGATCCGACGCTCCGAGGCGAGATAGGCCGCGATCGCGGGGCGGTCGGCGACGCGGTCCCGCAGGGCGACGACGCGCGGCACCTTGCGCTCCAGCCGCTTCGTCGCCTTCGGGAAGGCGAAGCGCAGGCCTTCCAGCACCTGGAACAGCGACAGGTCCGCATAGGTGAGGCTGCGGCCGGCGAGCCACGGCCCGCCGCCGCGCTCCAGGATCGTCTCGAACCAGCCCAGATACTTCTGCATCCGTTCGGCGCGGAAGCTCTCGGCGCGGCGCGCCGCCGCCTCCCTCTGGTCCTCGTAATAGAGGCTCGACGCGATCGGGTGATGGGTGTCGTGCGCCTCGGTCACCAGATCCGCGATGGTGAGCTGGATCTGATGCACCCACAGGCGGCCCGACTCGGTCTTCGGCGACAGGCCGTGGCGCTCCCCCAGGAAGACCAGGATCGCCGCCGTCTGGCCGATCAGCAGCCGGCCGCTCTTCAGGAAGGGCGGGGCGAAGGGCGGGTGCGGCACGCTGTCGCCGTCGAGGAGCGCCATCATGGCCGGCACTCCGCCGTCCGGCTCCGGAGCGCGGGCGACGTCGACATAGGGCACGCCCGCCTCCTCGAGCGCCAGGCGGACGAACTCGCCGCGCCCCTGGATCGTCGGCCAGTAATACAGCTCGTAGCTCATCGATCCTCCCGCGGCCCGAACAGGGCTGCCGCTCCGCGTCAACGCCGCCGCGACGCGAGCGTTCGGCGGCGGCCGCCGGCCCCGAACCGGCCGGGCAGCGCCGTTCAGGATGTCGCCGAAAAGTCGACCATCCGCCGGTCACGATGTTGCGCTACTGCGGTTGCGGCCGTATCTCAGGGCCATCAGGGCCAATCGTCCCGATCGGACAGGTCCGGCGCCGCGTTCCGGCCGTATCCCGACGACGAGACGCCAGACGACGAAACGCGAGACTTGCAGGGTGGCGCGAGACGCGACGTCATCCGCGGCGCGCATGCCGCGGGTCGCGGAGCGAACGATGGACGACCGGAGGATGGACGACCGCACGAAGCTGCTGCATTCGCTGGCGATCGACCGGAGCGCGGCTCCGGCCGTGCCGCGCCGGCGCGTGTGGCCCGTGCTGGTCGGCGGCGTCGTGGTCGGACTCGCGGCCGCGGCCGCCGTGTACGCCGTCCTGCCGCGCGACACCGGCACGCCGCGCCCGCCGGAGGCCGTGGCCGACGCGACGGTGCCGAGCCCCCCTGCCCCGGCGACGGTCGGCCAGTCTGCGGCGCCGGCCCCGGCCGCCCGCCCGGCCTCCGGCCTCGCCGCCTCCGGTTACGTGGTGGCGCGCCGCAAGGCGACGGTCGCGGCCGAGATCACCGGCAAGGTGACCGAGGTTCTGGTCGAGGAGGGCATGGTGGTCGAGGCCGGCCAGCCGGTCGCCAAGATCGACTCGACGCTCGCCGAAACCGACCTCGCGCTCGCCCGCTCCAGGGTCGAGGCCGCCGAGGCCGCGGTCGGCGCGGTCAGCGCCGACCTGCGCGACGCCGAGCGCATCTTCGGCCGCGTCCAGAGCCTGTCGAAGCGCGACTTCGCCACCGAGGCCGACCTCACCCGCACCGAGGCGCGCGTCAACGTGCTGCGCGCCCAACTCACCCAGTCCAAGGCGCAGCTCGACGCGGCGCGGCTGGAGGCGCGGCGCTACGGCGAGGTGCTCGACAAGCACAGCGTCAAGGCGCCATTCGGCGGCGTCGTCGTCGACCGCAGCGCCCAGCCGGGCGAGATGATCTCGCCGATGTCGGCGGGCGGCAGCTTCACCCGCACCGGCATCTGCACCATCGTCGACATGGATTCGATCGAGGTGGAGGTCGACGTCAACGAGGCCTTCATCGGCCGCGTCCAGAAGGGTGGCGCCGTGCGGGCCGTGCTCGACGCCTATCCGGACTGGACGATTCCGGCCTATGTGATCGCCATCGTGCCGACCGCCAACCGCGAGAAGGCGACCGTCAAGGTGCGCATCGGGCTCGCCGGCAAGGATCCGCGCGTCCTGCCCGACATGGCCGTCAAGGTGACGTTCGTCGAGGCCGAGACGGCGGCCGCCGCCACGCCCGAGCGCGCCTCGGCCGCGGCCCGATAAGAACCGTCCGAAGCACAGCGGAGCGAATTCGTCGATGTCCGACATGCCCCTCGTCCGTCTCGCCGGCGTCAGCAAAGGCTTCGTCAAGGGCAGGGACGCCATCGCCATCTTCGAGCGGCTCGACCTCGCGATTCCGGAGGGCGACTTCGTCGCCGTGATGGGGCCGTCGGGGTCCGGCAAGTCGACGCTCCTGAACCTGCTCGGCGGCATCGACCGGCCCGACGCCGGCGAGGTGCACGTCGCCGGCTCGCGCATCGACACGCTGTCGGAAGGCCAGCTGTCGCAGTGGCGCGCCGCCAACATCGGCTTCGTGTTCCAGTTCTACAATCTGATGCCAATGCTCAGCGCCGCCCAGAACGTCGAGCTGCCGCTGCTGCTGACCCGGCTCGGCAAGGCCGAGCGCCGCAGGCACGTCGAGACGGCGCTGGCGATCGTCAACCTGGCCGACCGGGCCAAGCACTATCCGCGCGAGATGTCGGGCGGCCAGCAGCAGCGCGTCGCCATCGCCCGCGCCATCGTCTCGGATCCAAAGCTGCTGCTCTGCGACGAGCCGACCGGCGACCTCGACCGCACCTCGGCCGACGAGATCCTCGGCATGCTGAAGGTCCTCAACCGCGACCTCGGCAAGACCATCGTGATGGTGACGCACGATCCGGCCGCCGCGCGCTTCGCCAGGCGCACCCTCCACCTCGACAAAGGACATTTCGAGGAGAAGGAGCTGGCGGCGTGAACGATTTCCTGCTGATCCGCAAGAACCTGTTCCGCAAGAAGCTGCGGGCGATCCTGATGATCGTCTCGATCCTGATCGCCTTCGCGATCTTCGGCGTGCTGGCGGCGTTCGAGCGGGCCTTCAACGCCGGCGAGGACGTCTCCGAGGCCGATCGTCTTGTGGTCGTCAACAAGATCAACTTCACCCAGCCGCTGCCGATCGCCTACTTCAACCGCATCGCCGCCGTGGAGGGCGTCAGGCAGGTCACCTTCGCCAACTGGTTCGGCGGCTACTATCAGGATCCGAAGAACTTCGTGATCGTGATGGCGGTCGAGCCCGAGACCTATCTGAAGATCAGCTCGACCGACTTCGCCTTCACGCCCGAGATGTCGCAGGCCTTCGTGCGCAACCGCACCGGTGCGCTGGTCGGCCGGGCGCTGGCCGAGCGGTGGGGCTGGAAGCTCGGCGACCGCGTCCCGATCTCGTCGAGCATCTTCTCGCAGAAGAACGGCTCGCACACCTGGGACGTCACCGTGGTCGGCATCTTCGACAAGGCGAAGCCGCAGGGCGACACCAACCTGATGTTCATCCAGTACCCGTATTTCGACGAGACCCGCTCGTTCGGCAAGGACACGATCGGCTGGCTGCTGCTGAAGACCGAATCGCCGGCCGTCAACGACCGCGTCATCAAGACCATCGACGCGATGTTCGCCAACTCGTCCTGGGAGACCGCGACCGACACCGAGAAGGCCTTCAACAAGGCGTTCGTGGCGCAGCTCGGCAACGTGGCGCTGATCGTCACCCTGGTGGTCGGCGCCGCCTTCGTCACCATCCTGATGATCGTCGGCAACACCATGGTGATGGCGGTGCGCGAGCGCACCCGCGAGATCGCCGTGCTCAAGACGCTCGGCTTCTCGGGAGGGCGGGTGCTGCGGATGGTGCTCGGCGAGACGCTGCTGCTCGCCGTGATCGGCGGCACGCTGGGCCTCGCCCTGGCGACGCTGTTCACCTTCGCGATGCGCAACACGCTCGCCATGTTCGTGCCGGGCCTGCAGATGAGCCCCGGCATCGTGCTGACGGCGTTCGGCTTCATGATCCTGCTCGGGCTGGCGACCGGCCTCGTTCCGGCCCTGAACGCCTTCCGGCTGCGGATCGCCGAGGCGATGGGGCGCGGCTGACATGCTCAAGCAGATCACCGCCGTCACGCTCATCAACCTGAAGAGCATCCCGCAGCGCTTCTGGCTGTCGCTGTCGACCGTGGTCGCCGTCGCGCTGGTCGTGATGGTGCTGCTGTCGTTCCTCGCCATGTCGGCCGGCTTCCGCCGGACGCTGGCGAGCTCGGGGGCCGACGACGTCGCCATCGCGCTGCGCGCCGGCGCCCGGGCCGAGCTCAACAGCGTCATCGCGCGCGACCAGGTGCGCCTGCTGGAGGACGCGCCGGGCGTCGCCCGCGACGCCCAGGGCAGGCCGCTCGCCTCGGCCGAGCTCTACCTGGTGGTCGACGGCATCAAGCGCACCACCGGCACCAAGGCGAACCTGCCGCTGCGCGGCATCGGCGAGGCCGGCGCCGCGATCCGCAAGGGCATCCGGCTGGTCGAGGGCCGCATGTTCGCGCCGGGCAGCAACGAGGTGGTGGTCGGCAAGAGCCTGCTGCGCGAGTTCCAGGGCTTCGAGCTCGGCCAGACGGTGAAGTTCGGCACCGGCCGGTGGACCGTGGTCGGCGTCTTCGAGGCGGACGGCAGCGTGTTCGAGTCGGAGATCTGGGCCGATCTTCCGGTCGTGCAGAGCCTGTTCAACCGCCCCAACACGTTCCAGATTCTGCGCGCCCGGCTCACCGGGCCGGAGGCGCTGGCGCAGCTGAAGGCCTACAACGATGGCGATCCGCGGCTGAAGCTCGACGTCAAGTCGGAGCAGGAATACTTCTCCGAGCAGTCGTCGCAGACCTCCGACCTGATCCAGAAGCTCGGCTGGCCGCTCGCCATCGCGATGGCGTTCGGGGCGCTCGCCGGCGCGCTCAACACCATGTACTCGTCGGTGGCCTCCCGCTCGGTCGAGATCGCCACGCTGCGCGCCATCGGCTTCGGCGGCTTTCCGGCCTTCGTCGGCACGCTGGTCGAGTCGCTGCTGCTCGCCGGCGTCGGCGGCGTCATCGGTGCGGTCGCGACCTGGCTGATCTTCGACGGCTTCTCGGCGGCGACGCTGGGCGCGAGCTTCACCCAGATCGTGTTCAGCTTCCGGCTCACCCCGGCCCTGATCGGCCAGGGCGTCGCGCTGGCCCTGATCGTCGGCCTGATCGGCGGCCTCCTGCCGGCGATCCGGGCCGCCCGCATGCCGATCGTCCAGGGGCTGCAGGGCTAATTCTCTCCGTCGTTCCGGGGCGCGGGCTGCAAGCCCGGGAACCCGGAATCCAACCCCGCCCGCGGAGTTCGCCGCTGGATTCCGGGTTCGAGTGCCTTCGGCACTCGCCCCGGAATGACCAGCTTCGCTCACCCCACCAGCACGTTCCTGAACTGCCAGGGATCGGTCTCGTCGATGTCCTCGGGGAAGAAGCCCGGGCGGCCGGTGAGCGGGGTCCAGTCCGTGTAGGTGCCGATCACCGGGCCGAGATAGGGGCGCTGCACCTCGAGACAGCGGCGGAAGTCCATGTCGTCGGCCTCGACGATGCCGGCCTCCGGATTCTCCAGCGCCCACACCATGCCGGCCAGCACCGCCGAGGTGACCTGCAGGCCGGTGGCGTTCTGGTACGGCGCCAGCTCGCGGGTCTCGTCGATGGAGAGCTGCGAGCCGTACCAATAGGCGTTCCTGGCGTGCCCGTAGAGCAGCACGCCGAGCTCGTCGATGCCGTCGACGATCTCGTTCTCGTCGAGAATGTGGATCTTGTCCTGCCGCTTGCCGGCGGCGCCGAACATCTCGTGCAGCGACAGCACGGCGTCGTTGGCCGGGTGATAGGCGTAGTGGCAGGTCGGCCGGTAGACGACCTCGGCGCCGTCCCGCACCGTCAGATAGTCGGCGATCGAGATCGACTCGTTGTGCGTCACCAGGAAGCCGTACTGGGCCTGCGCGGTCGGCGTCCACGAGCGCACCCGCGTGTTGGCGCCCGGCTGCAGCAGATAGATGGCGGCGCCGCAGCCGGTGTCGTGGGTGCGGCCGTTCTGCGGCATCCAGGTCTCGTGCGTGCCCCAGCCGAGCTCGGCCGGCTGCATGCCCTCCGACACGAAGCCTTCGACCGACCAGGTGTTGACGAAGACGTTCTGCGGCTTGGGGTGCTTGGCCCGCTGGGTGTCGCGCTCGGCGATGTGGATGCCCTTCACGCCCAGCCGCTGGGCCAGGCGGCCCCAGCCGTCGCGGGTGGTCGGCACCATCGTCTCGACGCCGGTGTCGCGGGCGATGTCGAGCAGCGCCTGCTTGACGAACCACGACACCATGCCGGGATTGGCGCCGCAGCACGACACCGCCGTGATGCCACCGGGACTGCGACGGCGCGCCTCCAGCACGCGCTCGCGCAGCATGTAGTTCGAACGCGCGGCCGGGCTCGCCGACTTGTCGAAATAGAGGCCCGGCCACGGCTCGGCGACGGTGTCGATGTAGAAGCAGCCGAGCTCGCGGCAGAGCTCCATGATGGCGACCGACGAGGTGTCGACCGAGAGGTTCACGCAGAAGCCGCGGCCGCCGCCCTTGGTCAGCAGCGGCGGCAGCAGCTCACGATAGTTGTCGCGCGTCACCGCCTCGTGGACGAAGCGGATGCCGCGCTCGTCGAGCAGGCGGCGGTCGGCGTCGCTCGGGTCGATCACGACCATGCGCGACTTGTCGAACTGAAAATGCCGCTCGATCAGCGGCAGGGTTCCCTTCCCGATCGAGCCGAACCCGATCATGACGATCGGTCCGTCGATTCGGGCGTGCACGGGCCAGGTGGTCATCGCGGGTGCTCCGAAACAGAAGTGGATGGAAGACGGGACGGCGCGGCGTGCTCACCGGCCCCTGGAAGCAAGGCGAGGAGCACGCCGCAAAATGGCGCGCCCCCGTGAACGACAAACGACGGCAAAGATCAAGCCGCCCGCGGCAGCGGCAGACCGGTCACGCCGGCGGGGCGGCGAACCGCCCTCCTCGCGGCCCCGGCCGGGAGCCGCTGCGTCACCGTCCCGGCGGCGCCGGCCAGGGCGCCCGGCACGAGCTCGCGGGCGAGCAGCCGCGGCTCGGGACCGTTCGGCATCCCCAGGCCCGCCGTGACCGCGGCCGAAAAACCGAAGCGCGCGTAGTAGGGCGCGTCGCCGACCAGCAGCACGGCGGCGTGGCCGCGCCGCGTGGCCTCGGCGAGCGCATGCCGCATCAGCGCGGCGCCGATGCCTTCGCCCTGGCGGTCCGGGTCGACGGCGAGCGGCCCGAGCAGCAGCCCGTCGCGGCCGCCGGCGGACACCGGCCACAGCCGCACCGTGCCGACGAGACGCTCGCGTCCGTCCGGACCGGACGCGACCGCGACCAGCGCCAGGCCGGCCGCCGGCAGGTTGCCGGCACGCAGGCGCTCGGAGCCCTTGGTGAAGCGGCACGGACCCATGGCCCGGTCGAGCAGAGCCTCGCGGGCCGGCACGTCGGCCGGCCGCTCGGGACGAATCGTGATCATGGCAGCATCCCCCGCCACTGAAAGCGTGCCCGGCCAAGGTTCCGGGCAGGGACCGGCAAAACGCAGGCCGTCATGGCCGGGCTTGTCCCGGCCATCCACGTTTTCGGGTGAGACGGACGTTGCGCGTGGGTGCCCGGGACCAGCCCGGGCATGACGAGTCAGAGACGCTGACTCAGATGTGGTACGTCTTCAGCGGCGCGAAGCCGTTGAACGCCACGGCCGAGTAGGTCGACGTGTACGCCCCGGTCCCCTCGATCAGCAGCTTGTCGCCGATCTCCAGGCTGACCGGGAGCGGGTACGGGTTCTTCTCGTACATCACGTCGGCCGAATCGCAGGTCGGGCCGGCGAGGACGCAGTCGCTCACCGCGTCGCCGTCCCGCGGGGTGCGGATCGGGTAGCGGATCGCCTCGTCCATGGTCTCGGCGAGGCCGCCGAACTTGCCGATGTCCAGATAGACCCAGCGCAGCTCGTCCTTCTCGCTCTTGGTCGAGACCAGCACGACCTCGGCCTCGATCACGCCGGCATTGCCGACCATGCCGCGGCCCGGCTCGATGATGGTCTCCGGGATGGCGTTGCCGAAGTGCTTGCACAGCGCCCGGAAGATCGCCCGGCCGTAGCTCTCCACCATGGGCACCTTCTTCAGGTACTTGGTGGGGAAGCCGCCGCCCATGTTGACCATCGACAGCGTGATGCCGCGCTCGGCGCACTCGCGGAAGATCCGCCCGGCCGACTTCAGGGCACGGTCCCACGAGCGCACGTTGCGCTGCTGCGAGCCGACATGGAACGACACGCCGTAAGGCTCCAGCCCGAGCCGGTGGGCGTGCTCGAGCACGTCCACGGCCATCTCCGGATCGCAGCCGAACTTCCGCGACAGCGGCCACTCGGCGCCGGCGCAGTCGTACAGGAAGCGGCAGAACACGCGCGAGCCCGGCGCGGCGCGCGCGACCTTCTCGACCTCGGCCTTGCAGTCGACCGCGAACATGCGAATGCCGAGCGCATGGGCGCGCGCGATGTCGCGCTCCTTCTTGATCGTGTTGCCGAAGGAGACGCGCTCCGGCGCGGCGCCGGCCGCGAGCGCCATCTCGATCTCGGCGACCGAGGCGGTGTCGAAGCAGGAGCCCAGCGAGGCGAGCAGCGACAGCACCTCCGGGGCCGGGTTCGCCTTCACGGCGTAGAACACCCGGGTGTCCGGCAGGGCATGGGCGAAGGCGAGATAGTTCTCGCGCACGACGTCGAGATCGACGACGAGGCACGGACCGTCCTCGCGGCGACGGCGCAGAAACTCGCGGATGCGCTCGGTCATGGCGCTCTCCCCAACAGGCTAGGTGGAGGCCGGCGAACGGCCTCGCGGTGAGTGCGGCCGGAGACGCCTCCACGACCACGCGCGATGGGGACGCGTGCGTCGTGAACGGCTCTTCGACCGTCCGTGCTGCCTTGGATTGGAAAGGGGAGGCCCCGATCCGCACGCCCGGCAATGATGAACAAGCCTCTTCGGCGCCCTGGCCGGCGGTGGAATGCCGGCAGGACCAAAAAAGCCCGCTCCGTCGTTGCTTTAAGCCGCGTCCCCCGCTGAGGACGGGGTGCGCCGGTTTCGCCTCCGGCTGTCGATCAAGTGTTTCGGAGCTCAGGCAATCGGCGATCTCGCGATCGTTCCGATCTCGCTCCGGGCGGCTGTCCGGCCTCTTGTCCGGATGCCCACCGATCGACACACGGCCACAGGCACGTGCGAAATTGGGCAAGGGTCACTTAAGCGATTTGATCCGGGGGTGCAAGACGTTTGAGTCCCGACGGGACCGTCTCGACCGATAAAAATTTCCGGAAACGTTGGCGACCTTTTAACGCCGACTCACAGGGCCGGCACGGCGGTCGCTGTGCCGCTCAGCCGCGCGTCGTGAACGGCTCGACCTTCCGGCTCATGCGTACGAACTGCACCATCACGGCGACGCCGGCCAGCATCAGGATCCCCTGCAGGCCCCAGGCGCCGTACTCGCCGAGGCCGAGCAGATTGGCGACCGCCCAGCCGCCCGCGAAGGCGGCGCCGAACACCTCGGCCCCGATCAGCAGCGCGGCGCCGAGCACGGTGGAGACGTTCGACCAGGCGATGCGGCGGGAGGCGGGCTTGGAGACGGTGTCGAGCACGGACGGATCCTCGTTCTTCGGCGCGGACTCTCCACGAAAGCCCGCCCGGGTCAAGTCGGCGGGGCGACGCGGCGGCGCTGGCACGCCCCGCGGCCGACCCTATATTGCCCTGGACACGCCGCGGCGCCCGGCTCCGGCGGCAACGCGAAACCCTCGGTCCGGTTCACCATGACAGCTCCGACGCTCCCCACGCCCGCGACCACCCCGGCCGGCGGTGCCGACAACCCGCTGCTCGCCGCCTGGACGACCCCGTTCGAGGCGCCGCCCTTCGCGGCGATCCGGCCGGAGCATTTCGAGCCGGCCTTCGACGCGGCACTGGCCGAGCACCGCGCCGAGATCGACCGGATCGCCACCGACCCGGCCGAGCCGACCTTCGAGAACACCATCGCGGCGATGGAGCGCAGCGGGCGGACCCTGAGCAGGGTCTCGGCCGTGTTCCACGTGCTGGCCGGCGCCCACACCAACGACGCCCTGCTGGCGCTGGAGCGCTCGCTGTCGCCGACGCTCGCCGCCCATGCCAACGCCATCCGCACGGACGGCCGGCTGTGGGCGCGAATCACCGCGCTCGGCGACGGCCACGGCCTGCCGCCCGAGGACGCGCGGGTGCTGGAGCGCTACCGGCTGACCTTCCGCCGCTCCGGCGCCGGCCTCGACGCGGCCGCCAAGGCGCGGCTCGCCGAGATCACGACGCGGCTCGCGACCCTCGGCACCACCTTCAGCCAGAACGTGCTGGCCGACGAGCAGTCCTGGGTTCTGCTGCTGGACGAGGCGGATCTGGCCGGCCTCTCCGCCTCCGCCCGCGAGGAGGCCAAGGCCGCGGCGGCCGAGCGCGGCCACGCGGGCAAGTACGCCGTCACGCTGGCCCGTTCGAGCGTCGAGGGGTTCCTGCGCGCCGCCGAGCGGCGCGATCTGCGCGAGCAGGCCTTCAGGGCCTGGGCGGCGCGCGGCGAATCGGGCGGGCCGACCGACAACATCGCCGTGATCGCCGAGACGGTGCGGCTGCGGGCCGAGCGGGCGCGGCTGCTCGGCTACGACAGCTTCGCCGCCTTCCGGCTGGAGGACGCGATGGCGAAGACCCCGGAGGCGGTGCGAACCCTGCTCGACCGGGTGTGGACGCCGGCGCGGGCCCGGGCGCTCGCCGACCGCGACGCCATGCAGGAGATGATCCGCCAGGAGGGCGGCAACTTCCCGCTCGCCGCCTGGGACTGGCGCTTCTACGCCGAGAAGCTGCGCAAGGCGCGCTACGGCATCGACGAGGACGAGGTGCGCCCCTATCTGCCGCTGGAGCGGATGATCGCCGCCGCCTTCGACACCGCGACGCGGCTGTTCGGGCTCGGCTTCGCCGAGCGGACGGACGTTCCGGTCTGGCATCCCGACGTGCGGGCGTGGGAGGTGACGGGCCCGGCCGGGCAGAAGGTCGGCCTGTTCTTCGGCGACTACTTCGCCCGCAGTTCCAAGCGCTCGGGGGCGTGGATGACGTCGCTGCGCAAGCAGGAGAAGCTCGACGGCGCGGTGCTGCCGCTCATCGTCAACGTGATGAACTTCGCCAAGCCCGCCCCCGGCGAGCCGGCGCTGCTCTCCTTCGACGACGCCCGCACCCTGTTCCACGAGTTCGGCCACGCCCTGCACGGCCTGCTCTCCGACGTCACCTGGCCGACCATCTCGGGGACGAGCGTCGCCACCGACTTCGTCGAGCTGCCGTCGCAGCTCTACGAGCACTGGATGGAGCATCCCTCCGTGCTGAAGGGCTTCGCCCGCCACGCCGCGACGGGCGAGCCGATGCCGGACGACCTGATCGCCCGCCTCGCCCGCGCCCGCACGTTCGGCCAGGGATTCGCCACGGTCGAGTACGTCGCCTCGGCCCTGGTCGACCTCGACCTGCACGTGCTGTCGCCCGAGCAGGCGGAGGCCGTCGACCCCAAGGCGTTCGAGCGCGCCTCGCTCGGGCGCATCGGCATGCCCGACGAGATCGTGATGCGGCACCGCACCCCGCACTTCACCCATGTGTTCTCGGGCGGCGGCTACGCGGCGGCCTATTACAGCTACATGTGGTCGGAGGTGCTGGACGCCGACGCCTTCGCGGCCTTCGAGGAGACCGGCGACGTGTTCGATCCGGGCGTCGCGAAGAGGCTGAAGGACTTCGTCTACGCCGCCGGCGGCGCCCGCGACCCCGCCGACGCCTACGTCGCCTTCCGGGGCCGCCTTCCCGAGGTGGACGCGCTGCTGAAGAAGCGCGGACTCGTCGAGGCGGCGTGAGGGGGCGGACGTGGACCGGCAGCCCGGATTCTGAATCGTCGTGCCCGGCCTTGTGCCGGGCATCCACGATTGAAAAGCTCTCGGCATCGAGCACGTGGATGGCCAACGGTGCCGGCCCGACGACCGCCGGTTTATGACCGGGCATTTCGCATTCCGAAATCCCGGGGCGCGCCGCGACCGTCCGCGGGCTCGCACCGGGATCGCGAGGCTGATAAAACCCCGCCTCCCGTCATCGCGTCACGAGCCTCATGCCCCTCCACACCGCCGGACATCGCCGCGGCGTCGCCGCCGCTCCCCACCATGCCGCCGCCGAGGCGGGACGCGCCGTGCTGGCCGACGGCGGCAACGCCCTGGAGGCGATGGTCGCGATGGCGGCCATGATCGTTTCCGTCTACCCGCACATGACCCATGTGGGCGGCGACGGGTTCTGGCTGGTGCACGAGCCGTCCGGAAAGGTCCGGGCCCTGATGGCGCCGGGACCGGCCGGCAGCCGCGCCCGGATCGAGCTCTATCGCGAGCACGAGGCGATCCCGACCCGCGGGCCGCTCGCCGCCCTGACCGTGCCGGGGGCCGTGTCGGGCTGGGCGCTGGCCCTGGAGGCGGCAAAGGCGCTCGGCGGCCGGGCGCCGCTCGACGTGCTGCTCGCACCGGCCATCAAGGCCGCCCGCGAGGGCTACGTGGTCAGCCCCAGCCAGGCGGCCCTGACCGCCACCCATGTCGACGACCTGACGAAGGCCCCCGGCTTCGCCGAGGTGTTCCTCGCCGGCGACAAGCCGCCGGAAGCCGGCGCGACGATGCGCCAGGCCGCGCTGGCGCAGACGCTCGACCACCTCGCCCACGCCGGCCTCGACGACTTCTATCGCGGCGACGTCGGCCGCGAGATCGCCGCCGATCTCGACCGCATCGGCAGCCCGGTGACCCGGGCGGACCTCGCGGCGCAGCGCGCCTATGTCGCCGCCCCCTTGTCGACGCCCTTGTCGGTCGGCACCGCCTACAACGCCCCGCCGCCGACGCAAGGCTTAGCATCGCTGATGATTCTCGCGCTGTTCGATCGCCTGCGGGTCACCGAGGCCGAGAGCTTCGAGCACGTGCACGGGATCGTCGAGGCGACCAAGCGCGCCTTCATCGCCCGCGACCGGGTCGTCACCGACCCCGACCGGCTGCCGGTGCCGGCCGAATCGCTTCTCGATCCGAAGCGCCTCGACGCCGAGGCGGCCAGGGTCGATCCACGCCGCGCGGCGCCGTGGCCGCACCGGGGCGACAAGGGCGACACCATCTGGATGGGCGCGGCGGATTCGAGCGGCCTCGTCGTCTCCTACATCCAGTCGATCTACTGGGAGTTCGGCTCCGGCTGCGTGCTGCCGAAGACCGGCGTGCTGATGCAGAACCGCGGCGCCAGCTTCTCGCTCGACCCGAAGGCGCTGCGGGCGCTCGCCCCCGGCCGGCGGCCGTTCCACACCCTCAATCCGGCGCTGGCCGTGCTGAAGGACGGGCGGGTGATGGCCTACGGCACCATGGGAGGCGACGGCCAGCCGCAGACCCAGGCGGCCGTCTTCACCCGCCACGTGATGTTCCGCCAGGACCTCGCCCGGGCGCTCGACGCCCCGCGCTGGCTGCTCGGCCGCACCTGGGGAGCGGCCCGCGACAATCTCCGGCTCGAGCCGCGCTTCCCCGACCGCCTGGTCGACCGGCTCCTCTCGGCCGGCCACGAGGTCGAACTGGTTCCGGAGCCCTACTCGGTCACGATGGGCCATGCCGGCGCCGTCGTGATGCACCCGGGCGGCAGCATCGAAGGCGGTCACGACCCGCGCGCGGACGGCGGCGCGGCGGGAGCCTGAGGCGGCGCGCCGATCCCCGGCCTGCCCGGAATCGGTTTCTCGGAGTGCCGAAGTCGACTGAAGCCGACCTCGGTGCGCCGAGCCGGGGACCCACGCCCTGTCCGTCGTGAGTCACCCCGACCGGGGGTAGGATTCCGGGCCCACGCACGCGCCCCGGAACGACCGGGCATCAGAAGACCCCGCCCCCGGCGAAATAAAACCGACGTAATGGGCCAGTAAGCTCCAGCCTTCCTTCCGCCCCAGTCCCCGCTATGGTCTGATGGCTTCACAACGCGTACTGCCGTCGAATCAGGACGCCGAGGGCTCCCGCATGACGAACCGTTCGACCGCGAGGCTGCGCGGCCTCGCCGTGCTGCTCGCCCTCGCGGCGTGCCTGCTGCTGCCCCGCGGCGCGCTCGCGCATCCCCATGTCTGGGTGGTGATGAAGAGCGAGCTGGTCTACGGCCCGGACGGCTCCGTCACCGGCGTCCGGCACGCCTGGACCTTCGACGACATGTTCTCGACCTACGCGACCCAGGGCCTCGAGTCGAAGCAGAAGGGCGTCTTCACCCGCGAGGAGCTGAAGGACCTCGCCGAGGTGAACGTCACGTCGCTGAAGGAGTACGACTTCTTCACCTACGCCAAGCTCGACGGCAGGACCTCGCCGTTCAAGGACCCGACCGACTACTGGCTGGAGTTCAAGGACTCCATGCTGACCCTGCACTTCACCCTGCCGCTGAAGACGCCGGCCAAGGCCAAGGGCATCGATCTCGAAGTGTACGACCCGAGCTATTTCGTCGACTTCTCGTTCGCCGACGGCGCCGACCCGGTCGCCCTGAAGAACCCGCCCGGCGCCTGCAAGGTGGCGGTGAGCAAGCCGACCGACGGCGACGCGACCGCCAAGCTGCAGTCGCTCGGCGAGGCGGCGTTCGGGCAGGACAACGCACGATTCGGCCAGCTCTTCGCCAACAAGGTCTCGGTTCGCTGCCCATGAACACGTCGAGGTCGACGATGCGCCCGCGCCCCCTCCGGACCGCGGGGCTCGTCCTCGCGGGTCTGTCGGTCCTGATCCTCGCCGTGGCGGCCGGGATCGACGTCGCCCTGGCGCAGGGAACGCCGTTCGGCGTGCCGCGCCCGCCCTCGCCGCCGCCGGCCCCCGCCGCCGACGGCTTCGTCGGCTGGATCCTCGCCGAGCAGGCGCGCTTCTACCGCTCGCTCTCCGGCCTCGTGCGGGCCGCCCGGCAGGACGGCACCGCCGTGTGGAGCCTTCTCGGCGTGTCGTTCCTCTACGGCATCTTCCACGCCGCCGGCCCCGGCCACGGCAAGGCGGTGATCTCGTCCTACATGATCGCGAACGAGGAGACCTGGAAGCGCGGCGTCGTGCTCTCCTTCGCCTCGGCACTGCTGCAGGCGCTGGTCGCCGTCGCCGTGGTGGCGGTCGCGGCCGTCGCCCTCAACGCCACCGCCAAGACCATGAACGAGGCGGTGCGCTGGATCGAGATCGTCAGCTACGCCCTGATCGCCCTGGTCGGCGCCCGGCTGGTGTGGGTCAAGGGCCGCGGCTTTCTCCGCGCGCTGACCGATCTCCGCGCCGCCCGCACCGGGACGGCCGTGGCGAGCCCGGCACTGGCGCCGGCGGCTCCGGTGGCGGCTGCGGCGGTGCCCCCGACCACCGTGGCGGCCGCACGCGAGCCGGCCCTCGCCGGCCTCGTCCATGCCGGCCGTGCGCACGGGCACGATCATCATGCTCACCAGGCCGGTCATGCTCACCACGAGCACGCGCACGGCGCCTGCGGCTGCGGCCACGATCATCACGATCATCACGATCATCACGAGCATCACGAGCATCCTGATCATCACCACGATCACGGGAGCGCGGCGGCGGCGCATCGGCACGACGCCGTGGTGACGGCCCCGGCCGGCGGCGGCCACGCCCATCACGACCACGCCCATGATCACGACCACGGCCATGGTCACGGTCATGATCACCACGGCCACGCCCACGACCATGTCCACGGGCCCGACTGCGGCTGCGCCCATGGCCCGGACCCGAAGGATCTGGCCGGTCCCGGCGGCTGGTCGCGCGGCCTCGCCGCCATCGTGGCGGTCGGCCTGCGGCCCTGCTCGGGCGCCATCCTGGTGCTGGTCTTCGCTCTCGCCCAGGGCCTGTTCTGGGCCGGCGTCGGCGCCGCCTTCGCCATGGGGCTCGGCACCGCCATCACGGTCGCCGCCATCGCCACCGTCGCGGTGGGCGCCAGGGCGGCGGCGGCCCGCCTCGTCCAGCACCGCAGCGGCGGCGGCGCCGTCCTCCTGCGCGGCCTGGAGGTGGTGGCGGCCTGCGGCGTGCTCCTGTTCGGCGTCGCACTGCTGGCCGGCTACATGGTGACCGAGCGGATGATCTGAGCGGCCGGCGCAGCCGCGCCGGCCCGTCGCGTATCCCTGCGTGCTGCCTGCGGTCGGACCCCGGGAGGAGCGCGGATGGCGAACGATCCGGCCGAGACGGCGATCGAGGCGACCTGCTGCGTGGTCGGCGGCGGACCGGCCGGGATGATGCTCGGCGTGCTGCTGGCGCGTGCCGGCCTCGACGTGATGGTGCTGGAGAAGCACGCCGACTTCCTGCGCGATTTCCGCGGCGACACCATCCACCCCTCGACGCTCGAGCTGATGCACGAGCTCGGCATCCTCGACGACCTCCTGAAGCAGCCCTACGTCCCGGCGCCGACCATCGGGGGCGACATCGCCGGCACCACCGTGACGGTGGCGGACTTCCGCCATCTGCCGGTGCGGTGCGGATTCGTCGCCTTCATGCCGCAATGGGACTTCCTGAACTTCATGGCCGCCTACGGGGCGCGCTTCCCGGGCTTCCGGCTGAAGATGCGGCACGAGGCGACCGATCTGGTCGAGGAGGCCGGCCGCGTCGCCGGGGTGCGGGCATCGTCGCCCGACGGGCCGGTGACGATCCGGGCCGATCTCGTCGTCGCCTGCGACGGCCGGCACTCGACGCTGCGGGCGCGGGCCGGCTTCGCCGTCACCGACATCGGCGCCCCCATGGATGTGATGTGGTTCCGGCTGCCGCGCCGGCCGGACGACGTCGCCGAGAGCCTCGGCGTGTTCGTCCCCGGCGGGATGCTGGTCACCATCGACCGGGGCGACTACTGGCAATGCGCCTATGTGATCCCCAAGGGCTCGGCCGACACGCTGCGGGCCGCCGGCCTGCCGGCCTTCCGGGCCGGCGTGGCGCGGATCAAGCCGGCCTTCGCCAACCGGGTCGAGGCGATCGCCGACTGGGACGCCGTCAAGCTGCTCACCGTCACGGTCGACCGGCTGCCGCGCTGGCACCGGCCGGGGCTGCTGTGCATCGGCGACGCCGCCCACGCGATGTCGCCGATCGGCGGCGTCGGCATCAATCTCGCCGTCCAGGACGCGGTCGCCGCCGCCAACATCCTGGCCGCACCGCTCGCCGAGCGGCGAGCCGACGACGCCGTGCTGGCGCGCGTGCAGGCGCGGCGCGAATGGCCGACCGTGGTGACGCAGCGGCTGCAGGTGCTGATCCAGAACCGGGTGGTCGCCCGCGTGCTCGGCGCCACCGAGGCGCTGTCGGTGCCGCTGCCGCTGCGCCTGCTGCAATGGTTTCCGCCGCTGCGCCGGCTGCCGGCCCGGCTCATCGGCATGGGCGTCCGGCCCGAGCACATCGCGACGCCGGAGGCGCCGCGGCCCGCGCCGGCGCGGTGACGGCCCGGCGTCCGCCCGGCCCGCGCGCGATCCGCGCGACACTGTTTCCGGGTGATCCGCTCGGCGTCATTCCGGGGCGCGGCGAAGCCGCGAACCCGGAATCCAGCGGCAACCTCCGGGGTCTCGGCTGGATTCCGGGTTCGGCGCTGCGCGCCGCCCCGGAATGACCACCGGATTGATCACTCGGATGCCGTATGACACCGATGATCGGATCACGCGAAATCGTCGGGGCGCAACGCGATCTCGTCGCCCGGCATCGTGCGCGCGGCGGCCTGGTCCCAGGCGTGCCGGTAGCGCATCAGGGTGGCGCGGTCGGCGATGCCCTTCTCGCCGACGAGGCGCTCGAGCGCCGACAGCCAGGTCTCGTAATAGGTGTCGCCCGTCCCGGCGGCGCGGGCCCGGCGGATCTCGGTGCCGAACGCCTCCGCCCATTCGGTCCAGGTGAAGACGCCGCGCTGCTCCAGCATCATGGCGACCACGAAGGCGAGCGCCTCCCAGCGGTCCCGGAACAGCGGCCCCTCGCCGTCGCGCGGGATCGCCATCATGGCCTTGGCGCCGAGCGCCGCCGGCGTGACCGAGGCGTCGTCGGGCAGCGGCCCGGCCGCCGCGTCCTGCTGCGGAGCGACGCGGGCCACGTAGACGTCGATGAAGCTGTCGAGCACGGACGCCTCGACGCCGCCGCGCTCGGTCGCGAGCGTCGCCACCGCGCGCACCCGCAGATCCTGGTCGGACAGATCGGCGCCGGCCGCACCGGCATGGTCGGAGTGATCAGCCATCCCCGCACGGTATAGGAGTGGAGGCGAGTTGGCCATGCCCGATGCGCGTCCCCGCACCGGCCCGTGTGTCGCGGCGCGGCTGCCGGCGGGGCCGGGTCAGGCCTCAAGGTGGCGCCGCGGCAGCAGCCGGGGCAGCACCCCGCCGACCGGGCCGAACAGCACCGAGACGATGTAGACGACCGCCGCCACCAGGATGATGGCGGGGCCGGACGGCGCGCCGGTGTGGAACGACACCAGCAGTCCGACATAGCCCGACACCGCGCCGGTGCCGACCGCGACCGCGATCATGCCGGTGATGTCGCGCGCCCAGAAGCGCCCGACCGTCGCCGGCACGATGACGATGCCGACCGACAGCAGCGTGCCGAGCGCATGGAAGCCGCCGACCAGGTTGAGCACCAGCAGGGTCAGGAAGACGATGTAGGCGGGCGTGCCGACCCGGCTGACCGAGCGCAGGAAGCCGGGATCGACGCAGTCGAGCACCAGCGGCCGCCAGATCACGGCGAGCACCACGAGCGACACCGTGGCGATCGACGCCATCAGGATCAGGGTCGGATCGTCGAGCGCCAGCACGCTGCCGAACAGGAAGTTCAGGAGGTCGACGTTGCTGCCGCGCATCGACACGATGGTCACGCCGAGCGCGAGCGACATCAGGAAGAAGGCGGCGAGCGAGGCGTCCTCCTTCAGGTCGGTCGCCCGCGCCACCGCGCCGGCGAGCAGCGCCACGGTGAGGCCGGCGGCGAGGCCGCCCAGCGTCATGGCGACCAGGTCGAGCCCGGCCACCAGGAAGCCGAGCGCCGCGCCGGGCAGGATCGCGTGAGCCATCGTGTCGCCGACGAGACTCATCCGCCGCAGCATGAGAATCACGCCGACCGGCCCCGCCCCGAACGCCAGCGCCACCGTCCCGGCCAGCGCCCGGCGCATGAACTCGAACTCCTGGAACGGGCCGATCAGCAGGTCGTACATGTGCGCGGCCTCGGCCCACTCGATTTCACCTGGTATCCATTCGTCGTCATGGCCGGGCTCGTCCCGGCCATCCACGCCTGTCCCACCGCGACGCCGCAAGGTCGTGTATGCCCGGCACGAGGCCGGGCATGACGAGCCCGAGGGTGGGGCGGCCTCACTCCGCGGCGACGCGGCATTCGGAGGCGTCCTCGTCGAAGGCCTCGCACATGCGGCGCGCCTTCTGCAGGTTGGCGGGCGTCAGCACGTCCTCGGCCGGCCCCCAGGCGACCTTCTCGCGGGCGAGCAGCAGCACCTCGGGGAAGCTCGTGCGCACCATCTCGAGGTCGTGCAGGGCGGCCAGGATGGTGCGGCCCTCGCCGTGCCAGCGCCGCACCAGGGCGAAGAGATCCGCGGCCGTCTTGGCGTCGATGGCGTTGAACGGCTCGTCGAGCACGATCACCCGCGCGTCCTGCAGCAGCAGGCGGGCGAACAGCACGCGCTGGAGCTGGCCGCCCGAGAGATTGCCGATCGGCCGCCGCTCGAAGCCGGTGAGGCCGACCGCCTCGAGCGCGTGGTGGATGCGATGGCGCTCCTGCGCGCCGAGCCCGGCGAACAACCCGATGCTGCGCCACAGGCCCATGGCGACGAGATCGTAGACGCTGACCGGGAAGCTGCGGTCGATGTCGGCGACCTGCGGCAGGTAGGCGACCTCGCGGCGATCGAGGCCGCACAGGTCGACCCTGCCGGAGAGCGGCCGCAGCAGCCCGACGATGCCCTTGAACAGGGTCGACTTTCCGGCGCCGTTCGGCCCCACCACGGCGAGCAGCGCGCCGCGCTCCACTGTGCCGTCCAGATGGTGGATGGCCGGATGGCGGTCGTAGCCGAGGGTGAGGTCGCGGAAGGCGAGTTGCGGGATCATCCTGGTCTCTCGGCCGCCTCAGGCGATCGCCCACAGCACCAGGGCCCAGACGACCGCCGCCACGGCGGCGACGATGCCGAGCCGGGCCGGCAGCGAGAATCGCAGCAGCGACGGCGGCAGCCGCGGCGACGGATGGGCGTGTCCGGGATCGTGGTGGTGATGCGTCATGGCGGCTCGGCGATGCGACACCGTTACAGTATCACAGGTGCGGTGCCAACCGGTGCCTCTTCGTCTCCCGCCGGCGCGCGCCTCAGTCCCGGAGGAAGTCCGGCCGCCAGCGCTTCAGCCACAGCGAGTTGGTCACCACCGAGACCGACGACATCGCCATCGCGGCGCCGGCCAGCGCCGGGGTGAGGAAGCCGGCCGCCGCGAGCGGGATGCCGATCACGTTGTAGACGAAGGCCCAGAACAGGTTCTGCCGGATCTTGCGGACCGTCCGGCGCGAGATGTCGAGCGCCGCCGGCACGAGCCGCGGGTCCGGCCGCATCAGCGTGACGGGCGCGGCCTCCACGGCGACGTCCGTGCCGGTGCCGAGCGCGATGCCGACCTCGGCGGCGGCGAGCGCCGGCGCGTCGTTGATGCCGTCGCCGACCATGGCGGGCCGGCGTCCGGCGCCCTTCAGCGCCTCCAGGGCGGCCGACTTGTCGGCCGGCTTCACGCCGGCCCTGTAGGCGGCGAGGTTGAGGGCGCCCGCGACCTTGCGGGCGACGGCGTCCGAATCTCCGGTCAGCATCTCGGCGCGCACGCCGCGCGCCGCGAGCAGCGCCACCGCCTCGGCCGCCTCGCCGCGCACCGGATCGGCGATGCCGAGCACGCCGACGGCGCGGCCGTCCACCGCCACCACGACGGCGGTGCGGGCCCCGCCCTCGACCTCGCCCAGCGCCGCCTCGGCGGGCGCGACGTCGACCCCGAGCTCCGTCATCAGGTCGCGGTTGCCGATCGCCACGGTACGGCCCTCGACCGTACCGGTGACGCCGCGGCCGACCAGCGCCTTGAACCCCTGCACGGGCGGCAGCGCCGCATCCGGCACGGCCGCCATCACGGCCCTGGCCAGCGGATGCTCGCTGCCGGCCTGCACGGCGGCGGCGAGCCGCAGCAGCGCGTCGCGGTCGAGTCCCGGTCCCGCGCCGGCTTCGCCGGCCCCCGAGAGCGGAATCACGTCGGTCAGGGCCGGACGGCCCTCGGTCAGCGTGCCGGTCTTGTCGAACACGACCGTGTCCACGACGGCGGCGCGCTCCAGCGCCTCGATGTCCTTCACCAGGATCCCGGCCCGCGCCGCGGCGCCGGTGCCTGCGACCAGCGCGGCCGGCGTGGCGAGGCCCAGCGCGCAGGGGCAGGCGATCACCAGCACCGAGACGGCGGCGACCAGCGCCTCCTCGAGCCCGTGGCCGGCGATCAGCCAGCCCGCGAAGGCCAGGATCGCGATGACGATCACGGTGGGCACGAACACGGCCGACACCTGGTCGACGAGGCGCTGCACCGGCGCCTTGCCGGACTGGGCGTTCTCGACCAGGCGGATGATGCGGGCGAGCGTCGTGTCCTCGCCGACCGCGACCGCCGACACCACCAGCCGGCCGACGCCGTTGAGCGCCCCCGCCGTCACCTTGTCGCCCATGCGCTTCACCACCGGGACGCTCTCGCCGGTGATCAGCGATTCGTCGGCCTCGCTCTCGCCTTCGACGATGGTGCCGTCGACCGGGATGCGCTCGCCCGGCCGCACCACGACGTGCTCGCCGGGCCGCAGGTCGTCGACGCCGATGTCGGTCTCGCGGCCGTCGCGCAGCACATGGGCGCGTTCCGGCCGCAGCGTCATCAGGGCCCGGATGGCGGCCGTGGTGCCGCGCTTGGCGCGCGCCTCCAGCCACTTGCCGAACACGACGAGCGTGATCACGGCGGCGGCGCCCTCGAAATAGAGGTGGCCGGTGGCGGCCTCGCCGCGGTCGAGAACCATGTACAGGCTGAACGCATAGGCCGCCGAGGTGCCGAGCGCGACCAGCAGATCCATGTTGCCCGAGAAGGCCCGCACGGCCTTCCAGGCGGCCCGGTAGAAGCGCGCGCCGACCAGCACCTGCACGGGCGTGGCGAGCGCCAGCTCGATCCACGGATCGAGATGGAGATGCCAGCCGAACGGCGCCGCCACCATCGGCAGCACCAGCGGCAGGGTGAGGACGGCGGAGAAGACGAGCAGCATCAGCTGCCGGCGCTCGGCCGCGGCGCGCTCGGCCTCGCGGGCCTCCTCCTCGCGGCGGCGCTCGGCCGCCGAGGGCGGGCGCGGATGCGCGCCGAAGCCGGTGCGCTCGACCGCGGCGGCGAGCTGCGCCGGCGTGATGCCGGCGGCGGCGTCGACGTCGGCCCGCTCCAGCGCCAGGTTGACGGTCGCCTGGGCGACGCCCGGCACCCGCTTCAGCGCGTTCTCGACCCGGCCGGCACACGCCGCGCAGGTCATGCCCGTGATGTCGAGCACCACATGGCTGGAACCGGCTCCGGGTGCGCCGCCGCGAGCGGCCGGACGGGGTTCGCCTTGCGAGGTCTTTTCGCCCTGCGAGGTCTTGCCTTCGAGCGCCAGCGACATCAGCATGCCTTCCTGTTCACGCCCAAGATGGCGACGGCCGGCGGTTCCGGCAACGCCGGCGGGCGAGCGAGGCAGGTCTGCGGCACGGGTCGCGTGCTTGTCGCGGCCCTGCGGCAGGTGTACCCCCCGCGATCCGGCCACGGCCGGCGCCCCCGAGACCCGCACCGCGACCACCATGGCGACACATTCCGGTTCCCGCAATCGTGCGGCTCCCTCCTGCATGGCGCCCATGCCGCCCGCGGAGACGTCAGCCGCAGAGACGTCAACCGCGGATGCGGCGCGGGTGCGGCGCGCCGTGGCGGCCGACCTCGACGCGCTGAACGCGCTGGAACAGGCCGTGTTCGCGACCGACTGCATGTCGCGCCGGAGCATCCGCCGGCTGCTCGCCTCGCCGAGCGCCGCCGTGCTGGTCGCCGAGCACCAGGGCCGCGTCGCGGGGGCGGCCGTGGTGCTGACCCGGGCGGGCTGCGCGGTGGCGCGGCTCTACTCGATCGCGGTCGACCCGGCCTCCGCCGGGCACGGCCTCGGTCCGGCCCTGCTCGCCGCCGCCGAGGCGGAAGCGGCCGCGCGCGGCTGCCGGGCGATCCGGCTGGAGGTGCACGAGACCAACGCCCGCGCCATCGCACGGTATCGACGGGCCGGCTTCAGGGAGTTCGGCCGCCACGTCGCGTATTACGAGGACAAGGGCGACGCGCTGCGCTTCGAGAAGGCGCTGGTGTCCTGACCGGCCGGACCGGGGTGCCGGCACGACCGATCCTCTGACATCTTCGTGATCGCACGCCGGCGGGCTTTCGCGACACCCTGATTCGCGACGACAAGCGGCGTCGCGTCATCCGGCTGACACGAAGCGGATCGACACGACTCGCTCGGACGATCCGCGAGCGTCGCGCCGCGTGCGCCGCGCCGCCGTCCGGACGGCACTCGCTCGGAAAGGGCCTCTCTCATGACCGGCTGGGTCATCCTGGTCGACCAGCCCCGCGACTTCCCCAACGCCGACACGCCGCACAAGGTGATCACCACGAGCGAGTACCTGGCTCGCCCGCGGCTGTTCGAGACGGCGCGGCCGAAGCTGATCAACCTGTCGCGCTCCTACGCCTACCAGTCGAAGGGCTATTACGCCTCGCTGCTCGCCGAGGCGCGCGGCCACCGCGTGGTGCCCACCGTCGAGACCATGCTGGAGCTGCGCGAGGCGAAGCTCTACGAGCACGCGCTGCCGGAGCTCGAGGACTCGCTCAACCGTTGCGCCCGCAAGGCCGACCTCCAGCCCGAGGGCGAGCTGAAGCTGTTCGTCTGCTTCGGCATCCCGCGCGACACCCGGTTCGAGGCGTTCGGCCGGCTGCTGTTCGACTGGTTCCGCTGCCCGGCCCTCGAGGTGACGGTCGACACCGGCGGAACCTGGCTCTCGATCGACCGCATCCGCATGCGCACCGTGACGCGGCTCGCCAACGGCGAGGCGACGTTCTTCCGCGAATCGCTGCACCAGCACACGAGGCGCGACTGGCGCGACCCGAAGGCCCGTACCACGTCGAAATACGATCTCGCGGTGCTGTACGACCCGAACGAGAAGATGCCGCCCTCCTCGGCGTCGACGATCCGCCACTTCGCCCGCATCGCCGAGCGCCACTCGGTCGACGTCGAGCCGATCACCCGGCGCCAGCTCGCCGAGCTCGCCGAGTACGACGGACTGTTCATCCGCGAGACCACCTCGATCGACAATCACACCTACCGGTTCGCCCGCCGCGCCGCCCAGGAGGGCATGCCGGTCATCGACGACCCGATCTCGATGATCCGCTGCACCAACAAGGTATTCCTCATGGAGCTGCTGCGCCAGAACCGGGTGGCGACGCCGCCGACCGTGATGGTGGCCGACCAGCCCGACCTGACCCGCGCCGTGGACGAGCTCGGCCTGCCGCTGGTGGTGAAGATCCCCGACGGCTCGTTCTCGCGCGGCATCCACAAGGTGTCGACCGCGCAGGACCTCGAGCGCGTCGCCGGCGAGCTCTTCGAGGAGACCGACCTGCTGCTGGCCCAGAAGTTCATGCCGACCGAGTTCGACTGGCGGGTCGGCGTGCTGGCCGGCGAGCCGCTGTTCGTCTGCCAGTACCGCATGGCCCGCGGCCACTGGCAGATCGTCAAGCACCGGCCCGACGGCACCGCCCGCGAGGGCGGCTTCAAGACCTTCGGGCTCGACCAGGCGCCCGACGTCGTCATCGACACCGCGGTGCGCGCCGCCCGCCCGATCGGCGACGGCTTCTACGGCGTCGACCTCAAGGAGACGCCGGACGGCGTCTTCGTCATGGAGGTCAACGACAACCCCAATCTCGAGCACGGCATCGAGGACGCCGTCGGCAAGGACGAGATCTGGATCAAGCTGCTGAAGTGGTTCATCGCCCGGATGGAGGGGTAGCGTCGTACACGGCCGTCGTCGTCCCGGGGCGGACCGCAGGGCCGAGCCCTGGCCCATACGCCCTGTCTTTCGTGAGCCACCGATACCGGGAGTATGGATTCCGGGCTCGCGGGCTGCGCCCGCGCCCCGGAATGACCAAAACCGTTGGGTGGGCAAAGGCGCGGAACGCGCCGTGCCCACGCGGTCGCGACCCTCGGGGGCCGGACGGCGTGGGCACGCTTCGAGGCAGGGCAAGAACTCGACTTCATGCCGCGAGGCGGATTTGCGCGCGGGTGACGGCGGAATTTCGGGCGAATCCGATCCCGGAGCGAGTCAGG